>NZ_JBHYDE010000005.1:0-324903 GCF_051861155.1 Sphingopyxis sp. | reverse complement strand
GGCGGGGGTCTTGGTATCGAGCGGCTTCGACTTCGCCTTCATGATGTTCGGCAGCGAGGCATAGCGCGGCTCGTTCAGACGCAGGTCAGGGTATTCATTGGTGCCTCGGTACACCCGACGCTCCGACTGCAGCCTTGGGGCGGGATGGGCATCCCCGGCGTTTGAGTGGGCCGGATGCTTTCTTGCCGCCCGTTCCGCTTCCTCGTCGCATGTGGGCTTCCAGCAAAATCGAATTTCTGGCGCCTCTCAAGGTTGGCGACCTCATCGAGCGGCACTCTTCAATAGCCTCGATCACCGAGAAAAAAGGCGCCACGGGCCGCCTCGTTTTCGTGGAGATCGCGCATGAGACCCTTAGCGAGGGCGACATGAAGGTTCGAGAGACGCAGTCTATCGTCTATCGTGACGCAGCTGTGGCCGATGCGCCTTTAAGTCCGCCACCGCTAGGTACGGACGGGTTCGATCCTGCCGACTGGAATACTCATCGCACGCTCAGCCCCTCGGAAGCCCTGCTCTTCCGCTACTCGGCGCTCACCTTCAACAACCATCGCATTCATTACGATCTCGCCTATGCGCGTGATGAGGAACGATACCGCGGACTCGTCGTCCAAGGGCCGCTCACTGCGACCCTGTTGCTTGATCTCGCGCGCCGACGCTTCGGCGACAATGGTCTGCGGAGGTTCGACTTCCGGGGATTGTCTCCAGCCGTTGCCGGGGAACCCCTTCACCTCGTTCTGCGCGGCGACGGCGACATCGAGTTCGCCGCCTTCGCCGCGGACGGACGCCAAGTCATGAAGGCGTCCGCTACCATCTGAAAACGGGTCAGGCTGCGGCCTGAATCTTAGATACCGGCGCGGTTGCGGCCATGAGTGCGGGAATGTCGTCGCATCGCTCCAGCGTCATGACCCCGTCGACCAGGCGTTCGATCTGTTCGGCGGGTATGACGCCGTCAGCATTGTGCCGGAATTTCTCGATGATTTCGTCGACCGTCAACGCGACACCTTCTTCGGGAGCCTTGCTGCCGCGCGGATAGCGACGCTCGCCACGGAACGTCGTTCCGCGCGCGGTGATCTCGATGATCGCCGGGCGGCTTGCCGCATTGCCGGTGAGCAGCTTTACATAGTCGGGATGAACCGCGTGGGTGACGCGGTCCATCAAGCTCATGACAGACTCGCCGAAAATCAGGTCCGGGTTCATCCAGTCCTTGCCGGGCTTCACCCGATGCGCTCCTACGGCGAGCCCGTGAGCGATGCTGAACTGCGCATCATGTGCGGTGGTAACGTCGCGGTTGAGCCAGACCGGCTGTTCGACGAAGCCTTCGACAAAGGCTTTGATGTGCTCAATTTCGTCTGGCTGAATGTCATGCGTGTCGAGGATTTCGGTCATCGCATCGACAAGCGCATGCAATATCCGGCAGTGCGGATAAGGCTTGTAGCCCTGCTCCGCAGGGAAACGCCATTCCGTACCGAGCGCTTCGGTGATCGGTGCCGGCTCCCAGCGCTTTGTGCCAATGAACCGCGGGAATCCATATTGTCGGTCGTCGAGCAGTATAAGGTCTCCGCGATGCCCGAGCTCGGACATAAAGGCGGCGTTGAACGCGGCCTGCGTCAGAATACCGGCCTGGAGATATTTGATCGTCGAGCTTGGCGCATGCTGGAACCAGGCTGCCTGCGACTGAACCGGCGCGATGGAGCCTGCGAGACCGAGGCCGTGCGCTATCCTGTTCGCATCTGCGCCTTTGACCTTGAGGATCGCAGCGGTCGCTCCGAACACCGTGCTGCTGTAACCATAGATTTCGGGCGGCATGACCTTGCCGTCCTTGGTATCGCGAAGATAATCCATGGCTTTGCCGAGGCGATACGACATCTCGTGCGCTAGGGCCACGGCCTCGATCAGCGTTTTACCGTTCGCCCGCTCCTGCTCGGCCATCGCAAGTGCACCGGGCAGGACATATGGGCAAACATGGCCTGGCGGAAGGATCGCGTCCATGTCGAGCGTATTGATGAGTTCGCCGTTCGCGAAGGCGGCCCCGAACACCGAAACCTTGTCACCCGTCCCGATAATGGTTGCAGGGCCCGTGCCTCCGCCGGTCAGCCGGCCGTAGTCGATTCCGGCCTTGCCCTTCGGTTGCTCGGTCGAGGCGAGCGCACAACCAATGGAATCAAGGATAATCAGCTTGGTATCTTCGACAACCTCGGCGGGAAGCTCCGCATAATTTGTGTCGGCGGAAAACTCCGCGAGCTGCTCGATAATCGTCGTCGACATGGCATTCCTCTTCAATTGCTCAATCCGCCCGCACTGCACGCAAACGCAACCTCCCGCAGCGTCTTACACCAGCATAGGCCAGTCCACAGTCCCCAAGCGTGGGGACAGGCAGTCCTGCGAAATCAGGCCGCGTAGGGATTTGCGAACGCCCCCGTTGCGCTCATGATTGTGGTCCGCGTCTCCTGATAGGCTTCGAGAGCATCGGTTCCATTCTCGCGACCCCAGCCGCTCAATTTGAAGCCGCCGTAGGGCGTCGACCAGCGTATGTAGCGATAGGCGTTCACCCATACCATGCCGGCCTCGATCCGCTGCGACACGCGGAGGGCGCGGCCGACATCGCGCGTCCAAAGGCCCGCGGTCAATCCGAAGTCGCTATCGTTGGCGATCGCGATTGCCTCTTCCTCGCCGTCGAATGGAATGAGCGCTGCAACCGGGCCGAATATCTCCTCACGCGCCACGCGCATCGCATTTGACACGCCGGCAAAGACCGTCGGCTCGACAAAATAGCCGCGTGCGAGAGCCCCTTCGATCCGGCGCCCGCCGGCAATCAACTCCGCTCCCTCGGCGCGGCCGATGTCAACATAGGATAAGGTCTTGATCAGTTGCTGCTCATGCGCGTGCGGCCCCATGTGGGTTGCGTCGTCCAGCGGCATCCCGACGCGAACCTGCCCCGCCCGCTCGCGGAACGCCTCCACGACGCGGTCATAGATCGGCCGTTCGACCAAAATACGGGAACCGAGAGCGCAAGCCTGCCCGCAATGGACCCAGGCCGACGACGTCGCCGCGTTGATTGCGGCCTCGAGATCGGCATCGGCAAAGATGATGTGCGCCGCCTTGCCGCCAAGCTCGAAGGTGAAGCGCTTGAGTGTATCGGCGCCGTCAAGCAGCATCCGACGCGCCGTGACGCCCGAGCCTGTGAAGCTGATTTTGGCAACCTCTGGATGCCGCACAAGCCGAGCGCCCGCGCTCGCGCCTCGTCCTGGCACGACATTGATAACTCCGCGAGGCACGCCGGCGGCTTCGGCGATTCTGGCAAGCTCGAACGACGTGGCCGCCGTGAACTCCGACGGCTTGAGGACTATGGTGCAGCCGGCGGCCAAGGCGGTGCCTACTTTCCAGCAAGCGGTAAGCAAGGGTGCATTCCATGGCGTTACAGCTCCTACGACGCCGATCGGAACCTTGCTGGTGAAGGCATGCACGCTTTCGTCGATCGGTATCGTGCGGCCTTCGCTCTTGTCGGCAAGCGAGGCAAACCAATGATACCACTGCGAGTGGGCGCCCACGTCCATGCGCGTTTCGCGGATTGCTCGGCCGCAGTCGCGCGTTTCGATTTCCGCCAGGCGCGGAGCTTCAGCACGATAGAGTTCAGCGAGGTTTCGGAGAATTCCGGCGCGCTCCCAAGCCGGCATTTTGCGCCAGGGACCTGCGAAGGCATCTCGCGCAGCTGCCACTGCGAGATCGATGTCTGCCGGTCCGCCGAGGGCAACTTCCGCCCAGGGTTCGGCCGTGGACGGGTCGATAGACTCGATCAGTTCACCGTCCTGAGGCGCTTGCCACTCGCCGCCGATGAACAGGCGATCGTAATGCGCCATCCCGGCGCCTGTTGTCTTTCCCAACTGTATGTTTCCTCATCTGCTTGGCTGGCTTCCCGTGTCCGCTCGAGAAGAAGTGCGATCAGCGACCTGCACCCGCAATCCCCTCGCTAGGGGACAGATCAGAACGCGAAAATATTTGGGATAGTGCGGCCCGCGCCCACGCGACCGCAATGTCGCAAATACCAGAGCAGCAGTTCATGATGACAGCCGATACGTAGACGCTCGTAAAGGCGCTTGCGGTGCGTATTCACGGTTTCCGTGCCAATGCCGAGATCACTCGCGATGCAACTTGCGCTCAGGCCATAAAGAAGCCTTGCTCCGACATGAATCTCGCGCTGAGACAGGCCCGCGTCGCTCACCGCCAGATATTCTTCGATGAGCGGCAGCGTGGTCAGGGATTCGACCAGCCGCCGACTCTGGCCGACCATCTCCATATGCTTGGCAAGCATCGGAAAGATTTCGCAAAAAGCCGCACCGACACCCTGCAGATTCTCTGCGGACGTAATATCGCGTGTCATTGCCCTCATCACGCTAAATCCCAAGGTGCCCATCGGCGTCCACCCGCAAATCATCAGGCGCTCGAGAAGGCTCTGGCTGCGATAGAATTCACGCAAATCGCTCGTCGGAGCGTCGCGTGTATCCATACGGTAGAACATGGGCTCCTCTTGCAGGACGGCGCTGCCTTCGCACATTTGTCGATCGTCGCGCCACAAGCGGCCCTCCATATAGTGGCGAGCCTGACTGTGGGCGGACCCGTCCCCGACGAGGCTCTGGCCGCAAGCAATGTCGGGTCGGCCGCTCTGGATCCAGAACAGATGAACCGAATCAGCGCCGCAGACGTCGTTGAACAGACCAAGTAATTCTTGCTGAAAGTCTTCGCGGCCGATGGCTTCAAACACGCGGCCATATGCACCGCCCGTGAGCGAGGGTCGAAACTCGGCGACGCGTATCGCCTGCTCAGTTGTCAAGATGCGCGATGCCATCGTTCATCCTCTCGAACATTCTCTCCGGAATGATATCCCGCTTTATGCCATTGGCGCCTGTCGCTGCAAGATTCACGACCCTTCCGCGCTCAGCAGGGTCAAGCACTTCGGGACCGCGGCTAGCGCCAACGATAAGTCGCTCGTACCATGCGTCCACGTCCCGGGAACGCTCAGCCCACGCATCAAGTGTTTCCCACAGCTCGCGGTGCCCATTGTCCGGGCTATAGGCGATAGGCAGTACTCCCTTGTGGGCCCACTGCGCTACCGCCTGCGCCGAATCTCCAGCCTGAAAAGCAAAAATACGCCCGGTGTGCGTGCCCGACTGGTTGAGGGCCTCGAGCAGATACTGAACCGGTGGATCGTCTGCGGAATAGCCAATGAATAAAATCTTGTAGCGTTCTAGTAACAGCTGGATGTATCGAGTGGCCCACCCGTCAGCGAGATAGGCACGCCCGAAGTCGGCGCTCGACAGCACAATCTCGTCATCGCAGGTTCGGCTGTAGGTCTGATCAACCATGCCATGAATATGGACAACGCCTCGGAAGTCCTTGTCGCGCCGCGGATCCGGAAGACGCGGCGGAAAATGTGAAGCGAGCCCGCCATCGCACTCCTCGAAGAGCCGGTCAAAATTTGTTGTGACAAGGCGTGTCACCCCCTCACGCGTGCGGGCGAGATCCAGAATTGTCCGGTGTGCTCCAAGTCCATATCCAGTTGGAGGTCTGAGTGCGACCGCCATCGCCTCGCGCACTTCGCTTGGATGGAATTCCTGTTCGAGCATCCCGAAAATTCGGTCAGTAGCAATGAGGCCGGTAAGACCACTTATCTTCTCAAGCTTCCCGCTCGCCTCAAAGAGGCGTCGCGCCGGACTATCCAGCGCTGAGCCAAGGCTCTGCAGCACATTTCGTGCGAGCACCGGAAAGTTCGGAAGCCAAGCTTGTGCCTGGGAGATACCCGCGCCGCAAAACAGCAACAATTCCCCAGCGTCGCGGGCATTCAATAGTTCGTCGGGAAGATCAATACCGCCGGAAATAAATCGCATAAAGTCCCTCCACGCACATATTAGCAGTGCTAGGCCAGCGAGGCGACTGAGCGTTGCTCCACTGCTAAATTATCTGTCGATCGCACGCCTGCTAGGCGCTCGTTCCGCGCTTCGAGGCGGCCGCATCTTCGCTGGATTTAACGAGCCGCAACTGCCATCAACTGGATGAAAGCATTGGCTCGCGCATCATCGGAGCCTCAGGGGGATTAATGGAAGCGGTTGCTACCGGGACGGCACGAGCACAGGTGGTCGAGAACGATCCCAGCGCAGTGATCGAAGCGAACATTCCGAATGTTGATCCACGTCGAAGGGAGGTGCAGCCCTGTGCCTTCCCTGTCGATACCGGTCAAATTTTGGCAAACTTGATGCGCCGGTATGAGGAAGCCGGCGAACCTTTGGCTGTGTCTTTTCGCGACCTTGTTCCCTGGATTCGTATGGGCGAGCGAGCAACACACCACATTCACACCTATCCGGCGAAGCTACTGCCCCAAATCGCGCATTTCTTCTTAGCTAACACGAGCTTCGCTGGCATAGACGAGGTCATTCTCGATCCATTTGGCGGGACGGGTACGGTTGCGTTAGAAACTATCTTATCCGGTCGCCCCGCTCTCTATGCTGATGCGAACCCACTCGCGCGATTTATTTCGTCGACGAAGACAAGAAGAGTGGACCGAACACTTCTGACCCGTGCGTTTCACGAAGTGAGAGCTTCTTATGCTAGATCTCGAGCCCGTAGACGCCCGGACGTCGTAAATCTCGATCGCTGGTTCGAACCCGCGACGATCTCCAAACTGATCCGGCTTCGAGCAGCAATTCTTAGTGTTGAGCACGCGGAAATTCGAGATGTCCTTTTGGTCACCTTCTCTGCCGCGCTCCGCAAAGCAAGCTTAGCTGATCCACGCTTTTCGGTCCCAGTACGCCGTCGCGACACCGACATTCCCAAGTCCAAGGCTGATGTCTGGCGCCTGTTTGAACAGCAATTTCTGGCCAATGACCAACGGCTTGCCAACCTTGAGCGGCTATACGCCGGCGACGTGGCCGCGAAATTGTGCGGTACGGACGCGCGATCACTACGCTGCCCTGAGAGCGATGACCCTCTTCAGGATGGGTCGGTAGGGATGATCCTTACCTCGCCACCTTATGCTGGCGCCCAAAAGTATGTTCGCGCCGCCAGCCTGAGCCTTGGCTGGTTAGACATGGCAGGGGTCCGGCAGCTGCGGCCACTCGAAGAGGCAACGATCGGACGGGAGCACTTCGCTCGCGCGCAACACGACATTGTAACGCCTACTAATGTCGCAGCTGCTGACGCGCTACTAGCCCGAATTAGAGAGATAAATCCGGCCAGAGCCCTTATTGCAGCCACTTATTTGAACGAAATGCGTGATGCGCTCCGAGAATCTGTGCGCGTCCTACGACCTGGAGGTAAGTTAGTCCTTGTGATCGGTGACAACACTGTTTGCGGTCACCAGTTTCAAACCTCTGCCTATCTTGAGACAATATTGCAGGACCTCGGCATGACAACGACCCTCGCCTTAGTTGACGACATTAAGTCTCGAGGCTTGATGACCCGCCGTGCGGCAACGGCCGGCGTCATTGCTACCGAGCAAGTGATTGTATTTAGTAAGGACGACTGATCGTGACGGTTCTCGACGAGCTTCGTTCGGTCCTCCCTGGCGATGGTGAGAGCACGCCCGAAGACACATGGGATATTCTCCGGGAACGCGTGACGGTTCTATCATCGCGTGCCTGGGAAGGCCGCAATGAATGGCCAGCGATACAAGCTTGGCTACGAAACTTTGACGGCCGTTCCGGACTCGATGAGCGGGTCGAGCGACTGCATGCACTCTTTCTCCTGTCGCAATTCCTCTACATTGGGAGCATCGAGACGCGAGTGTTGCTACAAGCAATCTATCGCGACCTATTCATGATTCCGCTGGTGCAAGAAATCCGGAACCAATTGGGTGGCTCCAGGGACGAAGCACTGGTCCGGAGAAAGGTCTCTGAAGCGCTCGTCCGCACACGGTTTCTCGGCGTTGGCAACCCTTCAGAGAGCGGCGTGCACCTTCTATACTATTTCCGCCAAGAAAATGGTCTGAGCAAGAAGCTGTTTTTGGACAGCGCGGCGGTTTTCGCAAATCAAATCCTGCCAGATGGATCTCCTCGTCGGACACTCGCGCAGCCAACGGTCGATCGGTACGTCTTTGTCGATGACGTATGCGGTTCTGGGAAAACCGCGGTTGATTACTCGAAGAACATTCTGGCGGATATTCTCTCGCTCAAACCCAAAGCGAAGCTGTACTATCTTTCAATGTTCGCCTCAGCCGACGGCCTGAGAAATGTCAGAGAAAACACCAAGTTCGGCACGAATTGCGGTGCGGTGTTTGAGCTCGACGAAAGCTATCGATGCTTAACCGAGCATTCTCGGATCATGCACGCAGCGCCTCCTCACATTGACGGCGCCAGCCTACGCCAGATGGCGCTTTGGTACGGAAAGATGCTCCTCCCTCGCCACCCAGCCGGGTATGATGACAGCCAGTTACTACTGGGTTTTCATCACAATACGCCTGACAACACGCTACCAATCGTTTGGGCCGAAGGCACGAGCGCCCAAGCGTGGACTCCGGCGTTCCGCCGCTATCCGAAGTTTTGAGAGATCAAATGCGCGAACCTGGCCTCCATGAAAATCCATTCGATCTCAACCGAGCGTCCGATTTTTCCGATGCAGAGATCGCCGAGCATTGGGTCGATTTTTCCAATGCGCCCGGAGGATTGCTCGGGATTCTGAAGCCTACTTTACGCCTGCCAATGCTGCTGCTCGGTGGGAAGGGCAGCGGCAAGACGCACTTGATGCGATATTGCTCCGCGCCAGTTCAGGCTGCCCGTCGGGACAACGATCTCCTGAAGGCTATTGAGCAAGACGGATATCTTGGGATTTATATTCGTGCCGACGGTCTGAACACGGACAAATTCTCCGGGAAGGGGCAAACGGAGGAGTTCTGGGCGCCGATCTTCAGCATGTATTTCGAGCTCTGGCTGGCTACCAGCCTCGTAGAAATCTTGCGGGATTTCTGCGCGCAAAGAAGCGCGCCCATTGACGAAGGGGCATTTGCCCGCGGCGTCGCCGATTTATTCGACACCGCGGTAGACTCCGAGTTTGATGGTCTTGAGTCGTTTTTGACTTACATAACCAAGCAGCGAAAAAGCATAGATTTCGCTGTCAATAACAGCTCCAAAACGGGTCAACCAGCGGAGATTACTATTACCTTCTCCGCCGGAAGGCTCGTGTTCGGCATTCCTGCGCTAATAGCACGCGTAGTTCCCGAGCTTGACGAGACTTTGTTCGTCTATCTCATAGATGAGATAGAAAACTTTACAGCGGACCAGCAGAGATTCCTTAACTCACTGATCCGGTATAGATCCGGTAACGCAACAATTAAGCTAGGAGCTCGGTTGTACGGCGTAAAGACCTACGAAACGATGGGATCTGGCGAGCCGATCAAGCGTGACGCCGAGTATGAAAGAGTGGAACTCGACCGACTTTTGCGCGAGCAACCTAAAGAGTATGAAATTCTCGTCCGTAAACTTGTGCTAAAGCGACTAGCGGCCTTCGGATCCTTGGTTGAGACCAAGGGCAATAAGTCTCTCGACGAGTGCTTCGAGAACCTAGACGGTAGAAACTTTTGGGAGGCCGCCCAGCACGATCTAATGCCACGTGGCGATTCTGATCGAAGGCGGTCTCTCAACCGGCGACTACGCGATGATTTGCAGCTGATTCGCGGCCTGTCCGCGGATGAGATAGAAGCAGTGCTAGATGCACTGACGGTGCCCAAGCATCTATTTTTAGAGAAGGCGGCCTCTTTCGCATTCCGGAAGAGGTGGCCAAAGGACGCTTCTGAGGCGGTTGCGTTAGCGAAGGATATTGGAGTTCAAGCTCGTGCGCTGTCAGAAGGTGATCGAGCAGTTGGAAAGGATCTTAAGGACTTCATCTCCCACTGGGGTTCAGACATTTTGGCGCAACTCTACTACGATTTCCGTCGCCGGGTGCCATATACTGGCTTCGAGACGCTCGTAACGCTCTCACAGGGCAGTCCACGAAATCTCCTGACAAATCTGAAACATGTTTATCGCAGAGCACAGTTCGCAGGCGAGAGGCCGTTTTCCGACGGCGTCATTTCAATCAGGTCGCAAACTGACGGTGTTCGAGATGGTGCGTCTTGGTTCTGGGAAGACGCTCAGCCCGGCAGCGACGGCATGAGGGTGCGGGAAGCCGTTGAAGGAATTGCGATACTATTCCGAACGATTCGTTTTGGGCATTCTCCCTCTGAGTGCGACCTGTGCACGTTCAGTTTGAGGTTTGACGAGCTCACCGACAAGAGCCGTAAGGTCCTACAAATTGCCGAGAATTGGTCATATTTGATCCGATTGCCGGAAGGGCGTCCGAACAAGAATAGCCGTCGCGTTGACGAAAAATTCCAGCTTGCGCCAATGTTGGCACCTAAATGGGAAGTCTCCGAACATAGGCGCGGCTCGACCGAGCTATCGACCGAGTTAGCGAATGCAATTCTTGACCCGGACCTGCGGATAAATCTTCCCGCGCTTTTCAAACGCAGGGTCTCGCGGATTGTTAGTCCACCCGGGGAAGCGAGCGAGGAATTATTCTGAGCATGCTGGTCGACATAGAATCTTTGATGGATGCGAAGATGCCACTCCAGAGTTATCCTGGAGAGCCGTGGGATTTGTTCGTTTCCGCCTACAACGACAGCGAACGAGTCCAGCGAGTTTTTGACACCGTTCCCGCGCAAAGGCGTGCTTGGTGGGTTTTGCCGGAGTACGCCTACGGAAGCGGGGAAGTAGATCATCTTAGCAACCCCATATGCCTATCAGACGGCTCCGAAGATCAGGTCGTGACAGATGGATTGCGACGCTCCGGGTTCGAAAAAGGTCAGCGATTGTGCGTTGATATAACTGGAATGATGCGTCCGCAGATCATGTTTCTTATGGCATATCTCAAGGACCTTGGTTGCCGTACCTTCGACCTGCTCTACACCGAGCCAGAGCACTATAAGCGGCGTGCCGAAACGCAGTTTTCGATTGGCGAGGATGTCCAAGTCCGATCGGTCGCGGGCTACATTGGCGCTCACGAAAACGATATGGGCGGAGATGTGTTGGTCCTCGGCGTCGGGTACGATCATCAACTGATCTCACACGCGCTTCAGGCGAAGGAAGCGGCACGAACACTGCAGTTGCATTCCTTTCCATCGCTGAGCGCGGATATGTATCACGAAAGCATACTAAGGCTTCACCGGGTTCGCTCTGAACTGTCTCGGGTGGGCGATGAGGTGTACTTCAGCAGCGCCAATGATCCCTTCGTCATTGCTGCATCGCTTCGTTCCGCAGTTTTGGCCGTAAACGCGCACAGGGCAATTACCAACATCTACCTCACCCCGTTGGCGACAAAACCTCAAGCAGTGGGTTTCGGCCTTTTTTATCTCCGCCACCTTTCAGACAAGTCGGCAAGCATGATCTATCCAAACGCCAAATTGTATGATCGCGAGACGTCGAAAGGAGTGGGGCGCTCTTGGATCTATCCGATCAATCTTTAGCTCTGCCTTGAGATCAATCTGGTGCAACGAGCAAGTTAATGCCTGAGTCAGAATGACCAACTCGGTCCGACTAAGATAGGTTGCCCTTTCAGGTACTGGCGCCGATGCATCGAATACATTCACCGTCGCGCGGAAATGATGAGTGACGCAGCAGGGGTATGGGCAGTGACGCGTAAGCGGTCGAGAAACGCGAGGACAGAGCGTGCTGGGGTCAATGCCGTTGATGACGCATGCAATGCGCTCGATTTGATTTGGCGGGACCTCTATCAGGAAGATGTCGGTGTAGATGGAACCATTGAGGTTTGTATTGGCGAGTTTCCTTCGGGTAAGTTGGTCGGTGCCCAGGTGAAATCCGGTCGCAGCTATATCAGATCTGAAACGGCTTCAGGGTTCCGATTTTATCCCGACGCGGATGATTTGACGTACTGGGGACAGTTATCAATTCCGCTAATTTTGTTTGTCCACGACCCTGCGGATCGCAGCGTCTATTGGGTCGATGTCACGAAGCATATTCAACAACGGGCGGCCGATCCCCTCGGTCCAGCCCATATCGCTTTCTTAAAGTCCAATCAGATCAACGACGCATTCTACCAATATCTAACCAGCCTTTTTGATTTGACGAGCTACGACGACGCGAAATTTATGGCTGTGCGTGCTGAGCTCGAAGCAATCTCGCACACGGATGGTATCGGTAGCGGACGTGTCACGGTCACGGGGCTCGATCTCTTTACTGGGGGGCTTTGGGGCCTCTGTAGCAAACTGCAGTTTCATTCGAGCTTGCTCGCCGATCTCTTCAGGAAAGCGGTCAGCGCGGCTCGCGAAGACATTGTCGTGCGCTACAGCTTTTCGAGAAGCGACCTCTATCCGTTCTTCACTCGCTATATCGATGTGCTGATGCGCCATCATCTAGCGCTCCTTGATGGAACGGACATCAATCATTCGTTGTATGCAAAACTGGAATTCCCGACGTTCCTCGCACCTCTCACGCTCAATGGGCGAAGATTTGTAGAGTACCTGCGTAGCAATGGCCGCGAGGATGCCCATGACAATCGTTTCTTCACGCTCACCCTCGTCCCGCACACGCAAATTGAGGTCTACGCGAGCTTCGAAGAAACTGATTTGGGCGGGCGCTTTGGCCCTTACACGGACGTTTTGAGTATCTCCTTCAATCCTCATCTGGACTACTATCATCTGGTCCACTGGCGTCGTGCATCGCCAAACTCGAGCCCAGTGAAGCTTGCGGATCAGACAATCTATTTTTTTGAGCTGGTCGACCATCTGGATCGAAGCTTCGGCGAACTCAACAAGGACCTGATCCTTCTAAGGCACCTCGACCAACCCCTCACCCCGCTAATTTCCTGGCTTGAGGCTTGGTATGGAATCGACGGGCCCTTCTCAGCATCGGTATTTGAAGGAAAGAGCAACCTCGAGATGTTCGGCTTCCACGACGAGCTCAGTTCAATCCTAGGCGCGACCGGCGTCATGGAAATCTCGGAGCCATCGCTGCCGTCGCTCCCGCTTCGAACTCTGGCAAGCGGCGAGATTATGACGATCGACTAGCTACGTCGCGACAAACGTGAATGCGGATTGCGTTCCCATTCCAAATTTATGGCGCGGCGACACCAGCTTTACGAGTTCTCAAGGTCGGATGCGCCGGATGCCGAATGGCAGCTTGCGGTGAGGCTCCTGTGATCTGCGAGCGGCTGGGATTGTGCGCGAAGCAGCCGCGGTCCGTATCTCAATCGAATGACCGCTTTCGGGCCCAGGATGATTGAGGCCTGAATGACCGACATCGGGCGCATAGCGGCCGGTAACGATCGCTTCGCCACTCAATGACTATTGGATATTTAGTCGGACGTGGTGTCAACCGCGCTTGCGGCGCCCGGCGCTCTTGCGAATTGGCCGAGCGCCACGCATGCTAACGGGTAGCAACCGGATTTCTAAGGCATCTGGCAGATGGGCCGTCACCTTGGGAATCTGGTTTACAATATCAAACAAGATTTGGACGCGGGTGGCGCTCGCATATCGACTGGCATTCTCCCCGCCAGTCTTCTGACCGAGGAGGTCAGACCGAAATTCTTCGAACGTCTGCAGCATCTTCAGTTCAGTACTGACCATATGCCGACCGCTGTGGACCGCCTGTCCCGGCTTAATGAGCGTCAGACGTGACTTAATGTGAAGCCATACATTCTTGAAAAAAACATCGCCCAGCGCACGCCCTATGCGACCGGGCTGGATTTCCGGAAAGAGGTACTGCTCACCAGCTTCCTTCATGGCTTCGACATAATGCAGGAAGCCCAAGCGACGCAGCTCGTCGCAAAGCGGAATCTTACGGACGCTGGTCGCGTTCTTGACGCCGCCTGCAGAAGTCTTCCTAATATTCACAAAAAAGATACCGTCCTCGTCGCCGATATCATCGACCAAAAGCTTGCAAGCTTCCTCGCGCCGCATGCCTGAATACCAAACCAGCGGCATGACCCAATAGGCCGCGTCGTGCCAAATCGAGCCTCCCGGCGTCACGGACAAACGCTGAGGCAAATCCACGCCCGCACCGCCGGTCCAGATGCCGAGACGAAACAATTCCTCGCCCTGCGCAATCGTATAGGGGTCGCGCTCGTTGCGCTCGTCCATGTCATCCTCCTCGAGGATGAAATCTGAGAAATCAAGCGGCAGCATGGGCGTCTTTGTCGCCAGCCACGCGCACAATCTCTTGAGGTTAGCGAAATGGCGGTTGATTGTGCCTACGTCGAGTCCGATCGTGATCGAAACTTCTTCACCGTGCTCCTCTGCTTCCGCAAGACGATCGAGCGCCTCGCTGCAAATGTCCTCCAATGACATATCTTCATGACGGGGCGACTTATGATGCGACGACGGTAACCGGTTCAACAGGTCGTAAAACCGATTGAGGTCTTCTTGGCTTGTTGCTGCCATGGCCTTGCCATTGTTCGACTTGCCGAAAAGAAAGGGCGCGGCTTTGAACTGGCGCTTCTGGCTGGCACCCCAGACCTTCGGCTGCGACTTGCGCTTTTTGGGGTTCGTAGCCTCGGCCAGGACCGGCGCATCGTCCCGTCCGCGCGCCTTTGGTTTCAACTCCATATATTTCTCTACCACCTGCACCGGGCTAAGGGCGGCATAACAGGTCTGCGCATCGCGGAATGTCGGCGTTGGCGCAGACACAATGGTGCTGGCGTTCCACGCATTCGGAGGCGCAGGGGCGGAGATCGGGGGAGGCATCGAATTCTGCAGAGGCGCTCGCCCGAGCGCATTCATCAGCGCCAAGCTGTGTTCGATCGCGCGAACTTCGGGGTTGTCGTAGGTTGCCGCCGCCGTCAAACGTGCGGCACACATGACCTGCCGGGCAATTTCGATGCGGTCAGCCGCTGGCTCGATCCCAAGTCGCTCCAGCAAGGCCTTTGCCTCGTTCAGCAAATTGCCGGGAACATCGCCGGCTTGGGAAAGCATGGCATAAAGATTGGCCCGGCCCTCGTCGTCCAGCGACGGAAAGCGCTTGTCGAACGACCCGATGTAATTGATGCCCATATAGTCGTCGAAGCCATTTGAGATGAAGTCGCCGTTGAACGCTGCGTAGATCGCGAGCATCTGGTGAAAGCGAGCTGTGACATCGCCTTCCCCATCCTTCTCGATCGCCGCCAACTGATGCGCCAGCATATTGCGATACCGCACCATCTCCTCTCGAAAGAGGTAATCGACCTGTTCGCTGGTCAGACCTTCTCGCTCGATCCGTTCGTATAGGCTCATTCGTACAACCTCGCTTCGACCGGTCATCGCGGCCGCGCGCCGTCGCGCGACCGACTGGTCCTTCGTCAGAAGGCTGACCGTTGTTACTATGGTTATAGGACGGGGAAGCCGTCCAACGAAGCGCACCCGGCGACGCCACCAATAGGTAGCCCCGCGGCGGTTTACATTTTCGATTGCTGGCATCAGGCACTGGCTCCACCCACTGGTAGCAACTGATGCCACTGCGATGGTCGGCCTTGCTCAGCTTAGGGAGAAAACTGGGGTTTTCCGTCCCTTGGCTGAGGCACAGCACCGGCTGGCTGGGGCGGCAGGATTCGAACCTGCGAATGGCGGCATCAAAAGCCGCTGCCTTACCACTTGGCGACGCCCCAACGGGCCGGTGCGAGGCGCGCTCTATAACGCGTCGTCGCCTATTGCAAGGCAGCCCTTAGAGCCGGGTCACCCAGCCGTGCGGATCGGCGGCGCGGCCGCGCTGGATATCGACGAGCTTGTCCTTGAGCATCCCGGTCACCTGCCCGGGACCACCGGCGCCGATGGTAAAGCTGGTGTCGCCGCGCGTCACCTTGCCCACCGGGGTCACCACCGCGGCGGTGCCGCAGGCAAAGCTTTCGGTCAGGCGGCCGCTCTCCGCATCGGCCTGCCACTGGTCGATCGCATAGGGTTCTTCGCGCACCGTCAGCCCGGCGCCGCGCGCCAGCGTGATGATCGCGTCGCGGGTGATGCCGGGCAGGATCGTGCCGGTCAGCGGCGGCGTGACGATACTGCCGTCGTCGAACACGAAGAACATGTTCATGCCGCCCAGCTCTTCGATCCAGCGATGTTCGGCGGCGTCGAGGAAAACGACCTGATCGTGCCCCTTCGAAATGGCTTCGCGCTGCGCGATCAGGCTGGAGGCATAATTGCCGCCGCATTTGGCGGCGCCGGTGCCGCCGGGCGCGGCGCGCGTGTAATCTTCCGACACCCACAGCGAAATCGCCGGCGCGCCCGATTTGAAATAATTGCCGACCGGCGAAGTGATGACGAGGAACTGATATTCGGCCGCGGGCTTCACCCCCAGGAACACCTCGCTCGCGAACATGAAGGGGCGCAGGTACAGCGCGCCGCCATCGACCGGCGGGAACCAGGCGGCGTCGGCGGCGACGGCTTCCTTGACCGCGGCGATGAACAATTCCTCGGGCATTTCGGCCATCGCCATGCGCCGGGCGCTGGCGTTGAAGCGCGCCGAATTGGCCTCGACCCGGAACAGCGCCATCGACCCGTCGTCGAGCCGGTACGCCTTCAGCCCCTCGAAAATCTCCTGCGCATAATGGAGCACCGCGGTCGCGGGATCGAGCGTCAGCGGGCCGCGCGGCATCACCTGCGCGTCGTGCCAACCCTTGCCCTCGGTGTAGCGGATCGACACCATATGATCGGTAAAGACGCGCCCGAACACCGGATCGGCAATCGCCGCCGCCCGTACATCGTCCGCAACGCGATTGGGGTGCGGCAGATGGGTAAATGCGGGAGCGGACATGCGAAAACACCTGTGGCTGAGCGGTCAATGGTGCGCGCCTCTTGCCAAAGACCGGCGCGGCGCGCAACGATAGTCACCATGGCCGAGGAAAATTTTCTTTCACAAGTCCCCGCTGCATCTGCTCTTTTCTTGCGCGAAGACGAAGTGCGTCGCGGCATCGAATTTCTGTTTTTCGCCCACGCCTCGCTGTGGCGCTCGATCGACGCGCAGCTCGCCGACCAGGAACTGGGCCGCGCGCATTACCGCGCACTCTATTTCATCGCGCGGCAACCCGGCCTAACGATATCGGACCTGCTCGCGCTGCTGGGCATCACCAAACAGTCGCTGGGGCGGGTCGTGAAAGAGCTTGAAGCGCGCGACATGCTGACAACGCGGCCGGGCAATCGCGACCGGCGGCAAAAGGAACTGCGCCTGACCGAGACCGGCCGCACGATCGAAGCCGCGATCTTTGCGCTGCTGCGCGACACGATGAGCCGCGCCTATACCCATGCCGGGCAACAGGCGGTGACCGGATTCTGGCACGTCAGCGAGGCCCTCGTCCCGGTACGCGACCGCAAACGCATTGCGGCGTTGGGGCGCGATCCGGCTTAGCCTTCGCCGCGCGCAATATCCGCCAGCTCGCGCCCGCGATCGCGCGCCGCACGCAACACATTGGTGAGCAGCGCGGCGAGTTGCCCGTCGCTGTCGAGCACATCGAGCCCGGCCTGCGTCGTGCCGCCCTTGCTCGCGACCTGCGCGGTGAGCACCCCGGGTTTTTCGCCGCTGTCGGCGAGCAGCGCGGCGGCGCCGCCAAAGGTTGCGGTGGCCAGCGCCAGCGCATCGTCGGCCGACAGGCCCAGCCGTTCGCCCGCTGCTGCGTAGGATTCGATCAGGCGAAAGACGAACGCCGGGCCGCTGCCGGTAAAGGCGGTGACCAGATCCATCGTCGAATCGTCGGCCAGCGTCACCGTCTGGCCCAGCGGGCCGAGCAGCGCCGCAATGGCCCGTTCATCGGCGTTGCCCAAGGTTGCGACCGCCGACACCCCGGCGCCGATGCGCGCCGCAAGATTGGGCAGGATGCGAACCTGCGCGCCCGCGTCGGGGAAACGCGCTGCCAGATCGGCGAGCGATACCCCGGCGAGGATCGAGAGCAGATGGACGCCCTGCTTCACCAGCGGCGCCAACTCTTCAGCAACATCGCCCAGTTGCTGCGGCTTCATGCCCAGCATGATCCAGTCGGCGGCGCCGTCCGCGGCCTGCCATTCGCCGATCGACGCATGCTGGTCGACGCCGACGCGCGGCGCCGCGAGCGGATCGACGATCGCGACCTGCGCCGGATCGAGCCCCGCGGCGAGCCAGCGATCAAGCATCGCGCCTGCCATATTGCCGCAGCCGATCAACAGCAGCCGGTCGGAAAAGTCCTGCAAAACCTTCTTCATAGTCGTTTCTTTTCTGATCCTTAACGACAGCTGCTGTCAGCACCCGACAACAGGTCGAGGCAGCGCCCGTCGATCTGGCCCGCATCGACCGGCACCCCGATCAGCGCCGCGAGCGTCGGCATGATATCGACCGTCATCACCGCATTCGGCTGTTCAAACCCGGCCAGCCCCTTGCGCCAGAACAGGATCGGCACGCGCCGATCATAATCCCATACCGATCCGTGCGTCGCAACATAGCCAAGCCCCGATTCGGGAATCGGGGTGACGCGCGGTTTCAGCACCACGACGAAATCGCCCGAGCGAGCGGGGTGGAACGACGCGCGCAGCTTGTCGTGCAGGCTCCAGGTGTCGGGCGCCTGCTTCGGCATCGGGCGGCTCGCCAGTTCGTCGGCGGTCACCACCGCTTCGATCTGCGGATGCGCGCGCAGCCGCGCGAGGATTTCGGTGAGCGCGGTCTTGCGCTGCGCCGCGGTCAGCGCTTTCGACAGATACATGTCGCCGAACGGGCCGTCGCCATAAAGCAGCGGCTGCGGCAGGCCGAGCTTTTCGGCGACCGCCTTGCCCAGCTTGTCGGGATCGAGCGCCGGATCGACACGCTGCGCGGCAGGCCAGGCGTTCTGGCGGTTGCGTTCGGGCATGTCGTGCCCGCCATGGTCGGCGGTCAGCGCGACGGCATAGTCGATCCCGGTCGCGTCGAGCCGGGCAAAGAAATCGCCGAGCTCGCGGTCGAGCCCCGCCATCTGGAGGCACATTTCGCTGCCCTCGGTCCCCGCGCCATGGCCGACATAGTCGGTCGCCGACAGCCCGACGATCAGCAGGTCGGTGCCGCTGCCCTCACCCATTTTGCGCACCTGGCGCAGCGCCGCAGCGGTCGCGAGGACCGCGCCGTCGGCTTCGGGCGACGCCATGAAGCGGCGGAAATCGCCGCCGTCGCGGGCGAGGCGGCCGGTGCCGACCGTGCCGCCCTTGTCGTTCACCGGGATCGCGATGTCATGATTTGCGCAATCCGCCGGCAGCGTCATCGCCGGGCGCGGCTGCGCGATCGCGGCGGCAATCGCCGCGCCCGCCTGCGTCGCGGTTGGCGACAGCGTGGTGCCGCGATAGCTGGTGAGACCGGCGGGAACGAGCCACATCAGCTCGTCGGCCTGGCGCCCGCCCATCATGATCGCGGCGCGATCCTTGCCTGCAACCGAAACGACCTGCGCGCCGGGATCGCGCGCCTTCATCAGGTCGCCCAGCGTCGGCGCGAGCAGATGCTTCACCGACGGCGCATATTTGCCGCCGCCCGATGCAGTGCCCGCGACGCTTTCATCCTCGGCGCAATAGATGCGTTTGTCTTCGCGCGCGACCGAGAGGTCGAAATAATTGTTCGCGACGATGCCCGCGCGACCGGGATGGCTGCCGGTCAGGATCGTTGCATGACCGGGGCAGGTTTCGGTCGCACCGTGCGCCTGATAGCCCGACGGAAAAACGACGCCCGACGCCAGCCGCGCAAGGCCGCCAGTGAACTTGCCGCGATATTCGGCAAACAGATCGGCAGAAAACTGGTCGACCGCGATCATCACGATCAGCTTTGGCGGCGGCGTTGTCGCGGTCACCCTTTGCACCGGCGGCGCCGAATTCTGCGCGACGACGGCGCTGGCGCCGCCAATGCAGAGGGTGGCGGCCAGGGCGATTTTGAGGTGGTTCAGCATCACGAGCGGCGTCTCCGTTGCGAAGGGGTGTCAGCGCGGGCTGTCCTCTCGACGAAAGCCGCCTATATGGCAAGCCTCGAGAGATGGATGACAGCGGAACCGGCATGGATCGCGGCAAGGACGTTTTTGTGACAAGCCTGTGGCGCGCGGCGCTGGCGCTGCTGGCTTTCGCGCTGCTCGCGGCTGGCCCCGCCAGGGCGCAATCGACGCATATCCAGCCGAAACTGGTCGCCGAATCCGCCGCGCCCGCACCCGGCGGCACGACGGCGTTGGCGCTCACGATGACCCCCGACAAAGGCTGGCACGGCTATTGGATCAATGGCGGCGATGCCGGATTCGGCCTGTCGATCGAATGGAATTTGCCGGAAGGCGTGACGGTGGCGCCGTTCCGCTATCCGGTTCCCGAACCGCTGATCCTGTTCGGCATGATGAACCATGTTTACGAGCATCCCTATGCGCTGATCGCCGACGTCCGGATCGACGACCGCATCGCGCCGGGCGCCGACCTGACGCTGTCGGGGGTCGCGAACTGGCTCGCCTGCACCGACAAGGTGTGCGTGCCGGAAAAAGCGGTGATTTCGGTCGCGCTGAAGGCGGGCGACGGTTCGGTTGCGGCCGCAGCGCGCGCGCGCTTCGACGGTTGGCGCGCGCTGCTGCCGCAACCGCTCGACCGCAGCGGCACGTGGGAGCGGCGCGGCGGTACGGCGCGCTTTGGCATCCCCTTGCCCGCAGGCGCCGCGCTCGATGCACCGCATCTGTTCGTCGAAACGCAGAATCTTGTCGACTATGCCGCGCGGCAAAGCTTCAGCCGCAACGGCGACCAGATCATCGTCGAGACCCGCACCAAAGGCGAGGCGCAAGGGCCGATTGCGGCGTTGCTCAAGCTCGGCGACGGGCGCGGACTTTCGGTGCGCTTCGAACCCGGCGCGGTGCCGGCGGCCGGCAAAGCGATCCGCACGGAAGGCAGCAGCATCGACACCGCGCTGTTCTGGACCGCGCTCGGCGGCGCCATTCTTGGCGGACTCATCCTCAACCTGATGCCGTGCGTGTTCCCGATCCTCAGCTTGAAGGCGCTCAGTCTCGCGCGCTCGGGCGGCGATGCAAGGTCGGCCAAGGTCGAGGCGCTCGCTTATACCGCAGGCGCCGTCGTCACCGCGCTGCTGCTCGGCGCCGCGCTGCTCGCGCTGCGCGCGGCGGGCGAGCAGATCGGCTGGGCGTTCCAGTTGCAACATCCGGTCAGCGTGCTGGCGCTGCTGATCCTCGCGCTCGCGATCACGCTCAACCTGCTGGGCACCTATGAGCTGCCGTCGTTCGGCGGCGGGCAGGCGCTGGCGGACAAGGGCGGTGCAGCGGGCGGATTCTGGACCGGTACGCTTGCCGCGTTTGTCGCGACGCCGTGCAGCGGGCCGCTGCTCGGTGCAGCTCTCGGGGCGACGCTCGTGCTCCCGGCGTGGGCGGCACTCCCGATTTTTGGCGGCCTCGGTCTCGGCCTTGCCCTGCCCTTCCTGGCCGTCGGTTTTGTCTCCGCGCTCCGCAACCGGCTGCCCAAGCCCGGCCCGTGGATGGACCGGTTCCGCAAATGGATGGCGCTGCCGATGGGGCTGACGGCGATCGCGCTCGGCTGGCTGCTGTGGCGGCAATTGGGCAGCGGATCGCAGCTGATCTGGCCGATCGTGGCGGTTGCCATGGCGCTCGTTTTGCTCACCCATTATGGCGCGATGCAGCGCGGCGACCGACGATCGTGGCTGCTGATCGCGGCCGGGCTGCTCTTCGTTGTTGGCCTTGGCGGCACCGTCACGGAAGTTGCCGACACCGAACGCACGACCATCGCAAGCGGCTCGACCTTCACACCCGATGCCCTCGCCAAGGCGCGCGCGACCGGCAAACCGTTGTTCGTCTATTTCACCGCCGACTGGTGCCTGTCGTGCAAAGCGAACGAGGCGGGCGCGATCAACCGCGCGGCAGTGCAGGAGGCGTTCGGCAAGGCGGGCGTCGTCACACTGGTGGGCGACTGGACCAACGGCGACCCGGTGATCACCCGCACCCTGGCCGAGCATGGCCGCAACAGCGTGCCGCTGTACCTGTGGTACGCGCCCGGTGCGGCGAAACCCGAGATCCTGCCGCAGATCCTGACTCCCGGGTTGCTCGTCGAACAGGCTGGCGGCTGATGGCCAAGCAACGCGCCGACCAGCTGCTCGTCGATC
Organism: Sphingopyxis sp.; assembly: GCF_051861155.1. Taxonomy (GTDB): domain Bacteria; phylum Pseudomonadota; class Alphaproteobacteria; order Sphingomonadales; family Sphingomonadaceae; genus Sphingopyxis. The sequence goes on along the minus strand of NZ_JBHYDE010000005.1, from coordinate 302,833 downwards.
GCGGCCTCGCCGAAAGCCGGACGCGGGCGCAGGCGCTGATCCTTGCGGGGCTCGCTTTCATCGGCGACCGCAAGATCGACAAGGCGGGGCAGCAGGTCGCCGACGATGCCGAGATCAGCGTCAAGGGCCGCGACCATCCGTGGGTGTCGCGCGGCGGTATCAAGCTGGACCATGCGCTGACGCACCTCGGCTGGGACGCGACGGGTTCGGTCGCGATCGACGTCGGGTCGTCGACCGGCGGGTTCACCGACGTCCTGCTGAGCCGCGGCGCGGCGCGCGTCTATGCCGTCGATTCGGGGACCAACCAGCTGGCGTGGAAGCTGCGTCAGGACGACCGGGTCGTCGTCCACGAACAGACGAGCGCGCGCATCCTGACCGCCGCGCATATCCCCGAACCCGTCGACCTGATCGTCTGCGACGCGAGCTTCATCGCGCTGTCCAAGGTGCTGCCGGTGCCGATGGGCTTTGCCAAAGCCGGGGCGCGCATGGTCGCGCTGATCAAGCCGCAGTTCGAAGCCGAGCGGCACGAGGTCGGCAAGAAGGGCGTCGTGCGCGATGCGGCGGTCCATGCGCGCGTGTGCGAAGAGGTGCGCGGCTGGCTGGAACAGAATGGCTGGATGGCCGTTGAAACGGTCGAAAGCCCGATTACCGGGCCAGAGGGCAATGTCGAATTTCTGATCGCCGCCATCAAAGCTGCCGCTTGACGCCAGCGCCGCTCGCCGCAACACCCGACATCAATCGATTCCCGCGCAAAGGACCATGTGCATGACCGAGATCGCTACGCCGGGCCAGCTTCGCATGTCGTATCTACGCTGGGCGCTGGTTACCGTTCCCGCGATCGTCCTGATCGGCACGCTGATGGGCGTGCTGTCGAACAGCGGTTATGGCAATCGCTGGTTCGCGGCGCTCGACCTGCCCGCGATCACCCCGCCCGGCTGGGTGTTCGGCGTGGTGTGGCCGATCCTCTACATCATGCTCGGCCTGTCGCTGGCGATGATCCTGCATGCGCGCGGGGCGAAAGGACGCGGCTTTGCGCTGCTGCTGTTCTTTGTCCAGTTGCTCGCCAATTTCGCCTGGTCGCCGCTGTTTTTCGGCCAATATCAGGTGACGATCGCGCTTTATCTGATCATTTTTATCCTGATGGTGACGATCGCCACCACCTTTGCCTTTGCCCCGATCCGCAAGGCCGCCGCGTGGCTGCTTGTCCCCTATATGGTCTGGCTCAGCTTCGCCGCGATCCTGAATTTCCAGATCGACCAGCGCAATCCCGACGCCGAAACCCTTGTCCCCGCCGCCGCCAGCACCCAGATAGGGTGACGGCAAGGGACGCATCCCGACGAAGGAAGTAAGACATGCAGAGCGAGAACCGCTTTTTCGACGATCTGGCCAAGATGGTGAACGGCGTCGCGGGCACCGTGGCCGGTGCCGGCCGCGAAGCCGAAGCTGCGATGCGCGAACGCGCCAAGGAATGGGTCGGCCGGATGGATTTCGTCAGCCGCGAAGAATTCGAAGCCGTGAAGCAAATGGCCGCCACCGCGCGCGCCGAGACCGAAGCGCTGAAAGCGCGGCTCGACAAGCTGGAAGGCGCGGCGAAGCCCGCGGCGGCGCCGAAAGCGGCTGCGAAGCCCGCTGCTGCGCAGCCTGCCGCTGCAAAACCGGTGCAAAAGCCCAAATCCTGATTTCGTCATCCCGGCACAGGCCGGGATCTCGACCGAGCATCCTGACGCACCGGCGAGACCCCGGCTTTCGCCGGGGTGACGGCCCATTGGTGAGCGGTCCAGACTCGCCACCCGGCCGAACAGCCGCTAAAGCGCCCCGATGAGCGACGATATTTACGACGACGAAGACGGCCAGGACGCCGCCCCGATGGACATGCTGGCATCCTATTTCGCCGCGCACGACTGGCCGCACGAAATGGTCGGCGAGGACGAGATTGTCGCGACCGCACAGGGCAGCTGGACCGCCTATGAACTTCGCGCCGTGTGGCGCGCCGACGACGGCGTCATCCAGTTGCTCGCCTTTCCCGACATCCGCGTCGTCGAGGAAAAACGCGCCGTCGCGCACGAGGCACTGGCGCTGATCAACGAGCAATTGTGGCTGGGTCATTTCGAGCTGTGGTCGAACAGCGGGACGATCCTGTTCCGCCACGGGATGTTGCTGGGCAGCGATGCGTCGCTGGCGCTCGACATGACCGAAACGCTGATCGAAAGCGCGATCGACGAATGCGAGCGCTTTTACCCGGTGTTCCAGTTCGTGCTGTGGGGCGGCAAATCGCCCGCCGAGGCGCTGGCGGCATCGCTGATCGAAACGCGGGGCGAGGCTTGAACCCTACCCATAGTCCGTTTGTGTCGAGCGAAGTCGAGACACGGTGACGTCGTGCATGGCCTCGCGTGTCTCGACTTCGCTCGAAACCAACGGGTTTTGGGGTCTGCTTACCGTTTCTCGAACCGCATCAATCCCGCGCCCAGCTCGTTCGCCCCGATCGCCAGCGCTTCGCCGCTCCAATCGGCAACGAACACCGACTTGCGATCTATCCCCGCGGGCAGGCTGGCGCGGTTGCCGACGATTGACAGGCCGCGCGACGGGTTCTTGCGTTCCTCGGCGGCGACCGCGATCAGCGCCGAATAATTTTCCTTGTCGCGCCCCTGCACGAACAGATTGTTCGCGATCCGCCCCACTGACCCGGACGGCAGATCGATCATATAATTGGTGCCTGTCCCTTGGGTGTCGTCGAAACTATTGTCGTTGATGTCGACCGCGATCGCGCGTGTTTTCAGATAATGGCCGCCGCTGCCCTTTTCGAACCGGGTGCGGGTGACGACGACCTTGCCGTAAATGCCGGTGTAAACGCTGTGCGCACAGCTGAGCCCGCGATCGCAGCGGCCGAGGCGCGAGAAGGTCGAGCGGTCGATCGTCAGCGATGCGTCGGGGTCGTCGGCGGTCAATATGCCTTCCTCGCTGGCGCGGAACAGGCTGTTGACGACGTCGAGGTCACTGGTTTCGAGGCGAATGCCCGCGCCATTGCCGTCGGGAACGCGCATATTCTGGAACACCAGCCCGTCGACGCGCGCGCCCGCACCGCGCAGCACCAGCGCCGCCTTGCCCTCGCACGCCACCCCGTCGAAGATCGCGCGGCCCGGTTCCACCGCGACAAAGGCGATGCGGCCGGCGGTCTGTACCGCGCAGTCGCGGTGATAGCCCGGCGCGATGCGGATCGTCCCCTCGCCCTCGCCGATCGCATCGACTGCATCCTGCAACCGCCCGAAGCCGCGGCCATCGACGCTGTAGGGCGCGCCGCCGGTCTGCGCGGGCAGCGGGGCCGGGGCGAACAGCAGCGGAAGGGCGAGCAGCGGCAACATGGGCCGGCGGAAAAGAGACTTTACCATGAAAGCCTTATAGCGCGTTTTGCGCCGCCAGTCGTTCGCGAAGGCGGTTAACCGACGGCGCGTCCCGTTGTCGGACAGGCGCGCGTCACGAGATTAATCGAGATTGGGCCGCAGCCAGCGCGTCGCGGTTTCCAGATCGACCCCGCGCCGCCGCGCATAATCCTCCAGCTGATCGCTGCCGATCCGCGCGACGCCGAAATACTGGCTTTCGGGATGCCCGAAATAGAAGCCGCTGACCGCCGCTGTCGGCAGCATCGCAAAGCTTTCGGTCAGCACGAGCCCGGCATTGTCACCTGCAGCCAGCAGATCGAACAGGATCGGCTTCAGGCTATGGTCGGGACAGGCGGGATAGCCGGGGGCGGGTCGGATACCGCGATATTCTTCCTTGATCAGCGCTTCATTGGTCAGCTGTTCGCCGGGCGCATAGCCCCACAGGGTGGTGCGAACATGCTGGTGCAGCCGTTCGGCGAAGGCCTCGGCGAAGCGGTCGGCCAGCGCCTTCAGCAGGATGTCGGAATAATCATCCTTGTCGGCGCGGAAGCGTTCCGAATGCGGCTCGATACCGTGGATTCCGACCGCGAAGCCGCCCATCCAGTCACCCGCTGGGTCGATGAAGTCGGCGAGGCACATATTGGCGCGGTCGCGGCTTTTCTTGATCTGCTGGCGCAGGAAGGGGAGCGTCACATGGCGTTCCTCTTCGGTGAGGTGGATCGTCACATCGTCGCCGTCGCGTGCGCAGGGCCAGAAGGCGCAGACGCCGCGTGCGGTCAGCCATTTCTCGGCAATCAGCGTGTCGAGCATCGCGTCCGCATCGGCCTTGAGCGCACGCGCCGTTTCGCCGACGACGTCATCGTCGAGGATTGACGGATAGGTGCCGTGCAATTCCCACGCGCGGAAGAAGGGCGTCCAGTCGATGCACTCGCGCAAATCGGCGAGCGACCAGTCGTCGAAGCGGTGCAGCCCGGGTTGCAGCGGCGGCGCGGGCTTGTCGCTGAGATAGGCGTCATAATAATTGGCGCGCGCTTCGTCGAGGGTGTGGAGGACACTTTGTCCCTTGCCCGCGCGCACGTCGCGGATATGGGCGTAATCGTCCTTATATCCTTGGACATAGGTGTCGCGCCCGGTGTCGCTGACCAGCGCCGTCGCCACGCCGACCGCGCGGCTGGCGTCGAGGACGTGGAGTACCGGCCCCTGATAGGCGGGGTCGATGCGCAGCGCGGTGTGGACCTTCGACGTCGTCGCGCCGCCGATCAGCAGCGGCATCGTCATCCCCGCGCGCTGCATTTCCTCGGCGACCGTCACCATCTCGTCGAGCGAGGGGGTGATCAGGCCCGACAGGCCGATCATGTCGGCGTCATTCTCGTTCGCCGCGTCAAGGATCTTCGACCAAGGCACCATCACGCCCAGGTCGACGATCTCGAAGCCATTACATTGCAGCACGACACCGACGATATTCTTGCCGATGTCGTGGACGTCGCCCTTGACGGTCGCCATCACCACCTTGCCCTTGCCCTTCGCGCCGGGTTCCTTCGATGCCTCGATGAAGGGCAGCAGATGCGCCACCGCCTTCTTCATCACGCGCGCCGATTTGACGACCTGCGGGAGGAACATCTTGCCCGATCCGAACAGGTCGCCGACGACGTTCATGCCGTCCATCAGCGGTCCTTCGATCACCTCGATCGGGCGCGGCATCAGCTGCCGCATCTCTTCGGTATCGTCGACGACATAGGCGTCGATGCCCTTGACAAGCGCATGTTCGAGCCGCTTCGCGACGTCCCAGCCGCGCCATTCCTCTGCGGCCTTTTCCTGCGCCGGGTTGCTACCCTTATAGCGTTCGGCGAGCGCGATCAGCCGTTCGGTGGGCGATGCCGCTTCGCCCTCGACCTTGCGGTTGAGCACGACATCCTCGACCGCCTGCCGCAATTCGGGGTCGATCGTGTCGTACACGTCGAGCTGCCCCGCATTGACGATCGCCATGTCGAGCCCGGCGGGGATCGCATGATAGAGGAACACGCTGTGCATCGCACGGCGCACCGTCTCGTTACCGCGAAAGCCGAACGACAGGTTCGACAGCCCGCCCGAGAAATGGACGTGCGGACAGCGCACCCGGATCACCTTCACGGCCTCGATGAAATCGACCGCATAATTGTCATGCTCTTCCAGTCCCGTCGCGACCGCGAAGACATTGGGGTCGAAGATGATGTCCTCGGGCGGAAAGCCGATGCCGGTCAGCAGCTTGTACGCGCGCTCGCAAATCTCGATCTTGCGTTCCATCGTGTCGGCCTGCCCGACCTCGTCGAACGCCATCACGACGACGGCCGCACCATAGGCCATGCACTTGCGGGCGTGTTCGAGGAAAGGCTCCTCGCCTTCCTTCATGCTGATCGAATTGACGATCGGTTTGCCGGGGACGCATTTCAGCCCCGCCTCGATGACATCCCATTTCGAGCTGTCGATCATCACCGGCACCCGAGCGATGTCGGGTTCGGCGGCGATGAGCTTGAGGAAAGTCGTCATCGCATATTCGGCGTCGAGCAGGCCTTCGTCCATGTTGACGTCGATGACCTGCGCGCCATTCTCGACCTGCTGGCGCGCGACCTCGACCGCCGCGGTATAATCGTCAGCGAGGATCAGCTTCTTGAACGCCGCGGAACCGGTGACGTTGGTGCGCTCGCCGATGTTGACGAAGTTGGTGGCGGAGGCGGTGGTTTCGGTCATCTTATGCTTTCAAGCCCCTCCCCTTCAGGGGAGGGGTTGGGGTGGGGGTCGCAGCATAGGGCGACGCCGCTTGGCCCACCCCGCTGCGACTAGCCAGCAAGCTGGCAAGTCTCGCTGCCCCTCCCCTGAAGGGGAGGGGTTAGAATCACGCCGCCATTGTGAACGGCTCCAGCCCGGCGAGCCGCGTCCGCACCGGCACCTCGGGGATCTGCCTGGCGGGCAATCCCGCGACGGCTTTCGCCATCGCGGCGATATGCGCCGGCGTCGATCCGCAGCAGCCGCCCAGGATATTGACCTGGCCATGATCGGCCCATTCGCGCACCAGCTCTGCGGTGGTCTCGGGCAGTTCGTCATATTCGCCGAGTTCGTTGGGGAGGCCGGCGTTGGGATAGACCATCACCAGCGCATCGGCGATCTCGGACAGCACTTTCACATGCGGACGCAGCTGCGCGGCGCCGAACGAGCAGTTGAGCCCGATCGTCAAGGGCTTCGCATGGCGCACCGCATACCAGAACGCCTCGACCGTGTGCCCCGACAGGTTGCGGCCCGAGAGGTCAGTCAAGGTCATCGAAATCATCAGCGGCAGTTCGCGTCCGACCTTCGCCTCGGCCTCCAGCGTCGCGGCGATGCCCGCCTTGGCGTTGAGCGTGTCGAAGATCGTCTCGATCAGGATGAAATCGGCGCCGCCCTCGGCCAGCGCGATCACCTGGTCGAGATAGACGTCCTTCAGCTCGTCGAAATCGATCTCGCGGTATCCGGGGTTGTTGACGTCGGGCGACAACGACAAGGTCTTGTTCGTCGGGCCGACCGCGCCCGCGATGAAGCGGCGGCGACCGTCGATCGCTTCATATTTGTCGGCCGCCGCGCGCCCCAGCCGCGCGCTTTCGCGATTGATGTCGGCGACCAGATGTTCGGCGCCATAATCGGCCTGGCTGATTCGGTTGGTGCTGAACGTATTGGTCGACACGATGTCGGACCCCGCCGCCAGATAGGCCTCGCCGATCGCGGAGACGATGTCCGGACGCGTCAGCGCGAGGATGTCGTTATTGCCCTTCTGATCATGCGTCAGCCCCAGATTGCCGGCATAATCGGCCTCGACCAGCTTGCGGTCCTGGATCTGCGTTCCCCAACCGCCGTCGGTGAGCAGGATACGGGTCGTCGCCGCCGCTTGCAGCGCTTCGCGTGCCCCCATTTTCGAATTGGCGCTCATGCTGCCTGATCCTTTGCGGTCGGGGTGGGGCGCAGGCCGAGCAGATGGCAAATGGCATAGCTGAGTTCGGCGCGGTTGAGCGTATAGAAATGGAAATCGCGCACCCCGCCCGCGTAAAGGCGGCGGCACATTTCGGCAGCGATCGTCGCAGCGACGAGCTGGCGCGCCGCAGGCAGATCGTCGAGCCCCTCGAACAACGAGATCATCCAAGCGGGGATCGCAGTGCCGCACATGTCGGCCATGCGCCGCGTCTGCGACACATTCGACACGGGGAGGATGCCCGGGATGATCGGCGCGTCGATTCCCGCGGCCGCCGCCGCATCGCGAAAGCGTAGGAAGCTGTCGGGCGAAAAGAAGAATTGCGTGATCGCCCGCGTCGCGCCCGCATCGAGTTTGCGCTTGAGGTTATCGAGATCGGACTCGGCGCAGTCGGCGTCGGGGTGGACCTCCGGGTAAGCGGCAACCGAAATGTCGAAGGGCGCGATCGCCTTCAGTCCCGCGACCAGCTCGATCGCGTTGGCATAGCCGTTGGGATGCGCGCGATAGGGCGCCCCACCCGGCACGTCGCCGCGCAGCGCGACAATGTGCCGCACTCCGGCCTGCCAATAGGCCTCGGCTACCTCGTCGATCTCGGCGCGCGACGCCTCGACGCAGGTCAGGTGCGCCGCGGGCGGCACCGCGCTTTCCGCCGCGATGCGCGCGACGGTCGCATGAGTGCGCTCGCGCGTCGATCCGCCCGCGCCATAAGTGACCGACACAAAGCTCGGGCCCAGCGGCTCGAGGGTGCGGAACGTGTCCCACAGCTGCGCTTCCATCTTCTCGGTCTTGGGCGGGAAAAATTCGAAGCTGACGCCGATGTCGCCGTCCAGATTGGCGAACAGCGGCGACGCCGCAGCGCGGCGCGCTTCCGCGAGCGAATTCAAGTTCGACGTCATGCCGCGAGCCTTTTTTGCTGACCGTCGCCATCCTGGGCGATCGGCGGTTGATCTTCGTCGCTGCGACGGCGGCCGAGCCAGAGCTTGACTGCCAGTTCGCCGCCTTCGAGCGTTTGGGTATTTTCCAGCAGCAGTCCTGCCGAAGCGAACCAGCCGCGGATCTGCGCGTCCGAAAAGCCGAGGCGCGCGTGCGCCGCCAGGTTGCGCAAGTCTTCATCCTCGTGCGGCGCAAAATCGACGACCAGCAAATGGCCGCCGCCGCGCAGCACCCGGCTTGCCTCGGCAATCACCCGATCGGGTTCGTGCGCAAAGTGCAGCGCCTGGTGGATGACGATGCTGTCGACGCTGGCGTCGCCGACCGGCAGGTTCAGGAAATCGCCCTGCACCAGATCGACCGGGATCGCCTGCCCCGCCAGCTTGGCGCGCGCGATGCGCAGCATTTCGGGGCTGCGATCGAGCGCGGTGATCCGGCGCGCGGTCGGCGCGAAAATTTCCGCCATCCGGCCGGTGCCGGTGCCAATGTCGAGCAAATGTCCCAACCGGCGGTTGTGCATCATCGCCAGCATCGCCGCCTCGACCTCGCTTTCGGCGACGTGGCGCGAGCGGATCGCGTCCCATTCGGCGGCATGTTCTGCAAAATAGCGCTCGGCGACCGCGACGCGTTCGTCGCGCACCGCCGCCAGCCGTCGTGCGTCATGCGCGATGACCAGCGCCTCGCGCGCCGAAAATGGCCATTTTTCTGCCTGTCCGATGATCTCCGCGATCGGTCCGCCTTTGGCGATCCGCAGAAAGACCCAGCTGCCTTCACGCCGCCGCTCGACGATGCCCGCCTCGACCAGGATCCGGACATGGCGCGACACCCGCGGCTGGCTCTGGTCGAGCACCACCGCGAGTTCGCCGATCGCCAGCTCCATCTCGCGCAGCAACGCCACGACTCGCAACCGCGTCGGGTCGGCCAGGGCCCTAAAGATGTCGATCAGTTCGCTCATGACAATACATATAAAGCTTTCTTTATATCTGGTCAACCAAGCCGCGCACCCCTATTTCCGCCGTGCGGGATCGCGCCGAAACACATTTGCGACGAAACCGGTGGGCGCGCGCAAAAAGGGCGTTGCGCGCCATTTGGCGAGCGAGTAATTCTGCGCGTGATTGGCATATTTCGGGATCGATCTGTTCCTGTGCCGGTCGATCAGTTCAAACCGAGAGGGGTTTCCCACATGAAAAAATCGATCACTCTGTCGCTCGTTCTCGCCGCCTCGCTGGGCCTCGCTGCTTGCGGTGAAAAGGCTGCCGACGACACCGCAGCCGCCACCGAAGACGCAGCAGCGACCGTCGAAGGCGCTGCTGACGGTGCGATGGAAGCCGCCGAAGGCGCTGCCGACGCTGCTGCCACCGCCGGCGCTGCCGCCGAAGGTGCGGCCGACGCCGCTGCTGCTGGCGACACCGCCGCTGCCGCCGACAAGGCGACCGAAGCTGCCGACGCCGCCAAGGAAGCGACCGACGCTGCCAAGGGCGCGATGGAAGAAGCCAAGAAGTAAGCTTCTTTCGGGCCGCTTCGGCCGAAAAAACAACGGGGGTCGTCGGTTCACCGGCGGCCCCCTTGTCTATTTGGGCGCGGACAGCGTCCCAAACGAGGGCAAAAGCTATTGATTGCCAAGCCCCTGAACCCTCGCTAACCCTCTGCATCCATGGCCGGTCACCCGGTCATTGCATTCGAAAGGAATTACCCATGCGCAAGATCCTCATCGCTTCGATGGCCGCCGCGGCCTTCAGCCTGACCGCCTGCTCGGAAAAGGCCCAGGAAGAAACCTCGGAAGCCGGCGCCGCCGTTGCTGACGATGCCGCCGCCGCTGGCGACGCCGTTGCCGAAGGTGCGGCCGACGCCGCCGAAGCAACCGCTGCCGCTGCCGACGACGCCGGCAACGCCGTCGAAGGCACCGTGAACGCTGCCGGTGACGCTGCCGCTGCCGCAGGCGACAAGATCGAAGAAGAAACCGCCAAGGCCGAAGCCAACGACAAGCAGTAAGTCGTTGGCGCGCGTCTGAGCGTGCGACTATGAAGGGGCTCCATCCAACGCGGATGGAGCCCTTTTGCGTGGGAGATGTCCTGTGAGCCGCCAATATCCGGCAACCATCCCGATCGCGGCGGCGGCGCTGCTGCTGGCCGCGGGATGCAGCCGCACCGATAACGAACCCGGCCCCGGCGGAGTAACGGTCAGCGAGGCAAAGGCCCTCGACGATGCCGCCGAAATGCTCGAAAGCCGTGACGCCGCGTCCGCCGCCGACGCGGAAACCGCGACCGACGGGCGCGAGGCGGCGGACAAATAGCGGCTTTCCCTTGGCGCGCCGCGGGGTTAGACGGGAACCGCCCCGCGACTGGCGCTGAAGATGGAGACCCATCGGGAAGCGGGGTTGGCCAAGTTGCCATGTCGAGCCGCGCGCCTGGGTGATCCATCGCCAGCGCAAGGACATCCGCATGACCGACACACCTGCCGCCCCCGCTCCGACCACCGTCGTCTTCCTGCTGTTTCCGGGCATCACCCAGCTCGATTTCACCGCGCCCGCGCAGGCGCTGTGCCGGATGCCCGGCGCGCGTCTGGTCGGCGCCGCCGCCCGCCGCGATGCGATCGCCACCGACAGCGGCTTTGCGATCCTGCCGACCGACGATTTCGCAAGCTGTCCGCAAGCCGACATCTTGTGCGTCCCCGGCGGACACGGCGTCGCCGAGGCGCTGAACGATCCCGCGACGATCGATTTCATCGCCCGCCAGGCGGCGGGCGCGCGGTGGGTGACCAGCGTGTGCACCGGCGCCTTCCTGCTCGGCCGCGCCGGGCTGCTGTCCGGCAAGCGCGCCACGACGCATTGGGCCTATGCCCATCTGCTGCCGCTGGTCGGCGCCGAACCGGTGAACGCGCGGATCGTCGAAGATGGCAATGTCGTCACCAGCGGCGGGGTGACGTCGGGGCTCGATTTCGCGCTGACGCTGATCGGCCGACTGCACGGCGATGCGGTGGCGCAGGCGATCCAGCTCGCGATCGAATATGACCCCGCCCCGCCCTATGCCGGCGGCCACCCCGACCGCACGCCGACGGCGATCACCGCGGGATTGAAGGCACGTGTCTATGATGCCGCCGCGGCGCGGCTGGCGGCGGCGCTGGGCGGCTAGCGGCAGTCGGCAAGCGCGATTTCGTAAAGCTTCGGCCAATATTTGCCGGTGACGAACAGGCGCTTCTGCTTCGCGTCCCAGGCGATGCCGTTGAGGACGCTGTCGCTGCCCCGCACCCCGGCCTCTTGTTTCAGCCCCGACAGGTCGATCCAGGATGTGATGGCGCCGCTGACGGGGTCGATCCGCACGATCATGTCGGTCATCCAGACATTGGCCCAGATTTCGCCGTCGATCGTCTCAAGCTCGTTGAGCATCGCCAGCGGGCGGCTGCCGAAGCGCACCGTGACGCGCTTCTGCTCGGTCATCGTCGCGGGATCGAAGAAGCGCAGCTGCGACGTGCCGTCGCTCAGCACCAGTGCGTCGCCGACCATGGTCACGCCCCAGCCTTCGCCGGCATATTTGAAATTGCCGACGGGCTTCAGATCCTTGATCCGCCAGCGATTGCCCACCCCGCCCTGCCAGGTGACTCCGATGATCTGGTCGCGCCAGCGGGTGATGCCCTCGCCGAACTGGTCGGCGGGCAGCCTGGTCTGGGCGAGCGCCTTGCCGGTCTTGAGGTCGAGCCGCGCGACGCGCGAGCGACCGTATTGGCCGGTGGCTTCGTAGAGGTGGCCGTTTTCCCAGAACAGGCCCTGGGTGAACGACGTCCTGTCGTGGGGGTAGCTCTGGACGATGCGGTAACCGCAGCGCTCGATCGGCTGGGCCGGGTCGGCGATCATGGCGAGGGCGAGGAGCAGGCTCATGCGGCCCAAGCTATGCGGCGCAAGGTGAACTGGCAATGTCCCTCCCCACTTTCGTCACCCCGGGCTTGACCCGGGGTCCAGCTCAGCGACGGTGGCAAGCGGGGCCCCGGATCAAGTCCGGGGTGACGGGAGGTGAAGTGCAACGAAAATGGGCCGGAGGATTGCTCCCCCGGCCCTCTTTTCATTGGCTGAGTGCCGAACGGTTCGGACTTAGAAGTCCATGCCGCCCATGCCACCCATGCCGCCGCCGCCCATGGGCATGGCGGGCTTGTCGTCGGGCGTTTCGGCGATGCCGGCTTCGGTGGTGATCAGCAGGCCGGCGACCGAGGCCGCATCCTGCAGCGCGGTGCGCACAACCTTGGTCGGGTCGATGACACCCGCCTTGACCAGGTCTTCATAGACGTCGGTCGAGGCGTTGAAGCCGAAGTTGGCGTCGTTCTGGTCGAACAGCTTGCCGGCAACAACCGCGCCGTCGAAGCCCGCGTTTTCGGCGATCTGGCGAACCGGAGCCTGCAGCGCGCGACGGATGATGTCGATGCCGCGGGTCTGGTCTTCGTTGACGCCGGTCAGGCCGTCCAATGCCTTGGTGGCATAGAGCAGCGCGGTACCGCCGCCGGGGACGATGCCTTCTTCGACCGCAGCGCGGGTCGCGTGCAGCGCGTCATCGACGCGATCCTTGCGTTCCTTCACTTCGACTTCCGAAGCGCCGCCGACCTTGATCACCGCAACGCCGCCGGCGAGCTTCGCCAGACGTTCCTGCAGCTTTTCCTTGTCGTAATCCGACGTGGTCGTTTCGATCTGGGCGCGGATCTGTTCGACGCGGCCCTTGATCGTGTCGGCATCGCCGGCACCGTCGACAATCGTGGTGTTGTCCTTGTCGATGGTGACGCGCTTGGCCTGACCCAGCATGTTCAGCGTGACGCTTTCCAGCTTGATGCCCAGGTCTTCGCTGATCATTTCACCGTTGGTCAGGATCGCGATGTCCTGCAGCATCGCCTTGCGGCGATCGCCGAAGCCCGGTGCCTTGACGGCCGCGACCTTCAGGCCGCCGCGCAGGCGGTTGACCACCAGCGTCGCGAGCGCTTCGCCTTCGATGTCTTCGGCGATGATCAGCAGCGGACGGCCCGACTGCACCACGGCTTCGAGGATCGGCAGCATCGACTGGAGGTTCGACAGCTTCTTTTCGAAGATCAGGATGTACGGATCGGCCAGCTCGACGAGCATCTTTTCCGGGTTGGTGATGAAGTAAGGCGACAGGTAACCGCGGTCGAACTGCATGCCCTCGACGACGTCGAGCTCGAAATCGAGACCCTTGGCTTCTTCGACGGTGATCACGCCTTCCTTGCCGACCTTATCCATCGCTTCGGCGATCTTTTCGCCGACGATGGTGTCGCCATTGGCCGAAATGATACCGACCTGGGCGATTTCGGCGGTGCCCGAAACGGCCTTCGACTGCGCCTTGATGGTGTCGACGACGCGGGTGACCGCCAGGTCGATGCCGCGCTTCAGGTCCATCGGGTTCATGCCGGCAGCAACCGACTTCATGCCTTCGCGGACGATCGCCTGCGCCAGCACAGTCGCGGTGGTGGTACCGTCACCGGCAAGATCGTTGGTCTTCGAAGCGACTTCGCGGACCATCTGCGCGCCCATGTTTTCGAACTTGTCCTTGAGTTCGATTTCCTTGGCGACGGTGACGCCGTCCTTGGTGATGCGGGGGGCGCCGAAGCTCTTGTCGATCACGACGTTGCGGCCCTTGGGACCGAGGGTGACCTTCACCGCGTCGGCGAGGATGTCGACACCGCGCAGGATGCGTTCGCGCGCGTCGCGGCTAAATTTTACGTCTTTTGCAGCCATGGGGCTATTCCTTTCAAAGGCGCAGAAAACTGCGCAACTTCATTCGCAAATCGACAAACAAGCTCAGGCGATAACGCCGAGGATGTCCGATTCCTTCATGATCAGCAGCTCTTCGCCGTCGACCTTGACTTCGGTGCCCGACCATTTGCCGAACAGGATGCGGTCACCCGCCTTGACGTCGAGCGGGGTCACCTTGCCATCGTCGGCGCGGGTGCCCGAACCGACGGAGACGACTTCGCCTTCCTGCGGCTTTTCCTTGGCGGTGTCGGGAATGATGATGCCGCCAGCCGTTTTTTCTTCGGCTTCGATACGGCGAACCAGCACGCGGTCGTGCAGCGGACGAAATTGCATGGATATCCCTCCAGAAATGCAATGGATGTCATTTAGCACTCACGGGGTGCGAGTGCTAACAGACGGCCATATGGGTGGGAGTCCGATAGGCGTCAAGCGCCGCAGTCCAAGTTTTTTGCGTCAGGCCGGGAGCAGGCCAAGACGGGCGCGCATCCGCCAGCGCATGAGCAGCACCGCCGACACGACGATCAGCCCCACCGCCAGCCCGATCCACACCCCGACCCCGGCGAGCGAGGTCCAGAAGCCGAGGTAGATGGCGGTGCCATAGCCCGCGATCCAGTAACCGCAGATCGCGATGATCATCGGGGTACGCGTATCCTGAAGCCCGCGCAGCACCCCGGCAGCAACCGCCTGCGCGCCGTCGAACAGCTGGAACGCCGCGGCGACGACCAGAAACTGCATGGCGAAACCGACCAGCGCCGCGTTGCGCGCCGCATCGACATCGACATAGATCGACAGCACCAGCGTCGGGAACAGCCACATCAGCAGCGCAGTGAACGCCATGAAGCCGATGCCGAGCACCAGCGACGCCTGCCCCGCCTGCGCGATGCCGCGGTGGTCGCGCGCACCATAGGCCAGCCCGACGCGGATCGTCGCCGCCTGCGCCACCCCGAACGGGATCTGGAAGGCGAGCGCCGCGACCTGGAGCGCGATCGTGTGGCCCGCGAGTTCGGCCTCGCCGATCCGGCCCATCAGGAACGCCGCGCCAGTGAACAGCCCGGCCTCGGCCAAAATGGTCAGGCTGATCGGGGTGCCGATGCGCAGCATGTCGAAAAAGCGCGTCCACTCGCTGCGCCACCAGTTGCCGAACAGATGATAACGCCGCAGCCGCCGGTCGGACTGGATGACGACGACATAGGCGGCAAGCATCAGCACGCTGGTCAACACGCTGGAGATTGCCGAGCCGTGCAGCCCGAGCGCGGGCATGCCGAGATTGCCGAACACCAGCGCCCAGTTGCCGAGCGCATTGGCCCCAAGCGCGCCAAAGGTGATCGCGGTCGCGATCGTCGGGCGCCCGAGCGCCGAGACGAAGATCCGCAGCACCGCCGCCGCGATCATCGGGAACATGCCCCACATCAGGATCAGCAGGAAACCGGCCGCGCGCGCCGAGGTTTCGGCGGGCTGTCCGGTCAGGGTCATGATCGGCCCGCCCGCGGCGCAGATGCCCATGAAGACGAGCGACACCAAGGCGCTGAGCCAGAGCGCCATGCGCACCGTGCGCCGCACTTCACGCACCGTATGCTTGCGGCGGCCAAGCTCGGCAGCGATCAGCGGCGCGGCGGCGCCGACCAGCCCGCTGCCGGTCCACAGTAGCAGGCCAAAGATCGACACGCCGAGCGACGAGGCGGCGAGCGCCGCATCGCCGAGCCGCGCCACGAAGATGACGTCGATCGCGTGGACTAGCATCTGGAGCAGGTTTGCCGCGGCCAGCGGCAAGGCCAGCGCCAGCGTCGCCCGGAACTCCTGGCGAAGACCCCGCGGCGTTTCCGCGGTCAAAGGCGTGGCCTGTTGCAACATAGCCGGCCCGGATAGGCGCGGCGGCGCGGCGGTTCAATCCGGGGCGACTATCGGGGGGATTTTCGATGGCCGGGGTGGCAAAAAGGCAACAGAATCGCCCTTCCCCCTTGATGGGGGAAGGATACGAAGCCTTGCCACGAATGTGGCTAGGCGAAGTTGGATGGGGGTGACGGTGCGTCCTTGCACCATCGTTTCAGGCCGCGAGCGCACCCCCTCCGCTGCGACTAAGCCAGCAAGCTGGCAAGTCTCGCTGCCTCCCCCATCCAGGGGGAGGGATTCAGGCCCACATCGACGCCATCTCGAACGCAAACGCCCCAAAGGTCAGCGTCAGCCCGACGACGAACAGGCGATACGCATAGGCCAGATAACGATATTTGCGCCGCGCGAGGACGATGCCGTTCTGATAGGTGTCGCGCAGCATCACTTCGTACAGATCTTCCTCGGTCCGTAGCCGCGCTTTCACCGCGTCGATGAACTCATCCTCCTCCATCTGGGCAAAGCGGCCGAAGAACAGGATGTTGCTGTGGTCCTTGCCGTCGCGATAAACGATCGGCGGCGCCTTGCCGACACGCGGCAGCACTGCCGACACCGCGAGCAGCGCCGACAGGAAGGAAAAGGTCGCGAGGATCGCGAGCGGCACTGCCAGTGCCCCGCCGCCCGAGCGCGCCTGTCCGATCGCGAGCGTGAAGACCACAAAGGTCGCGCCCATCAGGATCGACGCCTTTTGATCGGCCATCTGCGACAATTGCATCGTAATCTGCTGGTTGGTGCGGACCAGGTGCACCGCGTTCGACGGAAAGGAAATCGCCGGCCGGCCCTGCGATGTCTTTGAATCTGCGCTGTCCATGCCAAGCTGCCCCTGCTGGCGACCCGCCACAGGGATGCCATGAAGTGCCGGGGGCGGCAAGATGCTGCCCTGTTCCCGCCGCATTCACTTGCCAATCGGACAGGAGCGCGGCATTCCCGCGCGCAATCTTATTCCTTTATGGGACGCACCACATGAGCACCGCCCTGACCGACCAGATTTACGGCCTGATCGCGCCCTTCAACAAAAAGAGCGTCGAGCTGACCGACGCCACGACCTTTGCCGGCGACCTCGAATGGGACAGCCTGACGGTAATGGATTTCGTCGCCGAGGTCGAAGACACGTTCGACATCATCATCAGCATGAATATGCAGGCCGAAATCGAGACCGTCGGCCAGCTGGTCGCGGCGGTAGAGAAGCTGCAGGGCTGACAGGGCGATGACCGACCTCTTTTCGAAATTCGACCCGCTGATCCAGCAGCGCGAAACCCTGCTCGCGACCGGGGTCACCGATCCCTATAATCTGGTGATGGAAAAGGTGATCTCGCCGACCGTCGCGATCTGCAATGGGCGCGAGACGATCCTGCTCGGCACCTACAACTATATGGGCATGACCTTCGACGAGGATGTCATCGCCGCGGGCAAGGACGCGCTCGCCAAGTTCGGCAGCGGCACCACCGGCAGCCGCGTCCTCAACGGCACCTATCAGGGGCACAAGGAATGCGAGGACGCGCTCAAGGAATTTTACGCCATGGACCATGCCATGGTGTTTTCAACGGGTTATCAGGCGAACCTCGGCATCATTTCGACGATCGCGGGCAAGGGCGACTATGTCATCCTCGACATCGACAGCCATGCGTCGATCTATGACGGCTGCGCGATGGGCAACGCCGAAATCGTCGCCTTCCGCCACAATGACGTCGACGCGCTCGAAAAGCGGCTGAAGCGCCTGCCGCCCGAAGCGGGCAAGCTGGTCGTGCTCGAAGGCGTCTATTCGATGCTCGGCGACATCGCGCCGCTGAAAGAGATGATCCGCGTCTCGAAGGAAGCCGGCGCGATGGTGCTGGTCGACGAGGCGCATTCGATGGGCTTTATCGGCGAAAATGGCCGCGGCGTTGCCGAAGCGCAGGGCGTGCTGGACGATGTCGACTTCATCATCGGCACCTTCAGCAAGAGCGTCGGCACCGTGGGCGGGTTCTGCGTTTCGAACAATCCGAAGTTCGAGATATTGCGGCTCGTCTGTCGTCCTTATGTCTTCACCGCGTCGCTGCCGCCGAGCGTCGTCGCGACCGCGGCGACGAGCATCCGCAAGCTGATGCACGGGTCGAACAAGCGCGCGCATCTGTGGGAAAATTCCAAGATACTCCATAAGGGGCTTCGCGATCTGGGTTTCCAGCTCGGCACCGACGAGCCGCAGTCAGCGATCATTGCGGTGATCATGCCCGACCTTGAGCGCGGCGCGATGATGTGGGAAGCGCTGCTGGAGGAAGGGCTTTACGTCAACCTCGCGCGCCCGCCCGCGACCCCGGCGAACATGACGCTGCTGCGCTGTTCGCTGTGCGCCGAACACAGTGTCGAGCAAGTCGGCGAGATCCTGGGCCGCTTCGAGCGCGCGGGCCAGCGCGTCGGCATTATCGGCTGAACCGAGACCGTCCGCCGACCAGCGGATTCCTTTTCGGGGCGAGTTGATGCGGTGTTAAGGCACGCGGGGCTTCGGCGCTTTGCGGCGCGGCGCTTGTCCGGTAAGACGGGCGCGTGTTCGAGAGGGATGGCGATACGGAAACCGACGGGCGGCGGGAGCGGTTACGCTTTTGGCTGACGATCGGGATGGCGACGCTGCTGACCGGCGTCGTCGCGGCGCTCGTCCTGTTGCTGGCGCGCGCCAACGACAATTATGACCGCTCGCTCGGATGGCAGACGCAGAGCCTGGAAGTCATTTCGCAGACCCGCTCGCTCGACGCCGCGCTGGCGCGCGCCGAAGCGGCGCTGGGGCGTTTCGCAGTCGGCTTGCAGAAAGAGGATGGCCGCGTTTTTCAGCAGCAATGGGGGCTAGCGCGGCAATATCTGACGCGGCTCGACCGCACCGTTCGCGACAATGCGGTGCAATCGAAGCTGGTCGACGACCTGACGCAAGAGATGGACCGGCGCGGCAGCCAGCTTGGCGACGCAGCGCTCAGCGCCAATTACAGCCAGACGGTCGCGGCGATTTCCAAATATCATGCCGCCGGCCACGACGCCGGGCTGGGCCGTATCGACCGGCTGTTGACCGAGATCATCGGCAACGAACGCGCGCTGCTGCGCGAGCGCAATCGCGTCGCCGCCGCCGACCGCGCCAGCCTGAACCAGGCGATCCTGCTCTTTTCGCTGCTCGGCGCCGCCGCCGCGGCGGTGGCGATCGGCGCCACTTTCTCGCTCGTCCGCGCCGAAGCCGAGCGCCGCGTCGCGCGGCGCGAGCAAGCCGCGGAAAGCGACCGCGCGATGCAGCTGGAAGAGGCGGTCGAAGCGCGCACCGCCGAACTCGAACAGGCGAATATCGCGCTGCGCAGCGAAATGACCGAGCGCGAGGCGGCCGAGGCGCAGCTCCGCCAGGCGCAGAAGATGGAGGCGGTCGGTCAGCTGACCGGCGGCATCGCGCATGATTTCAACAATATGCTGGCGGTCGTTGTCGGCGGACTCGAACTCGCGCAGCGCTGGCTGCCGGGTACCCCCGAAAAGGCCGAACGCCACCTCGCCAACGCGCTCGACGGCGCCAACCGCGCCGCCGACCTGACGCGGCGGTTGCTCACCTTTGCCCGCGCCGAACCCGCGCGCCCCGAAATCACCGCGGTCGATGGCTGCATCGCCAGCTTTGCCGAGCTGATCGAACGGACGATCGGCGACCGCATCGCGCTGACGCTCGACCTCCATGCCGACGGTCTCGCCTGCTGGCTCGACCGGCAACAGTTCGAAAACGCGCTCCTCAACCTCGCGGTCAACGCGCGCGATGCGATGAACGGCCATGGCGCGCTGACCATCCGCACCCTGGGCGACGGCGACGGGCGGGCGTTGGCGGTGCAGGTGATCGACACCGGGTGCGGCATGGCGCCCGACGTGCTCGAACGCGTGTTCGATCCCTTCTACACCACCAAGCCCGCGGGTCAGGGAACCGGGCTGGGGATGAGCCAGGTCTTTGCCTTTTGCCGCCAGTCGGGCGGCGAGGTGCAGATTTCGTCGACCGAAGGCGAAGGCACCAGCGTCGCGATGCTGTTGCCGGTGGCGCGGCCGCAGGATGTTGCCGCGACGCCGAGCGAAACCGACGGCGCCCCCGCCGACGCCCCGCCGGCCGAAGCGCTGAACATCCTGGTGATCGAGGACGACCAGCGCGTGCTGGCGGCGACGGTCGATGCGGTCGAGGAACTGGGCCACAGCGCGGTCGCGTGCGGCAATCCGCTGGAGGCCGAGCGGCTCGTCGAGCGGCGGCTGGCCGACGGCAGCGGTTTCGACCTCATCTTGTCTGACGTGCTGATGCCCGTGCTCACCGGACCGGAACTGGTGGCGCAGCTCAAGCGGCGCTGGCCCGAACTGTCGGTGCTGTTCGTGACCGGCTATTCGGGCGACGCGAGCGAGGTCGCGAGTTTCGGCGACCATGAC
The DNA here is from genome assembly GCF_051861155.1 of Sphingopyxis sp. Classification (GTDB taxonomy): domain Bacteria; phylum Pseudomonadota; class Alphaproteobacteria; order Sphingomonadales; family Sphingomonadaceae; genus Sphingopyxis. The sequence goes on along the minus strand of NZ_JBHYDE010000005.1, from coordinate 282,519 downwards.
GTGCTGCGCAAACCCTTCACCCTCAACGCGCTCGATCAGGCGATCCGGCGCTGCGGCGAGGCCCGGTTGGCCGAGGGACAGCGGCTGGCGAGTTGAACCCTATTTCGTCATTCCGGCGAAAGCCGGAATCTCACCGGTGCGCGGATTATCGACGTCGAGATCCCGGCCTCCGCCGGGATCTCGAATCCCGTTTTACCGGATCGCGCCGCTTTTCATCAGGCGCGGCACCAAAGTCAGTGCGGCGACCAGCGGCCAGCGGCGTTGCCACGGCTTGATCTCGATCTTTGTCCCTGCGTGGCGATTGATCTTCCACGCCAGATAATCGATGCCGCCGGCATAGGTCAGGCTGGCCTTGGCGAGCCGCGCGATGCTGAGCGCCTTGCCTTCCAGCCGCCGCCGCGGCCAGCCGCCGCCGCGCGCACCGGTCGGGATTGCCGCCATCGCGGGAATGCTGAAGCGTTGGTAGCGTTCGGCGTCGGCATCGACCACCGATTGCGCGCGGCCCGTCCGCTCGGCCCGCAGTTCGACCGAGTAAGTCAGCGCGAAAGCACGCCGCCACCAGTCGAGCGGCGGTTCGCCATCGACCGCACCCGCCGCCGCCAGCAAAGTCGGCGCGGCGCGCGCGACCGCGGCGATCGAACGCTGCCGCGCCGTATCGTCGACCGCCCACACCAGCCGTGACGGCTGCGCAAAGCGCGCCCACACCGACACGTTGCGCGTCTCGGCGCCATTCAGACGGTGAAAATCGGCCTCGCTGAGCACCGCATATTTGGCGATCAGTCCGCCGTGCTGGAACGGAAAGACATTGGGCGGGATCAGCCGGTTGGCCGCCGCCAACCAGCGTTTGGGATAGGCGTCGCCATAATCCGACACGATCAGGTAGAAATCGAGCATCAGCCCGTCGAGCTCGCTCTCACGCAGGCAGCTGCCGTAAAACAGCACCGCGCGCGCGCTACCCGGATATTGCGCGGCGATCGCCTGCGCCATCGCGGTGACGCGCGGGTCGACGGGGACCGATAATTCGGCGCGAACCAGGTCGGTCAAAGCGGACACGCGCGAGCGCTCAGGCGGCGAGGCGCAGGAAGGGAACCGGCTGCGTCGAAGTCAGGATGATCGGCTTGCCCGACTTCGCCTGAAAAATCTCGCCGTCCAGGATCACGTTCGACCGCTCGCCCTCGATGCGGATTTCATCGCCCTGCTGAAAATGCACCCCGTCGAGCTGGCTTTGCCCCAGCGTGCCGCGCCAGGTCGCGCCAAGCATGCGGACCAGCGCGCCAAGCCCGCGCTCGACCGCGAGCAGCTTCATCTGGCCGCTTTCGCCGGCGCGGTCGGTGGTGCGCATGCTGAGCAGCAATTTTTCCAGCGTCGTGACGATCAGCAGCGAAAATTTGCCCTTGAACTCGCCCTGACGGATCAACGACACCGTCATCGCCTCGGGCTTGGGCGGCAGCCGTCCGCCACCGAGCCCGAACATCATCGCGAACAGGCCGAGGATGGCGGCCAGGAAATGCGAAATGCCGTTGGGCAGGCCAAGCGGATAGATGCGATTGCGGCAATAGAGCATGACGTCGGCGAGATAGGCACCGCCGAGGAACATGCCGAGCACCGGGCGCGCTTCGCCGCCGCTGTCGAGCGAGATCAGCTGGCGCTGGATCACATGATCGTCGAGCTGACCCGATTCGACCAGCTCGATCACCCGCTGCAACGCCTTGATCGGATCGCCCTCGGCGCCAAGGTCGAGCGCGATCAAATTGGTCTTGCCGTTCGGCAGCACCGCGACCGGCGGCGGCGAGCCGCCGAAATGCCCGCCCGAATAGAGTTCGGTCAGCGCGGCCTGCACCGTGCCGTCGCCACCGTTGATGACGACGACGCGCGGCGATACCATGGCGATGGTACGGATCGCCTCACCGATCTGGTCGACGTCCTCGACCTCGTAATGAAAGATGTCGGGATGCGCCGCGCAATATTCGCGAACCCGCGGCAACAGGGCACGGTTGCCCGTCGAACGCGGATTGGAAAGAAGCGCGACGCTGGCCATATTGTCCCTATTCGACCGGGTCGAACGACAGGCCGTTGACGTAGTTCAGCACGACCGGGACGCGCTTGGTGGCGCCGCCGACCGCAAAGCTGACCGTCGCCAATTTCGGCTTCCGCTTGAAGATGAAATCGCTGACCTTCATGTCGGGATTGCCCGACAGCCCGGCACCGTCGCTGCGGTCCGATTTGCCGTTGCCGTTCATGTCATGCCGTACCGACACGACATAGCTGCCCGGCTGCTTGACCGGGACGCAGACCGACATGGTTCCGGCGCGCGACACGGGCACGTCGACCCGCTCGATCCATTTGCGCTTTTCCAGATAGCTGCTGTTCGCGCTGTAAATCTGGACCCGTACGGTCCCGGTGCGCGCCTTGAAACCGCGGACGTCGACCTGGACGGCGGTCGCATTGCTGTTGCACAGGGCGGCTGCCGGACCCAGCGCAGCACCCTCGGCCGCGACGGGCGCAATCAGCGCGCCGGCGGCACCGGCGGCGAGCATCCCGGCGAGAAAAATTTTCGACATGACCTCAATACCTCCAGAGGTTATAGCCACGCCAGCAAACGCATGATGCACCTGCCGGCACGGGTTCCTGTCGCCCTTGCATCGGCATATCGGAACCATTTGCGGCCAAATCATGGTGATGGGGCGACGAAAGATTGAATAAGCTGCCTGCCATCGACCGCTACATCGCGCGTCTCATCTTTTTTCCCATGCTGGGTACGCTGGTCCTGTCGGCGATGCTGCTGGTGCTGGAAAAGATGCTGCGCCTGTTCGACTTCGTCGCGACCGAAGGCGGCCCGGTCAGCGTCGTGTGGCGCATGCTCGCCAACCTGATCCCCGAATATCTGTCGCTGGGCATCCCGATTGGGTTGATGCTGGGCATTTTGCTGGCCTTTCGCAAGCTCGCGACGACTAGCGAGCTCGATGTGCTGAAGGGTGTCGGCATGAGTTTCGGGCGCCTGATGCGCGTGCCGTTCGCCTATGCGATCGCGCTGGCGGCGCTCAACCTCGCGATCGTCGGCTTCATTCAGCCGATCGCGCGCTACGCCTATGAAGGGTTGCAGTTCGAGCTGCGCTCGGGCGCGCTCGGCGCCTCGATCAAGGTCGGCGAATTCACCAAATTGGGCGACCGCATGACCTTGCGGATCGAGCAAAGCTATGAGGATGGGCGCGCGCTGCGCGGCATTTTCGTGCGCGGCGACAACAAGGACGGCCAGCGCGTTTCGGCGACCGCGGCGCGCGGCCAGTTCCTCGCCACCGACGATCCCGACACCATCATCCTGCGCCTGTCGCAGGGGGTGCTGATCCACGAATCGCCAAAATTTGCGGTGCCGCGGGTGCTGACCTTCGACAATCACGACCTGCCGATCCCGCTGCCCAAGATCGAGGCGTTCCGCACTCGCGGCGGCGCCGACCGCGAAATGACCATCCCCGAGCTGTTCGTCGCCGGCAAGGATGAGAGCCAGTCGGTGCAGACGCGGCTCGAATCGCGCGCGAATTTCCATTTCCGCATCGTCGAAGTGATGTCGATGTTCCTGATCCCGCTGATCGCGATCGCGCTGGCGATCCCGCCCAAACGCTCAACCTCTTCGCTTGGGGTGTTCCTGTCGATCGTGCTGCTGGTGACCCAGCACAAGATCAACCAATATGCCGAAGATATGGGCGCGCGCGGGGTGATCGACCCGCTGATCGCGCTGTGGGTGCCCTTCCTGCTGTTCGCGGCGCTGGCGATCTGGATGTATTATGTCGTCGCGCATGTGCCGGGCGGCCAGCCGATCGGCGCGCTCGAACGCGTCGCGGCCAAGACGACGCAAAAGATCCGCGGGCTGGCGACGCTGTTCCAGCGCAAGCCGCGGGGCGTGGAAAGCCTGACCTGATATGCACCAGCTTCATTTTTTCCCGTCGCGCACGATGGCGCTCTATGTCGGACGCCTGTTCCTGGTCCGCTCCTTTTCGATCCTGTTCGCGCTGGTGCTGATCCTGCAGACGCTCGACCTGCTCGGCGAAAGCGGCAAGATATTGGCAGTCGCGGGCAACAGCGATGCGGATGTCTGGCGCTACGTCGGGATGCGGTTGCCGCAGATTATCGAGACCTTCCTGCCCTTTTCGGTGCTGCTCGGCACCATATTGACCTTGATCACGCTCAACCAGAACAGCGAAGTCGTGGCGATGAAGGCGTCGGGGATGTCGGCGCACCAGGTGCTGGCGCCCTTGTTCCTCGCCGCGCTGCTCGTCGCCGCGATCAGCTTTGCCTTCAACGAACGCATCGTCACCCGGTCGACCGCCGCGCTCAGCGCCTGGCAAAAGGTCGAGTATAAAAGGGTGCCACCCGACAATGGCGTGCGCAGCAATATCTGGGTCCGCGACGGCGACGACCTGATCAATGCGGCGACGGTCGAAACCGGTGGGCCGGCGATCGTCCTGCGCGGCGTCACCATCTACGAACGCACCGGCGGCGTGCTGTCGTCGATGCTGTCCGCCGACAGCGCGCGCTCGGTCGTGGGCGGCGGCTGGGAATTGACCGGCGCGACCCGCTTCCTGCGCCGCTCGGGCACGGTCGAACCGCTCGGCACTATTGTCGCGGCCAAGAATGTGCGCCCCGACCAGTTCACGCTGGCGCAGGTCGACGGCGACGAGCTGCCCTTCCTGAAGCTGAAGGCGGCGATCGACGATCTGGAGGCGGCGGGGCGGCCCGTCGACGCGCTGAAGGGCGTGTTGTGGCACAAGATTTCGGGGCCGCTGTCGGCGATCCTGATGCCGCTGCTCGGCGCGGTCGCGGCGTTCGGGCTGGCGCGATCGGGCAAGCTGTTCATCCGCGCGATCCTGGGCATGGGGCTCGGCTTCGCCTATTTCGTCGCCGACAATTTCGCCCTCGCGATGGGCGATCTGGGCGCTTACTCGCCATTTCTGGCGGCGTGGGGACCATTCATATTGTTCGCGCTGATCGGCGAGATGATTTTGATTCGGACTGAGGAATAGGGCGACCGCCCATATTCTATGGGAGAAGCGCTTTTGGGCAACGCCGAACTCGACGAGCATCTTTTGGCCGCTTGTGATGAACGCTGGCGAAAAGTCGCATTCGTTTTGTCGACAGCCCTATCAACCACCGGGCTGGACGATAAAGATTGGGGCGGTCGCGCTTTGACCAAGCGCCTTCTTGTTCTCGGGAGGAAGCGCCAGCTCGATTTAGCGGGCAACGTCTACAACTGGCGGGCGAGCGAAGTTCGCCTTCGTCCTGACCGCTCAGAATAGCCTTCGAGTTTTAAGCGGCAGCGCCGCGCGCCGACCCCGCCACCAGATTCATCACCAGCTTCGGCAGGCTGTCGTAATTCGCGCCATGATATTGCGAATCGGTCGGCAGCACGTCCTTCAACCGGCGGTGCGCTTCGGCGAGCGCATGGTAGGGGACGCCAGGCAGCAGATGATGCAGCGCATGATAGCGCAGCCCCACCGGCGCCCACAGTTCGGGCAGCAGGCCCGGCGGCGGCACATTGACGCTGTCGAGGAACTGGCCGGTCACGGTCAGCACATCGCCGTCATTCTCCCAAAGATGCGCGACGAGCGTGCGGATCTGGTTGAGCACCAGCGTCGCGGCGGCGATCGCGCCAAAGATCAGCAGCGCGCGCAGCGGCACCCAGCCGAAAACGCCCGCGGCGATCAGCAGGCTCGACCACGCCCACGCGCCGCCTTCCTGCCACGCCCACTGGCGGCGAAACTCGCCCTCGGGCGGCTTGCGGCGGAACAGCGGGTTGATGATCAGCCCCGAATAACGCTCCATCACCACCCGGCGCAGCGGCGGGATCAGGAACGACAGTGGGGTCAGCACGGCGTAGCGGACGAGCAGCGCGAGCGGTGCCAGCGCCGCGGTGACCACGAACAGCGGCACCGTCCATGGCTTCATCAGCGCGAGCGGCAGATATTCGGGATCCTCGACCGTGCCATATTTGGTGCGGTTGTGGTGCAGGCTGTGGATGCCCTCGTACATGAACGACGGGATCAGCAGCGGCACCCCGACAAGCATGTTCCAGGCAAGCCGAAAGCCCGGCAGCGCGTTTTTGCGAATATGCGTCAGTTCGTGAATGAAGCTGCCGGCGCGGTAGAGCGCGAGGATCGCGGCCAGCGCAGCGGCGAGCGCCCACGCCGTCGTCGGCGCCAAAATCGCCGCCGCGACGCCGGTATAGCCGATGAACGCCGACGCCAGAAAGTCGGTCCAATAGATGCGCGGGCTTGGCGTCGTCAGGTCGCGCGTCAGCTCCGACGCGGCGCGGATCATTGCCATGTCGTCGGCGATCGCCGACTTCGGGATTTTGGTCGCCACGGGCGCGAAAGGTGTCGCGATCCGATCGGCCGGGGGATTGATCGTCGTCATAACCTGCACTCTTCATCATGATTTCGTGGCAGCAAAATGGCCAAATGCGGGTCGCCAGCGCTGCGGCGATGCCGTAATGCGGCCTCATCGATATAGGGTTGGCATTTCAGGAAACCAGTATGAGCGGACAATCGGACGGCCCGATCACCATCCACCCGGTCAAGGACAAGGGCGACACGCGCGAGTTTGTCGAGCTCGCATTTCGGCTCAATCGCGGCGATCCGGCGTGGGTGCCGCCGCTGAAGGGCGAGGTTTATAACCTGCTGACCCCGGGCAAGAATCCGTGGTTCGAACATGGCAGGGCGCAATTATTCCTCGCGCGCCGCAATGGCCGTACCGTCGGGCGGATTTCGGCGCATATCGACGACCTCGCACTCGCCCAGCCCGCCGATCAGGGCATGGGTCCGGGCACCGGCAACTGGGGCCTGCTCGAGGCCGAGGACGAGGAAACCGCCCGCGCGCTGCTCGCCGCCGCCGAGGACTGGCTGCGCGGTCAGGGAATGCACCGCGCGCTCGGCCCGCTGTCGATTTCGGTGTGGGACGAACCCGGGTTGCTGATCGAAGGATTCGACAACCGCCCGACGGTGATGATGGGGCACAACAGCCCGCTCTATCGCGGCTGGATCGAAGGCACCGGCTATCGCCCGATCAAGCAGCTCATCAACTATGACGTGTATGTCAAAGAAGGCTTTTCGCCGCTCGTGAACCGCATCGTCGCGGCGGGCGAAAAGAACGCGCGCATCCGCATCCGCAAGGTCGACAAGAAAAATTTCGACGCCGAAGCAGCCTTGATCATGGGGCTGCTCAACGATGCCTGGTCGGACAATTGGGGCTTCGTGCCGCTGACCGACAGCGAAATCGCCTTTGTCGGCAAAAAGCTGAAGACGATCGTGTTCGAGGATCTGGTCCGCGTCGCCGAACTCGACGGAGAGGCGGTGGCGTTCATCATCGTACTGCCCAACATCAACGAATTGCTGATCGACATGGACGGTTCGCTACTGCCGTTCAACTGGGCTCGATTGCTGTGGTGGCTGCGCAAGCCCAAAAGCCGCACCCTGCGCGTGCCGTTGATGGGGGTCACCAAAAAACTGCAGAACAGCCGCATGGCGAGCACCCTGGCGTTCATGATGATCGAGCTGATCCGCCGCGATGCGGTGCGCGATTATGGCACCGAGCGCGGCGACATCGGCTGGGTGCTCGACGATAATCAGGGGATGAACGCGGTCGCCGAGGCGATCGATGCCAAGGTTAACCGCGTGTATCAAATCTACGACAAAATGCTCTGACGGCTGGGACAGCTTTGCGACAAAATGGGGCCATCGTGCGTTTGGGGCATGAAAGGCTTTGTTATGGCAGTCCAATATCTTGCCGCAAACCGCTTCGGCCTGGGTCGCCGCTATGACGATCCGGCGATCGGCGACGCCAAAGCCTGGCTGACGCGCCAGCTTGGCGACTATGACCCCGCGCCCGCCGCATTGACCGCGCTCGCGGGCCGCGCGGTGATCGCCGCCGCTTATGTCGAATATCGCGAGGATCGCCAGGCGATGCGCCGCGAGGCGGCCGACATGCCGATGAGTGACGCCGAAAAGGGCATGGACCCCGAATTGCGGCGGCTGGCGCGCTCAGCGATCCGGCGTCATTATGTCGATGCCACCGCGGCGCGGCTGACCGCAGCGGTCGCGACCCCGACCCCCTTCGCCGAACGGCTCGTCCATTTCTGGGCCAATCATTTCGCGGTGTCGGCGGACAAGCAGACGGTGATCGGCTTTGTCGGCAATTATGAGAATGAGGCGATCCGCCCGCATATCATGGGCAAGTTCGCCGACCTGTTGATCGCTGCGGTGCGTCATCCCGCGATGCTGCTGTACCTCGATCAGGCGCAGAGTTTCGGCCCCGACAGCGCGTTCGCGACCCGCGTCCGCAACCGTGGTAACCGCCAGGCGCCGGGGCTGAACGAAAATCTGGCGCGCGAGATATTGGAGCTGCACACGCTGGGGGTGCGGACGGGTTATACGCAGGCCGACGTCACCGGCTTTGCCAAGGCGCTCACCGGGCTGACCGTCGCCGGGCTGGGCCGCGGGGCGGGCCAGCGGCTGATGCCCGCCGATGCCGAACCGGGCGCGACGGTGTTTATCGCGCCGCTGCACGAACCCGGCGCGCAGACCGTGCTGTGCCGGCGCTATGACGCCGCCGGCGCCGGGCAAGCCGAAGCGGTGCTGCGCGATTTGGCCGTCCACCCCGCCACCGCGCGCCACATCGCGACCAAGCTGGCGCGCCATTTCACCGCCGACGATCCGCCCGCGGCGCTGGTCGATCGGCTGGCTGCCGATTTCGTCAAGACCGGCGGCGACCTGTCGTCGCTCTACCGCACCCTTGTCGCATCACCCGAACCCTGGGCCGCGGCGCCGACGCTGTTCAAATCGCCGTGGGACTGGACGGTGTCGATGCTGCGCGCGCTGAAAATCCCGGCGCTGGGCGAAAGACAGAATGTCGCGGCGATGTTCACCCAGCTGGGCCAGCCGATCTGGCGCCCCGGATCGCCCGCGGGGTACGACGACAAGGTCGCGACCTGGGCCGGATCGGCGGCGCTGATGCAGCGCGTCGAATTGGCGAGCCGGATCGCGGGGCGGATCGGCGATCGCGCCGACGCGCGTCAGCTGGCGCCGCTTGTCCTTGCCGATGCGCTGACCCCAGCGACCGGGCAAGCGATCGCCCGCGCCGACAGTCCGGGACAGGGCATCGCGATGCTGTTCGCCAGCCCGGCCTTTTTGCGGAGATAGACGATGACCCTTTCCCGCCGTTCGATCATCCTGTCGGGCATCACCGTCGCCGCGGCAGGTGCGCTGCCCGGCTTTGCCTATGCCGCGGCGGCGACGCCGAAGCGGCTGGTCTTCATCATCCAGCGCGGCGCCGCCGACGGGCTGGCGACAGTGGCGCCGATCGGTGACCCGGCATTTGCTGCGGCGCGCCGGACACTCGCCGATGAAACCGCGGGCGGGGCCAAGCTCGATGCGATGTTCACGCTGCATCCGGCGCTCGTCACGACCGCGGGACTCTACACCGGCAGCCAAGCGCATTTCGCTCACGCCGTCGCCACAGCCTATCGCGACCGGTCGCATTTCGACGGGCAGAATATGCTCGAGGGCGGCGGGGCGCGGCCCTATGGCCGCGCCGACGGCTGGGTCGGGCGGCTGCTGACTTTGCTTCCCGCCGCCCAGCGTGACGCGCTGGCGATCGCCCCCGCGGTGCCGCTGGCGCTGCGCGGCACGGTCCAGGTCGGCACCTATGCGCCGAGCCGCCTGCCGCAGGCCGACGGCGACCTGATCGCGCGGTTGTCGGCGCTCTACGCCGACGACAAGCTGCTCCACCCGCTGTGGGACAGCGCGGTCAAGACGCAGGAACTGGCGAGCGACATCGGCGGAAACAACGGCCGCAACGGCGCCGATCTGGGCAAGCTCGCGGCGTCGCTGATGCTGCCCGCTGACGGCGCGCGGGTGATGATGGTCGAAACCGGCGGCTGGGATACGCACAGCGCCCAGCGCGGGCGGCTGAACGCACAATTGCGCGGGCTCGATCAGCTGGTCGGCGCGTTGCAGACCGGGCTCGGTCCGGCGTGGAACGACACGCTGGTGATTGTCGCGACCGAATTCGGGCGGACGGTCGAGGTCAACGGCACCGGCGGCACCGATCATGGCACCGCATCGACCGCGATGCTGCTCGGCGGCGGGCTGGCGGCGGGGGGCAAGGTGTCGGCCGACTGGCCGGGGCTGGCGGCTTCAGCGCGCTATGACGGGCGCGATCTCAAACCGACGCGGTCGCTGGAAAGCGTCATCGCGGCAGCGGTAGCGCATCATTATGCGCTCGACCCGAAACGGGTGATGACGGTGCTCTATCCCGACGCTTAGCTGAGCACCGCCCACGTCGGCGCATGGTCGCTCGCTTTTTCGCGACCGCGGTGATCCTTGTCGACTCCCGCATCGACCAGCCGGTCGGCAAGCGCCGGGCTGAGCAGCAGATGATCGATGCGAAAGCCGTGATCGCGCTGCCAGCCGCCCGCCTGATAGTCCCAGAAGGTCCAGACATGGCCGCCGGGATGGCGGCTGCGGATTGCATCGGTCCAGCCGTCGCCAAGCAGGCGGAACCACGCGTCGCGCGATTCGGGCTGCATCAGCGCATCGGTCGCCATGACGCGCGGATCCCACACATCGTCGTCGTGCGGGATGACGTTGTAATCGCCGGTCAGGATCGTCGGGATTTCGGCGGCAAGCAGGAATTTCGCACGCTCGCGCAACCGTGCCATCCAGCGCAGCTTGTAATCGAATTTCGGCCCCGGCTGCGGGTTGCCGTTGGGCAGATAGATTGACGCGACGCGCAGCCCGTGAACATCGGCCTCCAGATAGCGCGACTGTTCGTCCTCATCCTCGCCCGCAAGGCCGCGCTGCGTCTCCACCGGCTGCGTGCCCTTGGCGAGGATCGCGACGCCGTTGAAGCCCTTTTGGCCATGGTAGAGAAAGCCATAACCCGCCGCCTCGATCTCCTTGGTCGGCATTGTCTCGTCGCTCGATTTCAGTTCCTGCAAGCAAGCGACATCGGGCTGCGTTTCCTCAAGCCATTCGATCAGCCGCGGCAGGCGGGCCTTGATCCCGTTGATGTTGAAGGTCGCGATTTTCATGGGGCACCTATGGCAGCAAGCCGGCGCCGATCCCAGCCCCTTCGTCACCCTGAACTTGTTCGCCCTTTATCGCTTTTCGGGCAAGTATCTGTTCCCCGGCGAAAGCCGGGGCCCAGGGCACCCGAGAACAGGCGTCGCTCTATGACGCCCTGGGCCCCGGCTTTCGCCGGGGAACAGCTCTTCATTTGACCTGAAGGGAGATGTTCTAAATCGAGAAGCTGGACCCGCAGCCGCAGCCCGAAGCGGCGTTGGGATTTTCGACCTTGAACGACGATCCGCCGAGCGAATCGACAAAATCGACGATGCAGCCGCGGACCAGGTCGATGCTGATCGGATCGACGACCAGCTTTACCCCGTCGGTTTCGGTGACGATGTCATCGGCATCGATGCCTTCGGCGAGGCCGAAGCGATAGGTGAAGCCCGAGCAGCCACCACCATCGACAGCAAGGCGCAGCGCCGCGTCAGCCTCGCCCTTGCGGTCGGCGATCCAGCGGACGCGCGCCGCGGCGGCGGGCGACAGGGTGATATCGGAAAGCTGCGTGGCCATAGGCGTTAGATAGGCGCTTTGTTTCAAATGAAAAGGGCGCCGCGACGGTTATCCCGCCTGGCGCCCCTCCTCTCCGACCCAGGAAAGCTCGTCATTATCTCTTATTCGGGACCGCCCATCGCGACATCTTTGCCGGTGATCGCGGCGATCGCCATTTGGTCCGACCGCACGAACGGCATCGGATTGACCGGTGCGCCTTCGATGCGGACTTCGTAATGTAGATGGTTGCCGGTCGAACGGCCGGTCGAACCGACGTAGCCGAGAACGTCACCCTTTTTCACCGACTGGCCGGGAATGACGACATAAGAAGACATATGGCCGTAGCGCGTCTGGATGGCGTTGCCATGTTCGACCTCGACATAATTGCCATAGCCGCCAAGGCGCTGGGCGCGGCCGACGATGCCGTCGGCGGTCGCGTAAATCGGGGTGCCGTGCGGCGCCGGGATGTCGATGCCATTGTGGCGAGCGACCTTGCCGGTGACCGGGTGGACGCGCATGCCGTACGACGACGACAGCGACATCTGGTCGATCGGGCGGCGCGAGGGCACCGCAACGCCGATCGAGGCGGTCAGCCCGGTGTCGAGACGCTTCCACGCCTGGAAAATTGCGCGGGCCTCGCTGTCCTCGCCAGCCGCGGGAACGCCAGCGGTGAAGCTGTCGTCATCGGGTTCGTCGGGTGCGATAATGCCGGCATCGGCGCTGGTTTCGGCAGCGTGGACGGCGGGAGAGGCCAGTCCGAAACATGCTGCGGCGCAGATCATTGCGACTTGATGCAACTTCTGCGTCAGAAGAGTGTTTATCAAAATACGACCCCGCGTGTGCCATGTCGCCAAAGTCATAAAGAGGCTTTGGCGCCGGTGTTTGTTGGTTTGGATGATTGCTCATCCCCCGCGAAGCCTGTCTGCTATCCCAATGGTTAAGACGCAATAACACTATAGTATTCTTGCGTCAGACCGGCGTCGTGGCGCGCCGAGTCGTTGAACGGAGCCTTCAGAGCCCCGCGAAAGCGCGCCTTTACGAGGGTGTGCCACGTTTCAACGGCGTTGAATCCCCGTTCGTCGCACATCCAGCCAAACCAGACTGTGCCCGCGCGCACATGGCGGATTTCATCCTCGCAAATACGCGATAAAATCTGCGCCGACGCGTCGTCACCGGCTTCGCGAAAGCGCGCGATCGTCGGCGGGGTGACGTCGAGCCCGCGCGCTTCGAGCACCATCGGCACGATCGCGAGCCGCGCCAGCACGTCGTCGGCGGTAACCTGTGCTGCTTCCCATAGTCCCGCATGCGCGGGCAGCGCGCCATAATGGCTGCCCAGCGCGCGCAGGCGCCGGTCGAGCAGCGCAAAGTGCATGGCCTCGTCGGCGGCGACGCCAATCCAGTCATCGGCAAACTCGCGCGGAAATTCGTCGCCGAAGCGGCCCACGAGGTCGATCGCCAGATCGATTGCGACGAATTCGATATGCGCGAGCGCGTGGAGCAGCGCGATGCGGCCGCGTTCGGAGCCGCCCTTGCCGCGCCGCGGCATCCGGCTGGGTTCGAGCAGTTCGGGCGCCGCCGGCCACGCGGGCGTGTCGGGCATCGCCGTGTCGCAGCGATGCGCAAGCTGCCCCTGCCGCCAGGCCCGTGCCAGACCGCGCGCGGCGCGGCGCTTGTCGTGCGGGTCCGGCGTCAGCAGGACCGCCCGCGCGGCTTCACCCAAACTCTGCATTTACAGCGCCTTTGCCGCCTCCAGCACCGCTTCGGCATGGCCTTTGACGCGCACCTTGCGCCACTCCTTCGCCAGCTTGCCGTCGGCGCCGAACAGGAAGGTCGAGCGTTCGATCCCCATATAGGTGCGCCCGTAATTCTGCTTTTCGACCCAGGTGCCGAACGCTTCGCACACCGCGCCGTCCTCGTCGGAAGCAAGGCGGACGGTCAGGCCATATTTATCGCGAAACTTGCACAGCTTTGCCGGTGCGTCGCGCGACACCGCGAGTACTTGTGCATGGAGATGCGCGAATTCGGGCGCGAGGCGGGTGAAGTCCTGCGCCTCGACGGTGCAGCCCGGCGTATCGGCCTTGGGGTAGAAATAGACGACGAGCGGCGCGCCCGCCATCGCGGCAAGATCGATCGCCCGTCCATCGGCATCGAGAAGCTTCACCGCGGGAATGGCATCGCCCAACTTCAGACCGCTCATTTTTCACTCTCCTGCTGCGGGCGAATCGACGCCCACCAGTCGGCAATCTCCTGCCGCGCCGCATCATGCGCGGCAAGCAGTTGCGGCCAGCCGGGTTCGCCGCATTGGCTCGCCACCAGTTGCCGCGCCGCGGCGGTCGGCGGCTCACCCTCGGGCGCGGTCAGCCGCAGCATCACGAGCATTCGCGCGAGCAGGCCGTGCGCCTCGCACACCCCGTCGGGCGCCAGCCCCGCGGCCTTCAAACAGCCGAGCGCCGCGGCAATATTGGGATCGTGGCACTGGCCGCTGGCGAGCTGGGTCACCTGCATCGCAAATTCCAGGTCGACGAGCCCGCCCGGGCCGCCCTTGATGTCGAGCGCGCCGGTCGCGGGTTTGTGCGCGGCGATCTTGCCGCGCATTTCGGCAGCATCGGCGGCAAGCTTGGCCGGGTCGCGCGGGATCGCCAGCAGATCGGCAATGATCCGCTCGACCTCGGCGCGCGCTGCGCTCGACCCATAGACCGGCCGCGCACGGAGCAGCGCCATATGCTCCCACGTCCACGCTTCCTCGCGCTGATAGCGTTCGAAGCTGTCGAGCGTCACGACCAGCGGCCCCTGCGCGCCCTGTGGCCGCAGCCGCGTGTCGACGTCGTACAGCTTGCCCGCCGCGGTCGGCACCGACATTGCCGCGGTCACCCGCTGCGCGAGGCGATTGTAATAGGTCGTCGCGCCGAGCGGGCGCGATCCGTCGGATTCGGCGAGATGGTCGCCGGTGAACAGATAGATGAGGTCGAGATCCGACGCGTGGGTCAGCGCCCTGCCCCCGAGCCGTCCGAGCGCGAGGACGATCAACTCGCTGTCGGCGATCCGTCCATGCGCCGCGACAAATTCGGCCACCGTCGCATCGGCGAGCACGCCGAGCGCCGCCTCCGCCAGTTCGGAATAGCCGCAGGCGATCGTCAGCGGATCGGTCGCGCCCGCGACGAGTTGCACCCCATAGGCAAAGCGCCGTTCGCCGACCTGATCGCGGACGCGGTCGAGCAATCGTTCATAGTCGAGCGCCGCCAGCCCCGGTCCCCATTCGGCGCGCAGCTGTTCCATGGTCGCGGGCGCGTCGAAGGCGCGGCTGTCGATCAGCCCCTCGATCAGCTGCGCCCGCACCCCGAGCGCATCGGCAAGCGTCGGCGCGAGCGCAAGGATGCGCGTCGCAATCCGCGCCAACGCCGGTTGCGCGGCGAGCAGGTGGAAAAAATTGATCGCGCTGGGCAGCCTCGCAACCAGCTTGTCGAAACGGGTTAGCGTCGCTTGCGGATCGGGCGCCGCGCCCAGCGCCTTGACCAGTTCGGGCAGCATGGTTTCGAGCGCATCGAGCGCCGCCGGGCTGCGCAGCGCGCGCAATTTCCCGCCGCGCCATTCGGCGATCGTGCGCAGCGCGGCGCCGGGCGGGTCGAATCCCGCCGCGAGCAGCACCGCCGCTAGTCCGTCGTCGTCGCGCGGCAGGCCGGTGGCCACCGCGCGTTCGGCGACGAGCCGATCGTAGCAAGCTCCGACATCGGCCGCGACAGGTTCGAGCATCGCCAGCAGCGCCGCGCCATCGGTTGCGCCATCGAGCCGCGCGACACAATCGAGCGCGGCGGGCTGGACCGGCAGGCCATGCGTCTGCTGATCCTCGACCATCTGCAACCGATGTTCGATCCGGCGCAACGTCCGATAATGGCCCGACAGCCGGTCTGCATCATCCGCCTCGATCCGCCCCGCCGCGGCGAGCGCCGCCAGCGCATCGACCGTTGCAGGGACGCGCAGCGACGGGTCGCGCCCGCCATAGATCAGTTGGTGAACTTGCGCGAAAAACTCAATCTCGCGGATACCGCCGCGCCCGCGCTTCAGGTCGTAACCCGGCCCGAACGCCTGCCCCTGCGCAAAATGGTCGCGGATCCGGTCGCTCATCGCGCCGATTTCCTTGAGCTGGCGGAAATCGAGGCTGCGCCGCCAGATGAAGGGCTGGATCGCGGCAAGGAAGCGTTTCCCCAGCACGCGGTCGCCCGCCGACGCGCGGCTGCGAATGAACGCCGCCTGCTCCCACGCCAAGGCTTCGGATTCATAATAGGAAATCGCGGCGTCGATCGGCAGCACGACCGGGGTCACCTCGGGATGCGGCCGCAGGCGGAGGTCGACGCGCAGCACATGGCCGTCGCCGGTGCGCGCCGACAATATTTCGGTCATCCGCCGCGCGATCCGCACTGCCGCCTCGGTCGGGTCGTCGCGCTGGCGACGCGGCAGCGTGTCGGGGTCGAAGATCAGGATCGGGTCGATGTCCGACGAATAGTTGAGCTCGTGGCTGCCGAGCTTGCCCAGCGCGATCACCGACAGGCCGCGCGGTTCCTCACCGGGCACACGTTCGGCAAAGGCAGCGGCGAGCGCGGCGTCACACGCCTGATCGGCAAAATCGGACAGCAGCCGAGTGGTGGTCGCTACGTCATGCTCGCCCGACAGATCGCCGAGCGCGAGCAGCAATGCGATGCGGCCGCGCCACTGGCGCAGCGCGCGCATGATGTCGTCGCCTGCCACCGGCGCGGACACCGCCGCCAGTGCGGCATCGGTGCCGTCGACGAGGAAACGCGTGACGTCGCCGGGGTTGATCTCCGCCAGCCGCGCGAGAAAGGGCGCGTTGGCGGTCAGGCGGTCGAGCGCCGACTGGCGGCGGGAAGCGTCGAGAAGGGTCATCGATCTTGGCTATCGCCCGCCACAAATGAGGTAGCAACCCCTACCCCGTCATTGCGAGCCCTTCGACTGCCTTGCAGGCGCTCAGGACAAACTTCCGCTTTGCGGAAACGAAGCAATCCAGGGCGGTTTACGCAGGCTCTGGATTGCTTCGCTACGCTCGCAATGACGATGGATTTAGGAGCCGCCCCTCAGGCTGGCACCGTGCTTTCGTCGAAGAACAGCACCTGCGAAATCGCCGCGCGCAGCGTCGCCGGCTGGTACGGCTTGGTCAGCAGGAAGGCCGGTTCGGGGCGGTCGCCGGTCAGCAGCCGTTCGGGGAAGGCGGTGATAAAGATGACCGGCACTTTCAGCGCGGTCAGGATTTCCTGCACCGCTTCGATCCCAGAGCTGTTGTCGGCGAGCTGGATGTCAGCGAGGACGAGGCCCGGTTGATGCTTCTGCGCTTCGGCGACGGCCTCGCGATGCGTAGTGGCGACCGCAACGACGTCATGCCCCAGGTCGCGCACGATCATTTCGATGTCCATCGCAATGATCGGTTCGTCTTCAATGATCAGGATGCGCGCGCGGGTCTGGCGGTCGATTTCGTCGGTCGCCTCGACGATCAGCGTCGCCACCGCATCGGCATCGCGGCCGATGATGCGGCCGGTGTCCTCGGCATTGAACCCCTCGACCGCGGTCAGCAGCAGCGCCTGCCGCGCCAGCGACGGAATGCGGCGCAGGCGCGCGTCGGCGATCGCGATGTCAGTGAGGTCGGCAGCGTCGCCCGCCGCGGCAGCTTCGGCCATCAGCCCGAAATTGTCATGCACCATCCGGTAAAGCTGGATCCTGAGGTCGCTACCGGTATCGACCGCGCCGGGGTTCGCGACCAATGTTTCGAGCAGGCGCGCGACCAGCGCGTCGCCATTTTGCTGGCTCCCCGAAATCGCCCGACCATAGCGCCGCAGATATGGAAGATGCGGCGCGATCGCCTGACCCAATGACATAATTTCCCTCCTGATACGGGTCTTAACCCGCAGAAAAACCGGCGAACGCGGTAAAAACCGGCGCCGGCCGACATAATTTCACCCCATGGGAACGATTTAGCCGCAAATTAGTTTCATGGGGAAGAACAAACGCGCCATTGCGGTTTGATAAATGCGCGGTTAGCAACAGGCCCCATGTTAAGCGGATGCCCCGATAATGTCGCCTAAAACCGGTTCGCCACGCGGCGAGACGTCGGCAAAGGGCGTGGAGAAAAAAACTTCGACCAAGGGGCAGGACGTCAACGGCGCCCTGCGCCGCGCGTATGAATCGACCGTCGATGAGACGATCCCCCAGTCGCTGCTGGATCTTTTGAGCAAGCTCGACTGACGTCAGCGCCGGTAGCGCGCGTCGAAATCGCTTTGAAAAGCTGCGAATTTTCCGGCCGCGATGGCATCGCGCATCGCCTGCATCAGCGCCTGATAGAAATGCAGATTATGCTGCGTCATCAGCATCGCGCCCAGCATTTCGCCCGACCGGACAAGGTGATGCAGATAGGCGCGCGACCAGGTCGTACACACCGGACAGGCGCATGACGCATCGAGCGGCGATTGATCCTCGGCAAATTTCGCATTGCGGATGTTGATCGGCCCGTCCCAGGTAAAGGCCTGCCCGTTGCGGCCCGAGCGTGTCGGCAGTACGCAATCGAACATGTCGACCCCGCGCGCGACCGCGCCGACCAGATCGTCGGGCTTGCCGACCCCCATCAGATAGCGCGGCTTGTCGGCGGGCAGTTGCGTCGGCGCATAGTCGAGCACGCCGAACATCGCCGCCTGCCCCTCGCCGACCGCCAGGCCGCCGATCGCATAGCCGTCGAAGCCGATGTCGATCAGCGCCGCGGCTGATCGTGCGCGCAGCTTTTCGTCAAGCGAGCCCTGCTGGATGCCGAACAGGGCCGAGCGCGCCGCATGCTCGCCGCCCGCATCGAACCCGGCGCGGCTGCGCGCCGCCCAGCGCATCGAGCGGTCCATGCTCACCTCGGCGCGTTTCGCGTCCACCCCGTTCGGCGGGCATTCGTCGAACGCCATCACGATGTCGCTGCCGAGCAGACGCTGGATTTCCATCGATCGTTCGGGGGTGAGCATGTGGCGCGAGCCGTCGAGGTGGCTTTTGAACGCAACCCCCTCTTCGCTCTGCTTGGTCAGCGCCGACAGGCTCATCACCTGATAGCCGCCGCTGTCGGTCAGGATCGGCCGGTCCCAGCCCATGAAATTGTGCAGCCCGCCGAGCCGCGCCATCCGTTCGGCGGTCGGGCGCAGCATCAGATGATAGGTGTTGCCAAGGATGATGTCGGCGCCGGTGGCGCGCACCTCGGCGGGGCGCATCGCCTTCACCGTCGCCGCGGTGCCGACCGGCATGAAGGCGGGGGTGCGGATCTCGCCGCGCTGCATCGCTATCGTGCCGGTGCGCGCGGCGCCGTCGGTCGCGGCAATGGAAAAGGCGAATCTTGCGGTCATCGCGCGCGCCTATGGCGGGATAGGCCGGCAAAGTCGAGGTTTCGCCTCTGGTTCGTCATCCCGGCGAAGGCCGGGATCTCGACGTCGATGCCATACGCACCGGCGAGATCCCGGCCTTCGCCGGGATGACGGAAGATTGGCCTATTCCTTCTCGTCGTCGCTCGACGGTTCATCGGCGGCGGCCTTGGCCTTTTCCTTCGGCTTTTCCTTTTCAAAGATCGCTAGCAGCTCCTTCTGCTTCGCCGCGGACAACCCCTCTTCGGCCTCGGGGAACATCTCGTCCTCTTCCTCCTCGATATGGTGGAGATAGCGGTGCTTCATCGTGCGAAACCGCGTCAGCCACCCGGTCGAGGCGAAGTCCATTTCGTAAAGTTCGGTGAGCAGATCGTCGATTTCCTTATGCTCCGACACGCTGTGCTGCGCGTCTTCGCGCAGGTCGGGCTTGCCGAGCATCGTCGCATAGAGCGACATTTCTTCGGACGCGGCGTGCGCGGTCACCTCGACGCGAAACGCTTCGAACAGCTTTTCGCGTTCGGGGCTGTCGCCCTGGGTTTCGTCGATCTGGTCGAGCAGCTTGCGGTGGCGATCGTGGTCAGCCTTCAGCCGGGCAAAGATTTTCGTGTCGGCCATGTTCGTCTCCTTCGCGGAGCAGAACGGGCAATCCGAACGAGGGTTCCCGCGACCAGGTTCAGGCGGCTTTCCAGTCGCTCATCGTCGTGAACAGCGGCAGCGCGATCGCCGCGGTCGATTGCGTCGCCGCCGCAATCAGATAGGGCGACACGCGGTGGCGGGTGCACAGCCCGCCATTGCCGTCGCTGACCATCGTCTGTTCAAATTCGATGCCCTGCTGATGCTTCATCGACCGGCGAACGGTCGCGGTGGCCAGCTGGCCTTCGCCGAAATCGATGACGAACTGGGTGCCGATCGGCACGTCCAAAATGCCCTCGATAAAGGCGCCGGTCGTCGACAGGTTACGGATAACGACATTGTAACGGTGATTGTCGTGGATCGCGCCGACGGTGCGGAACAGCGAGAAGCGATCGTTGCGCTGCCGCGCCGGCCCGGCCGGCTTGATCGTCCACGACCCGGCCTCGGCATGGTCGAGCAGCTCGGCGTGCGGCACCGGCTTGCTATAAACATAGCCCTGGACGTGGCTGACGTTGAGCTTGCGGATCAGCTCGAGCTGGTCGAGCGATTCGATGCCCTCCGCGGTCGTCTCCATTTCCAGCGCCTCGGCCAACGCGACGATCGCCGCGATGATCGCGCTGTTGCGCGATCCGGGCTCGGTCGCGCCGCGCACGAAGCTCTGGTCGATCTTGATCTTGTCGAACGGCGCGGTCTGCAAATAGCCGAGCGAGGAATAGCCGGTGCCGAAATCGTCGAGCGCGAGGCGCACGCCCAGCGCCTTCAGCGCCTTGAACATCTTGCCGGTTTCGGCCGAATCGCCCAGGAACACGCTTTCGGTGATTTCCAGCTCGAGCCGGTTGGGCGCGAGTCCGGTCGCCGCGAGCGCGTTGGCGATGATCTTGGGCAAATCCTCGTTCGCAAACTGGATCGGCGAAACATTGACCGCGACGCGCATGTCGCCCGGCCATTTGACCGCATCTTCGCACGCCTTGCGCAACACCCATTCGCCGAGCGGCCAGATCAGATTGGCCTCCTCGGCGATCGGGATGAACACCGCCGGCGAAATCAGCCCGCGCTCGGGGTGCGTCCAGCGCACCAGCGCCTCGACCCCGGTCACCATGTTCGACTTGGCGTTGACCACCGGCTGATAGCCAAGCTCCATCTCGCCGCGCACGAGCGCGTCGCGCAGATCGTCCTCGAGCGCGCGGCGGATCTCGGCCGCCTGATGCAGGTCGCTCGAATAGAAACTGAACCGGCCGCGCCCGTTGCCCTTGGCGGCGTACAGCGCCAGGTCGGCGTTGCGGACCAGATCGTCGCTGCTCAGCCCATCGAACGGTGCAATCGCCACCCCGACCGACGCACCGATGATACAGCGGCTGCCTTCGACCGAATAGGGCTGCGACAGGCTGGCGATGATGTCGGCGGCCATGTCGCCCAGCTTGCCGCGATCGTCGACGTCGGGCAGGATGATCTGGAATTCGTCGCCGCCCAGCCGGCTGACCATTTCCTTGTCGCCGACGATCTTGAGCAGCCGTTCGGCGACCTGTTTGAGCAAAGCGTCGCCCGCCGGGTGCCCCAGCGTGTCGTTGACCTGTTTGAAGCGGTCGAGATCGAGCAGCATGATCGCGCACACGCGCTGCTGCTGCGCAAAGGCGGCGAGCGTGGTGTCGAGTTTTTTCGAGATGTTGAACCGATTGGCAAGCCCGGTCAGCGAATCATAGAGCGCGAGGCGCGACGCATCCTCGGCCGAGCGGCGCTGCACCGTGATGTCCGTACCGCTGCCGCGATAGCCGGCGAACTTACCGCCGCTGTCGAGCTGCGGCCGCCCCGAAATCGCCCACCAGCGGTCGTCGCCCTCGAACGCACTGCGCAGCGGCAGCTCGTCAAACTTCGACTGTTTGGTCAGCAGAAAGGGTAAGGTGCGCTGGCGTTCGCCATGGCTGTCGACGGGCAGGAACAGCTCGGTAAAGATCGTCCCCAGCAATTCGCCGCTGGTCCGCCCCATCAGGCGTGCGACCGAATCGGTGATATAGGTCAAGCGACCCTTGGCATCGGTCGACCAGAACCAGCCCTGGCCGCTTTCTTCGTAATTCTGGAGGAGGAGCAAGGCTTCACGGGTGTGCAGGTTTGGCGCGACGTCGCCGCGCTGCTTGCTGATGCGCGATCCGATCATGCCGAAAAAGCCGCGCTGGCCTTCATCGGCTCCATCATCCCCCCGCTCGCCGGATGTGATCCGCGATGGTATTTCCATCAAATCAAACTCTTGCTGATCCCCATATGACCCCGCTATGCGCGCAATGCCTTGCGATATTGTAAATAAGGCGAGAACCACACGTCCCCGAAACCGTGCCACAATGGGCCGCAGTGGCGCTTCCGTCGATCGGGACGGAATGCGCGAAAAAGGGTGACGAACGACAGCAAGCCCCGCGTGCGGCGCGATGCGTCGACCTTGTTCTGGATTGATCGGGGGCCGGGAGGCGTCGGAGTTTGCCGCACCGCCGCAAGCGCGTTCGCCGTTACGTCAGCTGGGGACGATCATCAGTTCGAAACGATCGGTGTCAAAACCATTGCCACCCGGCACCGCCGCAATCGGCCGCTCGCGGACGCGCGGGCCGCTGGTGCGGCTCAGCACCGCCTGCCCCGAGCCGTTGAGAATGATTTCGTCGGCCCCGGCGATGATCCGGGTGCCTTCCAACGACCCGGGCGCATAGCTGATCACCAGATCATAGCCCGTCGGTGCGTTGCAATATTCGCGAAAGCTGCCGAGCGACACGGCATCGCCGCTGATCGCGCCAAAACCGGTCGGCTGATGCTGGACCGTGCAGTTGACCGCAACCGTCAGGCTGAGGTTAAAGCCGTAGGTGGCCGCCATGGCCGCCGTCGGCGCCACAACGAGCACCACGCTGGCAATGCCGAGCGAAAACTTCCTGATCATCCGCTAACCTTTCCGCCTACAGGCCGAAGCTTTGGATGATTGTTTAGGCTGGCAAATCTAACATTCAGTTAAGGCCGGGCAGGCGAGCCGGATCGCCTCAGCGTGCGGTCACCGAGATCGAGATGACGTCGCTGTAAACCCCGGCGCGGCGGTCGGCGGTGTTGCCGATGACGAACTGAATGGGCAGCGCATCGCGGCGAAGGCCGCCGTTGGTGGGCCCCGATATGGTGCGCGCACCGGTCAGGTTGACGGCATTGCCGCCGATCGCCAGGCTGTAAGGGACAGACCATTCGCTCGATCCCAACCGCAAGCGACCCGAATTGGCCGACGTGACACTGAGGTCATAGGAACCGGTGCTGGCGACGCGAAGCTGAAGCGGCACCGGCGCGACGCCGGGGCGCAGTTCGCCAAGGTCGACGACCGCATGCCCATCGTTCGTCGTATAGGCGCCCGCCAAACCGATCCGCGCCGATGGCAGGATATCGATGCCCAAAACGATGCGCGTGCCGCCCAGCGAGCGGAAGCTGCTGTCCTGCGCCTCCAGCGTCACGTCTTGGGTAAAGGTGCCCGAATCCTTGACGTCGTCGGGATCGGCGACAAGTTTGTATAGCAATGTGCGCGACGCATTGGCGCCCAGCGTGATCATCCGCTGCGACGGGCTGCGCTGCGTTCGTCCGGCGCGCGGCGTCACGTCCTGCGTGTCGGTCAGATTGAGCAGCGCATAGCCGATCGGTCTGCCGCTGCCCTTTGACAGCCCAAAGGGCGGCTGGCTCAGTTCGAACGTCGGCGTGAAACGACATTCCGCGGCGCCTTCGTTGACGAAGGTGACGCCGAACGTGCCTTCGGGAATGGCACCGTCGAACGGGTCATAGCCTTGGATCAGCCAGCTCGTCGGGGTCGCATTGGCGCGGATCAGGCATTCGGCGCCGCGAATGTTGGCGCCCGGCGCGGGCGCCTGCGCGTGTAGCGGCAAGGCCAGGAGCGCGGCGGCGAGGAACAGCGTTGGTCGCAACATAATGCCTCCTAATTTTTCGTGCCGGGACGGATGGTGCCAAGGTTCAATAGACCATCGGTGTCCGCCGGCACCGTAAATTCGAAACTGCGGTCAACCGAACCGTTGGGCCCATAGGTTTCCACCAGATAGCGGCGACCCGGCAGCAGGTTGGTGATCGCGAAGCGCCCGACCGAATTGGTGAAGAACGGAATCGGCTTGGGCGTTTCCGTGGCGGCGACGTCGAGCAGGGTGACCCGGCCGCCGATCAGCGACACAGGCTTGTCGGGCGCGAGGATCAGGGTGCCCATCACGCTGGCAAAGGCGTCGGTGCCGATGCGCGCCGCATAACCGCTCTTGTACGGCGGATGGACGCGGAAGACGCCCGGCCCGGTGTCGTAGCCCGTCGGCGGATCTTCGACGTCATATTGCACCGACTGGGTGGCATAGGAACCGAGGAAATTGTTCACCGCCGCGCCCAGCGCGCCGCTTTTGCTGATGTAATTATTCTCGGCCAGCGACTGGCCGGCGACCACGCTGCGCTTGCCCAGATTGCGGTGGGGCGACAGCAACATGAAACTGTCGTTGATCCGCCGCCCAATGCCGAAGCTGCCGTCGGCAAAGGCCAGCGACGTGCCGACCCGTACCGTGGTCGCATTGACCTGGGTGACGTCCGACAGACTGGGTCCGAAGGTCGCATGGCTGATCGACGCATCGAAGCGGTTGGCGGCATAAGTGGCATAGCCGAGCGCGCGGGCGCTGTTGTCGTCGCGCGTCACGACGCCGCCAAACCCGACGCTGTTGAGCAGGTTCAGTCCGCTCTGATTATAGGAAAGCTCGCCCAGATTGTCGCGGCTTTCGTAACGCGCCTCGGCGCGGCGGCGATAGTCGGGCTGGAACACGACGCCGACGTTGACGCTGAATCCATTGCCGCGCGAAAAGCTCGACGGGAATTTCGTGTAATCGACACCGGCGCGGATCGTCCAGCGGCGGTCGACGCGGTAATAGCCCGTCGTCCCGGCGCGGTAGCTGTCGCCCAGCCCGTTGCGGCCCTTGAGATAGGACGCGGTCGATGTGGTGGTGAATTTCAGGTTGAACTGGCGCGTATATTGCGCCGACACCGTCGCCGACGTCGTGTTGATCCCGTCGAGATTGCCAAGCGTCGCGAATTTGGGCGACAGATAATCGGCGCGCAGCGTGAAACTGTCCGCCAGCCCGTCGCGATCGATGAAATGTTCGTAGCTGACGCCGGTCGCGAAACCCTGTCCGGCGGTCTTCGAATTGCTCCCCCCGGCGTCGAGCAGCAAGCGGCTGCCGTTGCGCAGGACGAACTGGGTCTGCCCGGTCAGCGTCTGGACATCCTTGCTGGCCTGGAAACCCACACCGATTGCGGGGCGGTTGAGGAACGCCTTGCGGAAAAAGCCGGTGAAGGCGACCGGACCGCGATAGTCGGGCGCACCGCCGAAGGTCCGGCTGGTCGGCCCGAAAAAGGCGCCATATTCATAATCGCCCGGATCGAGGTCGATCGGGTCGAGATATTGCTGATACGACAGGTTCTGGACCGCACCGCTGTTGTCGGTGACCTGGATGTCGACATCGTTGCTGCCCGCAACAAGCGGCAGCGAACTGAAGTCGTATCGGCCGGGCTGGAGGCGGACTTCGCGATAGAGCGATCCGTTGCGCAAAAAGCGGACGGTCGATTCGCGTTGCAGGACCAGCTGGCGATTGGCCTGCAGGATCGCCGAGCGAAAGCTGTTGAACCGCCGCCGCTGGCGCAGCACGCCGACGCCGCCCATTTCGACAAAGGATTGCTGGCCGCGGATTTCGGGATCGAGATCGCCCAGAAACCAGCGCCGGTAATCTTCCGGCTCGTCATAGACCAGCCGCGCATAGTTGCGCGTGAACTTGTAGGAATCGCCGGTCAGCCCGAACTGCTGCCCCAATTGCGCGTCGCCTTCGAAAACAAAGCGGCCCAGCCGCACCGCGCCGTCGAAATTGATCGTCGGTGGATCGGCCTGGTTGCCCTCCCAGACATAAGTCTGGATCGCGCTGAGGTTCAGATAGGCCGAAAAACCGGCCGGTTGCAGCGTCACATCGTTGGCGTCTTCGCGCGGCGGCGCGAAAATATCCTTGATCGCGCGCTGTTCGGCCGACACCTCGACCACCACCACCGCCAGCGTGCTGGGGTCGTAGGTCAGCTGAACGCCGGTCTTGGCCAGATCGTCGGGACCGAAATTGGGCAGCGTCGCCAGCCGCGACGCCAGTTCGGCGTGGGCGGTTTCGTTCAGCACCGGCTGCATCAGCCGCAGAAAGGTTGCCGATTCCAGCAGGAAGCGATCGTCCGCGGTCAGCAGCATCGGAATATCGCCCAGGCTGCTGCTCTGGAAGGTCAGCGGCACCGTCATTTCGATGTCGCGGTTATAGGGGTTGATGTCAGGCCGGCCATGCGCGCCGATCGGGATCTGCGGCATCACCGGCGTCGGCGTCGGGATCGGCGGGATCGGCGTTCCGGGCAGCGGAATGGTCGTCGGCGGGCCAGCATCCTGCGCCGGCGGCGTCCGGGGATTTTGCGGCAGCGGAATGGCCACCTGCGCAGCCACCGTGCCCGCGTACAGCGCGGGCAACGCCACCGAACAAAGCGCGAGGGCGAGCCTCACCGTTTGAACGACAGCTTGATCGGGCCGGGTCCGAAGCCGGGGACAGGGACGCGGAACGTTCGCTCGCCCAGCGCCGGGACATAGCCGGTGCCGACGGCGCGGTTCAGTTCTTCGGGCGAGATGTCGACGCGCAGCCATTTGCCGGCCGTGTCGGTGCCTTCCAGCTGCCAGCCGAAATTCGCCATCAGCGCGTGGCGGCGGCCGTCATTGCGCAGCGTGATTTCCACCCCGTCCTGCATGGGCGGCAATTCGTTCGATCCCGGCAGCGCGGGCGGCTGATACGTCGCCTGTTTGACCGTCGTCGCCTTTACATCGGGCTTGGCACCGGGCGGGGCGACCACGACCAGCGCGCGCATATTATAGAGCACTTGCACCTGCGCCCCGACCGAATCGGCGGCGCCGGGTTCAAAAGGCACGGGCAGCTGTTCGACCGAGACATAATAGGCCTGCGACGTCGCGAGCTCGGTATCGCCGACCCATTGCAGGCGGACGACCTGACGACCGCTCACGGGCAGCACGCCTTGCGGCGGGAAAATCAGGAAATCCTCGTCGGCCGGAGTTTCTGAGATATTGCCGTCTTTATCGATTTCCATCCGGAACACGCGCGTCTGGAACGCCAGATTGCCGGGGTTGATGTTCTGGACCTCGATCCGCGCCACGGCATTGCTGCCGCGCGATTCCATTTCGACAACCATCGGCGACACCCGCATTGCGAGCGCCGGGGTCGCGAGGATCACAAGCGCGGCGAGCGCAGCCAAAAGCGCGCGCGCATGCCGCTTCATCGTCGCCAAAGCTGTCATATTCCCCGTCCCCCTGTCGTCGCCGGACATCATCGCATTCATTTATAAACGAAGGGGAAAGATCGCTCTTTCCCCTTCGCCTATCGGTTACCGCGCGAACTTAGAGGGCGCGCAGCGTCAGCGTCGTGGTGCCGCTGTAGTTACCGGCGACCAGACCCTTGTTGGTGATCGCGGGGGCGACGATGTCGATCGCCATGTTCGAACGCCATGCGCCCTGCTGCTTGGTGCCGTTGTTCTGCGACGTCGACACGTTCAGCGACTGGGCCGTGCCAGCGCCGACGGTGTTGACGGCAACGCCGGTCCATGCGGCATTCACGCTGTACGGAATGTTCGCCTGGAATTCGTCGGTGTCGTAGCCGCCAGCCGCCGAGTTGACGAGGCCCTGGGTGCCGTTGTTCTTGGTGATCACGACTTCGTTGTTGAAGTTGCAACCCGCGGTCAGCGTGTCGATGTCGGCAACCGCCGGGCCAACCATTTCGAACGCCGAGTTGACGTTTTCATTGTTGCCGGTGCGGACGCCGATGACGCCGAAGCTGATGTTGGTCGCGTTGGCGTTGTTGCCCGAATAGAACGAGCAGTCCTTGTTGACCGAACCCGACAGCGTGAACACGACGTCGACGGTCGGGGTCGCGGTTTCGCTGTCGCTCGGAGCGTCGGCGAATGCGGTGTAGCGCGTGCCGACGCCAAGCGCGATGCCGGCGTCAAGCAAAGCGGTATCCGACGGAATGATCACGATCGGGCCGATTTGCAGGTTCGGCACCGTCGACGGGTTCGTCGCGGTGAACGGAACGCCCGCAACAACACCGGCATAGTGACGCTGGTTGGTCTGGGCAACGGCCGGCGTCGCAACGGCGGCGATGGCAATGGCGGCAACGGTGCCGCTAAGGAGCTTCTTCATAATCTTCTTCCCTCTATTATACCGCCGTCGCCCAAGACCGGGCGGGGCGTGATATTTGCACCGGCTGGTCGGAGAAACCGGGAGGGCATCGGTGCCTGCCCTTCCGGCTTAATTCCGCCCGCGACGAGAGCCGCGGGCGAATTCTTCAGATCGGAGAGATCGTGATCGTGATCGTTTCCGAATAATCGCCGGCCAGCAGCCCGGCCTCGCCCGACGGCTGGCCGAGTTCGACCGCCAGCACCATGCCGTCCGTCGCGATGCCGCCGTTGCTGGAAATGACGCCGCCGGCCAAAAGCTGACGGCTGTTAAACGATTGGCTCACCGTCTGCCGCGACGGGTATCGCACGGGCATTTCGACGGCCAGGCTATAGGGAACGACGCCGCTGTACGGACCCTGCCCGTTGGGCATCGTCGTGTGCGTCAGGCCGCCGCGGGCGCCCTTGATCGTCATCGTGAAGGGAACGTTGCAATCGAGCGCCACCTGCGTCTCGACGCCCAGGCCGCGGCGTTCCAGATTGCCGAAATCCATATTGCCGATGCTGCCCATCGCGCAGTGCTGGCGGATCGAACCGCTCACCGCGATGTCGAGCGATCGCACATTCTGGATTTCGTGGGCATTTGCGGGCGTCGCCACGGTCGCGGCCAGCGCGAGGAGGAGAAGACCCAGACCGCTGCGCCGATCGACCGGCGCCTGACGCTTTGCCTGCCTTGCGGTCGCGATCGCGGACAACAGCATAAAGGCTGGAGCCGCGCCGAATCGCGCCACCTTCCGGTGAAGACGATGTGCCAAAAAACCCCCAATGCCGGGCTGGATGCTCGATTCGTTCAAGACATCTCGCCGCGTGCTATTCTTGTTCCCGCCACCCCCGTGGTCGAAGAATCGTTCAAATCTGTTTGAGAAAATAAACAAAATATTTACATTGGCAATGCCGATACCGTTCGGCTGAGCCCATATGGGGCGCCATATGGGACTCTGTTCCCCTTTGAGACAGCACCCGGCAAGATATTAAGAATAGGGAATAAAGCGGAATCCTCCCGATTCTTGGGAGTTTGCGAACGAGTCGGCCGCGCGATTCGAACCGACCGACCCGATCGGACCCGCCGCAGGGCCGTGATGCCTCGACTTAACTTTTAACTTAGCTCCTCTTTAACCCGGCGATCCGCCCGCTGGCCCGGCGCTGGGCCCGAAACGAGGCGGCGCGCGCGGTCGGTGGCGGCGCGCGCCGACCGTCGTCGCCGCGATCGCACGCATGGCCGCATATCGGTTCCGGTAACGCTCCCTTAACCCCACAGCGCCGACTAAGGGGCGCAATGGCTATTCCGGCATTTATCGAAAAAATGGCGCCAGCGGGCGACAAGGCCCGCAGCGCGCGGCGGAGGCTGCGTCTGCAAGTGCATGGCACGCGGGCCGCGGGCGGCGACGTCATTGTGTCAGTCCACAATATCTCGGCGACCGGCTTGCTGCTCGAGGGCGATGTCGCGCTGACGCAGGGTGACGGCATCGACATCGTCCTGCCGCATGCCGGTTCGACCCGCGCCAGGGTGATCTGGGCGAGCGGGGCGCTTTACGGCTGCGAGTTCGAAACGCCGGTGTCGCCCGCGACGCTGAGCGCGGCGCAGCTGCGCGCGGTGGTCGGGGCAGATCGCGACGCCGATGCGGCGCGCGACACTCCCGTCGCCGAAAGCTTCGGCGTCCGGCTCCACCGGCTTCGCACCGCCAAACGGCTAACGCAGGTACAGATCGCCGCCGAATTGGGGGTGAGCGAGCAATCGATCTCGGCCTGGGAGCAGGACAAGGCGCGGCCGAAAGTCGGGCGGATCAAGGCGCTGGCAATCCTGCTGGAGGTCGAGATGACCGAATTGCTGGGGATCGACGAGGCCGAAAGCCTGAGCGACGTCGTCGCCCGCGCCAAGGCGCAGGTTGCCGAGGCGGCGGCCGTCAGCGCCGACAACGTCAAGATCATCATCGAGATTTGACCGGACGGCGCGCCGGCCGCGGCGACGGGTTTATCCGGCGCGTTCGGGCAGCAGCAGGCTGGCGTCGCCATAGCTATAAAAACGGTAATCCTTCGCGATCGCATGGGCATAGGCCGCCTGCATCGTGTCCAACCCCATCAGCGCGCTGACCAGCATGAACAGGGTCGAGCGCGGCAGGTGGAAATTGGTCATCAGCGCGTCGATCGCCTTGAACCGGTAGCCGGGGGTGATGAAGATCGCGGTGTCGCCCGCGAACGCCGCGATCGTGCCATCGTCCTGCGCCGCGCTTTCCAGCAGCCGCAGGCTGGTCGTGCCGACCGCGACGATGCGGCCGCCGGCGGCGCGCACGGCGTTCAGCCGCGCCGCGGTGTCGGGTTCGATCCGTCCCCATTCGGCGTGCATCACATGGTCGTCGGTGTCGTCGGCCTTCACCGGCAGGAAGGTGCCGGCGCCGACGTGCAGCGTCAGCGTTTCGGTTGCGATGCCCGCCGCGGCGAGCGCAGCGAGCAGGCCGGGCGTGAAGTGCAGCGCCGCGGTCGGTGCCGCAACCGCGCCGTCCTTCGCCGCGAACATCGTCTGATAATCGGCGCGGTCTTCGGCGTCGGTCGCGCGCTTGCCCGCGATATAAGGCGGCAGCGGCATCGTGCCCGCGCGCTCGAGCAGCACCTCGACCGGCTCGTCGCCCGTAAATGCGAGGATGAAGCTGCCATCGGACAGGCGCTCCTCGGCCAGCGCCGAAACCCCGGCGCCGAAATCGACGATCTCGCCGACGCGCAGCCGTTTGGCATTGCGGACGAACGCCTGCCAGCGGCGCAGGTCGATGCGTTTGTGCAAGGTGGCGCCGATTTTGGCCCCCGGCGCGCTCTGCGCGCCATCATGTCGAACGCCCCTGCGCCCCTCCAGCTGCGCCGGGATCACGCGCGTGTCGTTGAACACCAGGCAGTCGCCGGGGCGCAGCCACGCGGGCAGATCAGCGACCCCCGCATCGACGATCTTGTCGCCGTCGACCACCAGCATCCGCGCCGCGTCGCGCGGCCGCGCCGGGCGCAGTGCGATCCGTTCGTTCGGCAGCTCGAAATCAAAGGCGTCGACGCGCATGGGGTTTCGCGCCGCTGGCCGGTTTAGCGGATCGGGGCGTTGAGCTGGTCGGCGGTGATTTCGGCGGCGGGCGGCGGCGCCGCTTCGAGCAGCATCGACGCCGGCGGGACCGGCTTGTTGTCGGCGGCGA
This sequence comes from Sphingopyxis sp., assembly GCF_051861155.1. Classification (GTDB taxonomy): domain Bacteria; phylum Pseudomonadota; class Alphaproteobacteria; order Sphingomonadales; family Sphingomonadaceae; genus Sphingopyxis. The sequence goes on along the minus strand of NZ_JBHYDE010000005.1, from coordinate 251,424 downwards.
CCGACACCTGGACCATGCGCGACATCACCGCGGGCGGCTCGCCCTTCTGGATCGTATCGACATATTGCATACCTGAAACGACCCGGCCGAAGGCGGTGTAGCGGCGGTCGAGCGCGAAGCGCGGCTGGAGCATGATGAAGAACTGGCTGTTGGCGCTGTCTTCATTTTCGGCGCGCGCCATCGACAATGTGCCGCGCAGATGCGGGGTCACATTGAATTCGGCCTTGAGGTCGGGAAGCTGCGAGCCGCCCTGTCCGGTCGCGGACGGATCGCCCGTCTGCGCCATGAAGCCGTCGATCACGCGGTGGAACTTGATCCCGTCATAAAAGCCCGCGCGAGCCAACTGCTTCAGCCGTTCGACATGGTTCGGGGCGACATTGGGATAAAGCTGGATCACCACCCGGCCGCCCGTCGAAAGGTCGAGGTTGAGCATATATTCGGGATTGTTGATGTACTGATCCGGAGTCATCGCGGGGGCCGCGGGCGTCGCCGCAGCGGCGGGCGCGGTCTCGGTAGCGGCTGGCGCATCGGCGGCCGGCGGGGCTGCGACCGGCGGCGCGGGCGCTTCTATCGGCGGCGCGGGCTGCGCGGCGTCGGGCATCGGGTTCGGCGCGGGCGGCGCTTCCTGCGCGGCGGCCGCCGCCGCAAGACCGAACGCCATCGCCGTGAGAATCATGGGGCGGAAAGAAAATGTCATGCTGGATCGGCCTCTGATGAAATAACTGGATTTGCGCCCCGATTGGCGCGCCCTAGCGGGAAAAAGCTGAACGCTCAATGATCGGCTGTTCCAAATCTTGGCGGCACCGGCCCGCTCCCCCACCCGGCCTCCCTACGATAGTAAACTATGGGAGGCCGGGTGGGGGAGCGGGCCGGTGCCGTTTTCCTCTAATGGTCGCCCTGGAGCAGACCACGCTCGGCGATCCGCGCTACCACCGCCTCGCGCACCGGCGGCGTCACGAATTTGCGGATGTCGCCGCCAAAGATCGCGATTTCCTTGACCAGCCGCGATGCGATCGGTTGCAGCCCGACGTCGGCCATCAGGAAGATCGTTTCGATCCGGTCGTTGAGCTGCTGGTTCATCCCCGCCATCTGATATTCATATTCGAAATCGGCGACCGCGCGCAGCCCGCGCACGATCACCCCGGCGCCCTCGCGCTCGGCAAAATCCATCAGCAACGAGTTGAACCCGACGACGCGAATGTCGCCGCCCAGCCCCGCCACTTCGCTGCGCACCATCTCGATCCGCTCGTCATCGTCGAACAACGGCGATTTGGTGATGTTGGTCGTCACCCCGATGACCAGCCGATCGACCAGTTTCGCGCCGCGGCGAATGATGTCCATATGCCCCAGCGTGATCGGGTCGAAGGTTCCGGGATAGACCCCAATGCGCATCAACGGTCCCTTTCCACCACATAGCGGGCGATGGCGCGAAGCAGCGCCGCCTCTTCGCCGAAATTCGCCAGATGCCCGATCGCCTGTTCGACCAGCGCGGTCGCCTGGCCGCGCGCGCGCTCGAGCCCCATCAGCGTCACGAAGGTGCCCTTGCCCGCCGCCTCGTCCTTGTGCAGCGCCTTGCCCGCCAGCGCCTCGTCACCCTCGACGTCCATGATGTCGTCGGCGATCTGGAACGCGAGGCCGATGTCGCGCGCATAGGCGCGCAGCGCCGAGCGTCCCTCGGGCGGGATGCGCGCCAGGATCGCCCCGGCCTCGACCGAAAAGGCGATCAGCGCCCCGGTCTTGAGCTGTTGCAGCCGCGTCACCGTCGGCAGGTCGAAATTCGACGTTTCGGCGGCGAGGTCCATCATCTGCCCGCCTGCCATCCCCGCCGGTCCCGCGGCGCGCGCCAGTTCGCAGCACAGCTCGCCGCGCACGAACGGATCGCTGCTGGTCATCGGATCGCACAGCCATTCGAACGCCAGCGCGTGGAGCGAATCGCCCGCCAGCACCGCGGTCGCCTCGTCGAACGCCTTGTGCACCGTCGGCTTGCCGCGGCGCAGATCGTCATCGTCCATGCACGGCAGATCGTCGTGGATCAGCGAATAGACGTGCATCGCCTCGACCGCCGCGCCGACGCGCAACGTCAGCGTCCGGTCAACATGGAACAGGTCGCCCGCGGCGCGGACGAGCAAGGGGCGCAGCCGCTTGCCCCCCGCGATCGCGGCGTGGCGCATCGCTTCGTAAAGCGGCGCGCGCGGATCGTTCGGAACCGGCAGCAGCTGGTCGAACAGTCGGTCGATGCCCGCCATCACCTCGGCCTGGGTGCTCAGCAACAAGTGTGTTGCGCGCGAAAGGTCCTCGCTCGTCGACGCCATGGCCGCTTAGCTTTCGCCGAAGGGGGTGGTTCCCGTCGGCCGCCCGTCGGCTCCGAGGCTCACTTGTTCGATCCGCGCCTGTGCCGCGGCGAGCCGCGCTTCGCAATGCCCGCGCAGCGCATGGCCGCGTTCATAGAGCGCAACCGATTCCTCCAGGCTGACATCGCCGCTTTCGAGCCGCCGTACGATCGTTTCCAGCTCGCCCATCGCGGCTTCGAACGAAAGCGCAGCGATGGCACGGTCCGGGGCGAGAGCGGCAGCGGCGTCGGGGGTGTCCGTCATGCCCCTGCTTTGGCCCTTTCGCCCCCCAATGGTCAAGTGCGGTCAAGCTTGACGTCGCACTGCGCGCGCCTAACGCTGGCGTCGGTGTCATCGGTCATCACAATCGCCGGTCGGTCGCCATGAAAGCCCAACCATGACCCTGCAATCCATCGCCGCTTACTTCGCCACTGCGATCATCTTCGGCATCCTTGATGCGCTGTGGCTCCGTACGATGTTGGCGAAAGTCTATCGCCCCGAAATCGGCGCCTTGCTGATGGACGGCTGGCGCCCCGCCCCGGCGCTGATCTTTTACGCGCTCTATATGCTGGGCATCCAGATTTTCGCGGTCGCCGCGGCATTGGCGGCGGGCAAATGGCAGGTCGCGGCGCAGTGGGGGGCGATGTTCGGCTTTTTCTGCTACTTGACCTACGACCTCACCAACCATGCGACGATGAAAATCTGGTCGACCAAGGTCACCCTGCTCGACATCGCATGGGGCACGCTCGCGACGGGTTTCGCCGCGGCGGCGGCGGCGTGGCTGGTGTTGACCTTGCTGCCGCGCACGGCGTAGCCCCGCTCAGCCTTCAGGCCTTTCCTGCTCCCCGGCGAAAGCCGGGGTCCAGAGCGCCTTAGAGCAGCGCCAGCTTTTGGACGTCCTGGGCCCCGGCTTTCGCCGGGAACATCGCCTCACTTGGCTCGAAGGGATAAGCGCCAATCCGCTTCACTTTCGACAATCCCGATTCCGCTTTTTGCAATTGCCCTGGGCCACGCGACCACTCATGCTGCATTGCACAAGAGAGAGGGGCGTAAAGGCAAGTTTTGTTCTGATAAACAAGGACTTGCATCATGAAAAAATTCATCCTCCCCATCCTCGGCCTGTTCGCCGCCGTTCCTGTCACCGCCCACGCCGACGACACCGCGCCGCAGCGTTTCGAGCACAAGGGCAGCACCTACAGCTATACCGTGACCCGGGTCGGCGACGTCCGCGTGATCAGCGGCGTCGAAGAACGCACCGGCAAACCCTTCACCCTGCGCGTCGGCACCCACCGCGTGCGCGGTACCGTCGGATCGCAGCAGGTCAGCTTCCCGCTGCGCGACGTCGAACCGCTGACCAAGCCCGCGACCACCCTCGCCTCGCGCTGACTCCCTCCGGCCGCTGACCCCATGGCGCTTTTCGCGTCATGGGGTCTGTTCGTTTTGCGCCTACATCGCTAAAGGCGCGCCATGACTCAGACCGCAACCGCGCCCGCCTCCGTCATCACCCCCGAGATCGTCGCCGAACACGGCCTGTCTCCGGAAGAATATGACCGCGTCCTCAACGCAATCGGGCGCGAGCCGAACCTGGTCGAACTCGGTATCTTCTCGGTCATGTGGTCCGAGCATTGCAGCTATAAAAGCTCGCGCCTTCACCTCAAGAAATTGCCGACCGAGGCACCGTGGGTGATCTGTGGCCCCGGCGAAAATGCCGGCGTCATCGACATCGGCGAAGGGCCGGACGGCAAGAAGCTCGCCGCCATCTTCAAGATGGAGAGCCACAACCATCCGTCGTACATCGAACCCTATCAGGGCGCGGCGACCGGGGTCGGCGGCATCCTCCGCGACGTCTTCACCATGGGCGCGCGCCCCGTTGCGAACCTCAACGCGCTGCGCTTCGGCCGCCCCGACCATCCGAAGATGAAACATCTCATCTCGGGCGTCGTCCACGGCATCGGCGGCTACGGCAATTGCGTCGGCGTTCCGACCGTCGGCGGCGAGGTCAATTTCCACAAGGCCTATGATGGCAACATCCTGGTCAATGCGATGACCGTCGGCGTCGCTGAGCAGGACAAGATCTTCTATTCGGCCGCATCGGGCGTCGGCAATCCGATCGTCTATGTCGGATCGAAGACCGGCCGCGACGGCATCCACGGCGCGACGATGGCGTCGGCCGACTTCGGCGAGGACGCCGAGGAAAAGCGCCCGACGGTGCAGGTCGGCGACCCGTTCACCGAAAAGCTGCTGATCGAGGCGTGCCTCGAACTGATGGCGTCGGATGCGATCGTCGCGATCCAGGACATGGGCGCCGCAGGCCTCACCTCCTCGTCGGTCGAAATGGCGTCGAAGGGCGGCGTCGGCCTCCACCTCAAGATGGACGATGTGCCGCAGCGCGAAACCGGCATGACAGCGTATGAGATGATGCTGTCCGAATCGCAGGAACGCATGCTCATGGTGCTGAAGCCCGGCCGCGAAGATTTCGCCGCCGCGATCTTCCACAAATGGGAACTCGACTTCGCGGTCATCGGCACCGTCACCGATACGGGGCGCATGGTGCTGGAACATCATGGCGAGATCGTTTGCGACATCCCGCTCGCCCCGCTTGCCGACGACGCGCCGCTCTATGACCGCCCGCACGTCCCGACGCCGAAGCAGGCGGAGCTTACGAACGTCCCCGAGACGAAGGACGTCGCCGCCGACCTCAAGACCTTGATGGGCACCCCCGACATCGCCAGCCGCCGCTGGATCTGGGAACAATATGACAGCCAGGTCGGCGCCGACACGGTCCAGACCGGGGGCGACGCCGCGCTCGTCCGCATCCACGGCACCAACCGCGCGCTTGCAATGTCGACCGACTGCACCCCGCGCTATTGCTACGCCGACCCGGTCGAGGGCGGCAAGCAGGCGGTCGCCGAAACCTGGCGCAACATCAGCGCCGTCGGTGCCACCCCGCTGGCGATCACCAACTGCCTGAACTTCGCCAACCCGCAGCGCCCCGAGATCATGGGCCAGATCGTCGGCTGTCTCGACGGCATGGCGCAGGCGTGTATCGCGCTCGACTATCCGATCGTATCGGGCAACGTCAGCCTTTATAACGAGAGCAAGGCAACCGGCGGTGGCAGCGCGATCCTGCCCACCCCCGCGATCGGCGGCGTCGGCGTGATCGAGGATTGGAACAAGGCGGTCGGCATCGGCTTCAAGCGCACCGGCGACATCGTGCTCGCGGTCGGCGAACGCGCCGGCCATCTCGGCCAGTCGGTGTGGCTGCGCGAAATCCACGGCCGCGAAGAAGGCCCGCCGCCGCCGATCAATTTGCGCTGCGAAAAGCGCACGGGTGACTTCATCCGCACCGCGATCAACGCCGGCTGGGTCACCGCCTGCCACGACGTCTCCGACGGCGGGATGGCGGTGACGCTCGCCGAAATGGCACTCAAGTCGAACATCGGCGTGCTGATCAGCGAAGAACAGCCGTTCGGCATCGCCGAAAGCTTCTTCGGCGAGGATCAGGGCCTGTACCTCGTCACCGTCTGCGACACCTGCCTCGCCGACTTCCTCGACGCCGCCGGTCGTGCCGACGTGCCGGTCGATCCGGTCGGCCGCACGATCAAGGATCGCATCGTCTTCGAACTGGAAGGCAGCGACCATCAGGTAACGCTCGCGGAGCTGCGCGCGGCGCATGAGGGGTTCTTCCCGAACCTGATGGGCGCCGACGCGGCGTTGGCTTAACGCGCCCGCTGGCATCCGACGTTGCGTCCGACTACATAACCCGTTCGCCTTGAGCTTGTCGAAGGGCCGTTCTTTCTTTGCGGCGTCGAAGTGAAGAACGGTGCTTCTACAAGCTCAGCACGAACGGGTTTGGGTGGACGGAGACGACCTTATGAGCATCCATGTCGGCATCGGCGGCTGGACCTTCGAACCCTGGCGCGGCACCTTTTACCCGGACAAGCATCCGCAAAAGCGCGAGCTCGAATATGCCGGGCAGCAGCTGACCGGCATCGAGATCAACGGCACCTATTATGGCAGCCAAAAGCCCGAAAGCTTTGCCAATTGGGCCGCGTCGGTCCCAGACGGCTTCCAGTTCAGCGTCAAGGCGTCACGTTTCACCACCAACCGCAAGATCCTCGCCGAGGGCGCCGCCTCGATCGAGAAATTCCTGACACAAGGGCTGACGCGGCTCGGCGACCGGCTCGGCCCGATCCACTGGCAGTTCATGGCGACTAAGAAATTCGACCGCGACGATTTCGCGGGCTTCCTCGACCTGCTTCCCGACAGTCAGGACGGCCTGCCGCTGCGCCACGCGATCGAGGTGCGGCACGAAAGCTTCCGCGACCCGGTGTTTATCGACATGCTGCGCGAGCGGAATATGGCGATCGTCTATGCCGACAGCGACGAATTCCCGTGCATTGACGAGCAGACCGCCGACTTCACCTATGCCCGGCTCCAGCGCAGCCAGGAGGATGTCGCAACCGGCTATGACGACAAGGCGCTCGACCAGTGGGCGACGCGCGCCCGCGACTGGGCCAAGGGCGACCGCGACGTCTATCTCTTCTTCATAGCGGGTGCGAAGGTGCGCAACCCGGCGGCGGCGCAGGCGCTGATCGCGAAGCTGGGACAATAACGCCGCGCGCTCCCGCGAAGGCGGGAGCCCATCATCTGCCAGTGCAAAATTGCAACAACAGGAGATGGATCCCCGCCTTCGCGGGGACACGATCATGATTTAATCGCAGCCGGTCCCGACCGACCCGAAACGCTCAGGCCGCCATCGCCTGCTGCGACGCCAGGAAATTATACGGGTCGATCCCGCGGCTGCGGTACGCGCGGTGGGCTTCCCGATACAGCGTCGGCTCGCCGATCCCCAGCCGCGCGCGCGCCGCGTCGAGCGGTTCGGCGAGCAGCGCGCGGATGTCCTGTTCGATGATCGCCTGCGATGCCTTGCCGTGGCGCTGGCCCTGGCGGATCGCGCCGAACACCGGGGCATCGGCTTTCACGCCGCGCTTCACTTCATAACCACCGGCATAGGCGATGAAGAAATTGCCGTAGTTGCCGGTCTGGCCATAGGTGAAGCCCAGTACGCATTGTTCGCCCAGCGCGTCGCGGCCATAGCCGGTCAGGATGTGGAACAGGTCGTGCGTGTCGCGCAGGCGGTTGGCATACCATTGTACCTGATCGTCGAACTTGGGGCGGCCCATCTTGTCGGCTTCGGCGACGAGCCCCGCCGCCGACAGGCCTTCGCGGCGCATGAAGGTGACATAGGCGTGGCCGACGCTGCCCTCGGGCAGCGCGTCGATCCAGGCATGGTCGTCGAGCAGGTCGGGCAGATAGGGTTCGCTCGCCATCAGCTGGCGTCCCTTGTCGCTTTCGACGAAGGCGCGCGCATCGTCCATGAACCCCTTGCGCGGCAGGCTTTCAAAAATGTGGAACACCTGTTCGGTGTCTTCCTTGTCCTTGATGAGCTTGCGGAAATGCGACAGCGCCTTGAACGGGCGAAAGGTCGGCATTTTGCGGTCGGGGTGCGAGAAGATGGTCGGGATCATGGAGGGTCTCGTACGAATCAAGGGGTGAGTTCGAAATAGCATTACTGACATGGATGTCAATAGCGCGTTAATCGCCGACGCGAGAAAGCGCTCGACGCTGCCGGACCCGCGCGATAGCTCTGCGCCTTGCCCAAAGGGGGGATAGACCATGACCACAGCCCGATATGAAAGCCTTGATGCCATTCGCGGGGTCGCGGTGATGGGCATTTTGGCGATGAACATCGCCGCCTTTGCCCTGCCCTTCGCCGCCTATTCGAACCCTGTTGCGGGAGGACCGGCGAGCGGGCTCGACCTCGGCACCTGGTTCTTCAACTTCGTGCTGATCGATTCCAAGATGCGCGGCATGTTTTCGATGCTGTTCGGCGCCAGCACCCTGCTCGTCATCGAAAGCGCCGCAAGCGGCAACCGCAGCGCGGCGGGCGCGCATTATTCGCGGATGGTCTGGCTCGGCATCTTCGGCCTCATCCATTTCTACTTCATCTGGTTCGGCGACATCCTGTTCCTCTATGCGATGTGCGGCCTGCTGCTGTTCGCGTTCCGCAACCTGTCGGTAAAGGCGCTGACGATCTGGGCCGTCGCCTTTTTCGTCGTCGGGATCGGCTTCCTCGCGCTCGGCTGGGCGACGATGGCGCTGACCGAAGCGGGCCGGATGCCCGCCGATCTCGCCGCGGAAATGAACGCGGGTCTCGCCGAGATGAATGCCGAAATGGGTCCGGGCGCCGCGAGCTATGCCAAGGAGATGGCGATCTATCTTGGCAGCTATGCCAGCATCGTCGCGCACCGCACCGGGGAAATGCTCACCGAACCGTTGGTCATGGTGCTGATGTTCCTGTGGGAAACAATGGGCCTGATGCTGGTCGGCATGGCGCTATTCAAATCGCGCATGCTGACCGGCGACTGGGAGCCGGCGCGCTATCGCAAATGGGCGCTGCGCTGTTTCCTGATCGGCATCCCGCCGCTGGTCGCGCTGGCGCTGTATCAGGCGAGCAGCGGGTTCAGCGCGGTGTCGACATTCGGCGCGTCACTGTCGCTGTCGGCGCCGTTCGACATCGTGATGACGATCGGCTGGGCAGCGCTGATCATGTGGTTGATCAAGGTGAAGGCGAACGACGCGGTGCGCGCGCGGCTCGCCGCCACCGGCCGCATGGCGTTCACCAATTATCTGACGACGTCGATCGTCATGACGACGATTTTCTACGGCTATGGGCTGGGGCTGTTCGGCGGCGTCGGGCGCACGGCGCTGTATCTGTTCTGCTTCGGCATGTGGGCGGCGATGCTGCTGTGGTCACGGCCCTGGCTCGAACGCTTCCAATATGGCCCGCTCGAATGGCTGTGGCGCAGCCTGGCGCGCGGCGCGATTCAGCCGATGCGGAAAGCTTCGCCCGCTCAGTAACCGACGGCGCGGCCGAACCCGGCCGGGCGCCGCTGGACCAGCGGGTTGGCCTCGCGTTCGAGCGCCGCCAGCGTTTCTTCGAACAATCGCCGCAGTTCGACGACGCGCGGCAGATATTCGTCGGGGCTGGTCTGGCTTTCGACGCAGTGGCGCGCGAACATTTCAATGTCTTCGGCGACCGCACCCAGCTTTTCGCCGCCGAACTGGCGTGCTTCGCTTTTCAATGTATGCGCCGGCATGACCAGCCCGCGCGCGTCGCGGGCGCGCATCGCGTCCTCGATCGCCGCCACCGATTTGGTGCCGTCTTCGCGAAAATAGCCGAGAATCCGCACGAACGCGGCGCCCAGCTGGGTGCGCGTGGCGCGGAATTCATCCCAATCGACCAGGATTTCGTCCAATGCTTTGTCCCTTGGTGTTCAAATTCGGCCGTGGTCCCAGCTCCAGAATGCCCAATTTGGGTAAAAAAGCCGTTACGACGCGATCGGCCTGCGACAAAAGCCGCCCCAATTTGGGTCAGCGGCGGCGTACCCGCCAGCGCGCCGCATCATCCACGGCGGGTTCCGGCTCGACCAGCCAGCCATGTTCGCCGGCGAGTGCGGCAACCTCGCGCCCCGCCTGCGGGTCGTCGGCGATCAGCAGCACATCGGCCGCATCGCGCATCGCGCGCGCCAACCGCAGCGCGGGCCAGGGACAGCGCATCCCGCGCGCATCGACGACCAGCGCGCCCAATGCTTAAGCCCCGTCACTCATCATAGGGGTTGCGCGAATTGCGGAAGTTGAGCCGCACCGGCACGCCCTGAAACCCCAGTTCCTTGCGCATGCCGTTGACCAGATAGCGCTCATAGCTGCCCGGCAGCGCATCGGTGCGGGTGCCGAATACGACAAAGGTCGGCGGCCGGGTGCGCGCCTGGGTGATGTAGCGCAGCTTGATCCGCTTGCCGCCGGGCGCCGGCGGCGGATTGGTCTCGACCGCGCCCTCGAACCAGCGGTTGAGCCTGGCGGTCGACACGCGGTTGGTCCAGATCGCGCGCTGTTCGAACGCGACGCGCACCAGCGTGTCGATGCCCTTCCCCGTCGCGCCCGAAATGGTGAGCACCGGGACGCCCTTGACCTGGCTCAGCCCGTCGTCGAGGGCGTTCCGGACGCCGTTGAACAGCGACGACGGCTCCTCGGCGACATCCCATTTGTTGAGCGCGACGATCAGCGCGCGACCTTCCTGCAGCACCCGGTCGGCGATTCGCAGATCCTGTGCCTCCAGCCCCTTGGTGGCGTCGAGCAGCAGCACGACGACCTCGGCGAAATCGACCGCGTGCAGCGCGTCGGCGACCGACAGCTTTTCCAGCTTGTCCTGCACTTTGGCGCGCTTGCGCATGCCCGCGGTGTCGAACAGCTGGATCTCGTGGACCTCGCCGTCATTTTCCCATTGCCAGTCGACGCGGATCGAATCGCGGGTGATCCCCGCCTCGGGCCCGGTGATCAGCCGGTCCTCGCCGATCATCCGGTTGATCAGCGTCGATTTGCCGGCATTGGGCCGCCCGACGATCGCCAGCTTCATCGGGCCGAGCGGGGCGTCCTCATCGTCGTCGCCGGCGGCGGCGACATCCTTTTCGATCTCGTCGAACGGTTCGACGATCGGGCGGAGCAGGTCGAACAGGTCGACCATGCCGTCGCCATGCTCGGCGCTGAGCGCGACCGGATTGTCGAAGCCGAGCGAATAGGCCTCCATCAGCCCGTTTTCGCCCTGTTTGCCTTCCGCCTTGTTGACCACCAGGATGATCGGTGTGTCCTCGCTGCGCAGCCAGCGCGCGATTTCCTCGTCGAGCGGGACAACCCCGGCGCGGCCGTCGATCATGAACAGCGCGGCATCGGCCTCGCGCACCGCCTTTTCGGTTTGCACCCGCATCCGGCCGGGCAGCGTCGCGGCATCCTGATCCTCGAACCCTGCGGTATCGACAATGCGAAATTCCAGCCCGAGCAGATTGGCGTCGCCCTCGCGGCGGTCGCGGGTCACCCCCGGCTGGTCATCGACCAGCGCCAGCCGCTTGCCGACCAGCCGGTTGAACAGCGTCGATTTGCCCACATTGGGGCGGCCGACAATGGCTATCGTCGCGAATCGCGACATGATCGATTCCTTTAATAAACAGGGAGGCAAAGCCCCCTGTTTAATCAGCGCCAGGCCGTGATTTGCCCGTCGTCCGCCAAAATATACAAAATATTGTTCGCCACCACCGGCGCCTGCGACAGCGGCGATTTGAATTCGGTCGACCCGAGCAGCGAACCATCGGCCGGCGAATATTCCGCCATGATCCCTTCGCTGTTGACCGCAATCAGGCGGCCGCCGGCCAGGATCGGCCCGGTCCAGCGGATCGGATCCTTCTTCTTCTTTTCGGTTTCGACGCGGAAGCGCGCGAGCTGTTGCAGCCAGCGCACCTTGCCCGACGTGCGCGCGACGCACAGCAATTTGCCGTCGTCGGTCATCGCATAGACCCATTCGCCGACCACATAGGGGGTCGAGATACCCGCGATCGAGATTTCCCAGCTGCGCTGCCCGGTGAGCAGTTCGTAGCTTGCCATGCGGCCACCCTGACCCAGCGCAAAGACGCGGCCATTGTCGACGACCGGGTCGGCATCGACGTCGGTCAGCGTCGACACCGACAGCGCCATCGACGTGCGCGCCAGCGCGTCTTCCCACAGGTCGCGGCCGTTTTCGTACCGATAGGCCTGAACCTCGCCCGACGAGAAGCCGGCGACGATCGTCCCCTGCCCCGCCGCGGGCGATGCCGCGCCGAACACGCTGCCAGGTTCGAGCGACGCGGTCGCCTGCCACAGCACGCCGCCGTTAGCGGCGTTGAGCGCGATGATCTGATTATCCTGGCTGATCACATAGACGCCGCCAAAGGCAATCGTCGGCGCGCCGCGCAGCGGTCCCGCCGGCTTCACCTTCCAGATCACCGACCCGTCGGCGACATTGAGCGCCGCGACATCGCCCGCGCCGCTGGTTGCATAGACGACATTGCCATCGACCCCGGCGCCGCCGCCGAACAGCGAATCCTTGAAATCTTTGCCCGTGCTGCCGATCGCCGTGCGCCACAGCGGCGCGCCGGTATCGGCGGCGAGCGCGGTCACCACCGCATCGGTATCGACCGCGAACAGCCGGTTGTCGGCGATCACCGGCGACGCCGCCAGCCGCTGCTTGTTGGTGCTGCCCGCGATATTCGCCTGCCACAGCTTGCTGCGCGTCGCGCCCAGCGCCGGGTGACCCATCGATTTCGACGCGTTGCCGCCCGACTGCGCCCAGGCGGCGTTGACCGCGGGTTCGGGCAGGACCACGGCGATCGCCGCGGTGGCCGGATCGACCTTGATGCTGTTGTCGTTCGACAGGATCGAGACGCGATCGCCGACCGTCGGCGTCTTCGGGCCACCGTCGCCCTTGAGCACGCCGCAACCTGCGAGCGGCAGCGCGAACAGCGCCGCATAGATTCCGTAACGCGTCTTCCGCATATTACTTGGCTTCCTCAACTGGGGCGGCTGCCGCTGCTTGCGGCGCGGCATTGCCTTTCTGGTCTTTCGCGGCGCTTTCGGCGGCACGGTCGGCGACGGCATCGACGCCGAGCATGCCCGCCATCTGCACCGAGCGCGATTGCAACGATTTGGCGACGCCGGGCAGCTTGGCGATGCGGCCATAGAGCGCGCCGGCCTGGTCATATTGGCCGAGTTGGTAATGGGCGGTCGCCGACAGTTCGGCGGCGCTGGCGAACCAGCTCGATGCCGGATCCTTGGCGTCGACCAGCGGCTTCATGCGCGCGATCACCGCTTCGGGTTTCAGGCTGTCATATTCGAACGCGGTCTGGCGGATCAGTGCGAGATCGCGCAGCGCCTGATCGAGCTTGGTATCGGCGGCGATCGTCGCCATCAGCGCCGCGGCGGCCTTCAGGTCGCCGGCCTGCGCCTTGATATTGGCCTGCTGCATCACCGCAACGGCGCGATAGGCGGAATCGCCTCCGGCGGCGAGCTTTTCAAGCTCGGTCGCCGCGGCGCGCGGCTGGTTCGTCGACAGTTTCTGGAACGCCGCAATCAGTTCCTCGGCGCGCTCGCCGCGTGCGGCATCCTGGCGGTGATTCCAGTACAGATAGCCGCCAAACGCCAGCAAGGCGGCGAGCAAGCCGCCGATGATCCAGCGGCCATAGCGCTGCATGATGGTGTCGAGCCGGTCCTTGCGGACGGCTTCGTCAACCTCTTGCAACAGCGCGGCATCGTTGGTCGGGCTCAGGGCCAATCAAACCTCCATTTGTCATTCATGGCTCTGGGGCCGCGGCTTCCTTAGCGACGGTGCGGAAAAAGGCCAAGCGATTCACTTGGCTGAGGGTCCGTGCCGCACACTGTATCAGCCTGCGTAGATCTGATCCTCGGTCGGGAATGAACGTGACCTGACCTGATCGGCATATTCCCGAACCGCGCCGTCGACGACGCCGGCCATGTCCTGATAGCGTTTGACGAATTTGGGGACGCGTTCGAACATGCCCAGCATGTCTTCGGTGACCAACACCTGGCCGTCGCATTGCGCCGACGCGCCGATGCCGATGGTCGGACAGGCGACCTTGTTCGTCACCTCGATCGCGATCGATTCGAGCACGCCTTCGATCACCAGCGAAAAGGCGCCGGCCTGCGACACCGCGACCGAATCTTCGACGATCGACCGCGCTTCCTCGTCGCTCTTGCCGCGCACCCCATAGCCGCCGAGGATGTTGACCGCCTGCGGGGTCAACCCGACATGCCCCATCACCGGGATGCCGCGCTGGGTCAGGAATTCGATCGTCGGAGCGAGCGCGCGGCCGCCCTCCAGCTTCACTGCCGCGGCGCCGGTTTCCTTGAGCAGCCGCGCGGCGTTGGTGAACGCCTGCTCCTGGCTCGCTTCATAGCTGCCGAACGGCATGTCGACGATGACCGCGGCATGATAGCTGCCGCGCACCACCGCGGCGCCGTGCAGCGCCATCATTTCCATCGTCACCCCGACCGTGTGCGGCAGGCCGTAAATCACCTGACCCAGCGAATCGCCGACCAGCAGCATGTCGCAATGCGGGTCGAGCAGCTGCGCCATGCGAACGGTGTAGGCGGTCAGCATCACGATCGGCTCGCCGCCCTTGCGCTGGCGGATACGCGGCACAGTCAGCCGCTTCATCGGCTGCGGCGTCGGATTCGCGCGGCTGGTCGAGGTGTCGAAGGTGAGCGTTTTGGGCAGGGTGGACATGGGGCGGGGGCTTAGCGGCTAAACGGCGTCGGCAAAAGCGCCAAGCGGTTCGATGCAAAATTCATTTGACACTATGTTAGATATATTCGACATAGAGTGCATAACGCTTAACACCGGAGATTGCAGATGTCGTTCAACGAGAAAATCCACTGGGCTGCGTTCGTGGCCATCGTCAGCGCCTTTGGCTGGTATTTCCTTTCCTACCCCTGGCAAATCGTCGGCAGCCGCGCGGGGGTGGCTGCGGCGGCGGATATGCTGTTGCCGGTCACGGTCATCATCATCGGCGCGATGTCGCTGACCGCCGCCTTTTTCGCCATTCGGGCGCCCAAAGAAGCCCATCTGAAAGACGACGAGCGCGAACGGACGATCCATATGCGCGGGACGCACCTCGCCTATTATCCTTTGGTCCTCGGGGTTTGGGCCAATCTGTTCGCGATATTCTATCAATTGAGCGCGGCGGTGCACCTCAACCTGCTGATCGCAACGGTTGTCGTCGCTGAACTCGTTCGCGTCGGATCGCAGCTCTATTTCTATCGCCGCGGGTATTGAGCGATGGCCCGGCTCCCCTTCACCAACGACATCCGGACGCTGCGGTTCCTGGCAGGCGAAATGACCCAGGGCGACCTGGGCGATCAGGTCGGCGTCACGCGGCAGACGATCGCGGCGATCGAACAGGGCAAATATTCGCCATCGCTCGAGGTCGCGTTCCGCATCGCCCGCGTCTTTGGCAAGCCGCTTGAAACCGTATTCCAGTGGGAGGACAGCAAGGATTGAGACAGCGCGGCCGCGCGGCCCGGCCCACGCCTCTCCCCGGGGGCGTCGGGCCGGGTTTTTTGCCGCTGCTATGGGGTGGGAAGTTGCCACCAACTTCCCCCATCTTCGTCATCCCGGACTTGATCCGGGATCCATAGCTGCACCGTCGTCATGGATCCCGGATCAAGTCCGGGATGACGATGAAAGGACGGACAGCGTCCGGTCGATACCCACTACGTCAGAATCGCCGCGCCAACCCTCAGATGCAGCTCGGCCCGGTCACCGCTTGGCCCGGGTCGCCACCACCGCCACTGCCTCGCGCGGGTTGTCGCTGAACAGTCCGTCGATGCCGGTGCGCAGATAGGCGGCGATCTCGGCGCCCAGGTCGCCGTGCCCGGCCGGGTTCACCCCGCCGCGGTCGCCCAGCGGCAGGAAGTAATTTTCGCGGCGAAAGGTCCAGGGATGCACTTTCAGCCCCGCGGCGTGGGCGTCGCGCACCAGGCTGGTCGGTTCGCCGAGCGACCCCAGCGCGCCGCGCGGGATGACCATCGCCTTGTTCGGGCCGATCCCATCGGCATAGCCCGCAATCGCCTTCAGCCCCATCGGCGACGCCATGGCGGCATAGCTGGTTTCGGGCATGTCGGCGGGCCCACCCTCGCCGTCCATCAGCTGGATCAGCGGCAGGTCGGTCTTGGCGCGCAGGTCCATCAAGTTGCGCACCTCAAAGCTCTGGATATAGACCGGCGCCTGGCGCCCGCGATAGCCGAAGCGACCCAGCAGCGCGAGCAGCGGCGCTTCGTGCGGCAGCCCAATGGCGATAAAGTGGCTGGGGTGCTTCGTTTCGGGATAGACGCCGACCGGCTTGTCGCGCCCCCGATTGACTTCGGCGAGCAGCGCCAGGATTTCCTCGAAGGTCGGGATGTCGAACTCGCCGTCATATTCGGTCGAGCGCAGCTTTGGCAGCCGCTCGCGGGCGCGCAACGTCTTCAATTCGGCGAGCGTGAAATCTTCGGTGAACCAGCCGGTCACCTTGCTGCCGTCGATCGTCTTGGTCGTCTTGCGGTCGGCAAATTCGGCGCGATCGGCGATGTCGGTGGTCTCCGAAATCTCATTCTCGTGACGCGCCACCAGCACGCCGTCCTTGGTCAGCACCAGATCGGGCTCGATAAAATCGGCGCCCTGCTCGATCGCGAGCCGGTAGGCGGCGAGCGTATGTTCGGGCCGCTCGCCCGACGCGCCGCGGTGCGCGATGACGATCGGCGGCTGGCCGTCGAGGGTCGCCTGCGCGGTCACCGGATCAGCCGAACAGCCGGCGAGCAGCGGCAGGGCCAGCAGGGCCAGAGTCGACCGGATCATGCCGCAAAACGCGCCTGCCATTCGGCGGCCGAAAAGCCGACGCTGACCGCGCCCTCGGCTTCGACGACGGGGCGGCGGATCATCGCGGGTTGGTCGAGCATCAGCGCCTTGGCCGAGACCGCGTCGAGGCCATTCTTCTGTGCGTCGGGCAACTGGCGAAAGGTCGTGCCGGCCTTGTTGAGCAGCTTGTCCCAGCCGAGCGCGTCGATCCAGCTTTGCAGCCGTGCGGGGTCCAGCCCATCCTTGCGGACGTCGTGAAAGCTGTGAGCCACGCCCTGCTCGTCGAGCCAGCGCCGCGCCTTTTTCACCGTGTCGCAGTTCGGGATGCCATAGAGAATCAACGTCATGGACCGGGCGTTAGCAGGTGGCGATTACATATTCGAGGCGTCACAGCACCGCTGGGCTCAACCGATCGGCGGCCGGTCGGCCAGCCGCGTGTTCGCGCTGGCGAGTTTGCCGCGCAATGCGCGCGCAAACCCCTCGTGCAGCGCGCTCGCGATGCCGGGATTTGCGGCCAGATAGGCGCGGAGCGCAGCCGCCGGAACGAACCACAGCCGCGCATTGCTGCCCAGCAGCACCGTTCCCGTCGCATGCGTGCCGTCGAGCACCGTCGCTTCGCCGATCAGCGCGCCGTCGGACAATTTTCCGACCTCGACCCCGTCGCGGTGGATCGCCGCCTGCCCCTCGGCCAGATAGAAGAGGCTGGGCGCCGCCTGGTTCTCGCGGATCAATATCTCGCCGCGGCGCGCCGAAATCCAGTGCCCCTGATCGATCAGGCCGCGCGCCGCGGTCGGCGGCAGGCCTGCAAAATGCTGACGGCGCAATTCCTCTTCCTCGGCCGAGAAGCGGATATTTTTATCGCGCAGCCACAATCGGGCAAGGATGCCGATATTGACGACCAGGATCGCCAGCACCAGCATGCCGTATCCGACATCGGGTTCGCGAAATAGAACCAGCGGCACCGCGACCAGCGCCGCGGCGGCCAGCCCGATCCGGACATAGTCGATGCGCACGACAAAGCTGGTCGCGAGCAGGAGCAACAGCGCCCCATATACAAACCATGCGGACTCGAAATTCGCCATAGCCAATCGCTTCGCGTGGAGACCCGAAATCAGGTCACTGGGGTATAACGTTGCCGATAGCCAAATGCCTTGAACGCGCCGGTCGCATTCCAAAAAGCCGTAACAAACTAACAGTTTTCGGTGCGAAAGACAAAGCATAGGTGCGCAAATGTCACGATAATGCTAATTTTCGCGTTTGCGGGAATGGCGCGCATTGCGCCAGGTGGGCAATCGCGCCATGGCGGCGCTCGGATTCGAATGCGAAAAGAACAGGCAGATGACGAAAAATTGGCAACCGCATAGCTGGCGCTCGCACGAGGCCCGCCAGCTTCCCACCTATCGCGACGCCGATGCGCTCGCGGCGGCCGAGCGCGAGCTCAGCAACTATCCGCCGCTGGTGTTTGCCGGCGAAGCGCGCGACCTGACCGCCGACCTTGGCCGCGTGGCCGAGGGCAAGGCGTTCCTGCTGCAGGGCGGGGACTGCGCCGAGAGCTTTGCCGAATTCCATCCGAACAACATCCGCGACACCTTCCGCGTGCTGCTCCAGATGGCGGTGGTGCTGACCTTTGCGTCGAAGATGCCCGTGGTGAAGCTTGGCCGCATGGCGGGCCAGTTCGCCAAGCCGCGTTCGGCCGATCTGGAAGACATCGAAGGGGTGTCGCTGCCGAGCTATCGCGGCGACATCATCAACGACATCGCGTTTGAGGGCGCGGGCCGCGAGCCCGACCCGCAGCGCATGGTCAAGGCGTATAACCAGTCGGCGGCGACGCTGAACCTGCTGCGCGCCTTCGCAAACGGCGGCTATGCCAATTTGCACCAGGTCAACGCCTGGACGCACGACTTCATGGACCGCAGCCCATGGGCCAAGAAATATCAGGAAACCGCCGCGCGGATTTCCGAAGCGCTCGCTTTCATGGAAGCCTGCGGCGTGACCCCCGAAACGGTCCCGCAGATCAAGGGCACCAGCTTCTACACCAGCCACGAAGCGCTGCTGCTTCCCTATGAGCAGGCGCTGACGCGGCAGGACAGCCTGACCGGCGGCTGGTACGACACCTCGGGCCATTTCCTGTGGGTCGGCGATCGCACCCGCTTCGAGGGATCGGCGCATATCGAGTACCTCCGCGGGATCGGCAATCCGGTCGGCATGAAGTGCGGGCCGAGCCTCGAGCCCGACGTGCTGCTGCGCCTGCTCGACACGCTCAACCCGAACCATGTCGCGGGCCGGATGACGCTGATCACGCGTTACGGCCATGACAAGATCGAGGCGCATCTGCCGAAACTGGTGCGCGCGGTGAAGGAATCGGGCCATCCCGTCGTCTGGTCGTGCGACCCGATGCATGGCAATGTCATCAAGACGCCCAACGGCTACAAGACGCGCCCGTTCGAGCGCATCCTCGCCGAAGTGCGCGGCTTCTTTGCCGTGCACCGCGCCGAGGGTACACATGGCGGCGGCATCCACATCGAGATGACCGGCCAGAATGTTACCGAATGCACCGGCGGCGCGATGGACGTGACCCAGATGGACCTCGCCGACCGTTATCACACGCATTGCGACCCGCGCCTCAACGCCGGGCAGTCGCTCGAACTGGCGTTCCTGCTGGCCGAAATGCTCAATCAGGAAATGAGCGAGCGGGCGAAGCAGGCGGCTTAGTTTTTCCGTCGCCCCCGCCTTCGCGGGGGCGACGAAACTTACTTCCCCGGCCACGCCTTTACATCGGCGAACGCGCGCCCAAGGCCGACGTGCAGGTCGGCATCCTCGGCGGCGCCCCCCCAGCGGGATCTTGTCGCTGAAGTTATCGGCGGCCTCATGATAATCGCCACCCAGAAACGCCTCGAGCAGCGGCATGTCCGAAAAGCTGCCGCCGACCATCAGCGACGTCACGCCCTTCGCGCCCAGCGCCCAGCCGTCCTGCCGCTGGATAAAGGCATCGGCTTCGCCGTCTTCGTCGAGCTTGCGGCCAAGCTTTGTCGCCACCTGACGCACCACCGCGTCATAAGCGGGCTTGCCGCGACCGATGGTCGCCACCGGCGTGCCGCGCGGCGAAATCGCGATCGTATCGACGTTGAGCGCAACGGTGATGTTACCGAGCGGCACCACCGGATGATCGGCGAAATAATGCGCGCCGAGCAGGCCTTTTTCCTCCGCCGTTGTGGCGAGGAAATAGATGTCGCGGTCGGGGCGCTGGCCCGACGCCAGCCTTTTCGCAACTTCGATCAGCACCGCGATACCGCTCGCATTGTCGACCGCGCCGTTGCAAATGCGGTCGGCGTCGCCGTCCTTGCCGCAAATGCCCAGATGGTCCCAATGGCCGAGGAACAGCACCGCCTTGCCGTCGGGTTTCGCCCCCGGCAGCTTGGCGATCACATTGTTGCTGGCGAAGGGGCGGAGCGCCGATTGGGTGGCGAGGTCGGCGGTTACCGGCAGCACAATCCCCTTATAGTCGGGCGACTTCGCCGCTTCGCGCACCGCGGCGCCGTCCTGCCCCGCTTTCTTGAGCAGCGCGTCGGCGGCCTCAAGCGACAGGAAACCGCTCACCGGCGCGCCGGGCTTGGCGCCCGCCAATCGCACCGCGGCGCTACCCGCGCTATCGCGCAGCTGCGCCCAGGGCACCGCGTCGGTCGCGATCACCAGCACCGCCGCGGCGCCTGCGTCGGCGAGCATCTGGCGCCGCTCGCGGTAGCGCGGCAGCTTGTCGCCGAACGGGGCGTTGTCGAACAACATGATCGCCAGCTTGCCAGTGACATCGGCATTGACCTTGCCCGCGCCATCGACGCCATAACCGACAAACACCGCCGGAATATTCGCCAGCGCGGCCGACGTCTCGCGCCCGGTCAGGATGATGCCGTCATCCTCGATAGCGAAGTCGCGGCCATGCACCTTGAACCTGGCGGTGCCGCTAACGGCCTTGCTCTCGACGAACGGGACGGGCTGGAGCCAGGGCGTCGTGCTGCCCGGCACCGCCTCGAGGCCCGCCTTGGCCCATTCGCCGACGATATAGGCGATGGTGCGATCCTCGCCGTCGGTCCCCGGGGCGCGCCCCTCGAACGCGTCGCCCGCCAGCACCTTGATATGCGCGGCGAGTTGGGCCTCGGTGACCGGCGGATCAGCTTTGGCAGGCGCTGCCGAAGCGGCAGAAGGGAAGCAGGCGATAAGGGCGACAGCCGCGACAGCGGTGGGGAAACGAATGATCTTCATGGGGCCGCCGCATGGCATTTCCACCCCGGTCAGGCAAGGCGCGTTCGTCGAACGACGAACGCCCGCCACGTTCGTCATCCCGGCGCAGGCCGGGATCTCGACCTCGAGTCCGAATGCACCGGTGAGATCCCGGCCTGCGCCGGGATGACGACGACTAAGGTTTCCCTGCCCGCGCCAGCAGCGCTCGCGCCGCCGCAACATGCATGTCCTCGATCATCCGTCCGTCGTGGCGCTGCGCCCCGCCGGTCGCCGCGGCAACCAGCGCCTCGGCGGCGGCAATCTCGCGCGGCGATGGCGCAAAGGCGGCATTGCACGGATAGACCTGCGACGGGTGGATCAGCGACTTGCCATCGAAACCGAGCCGCCGCCCTTCGGCCGCCTCGGCGGCAAAGCCGACGGCGTCGTCGATTGCATTGTAAACCCCGTCAAAGCCCCACACCCCGGCCGCCCGCGCTGCGAGCACGATTGCCTGGATCGCATGGCTCATCGCGCCGCGGTCCATCCCATCGGGCAGCTTCAATTCATGCGCCAGATCGTTAAGCCCCGCGATCAGCCCGGCGACGGCAGGGTCGGCGGCGATGTCGCGCGCGGCATAGATCGCCGCGGGGGTCTCGATCATCGCCAGCACGGGCAGCCCCAGCCCGCGCACCGGTCCCAGATCGGCGGGCGCATCGACCTTGGGCAGCACCACGGCATCGAGCTTCAGATCGGCGAGCGCGTCAACGTCTGCCGCCTGCTCGGCCGTCCCGGTCGCGTTGATCCGCACCGCGACGCGTTTGCCCGGAAAGCCCGCCACGACCGCGGCGCGCATCGCAGCGCGCGCTTCGCCCTTGCGATCCGCGGGGACCGCATCCTCCAGATCGATGATCAGCATGTCAGCGGCCAACCCGCCCGCTTTTTCCAGCGCACGGGCATTGGAGCCGGGAACATAGAGCAGCGAGCGGGGCGCGAAGATGTCTTGGGTCATGCGCTTTTGTCTGGCGCAAGCTGGCCATTCTCGCAATAAAGGAGTGAGGCCTGACGGCCAGCTTCGCAGAGGGGATTTTCGATGGATTATTGGTTTCCGATCGCGCTCGTCGTGCTCGCGGCGGTGTTCCTGCTGTGGGCGCTGACCCCGGTTCGTCAGGGTTTCAGCTACACCATCGAACGCTTTGGCCGTTACACCCACACCGCGCAGCCGGGTCTGAACTTCATCATGCCGATCTTCGATCGCGTCGGCCGCAAGGTCAATATGATGGAGCAGGTGCTCGACATTCCCGGGCAGGAAATCATCACCAAGGACAATGCGATGGTCGCGGTCGACGGCGTCGTGTTCTTTCAGGTGCTCGACGCCGCCAAGGCCGCCTATGAAGTCAGCGACCTGTATCTGGCGATCATGAACCTGACGACGACGAACCTGCGCACGGTGATGGGCTCGATGGACCTCGACGAGACGCTGTCGAAACGCGACCATATCAACGCGCGATTGCTGGTCGTGGTCGACGAGGCGACGACGCCCTGGGGGGTCAAGATCACCCGCGTCGAGATCAAGGACATTCGTCCCCCCGCCGACATTTCCAACGCCATGGCGCGGCAGATGAAGGCCGAGCGCGAAAAGCGCGCCAACATTCTGGAAGCCGAGGGCATGCGCGCCTCTGAAATTCTGCGTGCCGAGGGCGAGAAGCAGGGCCAGATCCTGCAGGCCGAAGGTCGCCGCGAAGCTGCCTTCCGCGACGCCGAAGCGCGCGAACGCGAAGCCGAGGCCGAAGCCAAGGCGACGCAGATGGTGTCGGACGCGATCGCCGGCGGCAACGCACAGGCGATCAATTACTTCATCGCGCAGAAATATGTCGAAGCGGTCAGCCAGTTTGCGACCAGCCCGAACAGCAAGACGATCCTGTTCCCGGTCGAGGCGACCCAACTGATCGGTACGCTGGGCGGCATCGGCGAACTTGCCAAGGATGCCTTCGAGCGCGGCCCGACACCCCCGGGAGTGCGCTGACATGACCGAGTGGCTGAACAATATGGCGCCGCACTGGGCGTGGCTGACCGTCGGGGTGCTGCTGTGCGCCGCCGAAATCATCGCGCCGGGGTTCTTCCTCGTCTGGCTGGGCGTCGCCGCGATCGCCACCGGCGTACTTGCCTTTCTGCTGCCGATCGGGGTGCCGATGCAGCTTGGCGTTTTTGCCGTGCTGGCGTTCATCGCGCTCTATGGCGCGCGCCGCTGGCTCAAGGCCAATCCGATCGTGTCGAGCGACCCGCTGCTCAACCAGCGCGGCGGACGGCTGATTGGCGAAGTGCTGACGCTGGTGACCGCGATCGAAAACGGCCGCGGCCGTGCGCGGGTCGGCGACGGCGAATGGCCCGTGCGCGGGCCGGATGCTGCCGAGGGGACGAAGGTCCGCGTCGTCAGCGCCGACGGCGGGGTGCTGGTGGTCGAGGCGGCCTGAGAAAGCGTCGCCCCCGCGAAGGGCGTTTCAGAGTCCCGTGCCTCTGAACGCGGCCGCTAGAGGTTTACACAGTCAAGAAGAACAAGGCCGATAGCGGTCCCCGCCTGCGCGGGGACGACGGCTTGCCTTCAACCGTCAGCCACCTTTGGGCCGTCCATAAATCGCCACGACATGCCCCAGCGCATCGCTCTCACCAATCCGCCGAAACCCCAGCTTCGCCGCGACGCGCTCCGATGCCTCATTGCCCGGATCGATAATGCAGCGCACTTCGCTCGCATCAAGATTCGCATCCGCCCAGCCGAGCGCCGCGGTCATCGCCTCGGTCGCAAACCCCGCGCCCCAATGGTCGGCATCGAACGCCCACCCCGCCTCGGGCAAGCCTTCGAGTTCGGGGATGCCGCGGCCGAAATAGCTTAGCCCCCCCATGCCGACGAGCGCGTCGCTCGCCCGGTCGGCGAACACCCAATAACCGAACCCCATCACCGGCCACAGCCCCGCCGAGCCAAGGAATTTGCCCCAGCTGACGTCGGGCGCGCGTGGCTCGCCGCCGATGAAGCGGGTGACGCGCTCGTCGGCCCACATCGCGACATGGACATCCTTGTCGGCAAGGCGACCGGGGCGGAGGCGCAGGCGGTCGGTTTCGATGACGGGGGCAATGATCGGCATGGGCGCGGGTGTGCCGAAGCGCGTCCGGCCGGTCAATCGGGGTTCAGATAATGATCGAACAGGTCGTGCAGCACCGCCTTGCCGTCGACCTGTTGCTTCGCCCGCATCACCGCGAGGCTATCGACGCGGGTCAGCACGTCGACGTGACGCAGCACGACATGATAATGCGGGCGATCGCGGAAATCGTGGAACAGCAAGATGCAGTCGGGCTTGCAGTGGATGATCGCCTGCAACAGGCATGCGACGCGAAAGCGCCCGTCGATCAGCACCGCATCGGGGCTGCCCCCCATGCCGCGCCAGATCTGACTGTGATAGCGCGGCCAGTCGCGGATGCGGCCTTCGTCGACCGGATAACCCCATTCGCCGACCGGGCCGATGTCGGCGTGGAACGGTGTGAATTCCACCGCCTCGCCCGCGATGTCGGCCTGGACCTTCGCCAGCCAAGCGGGGTCGCTGTCGACGCTGACGATCCGCCGCACCTGCCGCGCCGCGACCAGGGTGCTGCCACCGCAGCCGAATTCGAGTAGCGACGACAGCCCCGCCAATTGCAGCTCGAA
This sequence comes from Sphingopyxis sp., assembly GCF_051861155.1. GTDB lineage: Bacteria > Pseudomonadota > Alphaproteobacteria > Sphingomonadales > Sphingomonadaceae > Sphingopyxis. Next base: position 226,904 of record NZ_JBHYDE010000005.1, on the reverse strand, counting down.
CTGCGTGACTTCCGCCGCCGACATCTGTGGTTGCATGGTCCCCTCCACCATCAAGGGGATATGGGACGCGATGCGCGGCGTCTAGTCGGGACCGGCGGCGACCAAAATCAGGCGGCGGCGAGTTCCTCGCGCGGCGTCGACGCCTGCGTCGGCATGACCGCGTCGGCATAGTCGCTTTCATGCAGCTTGATCAGCGCGCGGTCGTCGTGGTTCCACGGGTGGAAACCCGGCAGGAAATAGCTGAGCCACGGCAGGAAGCTTTTGCGCAGGACGCCGGGCTTGCCGAGCAGATACCACCAGATGCGCGCCGTGACGCGCCAGCCGGTCAGGCCGTCCTGCTTGAGCAAATTCTTCATGCCCTTGATCCGCTTCGGCCAGAAGCGGCTGGTGACGAGCAGCATCATGATCGACTTGGCGCGCCAGCGGCGGAACCGGCTCCAGTCCTTCGTCGCGTGCAGCCAGGTGTCGTATGCGACGCCCTTATGCTCGATCTCTTCGATCGCGTGCCATTTCCACAGCGCCGCCCATTCGGGTTCGGCGCCCGCATACATGCTGTCGTCGCGCAGCATCACCGATGCCATCATCGCGGTATAATGTTCGAGTGCGATCGTCGCCATCAGGTTGACGATCTGCGGCCGCTGCTTGATCAGGTCGAGCACCTGATTCACATCGGCCTCGAGCTCGGACAGGTCGTACCCCGCCTCCGCCGCCTTTTTGTTGAAGACGACATGTTCGCGGCTGTGGATCACTTCCTGCTGGGTGAACGCCCGGATTTCGCGTGCCAGCTTGTCGGGCACGCCGTCGCGGTGCGCCTTCACCGCCTCGATGAACATTGCCTCGCCGCGCGGAAAGGTCACCGACAGCGCGGTGTGGAAGGCCGAGGCGATCGGGTCGCCGTTCAGCCACCAGCGGCCCTGTTTGTCGTCGCGGCCAAAGCGCATGTCGCGCGGGGTGATCGACAGGTCGGCGGGAGTCGGGGAGAGGGAAAGGCTGGACATATGGGTCATACCGTCGAAAAGGGGCGATGGGGTGGTTCAATAGGGTTTACTTACATATATGTCAATAGTGAAGAAGCGCCTGAGTCCCGAAGAAAGCCGGTCGGCGGCGCTCGAGGCCGCGCGGCATATCCTGATCGAAATGGGCCCCGCGGCGGTGACGCTGAAGGCGGTCGCGGCGCGCATCGACCGCACCCACGCCAACCTGCTGCACCATTTCGGCAGCGCCGCCGGGCTGCAAAAGGCGCTCGCCGCCTATCAGGCCGAAACCGTGTGCGCGACGATTGGCCGGAAAATGGCCGAATCGCCGCCGGGCGAGCGCAATGTCCGCGAGATTGTCGATCTCGCCTTTGACGCGTTCAACAGCGGCGGTGCCGGGGCGCTTGCGACCTGGATGGCGGCGACGGGCAACGAGGACGCGCTCGACCCGATCGTCGAGGCGATCCACCGCCTGATCGACGGCATGGCGCCCGACGCGCATGAAAAGCGGCTGATGCACGAAGACACGCTGGCGCTGGTACTGATGGCGCTGGGCGATGCGCAGATGGGTGGGCCGATGGCCGAGGCGCTCGACCTGCCGCGCGATACGTCGCGCGTGCTGGCGACCGAACTGATCACCGGACGCATCGCCAAATTCTGGGCGGAGCATGGCGGCAAGCCGCACGGCTGAGGGCTGGCAATTTTATTACGCACGAGCTAAAGGGCGGCCAATTCCCGCTTCCCCGTTCGTGTCGAGCGAAGTCGAGACACCCCACGGGCTGGCACGGCCGAGGGGCATCTCGACTTCGCTCGATGCGAGCGGGATTTACAAATAGCTCCCGTCTTTCATGCCCCTAAAGGCCCCGCCATGCATTTCCTCGACCAAGCCAAGATATACATCAAGTCCGGCGACGGCGGCCCCGGCGCCGTGTCGTTCCGGCGCGAGAAATATATCGAATACGGCGGCCCCGACGGCGGCAACGGCGGCAAGGGCGGCGACATCATCTTTGAAGCCGTCGCCGGGCTCAATACGCTGATCGACTTTCGCTATACCCAGCATTTCAAGGCGAAGCGCGGCACCCCGGGGGCGGGACGCGACCGCACCGGCGCGGGCGGCCCCGATCTGGTCATCCAAGTGCCGATCGGCACCCAGATCCTCGACGATGATGAGGACCGCACCCTGCTCGCCGACCTGACCAAGGAGGGCGAGACGCTCGTTTTCCTGCGCGGCGGCGACGGCGGGCGCGGCAATGCAAGTTACAAGACCAGCACCAACCGCGCCCCGCGCCAGCACGGCCCCGGCTGGCCGGGCGAGGAAAAATGGGTGTGGCTGCGGCTGAAGCTGCTTGCCGACGCAGGCCTCGTCGGCCTGCCCAACGCGGGCAAATCGACCTTCATCAACGGCGTCACCAACGCCCAAGCCAAGGTCGGCGCTTACGCCTTCACCACCCTGCGCCCGCAGCTCGGGGTGGTCAGCCACAAGGGCAATGAATTTGTCGTTGCCGACATCCCTGGCCTGATCGAAGGGGCCGCCGACGGCGCCGGGGTCGGCGACCGTTTCCTCGGCCATATCGAACGCTGCCGCGTGCTGCTCCATCTGGTCGACGCCAATGACGAAGATGTTGCGACCAGCTATCGCATCGTGCGCGACGAATTGGAGGCCTATGGCGCCGATCTGGTCGACAAGCCGGTGATCGTCGCCTTGAACAAGATCGACACGCTCGACGACGAACTGGTCGCGGCGCTGTCGGCCGAACTCGCTGCGGAAAGCGGCCATCCGGTGATGGCGCTGTCGGGGGCGAGCGGCGCGGGGGTCGGCCCGGTACTCGACAAGCTGCTCGAGATCATCGGCCCCGAAAAGCGCGCGGGCGGCCGCGGCGACGACGGCGAAGAAACGACCGACTGGTCGCCGGTCTAGGAACGAATGCGGCTGCCGGAGCTTTCTGATTGGGAACAATAAGGAATTCGGGATGCCCAATCGCCGCCTTTCGCGCCATCTTCTCCTCGCCGCATCGCCGATCGTCGCCCTCGCCGCGCTGCCCGTGCACGCGCAGGAAACCGGCGACAAACCCGAAAAGCGCACCCGGATCATCATCGGGCCACAGCTGTCGCCGTCGTGGCCGGGATCGAAGGATCTATCGGTTGGCCCCTATTTCGATCTGTCGCGCGAGCGCGAAGGCACCGAATTCACCTTCGAAGCCGCGGACGAGAGCTTTGGCGCCCCGCTCATCCAATCCGGCAACCTCGCGTTCGGGCCGGCCCTGGGATTCATCGGCAAACGCACCGCCGCCGACATCGGCGCTGACCTGCCGAAAGTCGGTTTCACGATCGAGGCGGGCGGCTTTGCCCAGGTATCGCTGACCCCGGCGATCCGCGTCCGCGTCGAGGGCCGCAAGGGGCTGAGCGGTCACAAGGGCTGGGTCGGAGAAGTCAGCGCCGACTATGTCGCGCGCGACGGCGACGACTGGCTGTTTTCGGTCGGGCCGCGCGTGACGCTGGGCGACGCGAAATACAGCAACGCCTATTTCGGCGTGACCCCCGCGGCCGCGCTCACCTCCGGCCTGCCTGCCTATGATCCGGGCGGCGGCATCCAGTCGGTCGGGCTGACCGCGGGCTATCACCGGATGCTCGGCAGGAACTGGGGGTTCGCGGTTTACGGCCGCTATGACCGGCTCATCGGCGATGCGGCCGATTCGCCGGTCACCCGCAATCTGGGGTCGCGCAGCCAGCCGTCGGTCGGCCTTGCGCTCAGCTACACCTTCGGCGGAAAACGCTAAGATCTCGGACGAAATCCGGCAGCGCCGCGGTCGTTCAGGGGCGGATGCCCGCGACGATCAGCACCAACGCGGCGCCCATCAGCACCCAGCCGGGGTGGCGGCCGCGTGTCGCCCAGCCATTCATCACCATCGCGTGCAGATAAAAGCCGCCGACGACCAGCGCGACGGCGAGCCGCAAATGCGGCGCCCAGCCGCCGCCGACCGCGATCAGCGCGAGTCCGCCGATCAGCCATGCGATCGTGCTGATATGGAGAAGCGGCGACACCAGCCGCCGGATCGGCAGCGAGACGTGCGAACGCGCGAGCGCCGCGTCGATCGGGCGAACCATATGCCGCTGCATGACGATCCCGTGAAAGATCGCAACCCCCGCCCCGACGACTCCGGCCAGCAACAGCGCGATATTCTGATCGATCATATCCATACACCCCTGTATGGTGATAGCAGCGTCGATGGCGCATTTCAATACAGTGATGTATGGTCCGGCGATGACCGATCGTTTGAGCAAGACCGACTGGCTGGACCACGGCCTGAAAACGCTGGCAAAAGACGGCATCAGCGCGGTCAAGGCCGACCCGATGGCCAAGGCGCTTGCCGTGTCTCGCGGCAGTTTTTACTGGCATTTTCGTGATATAGCCGACTTCCGCGCACAATTGCTGCAGCACTGGCAAGACCAGATGACCGACCGGATCATCGACGAGCATGCGGTCGCCGACGGAGCGGAAGACGCGCTGGCGCAGCTGATCCGGCGCGGGTTCGGGACGCGGCAGCGGCTGGACCATGCGATCCGCGCCTGGGCGCTGGACGACCGGCAAGTGGCGACCGAGGTCGCCGGCGTCGATGCCCGGCGGGTCGCCCATATCGCCAAATTGCTGGAAGCGGCAGGGATCGACCAGCACAGCGCACGACCCCGCGCCACGTTTCTCTACTGGGCTGCGCTCGGTCAGGCGATGGTCGCCGATCCCGCATTGGCGGCGCTCGACGTGGCGCGGATCGACGAAATCGGGCGGTTGTTCAGCGCGCCGCCGCCGCCGCGCTAAATTTGCTGCCGCCCAAGCGACCGATTGGCACATGCGGCGCGGCGCGCTAACGCACGGCGCATGCTGCTGTTCGCGCCCTCCGTCTGTTCGCGCCTGATCGTCAAGATCGGGTCGGCGCTGCTCGTCGATCCCGATGGCGCGGTGCGCCGCGACTGGCTGGCCGGGATCGCCGCCGACATCGCCGAACGGAGGCGCGCGGGGCAGCAGGTCGCGGTGGTATCGTCGGGCGCGATCGCGCTCGGTGCGCGGCGGCTTGGGCTGGCGAAGGGGGGCCGTGGGACGCTGGAGGACGCGCAGGCCGCCGCCGCGACGGGGCAGATCGCGCTGTCGCAAGTGTGGGCCGACGTGCTGGGCGCCGAGGGGCTGACCGCAGCGCAGATTTTGGTCACGCTCGACGACCTCGAACATCGCCGCCGCTATCTTAACGCCGCCGCCACGCTCGACCGGCTGCTCAGCCTGGGCGTCGTACCGATCATCAACGAGAACGACAGCGTCGCGACCGAGGAAATCCGCTTCGGAGACAACGACCGCCTCGCCGCGCGCGTCGCACAGGCGGCGGGCGCGGGCGGCGTCGTGCTGCTGTCCGACATCGACGGCCTTTACGATCGCAACCCGGCACAGCCCGGCGCCAATCATATCGCGCGGATCGAACGCATCGACGCCAGCATCGAGGCGATGGCGGATACCGGATCGGCGTCGGGCATGGGATCGGGCGGCATGGTGTCGAAAATCGCCGCGGCGCGCATCGCCAACGCCGCGGGCGCGCATCTCGCGATCGCCTCGGGCCGCATCGACCGGCCGCTGTCGACCGCGGCGCGGCACAGCCTGTTCGTCGCCGAAAAGGGCGCCAGCGCGCGCAAGGCGTGGCTCGCGGGCGGATTGACCGCCAAGGGACGGCTGACGATCGATGCCGGGGCCGCGCGGGCGCTGCGCGGCGGCGCCAGCCTGCTCGCGGCGGGGGTGAACAGCGTGGCGGGTGCCTTTGCCCGCGGCGACGTGCTCGACATCGCCGGTCCCGACGGCGCGGTGATCGCGCGCGGGCTGTCCGAATATCCGGGCGCCGATGCCGCCGCGATCGTCGGCCTGGGCCGCGACGCGCAGGAAGCGGCGCTCGGCTACGCGCCGCGCAGCGCGATGGTCCACCGCGACCATATGGTGCTGCTGTGACCCAGCCCGTGCTGGCGATGACCGGCGCAACCGGCTTCGTCGGCGGCGCGGCGATGCGCGATGCGATCGCGGCGGGATGGCATGTCCGCGCCCTCACCCGCCGCCCGCAAGCCGAGCGCGACGGCGTGACATGGATCGCGGGCGCGCTCGACAAACCGGACAGCCTTGCCGAAATGGCACAGGGCAGCGATGCCGTCATGCACATCGCGGGGGTCGTCAATGTCCCGACCCGCGCAGCATTCGAGGCAGGCAATGCGACCGCGACAGCAAATGTTGTCGAGGCCGCGCGCGGCGCGGGCGTGTCACGTTTTGTCCACGTCTCGTCGCTCGCGGCGCGCGAACCCGCGCTTTCCGACTATGGCTGGTCAAAAGAGCGCGCCGAGGCGGTTGTGCAGGCCAGCGAACTCGACTGGACGATCGTTCGCCCGCCCGCGGTGTTCGGCCCCGGCGATACCGAAATGCTCGACCTGTTCCGCATGGCGCGGCGCGGCATCGCGCTGTTGCCGCCCAAGGGGCGCATGTCGGCGATCTATGTCGACGATCTGGCGCGCCTGCTCGTCGCGCTGGCGGCCGATCGCGATACCAGCGTCGGCGCGATCTACGAGCCCGACGACGGCCGAGCGGACGGTTGGTCACACCGCAGCTTTGCCCGCGCGATCGGGCGCGCGGTGGGGCGCAGCCATGTCGCGACGCTCGCCATTCCGGCCGCGGTGCTCAAGGCGGGCGGGCGGATCGACAAGCTGGTCCGCCGCGGCCGCGCCAAGCTGACCCCCGACCGCGCGCGCTATATCGCGCATCCCGATTGGGTCGCGGCGACGGGCGCGCATCCACCCGCGGCGCTGTGGCGCCCCGAACGCGGCACCGACGACGCGCTCACCGAAACGGTGCGCTGGTACCGCCGCGAAGGCTGGCTCTGACGTCGCCGATAGGGCTGGATGACCCACCCGTCGAAGCGTGCATTGCCAAGGGCGAACCGCGTCCCTAGGTTTGCGGCATGACCGACACCACCGCCAACACCTCGAACGACCCCGCCGGCCCCTGGGCGATCCCCGTGCGCCGCCCGCTGCCCGGCGACGACAAGCCCAAATCGACGACCAGTTTTCCGCGCAAGGTGTGGAAACTGCTGGTGGCAATCAAGGACGCGCTCGCGCTCATCTTTCTGCTGCTGTTCTTCGTCGTGCTGTTCGGCCTGCTCGCGGGGCGCCCCAACGCCGGACTGCCGGTCAGCGAGGGCGCGCTGCTGATCGAGCTCGACGGGGTGGTCAGCGAACAGCCCGCCGAAGTCGACACCTTCACCGCGCTGTCGGGCGGCAACCAGCTTCAGGAAATCCGCGTCCGCGACGTCGTCCATGCGCTGGAAAGCGCCGCCGACGACAAGCGCGTGACCTCGGTCGTGCTCGACCTCGACCGCTTCCTTGGCGGCGGGCAGGTCTCGCTCGCTGAAATCGGCACCGCGATCGACAAGGTCCGCGCCAAGAAAAAGCCGGTGCTGGCCTTTGCCACTGCCTACACCACCGACAGCTATCAGATCGCCTCGCACGCCAGCGAAATATGGGCCGACAGCATCGGCGGCGTCGCCATCGCCGGTCCCGGCGGATCGCGGCTCTATTACAAGGGGCTGATGGACCGGCTGGGTATCACCGCGAACATCTATCGCGTCGGCACCTTCAAAAGCGCGGTCGAACCTTTCCTGCGCAGCGACCAGTCGCCCGAAGCGAAAGAGGCCAACCTCGCCTATGCCAGCGTGCTGTGGGACAATTGGCTGACCGACGTCAAAAGGGCGCGGCCGGCGGCCAAGATCGACGCCTATATCGCCGACACCGCTGGCGCGGTGCGCGCGGCGGGCAATGACCTGTCGAAAGCATCGCTCGACGCCGGGCTGGTCGACAAGCTGGGCAGCCGGATGGCGTTCAACACCCGCGTCGCCGAAATCAGCGGCGCCTATGATGACAGCAAGCCGTGGGAATATAATGCGATCCCGCTCGAAAACTGGGTCGCCGCCAACCCGCCCGAACTGAACGGCAGCGCGATCGCGGTCATCCCCGTCGTCGGCGAGATCGTCGATGGCGAGGCGCCGTCGGGTATCGCCGGGGGCGCCACTGTTGCGCAGCATATCCTCGACGCCGCCGCCGACGATAGTACCAAGGCGATCGTGCTGCGCGTCGATTCGCCCGGCGGATCGGTGCTCGCGTCCGAAGAAATCCGTCAGGCGTTGCTCGCCGCCAAGGCAAAAAAACTGCCGATCGTGGTGTCGATGGCCAATGTCGCGGCATCGGGCGGCTATTGGATCGCCACCCCCGCCGACCGCATCTTTGCCGAGCCCGAGACGATCACCGGATCGATCGGTGTGTTCGGCATCCTGCCCAGCTTCGATCAGGCGCTCGCCAAGATCGGGGTCACCGCCGACGGCATCGCGACGACACCGCTGTCGGGCCAGCCCGACGTGTTCGGCGGCGTCAACGACGAATTCAACGCGCTGGCGCAGGCGAGCGTCGAGGACATCTACGCCCGCTTCACCGGGCTGGTCGCGAAAAGCCGCAAACAGCCGCTGGAGAAGGTGCAGGCGATCGCCGAAGGTCGCGTCTGGGCCGGCGGCACCGCACGCCAGCTGGGGCTGGTCGACCAGTTCGGCGGCTTGCCCGCGGCGCTGGCGGCGGCGGCGAAACTCGCCAAGGTCGATGGCGATTTCCACGCCAAATATTATGAGGACGAGCCGAGCGAATTTGCCAAGATGCTCGCCAATTGGGGCAAGGGCGAAGAGGAAAGTGCCGCCGCGCCGCGCGGCTGGTTCGGTATCGCGGCGATGAACCGCCAGCTGACCGAACGGCGGCTGATGCAGGATATGGCGATGCTGACTCAAAGCGGATCGGTGCAGGCCGCGTGCCTCGATTGCCGCGGCTACCTGCCCGCGGTGCCGCGGCCGGGTGCGGCCGAGGCGAAGGGCTTTTTCGCGACGGTGGCGCTGTTGTTGAAATAATCGTTCGTCATTGCGAGGAGCGAAGCGACGCGGCAATCCAGAGTGTGCGTAAACCGCACTGGATTGCTTCGGTACGCTCGCAATGACGTATTAGTTGACGACCGCTAACTCTCAGGCAGCCACCGCAACACCCTTCGCATGCCCCGCAATCGCATCGGCCAGCGTATCGACCAGCGCCAGCGGCAGGTCATGCCCCATGCCGGGAATCGTCAGCAGCTGCGCCCCCGCGATGTTATCCGCGGTGTCGCGCCCCGCGGCCAGCGGCACCAGCGGGTCGTCCTCGCCATGCACGACCAACGTCGGCGCGGTGATCGATTTCAGCAGGGCGCGCCGATCGCCGTCGGCAACAATCGCCGCCATCTGCCGCGCGACGCCTTGCGGGTACCAGCCGCGCTCAAAATCGGCGCGGACGCGGCGCTGGAGCCGCTCCTCCGCCGCCGGATAGCCGGGGCTGCCGATCACCCGCGCGGTGCGCACCGAATAGGCGATCATATCCTCGGGATCGCCGCTCATCGGACGGTTCGCCAGCGCCTGCATCGCTTCCTTACGCGCGCGCGGCAGGCGACGGTTGCCCGTGCTCGACATGATCGAGGTCAGCGACAGGGTGCGGTCTGGATAACGCGCCGCGATATGCTGGGCGATCATCCCGCCCATCGACGCGCCGACGATATGCGCGCGGGCGATCCCCAGATGATCGAGCAGCGCGATGCCGTCGGCGGCCATATCGGCAAGCGTATAGGCGGGGCGCACCGGCAGGCCGATCGCCGCCTTCACGAACATCCATTTGAGGTTCGGCACTCCCGCGGCGTCGAAGCGCGTCGACAGACCGACGTCGCGATTGTCATAACGGATGGTGCGAAACCCGTGCGCGTTCAGCGCGTCGACGAATTCGTCGGGCCACAAGGTCAGCTGCCCGCCCAGCCCCATCACCAGCAGGATCACCGGGGCGTCCTTTGCCCCCTTGTCCTCATAAGTGATATTGATGCCGTTGGCGGTCGTTTGCGCGATGGTCATGCTGCGAAAATCCTTTGGCCGGTTTCCGCCACCATGGCGCAGTTGACGCGAACGTCAAGCCGGGCATCGAGAGCCTAACGCGCCGCCTCTCGTCCGTTCGTGTCGAGCGAAGTCGAGACACGCGAAGTCAGGCACGAACTCTGCGTGTCTCGACTTCGCTCGACACGATCGGGATGGTGGACAGCGCGCTAAACGCCTGTCTTGGGGTCGCGATACGCTGGCAGCGCGAGCGACCAGCGGATCGCTGCACCACGCAGGATGAACCCGGCGACCGCGCCGACCACCGCCGCAACCGGCGTGCCGGTGCCCAGCCACAGCAAAAGCAGGAACAGCCCCGACGCGAGCGCCGCCGCGGTCACATAAATTTCCGGGCGCACGATGATCGACGGCACCCCCGCCAATATGTCGCGAATGGTGCCGCCGACGCAGCCGGTGATGACGCCCATCAGCAGCGCCGGGGCGGGCGGCACCCCCCACGCCAGCGCCTTGGCGGTACCGAACACCGCATAGGCCGCCAGCCCGACCGCGTCGGCCCATTCGAGCAATTGCCCCTGCCACCAGCGTTCGGGGGTCAACCACACGACCAGCGCGATCGCGATGCACACCGCCGAAATCGCCCCGTCCTGCACCCAGAACACCGGCGCGCCGATCAACAGGTCGCGCACGCTGCCGCCGCCGACCCCGGTGACCAGCGCAAAGAAGGCGGCGGTGACCAATGTCTGGCGCAGCCGCACCGCCATCAACGCCCCCGACAAGGCGAACACGCCGATTCCCGCCAGGTCGAGCAGGCGGACGATCAGTACATTGTCGAAATCGAACATCGGCGCCTACTTCGCGCCCGGCCGCACCCCGCCGATGACCGACAGGACGATCGCCGACACCGCGCCGCGGATCACCGGTTCGGCCTGCGGGGCAAAGAAGGGCGAATGGTTGGTCGGGATCGGCTGACCCTTGGCCTTCAGATCGGCGAGCACCGCGGGATCATAGCCGCCGATCGCGAAATAGAGCGACGGGATGCCCGCATCCACAAACTCCGAATAATCCTCGCTCGCCGACACCGGGGCCGCGCTGGCGGGCGCAAACAGCAATTTGTCGCCGAACACCGGTTTCAGGATCTCAAAGCCGTTTGCCGCCATCGTCTCGTCATTCACCAGACTGGCGGTGCCGGTCAGGTAGGTGATCGTCGGTTCGGGCGCATTGCCCATCATCGCCGCCGCCTTGGCCGAACGCTCGGCGCCCGAGCGCAGCAGCTGGCGCACCTCGGGGGTCAGCGAGCGGATGTTGACCTTCACCTCGGCGCTGTCGGGAATGATGTTGGGCGCGCTGCCCGCATTGATCGCACCGATCGTCAGCACGCCAAAGGCATAGGGATCCTTTTCGCGGCTGATCACCGTCTGCACATCGGTGACGAAGCGCGCCGCGATCGGGATCGGGTCGAGCGTCGCCGACGGCATCGAACCATGACCGCCGCGGCCGTGGAACAGGATCGAATAGCTGTCGGAGGCCGAGAAGGCGGTGCCCGCCTTGATCCCCACCGTGCCGGTCGGGCCGTTCAGCACATGCGCGGCAAAGCCATAGTCGGGCTTGGGAAAGCGCGTGAGCAGCCCGTCGTCGAGCATCGCCTTCGCGCCCTTCAAGATCTCCTCGGCGGGCTGACCGATCAGCACCACGGTGCCCGACCAGCTGTCGCGCATTGTGCTCAAGGCCTGCGCGACGCCGACCAGATAGGCGACGTGGGTGTCGTGACCGCACGCGTGCATGACCGGCGCATCCTTGCCCTCATAAGTGGCGCGCGCCTTGCTCGCCCAGGCGAGCCCGGTCTTTTCCTCCATCGGCAGCGCGTCCATGTCGGCGCGGATCAGGATCGTCGGGCCTTCGCCATTTTTCAGGACGCCGACGACGCCGGTGCCGCCGACCTTCTCGGTCACAGTGAAGCCCGCCTTACGCAGATGCTGCGCCAATATGCCCGCGGTGCGAACCTCCTGCATCCCGAGTTCGGGGTTCTGGTGCAGATCGCGGTACAGCGCATCGAGCGCCGGGTAATTTTTGTCGAGCAGCGCGGTCAGCCGCGCGTTGGCGGCATTCAGGTCGGGAGCTGCCTGCGCGCCCGTCGCGGTGAGGGAGAGGGTCAGCGAAGCCGCTACCCAGAGCCAATGCTTCGCCATAATCTCTCTCCCCCGTTATTGCCGTCAGATGTGGATCGGCTTGCCCGTCACCGCCATCGCGGCTTCCTTGATCGCTTCGCTGTGCGTCGGATGCGCGTGACAAGTATAGGCGATATCTTCCGACGTCGCGCCAAATTCCATCGCCTGCGCGGCCTGCGCGATCATCGTGCCGGCGACGCTGGCAATGCACCACACGCCCAGCACGCGGTCGGTCTTGGCGTCCGCAATGATCTTCACGAAACCGTCGGGCTCGTGGTTGGTCTTGGCGCGGCTGTTGCCCGCCATCGGGAACTTGCCGACCTTGACCTCACCCTTTTCCTTGGCCTGCTCTTCGGTCAGGCCGACCCCGGCGATTTCGGGCCAGGTATAGACGACCGACGGAATGACATCATGGTTCACGATGCCGGTCTGGCCCGCGATATTCTCGGCGCAGGCGATGCCCTCGTCCTCGGCCTTGTGCGCCAGCATCGGGCCGGGAATGACGTCGCCGATCGCCCAGATGCCGGGAACCTGCGTGCTGAAATCATGGTCGGTTTCGATCTGGCCGCGCGCATTGACCGCCAGCCCCGCCTTGTCGAGCGCGAGGCCGTCCGTATTCGGACGGCGCCCGATCGACACCAGCACCACATCGGCCTCGAGCGTCTCCGCTTCGCCGCCCGCGGCGGGTTCCAGCGTCAGCACCGCCTTCTTGCCCTTCACGACCGCGCCGGTGACCTTGGTCTTCAGCTTGAACTCGATGCCCTGCTTCTTGAAGATGCGGTTCGCATCCTTGCGGACATCGGCGTCCATGCCGGGCAAGATCTGGTCGAGATATTCGACGCAGGTGACCTTGGCGCCCAGCCGGCGCCACACGCTCCCGAGCTCAAGCCCGATCACACCGCCACCGATGACGACCATATGACCCGGCACCTTGGCCAGCTCGAGCGCGCCCGTTGAATCGACGATGATCTGCTTGTCATTGTCGACATCGACCCCGGGCAGCGGGGTCACCGACGATCCGGTGGCGATGATGATGTTCTTGGCGCGATAGGTCTTGCCCGCCACCGCGACGCTGTCCTTGCCGGTGAACGCCGCATAGCCCTTCAGCCAGTCGACCTTGTTCTTCTTGAACAGAAACTCGATCCCGCCGGTCAGCCCCTTGACCGCATCGACGCGCTGCGCGTGCATCGCGGGCAGGTTCAGCTTGGGGGTCACGTCGATCCCCATCTTCGCCATCGCGCCATTCGCCGCGGCGTCATAATATTCCGACGCGTGCAGCATCGCCTTTGACGGAATGCAGCCGACGTTGAGGCACGTACCGCCCAACGTCGCGCGCCCGTCGGCGCAGGCGGTCTTGAGCCCTAGCTGCGCCGCACGGATCGCCGCGACATAACCGCCGGGACCAGCACCGATGACAAGGACGTCGTAGTCGTAATCAGCCATAACTCACTCCGTTTGTGTTCCTGCGAACGCAGGAACCCAGGGCGTCAAAGCGAAAGCCTGTCGAACAAATCCAGCCATTGTGGATTGTCCCGTTCGATCAGTTCAACCTTCCACGCCCGTTTCCATTTCTTCATTTGCAGTTCGCGATGACGAGCCTGCTGAATGTCATCAAACGCTTCGTACCAGACCAGCCTGTGGCACCCATATTTCTTGGTGAAACTTTCCACCACCTCATTGCGATGCTGCCACACTCGGGCCAGCAGGTCACTGGTAACGCCAAGATACAATGTGCCGTTTCGCGCGCTTGCCATCAGATAGAGATAGCCCGGCCGGTTCATTTTGCATCTCCGTGTTCCTGCGAAAGCGGGAACCCAGGGTCAGATTGCACCGTCATTGCATCCTGCCCTGGGCTCCTGCGTTCGCAGGAGCACAAACTATTACAAATCGATCAACAACCGCGTCGGATCCTCGATCGCTTCCTTGATCGTCTTGAGGAAGTTGACCGCCTCGCGGCCGTCGATCAGGCGGTGGTCGTAGCTGAGCGCCAGATACATCATCGGGCGGATCACGATCTCGCCGTTCCGCACGACCGGACGGTCCTCGATGCGGTGGAGGCCGAGCACCGCCGACTGCGGCGGGTTGATGATCGGGGTCGACATCAGGCCGCCGAACACGCCGCCGTTCGAGATGGTGAAGGTGCCGCCGGTCATGTCGTCCATCGTCAGCGTGCCGTCCTTGGCGCGCTTGCCAAGGTCGGCGATCGCCTTTTCGATTTCGGCAAAGCTCAGGCCGTCGGCGTTGCGGACGACCGGCACGACCAGCCCGTTCGGCGCGCTGACCGCGACCGACACGTCGAGATAATCGTGATAGACGATTTCGTCGCCGTCGATGCGCGCGTTGACCGCCGGGATGTCATGCGCCGCGAGCGCGACCGCCTTGGTGAAAAAGCTCATGAAGCCCAGGCGGACACCATGCTTTTTCTCGAACGTCTCGCGATATTTGTCGCGCGTCGCCATTACCGCCGACATGTCGACGTCGTTGAACGTCGTCAGCATCGCCGCGGTGTCCTGCGCCGCCTTCAACCGCTTGGCGATGGTCTGGCGCATCCGTGTCATCTTGACGCGCTCTTCGCGACGGCCCGGGGCGCCCGATGGGGCGGGGGCAGCGGCGACGGCGGCGGGCGCCGCGGCGGGGGCTTCGGGCGCTGCATTGGCGGCGGCGAGGACATCTTCCTTGGTCAGGCGGCCGTCCTTGCCGGTGCCCTTGATCTTGCTGGGGTCAAGGCCATGCTCGAGCACCAGGCGGCGCACCGCGGGCGACAGCGTCGTCACCGAATCCTCGCCCGTGGTGGCGGGCGCCGGGGCGGCGGCCTCGGCCTTTGCAGCGGGAGCTGCGGTGGCGGCGGGCGCAGCGGCTGGTGCGGGTGTAGCGGCGGCGGCACCGCCCGCTTCGATCGTCGCAATCGTCGCGCCGACATTGACGGTGTCGCCGACCGCGGCGACCTGCTGGCCCATCACCCCCGCCACCGGCGACGGCACTTCGACCGCCACCTTGTCGGTCTCAAGGCTGGCGATCGGCTCGTCGAGTGCGACCGCTTCGCCCGGCTGTTTCAGCCATTCGCCGATCGTCGCTTCGGTGACGCTTTCGCCCAGCGTGGGGACTTTGACTTCGGTGCTCATAGGTGCAGTTCCTTGGGGGTCTTATGCCTGGATCAGGCTTTATTCTTGCTGCGGCGAATTTCGGCCCGAACGCTCAGGCCCAGCGCGTCGGCGACCAGCGCCGCCTGCTCGGTCTGGTGGCGGCTCATCAGGCCCGTCGCGGGCGACGCCGCGGCGGCGCGGCCCGCATAGCGCGGCCGCATGCCCTTTTTGCCCGCTTCGGTCAGCGCGTCCTCGATCAGTTCGTTGACGAAGAACCAACTGCCATTGTTGCGCGGCTCTTCCTGTGCCCAGACGACATCTTCCAGCTTCGGCATCCGCTTCAACCGCACCGCCAGCGGATCGCCGGGGAAGGGATAGAGCTGCTCGATGCGGATCACCGTCGTGTCGGTCAGCCCTGCGGCATCGCGCGCTTCCATCAGGTCGTAACCGACCTTGCCCGAACACAGCACGACGCGCTTGATGTCGGCGTCGGCAGGCGGGGTGCGGTCGGACATGATGCGGCGGAAATGCGCCTCGCCGATGAAGTCGCTGCGCTGCGACACCGCCAGCTTATGGCGGAGCAACGATTTCGGCGTCATGATGATCAGCGGCTTGCGGAACGGGCGCAGCATCTGGCGGCGCAGGACGTGGAAATAGTTCGACGGGGTCGAAATATTGCACACCTGGATATTGTCGCCCGCGCACAGCTGGAGGAAACGTTCGAGCCGCGCCGAGCTATGCTCCGGCCCCTGCCCTTCATAGCCGTGCGGCAACAGCATCACGAGGCCGTTGGCGCGCAGCCATTTGGCCTCGCCCGACGCGATGAACTGGTCGATCATGATCTGCGCGCCATTGGCGAAATCGCCGAACTGCGCTTCCCACAGCACGAGGGTCTTCGGATCGGCCATGGCATAGCCATATTCGAAGCCGAGCACGCCATATTCGGACAAGGGGCTGTCGAGCACCTCGAACCGGCCATGCGGCACCTGTTCGAGCGGCAGATAGCGACCGCCGGTATTCTGGTCGATCCAGACCGCGTGCCGCTGGCTGAAGGTGCCGCGACCCGAATCCTGGCCCGACAGGCGGACGGCATAGCCTTCTGACACCAGCGATCCGAAGGCGAGCGCTTCGCCGGTCGCCCAGTCGAAGCCTTCGCCCTTGTCGAACATCTCGCGCTTCGCCTCGAGCACGCGGCGCAGCGTCTTGTGCACCTCATGGCCTTCGGGGATCGTCGTCAGCGTGCGGCCGAGGCTTTCCATCAGCTTCTTGTCGATGCCGGTCTCGATGTTGCGGCGCGCGGTTTCCGGGTCGGCGGGCATGTGCAGGCCCGACCAGCGACCGGCGAACCAGTCCGCCTTGTTCGCCTTGTAGGTCTTGCCGGCCTCGAACTCGACCTCGAGCTGATCCGAGAAGGTCTTGGCGGTGCCGTCGATCCAGTCCTGCGTCACCACGCCTTCGGCGATCAGACGATCGCCATAGATCTTGCTGACCTTGGGATGCTGGCGGATCTTCGCGTACATCTGCGGCTGGGTGAAGCTGGGCTCGTCGCCCTCGTTATGGCCGAAGCGGCGATAGCACCACATGTCGATCACGACGTCGCGCTTGAACTGCTGGCGGAAATCGATCGCGAGCTTGCAGGCAAAGGTCACCGCTTCGGGATCGTCACCGTTGACGTGCAGGATCGGCGCCATCACCCCCTTTGCCACATCCGACGGATAGGGCGACGAGCGCGCATATTGCGGGCTGGTGGTGAAACCGATCTGGTTGTTGACGATGAAGTGGATGCAGCCGCCGGTGTTGTACCCGCGGATGCCCGAGAAGCCGAGGCATTCCCACACGATCCCCTGCCCCGCGAACGCCGCGTCGCCGTGGATCAACACCGGCAGCACCTGCTCATGCTTGGCGAGGTCGTCGCGCACCACCTGCTGCGCGCGCACCTTGCCGAGCACCACGGGATCGACCGCTTCGAGGTGCGAGGGGTTGGGGACCAGCGACATATGCACCGACGCGCCGCCGAACTCGCGGTCGGTCGAGGTGCCAAGGTGATATTTGACGTCGCCCGAACCGCCGATGTCGTCGGGGTTCGCCGATCCGCCGGCAAATTCGTGGAAGATGATCTTGTACGGCTTGGCCATGACGTTCGCGAGCATGTTCAGGCGCCCGCGGTGCGCCATGCCGTAAACGATTTCCCTGACCCCGTATTGGCCGCCATATTTGATGATGGCTTCCATCGCGGGGATCATGCTCTCGCCGCCGTCGAGCCCGAACCGCTTGGTCCCGACATATTTTTTGGCGAGGAATTTTTCCCATTCCTCGGCCTCGATCACCTTGTTCAGGATGGCCCGTTTGCCCTCGACCGAAAATTCGATGATCTTGTCGGCGCCTTCCATCCGTTCCTGCAGGAACTGGCGCTCCTCGATGTCGGCGATGTGCATATATTCGAGGCCGACATTGCCGCAATAATTGGCGCGCAGGATCGCGACGATCTCGCGCACCGTCGCGCGTTCGAGTCCCAGCGTCCCGCCCAGCCACACCGGCCGGTCCTGATCGGCGCCGGCGAAGCCATGATATTCGGGGGTCAGATCGGCGGGCAGCTCGCGCTGGGTCAGCCCCAGCGGGTCGAGATTGGCGGCCAGATGCCCGCGCACGCGATAGGTGCGGATCAGCATCATCGCGCGGATCGAATCCTGCGCGGCGCGTTCGACTTCGGCGTTCGACAGCGGAGCACCGCCCTTGGCGGCGGCGGCCTTGACCGCAACCTGCATCTGCTGCGGGTCGAGCGCGGCGGTCAGGTCGTCGCTGTCGATCTGCGGCCAGTTCTTCGGCGCCCAGCTGGGGCCGGGCTGCGGCTCGTCGATGTCAAAGCTTTGTCGTTCGAGGTTCATTGTCTTTTCCATTCTCGAGAGAGAAATGGCTCCGGGGAGGATATGGGAGCAACGCCCGCTAACAACGACTGTTGCCAGCGGGCGCTTAAATCACACGCGTTCTTTCAGCACTTCGACCAGCGTGGTGCCGAGTTCGGACGGGCTGGCCGACATGGTGATGCCCGCGGCTTCCATCGCCGCGATCTTGCTTTCGGCGTCGCCCTTGCCGCCCGACACGATTGCCCCTGCATGTCCCATGCGGCGGCCCGGAGGTGCGGTGCGGCCCGCGATGAAACCCGCCATCGGCTTTTTGCGGCCGCGCTTGGCTTCGTCGATCAGGAACTGCGCCGCCTGCTCCTCGGCATCGCCGCCGATTTCGCCGATCATGATGATCGACTTGGTCGCCTCGTCGGCGAGGAAGAGTTCGAGCACGTCGATGAAGTTGGTGCCGTTGACCGGGTCGCCGCCGATGCCGACCGCGGTCGTCTGGCCCAGGCCCGCATTGGTGGTCTGGAACACCGCCTCATAGGTCAGCGTGCCCGAGCGCGAGACGACGCCGACGCTGCCCTTCGAAAAAATGCTGCCCGGCATGATGCCGATCTTGCATTCGCCCGGGGTCAGCACGCCGGGGCAGTTCGGGCCGATCAGGCGCGATTTCGAACCCGACAGCGCGCGCTTCACCTTGACCATGTCGAGCACCGGAATGCCTTCGGTGATGCAGACGATCAGCTCCATCTCGGCGTCGATCGCCTCGAGGATCGAGTCCGCGGCGAACGGCGGCGGGACATAGACGCAGCTCGCGGTCGCGCCGGTGACCGCCTTCGCCTCGGCGACGGTGTCGAACATCGGCAGGCCGATATGCGTCGTGCCGCCCTTGCCCGGCGTCACGCCGCCGACCATCTGCGTGCCATAGGCGAGCGCCTGTTCGGTGTGGAAGGTGCCGGTCGCACCGGTCATCCCTTGCGTGATGACCTTGGTATTTTTGTCGATGAGGATGGACATTATGTCACCTTTGCTTGTGCTTGCTAATTGACCGTGAACGAGTGGATCATCTTCGATCCCGCATCGCTCGCGACGTACCGAATATTGAGATTGGCTCCGGAAACCCGATAGTTCTTTAACGGAAGGCCTGGAAAAGATGCCTCGGCGGAGACGCGCGCATCGCCAAGCAATGCTTCGTCGAGAGCCGTCGAATCGAGATCCCAGGCCATCACTTCGCACTGGCTCTGCATCTGTTGTGGCAAGTCGGGATAGTCGAACAGACCGATGGTCAGTTCCACGCCGTCCCTTGTGTAGGTCCACGCGCTATTCCGCGTGTAGACGCGATCCTCGCTCTTTTTCTTGCCGTTAACGACCACCCGATTTTTCACCGGCAACGAAAGCGGGTCGACCGTTTGCCAACCCTCTGACGCTGCCAGCGCACGAACCGCGGCGGGCGACGCCGCCGTATCGACGCACACACGCATTAGCTCGCGCGCCGCTGTCGCCGACGCCGACGCAACCTTGTCCTGCGCAACGGCAGGGGCCGTGTCTCCGCTTGCCTGCCCAGACACGGGCACGACTGCGGCTGCGGAGAGCAAAGTCGCCGACAGGGCTCGCCGCCAGATCATCACGCCAGCGACGAATCCAGCGCCTTGCACGCGTCGAGCAGTTCCTTGACCGCGTCGACCGACACCTGCAGGCCTGCCTTGTCTTCGGTATCAAGTTCGATCTCGACGATCTTCTCGACCCCGCCCGCTCCGATCAGCACCGGAACGCCGACATACAGGCCGTCGAGGCCATATTGGCCGTCGACATAAGCGGCGCAGGGCAGGATGCGCTTCTGGTCACCCAGATAGGCTTCGGCCATCGCAATACCGCTCGCTGCCGGGGCATAAAAAGCCGAGCCGGTGCCGAGCAGCGCGACGATCTCGCCGCCGCCGCCGCGGGTGCGCTTGACGATCGCGTCGATCTTGTCCTGGCTCGACAGGCCCATCTTGACCAGATCAGGAACCGGGATGCCGTTGACCGTCGAATAGCGCGTCACCGGCACCATCGTATCGCCATGGCCGCCGAGCACGAAGGTGTTCACATCCTTCACCGACACGTCAAATTCATCGGCGATGAAGTGGCTGAAGCGCGCCGAATCGAGCACGCCCGCCATGCCGACGACCTTGTTGTGCGGCAGGCCCGAAAATTCGCGCAGCGCCCACACCATCGCGTCCAAAGGATTGGTGATGCAGATGACGAAGGCGTCGGGGGCGTTGGCCTTGATGCCTTCGCCGACGGCCTTCATGACCTTCAGGTTGATGCCGAGCAGGTCGTCGCGGCTCATCCCCGGCTTGCGGGCGACCCCGGCGGTGACGATGATGACGTCGGCGCCCGCGATGTCCTTGTAATCGTTCGAGCCGGTGATCTTCGCGTCGAAGCCCGCGATCGGGCCGACCTGCGACAGGTCGAGCGCCTTGCCCTGCGGCACGCCTTCGACCACGTCGAACAGGACGACGTCGCCCAGTTCCTTCTGCGCGGCGAGCAGCGCCAGCGTCCCGCCGATATTCCCGGCTCCGATCAAAGCGATCTTCTTGCGTCCCATGGCGCGCGGCACTCCCTTCTGGCAAGCCCGGCAATTGGTTCAAAGATCGTCGGCACACGGGCTAAAGTGCCATGTCGATCCCAAGACTGGCGACGCCCCTACGCCGATTCCCTTAACGAAACAACCGCGAAAAGGTCGAAAATCCGCCTTTTTTTGCAAATAGTTCGCAATAACAATAAAGCGCCAGATGCTCTCGCTCGGAGATGCGATCGGGTGGACAATGCTGCAAGGGCATGACAGGTTTCGCGGGGGCAAGGTGCCGCAGGGCGGGGTTAACCCTCCCTTATTGCTGCGATGCTAGGCGCGAGGGGATGACGCGGGCAATCATCAGTTTCGATACCGAATTGTCGGCCGGGCTGTATCAGCGCGGCGCCGATGCGCGTGCCAATTTCGACAGTTCGATCCTGGGCCGTTGCCGCGATGGCGATTTCGGCATCCATTTCCAGATGGACATGCTCGAACGCCACGGCCTGACCGGGGTGTTCTTCGTCGATCCGATGCCGGCGCTGGTTTACGGCCCCGGGGTTATCGACGCGATCGTCCGCCCCATCGTCGACCGCGGGCATGAGGTCCAGGTGCATATCCACACCGAATGGCTGGCCTTCGCGCGCTTCAACCCCGTCGGTCGTCTGGTTGGGCGCAACATCGGCGATTTTCCGCTGGCGGCGCAAAAGAAGCTGATCGGGCTGGCGCGTGACATATTGGTCGGCGCCGGCGCGCCCAAACCGGTCGCCTTTCGCGCCGGCAATTTCGGCGCCAATGACGACACGCTGCGCGCGCTGGCCGCGCTCGGTTTCGGTTTCGACAGCAGCTTCAACGGGGCGTGGCAGGGACAGGGTTGCGACATCTCGCTCGACGCCGGGAACCTTGGCATGCGGCTGCACCATGGCGTCGTCGAAGTGCCGGTCAGCGGGCTGATGGACCGCGCCAGCCGCTTTCGCCCGGCACAGCTGTGCGCGATGTCGGAAGAAGAAATGCGCGACGCGCTCGATCATGCCGCGGCGAGCGGCGCGATCCAGTTTTCGGTGTTCAGCCACAGTTTCGAATTGCTGAGCCGCGACCGCAAGGTTGCCAACCGGCTCGCCATTTCGCGGATGGAGGCGCTGTGCCGTGCCGTTGCCGACGACCCGCGCGTCACCAGCGGCGGCCTTGCTACCCTGCCGCCGCCACCGCCGCGTCCGCCCCGAATCCACGTCCCCGCCCCGCGGCCGCTACGCACCATGCGCCGGGTCATACAACAGGGATATGGCCACCTCGCCCACGAGGTGCGTTATGTCCGCGACGTTATCGCGGTGGCGATCAACTCGTCACGCTGGGGGAAAATTGCCAGCGGCGTCCTGCTCGCCATGGCCTAGTGCCAGATAGTCGTCGGACTGCATTTCGGACAGGCGGCTCGCCGTCCGTTCGAATTCGAACGCGCCGTCTCCGGCGACATAGAGCGCATCGGGCATTGCCGCCGCGCTGGCCAGCAGCTTGACCTTATATTCGTACAGCGCGTCGATCAGCGTCACGAAGCGCGCCGCTTCGTTGCGGTTTTCCGGCCCCATGCGCGGGATGCCGACGATAATCACGGTGTGGAAATGCCGCGCGACCGCCAGATAATCCGACGCCCCGCGCGCCTCGGCGCACAGCCGCTTGAACGAAAAGACGGCGACCCCCTTCAGCGCCTTCGGCACATGCAGCGTCCGCGCGCCGCCCAGGTCGAGATCGAGCGTCGGGACATGCGCGCGGTCCTCGGGCGGATAGTCGGTCAGGCGGAAGAACGCCGCCGACAGCGCCGCGCTCGCCGCGTCGTCGGCGGGGACAAACCAGCGCGCGCCATCGCCCAGCCGGTCGCGGCGGTAATCGGTCGGCCCGTTCAGTCCCATCACGTCGAGTTTCGCTTCGACCAGCGCGATGAAGGGCAGGAAATGCTCGCGGTTCAGCCCGTCCTTATACAGGTCCGACGGCGGGCGGTTCGAAGTTGCGACGACGGTCACCCCGCGGTCGATCAGCGCGGTGAACAGGCGCGAAAGTATCATCGCATCGGCGCTGTTGTTGACCACCATCTCGTCGAACGCGAGGCAGCGGGTGTTTTCGACCAGCGCATCGGCAACCAGCGGGATCGGGTCGCCCGCCTCGCTTTTGCGCACCTCGCGCATCCGGGCATGGACGTCGAGCATGAAGGCGTGGAAATGGACGCGCCGTTTGCGCTGGATGTGCAGCTGGTCGTAGAACAGGTCCATCAGCATCGATTTGCCGCGCCCGACCGCGCCCCACAGGTAGACGCCGCGAGGGCTCTCGGGCTTGCGTCCGGTCAGCCGCCACAGCAGACTGCCACGCGGCGGCACCGCCTCCAGCTCCGCCTGCAACAGGTTCAGCCGTTCGGCGGCGGCGCGCTGCTCGGCGTCGGGCCGAAGCTCGCCGCCCACAACAAGCGCGTCATAGGCCGACAGCACCGACATCAGCCGCGATCCTTGCTCGCCTTGCGAATGGTGCCCGCAAAGGTCAGGACGATATGCTCGTCGCCCTCGCCCTGCACCACCAGCCCGCGCAGGAAGATCAGGCGCCCGGTCTCGCGCACCAGCTCGACCACCGCGTCCAGGGGCTCGCCAAGCCGACCCGCGCCGACGAACTGCGTCGACAGGTCGAGCGTCACCGAATGACCGGCGTTGAGCGAGCCGAACTGATGCGACGCCGCAAACAGCGCGATGTCGACCAGCGCCAGCGTCACCGCGCCATGGACATTGTCGCCCAGATTGCTGTGTTTGCGTGTCGGAATCATGCGCACCCGCGCACACGGGCGGCCATCGGAGGTCGGCGGCTCGACCCGGACGGTCAGGGGCTCGATGAAGCTGTTGAAGCGGCTCGCGTCCTTGAGATCCCAGCTCAGCCAGCCATCGTCCAGCGCCTCGGCGCTGAAATGGTCGCGCCGCTTCGGTTCCTCGATCCCGTCATTCATGCCGTGCAATATCCGTCCAGTTTTCCCGCGCGGATCAGCCCGCCATAATAGTCCGCCATCGCTTTGGCCCGCACGCTGTCATCGCCGATCCACCGCGACGCGCCCGCGAGCCAGCCCGCCGAACAGCCCTCAAGCGCGCCCGCGCCGCGCGCGCAAGCGATAAAATCGCCAAAGGCGCCGCGCCAGCGATGGAAATCCGCAATCGGCATGATCGGGCCGTGCCCCGGCACCACCTGCTCGGCGCCCGATGCGGCGACATCGTCCAGCGCCTTTAACCAACCCTCGGGGCAGGCGGTGTCGAGGAACGGGGCGGGGACGGTCACCAGATCGCCAACGATCGCGCGCTTCTGGTCCGCGTCGTAAAGCCACAAGTCGCGTGTCGTCGCCGCCCGGTGTGCGATACGCAGCGACAACGGACGGCCCGCGATCGTCATGTCGCGCGGTTCATCGACGATCACGTCGGGCCGCAGTTCGCCCCCGCGCGCGATGGTCGCAAGGTCGCCCTCGACATCGGCGCGCGCCGCGGCGGGCAGCGTGCCGTCGGCGAGCGCGCGGCGCGACGCTGCGGCGCTGGTCGCCAGAAAGCCGGTCAGCGCGCCATCGATCGCCGAGGTGCCATAGATTTTGACCCCGGGATGCGCCGCCCTCAGCGCCGGATTGCCGCTGACATGATCGAGGTGCCAGTGGGTGTTGACGATCGCGACAAGCGGGAAGCCAAGCCCGCTGAGCCCCTGCCGGATCGCCGTGAGATGCTCGGCACCGCGGCCGGTATCGACGAGTATCGAACCTTCGGGTCCATAGAGGATCACGCTATTGCCGTCGGGCGAGCGGCCCGGCGCGAAGCTGCCGCCGATCAGGAAGGTCGCCCCGCCAATGCCATGCGCATAGGTGCGGGGCGCGGGAACGGTTTCGACCGCGGGCTTTGTCGTGCAGGAAGCGAGCGCCAGTGCGGCGAACGCCCCCCAGCGCATCAGACTTGCCGCTCGGCTTCCAGCTTCTTGATCTCGGCGATCGCGCGCGCCGGGCTCAGCCCCTTGGGGCAGGCGTTCGAGCAGTTCATGATCGTGTGGCAGCGATAGAGGCGGAAGGGATCTTCCAGCTCGTCGAGCCGCTCACCGGTCATCTCGTCGCGGCTGTCGGCGAGCCAGCGATAGGCCTGGAGGAGGATCGCCGGGCCGAGGAACTTGTCGCTGTTCCACCAATAGCTGGGGCAGCTGGTCGAGCAACAGGCGCACAGGATGCACTCGTAAAGGCCGTCGAGCTTTTCGCGCTCGGCGGGCGACTGGAGGCGTTCCTTGCCGCTCGGCGTCGTCGTCTTGGTTTTCAGCCACGGTTCGATCGACGCATATTGCGCATAGAAATGGGTGAAGTCGGGGACCAGATCCTTGATCACGTCCATCGCGGGCAGCGGGGTGATGGTGATCGCGCCCTTCAAATCCTCGATCGCGGTGGTGCAGGCGAGGCCGTTCTTGCCGTTCATGTTCATCGAACAGCTGCCGCAAATGCCCTCGCGGCACGACCGGCGGAAGGTCAGCGAGCTGTCCTGCTCGCTCTTCATCTTGATCAGCGCGTCGAGCACCATCGGGCCGCATTTTTCGGTGTCGATCTCGAACGTGTCGAAACGCGGATTTTCGCCGCTGTCGGGGTCGTAGCGATAGACTTTGAACGTCTTGACCGCGGCCGCGCCCTCGGCCTTGTGGACCTTGCCCACCTTTTGCGGGCGGCTGTTCTTGGGCAGGCGGAATTCGGCCATGTCGCGGGGCTCCCCTATACAATTGCGCGCTGCCTAGACCCGATTGGCAGGGACGACAAGAGGTTGAAAGCGCGAAAGCCGCTGGCAGGTGCGCGGGCAAGGCGCTAGGGCGGCAGCGATGAGCGAAAGCGCCGCCCAACCCGCCGTCACCAGCCGCAGCGTCGCGCGCGGGCTTGGCACCACGGTGCTCGCACGGCTGGGCGCGGTCGTCGAAATCGTCGCGCAGCCGCTGTATGTGCTGATGTTCGGGCTCGCGGGCTACGGGCTTTACGCGGTGCTGTGGGCGGCGATCAACCTGCTCGAAAATATCTTCGACATGGGCATGACCAGCGCGATGCAGCGCACCGTGCCGCAATCGGCGAGCGATGCCGACGCGGCGGCGGCATTGCGCACCGCGATGATCTTTGGCGTCGGCCCGTGCATCGTCGTCGCGGCGCTGATCGCGGCCTTCGCCGCCGATCTTGGCCCGCTGCTCAATGTCGCCGAAAGGGATCGCGCCCTCGTCACCCCGGCGATCCGGGTCTTCGTCTGGGCGCTGCCGCTCTGGGCCTTTGTCGAGATCGCGACCTCGGCGCTGCGCGCGCGCATGGTGTTCGGTGCCGAAATCCGGCTGCGGATCGTCTGGGAACAGGTGCTGCGCCTGGTGTTCGCGGGGCTGTTCTTTGCCGGCGGCCTTGGGCTCAAGGGGCTGTTCATCGCGCATCTTTGTTCGCTGGCAATCACCGCAATCCTGTGCGTCCGCCTGCTCGCCAAACATTACAGTCTCGACGACATGTGGCGCGGCCCGTGGGTGACCGAAACCACGCGCAACACCTTCTGGGCCGGGCTGTCGATCCTGCCGTCGAACATCATCGCGCGATTGTTCGGCGACGCCCCGGCGCTGGTACTCAACCTGCTGCTGCCCGGCGCCGCCGGCGCGGCGGCGGCGGGGCTGTTCACCATCGCGCGCAAGCTGTCGAGCGTCGTCCAGCTTGTCCGCATCGCGTTCGTCTATGTGATGGCGCCGCTCGCCGCCAGCGCCGAGCGCGAGGACCGGCGCCAGGTTGCCGACATCTATGCCTATGCGACGCGGCTGATCTCGGCGATCGCCTTGCCGCTCGCCGCGGTGCTCGCGGCGGGCAGCGCGTCGCTGCTCAGCCTGTTCGGCGCGCAGGCGCAGGCGGCGCAGGCGGCGCTGGTCATCCTGCTGTTCGCGCGCGCCGCCGAAGCGGTGCTTGGCATTTCAGCGCCCGTCCTGCAGGTCGTTTCCGCCTTTCGCCACCAATTGACCGCGAGCGTGTTTGGCGTCGGCGTCGCGGTCGGCGCCGGGTGGTTGATCGTCGATCATATGGATGCGCTGACCGGGGTAACGCTGGCGACGTCGATCGGCCTGGTCGTGATGGCGGCGATCCCGACGCTGCAACTGGCGATGAACGAGAAATTGCATCCCTTCGACCATCAATTCCCCATCGTCGCGCTGCGCGGGATGGGGCTGACCTTCGTCGCGGGGGCCGCCGCGCTGCTCGCCGACCGACTGCCCGATCCGGTGGCGCTGCCGCTGATCGTCCTCATCGCGCTTGCGTCGATCTGGGCGGCGATCCGCTTCGCCCTGCCCTATGCCGACCGCGCTTCGCTCGGCAAAACCGGGCGGCGGCTGCACCTGATCGGGAGCGAGGCGCCATGACCGGCGGCGTCACTCGCGTCGCGATCTACGATCTCGACCGCACCGTGCTGCGGCGGCCAACCTTTACCCTGTTCCTGTTGTGGGCCGCGGCACGCGAAGCGCCGTGGCGCCTGCTGCTACTCCCCCCGCTCGCCGCGCTGATGATCGGCTATGCGCTGCGCCTTTATGGCCGCGACCGGTTCAAGCCCGCTGCGATCCGCCTGATGCTGGGCCGTCACCTGACCCCGGCGCGTGCCGCGGGGCTTGCGAAGCGCTTTGCCGCCTGGCGGGTGCCGCGCGATGTGCCGCCGGGCGCCAGCGCCTCGATCGCGCGCGACCGGGAACAGGGCTACCGGTTGGTGATGGCGACCGCGGCGCCCGAATTTTATGCCGATGCAATCGCCGCCGCGCTGAAATTCGACGCGATCGTCGCCTCGCGCCACCAGCGCGATCCCGACGGCAACTGGCTGCCGACGCTCGACGGACCCAATTGCTACGGCGCCGAAAAGGCGCGGCGGGTCGCCGAATGGCTGGCCGCGCATACGCCCGACGGCGCCGCGCATATCCGCGCCTATTCCGACCATATCAGCGACGCGCCGACCTTTGCGCTGGCCGACGAAGCCTGGCTGGTCGGGCGCGGCGACAAATTCGTCCGGCTGGCGGCGCAGCACGGCTGGCGCGCCGCCGATTTCGAAGATGCGGCGGCAGGCGCCGCGATCGAGGCGCCATAATGCGGATCCTGTTCCTGTTCATCGGCGAGCCGCACCAGATTTTCCACGCGCTGCCGATCGCCGCCGAGATGGCGGCGGCGGGCAGCGACATCGAGGTTGCGGTCGCCAGCGCCGGACATCTGCCGGTGGTCGAGCAGGTAGCGGCGGCTTATCCGGGCTTTGCCCCCCGCATCACGCTGCTCGGCCAGCGCGGGGTCAGCCGCTGGCTGCGCGAGCGCGCGGTCATTCGCCACCCGCGCCTGCCGATCCTGCTGGGCGCGCTGCGCTTTCTGCGCCAGTTCGATGCGATCGTCGTGCCCGAACGGACGACGACCGCGATCCGGCACTTGCTGCCGCGGCGAACCCGACTGATCTTTACCCCGCACGGTGCGGGCGACCGCGCCATCACCTTTGACGCGCGCGACCGCCATTTCCATTTTGCGCTCGTTGCGGGCGAAAAGAGCGAGCAGCGCATGCTCGACGCCGGAACGATCCGACCGGGGCACTATGCCGTCAACGGTTATGTCAAACTGGACCTGATGCGCCGACTTCAGACCAGCCGCGCCCGCCTGTTCGCCAACGATCGCCCGACCGTCCTTTACGCCCCGCATTTCCGGCGCGACCTGTCGTCGTGGGACCGCTTCGGGCGCGACATCATCGCCTGGTTCGCGGCGCAGGATCATTACAATCTGGTCGTCGCGCCGCATATCCGCCTGTTCGCCGAGGCGAGCGATACCGACCGCGCTGCCGTCGAAGCGCTCGCGGTGCCCGACAAGATCCTGATCGACCTGCAATCCGAACGCTTGTTCGACATGAGCTATACCAGCGGCGCCGACATCTATCTGGGCGACGTCAGCAGCCAGGTTTACGAATTTCTGGCGACCCCGCGCCCCTGCCTGTTCCTCAACGCGCATGAGGCCCAATGGGCGGGCGATCCCGATTATCTGTTCTGGACGCTGGGCGACGTGATCGACGATCTGGCCACGCTGCCCGCGGCGCTGGAGCGCGCGCCCGCGCGCCATTCGCGCTATGCCGATGCCCAGCGCGAACGGCTGGCCGAATCGATCGGCGGCGATCCCGCGGGCGCAGCGCAGCGGGGCGCCGAAGCGATTGCGCGCTTCCTTGCAAAGGACGCGGCAGAGGATAAGAGCGGCGGATGAGCGAACCAACGACCTTGCCCGCCCTGGCGCTGATCGGCGACAATCCGACCTTGCTGTGGGGAATGACCAACGCCGAACGGCTGCGCCGACTGGCGCGGGCGGAAGGTCTGCCCGACACGCCGCCGCCGTCGGGCGCGCAGCTGACCGTCAATCTCGACTATGTGTTCGATCCGGTGTGGCTGCGCCATATCGCGGCGCTGCCCGGCACGGTGGTGATGGACGGCGATGCGCTGGTGATGGCGCATCTGACCGGCGGCCTCGGCCCCGACGATGTTGCGGCGCATCGCGGCGCGCTGACGGTCATCGATTACCGCGACAATCCGCAAATCTATAACCGCCAGTTGCGCAAGCTCGACTGCCCCTTCATCCAGCGGCTGACCCCGGAGACGCGGCGCGACATCGAGCGCAAAAGCTATTTCGGGGCGTATAAGGGCGTCACCGATGCGCTGACCAAATATCTGTGGCCCGAACTCGCGCTATGGCTGACGCGGATCGCCGCGAGCATCGGCATGACGCCGAATATGGTCACCGCGATCGGCGCAGCGCTGTGCATTTATGCCACCTATCTCTTCGCCTACGGCCATTATTGGACCGGGATGCTCGCGGCCTTCATCTTCATGGTGTTCGACACCGTCGATGGCAAGCTGGCGCGCTGCACGATCACCTCGTCGAAATGGGGCAATGTCGCCGATCACGGGGTCGACCTGGTCCACCCGCCCTTCTGGTGGTATTTCTGGGGCGTCGGGCTGGGTAGCTGGGGTCTGGCGTTGTCCGATCAGACCTTCCTGTTCGTGATGATCGCGGTGCTGGCTGGCTATGTGCTCCAGCGCGTGATCGAGGGGATGTTCATCAAGGATTTCGGCATGGACGTCCATGTCTGGCGGCGGTTCGACAGCCAGTTCCGCCTGATCACTGCGCGGCGCAACCCGAACATCGCGATCCTGTTCTTTGCCACCCTGGCGGGGCGCCCCGACATCGGGCTGATCGCGGTCGCGTGGTGGACGATCATCTCGCTGGTCGTCCATGCGGTGCAGCTGGTGCAGGCCTATGCCGTGCGGCGTTCGGGCCGCCCGATCGTCAGCTGGATGGAGGCGGCATGAACGACACCATTGCGAAATTCGGTCACCCCGCGACGCTGATCGCCGAATATGATCATTGGGTCGTGCTGGTGCGCCCGGCGCAGCCGGTGCTCGGCGCGCTGGTGCTCGCGGCGAAGTCCGACGCGACGGCGTTCGGCGACCTGCCCGCCGCCGCGCACACCGAGCTGAAGACCGCGACGGCAGCGATCGAGGCGGCGCTGACCGGCGCGGTCGGCTATGCAAAGATCAACTATCTGATGCTGATGATGGTGGATCCGCACGTCCATTTTCACGTCCTGCCGCGCTATGACGGCGAACGCTCGGGTGCCGGGCTGACCGTCGCCGATGCGGGCTGGCCCGCGCAACCCGACCTGGCGCAGGCGGTCAAGCTGGACGACGCACAGGTCGCGGCGCTCACCGGCTGGCTCAAGCCCTATTTTGCGTAGAGTCCTGCGGCCGCCCATTTTGCGGTGAGCGCATCGGCGGCCTCGACATCCTGCGGGAAGTCGACTTCCTGCCATTCCAGCCCCTCGATCGACACGGTGCCGACGCGGTTGCCTTTGGCGATGACGTCGATCGCGCGCAGGTACCAGCGCTCGACCCCCTCGGGCGTGCGCATCATCTGGTCGATCTGGTTGCGAAAGATCGACGGGCCGTCGCCGACGAACGCGAGCATGCCGATCGATTCGGCGTTGGTATCGGGGGGCAGCAACCGCTTGCCGATGTGGTGCAGGCGGCCCTCGGCGTCGCGGTTCACCTTCATGTCGTCGTCGTCATAGTCGGGTTTGACGTCGACGGTGACGGTGATCGGCTCGCTGGCGCCCGCGATCAGCTTCGCGACGATCTCGTCCGAAATGATGGTGTCGCCGTTGAGGATGATGAAATCGCGGTCCATCTCCTCGCGCGCGATCCAGCAGGTGCCAAGGTTGTCGGCGACCTGAAAGAAAGGGTTGAACAAGGTGCGGATGCGCACCCCGGTGTCGCGGTACAGCTGGAGCGCATGATCCTCGACGCGTTCGGTGCGGAACCCGGTGACGACGACAATGTCCTTGATGCCGTTGGCGGCGAGCGCCGCGACCTGCCACCCAATGAGCGTGCGGCCATTGAGGTCGATCAGGCATTTGGGGATGTCGCGGGTCAGCGGCAGCAGGCGCGAGCCCTGCCCGGCCGACAGGATGATGGCTTTTTCGATGGTCATAGCGGCTGCCCTATAGCGGCTTGCCGCCGCGCGGCAAATATCCGCTCGATCAGCACGATGTCGGCGGGCTTGTCGGCGTCGATGCACGCCTCCGCCTCGGCCATCGGCACGATCTTGGCTTTCAGTCCGAAGCGCAGCCCGGCACGCGCCACGCCCTGCTGGATCGTGAACAGGCGAAGCAGCGCCCCGATCAACAGCCACGGACCGAAGGCGGCGACGATCTTGAGCCCCTTTTTGCGGTCGCGTTCGATCCGCCCCCAGAAATCGAGCAACGGCAGCGCCCGGCGCCCGCGCAGGTAGAACAGGTTCGCGCCCGACCACCAGCCGCCGCGAAATTTCAGCCAGGTGCGCTTCGACTGCGGATAGCGCGCGAGCAGCACGGCGCGCTCGACCATCGCCACCGCGACATCGCTATCCGCGGCGCCGGTCAGGAATTCGGCGACCATTGTCGGGGTGAGCAGCACATGGTCGGCGGTCGTCACGAGCAGCGGATCGTCGCCGGCGGGGAGCGCGGCGGCGAGCGAGCTGCTGATCCCCTGCCCCGAATCGACGAAATGCAGGTCGGCGATCCCCGCCAGCCCCGGCGCGGCGGCAAGTTCGGCGCTGTTCTGCGCCAGGATCGTGATCGCGCCCACGTCGGGCGAAGCGCGCAGCGCGCCGACGACATGGATCAGCATGGCCTGCCCGGCGATCGGCAGCAGCGCCTTGGTCGATGCGCCACTACCCGTCAGCAACGGGTCGGGGCCGGGGCGGCTGCCCGCAAGGACGATCGCGGGGATCATTCGGCGGGCGGCGCGGACGAAATGCGGCGCGCGGTCGCGGCGCGCAGGAAATCGGTCATCTCGGGCAGGATCGGCCCTTTGTACGCCAGCGGCTTGGTCAGCGCCATGACGAGGTCGTTGTGGCTGAGCCCGTCATATTCGCGCAATGTCGCCGACCCGCCGACCTTGCGCATCGCCGCGGCCAATCTTTGGCTGTTGCGCACCCGCACCACGGTGTCGGCGGTGCCATGACCAAGCCAGAGCGGCGGCGCATCGGCGCGCACAAAGGTGATCGGCTGGGTCTGTTCGACCGGGCGGATATCGCCCATCGCGACGTCGGCGCGGCCACCCTTTTCGAACGGATGGAAATCATAAGGCCCGGCGAGCGCCGCGACGCCGCGGATGACCGACGCGTCGCTGCCCGCCGCGCGCAGCCATTGCGGGTCGAGCGCCAGCATCACCGCATTATAGGCGCCCGCCGAATGGCCCGCCAGCGCGATGCGATCGGGATCGCCGCCATAGTTCGCGATATGCGCGTCGGTCCACGCGACCGCGGCGGCGCTGTCGTGCAAGAAATCGGGCCAATGTCCCTCGGGCACGATGCGGTAATCGGGGATCACCACGACGAAGCCCTGTTTGGCAAAGGCGCGGCCCGCAAAACCATAGTCGTCGCGCGCGCCGCTGTACCAGCCGCCGCCATAGAGGAAGACGAGCACCGGCAGCTTGTCGGTCTTTTTTGTCCCCGTCGGCACCCAGATGTTGAGCTTGTTGCGCGCGCCCGCGCCATAGGGCTGCCCCGCCACCTGCAACGTCGCGCCGTCGCTGTCGCCGAGCAACCGGTCGCCGAGGTTCAGCGACTTCGCACCCCCCGCGACGATCATCCGCGCCGCGCCGCCGAACAGCAGCACGAGCAGCAGGGCCACGAGCAAGAATTTGATCAATCGCCGTCCTTTGGAAACCCGTGCCGTCATCGTCGCGCCCTACCGCGCGGCGCGGGTCGCGACAAGGCGGCTGATCCGGCGGATGCAGCGCGAATGCTTCGCCACCTTTTTCCTCTTCATGCGTAGGACAGCGCGATGACCGGTTCCTTCACCCGCCCCGCCCTGCTCTGCAACACTCAAAGCGGCAGCCATGACGAGGCTGTCCGCGACCAGATCGCCGAACTGTGCCGCACGCATGGCGCGCCGCTGGTCGCGACCTTTGCGCTGCCCGACGGCGACATCCCCGATGCCGCCGCGCTCAAACAGCAGAACATCGACCTGCTGCTGGTGTGGACCGGCGACGGCACGATCAATGCCGCCGCGACGCAGGGGGCGGGCTGGGACGGTGCGATCCTCGCGCTTCCCGGCGGAACCTTGAACCTGCTCTCCAAGGCGTTGCACGGCGACCGGCCGGTGTCTGAGATTTTGACCGATGCCCTGCAAGGCAGGGCGCGGCGCAGCCCGATCCCGACGGTCGTGTCCGGCGCCGGCACCGCCTTCATCACCGTCGTCGCCGGTCCCGCGACGCGCTGGGCCGAGGTGCGCGAGACGATGCGGCAGGATGGGCTGATCGAGGCGAGCCGCGCGGCGCCCGACGCGCTCGACGAGATGATGAACGCCCCCGGCGTCCGCGTGGGCACCGACGGCAAGGCCTATCCCGCGGTGATCCTGACCCCGACCGCGGCGGGCATCCGCGCCGACGGCATATTGACCGAAGGCACCGGCGACGTGTTGCGCCACGGCCTCGCGTGGCTGGGGGGCGATTTTCGCGACGGGCCGAGCGAGCCGATCGCAACCAGCGAGGCCGTCGTGCTGGAAAGCGACCAACCGATCAGCCTGGAATATGACGGCGAACTGCAAGAGGTCGCGTCACCCGCCAAATTTTCGCTCGGCACCAGCGCGGTCGATTTCATCGCGACGGCATGACGCGGCTGTTCCATATCAGCGACCTGCATTTCGGGCTGGAGGATCGCGCCGCGCTCGACTGGTTTCGCGAATGCGTCCGCCGCGAACAGCCCGATGCGGTGCTGATCACCGGCGACCTCACGATGCGCGCGCGATCGCATGAGTTTGCCGCGGCGTGCGACTGGATCGAGGCGCTCGATGTGCCGGTCACGGTCGAGGTCGGCAACCATGACCTGCCCTATTTCAACCCGTTCGCGCGCTTTTTCTGGCCGTATCGCCGCATCCGCCGGATCGAGCGGCTGGTCGAACGCGAGTTGAACCTTGCGGGCGTCGCGGTCGTGCCGCTGAAAACCACCGCGCGCGCCCAGTGGCGGCTCGACTGGTCGAAGGGCTGGGTGACGCGCGGTGCGCTCGCCAAGACGCTGGCGGCGATCGACGCACTCCCGGGCGGCACCACCGCGCTGGTCACCGCGCATCATCCGCTGGTCGAGGCCGGGACAAAGGGCCGCGCGCTGACCCGCGGCGGCGCGCGCGCGCTCGAGGCGCTGGCGGGACGCGGCGTCGCGGCGGTATTGACCGGCCATGTCCATGATGCTTTCGACTTGGTGGCGCCGACCGCCGCAGGTTCGATCCGCATGATCGGAGCGGGGACGCTGTCGCAGCGCATCCGTTCGACCCCGCCCAGCTTCAACGAACTCAGGATCAGGGACGGCGACGTGGCGGTTCGGGTCCGCAACATCGACGCGGTGCCGACCCCCGACATGCAGATCGCGGGCGTGCCCCCCGACGCACTGCCCCCGCGCGAACCTGGCGAGCCGGTGGCGCCGATCCACGCCGTTCCGCCGGTGGATCCGCCGGTGCATTGACGCCGCGTCTCATCACGTTAGGTTGCAAGAAAAAACGGGATGAGGATAAGCGATGCTGACCAAGGGCGACGATTTCCCGCTGCACCAGAGCGCCGAACCGATCGCGTTCGCGGGTACCGACCGCAATTTTTACGACCGCTATTTCTTCAACGGCTACGCGCCCGACGGATCGATATTCTTCGCCGCGGCGATGGGATTTTATCCACAGCTCGGCATCGTCGATGCGGCGTTCTGTGTGCTGATCGGCGGGGTGCAGCATAATCTGCGCGCCAGCCGCCGCTCGGCGGGCGAGCGGCTCGACCTGACGGTCGGGCCGATCG
Source organism: Sphingopyxis sp. (assembly GCF_051861155.1). GTDB lineage: Bacteria > Pseudomonadota > Alphaproteobacteria > Sphingomonadales > Sphingomonadaceae > Sphingopyxis. Next base: position 191,979 of record NZ_JBHYDE010000005.1, on the reverse strand, counting down.
CGATCCGCATCGACGAGCCGCTGAAGCGGCTGACGCTGACCATCGCGGCGAACGACGGCCCGCTCACCGGCGAGCTGCATTTCACCGCGCGCCATTTCCCGATCGAGGAACCGCGGTTCACTCGCCGCAACGGCACCCGCCTGTTCATGGACTATACCCGCATGACCCAGAACGGCCATTGGTCGGGCTGGCTGACGGTCGATGGGCGGCGGGTCGAGATCGGCGCTGACTGCGCCGGAACCCGCGACCGCAGCTGGGGCATCCGCCCGGTCGGCGCCGCCGAACCGCAACCGCCGCCGCAGGGAAATTTCCACCAATTCTTCTGGCTGTGGACGCCGTGCAATTTCGCCGATCGCTCGCTGTTCTTTCACAGCAACGACGATGGCGAAGGCAGCGCGTGGAACCGCCGCGCGGTGCTGGTGAGCGGCAACGGCAGCGAGCGCCATTTCGCCGATCCGGCCTTTGCCGCCGAATGGCAGCCGGGCACGCGGCGCCTGACCGGGTTGACTGCCGACTTCGATGGCAGCACGCGCCTGACGCTCACCCCCAGCGAGCCTTTGTTCGCGATGAGCGGGCTTGGGTACACCCATCCCATTTGGGGTCATGGCTTCGATCATGGCGACCTCGAAGTGGCGCACGACCGCCTGTCCGAAGCCGAGCGAGCGTGGGGCAATCCGCTGGCGATGCACGTGCAAGCGCTGGTTCGTGCCGAGCTGACCGACGGCGACCGCACCGACGTCGGCATTGGCGTGCTCGAACAATTGTTCGTCGGCCCGCACGCGCCGACCGGCCTGACCGGACTGATGGACCCCGCTGCATGAGCTTTCCGACGTCGCCCGACGCGATCAGCGCCGACTGGCTCGGCGCGGTGCTTGGGCAGTCAGGGCGGTTGAAGGGGTTCACCGCGGCCAAGGTCGGCACCGGGCAGATGTGCGACAGCTACCGCCTGACGCTCGATTGGGAGGATGGCGACTGGCAGGATGGCGCCGACGCCCCCGCGACCGTCATCGCCAAATGCCCGAGCCATGACGAGGCCAGCCGCAACATCGCCAAGCTCACCGGTACCTATGTCAAGGAAGTCAGCTGGTACCGCGAGCTTGCCGCGGCAAGCGGGGTTCCGGCGCCGCGTTGCCACCATTCGGAGATCGCCGACGACGAGGTCGACTTCGTCCTCATCCTCTCCGACCTCGCCCCCGCGCGGCAGGGCGACCAGCTTGCGGGGCTTGGCCTTGCCGGGCTCGTCCCGTGTATCGACGCCGCCGCCAGCCTCCACGCCCTTCTGTGGAACGATCCGCGCCTCGCGCAGCTGCCTTGGTTTGCGCGCGACAATGGCGATCTGGTCCGCGCACTGTTCCCGCAGCTCTATCTGGGATTTCGCGAGCGTTACGCGGCCCGCCTTGCGCCCGAAATCCTGGAAGTTGGCGCCGGCATCGTGGCGAAACTAGACGCCTATTTGTCGCGCGAACCTGCGGCACGGACGCTGGTCCATGGCGACCTGCGGATCGACAACATCCTCTTCGCCCCCGATGGCGATGCCTGCTGGCTCGTCGACTGGCAGACGCTGGGGCGCGGCAGCGGCGCGACCGATCTCGCTTATCTGGTCGGCACCAGCATCGCCGACCCGTTCGAGCGCGCCGCCGCCGACCGCCCCGCCTTCGACCATTGGCTGGCGGCGCTGCGCGCGCATGGCGTCGATCCCGACCCCGCGGCGCTGTGGGACGATTATCGTGTCGGGGCGCTCAGCGGCTATTTCATGGCGGTCTTCGCCTCGATGAACGTCGAGCGCACCGACCGCGGTGACGAAATGTTTGCGGTGATGGCCGAACGCCCAGCGCGTCAAGCGCTGGCGCTCGGGAGCCTCGACCTGATTTAGAGTCTATCCTCAGGAAATCAGGGCGATCCCAACAAAGGCGCCAAGCCCTGCCAAGGAGGCCAGCACGGCAGGACGCTGCATCGCGCGGACGCGCCACGCCATCAAAAGGCCCGACACAACCAGGAACAGAAGGCCGAGCGCCAGAATCACCGCATAAATCTTGAACGCGGTCCCGCCCTTCGCCTTGTGCATTTGCACCAGCCAGCGGTGCCAGCCCGTATCTTTGACCGTCAATTTGGCGACCATTGCGTCGTCGGTCGCATCGAGCAGCACGTCGCGCCGCGTTCCCGTCCATTCCAACTGAAAAGCATCGCCCATCGACTTCACCGACGCGGCGCCGGACGGCAACGCGATCTGGCGGCGCGCCAGTTCGGCGGTGGCCACCGCCTGCAACGCATCCTTATCTTTGGTCAGGGGCGCGGTGAGCGCAACGTCATATTCGGCCGACGCATAATCGCCCTTGATGCCCCAAGTATAAAGCGCGCCCGTCATCAGAAAGAGCAGAATGGCGGGAAACAGAAATGCCGCGGTCAGCATATGCCACCGGATCAGCGTTGCATGGGTCATGAGAGGCTTTCGAAAGAAGGAGGCTTCACATCGCCATGTCCATCCCGCGATGTCAACTCCATGACCCAGCGACGAAAAAGGGCGGCCCGTCGCCGAGCCGCCCTCCCCCTTTTTTTGGCCGGGTTCCGATCAGAAGTGGAAGGTCACCGAACCGCGATAGCTCTGGTTCGACACATCCTTGCGTCCGATCGTCGTGTCGGCGCCGATCGACAGGTCGACATTGCCGGTGGTCACCGTGATGCCGCCGCCGACTTCGAACCAGTCCTTGTCGGTCCCCGCGAGGCCGAAGATCGCATTGGGTCCGGGGCCGCCGACGAAGGTCGCGCCGAACGACGCCGGGGCGTCCTCGAACTCATGGACAAAATCGGCGCTGAGGTGCGGCTGGAAGCTGCTCCCCTTCTTGCCCGACAGCGCCAGACCGGCGCGCGCCTGCAAGCTGTTGAAGCTCGACCGGTCGAGCCGCAGCGCGGGACCGCCGCCATTTTCCTTGATGTCGGAAAAGCCGATATGGCTCGCCCGCGCCGCAACCCGCGGCCCGAATTCGACCGAACCAAGGTCGAAATTCTTCGCCAGGCTGACCTCGCCGGTGAAGATCAGCGAGGTGTCGTCGCCGGTCAGCGTGAACGGCGTGCCGACCAGGTCGGCAACCCGCGTCGTGCGCGAATCGAACGCACCGGCGCTGACCTGCGTCGCCAGTTCGATCCCGCCGCCCAGTGCAGCCTTGCCGTACAGCGTGCCCTGATACAGGCTGCCGCTGGCCTTTTGACCCGCGACCGGGGTGGTGCCGTCGACGTCGGTGTAGCTGAGCGCGAAGCTGATCACGCTGCCTTCATCGAGCGCCTTTTCGATGCCGCCGGCCAGATAGAAGCCGTCGAACTGGTCGCGGCCGCCGCCGGGCAGCGCGCTGGCCATCGGGCGGCTGTCGCCGTCGAGATAGCCGCCAGCCAAGAAGGCGCTGGTGTCGTCGGGCAAGCGGCCCTGCTGCACCGTCACCGCATCGCTGTCCGAGCGCACCGCCATCGTGTCGGCGCCGGCCGCGGTCATGTTGAGATGCGCAAGCTGCACCGGTCGGCCGATCATCGACAGGGTGCCGCCCATGTCGCCGTCATCAAGCTGGAGCAGGCGATCGCGATAGAAGCGCGACATATTGTCGACCGCCACCGTCGCGAGCGACCCACGCAGCGTTTCGGTGCGCGGCGCCCAGCTTTCGAGCGTCGCGCGGATCGTTGCAGCGTTCTGCAGGTCGAGCGGACCATAGACACCGGCGAGGCCCGCGGTGCCGCGCGACTGGTCGAGCAGCTGGGCATAGGCGCCCTGCACCGCAGTAGCGGCGACGACGTTGCGGTACAGCCCTGCCTGGATTTCGACCGACACGCTGTTCGGGCCATAGGTCAGACGCGGGGTCAGGATCGCCGACAGCGCGTTGGCCGAGCTGAAGGTACCGCTCACGCCGCCCGCGGCGGTCAGGAAGGTGTAGCGATTGCCTGCGGTGACCTGCGTCCCCGCCACCGGCGAGAAGCTGACCGCGCCGCCCAGCGTCGCCGTTCCCGTCGAGGTGCCGTTCGCGACGACCGCGAGCACGTCGGACGTGCCGTTAGGGCCGAAGTTGATGAACAGGTTGCTGCCCGACGACAGCACCAGATTGCCGCCGACGGTCAGCGTGCCGATCGTCGTCGGGGTGCCCGGCGCGATCTGGCCGAGCACGCTGGTCAGGAACGGCGTGTTGATCCGCCCCGATCCCATCAGGCCGCCGCCGAACAGGCTGTAGTCGCCGACCGAGCTGAGCGTGCCGTTGACCGTGACCATGCCCGCCAGCTGGTTGACGTTGATCAGCGACGACAGCGACGCACCCGTATCGATCTGGAGCGCAGCGCCCGCAGTGCCGATCGTCAGCCGGTCGACCGTCACGCTGGCGCCCGACAGCGTCGTCAGCCCGGTAGCGCTGAGCGTCACATCGAAATAGCGCGGCGCGGTGCCCGCGGTGCGCACCGGGTCGACGTTGTTCGGCACGAAATTGGTCGCGCCGGGCAGGCCGTTGGCGAGCGTCGCGGCGGGCAGCGGGGTCGCCGCTGCCTGCGCCTCGGGCTGGGCGCCGGGGATCAGCGCGTCGCGCGTCGCGGTGGCGCCGCCGGTAATGTCGGCGATCGATGCCGAGCCCGCATTGTCGCCCGACGTGCCGATCGGCCGGTTTTCGACGACCTCGACCCCGGTGCGGGTGTCGAGGCAATCGCTGACGCCGCCGCTCTGGAAACAAATCTGTCCGAAATCGCCGGTGGTGCCGGTCTTCTGCTCACCCGTCAGCGTCGGGATGCCGTTGACCAGCTGGCCGTTCGACAGGATCATGTACGACGGGTCGATCGTCGATACCCAGTGATTGGGATCGGTCCACGACCCGTTGCCCGCCCTGGCCGAGACATAATGATAGGGGTTGTTCGCCGCGATCCAGTCCCAATAGAGATAAGCGGGCTGATAGAAGGACACCGTGCCATAACCGTTCGCTGGCTGGCCGGTGAAAAAGCGGGTGTAACCGCCCGACAACACCCCGATCACCACCTGGCGCGAGAAGTTCTGCAGGATCAGCGGCCCGCCCGAATCGCCCTGCGACGTGATGCCTTCGAGCGAAGCGCCGTTCGGGTTGGCGCGCGCATTGTCGCGAAACGCGTTGAAGTCGAACGGGCTGGCCCCGGTCATCCCGCGCCGCGGATCGTCGAAGTCGAGGAAATAGAGATTCTGGGTCAGGCCGTTGGGCGCGCCGCCGAACAGAAAGCCTTCGAACGTCTGGATGTCGGTCAGCGCCCCGAGGATGTTTTCGGCGGCACGGCGGCGAAAATCGCTGCCCGCCGCGCCGCTCGTCCCGGTGCCGTTGTTGCCGTAACCGACGATGCCGACATTATAGCCGGTTCCCGCCGCGGTGATCGCGTCGGGCGCGGGCAGCGGCGAGAACAGCATCGCCCAGGTCGGGATATTGGCCGCGGGCGTGTCGAGCGACGCCAGCGCGACGTCGCCGTACAGAAAGCTGCGCGCCGCCGGTTCGAGCGACAGCGGATTATAGGCCAGCCAGTTCGCGTTGTAGAAGGCCTGCGCGGTGTTGGTCTGATATTTGCCGGCCCCGCCGGCGCCGCCGAGCAGCCAGCGCACCAGTTCGTCGGTCTGGCCCGCGGCGTTGGCGCGGGTGTTGGTTTCAAAGCCGAAGCCGATCGCGGTGCCGCCCGAATTGGCGCCATAAGCGGTCGCCGCGCGGGTGTTCACGCAGTGCGCCGCGAGCAGCACGGTGCGCGGATTGATCAGCGTGCCGGTGCACAGGCCGACGAAGCCGCCGCCATTGTCGATGATCATCTGACCGACGCCGGTGATGTTCACCGGGTCGCGCGCGGTGACGGGCGTGCCGGGGTTGGCGATCAGGATTTCGGGTTCGGGGGTAATCTGCTGGATCGTCGGTCCCGGCGTGACCGGGACCAGATTGGCCTGAGGTTCGGGAATCGTGACCGTGATATGGCCCTCGCCGCCGGTCGGCGCGATGCCCGCATCGGCCTCGGCCAGCGCCGGTGCCGCTTGCAACAGGCCCGCGACGCAAACCGACGTGAGCAACGCTCCGCGGCGCATGCGCCGCGAATCAAAATGAAAATTCATAAACTACCCCCAAAGTATAAGTGTACACCTCCTCTGGGTCAGAGAGTCGGCGCATGGGGGTAGCTTAGCTGCGCGCGGCGATTAGACAATGGCCTATTTACTGATATTTAACCCCGCTTAAGGGGCGGCCCCCAACGCACGAAAAAGGGCGGCCCGTTGCCGGACCGCCCTTCCCTTCTCCGTCCGTCGACGGAAGAAAGCGATTAGCGCTTCGAGAACTGGAAGCTGCGGCGGGCCTTGGCCTTGCCGTACTTCTTACGCTCGACGGCGCGGCTGTCGCGGGTCAGGAAGCCGGCCGACTTCACCACGCCGCGCAGCGCGGGTTCGAAACGGGTCAGCGCCTGCGCGATGCCGTGCAGCACCGCGCCCGCCTGGCCCGACAGACCGCCGCCCTTGACGGTGGCGATCACGTCATAAGCCCCGACGCGATCGGTCAGGCCGAACGGCTGGTTGATGACGAGACGCAGCGTCGGACGCGCGAAATAGACTTCCTGGTCGCGGCCGTTGACGGTGATCTTGCCCGTGCCGGGCTTGACCCACACGCGGGCGACGGCGTCCTTGCGGCGGCCGGTCGCATAAGCGCGGCCCTGCTTGTCGACCTGCTTTTCGCGCAGCGGCGTGTTGCTGGTCGGAGCGGCGACGGTGCCTTCGACGGCGCCGGCGAGATCCTTGAGATCGGTCATGGTCTGTTCGTCAGCCATTATGCACCCACCTTGTTCTTGCGGTTCATCGACGCGACATCGATCACTTCGGGGTTCTGCCCTTCATGCGGATGCTGGGTGCCAGCGAAGATGCGCAGGTTGCGCATCTGCTGACGGCCGAGCGGGCCGCGCGGGATCATGCGTTCGACAGCCTTTTCGAGCACGCGCTCGGGAAAACGGCCTTCGAGGATCTTCGCGGGGCTCGTTTCCTTGATGCCGCCGGCATAGCCGGTGTGCTTGTAATAGCGCTTGTCGGCCAGCTTCTTGCCGGTGAACGCCACCTTCTCCGCGTTGATGACGATGACATTGTCACCGCAATCGACGTGGGGGGTGAACGACGGCTTGTGCTTGCCGCGCAGGATGTTGGCGATGATCGATGCAACGCGGCCCACAACGAGGCCCTCGGCGTCGATCAGCACCCATTTCTTTTCGACCGTCGCGGCGTTCGCCGATGCGGTCGTCTTGGTCAGCGCCTTCATCATGGCGACCTCCTTGACAGATGGGGACGGGGCGATGGAACGATGCACCAGCGCCCGAAACAAACCGCGCCGCCTGATCCATGCTGGACGCAGCGGCGCTTCGGAGCGGGCCAATGGCGCCAAGCGGGCGGAAAGTCAAGCGTAGAGCGGCTTTGCTGACAGGTATTATGATACCTGTCAATTTAGGACGCGGGTTCCAGCGCCCGTACGCGCTCCTCGACAAGCGTCCGCCCGTCGCCGCCCGGCTCGACAATCCAGCTCTGCCGCCGTTCGTGCACCACCAGCCCGGTCGCGGTGTCGACGGTCCACAGATGGTCGATCTGGAGCGGCGCGCCGCTGCCGCCGACCGCCGCCGATTGGCTTTCGACCCTGGCGATCGTGCGCAGCGCCCCGCCGTGGAGCATCGACACGCTGGCGCCGTCGGCCGGGCCAGCCACCGGAATCGCACCGTTCGCCGATGCCACCAGCGCGCGCACGTCGGCGGTCGCCAGCCGGTCGCGCTCGGCGGCAGGCAGCGCCGCGATCAGCGCGGCCAGTTGCTTCGCCTCGGCACGGCGCCCCTCGGCACCCGTCGCCTGGATCCGCGCCGACGCCCGTTCCCACAATCCGTCGGGATCGACCAGGTCGATGCGGCTGCCGTCGGGGGCAACCAGATAGGCCAGCGGTTCGCCGACCAGCGGCTGGAGCATCATCGTCAGCGCGCGGGTCACCGCGGGCGGCGCGTCCGAATCGATCCGCTCCAGCGTCGCGTCGAGCTGGTAGCCGCGCCCGATCCGTTGCCATTGCAGCGCATAGACGAGCGAAAAATTGATCAGCGACCCGTCGCGGCCGATCCGGCGCGTCGTCACGCGATAGCTCATCGGGCGCCCGACCGGCGGGGCAAAGTGGAGCTGCGCGGTCGCGGCGACCGGCGCGTCGCCATCGGCCGGCAGCGGCTGGGCGATCAGCAGCAGCGCGCCGCCGAGACCGCCGAGCAGCATCATGCGGCGGCGCGGCCCAGCCGGTGCAGCGCCGCGGCGGCGATGGCGACGAGGATCGCCCCCACCACCTGATGCGCCACGGCAACCCACATCGAAACGCCCGACACCACGGTCCAGATACCGAGCAGCATTTGCGCTGCGACGACGGCGAGCAGCAGCCCGGCCTCGCGCCGGGCGCCGCGCCGCGCCAGCGCGCGGGCGAGGAGCAACAACGCCAGCGCCGCGATCCACGACCACCAGCGATGCAGGAAATGGATCAGGAAGGGATCGTTGGTCAGCGCCATCCAGGCGCCGCGGGTCCAGTCGATCCCCTCTGGCACGAAATGATCGTTCATCAGCGGCCAGCTGCTGGCAACGAATCCGGCATTGAGCCCTGCGACCCACGCGCCGAGCAGCAGCTGGACGAACAGGATGGCGATGAGCGCGAGGCCGCCGCCGGTGAGCCGCGCCGGGCGCGCCGCGGGGTCGCTAGCCAGAACATCGAGGTCGCGCGCGGTCCAGACCAGGCCCGCGAGCAGGAACAGCGCGGTGAGCAAATGCGCGGCGAGGCGGAAATGGCTGACGTCGGTGCGATATTCGAGCCCCGAGGCGACCATCCACCAGCCAAGCGCGCCTTGCAGCCCGACGAGCGAAGTCAGTGCCAGCAACCGCCCGCCATAACCCGCCGGGATCGTGCGCTGCCAGGCGTACCAGACCAGCGGCACAAGCATCGCCATGCCGACCACGCGCCCCAGAATGCGGTGCAGCCATTCCCAGAAAAAGATCGCCTTGAACCCCGCCAGGGTCATGCCGAGGTTGATCTCCTTATATTCCGGGATCTGCTTGTATTTTTCGAATTCCTTGACCCAATCGGCTTCGTTGAGCGGCGGCAGCACGCCCGAAACGGGGCGCCATTCGGTGATCGACAGCCCCGATTCGGTCAGGCGGGTGACCCCCCCGACCCCGACGACGATCACCACCAGCAGCGCGACGGCCCACAGCCAGCGCGCGAGCGCGGCGGGGCGGGGTTGGCGGGCGGCGGGCGAAGACAGTGGCGCGGCGTTCGTCATCGCCCCGCCCTATCGGCGCTTGCCGGACGATAGGCAAGGGGGCGGCCGCGGCGCGGCGGGGGAAATTCATGGCCGCGACAGCCGAGGCTTGATAAGCGGGCGCGATGCTGCGCCGTGCTCCTTCGATCCTTGCCGCGCTGGCGCTGCTGGCCGCGGCGCCGGTCCAGGCCGCGGCCAGCGCCGATCCGTCGCCCTATGCCTCGCTCGCCGCGCTGGAAGCGCGCGTCGCGGCGATCGGGTTTCGCCTGACCACCGCCAATGCCGCGTGGTGCCGCGAGCAGCAGCCGCAGTTCGGCTGGATCTGGGGCGACCCGCGGCTTTACGATGCCGAGCGGCGGCCGGAAGCGCTCGCCGCCTATGGCGCGGCGGATCGCGACGCGCCCTTTGTCGCCGCGATCGCCCCGACCGGACCGGCGGCGCTGGCCGGAATGCGCGTCGGCATGGCGGTGCTCGGGATCGCGGCGGCGCCGGTACCGAACGGGCGGGACGCGCACCCCTTTGCCCGGATCACCGCGATCGAGATGCAGCTCGCAGCGCTGCCCGCCGCCGCGCCGCTCGCGCTCGACGTCGGCGCTGCCGCGGCGCTTCCCATCACCCCCGTTGCCGGATGCGTCAGCGACTTTCGCGTCGAGGCGAGCGAAAAGCCCGGCGCCGTCGCCGACGGGCGGATGGTGCTGGTCAACCATGGGCTGGCGCAATTTGCCGCCGACGATGCCGAGCTGGCCGCGGCGATCGCGCATGAAATCGCGCATAATATCCTGCGCCACCGCGCCCGGCTCGACGCCGCGGGGGTCGATCGCGGGCTGGGCAAGCAGTTCGGCCGCAGCGCGCGGCTGTTCAAGCAGACCGAGGTCGAGGCCGACCGGCTGTCGGCATGGCTGCTGGCGGGGGCGGGTTACGATCCCGCCGCCGCGGCGCGCTTTTGGCAGAAATTCGGCCAGCGCCAGGGGCGTCCGCTGTTCCAGGCCGGCACCCACCCGCGCTGGCGCGACCGCGTCGCATCGATCGAGGCCGAAGTCGCGGCGATCGCGGCGGCGCGTGCCGGGGGCCAGCCGCTGCGCCCGCCGCTGATCGACGCGCCGCCACCCTTGGAATAGCACCGCGCGCGCCTTATTTGGGCAGCATCTGCTTTTCCCCAGCTTTGCCAGACAAGGATCGACGCCATGACCCACGAAACCGCCATTTTTGCCGGAGGCTGCTTCTGGTGCACCGAGGCGGTGTTCCAATCGCTTGCAGGCGTCGAAGGCGTCGAGAGCGGTTATATCGGCGGCGCGATTCCCAACCCCACTTACAAGCAGGTGTGCGGCGGCGATACCGGCCATGCCGAGGCGATCCGTATCACCTTCGACCCCGCGGCGATCTCTTACGCCGACCTGCTCGATGTCCATTTCGCGACCCACGACCCGACGACGCTCAACCGCCAGGGCAATGACGTCGGCACCCAATATCGCAGCGCGCTGTTCCCGCTCGACGCCGCGCAGGGCGACGCGGCACGGGCCGGAATCGACCGCGCTGCGGCCGACTGGCCGGCGCCGATCGTCACCACCATCGAAGCGGCGTCCGACTGGTATCCGGCCGAGGATTATCATCAGGCCTATTGGGAGGGCGAAGGCCAGCGCAATCCCTATTGCATGGCGGTGATCCCGCCGAAGCTCGCCAAGCTGCGCAAGGGATTTGCCGACCGGCTGCGCGCCTGACTTCTCCAGATCGTCATCCCGGCCTTCGCCGGGATTACGAAACATGTGCGCGATTGCTCGCCATTCGGGTCCGAACGACTGTTGCAATATGGTCGCATGACGTCACTTTTCATTGACTTTCCAATCGTTTTGGCTAGCGGACACCCCCTCGCTCGGGCAGACTAGGTCTCGTTCCAGGCGCAGATGGGGGTCTCTGCAAAGTGCTGGCATCGCTGTTTCTGATCGGCGCGTCGTTGACGACGCCCCAGATGTCGGTCCAGGCCGCAAGCCAGACGATCGTCGAGGACAGCGGCGACGGTATGGCGCGTGCGGTCAACCGGATGGTCGGCGGCATCGTCAGCTATGCACGCTGGCCCGGCGTGTCGGCGGATGCGGCACGCGTGATGTGCGTGATCGGCACCCCGCGGCTGACCAATCGCATGGCGCCCGACGTGCCCGGCGCCGGATCGGTGACGGTGCGGCGGATCAGCGTGGCGGCGGCCACCAGCCGTAGCGGCTGTGACATCTTGTTCCTCGGCCGCATGGCGATCGCCGACCGGCGGCAGCTGATCGCGTGGGTCCGCGGCCGCCCGATCCTGACGATCACCGACGACGACGCCGCCTGCATCTATGGCGCGATGTTCTGTTTGAGCAACCGCGCCGCCAGCCTCAGCTTTTCGGTCAATCTGGACGCCATCGGGCGCGGCCCGCTGCGTATCGACCCGCGGGTGCTGAGCATCGGGCGCAGCGACGGAGGCGCGCCATGACCGGCAAGACCCCCGAACGGATCGGCGCGCGCACGACGCTGCAAAAGCTGCTGTCGCGCTTTCATTTCGGCATCACGCTGTTCGCGGTCGCGCTGTCGGGGCTCACCATCCTGCTGGCGGGGGTGACCGCGCTGCGCGGCTATGCCGACCGCAACATGGAACTGGCGGCGCAGCTGGGCGCCTACGGCGTCGAACCCGCGCTGGTGTTCAACGACCCGCAAGCGGCGCGCGAAGGGCTGGAACCGCTGACCCGCATTCCCGGGATCGCGCGGCTGCGCGTGCTGAACGATCGCGGCCAGCCGCTGACCCAATGGACGTCGCCGATGGCCGACCCCGCGCCGTTGCTGACCCGGATGTTCTTTCCGCGCCCCTTTGCGGTGACCGTCGACCGCAACGGATCGGCGATCGGCACGATCGAGGTCTGGGGCGATAGCTCGACCCTGATCGACTATGTCCGCATCGGGTTGCTCGCCGGGCTTGGTTGCCTGCTCGTCACCGCGCTCGGCACCATCTTTCTGGCAAGGCGGTTCGAATATGAGCTGGTCAAACCGCTCAACGAGATCGCGACCGTCGCGCACGACGTGCGCCTGCACCGCCGGTTCGACAAGCGGGTGCAGCCGCTGGGCATCGCCGAACTCGACCGGCTGGGCGGCGACATCAATGCGCTGCTCGACGAATTGCAGGGCTGGCAGGGGCATATGGAAAGCGAGCGCGCCGTGCTCGCCCACCGCGCCTCGCACGACACGCTGACCGCGATGCCGAACCGCCATGCCTTTGACGAACAGCTGGCGCAGCGGATTGCCGCCGCCGAAACGCGCGGCGACCGCTTTGCGCTGTTGTTTATCGACGCCGACAATTTCAAGGCGGCGAACGACAATTTCGGTCATGCCGCGGGCGACGCGGTGCTGGTCGCGCTGTCGGCGTGCATCAAGGACACGCTGCGCAAGGGCGATTTCGCGGCGCGCATCGGCGGCGACGAATTTGTCGTCATCATCGATCCGCTCGACGCCGATGCGGTGCCCGAAGATCTGGCCAATCATATTCGCGCCTGCGTCGCCCAGCCCGTGACGCTGCCCGGCGGCGAGAGCTATCGCGCGTCGGTGAGCGTCGGCGCCGCCGTCTATCCCGACCATGGCGACGACGCGACGGCGCTGCTGACCGCCGCCGACGCCGCAATGTATGCCGACAAACTGACCAACCGTTCCCGAGTATGACCAGCGGAGTATCGCCGTGACCCAAACTATCGCCCGACCCATCCGAGCCCTGTGCATGCTCGCCTTTGCCGCGCTGCTCGCCGCCTGCCAGAGCGTGCCGCCGCCGACCGGCTTTACGCCCGCGCAAATCGCGGTGCTCAAGACCGAAGGTTTTGTCGAAGACGGTCCCGGCTGGGCATTGAGCATGCCCGAACGCCTGCTTTTTTCCGTCAACGAAAGCAGCGTCCCGGCCGAGCAGCAAGCGCGGATAACCCGGACGGCGGCCAACCTCGTCGCGGTCGGGATCACGACCGCGCGGGTCGAAGGCCACACCGATTCGACCGGTGCTTCCGCCTATAATCTGACGCTGTCGCAGGCGCGGGCCGAGGCCGTGGCGGCGCCGATGCTGGCCGGCGGGATGACATTCACCGCCGATCAGGTCGTCGGCCGCGGCGAAGCGGTACCGATGTCGAGCAACGACACCGACGAAGGCCGCCAGGACAACCGCCGCGTCGTGGTGATCGTCACCCCGCAATAAGGTGGCAAAACAAGCGCGGGTTCGACTTTTCTTGACCATCTTTCGCGGCTAAGCCGCTGGCCATGAAACCGATCCGCAAAGCCGTTTTCCCCGTTGCCGGTCTCGGCACGCGCTTTCTGCCCGCGACCAAGGCGATCCCCAAGGAGATGCTGCCCGTCGTCGACCGGCCGCTGATCCAATATGCGGTCGACGAGGCGCGCGAGGCGGGGATCGAGCAGATGATCTTTGTCACCGGCCGCGGCAAGAGCGCGATCGAGGATCATTTCGACGTCGCGTTCGAGCTGGAAAAGACGATGTCCGAACGCGGCAAGGATCTGTCGGTGCTGGAGCCGACGCGGCTTGGCCCCGGCAATTGCGCCTATGTTCGCCAGCAGGAGCCGCTGGGGCTGGGTCATGCGATCTGGTGTGCGCGCGCGATCGTCGGCGACGAACCCTTCGCGATCTTCCTGCCCGACGAATTCATGCACGGATCGCCCGGCTGCATGAAGCAGATGGTCGACGCGTACCACCAGGTCGGCGGCAATCTGATCTCGGTGCTCGAAGTGCCGCGCGAACAGGTATCAAGCTATGGCGTGATCGCGCCGGGGGCGCACAACGGCGCGCTGACCGAGGTTACCGGGCTGGTGGAAAAGCCGGCAGTCGCCGATGCGCCGTCGAACCTGATCATTTCGGGCCGCTATATCCTCCAGCCCGAGGTGATGCGCGTACTCGAGGGGCAGGAAAGGGGCGCGGGCGGCGAAATCCAGCTGACCGACGCGATGGCGACGATGATCGGCAACCAGCCGTTCCACGCCGTGACCTTCGACGGCGCGCGCTACGACTGCGGGTCGAAGGCGGGCTATATCCAGGCCAACCTCGCGGTCGCGCTCGAACGCCCCGACATGGCGGACGAGGTCCGCGCTTTTGCCATCGATCTGCTGAAATAAGACCGGCGGAGGCGCCCTGCCCCCGCCGGCCGGGTGGTTATTCGCCCTCGATATTCGGTTTCGGGAAGGTGTCGGCGCCCAGCGTCTTGTAGAGCAGCCCGCCCACCGCGCCGCCGATCAGCGGTGCGAGCCAGAACAGCCACAGTTGCTGGATCGCCAGCCCGCCGACGACCAGCGCCGGGCCGGTGCTGCGCGCCGGATTGACCGAGGTGTTGGTGACCGGAATCGAGATGAGGTGGATCAGTGTCAGCGCCAGCCCGATGGCGAGCGGCGCGAAGCCCGCCGGGGCGCGACCATCGGTCGAGCCCATGATGATCCACAGGAAGAAGGCGGTCAGCACGATTTCGATCAGGAACGCCGACCAGATGTCGTAACCGCCCGGCGACCCCGCATCGAAACCGTTGGCCGCGAGGCCGTTAGTCGCCAGGTCATAAGCGGGGTTGCCGCTGGCGATATAGAACAGCAGGAACGCCGCGATGACCGCGCCGACCACTTGCGCGCCGACATAGAGCGGGATGTCGCGCGCGTCGAAGCGGCCACCCGCCCACAGCCCGACGGTGACCGCGGGGTTGAGGTGACAGCCCGAAATATGGCCGATCGCATAGGCCATGGTGACGACCGTCAAACCGAAAGCAAGCGAGACGCCGAGCAATCCGATGCCGACATCGGGAAACGCCGCCGCCAGCACCGCGCTGCCGCAGCCGCCGAAGACAAGCCAGAATGTGCCGATCAATTCGGCCAAGCCCTTTTGTACATTCGTCATATGACCCTCCTCCCCACCGGCGGCCATGGACGCCCCCGGCGCCGCGCCATCCTAGCAGCGGGATGGCGCGCGGCAAGTCTTTGCCGAAGCGCCCAAAAATCAGGCAGCGGCGACGGCTTCGACAAAATGGCGGGCGCGCTGATCGAGCGAACGCGCGGCCTCCGACAGCCCCGCCGACAATTCGCCCAGCGCCTGCGCGCCGTCGCCGACCGCGGTTGCGCCCTGCCCGATTTCCTGGACGCGCAGATCGATCTCGCGGCCCGCCGAGACCGCCTGTTCGACATAGCTCGCGATCATCAGCGTCGTCGCGCTCTGCCCGTCGACCGCGCTGTCGATCGCGTCGGAAAAGCCGTTATTGGCGTCGATCGCGCGTTCGACCTCGACAAAACCGGTCGCCACCTGGCCGACGATGTCGCGGATGCGGTCGACATATTGGGCGATGTCGCCGGCGGCGACCCGCGTCTGGCTGGCCAGCGTCTTCACCTCCGACGCGACGACGGCAAAGCCGCGCCCGGCATCGCCGGCGCGCGCCGCTTCGATCCCGGCGTTGAGCGCCAGCATGTTGGTACGGCTCGCCATGTCGATGATCAGTGCCAGCATCTGTTCGATCGACTGGCTGGCGGTTTTCAGCGCATTCGCCTTTTCGCCCGCCTGCCGCACCTTGCCATGCGCCTCGCCGCGGATAGTCCGCGCGCGCGCGCCGTCGGCGACGATCCGGGCCATCGTCGCGGCGAGCGCGTGGCCGCGATCGCCGAGTTCGTGCAGCCCGGTCAGCGTTTGCGCCGTCGCCCCCGCGACCGTCACCGCGTCGCGCCCGGTCTGGCGGGCGCGATCGGACAAGGTGGCGGCGAAAGTTTCGACCTGATGCGCCATGTCGGACAGGATGGCGGTGAGCGCGGTAATGTCCTGCTGGAACCGGCGTCCGGCGTCGTCGACCCGGGTCGCCCGCGCCGCGCGCTCCTGTGCCAGTTCGACGTCGCGCAGCATCGCCAGCTTGGCGATCTGGCCGCTGTCGAGCGTTTCGACGAACCGGCCGCGTTCGGTCAGGATCAGTTCGCCGCGCGCGCGGCCCTGGCCCGCAATGCGCAGCAATTCGGTGGTCGATTGTGCGACATCGGCGGTCGGGCAGGGTTCGATCATCGAGGCGATCGAGCCGCCGATCGTCGGATTTTGCATCAGCGAAAACCAGAAGGGGCAGAACAGCAGTTCGCGCACCCGCTGTTCGCGGATGATGCCGATCGGGCGCGCGTCGGCGTCGAGCACCGCGAGCCCGCGCAGTTCGGGATTGCCGCGGAACAGGTCGATGACCTCTGCCATATGCGCATCGGCGCCGATCGCCGCGGCATGGCCGGAGGTGGGGGTAAAGGCGGGAGCCATCACGGTCATCGTCTCTCTTCGCGCTGCGATCTATGTTGGCGCAATCCCTAGGCGGTGTTGGTAAACACCGCTTTAACCATTTGTTTCAATGCTGTGACACAAGGCCGCGGCGCCAAGGCGATCTGTCGCAATATTCTGTTCAGATCGCGGCGGCTATGCGATGGGACGCCGGGCCGCGCGGCGGCGGAGGCGAGGAGAAAATTATGCGTGCCATCATCATCGCCCTGGCGGCGCTGCCGCTGCTGACCGGCTGTTTCAGCGCGGTCAAGAGCGTCGTCACCGCCCCGGTCAAGGCCGTCGGGCAGGTCGCCGACTGGACGACGACCAGCCAGGACGAATCGGATCGCAACCGCGGCCGCGAGATGCGCCAGCGCGAGGAACAGCTGGGCAAGCTGTCGCGCCAGCGCGACAAGGCGGCCGAAAAATGCCAGGGCGGCAATGAGGAACAGTGCCAGCGCGCCGAGGTGCTGGAGCATGAGATCGAAGCGCTGATGGCGGCGCCGCGCTAAACGCTACCGCACCCGCCGCCCCGTCCACACGACGCGGCCGACCAGCCGCACCGATGCCATCGGCAGGTCGTCCCAGCTGCGGTAATGCGGGTTGTCGCTGATCACCGAAATGCGGCCCGGCCCCGGCGCGCGCGCGATACGTTTGACCATCAGCACATCGTCCATGCGCAGCACATAGATGCCGTCGCGCAGCCGCGCCGCGGCGTCGCCGCCATCGACCAGGATGTCGTCGCCGTCGTTCAGCGTCGGCGCCATCGAATCGCCCTCGACCCGAATGATGCTGAGCGCGCGCGGATCGGCGCCGAGGTCGCGCAGCCATTTGGGGTCGAACGCGACCTCGCCCTCGACCGGTTCACCCTCGACGCTGGCGCCCGCGCCCGCCGACGCGCCGATCGCCAGTTTCGGGACGAGGATCATCCCCGGCCCGCGCAGCCGCGCCGGGGTGGCGACGCGCTGGACCGGGCCGCCGAGCAGCGCTTCGGATACGCCGAGATAAGCGGCGATCCGCGCCCGGTCCTGTTCGGCGAGCCGCCGCGGCGAACCGCGCTTGATATATTGCTGGATATAGGCGGGGTTGCGCCCGATCACCTGCGACAGGCGCGCATAGTCGATGCCCTTGTCGGCCAGCAGGCGGTCGAGCGCAGCGCGCGGATCGGAAACATGGTCGCTCATCGGGTGGCTTGGGGCTGGTCCTTCCTATTTGTTTCTTAGCAAGCGGATTTTTCCTAGACAAGTAGGAAATTGAGCGGCAAATAGGAATTATCCTATCGGGTGAGTCGCCCGGTTGTTGGCGTCGTCAGGGAGGAACATATGGAGCGCAGCCTGTTGCAACGGATCAACGCCTTTTTGAAGGAAACGGCGATGCCGCCCAGCGTCTTCGGCCGCGCCGCGGTGCGCGATCCGATGCTGGTGAGCGATCTGCGTAGGGGCCGCGAACCGGGAGGTCCGCTGATTTGCCGTGTGGAACATTTCATGAACACATGGCGCGCCGACCGCCATGCCGGGCGTATCACAAGCTATCAGAACCGCCGCGGCCGTCCGCTGGGCAAGGCGGGCGCCGGGGAGCGGGCATGATGCGCTGGTCGCCCGCCCTGTCGCCGCGCCCCGGCTGTCCGCACCGCCGTTTGCGCCACCTGCTGACGCAGGCGCTGCCGATCGGGCTGACGCTGTGCCCCTCGACATTCCGGCCGTGGGCGAGCGCGAATTTCGTCGGCGCGCGCCACATCTTTGCTGCCGCGCTGGCGGCGGGCGACGGCCAAGCGGTGGGCGCGGCGCTGCAGGCCGAACTGACCGCGGCCGAATGGACGCTGCCCGGGCATATCGTCGCCGATGTCGTGGTGGAGTGCGGCAGCGAGCCGCGCGCGCTGCGGATCGAAATCCTGACGGTGGAAGATTGAGGGGCCTGAGGGTGCGGGATCTAGCCGACCGACTGGCGCGTCATCCGTTGCAGCGTGCTGAGCGCGGCTTCGAGCGCGAGGTCGACCTCGGGCTCCACTGTGGCGGCGCCGGTCGCCGAAGCCGCCTCGCCAGGCGCTTCGCGGCGGCGCGCCAGCCCCGCTTCGAGCCGCGCGACCATCGCGCCGAGCGAATTGTCGATGGCGGCGGGCGGCGGCGGCGCGGTCATTTCGGCCGGTTGCAGCCAGGGTTCGTCGCCGGTCGGTGCCGCATCCTCGGGCGCGAGGTCGGCAAGCATCAGTTCCTCGGCATTTTGTTCGGCAAATTCGCCGAGCCACAGATCGGCCTCAGCGCTGTGTTCGGCGCTTTGCTCGATCATTTGTTCGGCGGCCTGTTCGCCGGTCTGTTCGGTGGTTGCCGCGGTCAGCGGCCCCAGCCCGCCCGCGGGCAGGTCGCGGCCGGCGCGGATCGGCGGCCGCGGCGGATCGTCGGGATGCAGGTCGACGCGCCGGCGACGCGCCGAAAAATCATGGTCGCCATCGCTCGCCTCATCGGCGTCGCTCGCGGCGGCGCGGCGGAAGCGGCCGCGCAGCGCCGCCAGCCCCGCCGCATCGGGCTGGGCGATCAGCAGCGCGATCAGCCCGGCGATCATCGAAGCGATCGCCGCCATGCCGAGCGCCAGCAGCAGGCGCGCGGCGTTGCCGACCGGCGGCACGAAATAGTCGGAGAGGCGATCGAGATAGAGGTTCCAAGCGATCCCCGCGACCCACGACATCGGCATGAGGGCGGCGAACAAAAAGGTCAGCGCCGCGGCGCCGATCACCGCCGGCATCGCGGGCCGCAGCACGCGCAGCAGCGCGCTCGATACGGCGTGGCCGGGGTTGTCGCTGCTGTCGTCCATATCGTCCAATTCCGTGCGGCCTGCGGGGGCCAAAATAGCGTCGCGTCCAGCGGCGCGGTCAGCCGGTGCCGCGCAGCAATCGCTGGTAAACCGGTTCGTAACGTAAAATGTTTGATGACCAGTTACGATGGGTTTCGACAAAAATACGTGCGATCCGCCTTCGTTCCGCCCAAACTCCGCGATTGTCCAGCAGCTGCGCCAGCGCCGCGGCGATCGCCGCCGGATCGTCGGGCGCGAACAGCGTGCCCGTCTGGCCGTCCTCGATCAGTTCGCGATGCCCGCCGACGTCCGACGCCGCGACCAGCTTGCCCTGCGCCATCGCTTCGAGCGGTTTCAGCGGGGTGACGAGGTCGGTCAGCCGCATCCTCTTGCGCGGATAGGCGAGGATGTCGATCAGCGAGTAATAGCGTTCCACCTGCTGGTGCGGCACCCGCCCGACGAAATGGATCTGCGCCGCGGCAGGCGACGCGGCGGCCTGTGCTTTCAGCGCCGCCTCCATCGGCCCGCCGCCGACGAGCAGCAGCCGCGCCGCGGGCTGCGCCGCGACCAGCGCGGGCATCGCCGCGATCAGATCATCGATCCCCTCATAGTCGTAGAAGCTGCCGATATAGCCGATCACCGCGTCGGCGGCGGCGATCCCCAATGTGTCGGCAAGCGCATCGTCGCGCGGTGGCGGATCGCCGAACAGGTCGAGATCGACGCCGTTGGGCGAGACGGTGATCTTGGCGGGGTCGATCCCGCGCGCGATCAGGTCGCCGCGCAGCCCTTCGCAGATGACCGCGACCGCATCGGCCGCTTTCACCGCATGGGTCTCAAGCTGTTTGGTGAGCCAATAGCGCAAACTGCCCTCGCGCCCGGTGCCGTTGCCGACCGCGGCATCCTCCCAGAAGGCGCGGATTTCATAGATCACGGGGATGCCCAGTTTTTTGCCGACGCGCAGCGCGGCGAGGCCGTCGAGGACCGGCGAGTGCGCGTGCAGCACATCGGGTTGCCATTGCTGCGCCAGCGCCTCGACCCGCTTGGCCAGCGCGCCGATTTCGCGCCATTCGCGGATCGGTGCGCGCGCCGGGGCGATCGGCGCGGTGCGGTAAAAGGTCAAGCCGTCGACGGTTTCGCCGTCTGGCCCGGGTTCGGGGTGGCGCACCCCGGTGACCCCCGCAACCGCCCAGCCCTTTGCCACCTGCGCCTTCATCAGCGCGCGGGTGCGAAAGGTGTAGCCGCTGTGCGTCGGCAGGCTATGATCGAGGACGTGCAGGATGCGAGGCATGATGCGGCCTATTGGCAGACAAGGCTTAACGCCGCGTCAACCCCAATATCGTAGAGCCACGTCGAAGCGCGGCCGGAACCGTCCGGTAAAACAACAAGGTAGGCCCGAATGGTCGACAATTTCTCGATTGGCCTCACCCACGTCCTGATGGCGATTGCGCTGTGGCGCCTGCTGTATCGCAGCGACCTGGACCATGAGGTCAGCCCGCGGGTGCAATGGCAGCAGGACCGCGACGCCGAACGGGATGCCCGGCGCGATGCGTGACCTGGCCTTCGTTGCCTTTCTGTTTGCCTTCATCGGCGTCGGTTTCCGGCGGCCGTTCCTGTTTGTGCTGTGCTTTTGCTACATCGACATCGTCGCGCCGCAGCGGCTGAGTTATTTCCTGATCAACTCGATCCCGATCTCGCTGATCGTCTTTGGCCTGGCGATCGTCGGCTGGCTCGCCGCCGACGACAAGCGCGACATGCGCTGGTCGGGGCGGCAATTCCTGCTCATGGCGCTGCTCATCTATTGCGGGCTGACGACGTCGCAGGCCGATTTCCCGGTCGAAGCCGCCGACAAATGGAGCTGGGTCTGGAAGGCGCTGGTCTGGGCGATCTTCCTGCCGCTGACCCTGCGGACCAAGCTGCGCATCGAATCGCTGGCGCTGATCATGCTGCTGTCGGCGGCGTCGATCGCGATCGCGGGCGGCATCAAGACCGCGGCGGGCGGCGGCGGTTACGGCTCGCTGCAGCTGCTGCTCAACGAAAATTACGGATTATACGAAGGGTCGATCATGTCGACGGTGGGGATCGCGATCATCCCGCTGATCCTGTGGTATCGCCGCCATGGGACGATCTTTACCCCCGACTGGCGCGTGTCGCTCTTTTGCTTCGCGCTCTGCTTTGCCTGCATGTTGCTGCCGATCGGGACGCAGGCACGCACCGGGCTCGTCTGCCTCGCGGTGCTGGCCGTGCTGTCGCTGCGCGCGGTCAAGCACCGGTTCCTCTATATCGCCGGCGCCGGGTTGCTCGCGATCGCCGCGGTGCCGTTCCTGCCGCAGAGTTTCACCGAGCGGATGGAAACGATCCAGGGCTATAAGTCCGACCAGTCGGCGTCGACCCGCGTCGCGGTGTGGGCGTGGACGTGGGACTATGCCAAGGAAAACCCGTTCGGCGGCGGGTTCGAGGCCTATATCCAGAACCGGCTGCGCGTCGAAACGAGCGGGTCGGACTATGACCCCGACCAGCCGCAAAATGCCGACGCGACGGTCCATGACGAAAAGTCGCGCGCCTATCATTCGAGCTATTTCGAGATGCTGGGCGAACAGGGTTATCCGGGGCTGGCGCTGTGGCTGCTGCTCCACATCATCGGCATCGTCCAGATGGAGCGGCTCCGCCGCCGCTATCTGAAGACGCGGCGCGGCGAGGAACAATGGATCGCGCCGCTGGCGACCGCGCTCCAGCACGGCCATATCGTCTATATGGTCGGATCGCTGTTCGTCGGCATCGCGTTCCAGCCGTTCATCTATATGATGCTGGCGCTGGAGATGGGGCTGTCGACCTATTGCCGCCGCCGCGAACAGGAGGCCGGGTGGCGCCCGCTGACCGCGCGCCCGGCGCAGGTGCCGGCGCGGCATAGCGTGCCCGGCGTCGGCTGACGGAACCATCGGGGCGGCGGGGCGCTAATGCCGCATGCCCTCCCCGCGCCTGATCCACGTCGACGACGGCCTGCCGGGCATCACGCGCGAGCGCGTTCGGGAGGATTGGCGGTACCGCGATACCAAGGGCAAGATCATCCGCGACCAGGGCGAGATCGCGCGGCTCAACGCGATCGCCCTGCCCCCGGCTTACGAAGACGCATGGTTTTGCCCCGCCGCCAACGGCCATATCCTGGCGACCGGTTACGACGCGCGCGGGCGCAAGCAATATCGCTATCACCCCGATTTCCGGCTGGCACGCGAGGCCGACAAATATGATCGCTGTGCGGCCTTTGGTCATGCGTTGCCGCTGCTCCGCGCGCGGCTGGAGAGCGACCTGGCGCGGCGCAATCTGTGTCAGGAACGCGTCGTCGGCGCGGTCGTCCGCCTGCTCGACCTCGCCGCACTGCGCGTCGGTAACGAACAATATGTCGCGGCAAACAAGAGTTTCGGGGCGACGACGCTGCGCCAGCGCCACGCCAAGCTGACCGGCCAGACGCTGCGGCTGAGCTACCGCGCCAAGGGCGGCACCCAGAAGGAGGTGGCGATCAGCGACCGGAACCTCACGACCCTGGTGCGCCGCCTGCAGGATCTGCCGGGACAGAAGCTGTTCCAGTATCAGGAGGATGGCGGCGTCTGCGCGGTCGCTTCCGAAGACGTCAACGCCTATATCCGCGAGGCGATGGGCGGTGATTTCAGCGCCAAGCATTTTCGCACCTGGTCGGCGAGCGTCGAGGCCTTTGCGTTCCTGTACGACGCGCCCGAACCGCCGACCCTCAAGGCGGTGCTGGAGCATGTCGCCGACCACCTCGGCAACACGCCCGCCATCGCGCGCAAGGCCTATGTCCACCCGGCGATGATCGCGGCGGCGCAGGAGCGCGGCGACTTTGCCACCGCCGCCGGGGCGCTGCCGCGCGCGGCCAAATATCTTTCGCGTTACGAACGCGGATTTTTGACCTATCTGGAGCGCGCGCCGGGCGCCGCGGCGCTGCTCCGCTCTGCCTGATCCAGACCCACGAGGACCGACTTGACCTTTTCCATCCTTGCCGCGGCGCAGACTGCGGCCACCAAGACCGCCACCGCGGCGCCCGCCGCAGCGAGCAACCCACTGGCCGACATCCGCGCCTGGTGGGACAGCAGCGTCGCGTGGGTGAACAGCCACTGGTTGCAGATCGGCATCGCGATCGCCGCCGGGCTCGCGATCTATTTCCTGTTGTCGATGATCCGCGGCTTTGCGCTGAAGCGCGCGCAGGCGACGCCGGGCGAATTCACCCTGACCCACATCGTCGGGCGGGTGATCCACAAGACCAAGTCCTTCGTGCTGGCGATCGTCGCGATCCGCATGGTCGCGGGTTATGCACAGCCGCCCGCCGTGATCATGCAGATCATCCAGCTGGTCTTCACCGTCGCGGTGGTGTTGCAGGTCGCGATCTGGGCGCGCGAGGTCATCCTGGGCCTGATCCAGCGCCGCGCGTCGGACGGGAACAACGAAACGCTGTCGAATGCGATGGGGATCATCCGCCTGCTTATCAGCGTCGCATTGTTCGCGATCGCGGCCATCGTCATCCTCGACAATATGGGGGTCAATGTGACCGGGCTGGTCGCGGGGCTTGGCATCGGCGGCATCGCCATCGGCCTCGCCGCACAAGGCATTTTTTCGGACCTGTTCGCGTCGCTGTCGATCATTTTCGACCGGCCGTTCCGCGTCGGCGAGACGATCAAATATGACACCAGCACCGCGACGGTCGAGCGCATCGGCCTGAAAAGCACCCGCCTGCGCTCGCTCAACGGCGAGTTGCTGGTGATTTCGAACACCAATTTGCTGGGCAAGGAGATCACCAATTTCGCGCATCTCCACCGCCGCCGCATCACCTTCACCATCGGCGTCATCTATCAGACGACACCGACGATGCTGCGCGACCTACCGGCGCTGCTCGAGGAACAGGTTGTGGCGGGCGGGCACGAGTTCATCCGTTCGAGCTTTCTGACCTTTGGCCCCTCCAGCCTCGATTTCGAATTGCTGTTCGATGTGTTCAGCGACGAATTCGACGTCGTCGCCGCGGCGCGCACCGATGTCGGCATCCGCGTGTTCGACGCGATGGCACGGGCAGGATATGAGTTTGCCTATCCGACCCAGACAACCTTTACCGCCGCCCCCGACGGCACGATGATCATGCCCTATGCCGAGTCTCCGAAACCCAAGGCGGCGGCCGCCAAGGCGGCCAAGCCCAGCTGACGCTACGGCGCCTTGGCATGACCGCATGGGCCTTGTGCAACGCGTCCAGACAGGCCTAGAACGCGCCCCGAACCAATGATCGAGGGGATGAGCGATGGCCACAATCACGCCGCAGGAATTGCAGACCAAGGTCGGTGAGCATCTCGGCACGTCGGATTGGGTGCTCGTCGATCAGGAGATGATCAACAAGTTCGCCGATGCGACCGGCGACCATCAGTTCATCCATATCGACGAAGAAAAAGCCAAGCTGACGCCGTTCGGCGGGACGATCGCGCACGGCTTTTTGACCCTGTCGCTGATGCCGATGCTGGGCCAGAGCACCGATGGGCCGAAGGTCGGCGGCGTCAAGATGGGGGTCAATTACGGCTGCAACAAAGTCCGCTTCCTCGCCCCCGTCCGTTCGGGCAAGCGTGTGCGCAGCCATATCAAGCTGCTCGAGCTGGAAGAAAAGCGCCCCGGCCAGTGGCAACAGACCAATGAAGTGACCGTCGAGATCGAGGGCGAGGAAAAACCCGCCCTGATCGCCGAATGGATCAGCCAGTTTTTCGTTTGAGGTAAATCTCCCCTCCCGCTTGCGGGAGGGGTCGGGGGAGGGCCTGTTGGCTGTACTTCCTCGACATGCCCCACCCAAACCCTCCCCTGAAGGGGAGGGCTTAAGTAAGAAGGAATATCATCATGCGTGACGCCGTCATCGTTTCCACTGCCCGCACCCCGCTGACCAAGGCGGGCCGCGGTTCGTTCAACAACACGCTGGCCCCGACGCTGGGCGCATATTCGGTCAAGGCCGCGGTCGAGCGCGCCGGGATCGAGGGCGGCGAGATCGACGACGTGGTGTTCGGCGCCGCGATGCAGCAGGGATCGCAGACGATGAACGTCGCGCGCCTGATTGCGCTCCGCGCCGGGCTGCCCGTCACCGTCCCCGGCATGTCGATCGACCGCCAATGCTCGTCGGGCCTGATGACGATCGCGACCGCCGCGAAGCAGATCATCGTCGACCGCCAGGACATCTGCGTCGCCGGCGGCATCGAGAGCATCTCGAAGGTCAGCGGCAGCGGCAAGGTGTTCATCGAGACCGACGCCGAGCTGATCGCGATGCACAAGGACACCTATATGCCGATGATCGGCACCGCCGAGGTCGTCGCGAAGCGTTACAACATCGGCCGCGAAGCGCAGGACGAATATTCGCTCCAGTCGCAGCAGCGCACCGCCGCGGCACAGGCCGCGGGGCTTTATGCCGACGAAATCGTCGCCTGCAACGCGACGATGGCGGTGATGAACAAGGAAACCAAGGAAGTCAGCTTCCACGACGTCGTCGCCGACAAGGACGAGTGCAACCGCGCCGACACCACGCTCGAAGGCCTGTCGAGCCTGAAGCCGGTGATGGGCGAAGGCCACACGATCACCGCGGGCAACGCCAGCCAGCTTGCCGACGGATCGTCGGCTTGCGTCGTGATGGAAGCCAAGGTCGCCGAAAAGCGCGGCCTCCAGCCGCTGGGCCGTTATGTCGGCATGGCGGTCGCGGGCACCGAGCCCGACGAAATGGGGATCGGCCCCGTGTTCGCGATCCCCAAGCTGCTCGAACGCTTCGAGCTGAAGATGGACGACATCGGCCTGTGGGAACTCAACGAAGCCTTCGCGGTGCAGGTGCTGTACTGCCGCGACAAGCTCGGCATTCCTAACGAGCTGCTCAACGTCAACGGCGGCTCGATCTCGATCGGCCACCCGTTCGGCATGACCGGCGCGCGCTGCGTCGGCCACGCGCTGCTCGAAGGCAAGCGCCGCGGCGTCAAATATGCCGTCGTCACGATGTGCATCGGCGGCGGCCAGGGCGCGGCGGGCCTGTTCGAGGTCTTTTGATTTGCGGCCCCTCCAGTGAGACTCCGCCAACCGCGTATCGAGCCGGTCGATCTGGACCGGCTCGATGCCGACCAGCGCGCCGCGCTCGAACCCTTCCTGGCTACCGACGGTGGCCGGGTCGGGGGCGGCAAGATTCTCAACATCTTCCGCACGCTGGCGCATGCGCCCAAGGCGCTCACCGCTTTCCTCGGCTGGGGCAATTATATCCTGTCGAAGCGGAGCGCGCTCACCCCGCGCGATCGCGAGCTGGTTGTCCTGCGCACCGGCTATAATTGCCGTTCGGGGTATGAATGGACCCAGCACAAGCGCATCGGGCTCGACTGCGGGCTGACCGAAGCCGAGATCGCGCGGATCAAGGCGGGGCCGGATGCGGATGGCTGGAGCGAGCTCGACCAAGCCATGCTGCGTGCCACCGACGAGCTGACGACCGATCATTTCGTTACCGATACGACCTGGGCGGCGCTCGCGCCGCTCGGCGAGAAGGGGCGCATGGATCTGGTGATGACGGTCGGCCAGTACACACAGGTTTCGATGATCTTGAACAGTTTTGGCGTGCAGGTCGAGGACGGCTGGGACGTCGATCCCGATCTGAAGGCCTGAAACAGGGAGAATGACATGAGCGGCATCGGCATCATCGCGACCTTGCGCGTCCAGCCCGGCAAGGAAGCCGAATTCGAGGGCGTCTTCGCCGAGCTGGCCCCCGCGGTCGCCGCGAACGAGCCGGGCAACAGCTATTACAAGCTGTTCCGCACCGAGGAAGCGGGGGTGTACAAGGTTCTGGAATGTTATGACGATGGCGCCGCGGTCGAAGCCCACCGCGCGTCGGACCATTTCCGCACCCTTGGCGCGAAGCTGGGTCCGTGCCTGGCAGGCGCGCCGGAGATCGAGAAGCTTAGCGCCGCGTAAGAGCCGGTTGGGGTGACGGGTTTCGACCGGAAGTAGCCATAGCATTCTCGTCACCCCGGACTTGATCCGGGGTCCCGCTTTGCGTCAGAAGCGGGTGGTTGCGTCAAAAAGCGGGATCCCGGGTCAAGCCCGGGATGACGAAGGAGGTGACTGCTCCCCACCCCAAAAGCCGATCTCACCCGACCTCCGCAATCTCCCCTGCCCGATCCCCCAGCAGGTAACGCGGCCCCGCCCCGCGCTGCGCGGCCTTGTCCTCTCGGTTGTACAGCCCGCATTTCTTCAGGCTCAAACACCCGCAACCGATGCAATTGCCCAGCAGTTGCTGCGTGCGTTGCAGCGCCGCGATCTGCGCGGCGATCCGCGCGTGCAATCCGGTGCTGATCCGCGCCCAGTCGCTCGCGTTGGGCGTCCGCCCGGCGGGCAGCCGCGCCAGTTCGGCGGCGATCTCTTCCAGGCTCAGCCCCAGTTGCTGCGCGATCAGGATGAACGATATGCGGCGGATGTCGGCGCGCAGGAAACGCCGCTGGCCGCCGCGCGTGCGCAGCGCTTCGACCAGTCCCTTCGCCTCGTAAAAACGGATCGCCGACACCGCGACCCCGGTGCGCGCGGCCAGTTCGCCGATCGGTATCAGGTCGGTGCGGTGCATCTCTAGCCTCCCTCGTCATTGCGAGCGAAGCGAAGCAATCGCCAGCCATCGACCTTATCGCATGCCGATGGCTGAAGATTGCCGCGTCGCCTTCGGCTCCTCGCAATGACGGGCCGGACAAGCCGGTCGCGCCATTTGCGCTTGACCTAAACCTCAGTTGAGCTTGCAATACCTGCCGCGTCAACCCGAATCAGGAGTAACCGCGTGACGCATTCCTTCATCGAGCATGTCAATGTGACGGTCAGCGACCCCGACCGCACCGCAACCCTGTTGTCCGCCATCTTCGGTTGGTACGAACGCTGGCGCGGCCCGGCGCGCGATGGCGGGCGCACGATCCACCTGGGCAGCGACCGCGCCTATGTCGCGCTGTACACCGGCCCCGACGGCCAGCACGCCGATGCGCGTTACCCCAAGGGCGAACCGCTCAATCATTTCGGCATCCAGGTCGACGACCTTGACGCGGTCGAGGCGCGGGTCAAGGCGGTCGGCCTCATCCCCTTCAACCACGGCGACTACGAACCGGGTCGTCGCTTCTACTTCCTCGATCCCGACGGCATCGAATATGAAGTCGTCAGCTATGCCGAGCCGCGGCCGCGCTGAACCGGGCAACGGCGACCGCGCTGGCGCGTTATTCGCTTATCGAGGGACGAAAGGAATTCCTCCATGAGCGACGACATCAAACAGCAATTCTGGAAAGCGCTGGCCGACAGCCCCTATGTCATGGTCGGCGCGACCGGCGAACGCGAACATCATATCCCGATGAACGCGCAGCTCGACAAGGATGCGAACAGCGCCTTCTGGTTCTTCACCTCGACCGACAATCGCCTGGCGGGCGGCGGCCCGGCGATGGCGCAATTTGCGGCGAAGGGCCACGACCTGTTCGCTTGCATTTCGGGGACGCTGGTCCACGAAAGCGACCGCGCCGTGCTCGACAGGCTGTGGAACAACGGCATCGCGGCCTGGTATGAGGACGGCAAGGACGACCCGAAACTCGTCCTCCTCCGCTTCGATCTGGACAATGCCGAAATCTGGACCGCCGATCCCGGGATCAAGGGCATCTTCAAGCTGATGACCGGGATGACGATGAAGGAAGGCGAGCTCGGCCAGCATGCCGAAGTGGCGCTGTAATATTCGTCCCTCCCGCAAAGGCGGGGCCGCTGGTGGCTTTGGGCAACGCATCTGACGTCGCTCTATGCCTCTTGGGGGCCCGCCGGCGCGGGGGCGACGCTTAGCCCACGGGCGGGCCAATCCGCCCGCCGCGATATTCGAACCCGCCATCGCGGTCTTCCGCAAGGCGAACCGGACCGCCAAGATCGACCCATTTCGCCCGCTGTGCGAGGACGAAGGCGGGCAGGATTGCCAGGCTGGTCGACACCGCCCCGCCGACCATGATCGCCAGCCCCATCGCATCGGCCGCGTCGGCGATGCGCAGCGCCTCGGTCAGCCCGCCCGCCTGGTCGAGCTTGATGTTGACCCCGTCGTAAAAGGCACCGATCCGCGCCACGTCGGCGGCCGTCTGGCAGCTTTCGTCCGCGACGAAGGGCACCGGCGCATAGACCGGGTCGAGCAGCGCGTCGGAGCCGACCGGCACCGGCTGCGCGATCATTTCGACGCCGAGCTCTGCCAGCGCTTCGGCCTCGCTCAATATGTCGGCCTCGCCCCATCGCGCCCCGGCATCGACGATGAGGCGGGCGTTGGGCGCCCCCTTGCGCGCACCCGCGACGCACAGGCGGTCGTTGTCGCCGGTCAATTCTATCCGCAGCAGACTATATCCATCGGCCTCTGCGGTCGCCGCCTGTTCGGCCATCGCGCCGGGACCGCCCGGCAAGAGCGTGAACGCGGTCACCCGCGCGGTCGGCGCCCCCTCGCACCCGGCCAGCTGCCACAGCCGCAGGCCGCGTTCCTTGGCCTCGAGCTCCCACAGCGCGCAGTCGAGCGCGTTGCGCGCCGCCCCTGGCGGCAACAGCTCCTGCACCGCGGCGCGTGCGGCAGCAGTGCCCAGACCGCCGATATGCGCCGCGGCGCGAAGGATCTGGTCGCGACACCCCGCGGCATCCTCGCCCAGCGCCGCGACCGGCGTCCCCTCGCCGCGCCCGATCGCTCCTTCGCCCGCCACCTCGGCCACGATGACATCGACATGGGCGCCATGCACCACTGCAAAATCTCTGGCGATCGGCCAGCGTTCGACGCGCGCGCTTTTCAGTTGGATCGCCATCTCCCGATCATAAGCGAAGACTGCAATCCCACAACATCGTCGTTGCTTCGCCTCGCTCGCAATGACCCATAAAATGTCTATGGTGGAAAGGATGACGGGCAAATCCCTATCCGAACGGATCGGCGACCTCGGCCACCGCCTCGCGGTCGAGGCGCATGCCGCATGGCTCGCCGCCCGCGATCCGCGCGTGCCGAACCTTGCCCGCCTGCTTGCCGTCGCGGTCGCCGCTTACGCGCTGTCGCCGATCGACCTGATCCCTGATTTCATCCCGGTGCTGGGCTGGCTCGACGACCTGATCATCGTGCCGCTCGGGCTCATCCTCGTCCGCCGCCTGATCCCTGCGTCGCTCTGGGCCGAACTCCACGCCGCCGCCGAGGCCGCGAGCGAACGCCCGTCAAGCCGCACCGGAATGGCCTTCATCCTGCTGCTATGGGCGGGATTGCTTTATCTGGTCTATTGGGCGGTGCGGACGTCGCCGGTGCATTGAACCTCGCAAACGGGCTAGCAGAACGGCCGTTTTGGGGTGGGGAGCGGACGTTCTCACCTAACTTCGTCATTCCCGCGAAGGCGGGGATCCCGCTTTTTCCTTCGCCGTCGCAAAGCGGGATCCCCGCCTTCGCGGGGATGACAAGAAACGGTCGATTCCCTACACGTCACCCGCCGTTGCTGCGGATCCACCCCTCGACCACCGGCGCAATATCCTCGCGCCATTTCCGGCCGTTGAAGATGCCGTAGTGGCCGACGGTCTTCGCCATCAGATATTTCTTCTTGTCGGTCGGCAGCGATTTGGTCAGCGTCAACGCCGCCTTGGTCTGGCCGATCCCCGAAATGTCGTCACGCTCGCCCTCGATCGCGAGCAGCGCAATATCCTCGATCGCATTCAGGTCGACGGGCTTGCCGCGATGCAGCATTTCGCCCTTCGGCAGCGCATGACGCTGAAACACCAGATCGACCGTCTGGAGATAGAATTCGGCGGTCATGTCGCACACCGAGCGATATTCGTCGTAGAATTCCTTGGTCTTGTCGGCGCTTTCGCCGTCGCCGTCGACGAGGTGGCGGAACATCTCCCAATGGCTCATCATATGGTTGCCAAGGTTCATCGACATGAAGCCGGCGAGCTGCAGGAACCCCGGATAGACGCGGCGCCCCGCGCCCGGATACCAGGCTGGTACGGTCACGATGACATTTTCCTGAAACCAGGCATAGGGCCGCGTCATCGCATGTTCGTTGACCGCGGTCGGCGCCTTGCGCGTGTCGATCGGCCCGCCCATCATCGTCAGCGTCCGCGGCCGGGCCTTGTGCTTGTGGGCGGCCATGATCGCCGCGGCGGCAAGCGCCGGAACCGACGGCTGGCACACCGCCAGCATATGCGCGCCAGGGCCGATATGCTCCAGCCAGCCAATCAGATAATCGATATAGTCGTCCAGATCGAACTTGCCCGCCTCCAGCGGCACGTTCCGCGCGTCGCGCCAGTCGGTGATCCACACGTCATGGCCGGGCAGCATCCGTTCGACCGTGCCGCGCAGCAACGTCGCATAATGGCCTGACATCGGCGCGACGATCAAAAGCTTGGGCGCGTCTTTCGTCCCCTTATGCTTGAAATGCTTGAGCTGTCCGAACGGCTTGCGCGCCTCGATCGCCTCGGTGACGCGCACCGTTTCGCCATCGACTTCGGTCTCGTACAGCTCGAACCCCGGCTTGCCGCGCGGCGCCGCAGCGTGCGCGAACACCTCCAGCGCCGATGCGAATTGCGGGCTGCCGCCGAAATAGCCGAGTGGGTTCGCCGGGTGCTGCATCACCTGCGCCCCCGCGGTCGCCAGCGCGCTTGCGCCCGCCAGCCAGCTCTTTTGCATTTCAAAGGCGTGATACAGCATATTCGATATGTTCCTTGGCAAGCCCCGGCGCTCTTGAGACGCCTTTTCGTTGGCGCCAGTCTAGGGCATCCAATCTATTGTGCAATGCGTCATAAACGCGGTTTGTGATGTTCTTTGTCCCGTATCGCGGCGCTGGTTATGCAGCTCCGCTTCATAATCCATGAAGCCCCAAGACATTCTGCGGCGTTGAGCGCGGCGAGCGCCACTGCTAGGGCCGCTGCGATGGCCCGAACTCCCGACCCTTCCGCCGCCAAAGCCCCCGCCGAACCGCGCCGCAAGCTCGGCAGCCTGCGGATGATCTGGCATTATGCCAGTCGCTATCCGTTGCAGCTGGTGATCGCCGCCGTCGCGCTCGGCGTCGCCGCGCTCGCAACGCTGGCAATCCCCTGGCAATTCAAGGAAATGATCGACAGCGGCTTTGTCGCCGGCGGCGGCGACGTCGCCCCGCATTTCCGCCTTTTCTACGGTATTGTGCTGACACTCGCGCTCGCCACCGCGCTGCGTTTCTATTTCGTCAGCTGGCTGGGCGAACGCACCGTCGCCGACATCCGCCAAGCGGTGCAGCGCAACCTGCTGCGCCTTGCGCCCGGCTTTTTCGAGGAAAACCGTCCGTCCGAAATCGCCTCGCGGATGACGTCGGACACGACGATCATCGAACAGGTCGTCGGCACCACCGTGTCGGTGGCGCTCCGCAATACCGTTATGGGGATCGGCGGCATCGCCTATCTGTTCACCCTGTCGCCCAAACTGACTGGCGGCATCCTGCTCGGCATCCCGTTGATCATCATGCCGATCGTCCTGCTCGGCCGCCGCCTGCAAAATGTCTCACGGTCGAGCCAGGACCGCGTCGCCGACATCGGCGCCACCACCTCCGAACAATTGGGCGCGATGAAGATCGTCCAGGCGTTCGGCCAGGAGGAACGCGAAGCCGCACGCTTTGCCAGCGCCGTCGAGGCGACCTTTGCCACCGCCAAGCGCCGCATTCGCCTCCGCGCGATCATGACCGCGATCGTCATCGGCCTGCTGTTCGGCGCGATCACCACCCTGCTGTGGTATGGGGCCGAAGGCGTCGCGGCGGGGACAATCACCGGCGGTACGATCGCCGCCTTCGTCCTCACCGGCGGGCTCGTCGCGGGCGCTTTCGGCGCCCTCACCGAAGTCTATGGCGATCTGCTGCGCGCCGCGGGCGCCGCCGAGCGGCTCTCCGAACTGCTCAATGCCGAAGCGAGCATCGCACCGCCCGCCCAGCCGCGCGCCTTCCCCGAACCGCCGCACGGTACGCTTGAATTTGCGCACGTCGAATTTCACTACCCCACGCGCCCCGACGCCCCTGCGCTGCACGACTTCAACCTCGCGATCCAGCCGCGCGAAACCGTCGCGATCGTCGGCCCCTCGGGCGCCGGTAAATCGACCTTGTTCCAGCTCGCCGAGCGTTTCTACGATCCGCAGGCGGGGCAGATCCTGCTCGACGGCGTCCCGCTCGTCGATGCCGACCCCGCCGACATCCGCGCCCGCATCGCGATGGTGCCGCAGGAAACCGTGATCTTCGCCGCCTCAGCGCGCGACAATCTGCGCTACGGCAATTGGGACGCCAGCGACGACCAGTTGTGGGACGCCGCGCGGGCTGCCAACGCCGAGGAATTCCTTCGTAAGCTTCCGCAGGGGCTCGACACCTTCATGGGCGAAGGCGGCGCGCGGCTGTCGGGCGGCCAGCGCCAGCGTGTCGCGATCGCCCGCGCGCTGCTCCGCCGCGCACCTTTGCTGCTGCTCGACGAGGCAACCTCGGCGCTCGACGCCGAATCCGAAAAGCTGGTGCAGGACGCGCTCGAAACCTTGATGCACGACCGCACGACGATCGTCATCGCGCACCGCCTCGCGACCGTGCGCGCCGCCGACCGCATCATCGTCATGGACAACGGCCGCATCGTCGAGGAGGGCAAGCATGACGCGCTCGTCGCCGCCGACGGCCTTTATGCCCGCCTTGCACGCCTGCAATTCCAGGACAATCTCGCCCCCGCCTGACCGGCCCTCCCATGCAAAGCCCTGACCCGCAAAGGATGTGACGATGCTCTACGACCTCACCGTTCCCGCCTATCAGAACGGCCTGCGCGCGCTGTCGGGCCAACTCGCCAAGGCGCTCGCCTGGGGCGCCGAAAACGGCGTCGGCGAATTGCAGCTCATCGTCGCGCGGCTGGCGCCCGACATGTTCCCGCTCGCATCGCAAGTCCGCTTCAGCTGCCTGCAAGCAATGCAGTCGCCGACGCGCCTCGGCGCGACCGGTGCGCCCGCATTTACCGAAGATGCGGCCGATTTTGCGGGCCTCCAGGCCCAGATCGCGGCGACGCTGGCATGGCTCGACACCGTCGAGGCCGCGACGCTCGATACCGACCCCGGCCGCGCGGTCGGCTTCGACCTGCCGAACGGAATGGCGTTCGACATGACCGCGCTGACCTATGTGCGTGACTGGGCGCAGCCGCAATTCTACTTCCACCTCGTCGCCGCCTATTCGATCCTCCGCCACATGGGCGTCCCGCTCGGCAAGGCCGACTATGTCAGCTACATGATGGCGTATCTGCGCCCCGGTACCGCGACTGTCGCCTAGAGCCCATCCAAAAGGGCTCTAACCGCAGAGTGCCGCGCCGGTTCAGATCAGACCGGCATATTGCTGGATTCCCGGAAAGGCGAGTTTCGACCCGCCGTTGCGCCGGATCGCACCGATCGCCTCGTCGACGCGCAGATAGCGCGCCCGCGCGTCGGGCTCGAGCAGGATGGCGGCGGGTTCGGGACGATCGGCCGCCGCTTTGACCAGCATCCCCAGCTGCGCCAGATCGACCGCCTCGCTGTTCCAGCGGATGACGTCGGCGGTGTCGATCGTCACGCGGTTCTCGTCCGCGACCGGAATTCCGACGCCATCGGCGGGCAGGGTCACATCGACGCTATGCGTCGGCGGCGGGATGGTGATGATGAACATCACCAGCATCACCAGCATCACGTCGATCAGCGGGGTGGTGTTGATGTCGGGGTCGCCGCTCGGATCGGCGCGAAAAATGCTGCGATGAAACATGCTGCGGCGTCTGCGCATAGCCTCTCTCCCGCTTGGGGAGGAACGCCCGCGACTGGCGGGCACCCGCCCCATCGTAAAGGGCCCAAGACCATCTCGCACCCTTGAAGTAATGGTATATCATTATACAAAACAGGCAGGGACATTCTAGGCCCTGCGGCCAGATCCCGATCGCCGCGCGGCATCGCCACGAAGAACCGCATCGCCATAAAGAAAGGGCGGCACCTTGCGGTACCGCCCTCGCTTGTTTCTTCCAGTCCCGGTCGGGAATGGAAACCGGTCTTACATGCCCGAGTTCGGACCGTAAGTGATTTCCACGCGACGGTTCTGGTCGTTGCGGACGCCATCGGCGGTGGCAACGGCCGGGCGGCTTTCGCCGAAGCCCTGCGCGCTGATCGAGCCATCCGAGATACCGCGAGCGGTGAGATAGCTGCGAACCGCGGTGTTGCGGCGTTCCGACAGACCGACGTTGTACGTGGCCGAACCCGAACGGTCAGCGTGACCGGCCAGCATGACCTGCGTACCCGTGCAACCACGGTTGTAGGCGCTGATCGCGTTGTCGAGCGTCGAAGCGGCTTCCGGCGTGATGTTCGACTGATCCCAGTCGAAGTACACGATGTACGGCCCGGGCTCACACACCACCGGCGGCGGGGGCGGCGGGGGCGGCGGAGGCGGCGGGGGCGGCGGGGGCGGCGGGGGCGGAGGTGCCACAACCGGTTCCGGCGCACCGCCGAAGTTGTACGTCAGCGTGCCGAGGATCGAGTGCGAACGGAAGCGCGTCGAAACGTCGCGGCCGAGCTGATCGACGAGGTCGAGATTGTCGGCGTTGAAGAAGCGATACTTCAGGCCAACATCCCAGTTGCTGCTGAGCGGGGCGCGAACGCCGGCGATTGCCTGCCAGGCAAAACCGGTGTCCGAATCGTCGAGGAAAGCACCGGCATAGACGGGTTCGACCGACACGCGGGCCACACCGGCACCGCCGCCGACAAAGCCCTGAAGGCCGTCGTCGTCACCGAAGTCGAGCAGGCCGTTGACCATGAAGCTCAGCGCATTGGTGTCGCCGTTCAGGCGAAGGTCACCGGTGCGCAGCGCACCAGCGCCCGAAGCGGTCTGCGGGATGCCAGGTGCGGCAAAGCGGCCCGACTTGATGTCGGCTTCGCGATAGCCGACTTCGACTTCGGCGCGGAAGCCGCCGAAATCATAACCGACGGTCCCTTCGAAGTCATAGCCCGCGCGATGGTCGAGCGAAGCGGCGTTGTCGACAACGCCGATGTCGAGATCAAGGTCTTCGACCAGCATTGCGCCAGCACCGACACCCACATACCAGGAGTCGTCGCGCGCCAGAGCAGGCGACGCAAGGGCGGTGGAGGCCAACGCCACAGCGACGGCAAGCTTCCTCATAGTAATTCCCCTTTCAAATTGAGATATACGTCTCGGCAGACGTCCTACTCGTCGCTTTGGTTCCGTGCAAGTAAACAAATCGCCAATCTGTTGCTAAAAAGTCGCACTTTTTTGACCAACGAGCGGAAATTCAGCCTGAAATCAGAAGACCCTGCGCCTCAAGGTGCAGGATCAACATGCCAAGCGCGCTACGCGCTTCGACATCGATTGTCGAGCCGCCCGCCGGCGTCGCGATTGTTGCCGGCCCGGCCCATTCGCCGCCCTCGAATCGCAGCCGCGCGCCGTCGGCCAGCCGCGTCACCACCATCCCCGCACGCGCCGCGGAAAATCGCCAGCCGCCCGCGCTCCAGATCGCGATCGCCGCCGCCTGCCCGGCCCAGTCACCGGTCGGGGCGCTGCCGACCAGCCAGCATTGCCCCGCCACCGGGGCCGCCGGCGGGTCGTTCAGCGGCCCGGCCGCGACCGCGGCGTGGACGAGCGCGTCGATCAGGGTCAGCGCTTCATTGTGCGTCGCCTCTTTCTGGGCCTGCGCCACCGCCAGCAACGGCAACGCCAGGCGCGGGGTCATCGGCATGTCGGTCATCATCTATCCTTTCATGTCAGCGGCAGCGACAAGGGCGGCGACAACGCAAAGTCGCCGACCTGGCGAATCGCCACCATGGTGCCGGACGGCAGCGCGGCGAGGACCGCAGCCTCGATATGCAGGCTCGGCGTCGCGCGCTCCCACGGCGCGATGCCGGCGACGGGCGGCGCCAGCACGATCCGCCACGCCTCCTGCCCTTCGCCGATCGGCAAGTCGACATGGTCGCGCCAGCCGGTGTCGACGCGGCTACGCCGCCGCCACGCAACGACCACCCCGCCCGATCCATCGGGCGATATTTGTCCATGCACGGGCGCCAGCGGCCGCAACGCCGCCGCGGCGGGCGGCACCGCGATCTCGGTCAGCGCCGTCGCGCCGCGCGCCGCCCATTGCAGCCGCGCCCCGCAGCCCTCTGCCGCGGCCGCCAGCGCCTCGGGCAGCAGCGTCGGTGCGCCGTCGTCGAGCAGCACGAACGGCGCCCCCACCGCATGCGCGGCCCCGCCGCCGGTCCCCGCCCGTCCGCGCAGCAGGCGCGACAGGCGCCAAACCCCCGCGGTGACCAGCTCGGCAGTGCCGAATTGCAGCAGTTCGCCGCCCACCATCGCCCGGTTGGCGCCGCCGAGCAGCGCGGCATCGTCGACCGATTCCAGGGTCATCGACGGATTGACCAGCGTCACCAAAGCCGTGTTGATGCGATCGACCAGATACTCGCTCCCCGCCGCCAGCGGCGCGGCCAGCGCGCCCAGCGCCGCCGCGGGTCGCACCGTGCCGAGCGCGACCGGCTCGGCATCGATCGCGGCGACGAACCAGCAATCGGCGCCGCGCCAGCCGTCGTTGCTACCCGCCGCGGCGATCAGGATACGCGCCGTCGCCGCCGCCGGGCCGCCGATATTGGGCAGGTCGAACAGAAGCACTGTCCCCGCCGCATCGGGCCAGTCGGGCGGGCGTACCGGAACCCCGGGTTCGGCGGGAAGCGCGGCGACCGGCACCGGCTGGTGCCGTTTCAGCTCCAGCAATATGTCGCTCGCCCGGACATTGCGCCCCGCCAGCCGCCACGCGCTGCCATCGGCCAATGTCACGATATGTCCGACCGGCAGCGCCAGCGCCGCCAGATCGGCCTGCCAGATCAACGTCTCGCGCCCGTCCGCCGCCGCGGCGGCCAGTCGCTGCGCCAGCGCACGCGCCGATGGCGCCGGGAGCACCGCGGGCAGGTCGATCCGCTCCTCGCGCACCCCGCCGCCGGCGACCGCGCTGCCCTGCTGGCCCAGCTGATAATCGCGCTCGGGTTCGTAATGCCGCAGCCGGATCGCCCCCGGCAGCGCCGCCAGCGGCGCGCGCTGCCGCTCGACCGCATCGCGCCCCGCCTCCGCCCGCCGTACCTCGCGAAAACTGCCCAGCGCCAGCGGCGTTCCCGCCAATGCCGCAGGCGCCAGCCGCCACCCGTCGGACCCGCTTGCCACCCGCACGCCGTCGACCTCGAACAGCGGCGCCAGCGCGTCGCGCGCGCGGTCGCCCGACGCCGCATAGCCCGCGACCGGCCATTCGCCCAAACAGCGCCCGGCCTCGCCGAGCAGGACATTGCCGATCACCCCGGCATCGACGCTTCCCGCATCGGCCTCGACCTCAAAAGTCAGCGACGGGATGCGGTTGCCGAACGCGCCCAGCTCCAGCTCCTCGAACACCGCATAGGCCAGCCCGCGAAAGCCGCTCGCCGACCCCGGCCCGATCGCCGACGCGATCAGCGGATCGACCGCCTGATCCTCGCCGCCGTCATGCCAGCGAAAGATGCAGCGCTCCTGAAACGTCCCGCTCGTCCCGCGCAGCAGATTGCCGTCGGCCCAGATCCGCCGGATTGCGCGGATCGGCCGCGACGACAGCGCCACCGCCAGCGACACCGCATAGCTATATTCGGTCACCGACGGCCGCCCCTTGCCGCCGCCGCGTTTGCTGCGCCGTTCGATCAGGTCGGTCGCCCAGATCACGCTGCCCGCGACGCGCATCGTCCCGAACAGCTGCGGGATCTGCTGGCCATAGGTCGACGCCTGCACCTTCAGATCGGCAAGCCGCGGCCCCTCGCGCCCCTTGGGCCTGAAGATCGCCGCATCGACCTGTTGCCCCAGACTCGCGCCGATCGCCGCCCCGACCGGGCCGCCGATAAAGCCGCCGACCACCGTCAGCACCAAAGTCGCCATCGCTCAATCCTTCCGTGCCAGCCGCCAGCGCGGCGCCGCCATCACCATGGCGTCGAGCGGCGTCTCGACGACCCCAGCGCTCCCTCCAGCTCGGCGCGCAGCGCCGCAATGTCGCGCCGGAACGCGCCGGTGTCGGCGCGCACCGCCACCACCATCTCGTCGATCTCATCCATCGGGAAATTGCTCCATCATCGACGCCAGCGCCGCGCCATCGACCGCCGCCGCCGCGTCCGCCTCGGCCCACCCGGCCAGCACGGCGCGAACATCGGCTGGCGTCGCCGCCCAAAACTCATCGGGCCGCCACGCTGCAACCCGCGCCATCAGGCCCAGCAAATACAGGGCGCCACCCGAAAGATTTGCCGCATCGGGGTAGCCATCTGTGCCCATCTTGCACCTCACCGCCGCGAAAACTGGGGTTCGCACAAAGACACGAAGACACGAAGAAGATCGAAAATGGCGACACAGCCGCCAGTCAAAGGCGCGCACGCCGCCTTTCAAGCCAAGGTCGAGCTTCGGCGCAGCGATGCGCGGCTGCCATTCTTCGTGTCTTTGTGTCTTTGTGCGAAATTCTTCTTTTTTCTTAAGTCCGAACGCTCACCGCCCCGACAAAATCTGCCCCAGCAGCACGCGCAGCGCCGGGGTCACCGCCGCCAGCCCCTGCGCCACCACCGCCTCGCCCACCGCCTCGCGCGTCAGCGCGTCAGGCCGATCGCGCAGACAATGCCAGAACAGCGAAGCAAGCTCGCCCAGCGCCAGCCGCCCGTCCGCGGCGCGCTCGACCAGCGCGAACAGCGGCCCCAGCTCGCCCTCCGCCGCGACCAGCGCCGCAAAACTCGGGCGCAGCACGAACACCCGCTCGCCGACGCGCAATTCCGCCTCGCCGCGCAAGCCATTCGCCCCCGCGCTCACAGGCTCACCACCGCGCCGCTCGATTCCAGGTTCAGCGTATAATTGCGCTCGCCATTATAGTCCCCGGCATAGTCCAGCCGCGTCACCAGGAACCGTCCGCGCAGCCGCTCGCCGCTTTCGAAACTCAGCTCATAATCGTCGATCGCCCCCGCCAGCGCATGGCCGCGCAGGCGCACCTCCGCCGCCGACCCGGTAAAGATCCCCGCCGCGCTCACCGACACCGATCGCACCCCGGCGCCCGACAACAGCGTGCGCCAGCCGCCCGAATCCTTGGTCGTGACGTTCACCGCCTCGCCGTTCACCGACAACTGCGTCGTGCGCAGCCCGGCGACCGTCGAATAGGTCGGCGGCGCTCCGCCGTTACCGACCTTGAGCAGAAAAGCGCTCCCATTTTCAATTGCCATGGTTTAATCTCCTCATCAGAAAAACATGCGGAACGGGGAGTCGCAGGATGCTGATTACGACATTGATTTTGGCCGCCATGGTTCAGTCGCCGACCGTCGACACCACGCGCGCCGCCTTCACCAAATGCCTGCGCGACGACATGAAGAAGGCGCTCGAGGCCAAGGTCGAGGAGGTCGAATATGAAATGGCGCTGAAAGCGAATTGCGGCGCCGAACGCGACGCCTTCCGCAAGGCGGTGATCGCGCTCGGCCGCTCAGGCGGCGATTCCGAAAAGGTCGCGGTCGAAGACGCCGACATGCAGATCGAGGATTACCACGCCAATTTCACCGACAAGTTCAAGGATTACAAAGCCAACAACTCGCTCCCGGGCGAGTGAAAAAATAGGAAAATCCCCTCCCCTTCAGGGGAGGGGCAGCGAGACTTGCCAGCTTGCTGGCTAGTCGCAGCGGGGTGGGTTCATCGGCCTAGCGCTACGCCGCCAAACACCGGCACCGCACGACCAGCTCGTGCCGCCAGCCACCCTCGCGCATGAACCCGAACCGCGTCCGCACCATCCGCGTACTCACCACCGACCAACCACCCGCCGCCCCGCGCAGCCCCGCGACCAGCGCCTCGATCCGCCCCGCGGCGTCATCATCGACCGCGCCGCCGACCCCGACCAGCGCCAGCGTCAACCGCACCTCGCGCCCGGCGCGATCCTTCGTTCCCCAGTCCGCCCCCTCGGCGGCACCCACCGCCACATAGGGCGCGCTCACCCGCACCGGCGTCCCGTCGAAAACGCCATGCACCTGCGCCGCCAGCATGGCATCGCCCGCCAGCAGCGCCAGCGCCTTCGCGCGCACCGCCTGCTCGGCGCCGCTCATCGCGGGCTGCCCAGGCTCAGCATCCGCCACGGCTGCCACAGCGCCGCGATCACCGCCGGCGGCGGCGCGTCGGTCCCGTCGCGCGCGTCGTACAGATGCTGCGTCATCCGCACGATCCCCTGCCGGATCGCATCGGGAACCCCGGCGCCATCGTCGGCGATCCCGGCGCGATAGGTCACGCGCACCCGCGCGTGTCCATCCGCGCCGGCGACGCTGACCCGGCCCTCGCCGCCCGCCCCGACCGCCAGGCGATACTCGCCGCCGCCCAGCACCGTCTCGCTGCCGTCGTCGGCGAGCAGCGCGACATCCTCGACCGCCACGACCGGGCGCACCGTCAACCGCGCCGCGCCGCCCGACAGCGCCAGCACTTCGGTTCCGGGCCGGATCACCAGCCACTGGCCGGTAAACGCCTCGCAAATGCTCGTCGCCGCGCGCAGCAGCGGCGCGATCACCGCATCGTCGCTTGCCGCGCCCATCCGCAGCCACCCGCGCGCCTCGCTCAGGCTCACCGGGGACTCCCCCGGCACCAGGCTCATCGTCATCGCTATTTCTCCACCCGCCGTGCCACACTCCGCCGTCGGCCCCCGCCTTCGGCGTCGAGCACCTTCAAACGATCGAAAAGAACCGGTCGACATTTCGTTCAGACCGAGCCGAAAATGGTGGTTTCGCGTGACCCGGAGCGCAGCGTACTTCAGTACGTGAGCACCGGAAGCGCGGGAGACCGCCATTTGCAGGCCGGTATGGACGTAATGCCGACCGGTTCTCAGCGCCCGGCCTCGCCCGAAAGGGGACGGCGTGGCCGGGCGCCCATCGCGCCAGCGTCAGCTTAGCTGGCGGCGAATTTCATCAGCTTGATGGCCTGCGAATCGATGATCGCACCGCCGACCCGTTTGGTTGCATAAAAATGCACGAACGGTTTGTTGCTGAACGGGTCGCGCAGGATGCGCGTTTCACCGCGGTCGGCGACGAGGTAACCGGCGCGGAAATTGCCGAACGCGATCGACAGGCTGTTCGCCGCCACATCGGGCATGTCCTCGGCCTCGACCACCGGATAGCCGAGCAGCGTCGCCGCCTGTCCTTCGACCAGCCCCGGCTGCCAGATGAACGCGCCGTCACTCGTCTTGAACTTGCGGATGCGGCCCAGCGTATCCGAATTCATCACCCACACCGCGCCCTGCCGATAGGGCGCGCGCAGCGCATGGACCAGCTCGACCAGCTTGTCCTGCGGGTTCACCGCCGGAAACGCCCCCGCGGTCCCCGTCGCCAGATGCTGCACCGTGCCGAACGCGCGCACCGCGTCGGCCTCATTGGTGGTGGCATAGGTCAGGAACCCCTTCGGCCGGTTCGTCCCGTTGCCGGTCACGAATGCGCCGCCCTCCGCGACCGCAAATTCGCGGCCCAGCTGGTCGGCCAGCCAGTCCTCGACGTTGAACATCGCATCGTCCAGCATCGCCTGGCTCGCCGCCGGATTGGCGTAAAGCTCGCCCGACGGCGGCACGATCTCGGCAAAGCTGCGCGTCGCGGTCTCGGGCCGCGCCGCCGTCTCGCCGACCCAACCCGCGCCCATCGCCCCGGTCGCGACCAGCTTGCGATACCCGCTCGTCCCCGTCTGCACGACCGTCGCGATGCTGCGGATCGGCGACAGCGATTTCAGCGTCTCGGCAATGCTGCCGTCGATCTCGCGCGGCACCGCAAAGCCGCCCTCGCCGCCCGTTGCCCCCGACAGGCTTTTCATCTCGACGCCGGCATCGATCCCGCGCCGCAGATAGCGCTCGACAAAAGCGTCACGCGCCGGATCGGCCGCCTTCGCCCCGTCGAGCGGCAGCCGCGACGCCGCCACCGCCTGCGCGTCGACCTGTGCCTTCAGCGCCGCCACCGACGCCTTCAGGTCATCGACCGCCTCGGCCGCCAGCACTGCATCGAACGCCCCGTCCAGCGCGTCCGCCTTCACTTCCATATCCAATTCCATGCCCGTCACTCCTTCGTTGAATCTACCGCAATCACCCGCGCCAGCGGCTGCATCGGCATCGCCACCAAACTCACCTCGCCCAGATCGAGCGCCAGCAGCTCGCGCGGATGGCCCCCGCGCGCCGCCGTCACCCGATACCCAAAGGACAATCCCGTCAGCGCGCCGCGCGCAATCAGCGCCGCCGCGATCCGATGCGTGACCCGCGCCACCACGCGCAGCCCGCGCGCATCCTCCGCCAATGTCTCGATCACGCCGACCACCGCCCCCGGCCGATGCTGCCACAAAAGCGGCACCGCGCGCCGCTCGCGCAAACTTGCCAAAAACGCCCCGCGACGCACGACATCGCCGCCCCGATCGACCCGGTCGAACACCGCGGCATAGCCAGCAAAGCGGATGGAGCGGGGTTCACGCGGAGACGCGGAGACGCGGAGCTTTTCTTCCCCCGTTCGCCCTGAGCTTGTCGAAGGGCCGTCCTTCTCTTCTGACCCGACAAAGGAAGAACGGTCCTTCGACAAGCTCAGGACAAACGGAGAGAGGCAAGCTTCTCTCCGCGCCTCCGCGTCTCCGCGTGAACCTCTTTCTGCCGCCGCCCTCACCGCAATAACCCCGGCAGCCCCAGCTTCACCGCCAGTCCGACCACCAGCAACGCCAGCATCCCGCGCACCGCCCAGTCGACCGCCGCCTTCCACGCGCTCGTCTTGGCATCGCGCCATGCCCCCAGCAGCTGGCGCAGATCGACGATGTCGTCGCGCGCCGCCGCATCGGCCAGCCCCAGCCGCGCCAGCGCCCGCCGCGCCCCCAACTCGCTCGCCTCCTCAACCACCGCGCGCAGCAAGGCTGCGTCAGGCGCACTCGTCCCCGCCAGCGCGATCAACCGCGCCAGCGCTTCTTCCTCATCCATGTC
The DNA here is from genome assembly GCF_051861155.1 of Sphingopyxis sp. Lineage (GTDB taxonomy): Bacteria > Pseudomonadota > Alphaproteobacteria > Sphingomonadales > Sphingomonadaceae > Sphingopyxis. The sequence continues at coordinate 147,692 of NZ_JBHYDE010000005.1, read as the reverse complement.
GATTTCCTCACTAACGCCCCTCCCCCTGAGACGGGGGAGGGTTGCGAAGCCTTGGCAGCTTGCTGCCTAGGCGAAGCTGGGTGGGGGTGGCCCGTTGTCGGCGAACGCTACCCCACCCCCAACAGCGCCTTCTTCTCGTCCGCGCTCAGCCAGTCCGCCGCCGACACCTCGTGCCACAGCGCCATCCGGTCCTCGGCCAACGCCGGCACCCGGTCCAGATCGACGCGCAGCTCGGCGCCCGCGAACCACCCGCTCAGCCCCTGCGCGATGCCCCCCAAAATCTTGGCCGTCAGCGGCAGCACCGTCAGCCGCCACAGCGCGCGATTGGCCTCGCGGTAATTGGCATAGGTCGCATCGCCGGGCAGCCCGAGCAGCATCGGCGGCACCCCAAACGCCATCGCAATCTCGCGCGCGCTCGATTCCTTGAGCGCCAGGAAATCCATCTCGGCGGGGCTCAGGCTCAGCGCCTGCCACCGCAGGCCGCCCTCCAGCAACAACGGCCGCCCCGCGTTCGCACCGCCGGAAAACCCCTCGGCCAGCTCCTCGCGCAGCCGCTCGACCTGCTCGGCCGACAAGGGCATCCCCTTGTCGCCCGGATCATGCACCAGCGCCCCCGACGGCCGCGCCGCATTGCCCAGCAGCGCCGCGTTCCACGCCGCCGCCGCGTTATGCGCCGCGATCGCGCCCGCCGCGGCGCCCAGGCACCCCGCGCCATAATGATCGTCCAGCGGATGCAGCGCCTTTACATGCACCACCGCGGTTCGCCCCGCGCCATCTTCGGCGGGCAGCACCACCGCCGACCCGCCCGCCTTGTAACGATAAGCGACCGGCCACCCGCGCCCATCGGCCTCAACCGTCACCCGCTCGGGGCGCAGCGCAAACAGCTCCGCCGCCGCCCCCGCGCCGTCGGTCAATATCTGCACATAACCGTTGCCGTGCAGCAGCAGCTGCGCCGCCAGCGTCTCGACCAGCCCCTGCCCGCCCGACGTCGCCGCCACCAGCGCCGCCAGCGCCGGATCGCTCGCCACCACCGGCGCGCTTCCTGCGGCTTCGGCAACCAGCTTCACACTGCGCTGGACAATCGCATTGGACAAATAGCCCTCACGCACCTGCGCCTCGAACGACAAGGGCGCGGGCGCCGCCCCCATCACCCCATATGCCCCATACACCCGCGACAAAGCAGGCCGCGCAGCATCCTGCGCAGCCTTCCGGCCAAACCAGTTCATGAAAAGCCTCCCAGATCGTCGCCCTCGCGAAGGCGGGGGCTGCTATCATCCTTGTGCGACATCGGTGGGCCGCGCCGCCGTCACAATTCGGTTCGTGTCGAGCGGAACCAGAGAATCTATAGAGCGATCAAACCCGCCGAACCCCCACAACCCGCCCCATCCGCACCCCCTCCAGCAACGCCGCCAGCGCCCACACACAAGCATCCCCCCGATCGGGCGAGCGCCCCGGTCCCGCATAGCCGCCGCCGATCTGCAACCCGCACAGCTGGTCCTCCAAATCCTCGAACGCCCCCGCGTGCACCACCTGCCCGCGCTCATAGGCCAGCGCCACCGGCTCCGCGCGCCGCGCCTTGCCGACGCTCGCGTGCACCGCGCGGACGGGCAGCCGGGCATCGGCGTGCGCCAGCATCGCGGCGACCATTTCGCCGCCCATATTGCTCTCGGCCACCACCCGTTCGGCGCCCCAGCGCGCCGCCGCGGCGGCGACCGCCTGCGCCCACACGCCGGGCGCCGGGCGTTCGACGCTCGCATCCTCGATCACCGCCAACCGGCGATCGCGCAGCAGCGCCGCGACCACGATCCCGCACGCGTCACCCTGCGCGCTTGCCGGCGGGTCGACCCCGATTACCACCCGCACCGGCTTGCCGACCGCGTCCGCCGCGACCCGGCACCGCTCGATCAGCGCGCGCGACCACAGCGCCCCCTCGACATCGTCGAGCAGCTCGCCGTTCAACTCCTGCCGCCCCAGCCGCGTGCCGCCGTAAATCGCCGCCATCGTCGCCAGCCAGCGCGGCGACAGGTTGAGCCGGTTGCTGCGCGTGTGACCGCGCGTCACCGCGACGCCCTTTTCCTTGATCAACCGCCGCACCAGCGGCACCCCGCGCGGGGTCGTCGTCGCGACGACCTGCGGCTGCGTACCGACGCGCATCGTCAACATCAGATTGTCCCACGCCGCCTCGCCCTGCGGCCATTTGGCGATTTCGTCGCACCAGGCCGCTTCATGCTGCGGGCCGCGCAGACTGTCGGGCTCGGCCGCCGAATAGAGCGTCGCGACCGCGCCGTTCGGCCAGGTCAGCCGCCGCAGACTGCTTTCATAGTCGGGCCGCGACGCATCGGGCGCGATGGCCAACAAACCACTTTCACCCTCGACCATCACCTGCCGCGCTTCGTGCAGCGACGCCGCGACCAGCGCGATCCGCGCCCCGGGCGTCGCTTCCGCAAATTCGCGCACCCACTCGGCGCCGGTCCGCGTCTTGCCGAACCCGCGCCCCGCCAGCAACATCCACACATGCCAGTCGCCCGCGGGCGGGCATTGATCCTCCCGCCGCCACCAGCGCCAGTCGGTCAGCAGCGCCGCGCATTTGTCTCCCGACAGCGCCTTCAACCAGCGATCAAGGTCTTTTCTCCCCTCGGCGATCCGCGCAACCGCTCCCGTCACGCGCCGTCATCCTGCTCCTCATCACCCGCGGCTTCGGCCTCCATCTGCGCCTGCATCGCGTAAAGCTTCGCCCGCAGCCGCTCCTTCGCACTCCCCTGCGTCGCCACCGCACCGCCACCGCCCGGCAACTTGGCCCCGCGCACCGCCGCGCGGTGCGCCGCCAGCAACGCCAGCCCCAGCCGATATTTCTGCGCCCGCGATTTCAGCGTTGCGTCCTTCACATTGCCGCTGGGCGCCACCAGCGCCTCGGACAATAGCTCGGCCTCCAGCCGCGCGAACCCCTCGCACAGCGCCGCGTGCCAGCGCGCGGCAAAGCCGTCGTTACGCCGCCGCTCGCGGTACATCGCATTGCCCGTCGCGCCCGCGGCGCGCGCCGACGCCGCGACGTTCGACGTTTCCGCCAATGCTTCCAGAAACATATCCATCTGGGCGCGGCCCGGACGCGCGCCGCGCGCTTTCCGGGTCGCCGTCTTGCCGATTTGCGCCACAGGCCATCCTCCTCAAACGCCAGTCGGGCCGGAACAGCCTTTCCCCTGGGGAAAGGCCGCCGGCCCGACTCGCAATTCTTCATGATGTGACACTTGTGCCATATCAGCGTTACGATGTCAAGTGAAATAACCTATATGGTTCAAATGAGATACAGGCGCAACATCGTCTGCAACGCTAACCCGCCCGTGTCGCGGCCCGAACCATGTCGAGCGCGACGTCGACGATCATGTCTTCCTGCCCCCCGACCATCTTGCGCCGCCCCAGCTCGACCAGGATCGCGCGTGTGTCGAGCCCATGGTCGGCGGCCGCCTTTTCGGCGTGGCGCAGGAAGCTCGAATACACCCCGGCATAGCCGAGGGTGAGCGTCTCGCGGTCGACCCGCACCGGGCGGTCCTGCAACGGCCGCACCAGATCCTCCGCCGCGTCCATCAGCGCGTAAAGATCGCAGCCATGGTTCCACCCATGGACGTCCGCCGCCGCGATGAACACCTCGAGCGGCGCATTGCCCGCGCCCGCCCCCATGCCCGCCAGGCTGGCATCGACGCGCAGCGCGCCATTTTGCACCGCGACGATGCTGTTTGCGACGCCGAGCGACAGATTGTGGTGGGCGTGGACGCCGCGCTGCGTCTCGGGCTTCAGCACCCGGTCGTACGCCTGCAATCGCGCCGCATATTGGTCCATCGTCATCGCGCCGCCGCTGTCGGTGACATAGACGCAATGCGCACCATAGCTTTCCATCAGCTGCGCCTGGCTCGCCAGCGCGTCGGGCGCCGACATATGGCTCATCATCAGGAACCCCGACACGTCCATGCCGATGCCGCGCGCAACCTCGATATGTTGCTTCGCGACATCGGCCTCGGTGCAGTGGGTCGCAATCCGCACCGAGCGCACGCCCAGGTCATAGGCGTGTTTGAGATCGTGGATCGTGCCGATGCCGGGCAGCAGCAAGGTCGTGAGCACGCTATGCTCGAGCACCTCGGCCACCGCGCCGATCCATTCCCAGTCGGTGTGTGCGCCGAACCCATAGTTGAAGCTGGACCCTTGCAACCCGTCGCCATGCGCGACCTCGATCGCATCGACCTTCGCGCGGTCGAGCGCTTTCGCGATCGCGCGGACATGATCGAGGCCATATTGGTGGCGGATCGCGTGCATCCCGTCGCGCAGCGTCACGTCCTGGATATAAAGCTTGGTGGTCGTGGGATCCAAGGTCATGCCGCCAGCCTTTGCGCGATCTTCTCGGCGGTCTTCAGCGCCGCCGAGGTCATGATGTCGAGGTTGCCGGCATAGGCGGGCAGATAATGCGCCGCCCCCTCGACCTCGAGGAAGACACTGACCTTCAATCCCGTAAAGCTGCCGCCCATTTCGGGGATGCGCAGCGGCGCGTTGCTGCCGATGCTCTCGAACTGCACCGCCTGCTTCAGCCGGTACCCGGGGACATAGGCCTGCACGTCGGCAACCATCGCCTCGATGCTCTTGGCGATCGCATCGCGGTCACCATCGTCGCACAGGCAATAGACGGTGTCGCGCATGATCAGCGGCGGTTCGGCGGGGTTGAGCACGATGATCGCCTTGCCGCGCGCCGCGCCGCCGACGGTGGCGATCGCCCGGCTGGTCGTCTCGGTAAACTCGTCGATGTTGGCGCGCGTCCCCGGCCCCGCGCTCTTGGAAGCGATCGAGGCGACGATCTCGCCATAATGCACCTTCGCGACGCGGTTCACCGCAGCGACGATCGGGATCGTCGCCTGCCCGCCGCACGTCACCATATTGACGTTGGCGGCGTCCAGGTGCGCGTCGCCGTTCACCGGCGGGATCGTATAGGGACCGATCGCCGCGGGGGTGAGATCGACGACGCGCTTGCCATGGGCGATCAGCACCGCACTATGCCGCTGGTGCGCCCCCGCCGAGGTCGCATCGAAGACGATGGCAATGTCGGCAAAGCCGGGCATGGCGACCAGGCCATCGAGCCCGTCGGCGGTAATCGGCACGCCGAGCCGCGCGGCGCGTTTCAGCCCGTCGGACTCGGGATCGATGCCGACAAAGGCCGCCATCTCCAGCGTGTCGGACAGGCGCATGATCTTGATCATAAGGTCGGTGCCGATGTTGCCCGATCCGATGATCGCCACTTTGGTCTTCGCCATCGGGTCAGCCCTCGCCATAGGTGAAGCTGGCGCTGCCGATGCCCGCGATGGTCGCCACGACCTGATCGCCCGGCGTCAACGCGACCATCGGCCCCAGCGCCCCCGCGAGCAGGATGTCGCCCGCCTTCAGCGGCTCGCCGCGCCCCGCCAGCGTCTGCGCCAGCCACGCGGCGGCATTGAGCGGATTGCCAAGCGCCGCCGCGCCCACCCCGGTCGAGGCGACGCTGCCATTCACCGTCAGCGCCATCGCCGCGCCCTCAAGGTCGAGGCCAGCCAGCGCCAGCCCCGCATTGGACAGCACGAAGAAGGCCGACGAGCCGTTGTCGGCCACGGTATCGGCAAAGCTGATCTTCCAGTCGGCAATCCGGCTGTCGACGATCTCGATCGCTGCGTGGACGCTGGCGACCGCCGCGGCGACCTGCTCCACCGTCGTATCGGCAGCGGGCAGGTCGGCGCCGAGCACGAACGCAATTTCCGCCTCGGCCTTCGGCTGGATCGTGCGCGCCGGATCGAGCGTGCCGCCATCGGCAATCTGCATATCGGCGAACAAGACGCCGAAATCGGGCTGATCGACACCCAGCTGGACCTGCACCGCCTTCGCGGTCAGCCCCGCCTTGCGCCCGACGATCCGCCGCCCCTGCGCTTCCCAGAACCGCGTGTTGATCGTCTGCACCGCATAGGCGCCGTCGGCGTCGGTCGCCGCCAGCACGTCGCGCAGCGGTTTGATGACCCCGCCCGAATAGGCATCGCGCAGCCGCCGCGCGGCATTGTTGTGCATATTGCTCATGCCGCGGCCTGCGGCCCATGCTTGCCGGGGTGCACCGCGCCGCAATGGCCGCAGGTGCGCAGTTCGTCGCTGGCGTAAAAGGCGGCGAACAGCGGCGGCAGGTCGCGCACGATGCTTTTCAGCTGCACTTCGACGCGGTGGACGATGTGACCGCAATCGTCGCAATACCACTGAAAGGCGTCGATCATCCCGTCGGGGCGCTTGCGTTCGATCACCAACCCGACGCTGCCCGGGACAGGGCGCTGCGGCGAATGCGGCACGCCGGGCGGCAACAGAAAGATGTCGCCCTCGCGGATCGGCATGTCCTGGGGGCCGTCATCGGTCCACAGCCGCAGATTCATGTCGCCTTCCAGCTGGAAGAAGAATTCCTCCAGCGGGTCGACATGATAATCGGTGCGCTGGTTCGGGCCGCCGACGACGGTGACAATGAAATCGGCATCCTCCCAGATCTGCGCGTTGCCGACCGGCGGCTTCAGCACATCGCGGTGATCCTCGATCCACTGGCGGAAGTTGAAGGGCAATCCATAGCTCAGCATGGCCGCTATCCTTTCGTCGGCGCGCGCGGGATAAAGGCGGTGGCCTTGATCTCGATCAGCAGGTGCGGGTGGGGAAGCTGGTGGACCGCGACCGTCGTGCGCGCCGGACCCGCTTCGTCGAAAAACTCGGCGTAAACCGCATTATAGCCGCCGAAATCATTCATGTTGACGAGGAAGCTCGTCACATCGACGACGTCGGCCAGCGATCCGCCCGCATCGGTCAGGATCGCCGCAATATTCTCGATCACCGCGCGCGTCTGCTCGCGGATGTCGAGGCTGACGGTGCCATATTCGTCCGCCGACGCACCCGCGAAACTATTGTCGGCCCGCCGCGAGCTGGTGCCCGATACGAACACGAAATCGCCCGCGCGGCGATAATGCGGAAAGCGCCCGCGCGGCCGCGCCTTGCCGGGAATGATCCGACCCTCGCTCGCGCCGCTCATGCCGCCTCTCCCGCGATCGTGAAGCCGACGCGGCCGAGATGCGCGGCGTCGAGCGACACCGCACGCGCCGACCCGATCGCCGCCGCCGCGGTCGCGCCGCCCAGCATGATCGTCCAGCCCGGCTGCAACGTCAGTCCCGCCGCCCCCGCCAGCCGCGCCGCGGCGACCAGCGAGCGGATCGGGTCGCCCAGGATCGCCGCGCTCGACCCGGTCTCGACGACGACATCGTCGACCCGCATTTCCATCGCGACATCGGCGACGTCGGTGTGCGCGGGCAACCACGGACCAACGACAAAGGCCGATGACGAGGCATTGTCGGCGACCACATCGCCCAGCGCGAAGCGGAAATTTTCGTAGCGGCTGTCGATAATCTCCAGCGCCGCCGCGACCGCATCGACCGCCGCCAGCGCTTCTTCGCGCGTCACCTCGCCCGCCAGCGGCGCTTTCAGCCGCACCGCGACCTCGGGCTCGACGCGCGGATGGATGAAGCGCGTGCGGTCGATCGCGGCGCCGTTCGCGACCACCATGTCCGACGTCAGCCGCCCCCAGATCTGGTCGGTCAGCCCCATCTGGACCATCTTGGCCTCGCTGGTGAACCCCATCTTGACCCCGACCAGCGCCGCGCCGCGCGCCAGCCGGTGGTCGATCGCGGCGCGCTGGATCGCATAGGCGTCGGCGAGCGACAATTCGCCCTCCTGCCCGGTGATTTGCGCGATCGCCCTTGTCTCTCTGGCGGCGGCGTCGAGCCTTGCGGCAATGGCAGCAATGTCGGCCATAGGATCCTCTTACAGCTTCACACAGATATTGGTCGGCTCGGAATAAAAGCCCAGCGAATGTTCGCCGCCCTCGCGCCCGATGCCCGACAATTTCATCCCGCCGAACGGGGTACGCAGGTCACGCAGGAACCATTCATTGACCCAGACGATCCCCGTTTCCATCTGGGCGGCGACGCGGTGCGCGCGCCCGACATCGCGGGTCCAGATCGCCGCCGCCAGACCATAGGCGCTGTCATTCGCCAATTCGATCGCCTCGTCTTCGCGGTCGAAGGGGGCGATGTGGCAGACCGGGCCGAAAATCTCCTCGCGCACGCAGCGCGCGTCAGCACTCAGGCCGGTCAGGATCGTCGGCTGGACGAACGCCCCCTGATCGAGCGGGCTCCCGAACGCGGGCACTCCGCCGCCGGTCACCACCGTCGCCCCCTCGTCGCGCGCGAGTTGATAATAGCCGAGCACCTTGTCGCGGTGGCCGTGCGAGATCAGCGGCCCCATGTCGGCGCCCGACCAGGGATCGCCGATGGTCAGCGCCGCGGCGCGCTCGGCCAGCGCCTTCACAAAGCGGTCGAAAATCGGGCGCTCGACATAGACGCGCTCGGTGCACAGGCACACCTGCCCGCAGTTGGAAAACACCGACCGCACCGTCCCCGCCACCGCTTCGTCGAAATCGCAATCGGCAAAGACCAGCGCGGCGTTCTTGCCGCCAAGCTCGAACGAGACCGGCTTCACTCCCGCCGCCGCGACGCGCATGATCGCCCCGCCAGTCGCCGATTCACCGGTAAAGGTGATCGCGTCGATGTCGGGATGGGCGGTCAGCCATTCGCCGGTGGATGCAGCGCCAAAGCCGTGGACCAGGTTGAACACCCCCGGCGGCACCCCCGCGGCGTCCATCACCTCGGCGAGCAGCGCCGCGGTCGATGGCGTTTCCTCGCTGGGTTTCACGACAACGACATTGCCGCAGGCGAGCGCGGGCGCGACCTTCCACGTCATCAACAGCAACGGCAGGTTCCACGGCGAAATGATCGCGACGACGCCCAGCGGCCGCGCGATCGCATAGTTGATTGCGCTGCGCCCGCCCGGCAGGTCGGTGCGGAAACTCGGCATCGCGCGCGCTTCGGCCAGCCCGGCAAAAGCACGGAAATTGGCGGCGCCGCGGGGAATGTCGATCGTGCGCGCCTGATGCAGCGACTTGCCGGTGTCGGCGATCTCGGCGGCGGCAAATTCGTCGAAGCGCGCCTCGATCCCTTCGGCGACGCGGACGAGCAGCTTGCACCGTTCGGCCTGCGACATCTTGCCCCACGGCCCTTTCAGCGCGCGGCGCGCCGCGGCAACCGCGCGGTCGACCAGCGGCTGGTCGGCCAGCGACACCCGCGCCACGACCTCGCCGGTGACGGGGTTCACATTGTCGAAATGCGCGCCGGTCGCGACAAAAGCGCCGTCGACATAGTTCAGGATGTCGCGGCTCGCGAAGGGGTAAGCCATATCGGTCATGCCTCGCCCCCGACCCGGACATAGCCCGCGGTGTTGCTGTGCACCGCGCCGCCGGTGCCGACATGCCCCGCCATCTGGAGCAGCGAGAGGATGGTGTCGTTGAACTGCACCGGCTGCTCCAGAAACGCCGAATGGCCCGCGTCGTTGACCTCGACCAGAAACGATCCCGCTACCTCGGCCTGCACCATCCGCACCGCTTCGACGGGGAACAATATGTCGTCGGCGCCGCACAGGAACAGGATCGGAAAGCCCATGGCGCCCAGCTCGGCGGCGGGCCGCGCGTCGAACCGGCCGGTCAGGCTGTGGCGATCGGCGGCGTTGAAACTCGCGATCTGCGTATAGAGCGCCGCCAGCTCGCGCGGCGCCGCGGCGCCCAGCACGCGCTCGATCTGCCCCATCGCCGCGGTCTTCGCCCGCGCCGCGTCCATGACCGCCTTCACCGCGTCCGTCTCGGCAATGCCGTGCAGGCTGTCGCAGATTGCCAGCGCCGCGACCCGTCCGGGCGCGCGGTGCGCAAAACCGATACAGCTGCCCGCCCCCATCGACTGCCCGACCAGCGCCACCTTCGCCTCGCCCAGATGGTCGAGCAGCGCCGCAAGGTCATCGACAAAGCCGTCACGCCCGCGCCCGTCCAGATCGCGCGACAGGCCGAAACCGCGATGATCGAACAATATGACGCGGTTCGACCGCGCGAGCGCATCGACCTGCGCATACCAGATCGCATGATTGCCGCCGATGCCATGCGCCAGCACCACCGCCGGTCCCTGCCCGTGCGTCTGCCAATAGATTTCGGCACCCGCGGTCGCCAATATCCCGCTCTCCATCACAAAACCCCCATCAATTTGCTCAGCCGCACGACATAGTCGCCGAACGCCGGATCCTCGCGCGTGACGCTGGGGTCGCGCGGGCGCGGCAGGTCGATGCGGACATCCTCGACGATCGTCCCCGGCCGCTCGGACATCACCAGCACCCGGTCGGACAGCAGCACCGCTTCGGAAATACTGTGGGTGACCAGCACCACCGTCTTGCGGTCGCGCTGCCAGATGCGCAGCAACTCCATGTTCAGCCGGTCGCGGGTCAGCGCGTCGAGCGCGCCGAACGGTTCGTCCATCAGCAACACCTGCGGCCCGCGCGCCAGCGCCTGGCCGATCGCGACGCGGTGCCGCATCCCGCCCGACAGCTGGTGCGGATGGCTGTCCTCGAACCCGGTCAGCCCCAGCGTCTCGACCAGATCGGCCAGCACCGCGGCGTCCGGCCGCTGCGCCACGGGGTCAAGGTCGACGCCGAGCAACAGATTGTCGCGCACATTGAGCCAGGGCAGCAGGTTCGACGTCTGGAACACAAACCCCATTTCGGGGGCGGGCGCCGTCACTTCGGCGCCATTGAAACATATGCTGCCGTCCTCGAACGGGGTCAGCCCGGCGATCAGGCGCAGCAGCGTGCTCTTGCCGCACCCCGACGGGCCAAGCACCGAGACAAACTCCGCCGCGCCAATATCGGCGCTGACATTGCCCAGCACCCGAAGGTCGCCGAAGCGCTTGCCGGCGCCCGAAATCGAAATCACCGCGCTCATGCCGCCCGCCACCAGATGAAGCGTTCCCAATAGGCCACGCTGTAGAAAAGAATGAGCGACATCAACGTCACCGCGATCAACGCCGCAAAGGTCAGCGTCGTGTGCCCCGAACCCGACGCGGTCAGGATCAGGTTGCCCAAGCCGTCGTTCGACCCGACAAATTCGCCGACCACCGCGCCGATGACCGCAAGCGGCATCGCGACCTTGCACCCGTCGAGGAAGCTCGGCAGCGCCGCGGGCACGCGCAGCCGCCAGAAGCTCTGCATCGGCGTCGCGCGCAAGGCGCGGAAATGTTCCTCCAGATGCGCCGGGGTGCTCGCCAGCCCGCCGAGCGTCGAGATGATGATCGGGAAAAAGGCGAACAGGAACGCCATGATCAGTTTCGACGTCAGCCCATAACCGAACCAGACGACGATCAGCGGTGCGAGCCCGATCTTGGGAATACTCTGCAGCGCGACGAACAGCGGATAGACGGTGCGTTTCGCGGTGCGCGAGAAATAGATCAGCGCCGCGATCGGCACCCCCAGCGCCACCGCGATGACAAAGCCCCAGAACACCTCGGTCAGCGTGACCAGGCTTTGCGCCAATATCGGCCCGCGCGACTGCCACAGTTCGGCCAGGATCGCGCTCGGCGGCGGCAACAGATAGGATTGCACCCCCGACCAGCGCACGCCAAATTCCCAGGCGAGGCCGAGGAACAGGAAAAAGCCCAGGCTGATCGCATGATCGCGGGTGACGGCGGGCGCGCTCATTGCCCGTCCTCCCTGTCGATCAGCGCGCTGATCCGCGCCGGCGGCGGCACCAGAAAATGCTCGAGCTGCCAGCGGTCGAATGTGTCGAGCTGTTGGCCGTCCCACACCGACGCGGTGTAGGGATGGTCGGCGTCGATCTGCGTCATGTCGGTATAGAATTCGACATTGTTGCCGTCGGGATCGCGGAATACCAGGAAGCTGTTGGCGCCCGGGCCATGTTTGCCGATGCCGCGGTCGATGGTGATGCCGCGTGCGATCAGCATCGCCGCCACCTTTTCCATCTCGTCCAGGCTTTCGAGGCGATAGGAGAAATGCTCGACCGCCGGATAATGCCCCCCGGGCGCCGCGTCATGGCCGGGCGGCAGCTGCAACAGCGCCAGGTCGTGATGATCGACGCCCGCGCGCAGGAACACCATCTGATGGTCGATCCAGTCGGACACTTCCAGGCCGACAACCTCGGTGTAGAAGGCGAGCGACCGGTCGATGTCGCGGACTTTCAGGACAAGATGCCCCAGCCGCGTCGGCCGCGGGCGATAGGTGGCGGGATCGGTCATCGCTGGCTCCCCATCGGCAAAAAGGCGTTGGTGAAAAGCTGCGGCGCCTGGTCGAACCCTTGCAGCTGGCCGCTCGCCTGCAGATAGGTAACGGTGCGCTCGATCTTTGCGGGGTTCAGCCGATGCGATCCGCCTTCGGCCGCCATCAGCGCCGCGGTCTCGCGGATCTGCCGCTCGGTCACCGCTTCGTCGAGCAACGGATAATGTTTGCGGGTGATCGCCAGCGCCGCCTTGGGATCACGCGCCGCATCGGCATAGCCGCGATAGGCGGCCTTCAGGAACGCGCGCACCAGCTCGGGGTCTTTGTCGATCAGCGCGTCGCGCGTCGCAAAGCCGCTGCCGTACACGTCGAGCCCGAAATCGGCATAAGCGATACGGCCGATCGTCACGCCCTTCGCCTTCGCCGCCTTGTCGAACAGCGCCATCGAATTGCCCAGCCAGCATTCGGCGGCGTCGATCCGCCCTTCAACCAGCGACGATACGACGATCGCGGGGTCGAGCTGGATCTGCTCGACGCGCGCCGGATCGACGCCATTGCCCTTGAGCCAGGCGGGAAGCAGCGCCTGGATCATCGAACTTTGCCCGGCGCCGAAACGCAGGCCGGCAAGGTCGGCGGGCGCGGCAATATTGTGCCGTTCCTTGACGAAGCACGCCCCCGCGGGCAGCCGCATGTTGATGCCGCCGACCATCCGCACCGCGCCGCCCTTCGACCGGTTCAGCGCCACCGACAGCGGGTCGATATAGGCGAATTCGAACATGCCCTGATCCAGCTCGTTCGCGGTTCGCATGCCGCCGAAGCCGCGAACCGGCTGCACATCCAGCCCGGCTTCAGCGAAATAGCCCTTGTCGATCGCGACAAAGATGCCCGCCATGCTGCCCTGCGGCAGCCAGGCCATGTTGAAACGGACGCTGCGGCTGTTCTCGGCCGGCGCGGTGCGCGGCGTATTGCCGCCGAATGCGCTCCACAGGGTCAGCGCGGCGATCGCGGCCACGACGAGCAGCGGGGCGACCAGCGCGCGGCGGTGAAAGGCGGCCATGGTCATGCTCCCTTTGGCAGATGCGGCGCCGCGACGGGATTGACGAGCTCGCCGACCCCCTCGACCCACGCGTTCATGATGTCGCCGTCCTTCAGGAACACCCCGCGGCCCATGCCGACCCCGGCGGGGGTGCCCGACGCGATCAGGTCGCCGGCGCGCAGTTCGAGGATCGTCGAAAGATAAGCGATCTGTTCATAGATGTTGAAGATCATCTCGGACGTATTGCCGTCCTGCATCGCCGCGCCATTCACCTTCAGCCCCAGGCGAATGGCGTGCGGATCGCCCAGACAGTCGCGCGGTACGAACACCGGCCCCAGCGGGGTGAAACTGTCGAAGCTCTTGCCGCGGAACCAGTCGTGCGAGAAGGGAAAGTCGCTGCGCCGGGTGCGGTCGCGCGCCGACACGTCGTTGACGATCGTATAGCCCGCGATCATGGCGTGCGCATCGGCCACCGCGACATTCTTGCCGGGCCGCCCCAGCACGACGCCCAGCTCGACCTCCCAGTCGGGGCGCGACACCTGCGGCGGCACGACAACGGTGTCGCCCGGCCCGACGACGCTTTCGATCGTCTTGAGGAAGATAAAGGGTTCGCTTTCGGCCTTGGCGGCGAGCTTGGTCTGCATCTCTTCGGCATGTTCGATGAAGTTCGACGCGGCCGCAAAAATCCGGCGCGGCTCGAACGGCGCGGCCAGGCGTGGCGCGGCGATCGAGCCGTCCTTGCCTGACAGCGCCGCGGCGAGCGCGAACAGCCCGTCGCGGCGCGCGTCCCAGTCGCGGATGATCGCGGTAACATCTCCCGTAACGGCGGCAAAGCCGTGCGCCGCGGCGGCATCGTGCAGGTCGTGAAAGGCGTCGCCGACCTGGATGGTCGGACGCGGACCATCGGGTCCGGCGCGGGTGGCAAGGGCGAACCAGGTCATAGGTCGATCTTTCTGTCCAGAAGGGCGGGCGAGCGCCGGCGCCGTGCAGCCGAGCGAGAGCGCAAGCGCGCCCCCGATCTGCGCGAGCGCGGCGCGGCGATCCAATAGGCGTTGCGCATAGGGCGCACCGATTTTGTTATAAGGCCGCGGCATCGCATCTCACCCGAACGCCCGCAGCAGCATCCGCACTGCGACGACGGTCAGGAACAGGCCAAAAAGCACGCCGAGCTGGCGCTTGGACAGCGCATGCGCGATCCGCGCGCCCCACGGCGCGGTCAGGTAAGACACCGGTGCGATGATCGCAAAGCCGATCAGGTTGACATAGCCGAGGCTGCCCGGCGGCAGGTCGTCGACATGCCAGCCCGCGACGATGAACGCGGCGGTCGCAGGGGCGCTGATCAACAGGCCGAACAGCGCCGCGGTGCCCACCGCGCGGTGGATCGGCACATTGAACAACGTCATCACGGGAACGCTGAGCGTGCCGCCGCCGATCCCCATCATGCTCGACACGCCGCCGATCGCAAAGGGAATGGCCTGGCCGGGAACGCCGCCGGGCAGCGTTTCGGCAATATGCTTGCCCTCCAGCGGCAGCAGCATCTTGATCGCGACGAGCAGCGCGACGACCCCGAACACCGCCGACAGCACATCGCCCGAAACGCGCGAGGCAAGCGCCACCCCGGCGATCGCGCCGAGAAAGATCGCCGCGCCCCACCGGCGGAGTTGTGCGCCGTCGACCGCGCCCTTCGCCGCATGCGCCCGCGACGAGGAAATCGCGGTCGGGATGATCGTCGCGAGCGAGGTCGCGACGGTCACGTGCATGCGGATGTCGCCATCGACGCCCAGCGCCGACAGGATAAGATCGAGGACCGGGACGATCACGATGCCGCCGCCGACGCCAAGCATCCCGGCGATCACGCCGCCCACCGCGCCGGTCACCAGCATCATCGCCGCCAGCGTCAGCAAATCTCCGTTCAACACATCCAGCATCGGCTCTCCCCAAAGGTCGGCCTTCCTTGTGCGGCGCGCTTCATATGCCGTCAAAGATAGAAAGTGGACGTTTATATAATCAAATTTGCATATCTTCGGCGATCGCCTCTCTATATCCTTTTCGGGATAGGAAGGCGGGCAATCTATATTATCCGCGACAGGAAAGACGCCGTAGCGCGGACCCATGACTTATGTGGGGATCGCCGGATTCGGCACCATCGGCCGCGTCGTGGCGCGGCATATCGAAACAAGCGACCTGCCGCTGACGCTGGCGGCGGTGTCGGCGGGCGACCCCGCGCGCGCCGCGGCGGCGATGGCGGCGCTGCGCCAGCCGGTTCCGGTCGTCGACACCGCCGAACTCGTCGCGCGGTGCGACATCATCGTCGACAGTGCGCCGACCGCCGCCTTCCGCGCGATCGCCGAAACGACGCTGCGGGCGGGCAAGACCCTGGTGACGGTCAGCGGCGCTGCGCTGATGCAATGGCCCGATGCGATCGAGATCGCCCGCGCGCACGGCGGCCGCATCGTTTTGGCGACCGGCGCGCTGCTCGGCCTCGACGCCGTCCGCGCCGCGGCGATCGGCACGATCCATTCGGTGACGATGGTGACGCGCAAGCCGGTCAAGTCGCTGGTCAAGGCCGAATATGTCGTGCGCAACGCGATCGACCTGGCCGCGCTGACCGCACCGCTCAAGATTTTCGACGGCAGCGCGCTCGAAGGCGCGATCGCCTTTCCCGCCAACGTCAATGTCGCCGCCGCGCTCGGCATGGCGGGCGTCGGCCCGGCGCGGACGCGGCTCGAAATCTGGGCCGATCCGGCACTCGAACGCAACACCCACCGGATCATCGTCGATTCCGACAGCGCCCGCTTTGAACTGGCGATCGAGAATATTCCGACCGTCGAGAATCCCGGCACCGGCCGGATCACCGCGCAGAGCATCGTCGCGGCGCTGAACGATCTGGTCAGCCCGATCCGCATCGGAACCTGATTTCCGTCCAACCAGAAAGGCCCGACCCATGACCACCCGCCTGCGCCACGTCGCAATTGCTGCCGCCGATCCCGACACGTCGGTCGGCTTTTTCACCGATGTCCTCGGCTGGACGCTCGCCGGCAAGATCGATAGCCGCAACGCCCGCGGCTATTATGTCACCGACGGCCACATCAATATCGCGCTGCTCTGTTTCAAGAACCGCCCCGCGGCGGGGATGGAATTTCCCGAAGGCTATACCGGGCTTCACCATATCGGTTTTCAGTGCGACGACATCGACGCCGTCGTCGCACGGTTCGAGGCATCGGGCTACGCCCCGCGTCACGACGTCAATCTGGCGCAGGGCCTCGGCAAAAACCCCAACAAGGACAATGCCGAGTATAAGATGAAGGGGCCCGAAAATATCATGGTCGACGTGTCCGAACGCGGCTGGGCTGGCACCGAAAGCTACCGGAGCGCACCCAAGGCGCCCTGACCGCGGCACACTCCCACTACAAAGAAAGGTGACCGAGCAACGCTCCGGTCGCCTTTTTTGTATGGATCACGCGCCCGCTGAATCGTCGTTGCGAGCGCAGCAAAGCAATCCGGAGCGGTTCACGCCTGCTCTGGATTGCTTCGCTGCGCTCGCAATGACGAAATTACTAGTGGGCGCTACAAACCCAAAAACGCCCGGGCGTTGCCGCTCAATATCTTGGCCTTCTGCGCGGCACTCAACCCCGCATGCCCCTGCACCAGCGACCCGATGTCCTGCTCGCCCAGCGGGAACGGATGGTCGGACCCCAGCAGCACCCGGTCCTCGCCCATCACCTCGATGAGCAGGGTCAGCGCGCGCGGGTCGAACACCGCCGAATCAACGAAGAAGCGATCGACATAGGTCGAGGGCGGGTTCGGGCAATCGACGCGCACGATGTCGCGGTGCTTCCAGGCATTTTCGACCCGTCCGAGCAGG
Organism: Sphingopyxis sp.; assembly: GCF_051861155.1. Taxonomy (GTDB): domain Bacteria; phylum Pseudomonadota; class Alphaproteobacteria; order Sphingomonadales; family Sphingomonadaceae; genus Sphingopyxis. The sequence goes on along the minus strand of NZ_JBHYDE010000005.1, from coordinate 130,611 downwards.
AAGGCAAAGCTGCCGCCGCCATGGCCGAAACAGATGCGCAGGCTTCGCGGCAGGCGTTCGAACGCGCCCGACAGGATCAGCGACAGGATCGAAAGCTGCGTTTCCGCAGGCATCGCCACCAGCCAGGGCAGCATATATTTGGGCATGCGTTCGCGCGCCATCATGTCCCATGGGTGGATCAGCACCGCCGCGCCGACGTCGGCGCAATGGGTCAAAAAGGTCAATATCCCGGCGTCGTCGAGGTTCCGCAGCCCCATATGATTGCCGATCTGCACCCCCAGATGCCCCGCCGCGACCGCGCGGCTCACCTCGGCGCACGACATGTCGATGTCCTGCAGCGGCACCTGCGCCAGTGCCTTCATCCGCCCCGGCGCGTGGCTGCAAAAGGCGAGCGCGGCATCGTTGAAACGCTGCGCCGATTCCAGCGCCAGCGCCGCCGGGCGGGCGTAACCGAACATGATCGGCGTCGCGCAGATGATCTGCAGGTCGATGCCCTGCGCATCGAGCGCATCGACGCGCCGCGCCGGATCCCACAATATGTCGTCGACGGGACGAAACTCCTTCGTCCCCTGCATGATGAACCCCTTGCCACCGCCCGTATCGCGGAGCCACGGCAGTCCTTCGGCCTCCGCGTGCGCGCGATACGCCGCGTCCATCAGGGGGAAGAAGTGACTGTGCATGTCGATGACAGCCGCCGGTTGTGAAGCCTCTATGGTCATGTCGTTCGCCGCACCCCTGTTCGTCCATCCCCCGACCATCGCCATCGGCGCGCGGGCATGAAGCGTGGGTAACGAGGCTTAGCTATCAACAATAATCCCGAGACTTGCCTTCGCTATTATAAAATGGCTATATTGCCGGAAAGCGGTCGCGAGGGGGCAAAATGCCAAAGTTTCACGAGAATTTTCTTCTCAGCCGGCTGAAGCTCCGCCAGCTCCGGCTCCTGACCGCGATCGCCGACGAGGGCACCGTGCTCAAGGGATCGCAGGCGCTGAACATCGCGCAGCCCGCCGCGACCAAGAGCATCAAGGAGATGGAGGACGCGCTCGGCGTCCAGCTGTTCGACCGTTCCTCGCGCGGGGTCACCCCGACCGATTTCGGCCGGGTGATGATAAAACATGCCAAGCTGATCCTGACCCAACTGCGCCACGCCGGCGAAGAACTTCAGTCGCTCGAAGAGGGGCTGTCGGGGCGCGTCCACGTCGGCACCCTCCTCGCCGCGTCCACCTCGCTCCTGCCACGCGCGCTGGCGCGGCTGCGCGAACGCCGTCCGGGGATCGCGGTGACGGTGGCGGAGGGGACGATCGACCGGCTGATGCCTGGGCTGCGCACCGGCGACATCGACGTCGTGCTGGGGCGCCTGCCCGAATATCGCGAACGCGAAGGATTGAAGCAGGAGGTGCTGTATCTCGATACGGTTTCGGTGATGGTGCGCCAGGGCCACCCGCTGGCGCAGCGCAAATCGCTGTCCCTCGCCGACCTGGTCGACCAGGCGTGGGTGATGCCGCCGCCGCAAACCTCGCTGCGGCGACAGGTCGACCAGGCGTTCCTGCACGAAGGGCTGGAGCCGCCGCACGATGTGATCGAATCGGTGTCGATCCTGACCAACCATGCGTTGCTGATGAACACCGACATGCTCGCGACGATGCCGCATCAGGTCGGGATCGGACAGGCGGGCCTGGTCGCGCTTCCCGTGACGCTGGCTGGCGCAAGTTCGCGGATCGGCGCGACGACCCACGCGCATGGCGAGCTATCGGCGGCGGCGCGCTATTTCATGGCGGTCGTCCACGAAATCGCCGACGAGATCCGCGCCGAGCTTGGCCAGGATCAGGACGCGGCGGCCGATCCGCGCGCGGCGCGGCGCCAGACGAAATAAGCCGACGCCACGACGACCAGCCAAGGCACTCCCGCGATCACCGCGGTCTGCCAAAAGTCGGTGTCGAGCGCCATCGTCACCGTGATCGCAGCGAGCAGCACCAGCCCCAGAATCTGGGCATAGGGGAAAAAGGGCATCCGCACCGGCAGGTCGGCGGCGGCATGGCGGCGGCGGAACCGCAGGTGGCTGACCAAAATGGTGCTCCACACCAGCAGCCCGCCGAACAGCGTGATGCCGAACAGATAATTATACGCGAGCGGCGTCAGGATCGAGAGCGACGCCGCCAGCAGGATGAAGACCCCGGTCAGCATGGTCGCGCGCATCGGCACATGCTGCGGGTTGAGTTCGCCGAACGCGCGCGGCGCATAACCACCGCGCGCGAGCGAGAACAGCATCCGCGAGCCGAGATAGATGCTGGTGTTCATCGCCGACAGCGCCGCCGACGCGACGACGAAGTTCATGATCCCCGCGGCATAGGGGATACCGGCGCTCGCGAACATCTTCACGAACGGGCTTTGGGTGACGACCTTTGCCCCCGACTCGGTCCACGGCAGGAAAGCGACGATGATGAAGAGCGCGAGGATGTAAAACAGGAACAGCCGCGCCGCCATGGTCCGCAGCGCCGCCGGAATCGCCGTCTTGGGATCCTTTGCCTCGCTCGCGGTGCCGACCACGAATTCCAGCCCCATGAACGAAAAAAGCGCCATCAGCACCGCCATCCACACCCCCGAAAAACCGTTGGGCATGAAGCCCCCGGCCAGCCCGGTGACATTGTGCAGGCCGACGGGATCGCCGACGAGGCCGAAGATGCGGCTGAGGCCGACGAGGATGAAACCGACGATCGCCGACACCTTGATCACGGTCAGCCAATATTCGACCGAACCGAAATTATGCACCGCGCGCGTGTTGACCCACACGACCACAAACGCACTGCCGATCGCCCACAGCCACACTGGCGTGCCGGGGAACCACCAGCCCATATAGATGCCGACCGCGACCGCTTCGCTGCCGATCAGCAGCACCTGCTGGATCCAATAGGTATAGCGGACGATGAAACCCATCATCGGGCCCAGATAGATTTCGGCATAGGTGCCGAACGATCCCGCGGTCGGGTGAACGACCGCCATTTCGGACAGGCTGAACACCATGATGACCGAAATCAGCGCCGCGATGCCATAACTGATCAGGACCGCGGGACCGGCATAGCCGATCGCGATCCCCGATCCCATGAACAGCCCGGTGCCGATCGCGCCGCCCAGGCCGATCATGATGATCTGCGCCTTGCTCAGCCCGCGTTCGAGCCCCGCCTCGCGGTCGATATAGGCCTGTTCGTCCATCGCCATCCCCTCGCGCCCCTGGTTCATGTGACGGCTTCGCGCGCCTGATGCTCGGGCGATTGCCAGACCGCGTCGTCCATGATCGTCACCAGCCGGTCGACCGCGTCCCAGACGTCGGCATAACGCACATAGAGCGGGGCAAAGCCGAACCGCACGGTATCGGGGGCGCGGAAATCGCCGATCACCCCGGCGGCGATCAACGCGCGCATGATCGGATAGCCGTCGGTGTGCGCAAACGACACCTGGCTGCCCCGGTCGGCCGCCGCGCGCGGCGACGCGAGCGAAAAGCCATGCCCAGCGCAGCGCTGCTCGACCAGCTGGATGAACAGATCGGTCAGCGCCATCGATTTGGCGCGGATGGCCGCAAGGTCGGCCGAACGATGAATATCGAGCCCGGTTTCGACCAGCGCCATCGACACGATCGGCTGGGTGCCGATCAGAAACTGGCGAACGTCACCCTGCGGCCGATAGCCAGGTTCGAACGCAAAGGGCGCGGCATGGCCCCACCAACCCGTCACCGGCTGCTGAGAAACGCCCTGATGCCGCTTGGCGGCGAACAGGAATGCGGGCGAGCCGGGGCCGCCGTTCAGATATTTATAGGTGCACCCGACCGCGAAATCGGCGCCCGCGCCGTTGAGGTCGACCGGCATCGCCCCCGCGCTGTGGCACAGATCCCAGATCGCGAGCGCACCCATCGCCTGCGCGCGCGCGGTGATCGCCGCCATGTCGTGGATATGCCCCGTCTTGTAATGAACATGGGTGATCGCCACCGCGGCGGTCGTTTCGTCGATCGCATCGGCGATCGCGTCCTTTTCGCACAATCGCACCGACACGCGGCCGCCGGTCGCGGCGGCGACGCCTTCGGCGATATAATTGTTGGTCGGAAAATTGCTGCCCTCAAGGATCAGGACGCGCCGGTCGGGGCGCATCGCGACCGCCGCCGACAGCACTTTGAACAGATTCTGGCTGGTCGAATCGCAGACCACGACCTCGCCCGCCCCGGCGCCGATCAGCGGCGCCAGCTTGTCACCGAGCCGCACCGGCAGGTCGAACCAGCCGGCGCTGTTCCAGCTCTTGATCAGGTCGGCGCCCCATTCGCGCCTCACGACATCCTCGGCGCGCGCCGCCGCGTCCTTCGGCATCGCGCCCAGCGAATTGCCGTCGAGATAGATCAGGCCGCCCGGCAGGACGAACAGGTCGCGCAGCGGCGCGAGCGGGTCGGCCAGGTCCATCGCCTCGCAGGCAGCACGGTCGAGGTTGGCGGCGTCACGCATCATGGAAACATATCACCTTTGTCTGCGCCATCTCGCGCACGGCAAAGCGTACGCCTTCGCGCCCCATATTGCCGCGCCCCGCCCCGCCGAACGGCATGGCGTCGAGACGATAGTCTGTCGAATCATTGATCATCACCCCCGCCGCGCGCAGCCGCCGCGCGGCGTGGCGCGCATGGCGGAGCGACGCGGTAAAGATCGCGGCGTGGATCGCATAGTCGGCGCGGTTGGCGGCGTCGATCGCATCGTCGAGTTCGCCGAAACGAAACAGGCTCGCGACGGGTCCAAAGGCCTCGTCGCACGCCACGCGCGCCTGTTCGGGCACGTCGGCGAGCAGCGTCGGCCGGACCAGCGTCCCGGCGCGTTCGCCGCCGGTCAGCACCGCCGCGCCGTCTGCCACCGCTTCGTTGGTCCATGCCAGGATGCGTTCGGCCTGCACGGCGCAGATCATCGGCCCGACGTCGGTGGCGTGATCGCCGGGGTCACCGACGCGCAGCGCCATGGTCGCGGCAACCAGCGCATCGCGAAAGGCATCGTGGACGGCGGCGTGGACATAGATGCGCTGGACGCCGATGCAATTCTGTCCCGCCGCACCAAATGCGCCCGCGGCGCAGGCGGCGGCGGCGCGACCCAGGTCGGCGTCGTCCATGACGATCACCGCGCCATTGCCGCCCAGCTCCATCGCCAGCCGCTTGACCCCCGCCGACCGGGCTATCGCCGCGCCGACCCCCGCGCCGCCGGTGAAACTCACCATCGCGACGTCGGGATGTCCGGTCAGCGCATCGCCGAAATCGCGGCCCCGGCCGGTCAGCAGGTTCAGCGCCCCGACTGGCAGACCCGCGGCGACCAGCAGGCGCGCCAGCATGATCGCGACCAGCGGCGCTTGCTCAGCGGGTTTCAGCACCACCGAATTGCCCGCCGCAAAGGCGGGGCCAAGCTTGTGGCAGATCAGGTTGAGCGGATCATTGAACGGCGTGATCGCCGCGATCACCCCCAGCGGTTCGAACAGATAATGCCCCGATCGCGCCTCGCCGCCGGGCACGCTGTCGAACGCGATGGTCTCGCCCGCGATCCGCACCGCCTCTTCGGCTGACAGCCGCAACGTGTTGACCGCGCGCGCCACCTCGCGCGTCGCCGCGCGGATCGGTTTGCCCGTTTCGGCAGTGATCGCAGCGGCGAAGCGTTCCGCCTCGCCGTCCAGCGCGCTGGCCGCGGCGTGCAATATCCGCGATCGCTCGCCCGTCGACAGGTCGCGCATCGCCGCGGCGCCCGCGCGCGCGCTGGTCACCGCGCGTTCGACATGATCGGCGGTCGCGCACGCGACTTGCCCCAGTTCCTCGCCCGACCAGGGATTGACCACCGCCATCGTGTCGGTCGCCCCTTCCCAGCGGCCGCCGATCAGCAGCGACTGGCCCGCGTCGAACGGGACGTGCATCATGGCTTGTCCTTGCGCAGCACCAGTTCGTCATATTCGCGGCTGTCGAGCAAAGCCTCGACGATCACCGGCCCGTCGGCGGCAAAAGCCGCCTCCAGCGCGGCGCGGAATTCCGCCGGGTCGCGCGCGACGGTGACCGGCACCCCGAACAGCGACGGCCCGCCGATCGTCCCCTCGGCGCGCACCGGCGTGCCATAGATCGGGTTCTGTTTCTTTTCCTGCTTGATGCGGATCAGCGCCAGGTCATTGTCGGTGAAGACGACGATCACGATCGGCAATTTCTCGCGCACCGCGGTGGCGAGTTCGCCGACGGTCATCAGGAAGCCGCCGTCGCCGAGCACGCAGCACACCGGCGTATCCGGGCGGCACAGCTTGGCGGCGATGGCGGCGGGCAGGCCAAACCCCATCGCCGACCAGCCGTTGGTCATGATCTGGGTGCCCGGCGCGGGCGTGCGCCAGTGCTGGCCGATCAGATGCGTGTGCGCGCCGACGTCGCAGGTCATGATGCCGTCGTCCGGCAGCACGTCGCGGAGCACATCGAGCGCGGCGCACGGGCCGAAGGGGCCATCGCGCCCCGCCAGCCGCGCGAACATCGCATCCTTGCGCGCGCCAAGCGCCGCAAGATCCCAGCCCTTGGCCGCGGCGGGCAGCGCGAGCAGCGCGTCGAGCGCAGGCGCGATCTTGCCGACGACATCGGCCAGCAGCGGATATTTCGCGCGGTCGATGTCGGCCGGTGCAACGTCGATGCTCGCCAGCGCCAGCCCCTCGCGCATCCAGTTTTCGTAATTGAACTCGATCGGATCATAGCCGACCGCGACGACCAGATCGGCCGCGGCATGCGTCTGGCCGACCACGTCGGACAGCGCGTGGAACAGGACGCCGGCATAATTGGGATGCGTTTCGGCGATCATGCCCTTGGCCATCGGGGTCAGCAGCACCGGCAGCCCGAACTGTTCGGCCAGCGCAACCAGCCGCGCCTGCTCGCCCGCATGGACGGCGCCCAGCCCGATCGCCAGCACCGGCTTTTCGGCGGCGGCAAAGGCGGCAACCAGCGCGTCCACATCGGCAGCCGCCGGGGCCGCAACAGGATCGGCGGCGACCGGCGCAATCCGCGCTTCGCCGACCGCGACCGCGCTCATCCCCTGCGGTAGCCCGACATGCACCGCCCCCGGGCGCCCCGACAGCGCAATCCGCGCCGCTGCGCCCAGCGTTTCGACCGCGCTGTCGGCGGTGATCCGCATCGTCGCCTTGGTGATCGGGGCGAACAGCGCCTGGTGATCGATCCCCATCTGGATCGTCCGGTCGCGCCACGCCGCCGGCATTTCGTCGGTCAGCGCGATCATCGGCGACCGGTCGAGCGTTGCCCCGCCGACCCCGGTCGCCAGGTTCGTCGCGCCGGGGCCAAAGGTGCCGAAACAGACCCCCGGCACCCCGGTCAGCCGTCCGCAGACATCGGCCATGAAGCCCGCGCCGCCCTCGTGGCTGGCCAGGACGAACTCGATCCCGTCGGTGGTGCGGATCGCCTCCATATAATCGACCCAGCCGCCGCTCGGCACCCCAAAGATATGGCGCACGCCCAGATCGCGAAGCGCCGTCACGACATTATGGGCAACACTGGTCGGTTTCATGCGCGATCCTTCATCAAAAGCGGTCAGCCGCGATCGGCCTAGACCCGCTCGTCATAAACAAATAATATCGAAAGCCCGGCGTGATATGCTCTAGAGGTTATAGGAGCGCCGTCAGGTGAAGCGATTGGCGATCGCGCCGATGCCGTCGATGCCGCCTTCGACCAGGTCGCCGCGGACGATGCGCCCGACCCCCGCCGGGGTGCCGGTGTAGATGAGGTCGCCGGGCATCAGTTCGACATAGGTCGACAGTTCGGCGATGATGTCCGCGATTGGCCAGATCATGTCGGCGATGTCGCCGTCCTGCCGCGTCTCGCCATTCACCGACAGCCAAATCCGCGCCGCGGCCGGGTGGCCGACGGCCGCAACCGGCCGGATCGGCGACAGCACCGCGCTGCGATCAAAGCCCTTGGCCATGTCCCACGGCCGCCCGCCGGCCTTGGCATCGGCCTGCAAGTCGCGGCGGGTCAGGTCATTGCCGACGGCATAGCCGAACACCATCGCCGGCGCGTCGTCGGATGTGATGTCGCGGCCGCCCTTGCCGATCGCGACGACCAGTTCGATCTCGTGATGCAAATTTTCGGTGCGCGGCGGCATCGCGATGGCGGCGGTCCCGGCAACGATCGCATCGGCCGGTTTCGAAAAGAAAAAGGGCGGCTCGCGATCAGGGTCGCCTCCCATTTCACGGGCATGGTCGGCGTAATTCTTGCCGACGCAGAAAATGCGGCGAACCGGGAAACGCTGGTCGCTGTCGGCGATCGCGGCGCTCGGGGCGGTGACGGGAAATGGTTCGTTCATCGGTCGGCCTTCGCTTGTCAGGCGGGCGGATAGAGCGCCGCACGGCATTCGCCAAGGTCGGCGCCGTCGATCCCGCTTTCCCTCGCCGCGTTCCACGGACTGCCCATCTTGTCCTCGGGGCGATACCAAAAGCCATAGAGTTTGTCGTTCGCCGCGACCAGCGTCGCCGCGCCGATGCTGCCCTCGGTTTTCGAGAACCAGGTCAGCCGCATGATGCGCCCGAATTGGGTCCCGCGCAACGTGCCGAGCCCGTCGTTGTAACAGCCGAAGATTTCATTCCCCTGTTGCCGCAGCAGGATCGGGCCATATTCATGGCTATAGACCCCGCTGAGCTCGGCGGGCGCCGCCGCGCCGCGCGCCTCCAGTTCGCCGATGACACCCAGGTCGGACAGCCGCGTCGCGCCGCTCCCCGCCCAATTGCTGTCGATCCGTAGCCGCAGCCAGCGCGCCGACGTCGGCTTGGCCAGTTGGATCATCGTCCGGGCGTCGCCCTTCGCCTCCCCCTCGATCAGGGTCTCGAACGGCCCTTCGGGACCGACGGTCGAACCCAGCAGGGCAAAGCGGCGCACCGGCGAACCTTCGGCGGTTTGCGACATCGACCCATCCTCGCGCACGACGGGCTCGAACCGATTGTCGAGCGCGACGGCGGCGATCTTGCCGTTGCCCGCGAGTTCGAAATTCAGCGTGTGCGGCAGGCTACCCGCCTTGTCCGACAGCCAGCCATAGGCTGGTCCGCCGTCGACAAGGTTGATCGCCCAGGTCGACCAATGGCGCTTCGCCTCGCCGACATCGGCCTCGGCGATGCCGCCCCAGCTGATGTGCAGCATATTGTCGCCCGCGGGTTCGGCGGGCTGGTTCGCCGCGTCTTCCGTGGACGCGTTCGAGCATCCGGCGAGGAGCAAGGCCCCCGCCAGCGCCATGGTGCATGCGCGCATATGTCAGTCCTCCAAAACGGGTTTATCGGCGCTCGGGCCAGATCTTCTTCGGGGCGGCGAGATGCGGTTTGCCGAGGAGCGGACTCGACAGCGCGTAAACGCCGTTCACCGAAAAGGCCCAGATGATGTTGCGGTCATATTCGGTGAACACCGCAAAGGTCGAATTGCCGAACGTATAGCCGGGCAGTTCCTTCTCGGTCGGGAAGCGCGGGACGAAATAGCCCGCGATCGCTGGCTTCGCCGGATCCTTGACGTCGAAAATCTGGATCCCGGCGTTGTAGAAAGCGTAGATGGCAAGCCCCTGGCGGCCGCCCTCGGGCTGCCCTAATCCGCCCGACCGCTTCGGCCCGAAGCTGCCGCGTCGCTGGCAGAAATCGGTAAAGGAGGCGCCCGGCGGCGGCACCGGCCGCGGGAATTTCGCCGCGACCTTCGGACGCGCCGGGTCGCGGACATCGATCGCGAAAATATCCTTGTACGGCTCGTAACAATTCTCGTTCATCGGGTAACCGTTCGAGAAGACAAAGCCGGTGCGATCGTACTGGCTGACATCGACATTGTCGAATTCGGTACCCGCATAGCTCGGCGGCACGTCAAGGTGGCCCAAGGTTTTCGGCTTGGCCGGGTCGGCGAGGTCAAAGGTGTAAAAGCCCAGCCCGCCCATGCCGCCGAACCCGATCCGGCCGCCCGCCTCGATCGGCTTGGTCAGCACGATCGGGTTGCGCGATCCCATCCAGCTGGTGCGGTTGCCCGCGCGCGGGTTGGCGCGGTACGCGGCCTCGCTGTCCTTGTCGCCGAGCACTTGCCCCGGCACGCTGATCTGCGACACGAATTGGGGGTTCGCCGGATCCTCCATGTCCCAGACCTGATAACCGGGCGAATAGAGATAATCGGGATATTCGGTGAGCGAATAGCTGTCGTCGGGCGCCGCCGACAACAGCATATATTTGCCGCCCCACCAGGTCGCGGCATCGAGCGCGCCCGACCCCTGCTGCTGCCCCACCGGCGCATCGGGATGCCGATAGTCGGTCGTCCGCGTCGCGATCAAATCCCATTTCTCGGGGGTCGGGCCGTTCATCACGAACACCTTGAAGCCCTTCAGCGAATTGTAATTACGCTGCGCCGCGACCTTGTCCGGCTGGCGCAGCTTGTCGTCCATCAGGCCAAAGCGCCCGATCTCGTACGATGCGACCAGCACATTGCGTTGAAGCTTCTTGTTCCAGGCGATGGTAACGCCGCCGAAATAGTCGGTGACTGTCGAAGCGTCCCAATCTTCGCTCGACCCCTTCGCATCCCAGACGCCGCCTTGCGACCAGACGACCTTGGCCTTGGCCGGATCGGTGACGTCCATGATCCGCAGATAGTCGCGGTCGTGGGTGTAGAGGTACCGCCTGCCGCCGAAATCGACGACGCTGGCCCACGCATGCCAAGGCGAGGTCACGCCCGGATAAAAGCCGATCACCTCGACATTTTTGGCGTAACTATTCTGGTCCCAATGATCGAGCTGGCCCGCGAAATTGGGCGCATTGGTGGTCAGCGGGGTGGCGGCCGGATGGCGGAACGCGCCGGTCGCCGGGTCCATGCCATAGTCGATATCGGGCACCGGCGGGCGCGGCGGGTTTTCGGGCGTCGCCTCGTGCCACGCCTTCAGATAGGGATCGACGATGCTGACCGGGCCGGTGGCATGGCCGCCCTCGCCGCTCGCCGCGGTCAGCACGGTGGCATAGAGCAGCCCGGCGATGACCGCCGCGCCGCTGCCGATGATCCTCACTCCGCGTTTCATCGGCATGTCCCCATTGTCTTGACCCAGGATAGCATGGCCCCGGCGCGCCCTAAAAGCGGAACCGGGCCGTCACGCCATAGGTGCGCGGCGGAATGTAGGTGCCATAGATGGTGCCGAACAGCTCGAGCTTGCTGGTGTAGTTGAGCTCGTCGGTCAGGTTTTTCACCCAGGCGGTCACCTCCCACTTGCTGTCGACATCGCGCAGCCCGATCCGCGCGTTGAGCAATATCTCGCTGTCGAACTTCAGGATCGGCGTGTTCGGATTGTCGAAGAAATTGGCGCCGGTATATTGGAAATCGCTGCCCGCGAGCAGGACGATCGTGTCGCTGACCGGCTGGTCGAGATTGGCCGAGATACCGAATGCATGTTTGGGCGTGCGGCGACAGCTGTTGCCGTCCAGGTCGGTGCCATCATCGTCGATAATCAGCTCGCCGGTAAAATTGCACCGCGAATAGGCATAGTTGCCCGACACGCTGAAACTGTCGGTCAACCGCGCCTGAACATCGAGCTCAAGGCCATAAGCACGGGTGCCGTTGGCTGCGTTGAACACGAAATTGTCGGGCGGCAGCCCCGGGCCGGGCGACAGGAACTGGTTGGTCTGGAGATTGTCGTACAGCGTGTAATAGCCCGCCGCGTTGATGAACACGCGCCGGTCGGCGAGCGCCAGCTTGGCCCCCAGTTCAAAACTGTCGGCGGTTTCGGGTTCGAACGACACCAAAGCTTCGGCGGGGGTGTTCGCATCTTCACCGGTCCAGCCGCCCGGCTTATAGCCTTTGGCATAGCGTGCGTAGAGTGTCACATCGGGGCTGGGTTCAAAACGCAGCGTGGCGCTGGGCAACCACGCATCCCAGCTGCGCTTGTCGGTCACGGTGAAATTCACCGGCGCGCCTTCGAACGAGTCGCCCGACCGGTTGTTCGAATAGCTTTTGCGGTCATAGGCATAGCGCAGCCCGGCGTCGAAGGTGAGCTGGTCCGACAGGCTGTAGCTGACTTCGCCAAATACCCCGATATTGTCGTTCCTTGACGTCGTGACCGTGTGGTTCGAGCCCGGGAACGGCGATGCAGGGGTACCGCCAAAGGCCATGGCGAAAGCGAATTCGGTGATCGCCTGGAAATCGGGGAACAGGAAGTTCACATCCTCGGCGCGGCGGATATTTTCGCGCAGATAATAGACCCCGCCCTCCAGCCGCAGCGGGCCGCCATCATCCCAGCGCAGCCGCAGTTCCTGCGAAAACTGCTTCACATCCTCGGCCTTGCCGCTGTCGAAATAGCTGTCGGGGACCGTCGCCAGATAGGTGCCCAGCCCCGCCACCATCGCCGGCGTGATGTCAGGCGCGTTGGTCGCCGGATCGATCGCAAAGTCGAAGAACAGCCCCGACCCATCCTCGCGCGCCGCGAGCGAGGAATCGCGATAGGCGGTCTGCGACGCGATGCTCAGATTGTCGCTCGCTTCCCAGTCGATCGAGCCGCTGACCCCATACATGTCCGAATTTTGATAACCGGTGAAGTTGTGCGCGCCCTTGCGGCGGTCAGCGCTCTGAAACGGCGCGTTGCGGTTCGGCAGCACAAATCCGGGCAGGCTGGCGATCGGCGGGGCAAAGAAGCTGTTGTAGGTGACCTCGTTGCTGTCGCCTGGGACGATGACATCGACCCAGCGCGCCCCGTCGCGGTGCCGCGTATAATCGGCGGACAGGTTAATATCGACCGTCGCGCTCGGTTGCCAGCGCAGCTGGGCGCGCACCGACTGGACATTCTGATCCTCTTCGTCGCCGCCGCGCGTGTTGATCGCATAGCCGTCATGTATCCGCGAACTGACGACCAGCCCCAGCCCCAGCGTGTCCGACACCGGTCCGCGCACCGAAGCCGCGACGTCGAGCTTGTCGTAATTGCCATAGGTCGCCTCGAAGCGCCCCTCGAAGGTGTCACCGGGCTTTTTGGTGACATAGTTGATCAGCCCGCCGACGACGCTCTTGCCGAAGCGCAGCGCCTGCGGCCCTTTGAGCACCTCGACGCGTTCAAGATCATAAAGGTCGAGCAACGACCCGGTGCCGCGCGACAGATAGGCGCCATCGACAAAAATGCCGACCGCGCCGTCGGCACCGGCGCCCTGAATGTCCGAACCGATGCCGCGAATGAACAATTCGGTGTCGACCGCGCGCTCGGCGCTGAGCTTGAGGCCGGGAACGCGATAGGCGATTTCGGAGAAATCCTTGATCCCCGCCTGCTCCAGCGCGGCGCCGCTGAACGCCTGGACCGAAATCGGCACGTCCTGCAGGCTCTCTTCGCGCTTGCGGGCGGTGACGACAATCTCGTCGTTCGCCGCCGCATCGACACCGTCAGCCGGTGCCGATTGCGCCTGCGCGACGCCGGGCAGGGCGCAGACGGCCGCCGTTGCAAAAAGCGCTTCGCGCAAAATTCGTGTCGATCCCACCATTTTCTCTCCCCAGCGGCCCGACACGGCTCGTCCTCGGATGGGAAAGCGCTCGCGTCGGCCTGATTGCATTGCCGGCTGGAAACTAGTTGCGTTTATATATCGAGATAATAGATTATACACTCACTGATATTCATAAAATATTATATCGAATGAAACCGGGCCACCACAGCGACCCGGTCGCACCGGGGGCGGGCTGGAAGATTTTGCTCCTGCTCGCGACCGACGATATTTCCAAGCCGTTATATCGCTCCGGCCATCGGATATTGGATCGCAGGGGTCACAGCGCCGACAAACGCCACCGGGTTTCGACTTGGGAGGCTGGAATGCGGTACGCGATGAACGGATACTTGGGCGCAGGGTGCATGCTCGCGCTTTTGATCGGCAGCTTGCCCACGTCGGCGGCGGAGCCGCCACCGGGCGGCGCGGCCGAAACGCCGCCGCTGACCGCATCGGCCGACGATATTCCCGATCCCGACATTCGCGCCTGGTGGAACCTCACCTATGACCGCAAGCCTCCCGCCCCCGTGCCGGGCCAGGATTATGGCATGGACGCCGCGACGGGGACGTTCCGCCATCCCAAAGCGACGCCGCTGGTCCGCACCGCGCCCAATTTTCCCGGCCAGCTCGATCATTGGGATCAGAAATCCTACCGGAAAAATGTCGAGGTGCTGGCCTTTTACTACTTCATCCCGTCGACCGGACATACCTGGCAGACAATCGTCGATTTCGGCAAAAAACGGTACATGTATGTCTATTATCGCTCGGGCCTCGGTATCTTCGACATCACCGACCCGCGCCGCGCCAAGCTGGTCTATCGCCGCGGCCAGCGCGTCGTCGCGCATGGCAAGCGCGATATCGTGAACCCCTATGCCAAGACCGACGGTTTCGGCGCCGCCAATGTCCAGTGGCACCAGGGTCTGGGCAAATATGTAATGGTGCAGGCCTTTGAAGTCCCGCGCTATGGCGTCATGGACGAAAAATATCACGAACCCAAAGGCGTCGATACGCTCAAGCATTGGCAAGGGCTGAGAGGTTTTCGCGTCTATGCGATGGACGGCCCGCTGCCCCACCAGTGGCAATTGATCGCCGAACGCACCACCGACTATCGCCACCCCGACGCGCCCTATGGTGAGCAACAGGGGTCGGGCGCGCTCGACATTCCGGCGTGGACCGGGGGCAAATATATGTTCCTGTCGACCGCCCCCGACGACCGGTTCATGCTGACCGAGTTCGCCGACTATATCTATACCCCCGGCTATCAGGTGTGGGACATGAGCGACCCCGCCAACCCCGTCTTTGTCAGCCAGTTTGCTGCACCAGGGCAGATCCTCGGCGATCCCGATCATGAGGCCGCCTATCTGAGCAACCCGCGCGCCGGGAACCGCACCTCATGGTTCGGATCGCGGATGCCCCCCTTCATGACCAAGGCGCCCGACGCGGGCGGCAAGATCGCTTTCGGCGCGATGGCCGGGCTTGGGCTCTATGCGCTCGACGTCAGCAACCCCGCCGCCATCAAGATCGTCGGTCATGTGAACCAGGTGCCAAAATTCGCCGGGACCGAGTTCGATAATGTCGACCTCAGCCAATATGAGCGCACCGGCTATGTCTTCAGCAACGGCTATCCGATGAACGACGAATGTTATGAACCCTATAAGGACATCTTCGTCGTCGATGCGCGCGATCCGGCCCATCTGAAGATCGCGGCAAAATTCCCGCGCCCGACGCCGCCCGCCGACGCGGCGTTCACCGATTATTGCCAGCGCCGCGGCAGCTTCGGCCCCAAAAGGTCGGGCTATCTGACCCAGCCCGGACGCTTCCGCGACGGCATCGTCTCCTACGCCTTTTACAACGCCGGGGTACAGATCTTTGACGTCAAGGATCCGACCCGGCCGGTGATCGCAGGATATTTCGTGCCGCGTTTCCCCACCGACGCGGAAACCGGCGGCGAATCGCAGGGCAATCTGACCTATGGCGTCTATGCCGAATATGATCGCAATATCCTGTGGGCGTTCACCAACCACGGCTTCTACGCGCTGTCGTCGCCGTTGCTCGGCAAGCCGGTGTTCAAGGCGCCCGAAAGGCCGTGGCCGCCGCGGCCCTAGCGCCGCGCGGGCATATGCCGATCGATCAGCATCACCCCCGCCGCCAGCAGCAGCAGCGCGCCCGCAAGCATCGCAAAGAACAGCAGCAGGCCGTCCGGCTGCGCCAGCAACATCCCGGCACCAAATGCGCTGAGGATCGCGCCAACGCGGCCAAAGGTGATCGAATAGCCGATCCCCGCCGCGCGGCATTCGACCGGAAAGACATGCGCCGACAGGGTGAGCAGCAACACTTGCAGCGACAGGACCGTCGCCCCCGTCGCCGCCAGGCCGAGCAGGATGAGCCCCGGCGCAACGCCCGGCGTGTGCAACAGCGCCGCCCACAGCGCGAGCGCCGCCATCGCGGCGCCGGCGGTGCCGATCAGCGTCGCGCGCGACCCGATCCGCAGCATCACCCAGGTCAGCGCGAAAGACGCCGCGACCCCGGAAAGATTGAGGATCATCGCGCCGCGGATCGCGCGCTCCATCGGAAACCCGGCGCTCGACAGCAGCACGGGCACCCAGCTGAGCAGCGCATAAACCCCCATCAAAGCGGCGAAGAAAGCGATCGCCATGCCAAAGGTTGCGCGGCGTAGCGCCGGCCCGAAAACCTGGCCGCTGGCCGTCACCACCGGCGGCGGCGCAAACGGTCCCGGCGCCGACCCACCCGCGCTCGCAAGCATCCGCGCGATCCGGGCGTCGGCACCGCCGCGGCGGGCGAGCAGGATCGGCGATTCGGGCAAGCCGCGCAGCATGACGAGGCACAGCAGCAGCGGCAGCGCACCGCCGAGCAGAAACGCCGCGGGCCAGCCATAGGCGGGGATCAGCCACGACGCGATGCCCGCGCCGATGATCCCGCCGCATGGCACCCCGACCGAGATCACCGTGACCGCATAGTGGCGCGCCCGCGCCGGCATCCATTCGGCGACCAGCGCGGTGGCGTTGGGCACCGCCGCGCCCAGCCCCAGCCCGGTAACAAAGCGCAGGATCGAAAAGCTCGTCACGCCCGTGCACAGCGCCGTCAGCATCGCGGTGCTGCCGAACCACAGCACCGCGCCAATCAGCGCGGGCCGCCGCCCGAACCGGTCACCGATGCGTCCGCCAATGCTGGTCCCGAACGCCATGCCGATCAGCGATGCCGCCATCACCGGCGCCAGCGCCGCCGAGCCGATCTGCCAGTCGGCGAGGATCGCCGGGGCAGCGAAGGCGGCGAGCTGGATGTCGAAGCCGTCGAGCAAAATGATCGCGGCGACCAGCGCCAACACCCGCGCATGGAACGGCCCGAACGCCAGCGCGTCGATCGTCGTCTGAATTGGCACAGTCGTCATGGTCCCGCTGTCCCCTGCATCCGGTGGTAAGCGGCCCGCGGCCCGCATGGCGTCGGCGCCGGTCGTCATAGAAATTCGACGGGTCCGACGATGCTGCCCGCGCGCAGGATCGATCGGTGCGCCGCCGCCGCCATTTCACTGCCCGATACCCCCATCGCCGGCTGGCGGCGCTGAATCGACAGCTGCGAACCGTCGCGGCCGCGCGCTTCGACCGTCAGTTCAAGATGATCGATCGCGGGGTCGGCAACCAACCGCGCGCGGCAGCGGTCGAGCCCGGTGGTCGCCAGCGCGCAGGCAACCATCGCGTTGACATTGTGCGGATAACGCACCGCCGCGGCGCGGACGCTGCCGTCGAACAACAGGCTCTCGCGATCCGGCGGCACCGCGCCAGCGCCCAAACTCGCAGGCGGTTTGCGAAAGCTGATCGTGACATCGTCCCACATCGCGCGCCATTCGATCAGGCTGTCGAGCCCGACGAGCGCGCCATGCGCGATCAGCAGCGACCGCCCCGATTGCGCCGCCGCATCGCTCAGCCGGTCGTACAGCGCATCGTCGGCGAGCGCGGTGAGCGACAGCGGCAGATAATCGGCAAAGGCCAGAAACGCGGCGCCATGGCGGCGCGTCACATCGGGACCGGCCGCTTCGACGATCAGATCGGGGGCAAAGTTCGCCGCATCTGCCAGATCGTCCAAAATCAGTTCGGGCGGGATCGCGGTCAGGCGAGACGGCGTCCGGTTGTGGACGAACACCACCTGTCCCGACCCCGGGTCCGCGGCGATACGCCGGTACAGCTCGGCCCCGATAAAGCCGAAACCGATCAAACCGATGCGCATCGCCGCGGCCTTGCTAGCGGATCAATATTTCCACCGCAGCGTCGCGCCATAGGTGCGCGGCGGATTGTAGGACACGAGCACCGATCCGATCACGTCGGCTTTGCCCGATTCATACAGTTCGTTGGTCAGGTTCTTGGCCCAGAGCCGCAGTTCCCATTTATCGTCTTCGGTTGCGACCCCGATCGAGGCGTTGAGGACGCCGACCGAATCCTGCGCGGTGCGCAGGCCATTTTCATTGTCGAAGAAGAAATCGTCGGTCCAATTATAGTCGGCGCGCACAAAGCCGTTGAGCCGGCTGCTGAGCGGCACCGTCACATCGCCGCCGATGCTGAACGAATTTTCGGGCGAGCGGCGCAGCACATTTCCCTTGAGGTTGGTCGGCACCGCAACGTTGCAGAAACAGCTGAAGTCGAAGCGCAGCTCGGTGCTGATCAGGTCGCCGGTAATCTTGGCGTCCATATAGGTGTAGTTGGCAAACAGCGTCAGCCCGTCGACCGGCACCAGCGCGGTTTCCAGTTCGATCCCCTTGACGCGTGCCTTGCCCGCATTGGCGATGACATTGTCGGCGGGCAGATTGGGATCGAAGATCACGAACTGCTGCGTCTGGAGGTTCTTATATTCGGTCCAGAAACCGGTGACGTTGAGACGCAGCCGGTTGTCGAGCCAGGTCGTCTTCGCGCCGATTTCGTAATTCCAGGCATATTCGGGGTCATAGGACACGCGCGCTTCGCCGGGGTTGGTGGCATTTTCGCCGTTCCAGCCGCCCGATTTATAGCCCTTAGACACCAGCGCGTAGAGATAGGCATCCTCGCTCGCCTGCCAGTGCAGGTTGATGCTGGGCGTCCAGGCGTCCCAGCTCTGTTTGTCCGATGCCGAGAAGCTGCGCGTGAAATTGCCGTTCTCGTCCTCGAAATCGGCGCCCAGAAAATCGCCGATCGTCTCGCGATAGACCGTGAAACGCTTGCTGTCTTTGGTGTAGCGGATGCCCGCGGTGACCCCCAGCGTGTCGGTGAAATCATATGTTCCTTCGAGGAACGCGGCATAGGTGTCCGACTTCAGGCCGGTTTCGGCAATCTCGCGGCCCTGCGCGAAAAAGCGGACGAAGATATAATCGGCATCCTCGACCCGGTCGACCTGCTCATGCTGGTAATAGACCCCGGCGAGCAGGTTGAACGCGCCGTCCCAGTCCGAGCGGTACCGCAATTCCTGCGAGAAGCTTTTGACCCGCTCATTCTTGTTGTTGACGAAATAATCGTCGTTGAACCGGGTGCGGTCGAACCCGAAAAAATCGATCCGGCCGTCGGGGCCATAAGCGAGCCGGGTGAAGTCGATGAAGCTGCCGGCGTCGTTGTTGAGCACCTTGAAGCGGCCTTCGCGATAGGCGCTGATCGATGTCAGCGTCCCCGATCCGCTGTCCCAGTCGATGCTCAAATGCACCCCGCCCAGGTCGGCGTCCTGCTTGCCGTCGATATTGTTCGGGCCGCGCCGCGGATCGGGATTCACGAACGGGATATTGTGCGTCGACGGGGTCTGGATATCGACCCATTTGCCGCGCGCGCGCCGCCGCGTCAGGTCGCCGGTCAGCAGGATGTCGAGGCTGTCGTTGGGCTGATAGCGCAACTGCCCCAAGGCGCCGAATGCCGTCAGATCCTCGACGTCATTGCCGGTGAAGCTGTTGAAGGCATAGCCGTCATGCCGCCGCGCGGTTGCCGCGATGCTGCCCGACAGTCCTTCGCCAAGGCCGCCCGCGACATTCGCCTTGACGTCAAAGCCGCCATAATTGCCGATCCCCGCTTCGGCGCCGGCGCGAAATTCGTCGGTCGGCTTGCGGGTGATATAATTGATCGCGCCGCCGACGACATTCTTGCCGTAAAGCGTGCCCTGCGGCCCGCGGACGATTTCGACGCGTTCCAGATCGAACAGTTCGATCGCGGTGCCCTGCGCGCGCGGCAGATAGACGTCGTTCAGGAAGAAACCGATCGCCGCGCTCGATGCGGCGCTTTCGATGTCGGTGCCGATACCGCGCAGGAAGATATTGGGTTCGGAGACATTGTCCGGGTTCAGCGTGAAGCCGGGAATCCGGTTGGCGATTTCGGAAAATTCGTCGATCCCGGCCTTGGCTAGCGCATCGCCGCTCAGCGCCGCGACCGAGATGGGGGTCGATTGCAGATTCTCCTCGCGCTTGCGCGCGGTCACGACAATCTCTTCCAGTCCGCCGTCGCTCGCGCCCGGCGCATCCTGCGCCATCGCGGCCTGCGGGCTGATCATCGCGGTCGCGACGCCCAACATCAACGCGGCGCGGCCCCTGGTCATCATCTTGTTCATCGAATCCCTCCCCCATCATGCGTCCGGGAGCAACCGCCGACCGGTCGTTGCGCCGCTTAGCGCTGACGCTCGACCGAGGGTTGACGGTCCCGGTTCAGACAAGCGAAGGTTATCGGGCCAGGTCTATATGAATAATAATAATGCAACCGATTACTATATGATTTGATTATATCGCGCATCGACCGACCACGCGGCAGAGCCGCCGCTCTCGATCTCGGATTCTTGTGATGAAAGGAAAAAGACGGTGGTGGGCGCTGACGGGCTCGAACCGCCGACCCTCTCGGTGTAAACGAGATGCTCTACCAACTGAGCTAAGCGCCCCCGGAATGTCACCATAGGCGGGGAAGCGCGCCCCTGCCACAGCCGGGGCGCGCTGGCAAGCGCGCCGCTATTCCTCCAGCGCCTCGAAATAGCGGGCGAGCGCGTCGCATGCGGCTTCGGCCAGCGCGATGAAGATGCGGCGGCCATCGTGCGGGTCGGCCTCGCGCACGAACAGCCCGGCGTCGGTCATCGTCTTGATCCAGCGCAGCGCCGTGGTTGCGGGGACCGCGGCGGCGATGCACAGGCTCGACACCGACACCGGCTGGCGCTCCAGCCGCGCCGCATAGAGGTCGAGCAGCATGTCCCACGCCGGGTCGGCGAACAGGTCGGCGGGGAAATATTGTTCGCGCATCCGCCGCTGGCGCAGCATCCGCCGCACCGCCTTGGCGCGCTGGCGGTCGATCAGGCGCTCTTCGGGAACAAAGCTGCGCGGGATTGCGGCATAATCGCGCGGCGGCGAGCGCACCTGCCCCGGATAATCGTCCAAGTCTTCGCCGCGCGCCGCAAAGCCCGTAGGGGTACCGGCCAGCCCGCCGCGCTGCCCGGCCAGATCAGCGAGCAGCCGCGAAATCCGCGCGACCTCGTCCTGCAACCGGTCGATCCGCTCCATCGCATCGTCGCGCGCGACGTCGTGGACCAACCGGTGGCGGGTGCGCCGCGCCGCCGCCAGCGCGACCAGCTTGTCGGTCGGGTCGGCATCGACGAGGAACTGAACATGCAGCGCCGCCGGAATCGCCGCCGCCACCCGGTCGAGCGCGGTCAGCGAAGTTTCGCAAATCAGGTGGCACTCCTGTTCGCCCACCGCGGCGCAGATGTCGGCGAGCATCGCGCCCTCGACCGTGTCCGCCGCCGCCAGCCAGACAATATCCAGCAGGCCGCTGTGCCGGATATAGCCCGCCGCCCGCGCCGGCGGCAGCATATTGGCCAGCCGCACCGCGGCAAGCGCCGCCGTGTCGGGCAGCGCGGTCGGCGGGCCGACGAACAGCAGGGGCGACGCCGTGCCATCGCGCCCCGGCGCGCCGGTCATCGGCGGCGCCCCGGCGCCCGCATCGGCCAGGCGGTGCAAAGGAAAGGCCGGGCTGTCCCGTCGCGTCGGTGCTTCATGGTCCATCATGCTCATTGTCCCCGTTTCATTGCTCCACCCTGGCGTAACTATGTCGTCATTTCGGGTAATTATCCCCTTGCGACACTTAGGGTCTTGTGCTAGATAATCGGCATGAGCAAAGCACCGACCCTTCGCCAGTTCCAAGCGCAGTTCCCGAACGAGGAAAGCTGCCTAGAGCACATCATGCGCCAGCGTTTCGGTGATCGCCATGAGTGCGCCGGTTGCGGCAAGAGCGCCCATTATTACCGCGTCTCGACCCGCCGCGCCTATGTGTGCGAGTATTGCGGCCACCAAGTCTATCCGACCGCTGGCACCCCTTTTGACCGGACCCGCACCAGCCTTCGCGACTGGTTCACGGTGATGTTTATGTTCACGACCACGCGCAACGGCGTTGCCGCCAAGGCTGTCGAGCGCCAGATCGGCGTGACCTACAAAACGGCTTGGCGCATGTGCCACCAAATCCGCGAGTATATGGGCGCAGTGGACGGCAATGGACCGCTTGGCGGCTTCACCAAGCAAGTCGAAGTCGATGAAACGATCATTGGCGGCAAAACGACAGCCGAAGAAGGCCGCATGTCGAACAAGACTGTCGTGATCGGCCTAATGGAACGCGGCGGAAAGGTGATGACGAAGGTTGTCCCGAACCAGCGCCGTGCGACCCTGCTCCCCGTCATCAAAGAGAACGTGAAGCGCCACAGCATCGTGCATACGGACGAAGCGGGCGCATATCTGACGGTCGGCGGTGAGGGATATTATCATATGTCAGTGAACCACAGCGCTGGGCAGTATGTCGGCGCGCAGGGAACGTCGGTAAACTCGATTGAGGGTTTCTGGGCGCAGCTAAAGCGGTCGATCAACGGCACCCATATCCACGTCAGTCAGAAGCATCTTTCGAAGTATCTGGGCGAGTTTGAGTATCGCTACAACATGCGTCACGTTCCGCATCTGATGCTTCCCCGCTTGATGGCTTCTTTCGCGCGCTAGGCGCATCACCTGCCAGCATTGCAGTTAGAAGTTTGTCGAAGCGTTCGTTTTGGGTTTCCGGCATATCGTGACTCCTACGCCCTTATCGCTCATATGGTCGCTATGGGCAAATGGGGGTGGGAATGACGGGAAACAATCGGGGCGACGGCACGGAGGTCCTAGTTGGTCAAAAGGCCAACCACCGCCATGCCGACCAGCCACCCGCCAACGGGAATAAGCAAGGCAGCGAACAAAAAGGCGCAGTCTCGCTTCCGCTCAAACAACCACCCGCTAGTTCGGAAGCCGCTGTAGCAGATCAGCAGGCCCAGACCGAGCAACCCAGCCCATATGTTTTGCGGGATTTGACCGCCCAAGAGGATATGGCGTTTTGGGCTATGTGGATGTTCGTCGCTGCGGTGGCGACTTTCGTAATTACCAGCCTCGGCACGCTTCTGATCTGGCGACAGGTAACGCAGACTCGACAAGCTGTTGAGGACACCGGCAAAGCTACTGCCGCGATGCTGCGCCAGAACGAACTTACCGAGGAAACTCAACGGCCTTGGATCATATTCAGTTCGAAACTTGACGGGGTTACATGGTCCCGCAAGGCGGGCAGCGAAGAATGGCAACTTCAAGCCAATTTCAAATTCCTCTTTGAGAATGAAGGCAAGACTCCTGTGAGGGTCAAACTTGCATATCGCATGTGCGAATGGGGCGAAGATATCGCCAGCCTTCGGGAAGAGTTCGCGAAGATCGGAAACGACCTCGACCCCGAAGAAGTCAACCCGCTGATTGTCTTTCCGGGGCGATACCTGGAGCGCACGGGGGCGGCGCAGGAAACGGGCATCTCCGTCCACAGTCTCGGTGAGCACCGGGAAGAGCTCCTTATCGTCGGCGCATTTTACGGGGGCAATTCGGCGAATATACAGGAATACCACGTTATCATTCCGCCGGTTCCATTCGAGCAGCGGGAAGGCGTGGTTTTCGAGCCAGATCTCGGACACCTGCCGCCAATCGCGCCGTTGGTCCGCCGATGGGACTGATGGGCTGGCTGTCCCGCAAATGATGGCTCCCGCCAACAGCAGCATAGATAACCATCTACGCATTGTCGTGTTTTCTGGGTACTGCCGTAAATGTCCGAAGGGGATAATTCCCTCATTTCGGCGTCATTCACCTTTTGTTCGTTCCCATTTGCCGCCAATACGGACCCAGGCGATGGCCGCTGCACGAGTCGGGGACGCGTCGGGCGGAATGAATTGGTCCAATTTGGACATGATTTGTTCTCATCGTCAATCAATTATTGACGCTTGCCAAGCCGCGGCGGTCGGGTCAGGCGAGGGCGATGTCTGCTGCCCCCTCCTCGCTCACGCGGCTGCGCTGGCGGCGGCGCTTTCGCTCGTTGCTGGCGTTGCTGCTGCTCATCGGCATGGCCATCGCCGCGTGGGGCTGGCTGCCCGCACCCGTGCACATCGTGCCGCTGGTCCACGTGATCGACGGCGACAGCCTGATCGTGCGGCAGGACGACGGGTCGGTGACGATCCGGCTGACCGGCATCGACGCGGCCGAATATCGGCAGGATTGTGCGCGTCGTGATGCCAGCCGCTGGCCGTGCGGGCATGATGCGCGGGCAGCGCTCGCAAGGCTTGCCGGCGGCGGGCCGCTGCACTGCGAAGTCGCGGCCCGCGACCGCTACGACCGCAGCCTCGCGACGTGCCGCACCCGCCCCTTTCCAGGCGGCATCGACCTGGGTGCCGAAATGGTGCGGCAGGGGTGGGCGGTGGCGACCAGCGACGCCTATCTGGTCGAGGAGGCCGAAGCGCAGGCAAAGCGGCGCGGCATCTGGCAGGGCAACTTTATCCGACCCGCCGACTGGCGCGCGGCGCACGACCGTCCGGCGACCGCACTGGCAGGCCCCGACGCCTAGCCAAAACGCACCCGCTATGCCTCGCGCCAGTTTCGGGCTAGGGCGAGCGTCATGAACAGCCTGTTTCCCGTCATGATCGGCGGCGCGATCGGCGCCGGTGCCCGCCATCTGGTCGGGCAGGCGATGCTCGCGCGGCTCGGCCCCGGCTTTCCGTGGGGAACGCTGGCGATCAATGTCGTCGGCAGCCTGTTGATGGGTTTGCTGATCGGTGCGCTGGCGCGCGGCGAGGGCGGCGGCGATGCCGCGCGGCTGTTCGTCGGCGTCGGAATCCTCGGCGGCTTCACCACCTTTTCCTCTTTCAGCATGGAATTCTGGATGCTTTTCGAACGCGGCCAAAACGCTCAGGCGGCCGGCTATGTCCTCGCGTCGGTGATCGGCGCGATCGCCGCCTGCGGGCTCGGCCTGTTCCTGATGCGGCAGGTGCCGGCATGACCGGCGCCAAGCCACAGCTCGACGGCGCGACGATCGCCGAAGAAGACGACGGCATCCGGCTCGACCGCTGGTTCAAGCGCCACCGTGAGGGCACACCGCACGCGCTGCTCGCGCGCTGGGCGCGGTCGGGGCAGCTGACTCTCGACGGGAAAAAGGCCGATGTATCCGATCGCATCGCGGCGGGGCAAAAGCTGGTGATGCCAACCCCGCCGGTCGAAACCGCGGCGCGCCCGGCGCGCAAAGGCCGCCCGCTGACCGACGCCGACATCGAGCTGGCAACGGGGATGCTGATCCACCGCGACGCGAGTGCGATCGTGCTCAACAAGCTGCCGGGACTCGCAACGCAGGGCGGCACCAAGACCGAACAGCATGTCGACGGCCTGCTCGACGCGCTGAAGTTCGACGGGCCGACGCGGCCCAAGCTCGTCCATCGGCTCGACAAGGACACGTCGGGCGCGCTGCTGATCGCCCGGACGCCCAAGGCCGCGGCCTATTTCGCCAAAAGCTTCTCGAACCGCAGCGCGAAGAAAACCTATTGGGCGCTGATCGTCGGGGTACCCGACATCCAGCAGGGCGAGATCGACCTGCCGCTCGCCAAGCAGCCGGGGTCGGGCGGTGAGAAGATGCATGTTCACGACAGCGGCCTGCCGTCGAAGACGCGCTACCGCGTGATCGAGCGCGCCGGCAACAGCGCCGCGTGGGTCGAACTGCAGCCGCTGACCGGGCGCACCCACCAGCTGCGCGTGCATATGGCGGCGATCGGCCATCCGATTGTCGGCGACGGCAAATATGGCGGCAAGGGCGCGTTTCTGACCGGGACGATCAGCCGCAAGATGCACCTGCACAGCCGCCGGCTGCGCATCGATCACCCCGATGGCGGCGCGATCGACGTGCAGGCCGAGGTGCCCGAACATTTCGCCGCCAGCCTCGACGCATTGGGCTTTGATTTGCTGCTCGGCGAGATCGGCATCGACGCCGTTGAAAAAGGCCCGCCGCCGAAATCGGCGCTGAAGGCGCAAGCGAAAGCGCACAGCAAGCAGATCCGCAAGGCGCGGCGCGGCGAACGGCGCGGTCGCTCCGCCGAGGGCAAGCCGACCGACTTTGTCGGCAAGCCCAAGCCGAAAGCCAAGGCAAAACCCGGGAAGCCAGCGCCCAAGAAGCCAGCGGTCGACAAGCCTGCGGGCAAGAAGCCGAGCGCCAAGAAACATCCCGCCCGTCCGCCCCGGGCCAGCTGATGCACCCGAACGCCGCCTTTCGCCCGCGACAGGACGATCTTGCCGAACTGCTGGTCCGCGAGATCGGTTTTGCTGCGATCTTTGCCGCCACCCCCGACGGGCCGCGCGTCGCGCATGCGCCGGTGGTGCTGAGCGACGATCGCGCCACGCTGCAATTCCACCTTGCGCGCGGCAATGCGCTGACCCGCCATCTGGGTGGGGCGAATGCGCTCGCCGTCGTGCAGGGGCCCGACGCCTATGTCAGCGCGAGCTGGTATGCCGATGCCGATCAGGTGCCGACGTGGAACTATGTCGCGATCGAAATGGAGGGCGTCGTCAGCAAGCTCGACGATGCCGCGCTGATCGCGCAGCTCGACACGTTGTCGGCAAACCACGAAGCGCGCGTCGGCGCCAATCCGCCATGGACGCGCGACAAGATGAACCCCGCGCTGTTCAGCAAGATGACGGGGGCGATCGTCGGTTTCGAGCTGCGGGTCACCGCGTGGCGCCCGACGATCAAGCTGTCGCAGAACAAATCTCCCGACGAGCGGGACCGGGTCATCGCGGGGGTCGAGGCGAGCGGTCATGGCGCGCTCGCGCAGTTGATGCGCCACCTCGGCGGCGATAAGGCGGGCGTATGACCCAGGCCGACGACGCACTCGCCAAAAAACGCTTTCTTGCGATCACCATCATGCGGCTGATGGGCGTGGCGTTCGTCGCGATTGGCTTCATCCTGATCAGCGGCGGCTTTTCGCTGGCGGGGCAGCCGACCGACCGCTGGATCGGCGTCGCGATCGTACTGGTCGGCGTGTTCGATTTCGCGGTGATGCCGTTGTTGCTCGCGCGCCGCTGGCGTTCGCCCAAAAACCCGTGAAACGCTTCTGGAAAGAGGTCGCCGTCGCCACCGAAGACGGCGGCTGGGGGATCGCGCTCGACGGACGGCCCGTGCGCACCCCGCAACGCGCGCCGCTGGCGGTCGCCAGCGCCGCCCTGGCTGAATCGATCGCCGCCGAATGGCGCCATGTCGGCGAAACGATCGATCCCGGCGCGATGCCGATGACCGGGCTCGCCAATGCCGCGATCGACCTCGCGGCCCCCGACCCGGCCGCCTTTGCCGAACCGATCGCCGCTTATGCCGCCACCGACCTCTTCTGTTATCGCGACGACCGCGATCCGGCGCTGCAGGCCGAACAGGCGGCGGCGTGGAATCCGCTGCTCGCCTGGGCCGAGGCGCGTTATGGAATCGAATTTGCGATCACGCGGGGGATCCTCCCGATCGATCAGCCGGCGGCCACGGTCGCGGCGCTGCGTGATGCGGTGTTCGCGATCGATCCGTGGCGGATGACCGCGCTGACCCCGCTCGTCACCATCGGCGGATCGCTGGTCGCCGGGCTGGCGCGGGTCGAGGACGCGTTTGACGCCGAGACCCTGTGGGACGCGGTCAGCCTGGACGAACTTTATCAAGAACGTCGCTGGGGCGCCGATGCGCAGGCGCAAGCGCAACGCGCCGCGCACAAGCGCGACTGGGACAATGCGGTGCGGTTTTTGACCCATCTCTAAATCCGTTCGTGTCGAGCGAAGTCGAGACACCCTTAGGTCGTGCGCCGACGATGGGCATCTCGACTTCGCTCGATGCGAACGGGTTTAGGTTTTCTGCTCAATCCACGAAATTCGGCCGCCGCTTCTGCATCCCCGCCATCACCGCCTCCATCTGGTTCGGCGTGCGGATGACCTTCACCTGCTCGTCGCTTTCGGCCTGCAAAATCTCTGCGTCGCTTGCATCGGCGAGCATGTTGCACAATCGCTTGGCACCGCGGATCGCGTCGGGATTCTTGTCGGCGATCACCGCGGCCAGCTCCATCGCCCTGGCCAGCGGATCGTCCGAAACATGCGTCGCAAAGCCGAGCAGCTTGGCCTCCGACCCGTTGAATTCGCGGTTGGTATAGATCATCTCGCGCAGCACATCGTCGGCGACCTGCGTGCGCCACAACGCCATCCCGGCGACGTCGGGGACCAGCCCCCAGCGCATTTCCATGATCGCGATCCGCGTGTCGGGATGGACGATGCGAATGTCGGCGGCGGCCATGATCTGGCTGCCCGCCCCGAACGCCACCCCATGCACCGCCGCGATCACCGGCACCGGAATTTCGCGCCAGCCCCACGCGGCATATTGCGGGCCGTTGGCAATCCCGTGCGCGCGTTCGTTCAGGCTGCCGCCGGTGCTGCTCGTCCCCGGCGCGCGCTCGCCGCCCAGGCTGGCGAGGTCGAGCCCGGCGCAAAAGGCGCGGCCCTCGCCCGACAGCACGACGACGCGCAGCCCCGCCATGGCTTTGAGCGTGTCGATCGCCTCGGCCAGCGCCGCCCACATTGCGGGGTCGAGCGCGTTCATCTTGTCAGCGCGGATCAGCCGGACGTCGGCGATGCCGCCGCCCAGCATGGTGATCGAAATCCGGTCTTGCATAGGAGAATCCTTCATGTTCAGCGGCGCAGCGCCGCTTCGACGAGCGGCAATTGGTCGTTGCCGAAATACATATCGTCGCCATCGACGAACATGGACGGAGATCCGTAACCGCCGCGCGCGATCACCTCGTCCGTATTGGCGCGCAGCCGCGCCTTGACCGGATCGCTCGCGGCCGCGGCGCGAATCGCGGCGCCGTCGAGCCCCGCCGTCGCCGCCGCCGCTTCGAGCACGTCGGGATCGTCCAGATTGTCCTGGGCGCCAAAATAGGCGGCGAACGCGGCGCGCGAAAAGGCGATCAGCGCCGGCTGGTCATCCTCGAGCGCGGCGGCAAAGCGCATCGCGTTGACGCTCTTTGCCGGGTGCCATTGCGAGGGGAAATTCATCGCAACCCCGGCCAGCCGCGCCCAGTCGCCCAATATCTTCCAGCTGTGCTGGAGCTTGCGGTTGTCGGCCTGTTCGCGCGCCGCATAGACGCCCTGGTTGACCGCGTTGAACACCCCGCCAACCAGAATCGGCCGAAAGGTCGCAGCCGCCCCGCTCTGCGCGATGATCGCCTGGACATTGGTGAACGCCAGATAGGTCCAGGGCGACGAAAGATCGAAGAAAAACTCCAGCCGACGCGGCATCACGCTTTCTCTTTCGCCCAATATTGGTCGCGCAGCAGGCGCTTGTAGAGCTTGCCGGTGTCGTGCCGCGGCAGCGCCTCCATGAAGTCGATGCGGCGCGGGATTTTCACGCCCGACAATTTCTCGCGCGCGTAGCCGATCAGCTCGTCGCGCAGCGCATCGGTGGCATCAGCCATGTCGGCGGGCTGGATCACCGCGATTACTTCTTCGCCCATTTCGTCGTGCGGTCCGCCGACCACCGCGACGTCGGCAACCTTCGGATGGGTGACAAGATGATTTTCGATTTCCTGCGGATAGATATTCACCCCGCCCGAGATGATCATGAAGCTCTTGCGGTCGGTCAGATACAGGAAACCTTCGTCGTCGACCTTGCCGACATCGCCCAGCGTCGACCAGCCCCGCGAATTGCGGCTCGACGCGGTCTTTTCATTATCGCCATGATATTCGAAGACATTCTCGCTTTCGAAAAAGACCGCGCCTTCTTCATTCGGCCCAAGCTCGGTTTCATTATCCTCGCCCACGATATGCACCGCGCCCAGAATCGGGCGGCCGACGCTGCCCTTGTGGGTCAGCCAGTCGGGGCTGGAGATAAAGGTCATGCCATTGCCCTCCGACCCGGCATAATATTCGAACAAGACCGGCCCCCACCAGTCGATCATCGCCTGCTTGACCGGCACCGGACACGGCGCCGCGGCGTGGATCGCGACCTTGAGCGACGAACTGTCGTAGCGCGCCCGGGTGTCGTCGGGCAGTTTGAGCATCCGCACAAAATGGGTCGGCACCCACTGGCTGGCGTTGACGCGATATTTTTCGATATAGGCGAGCGCCGCTTCGGGATCGAATTTCTTCATCAGGACGACGGTGCCGCCCAGCCGGTGGATCGTCATCGACCAGCGCAGCGGCGCGGCGTGATAGAGCGGCGCCGGCGACAGGTAGATGCTGTCGGCGTTGATCTGGAACACCGCCGAGGCGAGCATGACGAGGCTGTTGGCCGCATCGATTGCGGCGTCCTCGGGCAGCGGCACGCGCACCCCCTTGGGCCGCCCGGTCGTCCCCGATGAATAGAGCATGTCGACCCCGGCGCGTTCGTCCGCGACGGGGGTCGCCGGCATCGCCGCAACCGCATCTTCCCAGCTGGCCCAGCCGGCAAGGTCGCCGCCCATGGCGAAGCGCGTGATCCCGGTTGTCAGCTGCTGCGCCGCGTCGCCCAGGCTGGCCGAAACGACGAGCATCTTCGCGCCCGAATTTTCGAGGATATAGTCGGTCTCGTCCTGCGTCAGCCGCGACGAGATGCAGACATAGCGCAGCCCCGAACGCTGCGCGCCCCAGGTCAGCCCATAATAATGCGGCGTGTTTTCGAGCATGAAAGCGACGACATCCTCATGCCCCAGCCCGTGGGCGCGAAACAGCTGCGCGGCGCGATTCGACGCGGCGTCGAGCGCGCCATAGCTGATCGCTTCGCCCGTCTCGGCGACGATAATCGCGGGTTTTTCAGGGTTGCTGCGGGCATGGACGGAAGGGTGCATCGGGCCATCATCTCCGGAATCGTTGATTTCTTATGTCGAAGATCAGTAGCAACCTGAAACTTTCGGTCAAGCGAGGCTGCGTCGCCGCGCCTAATCGGGCCGCGACCGCAGCGCATAGCCCCGCCCCTTCACCGTCCGCAGCATCGGCCAGGCGAAACCCCGATCGACCTTGGCGCGCAGCCGCGACATATGCACCTCGACGCGGTTGGTGCCGGGATCGAAATCGATCCGCCACACCGCCTTGAGCAGCGCCGCGCGCGAAATCGGGTGGTCGGGGACGCGCGCCAGATTCGCCAGCAGGTCGAATTCGCGCAGCGGCAGGCGGATCAACCGCCCCGCGCGCTCGACCCGCCGGTCGATCAGGTCGATGCGCAGCTCGCCCTCACCCAGCTGCCCAGCGGCAATGCGGCTGCGCCGGAGCAGGCTGGCGATCCGGGCGATCACCTCGGGCGTATTTCCGGTCCAGCCGACGGCGTCGTCGGCGCCAGCACCGAGCGCCAGCATCCGCTCGGCGAGCGAATTACGATCCGATACGACGAGCAGCGGCCGTCGGCCCGCGATCGATCGCGCCAGACGAATGAATTCGGCGGGTTCCTGCCAATCGAGAAACGGGTTGATCAGCAGCAGGTCGAAACAGCCATCGACCCAGGGTCGCAGGCCGTTGGCCTGCGGCGGCAATATCCGCGCCGCACATCCGGCGGCCTCGATCGCGCCGCGCAGCACGGCCGCGCGCGGCGCGCGGGGATGATAGAGCGCGACAAGCAATTTCCTGTCGCCGGTTTCCGCCAGACCCGATGATGTCATCCGCAATCCCCGTCGTCGTCGCAACAGCGAGGGTCAGAGCCCAATCGCGCCGCCGCCCCACCGGCATTGCACCGCCTTTCGGCTGTGCTAACCCTGGGCCATGACCAGTATCGAAATGCTTGACGGCGACTTCGCCACCCTGCCCGACCTTGTCCGTGCCCATGCCGCGGAACGTCCCGATGCCGTAGCGGCTGCCGACGCGGCGCGGCGACTGAGCTGGTCCGAACTGGATCAATTGACCGACCGAATCGCCGCGCGGTTACAGCAGGACGGCTTTGCCAAGGGCGATCGCACCGCGATCGCGGGGCTCAACAGCGTCGAGCAGATGGCGGTCATCCTGGGCACGCTGCGCGCCGGCGGGGTCGCGGGGCTGGTCACCAACAGCGCCACGGGCGAGCAGATGGCGGCGATGATCGCCGACACCGGCGCGCGCCAACTTTTCCTCGACAGCGCCGCGCGGGCGAGCCTGCAAGGGCAGGTAATCACCGCCAGCGACCTGATCGCGATGGACGGCGGCGATGCTGGCACCCCGCTCGACGCCTGGCTGGCGTTGGCAGGCGCCAAACCAACCCACGTCGATATCCGCCCCGAAGACGGGTTCAACATCATCTATTCATCGGGGACGACCGGCACGCCAAAGGGGATCATCCACAGCCACGCGATGCGCTGGCAGCATATCATCCGCGGCGCCCCCGCCTATGGCGCCAATGCGGTAACGATCCTGTCGACCCCGCTCTATTCGAACACGACGATGGCCAGTTTCATGCCGACCGTCGGGTCGGGCGGGCAGACCGTATTGATGAAGAAATTCGACGCGCGCGGATTTCTGGAACTGGCGGCGCGCGAGCGCGCGACCAACACCATGCTGGTCCCGGTGCAATATCGCCGCATCATGGCGCTGGAGGATTTCGGCGACTTCGACCTCTCCAGCTTCGTCGTCAAATATTGCACCTCGGCGCCTTTCCCCGCCGCATTGAAGGCCGACGTGCTCGCGCGCTGGCCCGGCGGGCTGGTGGAAATTTACGGAATGACCGAGGGCGGCGCCGCCTTCATTCTCGAAGCGCATCAATTTCCCGACAAGCTCCACACCGTCGGCAAGCCCGCGCCGGGGCATGTCGCGAAAGTGATCGACGAGGACGGCAACGAACTGCCACAGGGGTCGGTCGGCGAAGTCGTCGGCCGCTCGCCCGCCATGATGACGGGGTACAACAATCGCCCCGACGCGACCAAGGCGATGCACTGGTACGACAGCGAGGGAAATCTCTTCTATCGCCACGGCGACATCGGGCGGATCGACGAGGACGGGTTCCTGACCCTGATGGACCGCGCCAAGGACATGATCATCTCGGGCGGTTTCAACATCTTCCCCAGCGACCTCGAAGCGATCCTGCTTGCCGACGACCGCGTCGTCGAGGCCGCGGTGGTCGGCATGCCGAGCGAGGAGTGGGGCGAAACCCCGGTGGCTTTCGTCGTGCTGAAACCCGGCGCCGATGCCGAGGCGGTGCGCGCACTCTGCAACGCCAAGGTCGGCAAGACCCAGCGGCTCAGCGGCATCACCGTCGTGGACGAACTGCCGCGCAGCCCGATCGGCAAGGTGTTGAAGCGCGAATTGCGCGACGCTTACGCGCGGTAGCAGGCGGGCCGTCGGGTTTCGACCGCAACTAGCTGTTCCCCGGCGAAGGCCGGGGCCCAGAGCGTTCAAACGCAAGCGTCGCGTGATGGCGCTCTGGACCCCGGCCTTCGCCGGGGAACAGCAACATCGCAGATGGCCGCCCCCCACCCCAAACCCGCCATCCACGCCGTCGAA
Source organism: Sphingopyxis sp. (assembly GCF_051861155.1). Taxonomy (GTDB): domain Bacteria; phylum Pseudomonadota; class Alphaproteobacteria; order Sphingomonadales; family Sphingomonadaceae; genus Sphingopyxis. Next base: position 97,376 of record NZ_JBHYDE010000005.1, on the reverse strand, counting down.
GCGTCGCTCACCCCAACCCCGCCGCGTCAATCGCCGCCAGCGCACTGTGCAGGCGCGCGTCGCCGTCGCCCTCGACCCAGGCCCATTTCAGCTTTCGGCGGTCGAGCTCGCCGATCGCGACGTCCATGAATTGCCGCCGCGCCAGGTCGCTGCCGAACAGGCGGGTGCCGTCCTCCTGCCACGCCAGGTCCATCGCCGGGACCAGATAAAGGTCCGCGACATCGTCCCACAGATCGATTTCGGGCAGGCGGCGGCCGAGCAGCATGATCGCCCATGCCTGCGTCATCAGCGCGTCGGTGTCGGAGATCAGCCAGTCGGGGTTTTGCGCCAGCGCCGCGCGGGTCGCCGCGATATGCCCGTCGAAGATCGCGAGCAGGTCGATGTCGTCGAGGTCGGTGCCATTGGCCTCGGCATAGGTGCGGCCAAATTCGGGGACGACCAGCCCGCCGAGCCGGAGTGCAAGGCGCGGCGCCAGCGTCGATTTGCCGGTGCTTTCGGCGCCGTGAAAGCAGATATGGCGGGTCATAGCACCACCCTGCCCGTTGCCGCGGCGCGGCGCCACTGGATCAGCCCGTCGATCGACAGGCCGAGCAACACGACATAGACCGCGCTGGTCGCGTAAAGACCGCGCCACGCGAACAACGGGATCGCGATCAGGTCGACGACGATCCACAGAAACCAGCTTTCGACGCGCCGACGCGCGAGCAGCCATTGCGCGGTGACACTGAGCATCGCGATCGCGCCGTCGATCCACGGGGCGACGGCATCGGTGTAGCGATCCATCGCAGAGCTCCACGCGACCCACGCGACGATCGTTACCGCAGCCCAGCTCTGACGCGACGCCGCGCCCATCCAGCCGACCGGCACGCCGCTGTCGTCCTTTGCGCGGAGCCAGCTCGCCCAGCCATAGAGATTGAGCGCGAAGAAAAAGCCCTGCAAAACCATGTCGCTATACAGCCGCGCATCATAAAAAACGGCCGCGTAAAGGCTGACCGCGGCGAGTGCGAACGGGTAGTTCCACACGCTGCGCAGCGCGACGAGCGCGACGTTGATCAGGACCAGCGCCGCGGCCACCCATTCGAGTTCGGTCATACGGCGGAGTCCGGCGGCGGCGCCCCGCTCCGCGGGCGCGTCCACAGCCCGTCGCGGCTGATCCGGTGTCCCGGCGGGCGGCGCAGCACCGACCAGCCGGCGCGCGCGATCCAGCCGAGCTTGGCGAGCCGCGTCGTGCTGGCGCGGCGGTCCCACGCATGATCGCCGCGGGCGCGCACCTCGCGCGCAATGTCGCCATAGATGCCCGCGGCGGCGAGCACTGCCCAGCGGCTGCGCGGGGGCAGTTTGCGGGCGCCCCAGCGCGCCGACGCCTCATATTCCGCGGCCATTTCGGCAAGCCATTTCGCCATCACCGTCAACCGCCCGCGAAAGGCGGGATGCATGTGCTGGCCCGGCGGAATATCGAGTTCGACCATCCACTCCATCGGCAAATAGCAGCGATCGGCGGCGGCATCCTCGGCGACGTCGCGGGCGATGTTGGCGAGCTGGAACGCGATGCCAAGGTCGCTGGCGCGGTCGAGCGTCGCCTCGTCAGCAGGGTCGACCCCCATCACCAGCGCCATCGCCACGCCGACCGCGCCCGCGACATGATAGCAATAGCGCAGCAGATCGGCCTCGCTGCGCGGCCGCCAGTCGTCGGCGTCGAGCGCAAAGCCCGCGATAATATCGTCGATCACGGCGCGCGGGATCGCGACCTCGGTGAGCAGAAAGCCGAGCGCGTCGAACGCCGGGTCGCCGGTCGGCTGCCCGGCAAAGGCGGCGTCGGTCAGGGTGCGAATGCGGGCGAGCGCCGCCTTGGCATCATGATCCTGCGCCATCGCGCCGCCATGATCCTGCCCGTCGGTCAGGTCGTCGGCGGCGCGGCACCACGCATAGAGCAGCCACACCCGCTCGCGCGTTTCGCGGTCGAACAACTGGCTGGCCAGCGCAAAGCTTTTCGACCCGCGCACAATGCTGTCATGCGCAAAACCGTGCAGGGCGTTCGCATCGTAGACGCCCGCCGCCTGCATTACAGATCGTCGGCCTTCATCGCAAAGATCGGGGCATGGGGTTCGTACGTCGCCATCTTGTCGAGCAGATCGTCGAGCCCGGCGTCGACGATCATGATCCCGGCATGCGCAGGGCGAATGAAACCGACCTCGATCATATTCTGGTTGAACGCGATCAGGTCGTTGTAGAAACCTGCGGCGTTGAGCAGTCCGACCGGTTTGCTGTGATAGCCGAGCTGCGCCCAGCTGATCGCTTCCCACAATTCGTCCATCGTCCCGACCCCGCCGGGGATGGTCAGGAAGCCGTCGGACAGGTCGGTGAACATGCGTTTGCGTTCGTGCATCCCCGATACGACGTGCAATTCGGTGCAGCCGCGGTGCGCGACCTCGGCGCCGACGAGCGCTTCGGGAATGATCCCGATCACCTCGCCGCCCGCGTCCAGCGCGCTATCGGCGACCGCACCCATCAGCCCGAGCCGGCCGCCGCCATAAACGACGCCGATGCCCCGCTCGGCCAGCGTGCGCCCGACATGGCGCGCGGTTTCGATATAGATCGGATCGTCGGGGGTCGCGGACCCGCAATAGACGGCAAGACGTTTCATGAAACGAAGCTACTCCAAAATCCGTTCGGGCTGAGCTTGTCGAAGCCCTGTCCTTGTCTTTTCGCGCTTTGAAGGAAGAACGGCCCTTCGACAAGCTCAGGGCGAACGGGTTATTGTTCCAGCATTAGCTTCGCAGTCGCTTTGGCGCTGCCGACGACCCCCGGGATTCCTGCACCCGGATGCGTCCCGGCGCCGACGAAGTAAAGATTGGAAATCACATCGTCGCGGTTGTGCGCCCGGAACCACGCGCTTTGCCACAGCACCGGCTCCAGGCTGAACGCGCTGCCGAGATGCGCCGACAGGTCGCGGCCGAAATCGGCAGGGGTGTAGTGAAAGCTGGTTGCGAGGTTCGCCCTCAGCCCCGGCAGCACCCGCGCCTCGACCTCGTCCAATATCGCATCGGCGAATTGCTGGCCAAAGGCGCCGTCCCAATCGACCTTTGCCTTGCCCAGATGCGCGACCGGGGCAAGGACGTAGAAGGTCGAATAGCCAGCGGGCGCCATCGCCTTGTCGGTCGCGGTCGGGTGGTGGAGATAGAGCGAGAAATCATCGGGCACGACGCCATTCTTGTAGATGTCGTCGAGCAGTCCCTTGTAACGCGGCCCGAACAGGATGCTGTGATGCGCAATATCGGGATAATCGCCCTTCACCCCGAAATGGACGACGAACAGCGACGGCGACCAGCGTTTGCGGTTCAGCGACTTCGCCGCCTTTTTCCCGCGGGGGTGGTCCGACAGCAGCGCGGCATAATTGTGCATCATGTCGCCGTTCGATGCGATCATGTCGGCTTCGCCGCGCCAGCCGCTCGCGGTCTGCACCGCGGTCGCGCGGTCGCCCTGCGTCTCGATCTTCGTCACCGGATCGGCAAGGCGGATCGTCCCGCCCAGCCGCTCGAACAGCGCCACCATGCCCGCGACCAGCTTGTTCGTCCCGCCGCGCGCGAACCACACGCCGCCCTCTTTTTCGATCGTGTGAATCAGCGCATAGATCGAACTGGTGTTCATCGGATTGCCGCCGACCAGCAGGGTGTGGAACGACAGCGCCTGCCGCAGCCGTTCGTCCTGCACATAAGACGACACGATCGAATAGACGCTGCGCCACGCCTGATACTTCATCAGCGCCGGCGCCGCCTTGATCATCGAGGAAAAGTCGAGGAACGCCGCCGAGCCGAGCTTGACATAGCCCTCCTCATACACCCCCTTCGAATAGGTCAGGAATTTCTCGTACCCCGCGACATCGGCGGGATTGAGCTTCGCGATCTCGGCATTCAGCGCGGCGTCGTCGTTCGAATAATCGAAATTCGTCCCGTCGGGCCAGTTGAGCCGGTAAAAGGGCATCACCGGGTCGAGCGTCACATCGGCGGCCATGTCCTGTCCGCTGAGCGCCCATAATTCCTGCAGGCACGGCGGGTCGGTGATCACCGTCGGCCCGGCGTCGAAGGTGAAACCCTGCCGCTGCCAGTGATAGCCGCGCCCCCCCGCCTTGTCGCGGGCCTCGACGATCGTCGTCGCGACCCCGGCCGATTGCAGCCGGATGGCGAGCGCCAAGCCGCCGAAACCGGCGCCGATGACAATGGCGGTACGGGTCATTTCCAGTCCAGTTTTGACAGCGCCGCAATCGCGCGGCGAAGAGATACGGGCGGCTTGCCTGCCAGGATGCGCAATTTGTCGGCGGCGTTCGATCGCCCCGCGTAAAAGCGCGCGATCAGGCCGGGGGCAAGGCCGTAGAAACGCTGGAAAATGCGGTAACGATCGCCCGGATCGGCGGCACGGAACAGCATCGCGCCGAGCATGCGGTAGAAACGCTGGCGGCGCCACGACCCCGCCGCGCGGGCGCGGAGCCGCGCGCCAAGATTGCCGCGATCGATCAGTGCCGGCAGCGCCGCGGCGGTTCGCACCGCGTCGGGCAGCGAATAGCCGGTCATCGCGTGGAACACCCCGGCGCGCACCCCGATGCGGCCCACCCGGTCGATCTGCGGCCACAGCCGGTCAAAATCGCCCGCGACGACCACCGGCAGCACCCCGGTTTCCTCGCGCGTCACCGCGGTGACGTTCCACTGACGCCGCGCGGCATAGGTGGCGATCCGATCGCGCACCGCCGCAACGTCCAGATCGGCGTCGTTGCTGTAATAGGTGTCCTCGACAAAGACCGTTTCGGCATCGAAGGGGAGCAGATAGACGAAGCGATAGCCGTCCAGCTGTTCGACGGTCGCGTCCATCACGACGGGCCGTTCGATGCCATGTCCGCCCTCGACCGTCAGCGCCTGGCCGACGAATTTCTGCCAGCCGCAGTCGAGCATCGCCAGTTTCCCGGTGCCGCGCGCGTCGATGACATGCTTGGCCGACAAGCGCCCGCCGCGCGCCAGCAACACATGGTCGGGCGCGACATGCTTGGCCCGGTCGGCGATCATCCGCCCCGGCGGCAGCGCCGCGGCGACCGCTTCGGCCAGCGCTTCGCCGGTGATGCTTTTATAGCCCATTCGCACCCGGCGCGCGCGCGCAGGAAAGGCGACGTCATAGCTGTCCCAATGATAGCGGACGAGCGGCGCAACGAGCCAGCGATCGCGCTTGGCGATGTCGCTGTCGAAGAAAGACCAGATATGGTTGCCGCCGATCGCATCGGGTTCGATCAGCCGCACATCGAGCGCCGGGCGCTTTGCCGCCAGCGCCAGCGCCGCGAGCCCGCCAGCCAGCCCGCCGCCGACGATGGCGATGTCGCAATAATCGGGTTCGGCAGCGGTCATGCGTCCGCCCTAGCCGCCGCGCGCGCGGGCGGCTATCGCTTCGTGCATGGAAGCGATCATTTTCTCTGCGCTGGCGATGACCGCAATCGTTGGGGTCCGCTACCTGATCAGCAGCGGCGGTTTTGCGCTGGCGACGCGCTGGAAGCACCCCGGCCTCTATCGCGGGCTGGAACCGCAGATGCGGCGCGAGATCGGCTGGAGCCTTGCCAGCGCCGCGATTTACGGGATTCCCGCGGGCATCGTCGCATGGGGGTGGCAGGCGCACGGCTGGACACGCATCTATACCGACGTCGATGCTTGGCCGCTCTGGTATCTGCCGGTCAGCCTGTTCGCCTATCTGCTCGCGCACGACGGCTGGTTCTACTGGACCCACCGCTGGATGCACCGGCCGCGCCCCTTCCGTATCGCGCATGCGGTGCACCATGACAGCCGCCCGCCGACCGCCTGGGCGGCAATGAGCTTTCATCCGATCGAGGCGACCACCGGCGCGGTGGTCATCCCCGCGCTGGTGTTCCTGATCCCGATCCATGTCGCGGTGCTGGGGCTGGTGCTGGCGATCATGACGGTGATGGGGGTCGGCAATCATATGGGGTGGGAAATGTTTCCGCGCGCGCTTGTTCATGGACCAGTCGGACGGTGGCTGATAACGGCGACCCACCATGAACAGCATCACGCCGCGTACCGGGGGAATTATGGGCTTTATTTCCGTTTTTGGGACAAGATGTGCGGCACCGATATTGGCCTTGGCGATTTTGCCGCTGCTCACCGCCGCCGCGAGCGCGCCGCCGCCGGCGCCCAGCCCAACGGTTGACGTCAGCGTCACCGGGCTGCGCAGCACCAAGGGACAGCTGCTCGTCTGCCTGACCGCCAACCCCAAGGCCTTTCCCGATTGCAGCAAGGACAAGGCGTCGGTGCGGCTGGCAGTGAAAGCCACAAATGCGGGTCATTTCAGCATCGCTGCCCCCGCCGACGGCACCTATGCGGTCGCCGTCGTCCACGACGAAAACAGCAACAACAAGATGGATATGGCGCTGTTCATGCCCAAGGAAGGATTCGGCTTTTCGCGCAATCCCGCGATCGGCATGGGGGCGCCCAAGTTCAAATCGGCCAGCTTCGCGATCACCGGTGACACGCGTCAGGCGATCAAGATGAAATATATGCTCTAGTGAGCACGTGGCCGCCCGGCTAAAGCAGCGCGCGTGACCGCGCTATCCCCCCGCATCGCCGCTTTTGCCGACCGCTGGCCCAAGCTGATTGCTCTCGCGCTCGGCGCCGTTTCGGCGACCGGATTTGCTCCCCTAAACCTCTGGCCGCTGACCTTGCTCGCGCTTGCGGGCTGGATGGCGCTGGTCGCACGCAGCCCCAGGGGCTGGCGAACGTTCGGCATCGGCTGGGCATTCGGGGTCGGGCATTTTGTCGTCGGTCTGAACTGGATCGCGACGGCCTTTACCTATCAGGCAGCGATGCCCGCGTGGCTGGGGTGGATCGCGGTGGTGCTGCTGGCGTTGTATCTGGCGGTATATCCGGCGCTGGCGGCGTGGGGAGCTTGGGCTGTGACGAAATTCGTCGCCGCCGCGAAGGGTGTCGGGAGGCACGTGACTCCCGGCACGGCCGCTGGCGGCCCCGCACCTACGACGCCGGATAAATCGCCAACGGCCCCCGTCTTTGCGGGAGCGACGCTGTCCTTCATCCTCGCCTTTGCGGCATTTTGGACGCTCACTGAATGGCTGCGCAGCTGGGTATTCACCGGCTTTGCGTGGAATCCGCTAGGCGTCACACTGGTACCGACAGAAGTATTGGCTTGGTTTTCCGTCGGAATTGGCACCTACGGCCTCGCTGGCGTAGCAATCTATCTTGCTGGCGAATTGACGCAATTTGCGCAGGCATGGTGCTCGAAATCTTCGAATATCACAACGAAGATGCGGATCGCGACGGTCGTCACCGTGCTTGTAATATTCGTAGCGGCACCTTGGGTCCGACCGGAAGCGTCCGAAACGGCCAAAGACGGAATCCCCATCACCGTCGTTCAACCCAATGTCGGGCAGCAGGACAAATGGGTCGGGGCCAAGGCCGATGCCAATTTCGCCAAGCTGGCGCGGCTGACCGCGCCGAAGGACGATACGCCGCGGCTGATCCTGTGGCCCGAGGCGGCGGTGCCCGATTATCTTGAGGCGGGCTATCCGCTGCCCTATTACGACCGTTCGCCCGCTGCGGCGCGGGCGCGGTTGACTGCGCTGATGAACCCCGGCGATCTGATGCTGCTCGGCGCGCTCAAGCTCGAACTCGACAAGACGGGCGACGTCGTCGGCGCGCGCAACGCGGTGATGACCGTCCACGCTGACGGCACCCTCGGCCCGCGTTATGACAAGGCGCATCTGGTGCCTTATGGCGAATATCTGCCGCTGCGCCCGGTGCTGTCGGCGATCGGCCTGTCGCGGCTCGCCCCCGGCGATATCGATTTCTGGCCGGGTCCGGGTGCACGCACGCTCGACCTCGGCGCCTTCGGCCGCGCGGGGCTGCAAATCTGTTACGAGATCATCTTTTCGGGGCAGGTCGTCGACCGCGACCACCGCCCCGATTTCATCTTCAACCCGTCGAACGACGCGTGGTTCGGTGGCTGGGGCCCGCCGCAGCATCTGGCGCAGGCGCGGCTGCGCGCGATCGAGGAAGGGCTGCCCGTCATCCGCGCCACCCCGACCGGGATCAGCGCGGTGATCGATGCCGACGGCCGGGTGCGCGAATCGCTGCCGATGCACGCCGCGGGACGGATCGACACCATCGTTCCGCCCGCGCATGCCCCGACGCTGTTCGCGCGCCATGGCAACATGCTGCCGGTCGGATTTGCGCTGCTGTTACTCGCCGCAGCCATTGCCTTTCGCCGTCGCGGACGCTAACAGCGCAGCGACATAAAGCTTCCTTTATATTTGATCCCTAAAAGGCTCCCCCATGCGCAATAGCTTCCTGTTCACCTCCGAAAGCGTGTCCGAAGGGCATCCCGACAAGGTGGCTGACCAGATCAGCGATTCGATCGTCGACCTGTTCCTGTCGAAGGATCCCGAAGCGCGCGTCGCCTGCGAAACGCTGACCACCACCCAACTCGTCGTCCTTGCAGGTGAAATCCGCTGCAAGGGCGTGTTCGAGAATGACGAATGGGCGCCCGGCGCGCTCGAGGAAATCGAGGCTACGGTCCGCAACACGGTTCGCGAAATTGGTTACGAGCAGAGCGGCTTCCATTGGAACACCTTCCGCTTCGAAAACAATCTTCACGGTCAGTCGGCGCATATTGCGCAGGGTGTCGACGAGAGCGGTGACAAGGACGAAGGCGCGGGCGACCAGGGTATCATGTTCGGTTACGCATCGGACGAAACCCCCGATCTGATGCCCGCGACGCTTGATTACAGCCACAAGATCCTCGAACGCATGGCCGCCGACCGCAAGGCCGGGACGGCACCGTTCCTCGAGCCCGATGCAAAGAGCCAGGTCACCCTGCGTTACGCCAACGAGCGCCCGGTCGAGGCGACCGCGATTGTCGTGTCGACCCAGCATATTCCGGGCTATTTCTTTCACAATGGCGAGGGTGACGAAGCAAAATACATCGAATTGCGCAAATATGTCCTGGGCGTCATTGCCGACGTGCTCCCTCCCGAACTGCTTACCGCAAACACCGTCTATCACATCAACCCGACCGGCCGTTTCGAGATCGGCGGCCCCGACGGCGACGCCGGTCTGACCGGCCGCAAGATCATCGTCGACACCTATGGCGGCGCCAGCCCGCACGGCGGCGGCGCGTTCAGCGGCAAGGATCCGACCAAGGTCGACCGGTCGGCGGCGTATATCACCCGCTACCTCGCCAAGAACATCGTTGCCGCCGGGCTCGCGCGTCGCTGCACGATCCAGCTCTCCTATGCGATCGGCGTCGCCGAACCGCTGTCGATCTATGTCGACCTGCACGGCACCGGCACCGTCGAGGAAGGCCGCATCGAAGCCGCAATCCCGCAGCTGGTGCGCCTGACGCCGAAGGGCATCCGCACCCACCTCGGCCTCAACAAGCCGATCTACAAGCAGACCGCGGCCTACGGCCATTTCGGCCGCACCGCCGACGGCGACGCCTTCCCGTGGGAACGCACCGACCTCACCGACAAGTTGAAGGCGGCGCTGGCGGCCTGACGACGATCGCGGGGCGCTTGCCGCCCCTGCCCTGCGCGGCTAGGGGGCGCGGCATGACTGCGCACAAACCCGGCGATCCGACGACGATCAACCGCCTTTATGGCCGTTCAAAGGGCAAGCCGCTGCGCGCCGGGCAGCAGGAGCTGGTCGATACTTTGTTGCCGCAGATTGCGGTGCCGGAAGTTGGCGAAGTTTCCGCGGAGCGTGTGTTCGGGCACGAATGTCCGTTGCATTTTGAAATTGGTTTTGGCGGCGGCGAGCATATGGCGGGGCGCGCCGATATGCTGCCCGATCATGGTTTCATCGGTGCCGAGCCGTTCATCAACGGGGTCGCGCAGGCGCTGGTCCATGTGGCCGGCGATCATGGCCGGAAGTTGCCGCTGGGCAATGTGCGCATCCATCATGGCGACGCGCTGGAGGTGCTGCGGCGGATTCCCGACGGCGCGCTGAGCTTTGCCTATCTGCTCCATCCCGACCCCTGGCCCAAGGCGCGCCATGCCAAGCGGCGGATGATGAACGACGGCCCGCTCGACCTGATCGCGGCGAAACTGAAACCCGGCGGCGAGTTCCGTTTCGGCACCGATCACCCGATCTATCTGCAGCACGCGCTGATGGTGATGCGGCGCCACCGCCACCAGTTCGAGTGGCTGGCGCAGGACGCGCGCGATTTCCAGGTCCGCCCCGGCGGCTGGCCCGAAACGCGCTATGAGGCCAAGGCGCGCACGCTGGGGCACGAGGTCTGGTATTTCCGTTATCGGCGGACGGGCACCGCTTCGGGGTGACGATCGCGGCGCGATGCGCGGCCGTCGATCAATTGGCCGCCGCAAATTCGCGCAGCATATGCTTGGCGATCTGGAGCTGCAGGATCTGCGTCGTGCCTTCGTAGATGCGATAGATGCGCGCATCGCGAAAGAAGCGCTCGGCGTCATATTCGGCGAGATAGCCGGCACCGCCATAGACCTGGACGCACGCGTCGACGACGCGGCCGCACATTTCACTGGCGAACACCTTGAACGCCGCCGCCTTGCGCAGGACGTTTTCGCCCGCATCGGCGCGCACGGTGACGTCGGCCATCATCGATTCGGCGGCGTAAATATCGATCTCGCTCTGCGCCAGCATCTGCTGGATCAGCTGGAAGTTGGCGATCGGTTCGCCGAACGCCTTGCGCTCGGTCGCGTAGCGGATCGCGCTGTCGAGCGCGCGGCGGGCGTAGGCGGTCGCCGCGGCGCCGACCGACATGCGGCCGTTGTCGAGGCTCATCATCGCATAGGCAAAACCCTTGCCAAGCTCGCCGCCGAGCAACGCCTCGCCGCCGACGCGGACGTCGTCCATCACGATGTCGGCGATATGGCTGCCCGACTGGCCCATCTTCTTGTCCGATTTGCCGATCGATATGCCGGGCGTATCCATCGGCACGACGAAGGCCGAGACATGCGCATTCTTGGGCAGATTTTCCTTGCTCGTCCGCGCCATGATCAGGCCGATTTTCGCGAAGGGCGAGTTGGTGATGTAGCGTTTGGTGCCGTTGAGCACCCAGCCATTGTCGGTCGGCACCGCGGTCGCCTGAAGCCCCGCCGAATCCGACCCCGAACCCGGTTCGGTCAGCCCGAAACAGGCGATCTCGCCCGCCGCGATGCGCGGCAGCCATTCGGCTTTCTGCGCATCGGTGCCGCCGTTCTTGAGCGCCGAGGCGACCATGCCGATGTTGATCGAGATGATCGAGCGGAACGCCGGCATCGCGTAGGACAAGGTGTGGATGGTGCGGACATATTGGCTGACGTTCATGCCCGCGCCGCCGAACTCCTCGGGGATCGTCAGCCCGAACAGCCCCATGTCGCGCATTTCGGCGAGGATGTCGGCGGGGATCTGGTCGGTCGCGATGATGCCCTGTTCGGCCGGGATCAGCCGGTCGCGCACATAGCGTTCCAGCTGTTCGATGAACTGGTCGAAGATGTCGGCGTCCATGCCGGGATTGTGCATCACATTGTCCTCAAATCGGGTCGTACGGAAAGACATCTGCCGACACCTCGTCGGCGCGCGCGAAAGCGGGGCGGAACGCGGGAATCAGCTCGTCGGCGATCGCCTCGGCGGTCCAGCCTTCGCATTTCGTCATCGAACGGATCGGGCGCGGTTTCGAGAACAGCAGGATCTCGTTCTTGCGGACGCTGAAAATCTGGTTGCTAACGTCGTGCGCGCGATCGGAGGCCAGAAAGGCGACCAGCGGCGCGATCTTGTCGGCCGACATTTCCTGAAGCCGCTTCACCCGTTCCTGCTGCGCGGGCGTATCGGCGGGGATCGACGAGGTCATCCGGCTCCACGCAAAGGGCGCGATGCAGTTCGAGCGCACCCCGACGCGCGCCATGTCGAGCGCGATCGATTGCGACAGCGCGACGACGCCCAGCTTGGCCGCCGAATAATTGGCCTGCCCCAGATTGCCGATCAGCCCGCTGGTCGAGGTGAAGTGGATGAAGCTGCCCGATTGCTGCTCGCGAAAATATGGCGTCGCCGCCTTCGACACGTTGAACACGCCGGTGAGATTGACCTCGATGACGCTTTTCCAATCCTCGTAGCTCATCTTGTGCCAGATGGTGTCGCGCAGGATCCCGGCGTTGTTGACCACCGCGTCGATGCGCCCGAAGCGCTGCACCGCGTCCTCGACGATGCTGGCCGCCTCCCCGGGGTCGGCGACATTGCCGAAGTTCGCGGCCGCCCGGCCCCCGGCAGCGATAATATCGTCGGCGGTCTGCTGTGCCGGGGCCGCATCGCCGCCGTCGCCGGCCTGCGCTACCCCGGGGTCGTTGACGAGGATCGCCGCACCCTCCGCCGCGCAATACAAGGCGAGTTCGCGTCCGATGCCGCGCCCGGCGCCGGTGATCGCGACAACCTTGCCCTCCAATATCCCGGCCATCGAACCCTCCCCAGCGGCGCCAGCCCCGTTGACACAGCTAAAGAGCGTGCGGCCGCGATTGGCAAGTTCCCTGCGCGCTCCGGCCCCCGAAATCTAACCCCAAAACGCTGCCCGGCAAACCGCGGCGGCGCCCGGCGCGCAATATCCGGTGGGTGATGGCGATCGGTGGGGCAGCACCGGTGGCCCATGTGCAGTTCGTCATTTTTGCGCATTCACCGGCGGCGATAATCGGCCTATCCGGCGCGCTCCCCCGTTTGACGGCGCCGGCAGGGGGACGCGAAATGGCGGCGCATAGCGGGAGACGATGGTGGCCAGATTGTTCGAGCGGATCGCGATCGGCGGATTGTCGTTGCCCAACCGCATCATCATCGCGCCGATGTGCCAATATTCGGCCACCGACGGCCAGATGACCGACTGGCATCTGATGCACCTTGGCCAGCTTGCGATTTCGGGCGCGGGCATCCTGACGATCGAGGCCGCGGCGGTCGTGCCCGATGGGCGCATCACCTATGCCGACGTCGGCCTGTACGACGATGCGACCGAAGCCGCGATGGCGCGCGTGCTGGCAGCGGTGCGGCGATGGTCGGACATTCCGATCGCGATCCAGCTGGCGCATGCCGGGCGCAAGGCGAGCACGGCGAGACCGTGGGACGGCGGGGCGCCGATCGCTCCCGATGCCGCCAATGGCTGGCAGACGGTCGCGCCGTCGGCAATCCCCTTCCTCGCCGCCAGCAACGCCCCCGCCGCCCTCGACACCGCTGGGCTCGACCGCATCCGCACCGCCTTTGCCGATGCGGCGCTACGTGCGGCGCGGCTGGGGATCGACGCGGTCCAGCTGCACGCCGCGCATGGCTATCTGCTCCACCAGTTCCTGTCGCCGCTGGCGAACCAGCGCGGCGACGATTATGGCGGCAGCCTCGACAACCGGATGCGCTTTCCGCTGGAGGTGTTCGACGCGGTGCATGCCGCTTTCGGCGCCCATGGCCCGGTGACGGTGCGCGTATCGGGAACCGACTGGACCCCCGGCGGCTGGTCCATCGACGAGACCGTCGTCTTTGCGCAAGCGCTTGAAGCGCGCGGATGCGCCGCGATCAACGTGTCGAGCGGCGGCTTGCACCCGGCGCAGCAGATTGTGCCGACGCCGGGCTATCAGGTGCCGCTGGCGCGTCGGGTCAAGGATGCCGTAACCATGCCGGTGATCGCCGTCGGCCTGATTAGCGATCCGCTGGAAGCCGAAGCAATCCTGGCCAATGGCGACGCCGATGCGATCGCGATCGCCCGCGCCGCGCTCTACGATCCGCGCTGGCCATGGCACGCGGCCGCCGCGCTCGGCGCGACCATCGCGGTGCCGCCGCAATATGAACGCAGCGAGCCGCCCGAGCATCGCGGGCTGTACCGGATCGAAGGGCGCTAAACCCCCATCATCCCCGCGGTCGTCGCGCCGTCGATGACATAGTCGCTGCCCGAAATGAAACCCGCCTCGTCCGACGCGAGGAAGGCGACCAGCGCGCCGACCTCGTCGAGCTGCGCCATGCGCTTCATCGGCGCCATCCCCTCGAACGCGGCACGCGCCGCGGCGGGGTCGGGCGAACGGTCGATCACGCCGCGGATCATGTCGGTTTCGACGACGCCGGGCAGGATCGCGTTGACGCGGACCCGATAGCCCTTGCCCGCGCAGTGGATCGCCGCCGATTTGACCAGCGCGACGACCGCGGCCTTGGTCACCGAATAAGCGGCATAATTGCCCATCGCGCGATGCGCGTTCATCGATGAATTGACGATGATCGAACCGGCCGGCCCTTGCGGATTCTTGGCCATGGCGCGGATCGCATGCTGGACGGTCAGCATCGCGCCGGTCAGGTTGACGCCGACGATATGGTTCCAGGCTGCAATGCCAATGTCTTCGACGCTCGCGTCGCCCGCCTCGGTCCCGGCATTGGCAAAGGCGATGTCGAGGCGGCCGAATTCGGCCTCGATCTCGGCCATCAAGGCATCCCACGCCGCCGCATCCTCGACGCGGTGGGCGCGAAAGATCGCGCCGGTGCCGCTTTCGACCGCCGCCGCCGCTTCGGCGTTGGAGCCGGTGAAGACCACCCTCGCGCCCTCGCGCGTCAACCGGCCGACGGTGGCCGCGCCGATCCCGCTCGTCCCGCCGGTGACCAAAGCAACCTTGCCGCTCAGCCTCTGCTGCATCGTGCCTCTCCTCTCGCCTGCCCTCTTGCCAGTTTCGCTGCGTTCGGGAACCTATCAATACAGCAAGGTGACGGACGCGCCGCGGCCCCGCATCATGGCGCCATAACAGGAGGAGAGGACTGGCGATGAGCGAGAGCGAGCATCCACCCCGCATCGACTGCGTGCTGATCTGCGGCGGCGTCTGGCACGATATGGACTTTGCACGGCTCGAGCTGCTCAAGCTGCTCGCCGAGGATCCGCGCGTTCGCACGCGGGTGTTCGAAAATTACGACAATATCGCGGCGATCGAGGCGGCGGACATCTTGATCACCTATACCTGCGACGTCACGCCGTCGTTGTCGGCACAGGAGGCGCTCAAGGCCTGGCTGACCCGCGGTGGGCGCTGGTACGCCCTCCACGGCACCAATTCGATCCTGCGCCTGCTCGATACCGGGGTATGGGATGCGCCGCGCTGGGCGCCGCTGATGATGGACCTGCTCGGATCGCAGTTCGTCAGCCACCCGGCGATCGAACCCTATACGGTTCGCGTCGTCGATCCCGATCACCCGCTGATGCGCGGCATCGAACCGTTCGAGACGACCGACGAGCTCTACCATCTCGAAACGCACGGCGATCTGCACGTGCTGATGGACACCGAATGCAGCGGCCCGGGGACGGGGTTCGTCGAGGCAGACGATGCGCCCGGCACCTATCCGGTGTTTTACATCAAGCCACATGGCGCGGGCGCGGTGCTGTACCTGACGCTCGGCCATTGCCGCGGCCATTACGACCTGCAACCGATGATGGACTGGTGGCCGACGGTCGACCGCTGCGCATGGGATTTGCCGGTGTTTTACGACCTGCTGCGCCGCGGGATCGGCTGGCTGAAGGACCGCGAGAGCGCCTAAGCCACCGCGCGCAGCGTCCGCCGATCCTCGCGGATCAGCCCCGCGGCGCGCAGCGCCAGCGCCATCGCGGGGGCATTGGTGTTGCCGGTGACCGGCGACGGCATCACCGAACAGTCGACGACGCGCAGCCCGTCGATGCCTTTGACGCGGAGCCGCGCGTCGGTGACGGCACGATTGTCGCTGCCCATGCGGCAGGTGCCGACGCCGTGGAGACCGCAGGTGGCGAGGCGGCGGAAGGCGGCGAGGATTTCGGCGTCGCTCTGCACCGCCGCACCCGGCAGCAGCTCGCGCTCGACCAGCCCGACCAGCGCCGGCTGCGCCATATAGCGGCGCATCGCATGCACCGCGGCGATCGCGGTACGCTCGTCCTCGCGCGTCGACAGCCAGTTCGGCTTGATGTCGGGCGGCGCATCGCTGCCGGGTCCGGCGATTAGGATGCTGCCTTCGCTCGTCAGGCGGAGGAGCTGGCCATAGATGGTCATCCCCGGCTTGCGGTCGATGCTGCTGAGCGGCACCGGATGCTTGTCGTCGCCGAGCGCAAAGGTGTAGCCGCCGAGATAAAGCTGCAGGTCGGGGCGCATGTCGCGGCTGGTCAGGTTCAGGAACGCGCCGACCTCGAACGGTCCCGTCGCCATGATCCCGCCGCGGGTCAGCAGATATTGCGCCATCGCGCGCGCCAGTCCGATCCCGTAAAAGCTGCGATTGCTGCCAACGTCGCGCGCCAGGCGGTGCGGCATGGAAAAACCCAGATGCTCGCGCAGCCGCCCGCCGACGTCGGGTGCGTCGACCAGCGGTTCGACTCCGGCGGCGCGGAGTGTTGCGGCGGGGCCGATGCCCGACCGCTGGAGCAGCAGCGGGCTTTCCAGCGTGCCGCCCGACACGATCACCTCGCCGGCGCAATCGAAACGCTGCGGCTGGCCCGCGACTTTCGCCTCGACGCCGATGACGCGCCCGCCCGCGACGATCAGCCGCTCGGCCATCGCGTGGGTGACGATGTGCAGGTTCGCGCGCTTCCGGGCGCGCGCCAGAAAGGTCGTCGCCGCGCTCTCGCGCCGCCCGCGGCGGACATTATGCGCATAGAAACCGACGCGGTCCAAGGTCGCGGCGTTGAGGTCGTCGACAGGCCGCAGCCCCATCTCGGTCCCCGCCTGCACCATCGTCTCGGCGAGCGGATAGCTGTGGATTTTCGGCGCTACCCCGACCGGGCCGCCCGCGCCGCGCATCGCGCTGGCGCCGAGGCCATGATCTTCGAGCTTGCGGAAAGCGTCGGTCATCGCCTCGCCGTTCCAGCCGGTGCAACCGAGCTTTTCCCATTCGTCATAGTCGGCGGGCTCGCCGCGGCTCCAGATCATGCCATTGACCGCCGACGATCCGCCCAGCCCCTTGCCGCGGATCCACACCTCGCCGGGCGCGCCGCCGTCGCCGCGCGGCTGCGCCACGCCATAGGCCCAGATATGGTCGGGATTGGTGACCAGCTTGGCGACCCCCTTGGGGATCGCGACCCAGCGGCTGTCGTTGCGCCCGCCCGCTTCGAGCAGCAGCACGCGGACGTGCGGGTCGGCGCTCAGCTGCTCGGCGAGCACGCAGCCCGCCGACCCTGCACCGACGATGATATAGTCCCAGTCCGTCGCCATCCGGCCTCTCCTGTCCCGGCCTGACCTTGGAACCGTCGGCGCCGTCCCCGCACCTAGCGCAATAAATAGTCCCCTCGGCCGCCGGGCGGCATGATAGTGGGCAAAGAAAATAAGGGAGGATGCGATGGCAGAAGCAAGCGGGCGGATCGCCGGGAAGACGGCGTTTGTCACCGGCGGCGCGTCGGGGCTGGGGCTCGACATCGTCCGCCGCTTCGTCGCCGAGGGCGCGAGCGTCGTGATCGCCGACATCGATGCAGTCGCGGGCGAAGCGCTCGCCGCCGAGCTTGGCCAGCGCTTCGTCAAACTCGATGTGTCGCTGGAGGCCGAGTGGATCGCCGCGCTCGACAGCTGTGACCGCATTGACATCCTCGTCAACAATGCCGGGATCACCACCCATGGCTCGATCGAGGATCTGAGCCTCGAAGCCTTTCGCCACGAATTTTCGGTCGATGTCGACGGCGTCTTTCTCGGCTGCAAGCATGTCATCCCGAAGATGAAGGATCGCGGCGGGTCGGTGATCAACATGTCGTCGATGTGCGGGGTGCGCGCGCAGGGTGACCTTGCCGCGTACAACGCCGCCAAGGCCGCGGTGACGCATCTCACCAAATCGGTCGCGCTGCATTATGCCCGCAAAGGCTATGGCATCCGCTGCAATTCGGTCCACCCGGGCGCGATCCACACCCCGATCCTCGACAAGGTGATGGCGCAGGTCGCCGACGGCCAGGCGCTGTACGACAGCTGGGTCGCGACGCATCCGGTCGGGCGGCTGGGCAAACCCGAAGAGATTTCGGCGATCGTCCTCTATCTTGCCTCCGACGAATCGGCCTTTGCCACCGGGGCCGAGTTTCGCATCGACGGCGGCAGTTCGCTGTGATGGCGGGGCGCCTGGGCGGCCGCGTCGCGCTGGTGACCGGGGCGGGATCGGGGATCGGGCTGGCGATCGCGCAGCGGCTGACCGCCGACGGCGCGCGGGTGCTGACCGTCGATCGCGCGGGCGATGTCGACATCGCCGCCGACGTCACCGAGGCGGGGATCAACGCGCGGCTGGTGGCGGAGGCCGAGGCCCGCTTTGGCGCCCTCGACATCATCGTCGCCTGCGCCGGGATCACCGGCATGCAGCCGCTGGACGGGCATAGCGACGAATTTTTCGACGCGATGATGGCGGTGAACGTCACCGCGGTATTCCGCCTGATGCGCGACGCGCTGCCGCTGCTCAAACGGTCGCCGCACGGGCGGATCATCCTGATCGGATCGGTGATGTCGAGTTTCGGCGAAGCCGGGATGACCGCGTATAGCGCGTCGAAACATGCGGTGCTGGGAATGACAAAATCGGTCGCCGCCGAAGTGGGCGCGTTCGGGATCACCGCTAACTGCATCCAGCCCGGCGCGATCGACACCCCGATGACCGCCCCGGCCTTCACCGCCATGCCCGCATTCAAACAACATTGGATTGAAAAGGCGGCGCTCGGCCGGCTCGGCCAGCCCGATGACATCGCCGACGTCGCCGCCTTTCTGGCGTCGGATGATGCGCGATTCATGTCGGGTCACGGGCTTTTCGTCGACGGCGGCGCGACACAACGCCAGTAGATTCAAGTATCTGGACGCCGCTGCGGCGTGCCTGATATTTTTGATGATTGTTCATTCGGGGCATAAAGCGGACCTTGCCCTCTAACGTGACCGGCGAGCCTATGCGCCGGCGCGAGAGGGAGGAAATCCGATGTCCACGCATGCCCGAATGCTGCCCGCCATCCTGACCACCGTATCGCTCGCGGCGCTGGCCATCGCCAGCCCCGCCGCCGCGCAGGACGCGCCCGCCGCCGCCGAAGAGGGCGGCATCCGCGAAATCGTCGTCACCGCGCAAAAGCGCGAGGAAAGCGCCCAGTCGGTGCCGGTGGCGATTACCGCGCTGGACGCCGAGGCGCTGGATACCGGGATGGTACAGGACATTCGCGATGTCGCGGGACGCGTTCCCAGCCTGGTGATCGACAGCGTTTCGGCGGGCCCGAGCGCCGCCGCGATTTCGATCCGCGGCATTTCGTTCGAGGACATCGAGAAAAGTTTCGACCCGACCGTCGGCGTCGTCGTCGACGGCGTGTTCATCGGCACCAATACCGGCCAGCTGCTCGACAGTTTCGATCTGGAGAGCCTGCAGGTGCTGCGCGGCCCGCAAGGGACATTGTTCGGCCGCAACACGATCGGCGGCGTGATCGAGGTCAAGCGCAGCACCCCGACCGACGAATTCAGCGCCAAGGGCCGCTTTTCCTATGCGCGGTTCGACACCAAAAGCGCGCGCCTTGTCCTGAACAGCGGCAAGCTGGGCGATTTCATCGCGATCAAGGCGTTCGGCTATTATGACAAGACCGACGGCTTTGTCCGCAACCTCAGCACCGGCGGCCGCGACGGCAAATATGAAACGCTGACCGGCGGCGTCACCGCGCTGATCGAGCCGAGCAGCGCCTTTTCGGCCGAGATCACCTATGAACATATGCGCGAGCGCGGCGAGACGGTTTCGATTCCGACATCGTCGAGCCTGGACCTGATCTGCCTGGCCGCGGGCGTGCCCGGATTTTCGCCGGCCGCCGAATGCAACCGCTTCCGGTTGCCCGATCGCGGCGTCAACGGCACCTATCAACGCGCGCCGCACGACGTCACCAACGACACCGACGCGCTGACCGGCAACATCACCTGGTCGCTGAGCGACAATGTCACGCTCTATTCGGTCACCGGCTATCGCACCAATGACGAGAATGTGGCGCAGGATTTCGACGGCAGTTCGGCCGACTTTTTCGCCACCCGGCGTATCCAGCAATTCGAACAGTTCAGCCAGGAGCTGCGCGTGCTGGCCGAGCTGAGCGATGCGGTCAACCTGCTGGTCGGCGGATATTATTACACCAGCAATTACCAGCTGGACCAATTCACCCGGCTGGGTCCGGTGCCCTCGCAAAGTCCCACCGGGGCGACGCTGCGCGCCTATACCGACAACAAGGCGACATCCTATGCCGGCTTTGCCGACGCGCAGTTCACGCTGTCCGACCGATTCAAGCTGTCGGTCGGCGGTCGCTATACCCGCGACAAGAAGGAAACCTTCAACAATTACGGCCAGGTCGTCGGGCTGGTCGAGCTGAGCCAGCCGAATTTCGACGGACGGTCGTGCGTTCGCGTGACCGGCGTCTTTGGACCGGGACCGTTGGCGGGACTGCCAACCTATGGACCGGCCAGCAATTGTTCGGGCGAAGCGTCGTTCGGCAAATTCACCTGGCGCGCCAACGCGACCTATGAAATCGGCGACAATAAAATCGTCTATGGTTCCTATTCGACCGGGTTCCGATCGGGCGGGTTCAACGGGCGCGCGGCGTCGGCCACCTCGCTCGGACCCTATTTCCCCGAAACGGTCGATTCATTCGAGGTCGGTTTGAAGGCCGACTGGCTGAACCGCAGCCTGCGCACCAATTTCGCGCTGTTCCACACGAAATATGACAACAAGCAGGAGGAAATCGTCCAGCCGTCGCCGCCGGGATCGGCCCAGCCGCAGGAAACGGTCGTTGCCAACGCCGCCTCTGCGACGATCACCGGCGCCGAACTGGAACTGATCATCCAGCCGTCCGACGAACTGAACTTCACCGCATCGGCAAGCTATCTCGACGCCGAATATGGCACGTTTCTGAAGGATTTGAACGGCGACAATGTCGGCGACGACGTGTCGACGCTGACCCTGCGCCGGGCGCCGAAATACCAGATTTCGGCAGGGGCCAATTATTCGAAGGAAGTGGGTTCGGGGCGTTTCGATGCGAATCTGCTGCTGCGCTTCCAGAGCAAGACGGCGACCTGCATAACCGCCAACCGGCCGATCGTTCTGGGTGCGGTGACCAACGATGTCCGCTGTTTCACCAAGGACCGTGAAAATCTGTCGGGGCAGGTTTCCTACACCTTCCTGACCGGCAGCGGAGAGGTCAGCGTCGCGCTGTTTGGCCGCAACCTGACCAATGTGCGCGACATCGGCAGCACCCTGCCGGTGGCCGGCCTCTTCACCTTCTCCGGCGCGATCGAGCCCCGGACCTATGGTGTCGAACTCGGCTTCAAATTCTAGAATATCCGGGGGTGATCGGCTGATGGCCAAGGCATTTTTCGATCACCCCTATCTGTCGGGGCATCATCAACCGGTGCGGTTCGAGGCGACCGCCCCCGACCTGATCGTCGACGGCGAGATTCCGGAGGATCTGGTCGGGGTTTTCTATCGCAACGGCCCCGAACCGCTCTATCCGACGCGCGAGGGCGACTATCACTGGTTCGACGGCGACGGCATGGTTTACGCCTTTCATATCGAAGGCGGCCGCGCGTCGATGCTCAACCGCTGGGTGCGCACCGAGAAATTCGAGCTGGAAAAGGCAGCGGGGCAAAGATTGTTCGGGATGTTCGGCAATCCGATGACCGCCGACCCGTCGGTGGCGGGCAAGCGTTACAACACCGCCAACACCAATATCATCGTCCATGGCGGCAAATTGCTCGCGCTGATGGAGGGCGCGCCCGCGGTCGCACTCGATCCGCGCACGCTCGCAACGCTGGGCGAGGAACATTATGGCGGGACGATCACCACGACCTTTTCGGCGCATCCCAAGGTCGACCATGCGACGGGCGAGCTGATCAACCTGGGTGCGATGATCAACGGCCCGATGGGGGCGCCGCAGATCCGCTACGACGTGATCGCCGCCGACGGCAGCGTCCGCAAGGCCGAATTGATCGACATGCCGCACAACGCGCTGATGCACACGTTTTTCCTGACCGAAAACTGGGTGGTGTTTCCGGTCATCCCGATCGACGCCGACCTTGGCCGCTTTATGAAGGGCGGGCCGATGACGGCGTGGGTCAACGGCCGCCCGACCAAATTCGCGATCATGCCACGCAACGGGTCGGCGAGCGACGTGCGCTGGTTCGACTATCAGCCGCGCCACATGTTCCACGAACTCAATGTGTGGGAAGCGGGCGGCAAGATCATCGCCGACGTCGCCGCGGCCAACGGCACCGCGCTGTTCCCCGACGAAACCGGCGTGCGCCGGACGCATGGCGACACCCAGCAAAGCCTGCGCCGCTGGACGATCGACCCGTCGGGCGAAGGCAGCTGGCTCAAGGAAGAAACGCTCAACGACCGCGACATCCAGTTCCCGCGCCCCGACGACCGTTTCATGACGCGCGCATCGCGCCACAGCTTTGCCAACATCAATTTGAACAGCCGCGACGGGCGCGCCGAGGGAATGGACGCGGTGCTGCGCTTTGACACGGTGAGCGGCCAGGAAGACTATTATCATTTCGGCAACGGCACATCGTGCGGCGAGCTGATCTTTGCGCCGAAGATGGGCGCCGCTGGCGAAGGCGACGGCTATGCGATGACGCTGGTCCACCGCGCCGGCGCCGCGACGAGCGAATTGGCGATCTTTGCCGCGCTCGACATCGCCGCGGGACCGCTCGCGACGGTGCATGTCCCGTTCCGCGTCCCGTCGGGTTTCCATTGCAATTTCTATGCGGCCGACTCCAGTCTCTACCGGCAGGCGTTCGGTCACGCCTGAAAAGGGAGAGGAAGTCTGTGACGGTGCCAGCCTTTCAGCGGATCGCCGACGTCGCGCGGACCAACGCCCGCGAGCGCCCCGACCGCATCCTCTTTCACTTCGAGGGCCGCGCGACAAATTATGCCGATTTCGATGCGAACAGCAGCCGCGCCGCAAACGGCCTGATCGCGCTGGGGCTGAAGCCCGACGACCGCGTCGCCTATCTCGGCAAGAACAGCGACCTCTATTTCGAACTGGTGGTCGCGGTCGCCAAGGCGGGCGGGGTGACGACGCCGGTCAACTGGCGGCTCGCGGTGCCCGAAATCGCGTGGATCATCGACAACTGCGGTGCGCGCATCCTGTTCGTCGGCCCTGAATTTGCCGAGCTGGTCGCCGCGCACCGTGACGCTTTTCCCGGCGTCGCGCATGTCATCACGACCGAAGGCGCGGCAAATGGCTTTCCCGACTATCGGACTTGGCGCGACGGTTTTGCCGCAACAGATCCCGACGTCGCGCGTGACGAGCAGGACGCGGTGATCCAGATGTACACATCGGGGACCACCGGCAAACCCAAGGGCGCGGTGCTGACCAACGGGTCGGTGCTGCGCTCGCAGCTCGACCGCGATCCGGTGCTGCAGGCCGATTGGGAACGCTGGGATGCCGATGACGTCGGGCTGGTCGCGATGCCCTGTTTCCACATCGGCGGCACCGGGTACGGCATCACCGTGATGACCAACGGCGCGACCGGGGTCATCACCCGCGAGTTCGATCCGGGCGGGGTGCTCGACCTGATCGAGGCCTATGGCATCTCGAAAATCTTCATGGTGCCCGCGGCGATGCAGATCATCGTGGGTCAGCCGCGGGCCCGCGAGGTCGATTTCTCGCGCCTGCGCCATATCGCCTACGGCGCATCGCCGATCCCGCTCGACCTCTTGCGCCAGTGCATCGACGTCTTCCAGTGCGGCTTCGTCCAGATGTACGGGATGACCGAAACATCGGGCACGATCGCGGCGCTGCCGCCCGAGGATCATGATCCGGCGGGCAACGAGCGGATGCGATCGGTCGGCAAGCCGCTGCGCGGGGTCGAGATGCGGGTGATCGATGCCGACGGCAACGCCCTGCCGCCGCGCGCAATCGGCGAGATCGCGATCCGCACCCAGGCGAATATGCGCGAATATTGGGGGCGGCCCGAAGAGACGGCGGAGACGATCGACGCGGGGGGCTGGCTGCGCACCGGCGACGCGGGCTACACCGACGAGGACGGCTATTTCTACCTCCACGACCGGGTGAAGGACATGATCATCTCGGGCGGCGAGAATGTCTATCCGGCCGAGGTCGAGAATGCGATCTACGGTCATCCCGCGGTCGCCGATGTTGCAGTTGTCGGGGTTCCCGATTCGAAGTGGGGCGAGGCGGTGAAGGCGTGCGTCGTGCTGCGCGAAGGCCAGAGCGCGGATGCGGGCGAAATCATCGGCTGGGCACGCGAACGGATTGCGGGGTATAAATGCCCCAAGTCGGTCGATTTCATCGCGGCGCTGCCGCGCAACCCGTCGGGCAAGATCCTCCGCCGTGAACTCCGCGCGCCCTATTGGGAAGGGCGCGAGCGGCAGATCAGCTAGCTTGGCAATTTCGCCATCGCCGCACCGACCGCCGCGGCAATATCGCCCTCCTGCGGATTGCCGCGCAAAGCCAGCCCGCCATTCGGCTGCAAATTCTCCCCGGTCACAAACGCCTCGTCGCTCGCCAGCCACAGGCACGCGTTCGCGACATCCTCGGCGGTGTTGAGCCGCCCGAGCGGGTAGCGCGGCAGGAAGGCGTCAACGAGCCCCGGGGTCGCGAACGCGCCCTGCGTCATCGGCGATTCGGTAAACGCAGGCGAGACGATGTTCGCGCGGATGCCCGCGGCGCCGAAGTCGTTGGCGACGCAGCGGATCAGCGCCTCCGACCCGCTCTTGGTGCCGATATAGGCGGCATGATTGCTGATCGGCGATCGCGTCGTCGCCGATGAAATCTGGATGATCGACCCACCGCTCGGATCGTTCGCCAGCATTGCACCGACGAACGCCTGGAGGAAATGATGCACGCCGGTGAATTGCAACGCGACGATTGCGTCGAGCTCTTCCTCGGTCACGTCGAGCAGCGGCTTGAGCAGCCCCCAGCCGCTGGCGTTCATCGCGATGTCGACCCCGCCCATCTTGGCTTTCGCCGTATCGGCGAGTGCGAAGACCGACGCCTTGTCAGTGATGTCGCAGAGCGCGGCATGGCCGCCGATTTCGGCCGCAAAGGCATCGAGCGGCGCCTGTTTGCGCCCCGCGACCAGCACCGTCGCCCCTTCGCGCGCAAAGATCCGCGCGGTCACCTGCGCCATATTGCCCGTCGATGCCGCGCCGATGATGACGGCGCGCTTGCCTGCCAGCCTGCCCATGTCGATCTCCCTATAGTTGCAACAATTGCTTGCCGCGGTTCTGGCCGCTGAACAGGCGTTTCAGCGTCGCCGGGGCGTTTTCGAACCCCTGCTGCACATCCTCGCGATAGGTCAGCCGGCCATCCTGGACAAAACCCTCGAGCCGCTTGCGGATCGCGGGAAATTCGGCCGCCCAATCGAGCACGATAAAGCCCGCCATCGTGCCGCGCCGAAAGACCAGGTTGAAATAATTCTGCGGTCCGGCGGGCAGCGACCCGGTTTCGTAGCGGCTGATCCCGCCGCAGATCGCGATCCGCGCCCCGGTCGCGATCTCGCCGAGCATGTCGTTGAGGATCGCGCCGCCGACATTGTCGAAAATGACATCGACCCCGCCGGGGCAATGATCCCTGATCTGCCGCCGCACATCGCCCGCCTTGTAGTCGATCGCGGCGTCATAGCCCGCCTCCTCGACCAGCCAGCGGCACTTGTCCGCGCCCCCCGCGATCCCGACCACCCGGCACCCGGCGATCTTGGCGAGCTGGCCGACGACCGATCCGGTGGCCCCCGCCGCGCCCGACACCAGCACCGTATCGCCCGCGACCGGGCGCCCGACCTTGAACAATCCGCAATAGGCGGTGACCCCGGTGGTCCCGAGCACCGACAGCATTGCAGTCGGCGGCAGCGCGGTGTCGATCTTGACCAGCCCCGTGCCATCCGACACGTGCCATTCGGTCCAACCGGTCGACCCCATCACGAGGTCGCCCGCGGCAAAGCCGGGATGGCGGCTCTCCACCACTTCGCTGATCCCGCTGCCGCGCATGACGTCGCCGATCGCCATCGGCGCGACATAGTCGGCGATATTTTCCATCCAGCCCTTTTGCGCCGGGTCGAACCCCAGATAGAGCGTCTTGAGCAGGATTTCGCCGTCACCCGGCGCGCTGACGTCCTTTTCGGCCAGCACGAAATCGCCATCCTCGATCCCGCGCCCGCGCGGATGTCCGTTCAGCAGCCATTGGCGCGATGTCGGCATCGATACTCTCCCTGTTCCTTGTCCGGAAACTGCGCCTGCGCTTGGCCCGCAACCACCGCCAAAAGTGCCAGTCGCTTGGGCAGCGTGGGGGCGTAGGGTGCAATCAGGGAGAGATAAGATGCCTGAGGTCCGCCGCAGTTTCTGCCGCTTCTGCCATGCCAATTGCGCGATGCTGATCACGATCGACGCAGGGCGGGTCACCAAGGTCCAGGGTGACCCCGACGACCCGGTGTTCGGTGGCTATACCTGTATCAAGGGCCGCCAGTTGCCCGAGGCGCATCATGGGCCGCAGCGGCTGACCATATCGCAAAAGCGCGTCGCCGGGGCGTTTCAGGACATAGCGATGGAGACCGCGCTCGACGAGATCGGCGCCAGATTGTCGGCGATCATCGCCGCGCACGGCCCGCACGCGGTGGCGGTCTATGGCGGGACCTACGCGTTTCAGAACAGCGCCGGGGTCGGCAGTGCGATGGCGTTCGCGCAGGGGCTGGGCACGCGCAACATCTATACTTCGGTCACCCTCGACCAGCCCGCCAAAGTCTATACGACGATGCGCTACGGCAGCTGGATGGGCGGCATGCACACATTCGCCGACGCCGATGTCGCCTTTTTTATCGGCAACAACCCGATCGTCTCGCATTATGGACCGCCCGGCGGGCTGCCGCCCTTCTCGCCCTCGCGCCGCCTGCGCGATGCGCTGGACAAGGGGCTGAAGCTGATCGTCGCCGACCCCCGGACAAGTGACGTCGCGGCGCTCGCGCACATCCATCTGCCGGTGCGTCCGGGCGAGGATCCCGCGCTGCTCGCCGGGATCATCCATGTCATCCTGGCCGAAGGCCTCTACGATCAGGGCTTTGTCCAGCAATATGTCGATGGCCTTGATGACCTCACCCGCGCCGTCGCCGCTTTCACCCCCGCGGTCGCCGCGGGGCGCGCGGGGGTCGAGGAAAGCCAGCTGGTCGCCGCGGCGCGGATGTTCGCCACCGGGACCAAAGGCGTCGTGTCGACCGGCACCGGCCCCGAAATGGCGGGTCAGGGCACGCTGACCCAATATCTCGTCTCGTCGCTCAACATCATCTGCGGGCGCTTTTGCCGCGAGGGTGAGAAAAGCTCGATCCCGCGGGTGTTTACCGCCGCGACCCCGCGCCGCGCGCAGGTCGCGCCGCCGATGGCGCTCTATGGCGAGGGTTTTCCGGCGTCGCGCATCCGCGGCCTCACCCACCTCGGCATGGAAATGCCGTGCAATGTGCTGGCCGACGAGATGCTCACCCCCGGCGAGGGCCAGATCCGTGCGCTGATCTCGATCGGCGGCAATCCGGTGGTCGCCTTTCCCGATCAGGACAAGATGACCCGCGCGCTGGACGGCCTTGAGCTGCTGGTCAGCGTCGACGTCAACGCCGAGTCGGCGACCGCCAAACGATCGGACTATATCCTCGCCCCGACCATGTGCCTCGAGCGCGAGGACATCAGCAACCTCAGCGAATGGTGGTACGAAATCCCCTACGCCCGCTATACCGAGGCGATGATCGACGCCCCCGGCGACCTGATCGAGGAATGGGAAATGCTGTGGGGCATCGCCCACCGGATCGGCACCCCGATCCCGCTCGCCGGCGGCCCCTGCCCGATGGATGCCAAGCCGAGCAAGCAGAGCTTCCTCGACCTGATGAGCGCGGGCTGCGTCGTCGCGCCGAGCCAGGTCCGCGCCGATACCGTTGACGGGAAAGCGGTGATCTATCCCGATCTCCACCCGATCGTCGAACCCGGCGATCCCGACGCGCCCGGCCGTTTCGACTTGACCGCCGGGGCGATGCCCGACCAGCTGATCGCTTATGGCACCGCCGACCAGCCGACCCCCGATTTCCCGTACCGCATGGTGTCGCGGCGCAGCCGCCACCGCTTCAATTCGACCGGCCAGAACCTGACCGCGCTGACCGCCAAACGCACGACCAACCCCGCCTTCCTGCATCCCGACGACATGGCGCGCATCCCGTGCCGCGAGGGCGACATCGTCCGCATCCGTTCGGCGGCGGGCGAGGTCGTCGCCGAGGCGCGCGCCGCGGCGGGTATGCGCCCCGGCGTCGTGTCGATGGCACATGCGTTCGGCGGTCCCGAGGTCGGCCCCGACGAGGTGCGCGAGCGCGGCAATTCGACCAACCGGCTGGTCAGCGAAACCGTCCGCTATGATCCAATCACCGGCCAGTCGCTGCAAAGCGCGATCCCGGTTTCCATCGTTCCCGCCTGAGGAGTTTCCATGCCCGACAACCGCCGTTTCCTGCTGACCCGCCGTCCCAACGGCGAACCGGTTGCCGATGATTTTTCGCTGGTCACCGAACCCACGCCCGAGCTCGCCGACGGGCAATTCCTGATCCGCAACCATTATGCCTCGCTCGACCCCGCGATCCGCGGCTGGATGGACGATGCGCCCAGCTATATGCCGCCGATCCCGCTCGGTACCCCGGTGCGCGCTTCGACCGTCGGGGTTGTCGAGGCGAGCAAGGCCGAAGGATTCGAACCCGGCCAATGGGTGATGGGCCTCAACGGGATCGAGGATTATTCGGTCGGCATCGTCGGCGGTTTTACCCAGCCGATCGATGCGAGCCTCGTGCCATCGGTCACCAACTATCTCTCGGTGCTCGGCGCGGTCGGGATGACCGCCTATTTCGGTTATATCGAGGTGTGCGAGCCCAAGGGCGGCGATGTCGTGCTGGTCACCGGAGCGGCGGGTGCGGTCGGCTCACTCGTCGGGCAGATTGCGAAGATCAAGGGCGCGAGCAAGGTCATCGGCATCGCGGGCGGCTCCCAAAAATGCACGCGACTGATCGACCGATACGGCTTTGACGCCGCGATCGATTATCGGGGCAAGGACGGCGACGCACTGAGCGCGGCGATCCGCGCCGAAGCGCCCGATGGGGTCGACATCATCTTTGAAAATGTCGGCGGCGACATCCTCGACGCGGGGTTGATGAACCTGCGCCACGGGGCGCGGATCGGGTTGTGCGGGCTGATCAGCGAATATAATAGCGTCGAAAAGGTCGGCGCGCGCAACATCTGGCAGCTCATCGTCCACCGCGCCTCGATCCGCGGGCTGCTCGTCGCAGATTATATCCCGCGCTTTGCCGAGGGCGCCGCCGAAATGGCTGGCTGGCTGCAAGCGGGCAGACTGGTCGCCGACGAGCATGTCGACACGGGGATCGAGAATAGTTTCGACGCCTTCATGCGGCTGTTTTCGGGGAGCAATCAGGGCAAGATGATATTGAAGATCGCATGACGGAAACGCGGCGCCTGCTCGTCTTGTCGGGCGGCCATCCTTATGAAGCCGAGCCGTTCGCCGCGCTGCTGGCGAGCTTCGACGGCTGGACGGTGACGCATCTGATCCACCCCGAGGCCGAGGCGGCAATTGCCGCGGGCGCCGCGAACGATGCCGACGCGATGCTCTTTTATGACATGCCCGGCTATAGTTTCGAGGGCGGCAGGGCGACGACGCGCCCGCCCGCCCCGGCCTATCGCCGCGCGATCACCGATTATTTTGCGCGCGGCGGCGGCGCGGTCGCGATGCACCACGCGATCGCCGGTTGGGCGGCGTGGCCCGAATGGACCGACATGGTGGGCGGGCGCTTCCTTTATGCACCCGGCGAAGCGCATGGCGCGGCGCATCTCGACTCGGGCTACCGCCACGACGTGCGTTATGACGCGGTGGTGCTCGATCCTGCGCATCCGGTGACCGCCGGGCTGCCGCCGCGCTTTCCGCTGTGTGACGAACTGTATCTGGCGCCGGTGTGGGGTGCGGCGACGCCGCTCCTCCGCGCCGATCACGCCTTTGTGCGCGGCAATTTCTATTCGGCGGCGCAGGCGGTGGCGGGTCGGATGTTCAGCAATGACGGGTGGGATCACCGCCCCGAAAGCGACCTGATCGCGTGGGAAAAACCCGTCGGCGCCGGGCGTCTTGTCTATCTCCAGCCCGGCGACGGCCCCGCCGCCTATGCCGATCCGAACCTCCGCCGCTTCATCGCGAACGCGCTCGCCCATGTCGTCGCTTCCTAACGAAAATGTGCATCGCGCCGCTGGAGCGGCTGCATATAGTTGCGCGTATAACAAGAAGATTGAGGGAAGAGGCGCGTGAACACTATCGCCGCAAGCAGCTTTTTCGAGCCGCAGGTCATCGCCGACCCGTTCGATTATTATCGCGCCTGGCTGCCCAAAAGCCCCGTCGTGCAATTGTCCGAGGGGATGTTCCTCGTCCTCTCCTATGAACATTGCGCGCAGGCGACTGGCGACGTCGAAACCTTCTCGAACAATTTTCAGGGCACATTGTCGGGCGCGATGGCCGAGGACGGCGATGTCGCTGCGATCCTCGCCGAGGGCTGGCCGCAGGTCGATACGCTGCTGACCGCCGATCCGCCGACGCACACCCGTTTCCGCAAGCTGGTCAATCTCGCCTTCTCGATGAAGCGCGTCGCCGCGATCGAGGAGGATATGCGCGGCGTCGTCGCTGGGCTGATCGACAGGATGGCTGAACGGGGCGAAGCCGATTTCGTCCGCGATTTCGGCATTCCGCTGCCCGTCGCGATGATCGCCAGCCAGATCGGCATGACCGGCGACGATCTGGACAAGGTGAAGCGCTGGTCCGACGCCTTTGTCGACCGGCTGGGCCGGATGATCCCCAAGGAGCGCGAGCTGGAATGCGCGCGCGAGGTCGTCGAATTCCAGCATTTCGTCAAAGCCAAGATCGACGAGCGCCGCGCCGCGCGCACCGACGATCTGCTCTCCGACCTGGTCCATGCCGAGTTCGATGGCGAACGCCCGCTGGAGGACGCCGAAATCCTGTCGATCATGCAGCAGCTGATGGTCGCGGGGAACGAGACGACGACCTCGGCGCTTGCGGGAGGCCTGCTCCAGCTGATCGAGAACCCCGACCAGATGGCGAAGGCGGTCGTCGCCGCCGACGCAGGCAATGAGCGCGCGATCATCAACCTTGTCGAAGAAGTGCTGCGCACCGAAAGCCCGACCGCGGGCATGTGGCGGATGGTGCTGAAGGACGCCGAACTCGGTGGGGTCAAAATCCCCAAGGGCGCGATGGTGCAGCTGCGCTATGCCGCGGCGAACCGCGACCCGGCCAAATATCCCGACCCTGATCGGTTCGACATCGAACGCGCCAACGCGCGCAGCCACCTCGCCTTTGGCAAGGGCATCCATATGTGCGTCGGCAATATGCTGAGCCGCAAGGAAATGGCGGTCGCCTATTCGGAACTGCTGAAACGCCTGACCGATTTTCGCGTCGCCGATGGGCATGTGCCGAGCTGGCCGCCGAACATGCTGCTGCGCGGGCTGACCACGCTGCCGATCACCTTTCGGCGGCGCGCATGAATTTCGATCTCGACGAAGATCAGCAGCTGACGCGCGACACGATCGGCCGCTTCCTCGGCCCGGTCGACGTCGCGGCGCGGCATGCGATGCGCAAAAGCGAGGGTGGGTATGCGCGCGCGCGCTGGCAGGAGGTCGCCGACCTCGGCCTGCTCGCGCTCGCGGCGCCGCAGGTGATGGGCGGCATCGGCGGGACGATGGTCGACCTCGCGCTCGCCGCCGAAGCGCTCGGCACCGGGATCGCCATCGATCCCTGGCTGGAGAATGGCGTGCTGCCGATCCGGCTTGCCGCCGCCGCGGGCGATGTTGCGCTGGTCGGCGATTTGCTCGCGGGCCAGCGCCTCGCGGCCGCCGCCTTTGCCGAACCGGGGCGCCGCTATGCCACCGAAGCGATCGGGACGCGCGCCGAAGGCGATCAGGTTGTCGGCGAAAAAACCTTTGTCCTCGGCGCGCCGCTGGCCGATACGCTGCTCGTCACGATCGCGGGCAATCGGCTTGCGAAGGTCGCGCACGACGACGCCGGGGTCGTGCGGCAGGATTATCCGGTGATCGACGGATCGAACGCCGCGACGCTCGACCTGCACCGCTCGCCGGCCGAACTCTTCGACCTGGCCGAAGCCAAATTCCAGCGCGTGATCGGCGACGTCCAGATGCTCGCCGCCGCCGAAATGCTCGGGCTGGCGCAGACGATGTTCGACGACACGCTCGCCTATGTCGGCGAGCGCCAGCAGTTCGGCGCCGCGATCGGCAGCTTTCAGGCGCTGCAACATAGACTCGTCGAATGCTATGCCGCGCTCGAACAGGCGCGCTCGATGGTGCTGCGCACCGCGATGCTCGATCCCACGACCGACGATGTGAACTGGCCGCGGCTGACCGCGGGCGCGAAGGCGTTCGTCGGCGAGGCGGCGACGCGGATCGGGCTGGAAGCGGTGCAGATGCACGGCGGCATGGGGCAGACCGACGAGCTGGCGATCGGCCATGCGCTGAAACGCGTGATGCTGCTCGACAAATTGTTCGGCGATCAGGATCATTGCCTGCGCCGCTTTGCGAGGGCGGCATGAACGCGCTCGCCCCGATCGCGCCCGGCCTGTGGACCGGGGAGGCCGAACCGCGGCTGATCGGCGGACGCCGCGCCGACGGCGAGATTGTCTTTCCGGTGCCCGACGGCGACGCCGCGGCGCTGGTCGAGCCCGTCGCGCTGTCGCGCCACGGCACGCTCTGGTCATGGACGACGCAGGGGTTCGAACCCAAAGAGCCGTACAGCGGCCCGCAGCCCTTCCGGCCCTTCCTGATCGGCTATGTCGAGCTGCCCGGCGAGGTGATCGTCGAGACGCGGATCGTCGATGCGGACCCCGCCGACCTGGTCATCGGCATGGCGATGGAATTCGCCGTCGTTCCCTTCGACGATTCCCGCGCAACCTATGCCTTCCGCCCGGAGCGCCAGCCATGAACGACGACGTCTATATCATCGGCGCGGGCATCCATCCCTTCGGCCGTACCGACGGCCGTTCGGGCCGCGATCAGGGCGTCTATGCGGTACGCGAAGCGCTGGGCGATGCCGGGATCGAGTGGCGCGACGTCGAATTCGCCTATGGCGGGTCGGCGGCGGCGGGGTCGGCCGACATCATGGTCAACGAATTGGGGCTGACGAGCGTCCCCTTCATCAATGTCGCCAACGGCTGCGCGACCGGGGGCAGCGCGCTGACCGCCGCGCGCAATGCGATTGCGGCGGGGGCGTGCGACATCGCGCTCGCGGTCGGGTTCGACAAGCACCCGCGCGGCGCGTTCAACGCCAAGCCATCGGACTATGGCCTGCCCTTATGGTATGGCGAGACGGGGATGATGCTGACGACGCAGTTTTTCGCGCTCAAGATCCAGCGTTACATGGCGTTGCACGGGATCAGCCGCCGCACGCTGGGGCTGGTTGCCGAAAAGGCGTTCCGCAACGGCACGCTCTGCGATCACGCCTGGCGGCGCTCGCCGGTCGACCTCGACACGATATTGAATGCGCCGATCGTCAACGATCCGCTGACCAAATATATGTTCTGTTCGCCCGCCGAGGGCGCGGTTGCGCTGGTGCTGGCATCGGCCAAAAAGGTGCGCGAACTGGGGTCCGACGCGGTGCGCATCGCCAGCGTCGCCTTCCGCACCCGCCCCGAGGGATCGTTCGAGGTGTTCGCCCCGTCGATCAGCGTGGGCGGCGGCGGCAAGCCGACCGAGGTCGCCAGCAAGGCCGCGTTCGAAATGGCGGGTATCGGTCCTGAAGACGTGTCGGTCGCGCAATTGCAGGATACCGAAAGCGGCGCCGAAATCATGCACATGGCCGAAAACGGCTTTTGCGCCGACGGTGAGCAGGAACGATGGCTTGCCGAGGGCTGGAGCGAGATCGGCGGAAAAATGCCGATCAACACCGACGGCGGCTGCCTGGCGTGCGGCGAGCCGATCGGCGCCTCGGGCCTGCGGCAGGTCTATGAAAACACGGTGCAACTGCGCGGTCGCGGCGGCGAGCGGCAGGTGCCGAACGGCCCCAAGGTCGGTTATTCGCATGTCTATGGCGCCCCCGGCCTGTCGGCAGTGGCGATCCTCGAGCGTTAGTGGAACTATGGATTTAGACCTTACCAAGGACGAACTGAAATTTCGCGAGGAGGTGCGGGAGTTCCTCCGCACGTCGTTACCCGATTATGTCCGCGACGGCGCGCGGCGCACCCCCGGCGTGTTCGTCGAACCCGACATCGGCCTCGTCTGGCACCGCATCCTGGGCGACAAGGGCTGGGTCGCCTATCACTGGCCTGAGGATTGCGGCGGCACCGGCTGGACGCCGATGCAGCGCTATATCTTTGAAAAGGAATGCGCGATCGCGGGCGCCCCGGCGCTGTCGGTGCTTGGGCTGCGCCTCGTCGGCCCGGTGATCTGCGCGTTCGGGACGCAGGAACAGAAGGACCGCTTCCTCCCCGCCATCCGCGCCGGGACCGATTATTGGTGCCAGGGCTATAGCGAACCCCAAAGCGGCTCCGACCTCGCCTCGCTGCGCACCCGTGCGCGGCGCGACGGCGACGATTATATCGTCGACGGATCGAAAATCTGGACCACCCACGCGCATCACGCGAACTGGATTTTCTGCCTCGTCCGCACCGACGGCGAAGTCCGCAAGCAGGCCGGGATCAGTTTCCTGTTGATCCCGATGGATCAGCCCGGCGTCACCGTCACCCCGATCATCACCATGGCGGGCGATCATGAGGTCAACCAGGTCTTCCTCGACGGTGCGCGCACGTCGGTCGACAACCGTATCGGCGAAGAGGGGCAAGGCTGGACGATCGCCAAATTCCTGCTCGAGAACGAGCGCGGTGGATCGTTCCACGCGCCGCGCCTGATCCGCGCCATCGACCATCTGGAACAGCTGGCGGGCGATACGCCGAGCGGGCACAATGGACCGGTCGGCGGCGATCCGCAGGTCGCGATGCGGATCGCGCGGCTGCGGCTGGAGGCCGAGGCGCTCGAAACCACCGAGCTGCGCATCCTGGCCGACATCGCCAAGGGTCGCCCCGCCGGCCCGCAGACGTCGCTGGTCAAGCTGATCTCGTCCGAAATTCACCAGCGGATCGACGGACTCGCGATGGACCTGCACGGGTATGACGGGCTGCAACTGCCGACCGTGCGCCCGCTTTATGGCAATGAAGCGCCGCCGCCGATCGGCGACGCCGACGCGCAGGTTGCCGCCGCCCGCTATCTCAACAGCCGGGCGTGGACCGTATTCGGCGGTTCGAGCGAAGTTCAGAAAAACATCATAGCAAAGACGGTGTTACGCCTATGACTCCTGCATTGCGACTTGCCGGCCACTATGAAATAGTCCCCGCCATGGGAGAACGGGCAGAAAAACTGCCGGTCGACGGGTTCGCACCGCCAATGGATGCCCGGACGCTGGTCGAGGCGGTCACGATCCGCAACGTGGAGGATATTCACGATGCGGCGGTCGTGCTGCGCGACTATGCCGCCGCTTATGGCCTGCGCGCCGCGCTGTGCGACGACATTGCTTCCAAAGAAACGATGGTGGACGCCGACGGCGCGGTGCTGGCCGCCGATCTGTTCGGCTGGCTGGGCGACGGCGAACGCTGGTGGGAGGACCACAGGCTGGCGCTGCATTCGCCGCTGCCGCGCTCGTGCCGTTATGAAAGCGAGCCTTTCTGGTGCAACGGCGACGGGTTTCGCACCGCGCAGCCCAACCCCTATCTCGACGACATCGACCTTTCGCGCTATTTTTCAGCGCACGAGCGGTACAAGGCGGCGATCGTCGTTCCCGTCCACCTGCCGTTCGGTCAGATTTCCGCAAACAGCTTTCAACCGTCCGATCCCGACATCACCGATCTGTCCGAGCTGTTCGCGGCGATCGGCGACACGCTGGCGCTCGCGACGCGGCGCTTCATCGCCGGCTATGCGTCGGCGATGCGGACCAAGCGCCGCATCCCCTCGGATTGCGAATTGTCGAAGCGCGAGGTTGAATGCCTGCGCTGGGCGGCGATCGGCAAGACCGACCGCGAGATCGGCATGATCATCTCGCTGAGCCATGCGACGGTGCGTTATCATGTCCACCGCGCGGGCGAGAAGCTGAACTCGGTCAACCGCGCGCAGACGATCTTCAAGGCGGGGCAGCTGGGGTATCTGGGGGCGAATAGTTAGAGCTATCCTATATTCCGTTCGTGCTGAGCTTGTCGAAGCACCGTCCTTCTCTTCTGCACCGCGCCAAAACAAAGAACGGCCCCCTTCGACTGCCTTGCAGGCGCTCAGGACAGGCTTCGACAAGCTCAGGGCGAACGGAGTTGGGCGAGCGCGATCGAATTACCCCAGCGTCCTGAGCGGCTCGCTACCGTCCCAATTACGCGCAGCTTCGCGCATCATCGCGAACAGCTCGCGCGTCCCCGCCTGCGGTTCCAGCAGTTCGATCAGATTGCCCGGCCCCGTCCCGGGATCGGCGTAAATCACCCCGCCGCTGTCGCCGACCGGCGCCTCGAAGATGATCTCCGCCCCCACCTCGCCGCAGCGCGTCCGCGCTTCGGCGATCGAATCGACCAGCATGCAGACGTGGTGCAGCCGGTCGGTAACGCCATAGGCGCCGCGATAGATCGACGGCGCGTCATTTTCCGGGCGGATCAGTTCGATCTGCATGTCGCCCCAATAGCCGAGCGCCATGGTGAACACGGGATCGCTCGGTTCGCCGCGATAGCGCCCACCCGGCAGCGACATGTTGGGCAGCAGGAAGAACGGCCCCGCCCCGACCACCTCGGTCCAGTGCGCCACCGCCGCGTCGAAGTCCGACGGCACATACGCCAGTTGCATCACGTCGCCCAGCGATGCGAGCGTTCGGGTTCGGGCCATGGGACATCCTCCTCAAAAGCGATAGCGCACAAGCTTGCAACTCTGTGCGATAAGATAGCCGAGACCCGGACGCATACTGGGCAAAATGTGAGGAGAGCCATGGCCGAGTCCGATCCCCAGATCGCCCAAAAAGATTGGCCCGCCGTCCGCAAGCGCAATGCGCGAACCGGATTGCGCAAGCTGGTGTCGATCATCGCCGAGAATCGCACCGATCGCGCCGAAGCGCCGCTGCCCTTGCATAAATCCATCTACACTGGCGAAGCGCGCAACGCAGCGGAAATGGCGCGTATTTTCCGGGGCGAGCCGATTGTCGCGGGGCTATCGGGCGATATTCCCAAAGCCGGCGACACGTTGGTCTTCGACTCGGTCGGCCCATCGATATTGGTGACGCGCGGCAAGGACGGCGCCGCGCGCGCCTTCCTCAACATGTGCACCCACCGCGGCGCCAAGCTGGTCGAGGAAAAGGAACCATGGCAGGGCCCGCGCCCGCGGCTCGTCTGTCCCTTCCACGCCTGGACCTTTGACCCCGCGGGCGAACTGGTCGGGCAGCCGGGCAAAGAGGGCTTTGCCAATTGCGAGATCGGCGCGCGGAATCTCATCGCGTTGCCGTGCACCGAATATCTGGGGCTGATCTTTGTGCGCGCCGATCCCGATGGCGCGCCGATCGATGCCGCGGCACATCTGGGGGATTTCGGCCCGGTGCTGGCGCAGCTCGAACTGCACCGCGCCGAGCCGGTGAAGAAGGGCATCCTGACCGCCGATTCCAACTGGAAATTCGCGCTCGACACCTATGGCGAGGGTTATCATTTCAAGATGCTCCACGCCTCGACGATCGGCGTGACGCATTACAGCGACCGCAATGTCTATGAACCGATCGGCCGCCATCACCGCGTCAGCTTTCCCGACCTGTCGATCGGCGATCTGGTCGGCAAGGACGAGAGCGAGTGGCCCGAGACCGAATATGGCGGGGTGCATTTCCTGTTCCCCAACACGGTGATCTTTTTCGGCGCGGTCACCCCCGGGGTCTATTTCACCCAGGTTTTCCGCCTGTTTCCCGACGGGCCGGGCAAAATGTTCTGCCAGTTCGCGGTCTATGCGCCGTTCGGCGTCGAGGGCGACGAGCATCGCGCCATGTGTGAAATGGCGTATGACGCCACCGCGACCGTGGTGCAGACCGAGGATTATCGCGTCGCGAGCAGCGGCTATGCCAATTTGTTGACCGCGCCCGACGATTTCCGCGTCGTGCTCGGCGCGAACGAACCGGCGCTGCACGGCGTCCACCGCGCGATCGCCGCGGCGTGCGGCATGCCGCTCGACCAGCTTGCCTGACCATCCGGAGTGCATCGATGAACGACCTGAGTTCGCCCCAAGCTGCCGATCGCGACGATCGTTGCCCCGGGACCAGCTACACCGACATGCTGAAGGCCGATACGCGCCGCGTTCCCGACTATCTGTTCGCCGAATCGAACCAGGACATGGGCGACGCGCCGATCCCGATCGCGCGCTATGTCAGCGAAGATTGGGCCAGGCTCGAGCGCGAAAAGATGTGGCCGAACATCTGGCAATATGCGGCGCGCGAAGAGGATATGCCCGAGCCGGGCGACACCGTCGTCTATGACATTAACGAAAAAAGCATCCTGCTCGTCCGCCAGAAGGATGGGTCGGTCAAGGCCTTCTATAACGTCTGCCTCCACCGCGGGCGCAAGCTGCGCACCGAAAGCGGCCCCGCGGTGCATCTGCGCTGTCCCTTCCACGGCTTTTCCTGGCATCACGACGGCCGGTTCAAGGAAGCGCCGTGCGCGTGGGACTTCAAGCATCTCGAAGCCAAAGACATGAGCCTGCCCGAATTGCGCGTCGAGCGGTGGCAGGGGTTCATCCTGGTCACCGAGAATCACGACCTGCCCGCTTTTCGCGACTGGATCGGCCCCGGCGTCGAGCATTATGACAATTGGCGGCTCGACGAATGCTACACCGGCGCGTGGGTCGGCCGCGTCATCCCGGCGAACTGGAAAGCGGTGTCCGAGGCGTTTATGGAGGCGTGGCACAGCATCGTCACCCATCCGCAGATCCTGGGTTTCACCGCCGACGCGAACACGCGCTACGACCTCTACGGCGATTTCCTTAACCGCGCGATTACCCCGGCGGGCGCAATGTCGCCGCATATCAAGGGCAAGGACCAGTTCTACGTCCTGAAATCGCTGGAGGAGTTCATCGGCGGCGGCGACAGCCGCGCGCGCCGCGCAACAGGCGATCCGGCCGACCTCAAAGGCTTCGACGCCGACGATCCGATGCTGGCGCGCAAGGTGCTGGCGCAGGCGAACCGCGACGCCTTTGCGGCGATGAACGGGCATGACTATTCGGACGCGACCGACAGCGAGATGCTCGACAATTTCACCTATAATGTCTTCCCCAACTGGTCGCCGTGGGGCGGGCTGGTCCCGAACATCGTCTATCGTTGGCGCCCATGGGGCGATGCCGACCATTGCCTGATGGAAGTCCGCATCCTGATGCGCACGCCGAAGGGCGAAAAGCCGCCTAAATCGGCGCCGATGCACCTGATCCCGGGCGACCAACCGTTCGCCAGCGCCAGCCATCTGATCGGCGCCGCGCTCGCCGGGGTGTTCGACCAGGATATGGAAAACCTGCCCTATGTGCAGGAGGGGATGAAATCGTCGCCGAACGGCGTGCTCGAGCTCGGCCATTATCAGGAAAGCCGCATCCGCCATTTCCACCGCACGCTGGAAAAATATATGGACGGGACGCTGCCCGCCTGATGGCGCCACCCGGCCCCCTGCTCTCGCTCGCGGCGGGGGTGATGCCCGAATTTTCGCCGGGTCAGACCGTCGCGGCGGCGGCGGCAAGCGGCTGGCCCGCGGTGGGGATCTGGTACGATCCGGCGACGTGGACACCGGCGACGACGATCGAGATCCGCGACCGGATTGCCGACGCCGGGCTGGTCGCGCTCGACATCGAGGTGATCTGGCTGAAACCCGGTCCCGACGATCCAGCCCATTTTGCCGCGATCGACGCGGGGGCGGCGATCGGCGCGCGGCATGTGCTGGCGGTGAGCTCCGAACCCGACCCCGCGCAGACAGCAGCAAAGCTGGCGCGGCTGAGCGACCATGCAGCGGCGGCGGGAATGCGCGTCTGTCTGGAATTTGCGGCGTTTACGACGGTCGGCAATGTGCAATCAGCGCTGGCCATCCTCGACCAGTCGGGATGCGACGACGTCGGGCTGTTGATCGATCCGCTCCACCTCGCGCGCACCGGCGGCGCGCCCGCCGATCTCGCGGCGATCGACCCGCGCCGCTTTCCCTATGCGCAATTCTGCGACGCCCCGGCGCACGGCCCGCCGCCGAGCGATGTTCCGGCGATCATCCACGAAGCGCTCGACCTGCGGCTGATGCCCGGCGATGGTGCGCTGCCGCTGGCCGAACTGCTGGCGGTGTTGCCGCGCGATGCGCCGCTGAGCGTTGAACTGCGCAGCGCCGCGCTGCGCGAGGGCTGGCCCGATCCCGCTGAACGGGCGCGCGCGTTGCTGGATGCGACGCTGCGCTGGCTGCGCTAGCCTAGCCCCAATCCTGCCGCTTTGCCCATTCGACGAGCGGCGTCGGCGTCAGCCCCAGCCGCGCCGCGGGCGCCGGATCGACGATCAGCGGCGACACCGGCTGATTATTGTACCAGGAATAGAATTTGGCCATGCCGTCATAGATGCTGTGCGGCTGGATTTCGCGCGATCCGGTGACGAGCTCGCTCATGCGCGCGGCAAATTCGCCCGGCGCCAGGCTGAGAAAGCGGATCGGGCGGCCGAGCGCCGCCGACAGGCGATCGGCGACCTCGTCGCCCACCAGCGCTTCGGGGCCGCCGAGCGGCAGGTGCAGCGGCGCGTCCGGCGTTTCCAGCGCCGCGACCATCGCCGCGGCGACATCGTCGAGGCACACCCAGTTGATGCGCAGCGTCGGCGCGGCGGGATAGGCAAAGATGCCGCGCTGCGCGATCGACGGCTTGCTCCACACGCGGATCATATTGTCCATGAACACGACGGGCTCGACAAAGCAGCAGCGCGCGCCGCTCGCCTGCAAAGCGGCCTCGATGTCGCGCCGCCCGTCGTGCGCCGACAGATCCAGATCGTGATCGGCGACAAAACAGGCGGTGTTGAACACGATCGTGCCGACCCCCGCCGCCTTGGCCGCGGTTCCGATCGCCTGCCCATAAGCGGCGGCGCGGGCGCGGTCGAATTCGAACGGCAGGTGAAAGGCGAGTGCGTCCTGTCCGGCAAAGGCGGCCGTGAGCGACGCGCCGTCGCCGATGTCGGCGTGGACGGTTGGCAGATCGGGAAACGGCGTGGTCGCCATCGCATCGAGGCGACGCGCGCCGGCGGTCACCTCGTGCCCGGCCGCAAGCAGCGCCCGCACCAATGGGATGCCCTGATCCGCCGACGCCCCCAGCACCATCACCCGCATATCAATGCGCTCCCCGCCCGGCCGCATGGCGCCCCGCCAGATAACCGAACACCATGCCCGGCGCGATCGTCCCGCCGGGGCCGCCGTAGGTCATGCCCATTGCCGAGGCCATGACATTGCCGGCCGCGTAAAGTCCCGGGATTGGCCCGCCATCAACGCTGAGCACCTGGGCATTCACATCGGTCTGCGGCCCGCCCTTGGTGCCGAGCGCGCCGCTCTTGATCTCGACTGCGAAGAAGGGTGCCTTGCCAATCGGCCCCAGCGTCGCGGCGGTCGAGCCGCGTCCGTCGGGATCGCCCCACCAGCGATCGTGCGCCGCATCGCCGCGTCCGAAATCGGGGTCGCGCCCGGTCGCGCAATGCGTGTTGAAGCGCTCGACCGTTGCATCGAGCGCGTCGGCGTCGACGCCGAGCCGCGCCGCCAGTTGGGGCAGACTTTCGGCGCGCATCGCCCATTGCGGCGGTGCCACCCCGCGCTCGCCGCTGATCATGCCGAAGCCGAAACGGTCGATATATTGCTGATCGAAGATCAGCCAGCACGGCAGGTTGGCATAATCGAAAGCACTGACGTCCTGATCGTGGAACGCCGCGCCGATCGCGTTGTAATTTGCCGCTTCGTTGGTGAAGCGCCGGCCCGCGCGGTTGACCATGATCGAATGCGGCAGGCTGCGCTGCCCCGCGACGAGCGTCTTGCCGGTCGAACTTTCGCTCTCGGGCACTTCGGCGACCGGCATCCACCACGCCTCGCGCATATTGCCGAGCATCGCGCCGACACGCATCGCCATCTTGAGTCCGTCGCCGGTGTTGGTTTTCGGGCTGAGCGGGTGCGTCATCGGGCCGCGGATGAAAGCGCGGAGCAGATCGGCGTCCCATTCGAAGCCACCGGTCGCGAGGACCACCGCATCGGCGGCGACCTCGATCTCGCCGTCGGTCGTCTCGAACACCACACCCGCCACGCGATCGCCATCCATCAGCAGCCGCACCGCGCGATGCCCGGTCTGCGGTTCGATCCCGCGATCGAGACAGGCGCGCAAGAGCCGCCCGACCAGCGCCTGCCCGCTGCCGCGCAAATCGCCATCGATCCGCCGTTGCAGCTCCTCGGGCGCCAGCGGCTGCGGCTTCGCCTGTCCCAGCGGGGTGTCGTAGATCGAGAAATAGGGCATCGGATAATAGGGTGAGAGTGTCACCTTGTCGGCCCACTCGCCGAGTTCGTGAAAGGAATAGAGCGGGCAGTCGAGCGAGCGGCCACCGTTCGGCATCCCGCCCGGAAACTCGGCATGATAGTCGGGAAATTCGGGGATCGGACGGAATTGCACCGGCGTGTTCGCCTCCAGAAAGGCGACCATCTCCGGCCCGTGGTCGAGGAAGGCCTCGACCAGAGGCTGCTGCATCAGGCCGTGCGACATCGACATGAGATAGGTGAGCGCCTTGGCGCGGCTGTCCTCGACCCCCAACGTCGCTTCATGGTGATTGTTCGGAATCCAGATCATCCCACCCGACCAGGCGGTGGTGCCGCCGACCTGGTCGCCTTTTTCGAACAGCGAGACGCGCGCACCGGCTTCATGCGCCGAAATCGCCGCGGTGAAGCCCGCGCCGCCGGTGCCGAGGACGATGACGTGCGGCGCTTCGCTCATGTGTTACGCTTTCAATTGCTCGACCATATGCGCGGTGTCGAAATAATGGATGCGCATCGACGCCATCTTGCCCGCGTCGTCGAACTTGGTGACCTCGGCGATATGGGTCTCGAACCGCTTGCCGCTCGATTTCGCGGTCACGGTGAAGTGAAGCAGCGCCACAGCATGTTTTTCGCCGCCGACCAGTTCCTGCCACTGGACGACGGGGTCTTCCCAGAAGGTCATCACATGCGCGTAGAGCCGCTGCAGCGCATCGCGCCCGCGCCATTCGCCGCCGTAAGGCAGCGAGGTCGGTTCGTAGATCACGAGGTCGTCGGCCATGAAATCGGCCACCGCATCCCACTCACCGCGCGCGACGGCGGCATACATCGCCTTGCTGGCTTCGAGAGGACTCGTCATTCGATCGTGCCGACGAGCGCGCCGACCGGATAAACCTCGCCCTCGATCCCGATCGGGCGGATGATGCCGGCGACCTGCGCCTCGACCTCGACGGTCGTCTTGTCGGTTTCGACGGTGTAAAGGATGTCGCCGACTTCGACGCGCTCGCCATCGCCGAACATCCATTCGTTCAGCGTCATTTCGGTCGCCGACATGCCGACCTTCGGGATGCGCAGTTCTTCCGCCATCGCCTCAGCCCTTCCAGTTCATCGCGGTCCGCACCGCATCGGCAATCGCATCCTTGTTGGGGATCCACGCCTGTTCGAGCGCATTCGCCATCGGCACCGCCGAGAAAGCGCCGCCAATGCGGGTGACTGGGGCTTTGAGCCTGCCGAACAGTTTTTCGCCCAGCCGCGAGGCGATCTCGGCGCCGGTGCCATATTGCTTCACCGCTTCGTGGAGCACGACCGCGCGGCCGGTTTTTTCGACCGACGCCGTGACAGTCGCTTCGTCATAGGGCGCGATGGTCCTGAGATCGATCACCTCGACCGAAATCCCCTCGCCCGCCAAACGCTCGGCGATTTCGAGCGCGTCGAGCACGGTGCGGCCATAGGTGATGATCGTGCAGTCGTTCCCCTCGCGCGCCACCGCCGCCTTGCCGAGCGGGACGATATGCCCCGGCCCCGGATCGTCGGATTTGAGGCCGTAGCAGAGGATATTCTCGATAAAGATCACCGGGTCGTTGCACGCGATCGCGGCGCGCATCAGCCCCTGCGCATCGGCGGCATTCGACGGCGTGACGATCTTCAACCCCGCGACATGCGCGAACCACGCCTCGAGCATGTCCGAATGCTGACCGCCGAAGCCGACCCCGACGCCGGTCGTGGTGCGGATGACC
Organism: Sphingopyxis sp.; assembly: GCF_051861155.1. Lineage (GTDB taxonomy): Bacteria > Pseudomonadota > Alphaproteobacteria > Sphingomonadales > Sphingomonadaceae > Sphingopyxis. Next base: position 53,123 of record NZ_JBHYDE010000005.1, on the reverse strand, counting down.
AGCGGGACGTTGGTCTGCCCGCCCGACATGAAGCGCAGCTTTGCGGCATGGTTGACGATCTGGTCCATCGCGACCGTCACAAAGTTCATCAGCATGATCTCGGCGATCGGCCGGAAACCCGCGAGCGCCGCGCCGACGCAGGCGCCGACGATCGCCTGCTCCGAAATCGGCGTCGCGCGGATGCGGTTCTCGCCATATTTCTCGGTCAGCCCCGACGAGATTTTGAACACGCCCCCGCCCTGCTTCGCCGCGACATCCTCGCCGAGCAGGATCACACCTTCGTCCTCGGCCATCGCTTCGTCGATCGCGCGGTTGATCGCCTGTGTCATCGTGATCTGGGTCATGCCGCGATCTCCTCTTCGAAGACGTCCTTGCGGATTTCCTCGGGCCCCGGCAGCGGGCTGTTCGCGGCGAACTCGGCGGCGGCGTCCATCTGCGCGTCGAGGTCGGCGACGATCGCGTCGAGCTCGGCCTCGGTGAACTGGTGGTCGAGCATCAACTGGCGGAGTCGCGGCAGCGGATCTTCGGCGGCCATCTCGGCAAGATGCTCGGGCGGCATGTAGGAAAAATCGGCGCCGAAGAAGTGGCCCATCATCCGGTAGCACATCGCCTCGATCAGCGTCGGCCCCTCGCCCGCGCGGGCGCGGTCGACCGCAGCCTTGGTGGTGTTGTACATCGCGATCGCGTCATTGCCGTCGACGTGCACCCCGGCCATCCCATAGGCCTTGGCGCGAGTGACGATCGAATCGACCTTGGTGTGATCGGCAAAGGCGGTGTGCTCGCCGTAACGGTTGTTCTGGCAGAGGAAGATCACCGGCAGCTTCCACAGCTGCGCCATGTTCATCGCCTCGTGGAACGCACCGATATTGGTTGCGCCGTCGCCGAAGCAGACCATCGTTACCTTGCCATCGCCACGGTTCTGCGATGCGAGCGCGAGGCCGTTGGCGATTGGCAGCCCCGATCCGACGACCCCCGTCGTCACCATCACGCCGGTTTCGGGATGGGTGATGTGCATCGACCCGCCCTTGCCGCGGCAGGTGCCGCCGACCTTGCCCGCAATCTCGGCGAACAAGGGGTTCAGCGGCACCCCCTTGGCGATCTGGTCGTGCTGGCCGCGGTACGTTGTGACGAGATAATCGTCCTGGTTCAGCGCCGCCATCGCCGCCGCCGACACCAGTTCCTGCCCGCGCACGGTGTAATAGATGACCGCGAGCTTGCCGGTCATCAGCAGCGAACGGAATTTCTCGTCGGCGCGCGCGACGCGCATCGTGCGGGTGTATATGTCGCGCAGTTTTTCGCGATCGATCGTCGTTTCGGTCATGCAGGCTCTCCGATGCCCAGTTTGGGGTTGGCGCTGGCGGCAGCACTTGGGCGGGCCGCGACGCGCTCGCGCCAAGTGGCCAAATTGGCGAGCGCCGGATCGAGCGGCTGCCCGACCATCGCGCCGAACTCGACAAAGGAATAGAGGATGATGTCAGCGAGGCTGAAACGTGCGCCGAGCGCCCACGGCCCGGCGCCGATCATGTTGTCGACCGACGCGAGCCCATCGGCGGCAAGCCGCTTCAGATCGGCTGCGGCATCGGGCAGGCAGAGCATCCGGCTCTGGAACATCGGGAGACCCTCAGCGCCGCGGAAACCCGCGGTCATCGGCACGACGACAAGCTGGTCGACGATCCGCGCCAACATGCGCGTCTTCGCGCGTTCCTCCGCCGTCGCGCCGAGCAACGCATGCCCTGCCGCCGTCTCGTCGAGATATTCGCAGATCGCTATGCTCTCCGCGATACAGCTGCCATCGTCGAGTTCGAGCAAAGGCGTGTGCCCGAGCGGGCTCTTCGTGCAAAACTCCGGCTGCCGGTTCTCGGCCGCCATGATGTCGATGAACTGGCGATCGACCGCCACCCCCGTTTCGGCAAGGTACATCAGCACCACGCGCGGATTGGGGCCGAGTGATTGATAGAGTTTCATCGCCGCCCCCCGATCAAAACTGGACGCGCTTGGTGAAGCCGCCGTCGATCACCAGATGTGCGCCGGTCATATAGGGACAGGCGGGCGAGGCCATGAAGACGATTCCCTTTGCCACTTCCTCCGCCTCGCCGAACCGCCCCATCGGCATTTGCGCCAAGGTCGCGTCATAGAGCGCAGGGACCGCCGACTTGATGACCTCCCAATTGCCGCCGGGATAATAGATCGCGCCGGGCGAGACGATATTGACGCGGATATTCTGCGCCGCGAGCGCCTGGCTCAATTGCGAGCCATAGGTGATCAGCGCGGCTTTCAGCGCGTTGAACGCCTGCGGCACGATGAAGGTCTCGACCGCCGCGGTCGACGACATGAAGATGATCGATCCCGACCCCGACGCCGCCAGCGCCTCGGTCAGCGTCTCAACGCCGTGAACGGCGCCCATGACGTCCATGTCGAGCCCGCGCTGCCAGTCGCCGGTCGCGCCCTGCCCCGAGGAGCTGGCGGTGTGGATGAAGATGTCGCAGCCGCCGAGCGTGTCGCGCGCCTTTTCGAGCCAGGCGCGATAGCCGTCGGGGTTGCCGGTCATGTCGAATTGGTCGCCATGGACCTTGCCCGGCCCCGCCGCATCGATCGCCGCGACCGCCGCCTTCACCTTGTCGGCGTCGCGCGAGAAAAAGGCGACGTCGGCGCCCTCGGCGGCAAAAATCTTGAGCGAAGCGAGCCCCAGACCATGCGCGCCGCCGTTCATGATGACTTTCTTGCCCTTGAGACCCAGGTCCATCGCATCCTCCTCATGTCATTTTGGCGAGGAGAGTATCGGGCTGGACCGCGCAGGGACATCAGCAAAAATGGGAGCGCGGATCGATCTATGCCATTTTCGGCGTCGGGGCGACAAGAGTCCCGCACAAACAAATGGGGCGGCCTCTGTACGAGTGCCGCCCCAGTTTAGTGGAACCGTCGGGGAGAGGGAGAGGACGGTCCGGAGATTGGTGTCGTGTCTGGCTTAGCGGCTCGTCTTAGCGCGACGCCATCTGGCTGTCGGTTTCGACTTCGGCGACGCCGGCGATCTTCAGCGCGGCGCGGAACTGCTTGGCGGCGGCGCGTTCGTTGCCTGCTTCGCACAGCTTCTTGCCGGTCGAAACGAAGCGCTTGGCGCTCGCCTGCTTGCCGCCGTCGACGCCGGTTGCGGCGACATGGGCCTGTTCGGCCAGACCGGCGCAGCGATAGTCGCTACCCGACTGGGCGTAAGCGGGGGTTGCGGTTGCCATCAGGCCGGTGAAGGCCAGCGCCGATGCGGCGACGATGGCGAAAGCGGCGGGAAAGCGGCGGAAAGAGGAGATCTGATAGGCCATGGGAGAGGTTCCTTTCGTTTCGTTGTGCAACCTTTTTAGGCGCGGTTGCGCACATAGATAATCCTCTATAATCTGCAAGTGCTTTGAAGCAGGATTTAACAATCCCCCATGGGGCGCTCGACGGGATCGAAGCTTTCCTGCGCGTCGCGGAAAGGCGCAGCTTTTCCGCCGCCGCATCCGATCTTGGCGTCTCACCCTCGGCGATCAGCCAGACGATCAAGGGGCTGGAGGCACGCGTCGGCGCGCCTTTGTTCATGCGCACGACGCGCAGCGTCGGGCTGACCCAGGCAGGCGAGATGTTTTTCGAACGCGCCGCGCCCGCCTATTCGGGGCTGGCCGAAGCCTATGAAGCGGCGCGCAATCTGGGCAACCGGCCCGCCGGGCGGCTGCGTATCAACCTGATGCGCGGCGCGATCCAGCCGATGTTCGAACCGATACTGGCGGGTTTCTGCGACGCCTATCCCGACATCGAACTCGAAATCTTTGGCGACGACGGCCTCAGCGATTTGAGCGCCGGGGGGTTCGACGCCGGGGTGCGGATGGGCGAATCGCTCGACGCCGACGTGATCGCGGTGCGGTTGACGACGCCCTTCCGCTTTACCGTCTTTGGCGCTCCCGCCTATCTCGAGCGCTATGGCCGACCGCGGGACCTGGCCGATCTGCGCCATCACCGCTGCGTGCGGCTGCGCCTGGCGAGCGGCGGGCTGCTCCCTTGGTCATTCATGGAGGGCAATCGCGAGGTCGAAGTCGCGGTGACCGGCCCGGTGATCGTCAACGAGCAGTCGGCGATGATCATGGCGGTGCGCAGCGGCGTCGCGCTGGGCATGACCGCCGAGCCGGTGTTGAAGGAGCATATCGAGCGGGGAGAGCTGGAGATCGTGATGGGCGAACGCGCCGTGTCGACCGCGGGGCTGTTCCTCTATTATCCCAGCCGCAAGCAGGTGATGCCCAAATTGCGCGCCTTCATCGATTATGCGCGCGACCATCTGCCCGAAGACCTGAACCGCTGACGCTGGATGGGGCGTTCGGCTGGGCGCGGAAACAAATCCCTTCACCGGCAGCAGAAAAATTGGACTCGCATAGCGGCGCAAATCCCGGCAGCAGGTTGTCAACTAAAAGGGTTGGGATGTTAGATGATGGAATTCGCGGCAATCGACTTTACCGCCCTGTTGCCGTTCATCCTGATCGGCTTTGCCGCGCAGCTGGTCGATGGCGCGCTGGGCATGGCATTCGGCGTGATCTGTAACACGCTGCTCGTCGCGGTGCTCGGGGTGCCGCCCGCCACCGCATCGGCGCGCATCCATGTCGTCGAGATTTTCACGACCGGCGCGTCGGGGATCAGCCATTTGCTCCATCGCAATATCGACTGGCCGCTGTTCTGGCGGCTGCTGATTCCGGGCGTGATCGGCGGGGTGCTGGGCGCCTATGTCCTGACGTCGCTTCACGCCGATGTCGTGAAGCCGTTCGTGCTCGGGTATCTGGTGCTGATCGGCGTCTGGCTGTTGGTGCGCGGCCTGCTGTATCCCCCGAAAATCTCGAAGCCCAAGGTGGTTGCGCCGCTGGCGGTCGTCGGCGGCTTCCTTGATGCCGCGGGCGGCGGCGGCTGGGGTCCGGTCGTCACCTCGAACCTGCTCGTCCAGGGCGGCGAACCCCGCAAGATCGTCGGCACCGTCAACAGCGTCGAGTTTTTCCTGGCGGTCGCGGTGTCGGTGGCGTTTATCGCCAATCTGGGGTTCGAGGAAATCCTTGGCCCGACGCTCGGCCTGATCATCGGCGGGGTCGCCGCGGCCCCGCTCGGCGCCTATATGGCCAAGCGCTTTTCGCCCAAGATCATGCTGGTGATGGTCGGGGTGGTGCTGACCGCTACGAGTGCGTTTGGGCTGTATCGGGCGTTGATCTGAGCAAAGGGCCGGTTTGCCGCAATAGCCGACCAACCTCTCAATTCGCCGGTTTGGTCTCGTCGATCTTTTCGACCCATTCGGGGTAAAAGCTCGGTTCGCGCGCCGACCAGCCGGGTGCGGTCGCGGCGGCTTCGCTGATCGACTGGAGCAGCAAACGCCGCTTGTCGGGGTGCAGATGCGGCAGCGACGCGGCAGCGCAGAAGGCGCCGGGCAGCCACGGCCGCGCATGCGCACCGAGCAACCGTTCGTACAGAAAGCGGTAGGAAGCAAAACCCGGCAGGCGGTCCTGCCCCAGGTCGAACGCCGACACCGCGACCAGCGGCGCCATGAAATGTTCGAGCGCGTCGAGGCCGCTGTCGTCGGGAATATGGGCGCGAATATCGGTGATCCGCTGATAGACGCGCGCCTGGACGCGGATCGCGGTTTCCTCGACCATGTCGCGCGACCAGCGGGCGATCGCGTCGTCGCGTTCCAGCCCAATGTCGAGCGAGCGGCGGATGTACCGCTGCGTCGCCGCAGGGAAGCCTGCGAATTCCTTGATTTCCGCAATCGACAGATCACCGGCTGCCGGTCCCGAACGCGTCGCCATGGTCGTGCTCCCGCACGGCGCCCGGGGAGCCATCCCCCCGGAGGCCTGCAATTCTGCAATCTGCCACTAAAATGGTTAGCGGCCGGTTAACCATCGCGTCGGGATATGTTCAGCCTGATCGAGGGGCGTTGCGCGGCGGCGCCAGCGGGCCTAATCAGCGTGTCCTGAAACCATAAGACACCGCAGGTCCATCATGTCGCACACTCCGCAGCCGGTCATTTCCGCCACCGGCCTTTTCACCCCCGCCGAACGCATCGCCAACGAAGAACTTGTCGCCAGTTTTAACGCTTATGTTGCGCTGCACAATAGAGAAAATGCGGCGGCGATCGCGGCGGGCGAAATCGCCGAACTGACTGAGTCCAGTGTCGAATTTATCGAAAAGGCGAGCGGCATCGGATCGCGCTTCGTCGTCGACAAAGCGGGTATTCTTGACCCCGCACATATGGCACCGCGGCTGCCCGAACGCAGCAATGACGAGCTGTCGATCCTCGCCGAAATCGGCGTTGCCGCGGCGAACGACGCGCTGGCACGCGCCGGCCGCGATGCCGGCGAGGTCGATGCGGTGCTGTGCGCGGCGTCGAACATGCAGCGCGCCTATCCCGCGATGGCGGTCGAGATTCAGGATGCGCTGGGCATCGACGGTTTTGGTTTCGACATGAATGTCGCCTGCTCCTCGGCGACCTTTGGCATCCAGACCGCCGCCGATTATATCCGCGCCGGGCACGCGAAAAGCGTGCTGGTGGTGAATCCCGAGATTTGTTCGGGGCACCTCAACTGGCGCGACCGCGACAGCCATTTCATTTTTGGCGATGTCGCGACCGCGATCCTGGTCGAGGACAAGGAAATCGCGCCCGCGGGGCATTGGGACATCCTCGGCACCAAATTGAAGACCGTCTTTTCGAACAATATCCGCAACAATTTCGGCTTCCTCAACCGCGCCCATGGCGCGATCGAGCAGGACGGGCCGAAAAGCGACAAATTGTTCGTCCAGGAAGGCCGCAAGGTGTTCAAGGAGGTCGTGCCGATGGTCGCCAACATGATCGTCGAGCAGATGGAGGTGCTGGGCCTTGAAGGCGCCGACATGCGGCGGCTGTGGCTTCACCAGGCGAACACCAATATGAACCGGCTGATCGCGCAGCGGGTCTTGGGGCACGAGGCGAGCGAGGACGAAAGCCCGACCGTGCTCGACACCTATGGCAATACGTCGAGCGCGGGATCGATCATCGCCTTTCACCTGAACCATGAAGACATGGTCGCGGGCGACACCGGGCTGATCTGTTCGTTCGGCGCGGGGTATAGCGCGGGGACGGTGTTTGTGCGGAAGACCTGAACCACCTTTTTTTGCTTCGTCACCCTGAACTTGTTTCAGGGTCCATGGCCCGATCTCGCCTCAACCGCGGCGGCGAACCAGAGCGCAGGCCATGGATGCTGAAACAAGTTCAGCATGACGAGAATAAGAGATGTCAGTTCTACGGCACGAACGTAGTGAACAGATAGATCGCGAACAGCATCAGGTGGATCACCCCCTGCAGCACCGTGGTGCGACCGTTCGCCAGCGTCTGCGACGCGACGATCAGCGACAGGAACAGCAGCACCGTCGATTTGGCGTCGAGGCCGAGGCTGATCGGAAGGTCGGTGACGATCGACAGGATTGCAACGGCGGGGATGGTGAGACCGATCGTCGCGAGCGCCGAGCCCAGGGCGAGATTGAGGCTGGTCTGGAGGCGGTCGGCCTTTGCCGCGCGCACCGCCGCCAGCCCCTCGGGCGCGAGGATCAGCGCCGCGATCAGCACCCCGAGCACCGCCGGCGGGGCGCCCCATTCGGCGAGCAGCGATCCCATCACCGGCGACAGATTCTTGGCCAGCAGCACCACCGCGAACAGGCTGGCGAGCAAGAGCGCGCCCGAGATCGCGGTGCGCTGGATCGTCGGCGGTTCGGCATGCGCGTCGGGCACGCCGTCGCCGTCGGCATCGCCGTCGGGAAGGAAATAGTCGCGGTGCCGAACCGTCTGGACCAGCGCGAAGGTGCCGTAAAGGATCAACGAGACCGCCGCGACGAAGCCGAGCTGGGTCGCCGAATAAAAGGGACCGGGCACGCTCGACGTAAAATTGGGCAGCACCAGCGTCACGACGGTCAGCACGGTCAGCGTCGCGAGCGCGGCGCCGATCCCGGTCCGCTGGAACCGCTGTTCATGATGACGGATCGCGCCGCTGAGCAGGCACAGCCCCATCAGCAGGTTGACGATCACCATCACCGCGGCGAACACCGTATCGCGCGCCAGCGTCTGCGCCTTTTCGGGTTCGGCCTGCATCAGGGTGAGGATCAGCCCGACCTCGATCACCGTCACCGCGAGCGCGAGGATCAGCGTGCCGAACGGTTCGCCGACGCGGTGCGCGATCACCTCGGCATGATGCACCGCCGCGACGACCGCGCCCATCAGGATGATCGCGACCAGCCAGGCATTGAGCGGCATCGCAAGGCTGGCGAGCGCCGCGACAAGGCCGAGGATCGGGAAGAAATCGTGGGTCCGGTCGGCGAGGCGGAGTTTGGAAGTCATGCGGCTTCTATTGCAGGCCGGTCCCCCCGGCGCCACCCCTCAACCGCCAGAAAGCCCGAATACCTCCCCCTTGATGGGGGAGGCAGCGAGACTTGCCAGCTTGCTGGCTTAGTCGCAGCGGTATCGCCCTGGTGCGACGGTGCAAGGACGCACCCTCACCCCCATCCAACTGCGCCTAGCGCCTGAAGACGCAAGGCTTCGTATCCTTCCCCCATCAAGGGGGAAGGGGGTCAGTGCGACCGCACGGGCAATCCGGCCGCGGCGAGGCGCGCATGGGCATCGGCGATCGTCGCTTCGCCGAAGTGGAAGATGCTGGCGGCGAGGACGGCGCTGGCGCCCCCGTCGATGACGCCCGCGACGAGATGGTCGAGATTGCCGACCCCGCCCGACGCGATCACCGGGACGCTGACCGCGTCGGCGATGGCGCGGGTGAGTGCGAGGTCGTAACCGTCCTTGGTGCCGTCGCGGTCCATGCTGGTGACGAGCAATTCGCCCGCGCCGAGTTCGGCGAGGCGGGCGGCATGTTCGAGTGCGTCGATCCCTGTCGGCTGGCGCCCGCCGTGGGTGAAGATTTCCCACCGGCCGTCCGCGACCCGGCGTGCATCGATACTGCCCACCGCGCACTGGCTGCCGAAGCGGTCGGCGATGTCGGCGACGAGTTCGGGGCGCGCGACCGCGGCGCTGTTGACCGCGACCTTGTCGGCGCCCGCGAGCAGCAGCGCGCGCGCGTCGTCGGCGCTGCGCACCCCGCCGCCGACGGTGAGCGGCATGAAGCAGACCGCGGCGGTGCGGCTGACCATATCGAGCAAGGTGCCGCGGCCCTGATGGCTGGCGCTGATGTCGAGGAAGCACAGTTCGTCGGCGCCCGCGGCGTCATAGGCGCGCGCCGCCTCGACCGGGTCGCCGGCATCGCGCAGGTCGACGAAATTGACGCCCTTGACGACGCGGCCGTCGGCGACGTCGAGGCAGGGGATGACGCGGACGCGGACGGTCATGCGGACACCCTTTCCTGTTCCCCGGCGAACGCCGGGGCCCAGGGCGTAATCACGCAACGCAGGTTTTGTGGCGCTCTGGACCCCGGCTTTCGCCGGGGAGCAGGATGGAGATTGCTCATCACCGCCCCGCTGCAATCGCTTCAGCCAAGTCCAGGCGGCCGTCGTAGAGCGCGCGCCCGGTGATGACGCCTTCGATACCGTCGTCGACATGCGGGCGCAGCGCGTGGATGTCGCGCAAGTCGGCGACGCCGCCCGATGCGATCACGGGAATATCGACCGACCGCGCCAGCGCCACCGTCGCCTCGACATTGCAGCCCTTGAGCAATCCGTCGCGGCCGACGTCGGTGAACAGCAGCGCCGCTACCCCGGCATCCTCGAACCGCCGCGCCAGATCCTCGACGCGGACGTCGGAGACGTCGGCCCAGCCCTCGGTCGCGACCATGCCGTCGCGGGCGTCGACCCCGACGATGATGCGCCCGGGCAGATCACGCGCCGCCGATTTGACGAATTCCGGGTCTTTCAGCGCCGCGGTGCCGATGATCACCCGCGCGACGCCGAGCGCGAGCCAGCGGTCGACGCCTTCGCGATTCCGGATCCCGCCGCCGACCTGCACCTTGCCGGGGAAGGCCGCGACGATGCTTTCGACCGCGGCGCCGTTGACGCTTTCGCCCGCAAAGGCGCCGTCGAGATCGACGACGTGGAGGTGGCTCGCGCCGGCGGCGGCGAACAGCCGCGCCTGCGCCGCCGGATCATCGCCATAGACGGTCGCGCGATCCATATCGCCTTCGGCCAGCCGCACGACCTGCCCGCCCTTGAGGTCGATCGCGGGGAAGATGGTCAGGGGCATAATGCGTTCCTAAAGCCCGTCCCCTTCAGGGGAGGCGTTGGGGTGGGGGGTGGCAGAGTAGTGCGAGGCCGCTGGCCCCCACCCGCTGCGACTAGGCAGCAAGCCGCCAAGTCTCGCTGCCCTCCCCTGAAGGAAAGGGCGGACGCTATGGCCGCCACTTCAAAAACCTTTCAAGCGTTGCGAGGCCGTAGGCCTGGCTTTTTTCGGGATGATATTGGACCCCGACGATATTGTCCCGCGCCACCGCGGCGGTAAACGTCGCGCCGTGGGTGCTGGTCGCCGCAACATCGGCGGCATCGGCGAAATGATAGCCGTGGAGATAATAGGCCTCGCCCGCCGCGATCACCGGGTGCGGGGCGGTCGGCACAACATCATTCCAGCCCATGTGCGGGATGCGCAGCCCCGGCGCGGGGGCAAAGGCGCGGACGGTGCCGCCGATCCAGCCGAGGCCCGTGTGCGTGCCATGCTCCTCGCCCGCGTCGGCGAGCAATTGCATGCCGACGCAGATGCCGAGGAAAGGCGCGCCCTCGCCGCGCACGCGACGTTCCATCGCTTCAATCAATCCGTCGATGGCGGACAGCCCGCTCATGCACGCGGCAAAAGCGCCGACGCCGGGCAGCACGATCCGGTCGGCCTTGGCGACAATATCGGGGTCGGCGGTGACCACCACGCCGTCGGCGCCCGCGGCGACGAGCGCATTATGCACCGAGCGAAGATTGCCCGCGCCATAGTCGATCAGGGCAATGGTCAAGTCCCCCTCCCGCTTGCGGGAGGGGTTAGGGGAGGGCATGTCTGTCTAGCGGCGGTGGCCTGAAACAGGCCCTCCCCCGACCCCTCCCGCAAGCGGGAGGGGAGAATCACAGCACCCCCTTGGTCGAGGGGATCGCGTCGCCCTTGCGCGGGTCGATTTCCACCGCCTGGCGCAGCGCGCGCGCCAGCGCCTTGTACATGCTTTCGGCAATATGGTGATTATTCTCGCCGTAGAGCGTCTCGATGTGCAGCGTGATGCCCGCGGTCTGGGCAAAGCTGTGGAACCAGTGCGGGAACATCTCGGTGTCCATCTCGCCCAGCCGCGGCTGCGAAAAGCCGGACTTGTAAACGCAGTGCGGGCGCCCCGAAATGTCGAGCACGCAGCGCGTCAGCGTTTCGTCCATCGGCGCATGCGCCTCGCCATAGCGCGCGATGCCGCGCTTGTCGCCGAGCGCCTGGGCCACCGCTTCGCCGAGCGCGAGCGCCGAATCCTCGACCGTGTGGTGCTGGTCGATGTGGAGGTCGCCCTTTACCTGCATCGAAATGTCGATCAGCGAGTGGCGCGACAATTGCTCGACCATATGGTCGAGGAAACCGATGCCGGTCGAAACCGCATAATCGCCGGTGCCGTCGAGGTTGACGGCGATCGCGATGTCGGTTTCCTTGGTCGTGCGCTGGACGGTGGCGGTTCGCATGACCTGCCCCATAGCACCCACTTTTCGCCATGCAAGGCGACTCTCCCCCCTTGACCCACCCGCCCCGTCCGTTCATCCCCCTCGCCCATGAGTGACGAAGTCCGCGACAGCCTGATTCCCTATGACGAAATCGTGCAGGATGCGCTGCGCGCCGTGGTCGGCCGCGTGCTGGGCCAGGTCGAGGGCTATGACAGCCTGCCCGGTGAGCATCATTTCTATATCACGTTCAAGACGCAGGCCGCGGGGGTCGATATTCCGGCGCACCTGATCGCCAAATTCCCCGACGAAATGACGATCGTGCTGCAGAACCGTTTCTGGGACCTGAAGGTCGGCCAAGATCATTTCAGCGTCGGCCTGTCGTTCAACCAGACGCCGTCGATCCTGACCATCCCCTATGCCGCGATCACCGCCTTCGTCGATCCGTCGGTCGATTTCGGGCTGCAATTCCAGGTCAGCGACGACGATGCCGCCCAGCCCGAACCGCATGACGAGGCCGACAACGACCGCCCCGACCCGGTGAGCGAGGATGGGTCGAACGTCGTGACGGTGGATTTCGGCAAGCGGAAATAAGGGGCCAGACTCCGCCCGTAACGCCTTCGAGGTTTGAGGCGATTTTGTTCAGGGCGAGGAAGCGAGGCGCAGGCATATGAATATATCCCAAGGCTCGCTGACGCGGCCATGGACAAAATCGGTCAAATCCCGAAAGGACGCCGAAATGGCTTCGATCTCGGGATTGGGTGGCCTTGCGGTTAGAACCACTAGCCGCTGCGGCCACCCAATCCCGATGTCTTCGCCATTTCGACGCCTCGAAGGCGTTACGGGCGGAGTCTGGCCCTGATGGCACCGCCATGGCCCCCCAGCCGGTTCTGGCAATATTGGGCCCTCGCGGGGATGCTGGTGCTGACCGCCGCCTTTTGGTGGAGCGTCGAGGGCTATAGCCTGTTCGAGGAAGCGACCTCGCGCGGCCAGATTGCCGACGGCCTGCTGCGGTTCAGCCTGATGATCCTGACCCCCGCGCTCGTGCTGGTCTGGCTGATCGCCGCCTGGCTGCGCCGCCGGGTCGGCGAAACCGGTTATTGGCAGTTGCTGGGGCTGGTCGCGATGATCTGGGCGGGGTCGGTGCTGGTGACGCGGATGCTGGTGGGATGAGCGGAACGCGAACCGAGACCGACAGCATCGGTGCGGTCGAGGTTCCGGCCGACGCCTATTGGGGGGCGCAGACCCAGCGATCGATCGAGAATTTCCCCTTTGGCGCGCACGAGCGGATGCCGATCGGGATCATTCATGCGCTGGCGCTGGTCAAGCAGGCGGCGGCGCGGGTGAACCGCAAGCATGGCCTGGATCCCAAGCTGGCCGACGCCATCGAGGCGGCGGCGGCGGAAGTGGTGGCGGGCGAGCATGACGACCAGTTCCCGCTGACCATCTGGCAGACGGGCAGCGGCACCCAGTCGAACATGAACGTCAACGAAGTGATCGCCGGGCGCGCCAATGAGGTGCTGACCGGGCAGCGCGGGGGCAAGGCGCCGGTGCATCCCAACGATCATGTCAATATGAGCCAGTCGTCGAACGACAGTTTTCCGACCGCGCTGCATGTCGCGACGAGCCTTGCGACGCGCGATCGATTGACCCCGGCGCTGCGCAGGCTGCACGACGCCATCGCCGACAAGGCCCAGCAATGGCGCGATCTGGTAAAGATCGGGCGCACCCACCTGCAGGATGCCACGCCGCTGACATTGGGGCAGGAATTTTCCGGCTATGGCTGGCAGTTGGCAAAGGCGTCGACCCGGATCACAAGCGCCGTTATTCACCTTTACGACCTGGCCCAGGGCGGGACTGCGGTGGGCACCGGATTGAATGCCCCGGCGGGGTTCGACGAAGATTTCGCGTTCGAAATCAGCGCATTGACCGGAATTGCGTTTCACGCTGCCGATAACAAGTTCGAGGCGCTGGCGACCAACGACGCGCTGGTGGAGTTTTCCGGGGCGCTCAACACGTTGGCCGTCAGCCTCACCAAAATCGCCAACGACATCCGCCTGCTCGGATCGGGACCGCGCGCGGGACTCGGCGAACTCGAACTGCCGGCGAACGAACCGGGCAGCTCGATCATGCCGGGCAAGGTCAATCCGACCCAGTGCGAAATGCTGACGATGGTCGCGGGCCAAGTGATCGGCAACCATCAGGCGGTGACCGTCGGCGGGATGCAGGGGCATCTGGAGCTCAACGTGTTCAAACCGCTGATCGGCGCCAATGTGCTGCGCTCGATCGACCTGCTGAGCACCGGGATGACAGGGTTTGCCGAGCGCTGCGTCGCGGGGATCGAACCCAATCGGGGGCGCATCGCCGAGCTGGTCGACCGGTCGCTGATGCTCGTCACCGCGCTCGCCCCCGCAATCGGTTATGACCGGGCGGCGAAGATCGCCAAGCACGCGCATGACAGCGGCAGCACGCTGAAGGAGGCGGCGCTGGCGCTGGGTTATGTCGATGCCGCGACCTTTGACCGGCTGGTCGACCCGCGGACGATGTTGGGATCGGAACCCAAAGCCCCATCCGCGGATTGATAGCGGCAGAAGGAGACACGGGCATGATTGGCAGGATCGTTGGCGGCGTTCTGGGCAGCGCCATCGGAAAGCAAAAGGGCAATCACCCGGTCGCGGGCGCCGTGATCGGCGCCGGCGCGCTGTTCGCGGCGCGGCGGCTGTTCCCGCAGCGCTATGCCGCGCTCGCCGCATGGGCCGCGGCGGGGTATCTGACCAAGAAATGGGCCGAGCGCGCCGAAGCGCGGCAGGCCGCCGAAGCCGCGCACGCGATCGACCCCGACATCGCACGCGCCGGGATCGTCGATCCCTATGCCGGCATCGCGGGTGAAACGGCGAACACGCCGCCCGACGGCCAGACGATGGGCGACGCGCTGCCCCCGGCGATCCCGGTCGACACCGACGGACGGCGCCCCGCACTCCATTGACGGCAGCCAGCTGTGATCACGCCGCGGGCTGAGCCATATCCAGATATTTGCCAAATAGGTTATTTTTCTTGACATCGTGACGCTGATGTGGCACAAAGTTCGCATCATGGACAATTGCGATCTGGGCCGGCTCCTTCGGGAGTTTCGGCCCATTTTCTTGCGCTTCGCTTTGTCCGTGCCGCAATGAGTCGACGGTGCAGTCGCATCGGAAACTCATGAAATCAGGAGAAAATCGATGAAGATTGATCGGCTGCTGCTTGCGGCCCCCGTGCTGCTGGGCGGAATGTCCCCGGCGGTCGCGGCGGAGACCGTCACCTACAGCTATGACGCGAAGGGCCGACTGAGCAAGGTCGTGCGCACCGGCAGCGTGAACAACAATGTCACGGTCGATTACGAGCATGACAAGGCCGACAACCGCACCCGGCTGAAAACGACCAACTCGCCCAACCCGCCGCCGTAAGCGGCCGCCGCGCCCCACCCCGGCGGCAGGGCGCGGCACCATCAGGTCAATATCCCCCAATCAGGAGAAATATCATGCTGTCCACTTCGGGCAAAGGGCGCGGCTGCGTTGCGCGGCTGTGCCTTTCGACCATCTTGTGCACCGGCCTTGCGGCGCCGGCGATGGCGCAGATCGCGCCGACCTATCGCAACCTGGACGCGAACGGCGTCGACCTGACCCATGGCGATTATGTCATGGGGTTGGTCGAAGGGTCAATCGGCGCGGGCGAATCGGAACTGGAACTGGTCCGCGACGGGCCGTGGACCAGCGGGTTCAACGGCCATCGCTGGGATTCGGTGATGCTGAACGAATTTTCGGTCAATCGATCGGTGGCGTTCGGCGGACGCACCGAATGGTTCAACGGCGGGACGTCGCAGCAGGCGAACGGATCGACGCTGACGCTGGTCGGCGGAACATTCGTCCACCGCGCCGCCGATGGCACCACGACCGAATTCATGCGCCGCGACCCCAATTGTGCGCCGACCACGACGCAATCCTGCGCCTGGGTACCGGCCGCGATCGCCGCGCCCGACGGCAAGGCGGTCAGCCTGGCCTATGACCAATGGCAGATCTGCCCCGACGTCCCCATCGGCGAAGAAGTCTATTGCACGATCGATTCGGTGCGATTGAACCAGATCAGCAACAACGCCGGCTATGCGATCGCCTTTACCTATGCGCTGGACGGCAGCGCCGGGAGTTCGGGGCCGCACCCCGACTGGCACCGCCGCACGCGCGCCGATTTTTACAACAGCGCGGTCGGCCCCGCGTCGCAGGGCGGCGTCACCTATGCCTACCCCGCGACGAACGTCACCGACGTCACCGATATGGCGGGGCGCAGCTGGCGCATTTCGGGCGCGGGATCGACCGTGTCGGCGATCCGCCGCCCCGGCGCCGCGAGCGATACGACGACAATCAACCGATCGTTCGGCACGGTAACGTCGGTCGTCCGCGACGGGGTGACCACCAATTACAGCCGTTCGGTGTCGGGCAGCACCGCGACGACAATCGTCGCCAACGCGCTGAGCCAGGCGACGACGGTGGTGTCGGACATGACGATCGGGCGTCCGACGTCGGTCACCAACGCGCTGAGCCAGACGACGGGGTTTCAATATGACGGCTTTGGCCGCCTGACCCAGATCACCCAGCCCGAGGGCAATCAGGCGGTGTACGCCTATGACGCGCGCGGCAATGTGACCAGCACGACGTTGAAGGCCAAGCCCGGATCGGGGCTGGCCGACATTGTGACGAGCGCGGGTTATGCCGCGAGCTGCGCCAATCCGGTCACCTGCAACAGCCCCGAATGGACGCGCGATGCCAAGGGCAATCAGACCGATTACACGTACGATGCCACGCACGGCGGCGTGCTGACCGTAACCGCCCCCGCCGACGCGGGCGGCGTGCGGCCGCAGACGCGCTATACATACACGCTGACCGGCGGCGTCCACCTGCTCACCGGGGTGTCGCGATGCCAAGCGGGCGCGTCGTGCGCGGGGACGGCGAACGAAGCGAAGACGGTGATCGCCTATAATGCCAACACCCTGCCGTCGTCGGTGACGCAGGCGGCGGGCGACGGCAGCGTGTCGGCGGCCACCGCGGTGACCTATGACCCCAGGGGCGATGTGAAGACGATCGACGGCGCGCTGGCGGGCGCGGGCGACACCACGACCTATCGCTACGACGGCGGGCGGCGGCTGACCGGGGTCGTCGGCCCCGATCCCGACGGCGGCGGGGCGCGCAAGCCGACGGCGCAGCGGATGACCTATGGCAATGACGGGCTGACGATGAAGGAAGTCGGCAGCGTCGACGATGCGGGCGATACCGCCTGGGCCGGTTTCTCGTCGCAGGAGCAGGTCGCGGTCACTTATGACGCCAACGCGCGGCCGGTGAAGACCGAACTGACGGCGGGCGGCACCACTTATGCGGCGGCGCAGACGAGCTATGACGCGCTCGGCCGGGTCGATTGCAGCGTGCAGCGGATGAACCCCGCGACCTTCGGCTCGCTGCCCGGCGCGTGTTCGCTTGGCACGACGGGCAGCCATGGCCCCGATCGCATCGCCAAGACCAGCTATGATGCCGCGGGGCGGGTGACCAAGGTGCAGGCGGCCTATGGCACCGCGCAGCAGGCCGACGAGGCGACCGCGGGCTACACCGCCAACGGCCGCGTCGCGCATGCGATCGATGCCGAGAATAATCGTACCGGATACAGCTATGACGGTCACGACCGGTTGGCGAAGACCGAATATCCCTCGGCGATCAAGGGGGCGAATGCGGTCAATGCGGGCGATTATGAGCAGCTGGGCTATGACGCGAATGGCAATGTGACGAGCCGGCGGCTGCGCGATGGGACGAGCATTGGTTATGGCTATGACAATCTGAACCGGCTCGTCTGGAAAGATCAGCCGGGAACAGACCCTGACGCGCAATATGGCTATGATCTGCTTAGCCGACCGGCTTGGTTGATCCAGGGTGGATTGACGCAAACCTTCCACTACGACGCGCTGAACAATGTCATTGGTCAGATGACACCTCTGGGCTGGCTCAGCTACGGCCATGACAGCGCGGGTCGGCCGACGAGCATGACTTATTCGGGTTCGGCGCTGACGATCAATACGGACTATGACGTCGTGGGCAACGTGACAGCGATCCGCGAGAATGGCGCGGCGAGCGGCGTTGGGGTTTTGGCCTCCTATGCGTTCGACAATCTTGGTCGTCGGACCAGCGTGACATTTGGCAATGGCGGCATCCAGAGCTTTGGCTATGACCCGGTATCGCGGCTGGCCAGCCTGACCAACGATCTGGGCGGCGGGGCGACGACGCATGATCTGGCGCAGACCTTCGCCTATAATCCGGCGAGCCAGATTGCGAACGCGACGCGGGGCAATGATGCCTATGCGTGGGGCGGCCATTATAATGTCGATCGCGGCTATACGGCGAATGGCCTGAACCAGCTGACGGCGGCGGGTGGTACCGCATTGGGCTATGATGCGCGCGGCAATCTGACCAGTTCGGGCAGCGATACTTATGCCTATTCGGCGGAGAATCGGCTCCAGACCGGCCCCGGCGGTGCGTCATTGGCCTATGATCCGCTGGGGCGGCTTTACGAGACCGCCAAGTCGGGCACGACGACGCGGTTCCAATATGACGGCACCGACCTGATCGCGGAATATGACGGTGCGGGGACGACGACCCGCCGCTATGTCCACGGCCCCGGCATCGACAATCCGATCGTCTGGTACGAAGGGTCGGGGACGGGCGACCGGCGGTTCCTGATGGCCGACGAGCGCGGCAGCATCGTCAGCGTCACCGACAGCGCGGGCGCGACGATCGCGATCAACGCTTACGACGAATATGGCATTCCCGGCGCGGGCAATGTCGGGCGGTTCGGCTATACCGGGCAGGCGTGGCTGGCCGAGGTCGGGCTTTGGTATTATAAGGCGCGGATGTACTCGCCGACGCTTGGGCGCTTCATGCAGACGGATCCGATTGGTTATGCCGATGGGATGAACTGGTATGATTATGTTGGCGGGGATCCGGTGAATTTTATTGACCCATGGGGACTGTCCGAGGAGCAATATGACGGTCCTCCAATAGATGTCAAAGGGGTGAGGCCCGTATCGGCACCAGTCACACCTCCAGGAAACATCGGCGGCGCAAACATCGGAGCGCGGGGCGGCCACGATAGTGAAGGTGGAGGAGCCGCCGAAGGCGCCGCACCTGCCAATTGCGATGATATTACGGTTTGCGTGACCTTGGCAGCAAGCGAACACAAAAAAGGAAAGCGACCCTCTACTAAAGGAAAACATGAAAAGGGTAAGGCCAGAAAAGGCATCGATAAAGGCGGCGAGAAGGGAGACAAGGCCCGGAGAGTCCCCCGTGCTCGCCCGCCGGGCTGGAGAGCGCCTTGGCCGCCAGCACTTTTTTTTCCGCCCTTGATAATTCCATTTGACCCATGTGGGCCGTACAACCCGATTAGATCCCCTTCGTGCGGCCCCTTAATTGCGTCGCTTGAGCCCATTGGAAGCGAGATATGATTTTACAATACACTACGGATGAATATGCAAAGGCACTAGATATTTGCCGCAGAGAAAAGCCAGATTTTCTACAGGCGCATGATTTATTGGTCGAAGCTAAAAAAATGGGAGACTTGAGAGCTACCTATGCCTTGGCCACTTGGTATCTGAACGGAAATGATTTTATTGAACGAGATGAAAAAAAGGGAGTATCTTTACTAAAATCACTTGAAACATCGAACATTCCTGAGGCTTTGTTCGATTTGGCCGTTTCATATGACTATGGAAAGTTTGTAAGGAAAAACCAAAAAAAAGCTTTTTCCTTGTATATGAGGGCAGCATTGCTAGGAGATACGGCGTCTTGCGACCAGCTGTCCCAATACTATAGTGAAGGGAAGATCGTTCCTTACGACATGAAGTTAGCAGAGGCATGGAAACTTCGGTCCAAGCAAATGCAAGAGAATATATCACCCCCTTATAGGTTAAAACTGCTGTAGAAAATTACGCGATTACGGTGACAGTTAACTAAACCCCTAAATCAATCCGTTGGAATTACGGTGACAGGTGCGTCATCCCCTAATTTGTCCGAGTGTGACGCGCCTGTTATCGACATAGGCTATGGCCCGCCTTCCGCGCATGGTTCTGCCCGGTGTTCCGCATCATATCACCCAGAATTACGGTGACGGTTGCGTTAAGCCCAAGCGCGGGCGCAAGCCCTCCGGAAATTCGGGGATGACGCACCTGTCACCGTAATTCCCACCGTAATTCCAAGGGCGGCGCGGATCGTGGCATGGTGAGCGGTGGAGCGAGCGGCTTTGTTGTCGGATCGTTTGGCGGGCCTCCAGGGACCGCCGCGGGCGCCGCGGGCGGCGCGATTATTGGGGGTATAGGTGGCGCGATACGTTCCGGAGGAGCCTCGGTGGTATTTCAAGCTTGCGTTAAGGGCAATAAGAAATAGCGGAGAGAACGATGTGGGATATTTTGTTAGGATTCCTATTACCAAAAGGTCAAAGAGATGAGCCTAGAGGCGCTGGTTTTATAATTCTTGCTATAGTATTTTGCCTATCTCTCAGCGGAATACTTTATTTTTTAGGAAAAGAATCTTAGGATTACGGTGACAGGGATTATGGTGTAATTACGGTGACAGGTGCGTTATTAATTACGTAATTACGGTGACAGGTGCGTTATACCCTAATTTCGGTTACGGTGCGATTACGGTGACAGTTAACTAAACCCCTAAATCAATCCGTTGTGGTTGCAACAAGCACCGCAGCGGATTGACGGGGCGGCCGCCTTGTCGGCACTGTCACGTATGGCCCGCCTTCCTCGCATGGTTCTGCCCGGTGTTCCGCATCACATCACCCAGCGCGGCAACCGGCGCGAGCGGACCTTTTTTGAGGACGGGGACTATGCGCTCTACCTCGATCTCCTCGCCGATGCGGCTGCCCGACATGGCGTTGAGATCTGGTCTTACTGCCTGATGCCGAACCACGTCCACATCGTGGCCGTGCCCCGCGATGAAGATGGGCTGGGGCGGACATTCCGGCATGTCCACCGCCACTACACCGGCTATGTCAACGCCCGGATGCGGGTAGCGGGCCATCTGTGGCAAGGGCGGTTCAGCTCGGTCGCGATGGACGAGCCGCATCTGTTCGCCGCATTTCGCTATGTCGCGCTCAATCCGGTGCGGGCCGGACTGGTGCGCCGCGCCGAAGATTGGCCTTGGTCAAGCACACGGTCGCATATCGCAGGGGCCGACGATCACGTCGTGACGGTCGCACCGGCGCTTGAGCGGATCGGCAATTTTGCCGCCTTTCTTGGCGAGGATTTCGACGAGGCATTTACCTACGCTGCGCTGCGTAAAGCCGAAACACTGGGCCGACCGATCGGCTCTCTGGCCTGGCTGGAGGAAATGGAGCAGACGACGGGACGGAAGCTGACGCCCGACAAGCGCGGGCGCAAGCCCTCCCGAAATTCGGGGATGACGCACCTGTCACCGTAATTCTTATGACTATCCCTAAGGGATTTTTCTCTAATAGGTAATTGTATGATAACGATAGCATTTTTTTTCTTAGGAACTGTTTCTATAATTCTTATGATCGCTTCTATTGCATCATTGATTACAGGTGTATCATATTGGCGACCAAACGTGGTAAAAAGGCATGACGAACCAATTTCCTTCTGGATTTCTGTCGCTACACATGCTATAATGTCGTTAATCGTAGCAATAATTGCAGCATCCTTGATCTACAAGTAAAATGGTAATTACGAATTACGGCTGATTACGGTGACAGTTAACTAAACCCCTAATTACGGCGACAGGTGCAGCAACTCCCAGACGGCAGAGGTTGCGCCTGTCGCCTTTTTGGCGTTTGGGATTATTGCACGTGACACCGAAACCGAAACTATTTGGAGGTTGAGTAAACTGTCACCGTAATCCATCGCGCCGTTCAATCGGCGCGAAGCGAGCGCATCCACTCTGCGTACAGCGCGGCATGGGGGTGGTGCGAGGTCAACAGCCAGTAGGATCGCCCGCGCCCCACGGCGATCGCCGACACCGCGGTCAGATCGCCGCGCGCCATCGCATGCGCGCAGACCAGCCGCGGGAGCAGCCCGGCGCCCTGCCCCATCTCGACCGCGTTGAGCACCGCCGAGGTTTCGCGAAACTGGACCGCACCCTGCGGCAGCGCCCATGACGGCGTCGCCGCGCGCCACCAGGTCGGCCAGGCCGTGCCGAACAGCGGCACGCGCGCGCTGTCCTGCGCCTCGAGAAAGCCGCCGATCACCCGCGCGACGTCGGGACGCGCCACCGCGACCAACGCCTCCCCGCCAAAGTGCACGCCGTCGGCGGGCGGCGCCGCATCCTCGGCGATGACCAGGGCGACGTCGCATTGCGCCGCCTCGCCCGGATCGCGTCCCAGCCCGAGAAGCGAGGTGGATATGTCCGGATGCCGTTCGACGAAGGATGCGACATGCGGCATCAGCCAATTGTGGAGGAGCGAGCGGATGACGCCGACGACGAGCGGCCGCTGCGTCGGCGACAGCGCCTCTGCGGCGTCGCGGATATTCGCCAGCGCCTGCGCCACCGTGGCGGCATAGGCCTTTGCTTCGTCGGTGGCCCGCAGCCCGCTCGCGGTGCGGCGAAACAGCGCGACGCCGGCGCGTGCCTCGAAATAGCGCACCGCCTGGCTGATCGCCGACTGCGTCAGATTGAGCTCGCGCGCCGCCGCGGTGAAGCTTTCCAGCCGCACCGCGGCCTCGA
Organism: Sphingopyxis sp.; assembly: GCF_051861155.1. Lineage (GTDB taxonomy): Bacteria > Pseudomonadota > Alphaproteobacteria > Sphingomonadales > Sphingomonadaceae > Sphingopyxis. The sequence continues at coordinate 30,741 of NZ_JBHYDE010000005.1, read as the reverse complement.
CGGCCCGCAATGACGACATCGGTGGATAGGCGGCTTTCGAATGCACCGCCCATTAGTAATGCTAATGCCGGACGATAGAAAGTTGCGTTTTTCCTGGCCGCCGCTTTTTGCCACTTCGCGCCTCATGAACGGCACCCTTCTCGCGCTTCTGACCTTTTCGGGCCTGTGGTTGATGCAGGTCGCGATCCCGGGGCCGAATTTCGCGCGGGTGAGCGAGGCGACCTTCACCCATTCGCGGGCGCTGGGCATGAAGACGGCCACCGGCACCGCCGCCGCCAATGCGTCCTGGTGCCTGATCGCGCTCGCCGGCGCCGCGGCGGTCATGCAGGATCCGCTGTTCGGCCCGCTGCTGCGGCTGGCCGGGGCGCTCTATTTCGGCGGCTATGGCTGCCGGCTTCTCTACCGGTCCTTTCAGGCGCGCCCCATCGCCGCGGCGGCGCTCGACAGCGCCGCCGCCTTTCGCTCGGGTTATCTGACGGGCATCGCCAGCCCACAGGCGGGGCTGTTTTTCGCGAGCGCGCTGACGACGATCATCGCCCCGGCGCTGGACTGGATGATCGGCCTGGCGGTCGTCATCATCGCCGCAGCGGTGACGCTGGCGTGGTATGCGGTGGTCACCTCGCTGCTCGCCGCCCCGCGGGCGCGGGCCTGGTACGAACGGCGGCGGCCGCTGATCGAGCGCGCGCTCGGCGTGCTCCTGCTCACCGCCTCGATCAAGCTGGTCGGCGCGGCCCTCGCTACAGGTCCGACTGCCACTGCTTGATCGCTTCGATCGGCGAGACGAGCATCAGGACGTTGAGGGTCAGATTGTCGCGGATCGTCCACAGCGTGAACAATTCAAAGACGATGGCGATGGCGACGGTGATCCACCAGCGCATCCGGCTCGCGGCGAGAAAACCCGCGATCATGAACAGCGTGTCGCTGACCGAATTGAGGATCGAATCGCCGCTGTAGCCGAACGCCATCGTCACCTCGCGATAGCGGTCGATGATGATCGGCGAGTTTTCGAGGATTTCCCATGCCGCCTCGATCCCGATCGCCAGCGCGAGCAGGATCCAGAGCGGCTGGCGCGGCAGCAGCCAGCGGCCGAGGCCGTAGAAGATGAAGCCGTGGATGATGTGGCTGAAGCTGTACCAGTCCGAAATCTGCTGGCTGTTCTGATCCGACTGGACGGTACCGTGCCACAGGCTGATCGTGCCGCACGGGCAGATCGGCGGGCGGCCCATCGCGAACAGGATGGCGGTGAAAACCGCGAGCAGCGCCGCGGCGACCAGCCAGCCCGTGCGCGAAATTCCTGCCATGCCCTGTCCCCTTCGCGCTTGACCCGTGGCGTCGCTTTCGCGAATAGCGGCCATGGCTGAAAGCGTCCACCTCAACCGCCGCGGCGTATTGTTCGCCCTGTCCTCGCCGTCGGGCGCCGGCAAGACCACGATCTCGAAAAAAATGCTGGCGAGCGATCCCGACATCGCGCTGTCGATTTCGGCGACGACGCGGCCGATGCGCCCCGGCGAGCAGGACGGCGTCGATTATCATTTCGTCGACGTCGACACGTTCAAGCAGATGGCGGCCGACGGCGAATTCCTGGAATGGGCGCATGTCTTTGGCCATCGCTATGGCACCCCGCGCGCGCGGGTCGACGAGTTGCTCGACGCGGGCAAGGATGTGCTGTTCGACATCGACTGGCAGGGCGCGCAGCAGCTGTATCAGGAGGCGGGCCCCGACGTCGTGCGCGTCTTTGTCCTGCCGCCGACGATGGAAGAATTGGAACGCCGCCTGCGCGCGCGCAAGACCGACAGCGACGAGGTGATCGCCGCACGCATGGCGCGCGCCGCAAACGAGATCAGCCACTGGGACGGCTATGACTATGTGCTGATCAACGACGATGTCGATGATTGTTACGGCGAAGTGATGGCGATCCTGCGCGCCGAGCGATTGAAGCGGCGGCGGCAGATCGGGCTGATCGGCTTTGCCCGCGACCTGATCCGGTCGGTGCCCGAGGGCGATACGGCGATTTAGCTGCAATCGTCATTGCGAGCGTAGCGAAGCAATCCAGAGCGGTTTACGCCTACACTGGATTGCTTCGCTACGCTCGCAATGACGATTTATTGGGCCGGCGTCACCAGATTGGCGGTCAGCTCCGCGACCATCGCCGCGCGCAGCGGTTTTGCCTGATTGTCGGTGCGGCAGACGACCACGGTGTCGCAGGTGGCGATGCAGCGGCCGCCCTGAAACATCGCCTGGACGATCGTCCAGCTGGACGTACCCAGCCGCCCGATGCCGGTCGCAATTTGGACCGGATCGGGGAAATTGCCCTCGGCCAGATAGTTGATTTCGACCGCGGCGACCATCGTGCGTTCGTTGGCCGGACGCTCGTCCCAAGGACGAATTTGCCGGTTGAGCAACACACGGCCGCTTTCGAACAGGGCGGCAAAGGCCACATTGTTGAGGTGGCCGTTGATATCCATGTCCTGAAAGCGCGTCTGGAATTCGGTGCAGACGGGGTAGCTGGCGGGGTTCAGCCGCCAGCTCTCCGGTTTCGCCATATCAGCGCGGACCCATGCGGATGCCGCCGTCGAGGCGCACGTCCTCGCCGTTGAAATAGCCGTTTTCGATCATGCACAGCGCGAGATTGGCATATTCCGCCGGGACGCCGAGACGCTTCGGGTTGAGCACCGAGGCACCGAGCGCGTCGCGCACCGGCTGCGGCGCGCCGGCGAGCAGCGGGGTGTCGAAGATGCCGGGCAGGATCGTGTTGACGCGGATATTCTCGTTACCGAGATCGCGCGCGATCGGGAGCGTCATGCCGACGACGCCGCCCTTCGATGCGGAGTAAGCCGCCTGGCCGATCTGGCCGTCCTCGGCGGCGACCGATGCGGTGTTGACGATCGCGCCGCGTTCACCGTCTGCCATCGGGTCGAGCGTCAGCATGCCCGCCGCCGACTTGGCGATGCAGCGGAAGGTGCCGACGAGGTTGATCTGGATGATCCAGTTGAACGCGTCGAGCGGGAAATGCTTGATGCTGCCGTCTTCCTTGCTGCGGCTCGCGGTCTTGATCGCATTGCCGGTGCCCGCGCAATTGACCAGAATGCGTTCCTGGCCGATCGCTTCGCGCGACTTGGCAAAGGCGGCGTCGACCGATGCGTCGTCGGTGACATTGCATTCGCAGAACACCCCGCCGAGTTCGGCGGCGAGGGCTTGGCCCTTTTCCTCTTGCAAGTCGAAGATCGCGACCTTGACGCCCTTCGCGGCAAGCGCGCGCGCGGTCGCGGCGCCAAGGCCCGAGGCGCCGCCGGTGACGACGGCGGATACGGTGGAATCGAGTTTCATTGAGGCATCCTTTCCATAAAATTGCTGCGCGTTCCGGCGAAAGCCGGAACCCAGGGCGTCAGGACGCAGCGTCAGTGCCACGCCGCCCTGGGCTCCTGCGTTCGCAGGAGCACATGAAGTGATTACAGCCGCTCGATGATCGTGACGTTGGCCTGACCGCCGCCTTCGCACATCGTCTGAAGGCCATATTTGCCCCCCGTCGCGTCGAGCACGCCGAGCAGCGTCGCCATCAGTTTGGTGCCCGAAGCGCCAAGCGGATGGCCGAGCGCGATCGCGCCGCCGTGCTGGTTCAGCCGCGCATGATCGGCGCCGAGATATTTGAGCCACGCGAGCGGCACCGGCGCGAAGGCTTCGTTGACCTCATAGGCGTCAATATCCGCGATCTTCATCCCCGCGCGCTTCAGCGCCTTTTCGGTCGCGAACAAGGGTTCTTCGAGCATGATCACCGGGTCGCCCGCGGTCACCGACACATGATGAATGCGCGCGCGCGGGGTCAGGCCATGATCTTTCAGCGCCTGTTCGGACACGATCAGCGCCGCGCTGGCGCCGTCGCAGATCTGGCTGGCCGAGGCGGCGGTGATCGTGCCGCCCTCCTGGAGCAATTTCACGCCCGCGATGCCTTCCAGCGTCGCGTCGAAGCGGATGCCTTCGTCGACCAGATGGGTCTGACGGCCGTCGGGGGTATCGATGTCGAGCCCGACGATTTCGCGCTGGAAATACCCCGCCTCGGTCGCGGCCTTGGCGCGGCGGTGGCTTTCAAACGCGTAGGCGTCGAGCTCGTCCTTGGTGAAGCCGTGCTTCTTGACGATCATTTCGGCGCCCATGAACTGGCTGAACATGATGCCGGGATATTTTTCCTCGAGCCGCTCGGACTTGTAGTGGCCAAGCCCTTCCTTGATGAACAGGGTCGCGACGCTGCCCATCGGGACGCGCGTCATGCTTTCGATGCCGCTGGCGAGGACAATGTCCTGCGTTCCCGACATCACCGCCTGCGCCGCGAACATCATCGCCTGCTGCGACGAACCGCACTGGCGGTCGATCGTCACCGCGGGGATCGAATCGGGCAGGTTCGACGCGAGGACGGCATTGCGGCCAAGGTCCATCGTCTGCTGCCCGCCCTGCGACACGCAGCCGGTGATGACGTCGTCGATCTTCGAGGTGTCGAAATCGTTGCGGTCGGCGATCGCGTCGAACACCGCCGCACCAAGGTCGACGGGGTGGATACCGGCGAGCTTGCCGCCGCGCTTGCCGCCGGCAGTGCGGACGGCGTCGACGATATAGGCATGGGCCATGGGGATAGTCCTTTCACCTTCTTCCCTCTCCCCTTGCGGGAGAGGGACGTGGAGACTTGGCAGCTTGCTGCCTAGTCGGAGCTGGGAGAGGGGTCGCGTTTCAGCGCCAAGGTAAGAACCCCTCACAAGACTTGCTAGGCGGCAAGCCGCCAAGCCAAGTCTTTCTCTCCCGCAAGGAGAGAGAGTTTAGTTAGTCAGAGCTTACGCCCGATCAGTTCCTTCATAATCTCGTTCGTGCCGCCAAAGATGCGCGTCACGCGCGCGGCGCGCCAGGCGCGGGCGATCGGATATTCGTTCATATAGCCTGCGCCGCCGTGCAGCTGGAGGCATTTGTCCATGACTTCCCATTGAAGGTCGGTGTGCCACAGCTTCGCCGCGGCGCCTTCCTCGGGGGTCAGCTCCTTCTTCATGTGACGGGCCAGCGCCCAGTCGAAATGCGCCCAGCCGACCTGCAGCTTGGCCTTGAGGTCGGCGAGCACGAAGCGCGTGTTCTGGAAATCGAGGATCGGCTTGCCGAATGCCTTGCGGTCGCGGGTGAATTCGACCGTATCGTCGAACGCGCGCTGCGCCGACGCCTGCGCCGACACCGCGATCGACAGGCGTTCCTGCGGCAGTTCGCTCATCAGGTAGATGAAGCCCTGCCCCTCTTCGCCGAGGCAGTTGGTGATCGGAACGCGGACGTCGTTGAAAAACATTTCCGACGTATCGGCTTCGTCCTGCCCGATCTTGTCGAGGTTGCGGCCGCGCTCATACCCTTCGCGGTCGGCCTCGACGAGGACGATCGACACACCCTTCCACGCGGGCTGGACCTCGGTATCGGTCTTGACGCAGACGAGGATCAGGTCGGCGTTCTGGCCGTTGGTGATATAGGTTTTCGACCCGTTGATGACATAATGATTGCCATCCTTCTTCGCGGTCGTGCGCATCCCCTGCAGGTCGCTGCCCGTGCCCGGTTCGGTCATTGCGATCGCGGTGATCACCTCGCCCGCGACCATCTTGGGCAGCCAGTGCGCCTTCTGCTCCTCGCTGCCATATTTGACGATATAGTTGGTGACGATGTCCGACTGGAGCGAGAAGCCGGTGGTGGCGCGGCCGTAATAGGCGCTCTCTTCGTCAACGATGGCGTTGTAGCCGAAGTCGAGGCCAAGCCCGCCATATTCCTCGGGCACCGTCGGGCACAACATGCCGAGTTCGCCTGCTTTCGGCCAGATCGACTTGGGGACGATGCCGTCCTCGGCCCATTGCGCGGCGTTCGGCGCGACTTCTTTTTCGAGGAACTGGCGCACCGTGGCGCGGAAGGCCTCATGATCGTCGGTATAGGCGGAGCGCGACAGATTATCGAGCGACATGGCTTTCCTTTCCCTTGCGGCAGCCGAACGCAGGCGGGGAGTCGGCCGCAACTTTTCGGTCGCCAAAAGACCTTACGTTTACGTGCACGTCAAGTAGAAAGACGTTACGGCATGAAACTCTTTTATCGGCTCCCATTTGCCCCCGTCATCCCGGACTTGATCCGGGATCCATCGTGGCGTCCAGCAACCGCCAGCTCTTGACCGCGTAGACCCCGGATCAAGTCGGCGTATGCCCCCTTGCGACAAATAAGCAGCTGTTCCCCGGCGAAAGCCGGGGCCCAGAGCGTTGGAGAGCGGGCGTTGCCCGGCAACGCCCTAGGCCCCGGCTTTCGCCGGGGAACGGTTACTTGTTCAAATGGAATGTACGCCGATCAAGCCTGTCCTAAGCTTGTCGAAGGGTCCGAGGTGAAGAAAGTTACGGCTAGCTCCCGGCCACCTTCGAAGCGACGAATAGGATTGCAGTCGCTGGGCAGCGCCCCCTCACCGCGCTACCACACCCACCATGGTCCAACTTCTCCTCGACGCCGGCGCGCTGCTCGGCGAATCGCCGCGCTGGAGCGCGCCCGAACAGCTGCTGTACTGGGTCGATATCGAGGGGCGGACGATCCACCGCACCGACCCGGCGACCGGAACCGACCAGGTCATGCGGCTGGACCAGCAGGTCGGCTGCGTCGCGCCGCGCGCGGGCGGCGGGCTGGTGGTCGCGATGGAGGACAGCTGCGCGCTGATCGACGCATGGGACGCGGCGCCGCGGGCGTTCGGTCCGGCGGCGCTGGCGGACAAGCCCGAGCAGCGGTTCAACGACGGCTGCGTCGATGCGCACGGCCGGTTGTGGGTCGGCAGTTTGACGAGCGACAAGGCGCACCCGACCGCAGCGCTCTATCGCCTCGATCCCGATGGCTCGCTGACCGAAGTTTTCGGTGGTCTCACGACCAGCAACGGCGCGGCGTTCAGCCCCGACGGGCGGACTTTCTACCATGCCGATACCCCGACGCATGCGATCCGTGCGTTCGACGTCGATCCCGCGACGGGTAGTCTCGGCGAGGGCCGGGTCTTCCATCAGTTTCCGCATGGCAATGGCCGCCCCGACGGCGCCGCGGTCGATGCCGAGGGCTGTTACTGGTCGGCGCTGTGGGACGGGTGGCGCGTCGTGCGCCTGTCGCCCGCGGGCGAATTGCTGCAGACGGTCGAGCTGCCGGTGCAGCGCCCGACGATGATCGCATTCGGCGGCGCCGACATGCAGACCGCGTTCGTCACCAGCGCGGGCAAGAATTTGACCGACGAGGAGCGCTTGGGCCAACCGCACGCGGGCGGGGTCTTTGCATTCCAGGTCGCGGTGCCGGGATTGGCGCAGCCGATGTTTGCGGGGTGACCCGATCCTCCCTGTCGCGCAGCGATGGGGAGGTCGCAGCGCTTCGCCACAGGGAGGATTTATCTGCCCACTCGGTTCGTCCCCCGAACCTTGCGCCGCGCCGCAATCTCGGGCTAAGGCTCGGTCCAACATGGTTTCGACCGAAACCTTTTCCTCCGGGGAGACATATCGATGCCGCGCACCGCGCACCCTTTTGCCTGTCGCCTGTCGCTTTTGTTCGCATCCACCGCGCTGCTCGCGGGTTGCACCACCATGGATAGACCGATGACCGCTGCCGCCCCGCCCGCCGCCGAATCCCCCGCACCCGCCCCGGCACCGACCGGCGCCAATCCGATGCTTGCGACATGGACCGGCCCCTATGAAGGGGTGCCGCCGTGGGACAAGATGGATCCCGAACTGTTCCCCGACGCTTTTACCCAGGGCATGGCCGAGGTGAAGGCCGAGGTGCAGGCGGTGATCGACAATCCGGCGGCGCCGACGTTCGAAAATACGCATATCCCGATGCAGCTCGCCGGCGACACGATGGAGCGCATCTATGCGCTGTGGGGTGTGCAGACGTCGAACAAGTCGAACGACCGGGTCGAGGACATCGACGCCGAATGGAGCCCCAAGCTCACCACTTTCTACACCGAGCTGTTCCTCGATCCCAAGCTGTTCGCGCGGTACAAGGCGGTGTACGACGCGCGCCAGACGAGCGGGCTGAACGCGCAGCAGATCCGCATCGTCGAGCGCAGCTATGACGAGATGGTGCGCGACGGCGCCAATCTGTCGGCGGCCGACAAAAGCAAGCTGGTCGCGATGAATTCCAAGCTGGAAGGGCTGTTCTCGGCGTTCTCGTCGAAACTGCTCGGCGACGAAAAGCTTTATACCTTTGTCACCGACAAGGCCGAACTGGCGGGACTCGACGCAGGCTTTATCGCCTCGCTCGCCGCCGCCGCCGACGCCAATGGCAAGCCCGGCCAGTGGGCGATCAAGAACACGCGGTCGTCGGCGCAGCCGGTGCTGCAAAACGCCACCAACCGCGCGCTGCGCGAGAAAGTCTATAAGGCGTTCGTCAGCCGCGGCGACAATGGCGACGCCAATGACACCAATGCGACGATCGCCGAAATCCTGGCGCTGCGCCAGCAGCGCGCCGAACTGCTCGGCTTTCCCAACCATGCGACGTACCGCATGGCCGACACAATGGCGAAGACCCCGGCCAATGCGATGGGGCTGATGATGAAGGTGTGGCCCGCCGCGGTGGCGCGGGTGAAGGAAGAGGTCGCCGACATGCAGGCGATCGCCGACGCCGATGCCAAGGCCGGCAAGGGGCCGAAAATCACCATCGAGCCGTGGGACTATCGTTTCTATTCGGAGAAGGTCCGCAAGGCGAAATACGACCTCGATGAAAGCGAGGTGAAGCCTTACCTCCAGCTCGACAAGCTGGTCGAGGGCATGTTCTGGTCCGCCGGGAAGCTCTATGACCTGGGGTTCCGCGAAAACACCGGCACGATCCCGGTGTTCGACCCCAAGGTGCGGACGTTCGAGGTCTATAACCTCAAGACCAACGAGAATGTCGGGGTCTTTTACCTCGACAATTTCGCGCGCGACGGCAAACGATCAGGCGCATGGATGACGACCTATCGCAGCCAGCAGACGCTGGGCGGCGAGCGCAATGTGCTGGCGTCGAACAACAATAATTTCACCGAAGCCGCGAAGGGCGAACCGACGCTGATCAGCCTCGACGACGCGACGACGCTGTTCCACGAATTCGGGCACGGCATCCACTATCTGCTGCAGCACATCAACTATCCGGCGCTCGCCGGGGTGCCGCGCGACTTTGTCGAATATCCGAGCCAGGTGAACGAGAATTGGCTGATGACCCCCGAAGTGCTGTCGAAATTCGCGACGCATTACAAGACGGGGGCGCCGATGCCGCAGGCGCTGCTCGACAAGATCGAGGCGTCGGGCAAGTTCAACCAGGGCTTTGAGACGGTAGAATATCTGTCGAGCGCGATCGTCGACATGAAGCTGCACGACCGCAAGCTGCCGCCGACCGACGTCGACAAGTTCGAGCGTGAAACGCTGGCCGCGATGGGCATGCCCCGCGAGATCGTCATGCGCCACCGCCTGCCGCAATTCAGCCATCTGTTCAGCTCGGACGCCTATTCGGCGGGCTATTACAGCTATCTGTGGTCGGAAACGATGGACGCCGATACCTGGGCGGCGTTCATGGAAGCGGGCGGCCCGTGGGACCGCGCGGTGGCCGACCGTTTCCGCACCATCTTGCTGATGACCGGCAACGAAACCGACCGCGCCGAAGCATACCGCGCCTTCCGCGGCCGCGATCCCGACGTGTCGGCGCTGCTGAAAAAGCGCGGCTTTCCGACCGAATAGAGCGAACAGAACCGGGGAGGCAAAGGGGGTCTTTATGGCCCCCTTTGTTTGTCCGGGTGCGAAGCGCCGCCCCATAGCGCGCATGACCAACCGGCGTCGGTCACCGCAACCGCGCTGCTTATTCCATCGCTCGATCCCACGGTTTCATCGGACCATCCGCCTGGGGCGGTATCGATCATCGGCTTCGGCGATCGTCCAGGCCAAGGCCAGAACCGCCATGCTCATCATGACGATGAACAGCGCGAGAGTGGCTGCCGAGGGCGCTCCGGATAGCCAGTCGTGCCACCCATCGAATGCGATCGGGGCAGACCACAGGCTGAACCAGCACGCCGCCACACCGGCGAAGATCCCGGCCGCCATCGGCCATTGATCGCGGCGTCGCCTGGCGGGGAGGCGATCCATCACGGAACTGCAAAAGCCATCGTCGGCCACCGGTCCTTCGAACTGTTCGCGCAGCAGGGCGTCGACAGCGTCTTCGGTCTCGTCATTCATGTCCCACGTCCTTCCTGAGATGTGACTTGCCAGTCCGCCAGCAGCGCGCGCAACCTGGCCTTGCCGCGGTTCATATGCGATTTCACGGTGCCGAGCGGCATGGCCAGCACATAGGCTGCTTCATCATGGCTCAACCCGAGCTGCACAACATGCAGCAGCACCTCTTGCTCGGCCGCGGACAAGCGCCGCATCGCGCGCTCGACATCGAGCCGCAGGTCGGCCGCATCACGCAGCGATATTGGCGGGTCGGGCGCATCGCCGTCCACGTCGTCCGCCGCCGATGAGCGTTTGCGGCGGGCCTGAAGAAAGCAGCTATAGGCGATGCGGTAGAGCCAGGTGGAAAAGCGTGCCTCGCCGCGGAACTGGTCCAGTTTGCGCCATGCCAAGAGGAACGCCTCCTGCGCCAGATCATCGGCCCTCGCCTCGTCGCCATGCAGCAGACGGCGCAGCTGCGCGCGCACCATCCCCTGATGCCGCCGCATAAGTTGTTCGAACGCGCGCCGATCATCCGTCAGCAGGACACGGGCCACCAACGCATGATCGACTTGCGCTGCGCCAATCGGATCAGCCACGCATATCGTCTCGCCGGTTGAGCCACCAGCTCGCGAAATAGCCAAGGCCGGTCATCAGCGGCAACAAGCCGAGTCCCCAGAGGCTCGCGATGCGCTGACCGCTGTGGAGCTCGAACGGCAGGGCCAGGAACATGGCCATCAGTCCGAGGCCGCCGCTGACGAGCACCAGCGCCCGGCGCCGGTCGGATTCGGAGGCGTGCGGCTCCGCCAGCAGGTGATGCGGCAATTCGACGCCTTTTTCGGCGAGCTGCAGCAGCGTGCGATAGCGTTCCTTGGTCAGTTCGGTGCGGTAGCGCAGAAAGATCATAAGGATCGCGACGGGCGTCAGCATCACCACCGCCGGAATGAAGAACATTACGAAGTCCATCAGGGTCACTCCCGAAATAATTGCGTGGGTATCAGATGCGGATAACCGGACATCAAGGCTTTTGCCCCTGGGCGGCGAGCAGATCGGCGATGCGCTCGCTCAGCAGCATCGCGGTCGGCGTATCGCCCTGATTGCTGGTCACCGCGACCGCTGCCCCGGTTTCCCAGACGATGGCGAGATTGGCGCTCATCCCTTCCGCACCACCCGCATGGCCGCGGATCTGGCGGCCGTTCGATGGGCGATCGCCGAACCCGGCTGCATATTTGCCCGGCCCCACCGCCACGCCATCGTCGAACATCTTTTGCAGCGTCGCATCCTTGACCAGCTTTCCGCCGCGCAGCGCGCTGGCAAAGCGCAGCAGATCGCCATTGGTCGAATAGCCACCCCCGGCCGGGCTTCCCTTGAACGGCAGGGTCATCCAATTGGCCTTCCACGCGGTTGCAAACGCGCCATCTTTGAAATAGCCGGTCGCCAGTTTCTCGGTGACGTCTTCCTGACTGTCGAAGCCGCTGGAGGTCATACCGGCGGGGGCGAAGATGTGACGCCGGACATATTCGAAGTAGCTCTCACCCGAGACATTTTCGACGATCCGGCCCAGCAAGACATAACCGGCGTTGCTGTAATTCCAGTCCTGGCCCGGCTCGAATGATTTGGGCTGGCGGGCAATAAGGTCGAGATAGTCGCCCGGATTGACGAATTTCTCACGGTTCTGAAAAAACTCCGGCACGAAAAAATCGCCCAGCCCGGCGGTATGGTGCAGGAGCTGCCACATCGTGATTTTCGCCGCCGCCGCCTGATCGGGATATTCGGGCATCACGTCGGCGAGCGTCGTGTCCCACCGCAGCCTTCCCGTTTCCACAAGCTGGGCAATCGCCACCGCGGTGAACATCTTGTTCATCGATCCGATGTGAAATTTCGTCTGCCGATCCGCCTTCGCGCCAAAGCTGCGGTCGGCCAGCCCGCGGCATTCGTCGAAGACGATGGCCGCGCCGTCCGAAATGCTCAGGCATCCCGAAAAGTCCGTCGTGCGTGCGAGCTGATCGAGCGCCGCGCCCGCGAGCCGGGCGATCTCGGCCTGCGACGCGCCGGTTTCGGGCCAGGCCGCATAGAGCGCAGGATCATCGACCGGGACCAGATCGACCATGGCCAGCTTGCCGGGCTGGTCCGGATCGGGGAGCAGCACGAGCGCGGCCAGTTGGCCGGTGCGCCGCCCCTTGATGGTCACCACGAGCATCCCAAGCGGTCCCTGGGTGCGCGCATCGACAAAGTCGACACCGCCGCTGTCGCGCACCGCCACCGCAAGCTGCTTGAAAAGCGCCGCCCGCATATCGGCATCGACCGACGTCGACAGGATCGTCGGGGCCCATTGCTGGATACTCGCCGGGGTGTCGGCATTGATATGCGCGATCACTTGTCCGCCGATCGCGCCCGCAGCCGTATCGGGCATGGTGGTGCTGATGGGACCGGCACTCGCGGGCGAACTGGCGACCGCGGCGGTAAAAGCGAGGATGGGGGCCAAAAGCGACGATAGGAACGGCGTCGGCCGGATTGATAGCTTCATTGTCGAAATCCCTGTGTAAGCCGGATGGCGGTTAATGTTGATGTCGACGGGTTAGATGCAGCATCCACCCCATTTGGATGCGACAATTTTCGCAGCGGGCCTGGAGGCGCGGTCAGAGCATGCGGCGGCAGCGTCCCGCGCACATCCGAACTCGAGGGATTCGGCACGCGTAGATAGGATGACGATTCCCTTCCGGCGACGACGCTTGACCGGCGCTCCCGGGTGATTGAAGGATGACTTCGGCGACCATTGCCTGAGGCAAGCGATGACGACGACAACGGCGTTCTTTGCCAAAATCCGTGACTATGCGCCGCTGTCGGGCGAGGCAGAGTGTGCCTTTTCGGCGCTGCTGCGCCCGCGACACTATGCAAAGGACGATGTCGTGATCCGCGCGGGGGACGTGCCGACGACCTACGCCTTTGTGGTCCAGGGTCTGCTTGGACAGCATTATGTCGGACCCGACGGCGATCTGATCTTCAAATATTTCTTTCCGGAAAACCGCATCGCCGCTTCGGTCAGTGCGACCTTGTTGGGCGAACCCAGCCTGTTCACGATCAGCGCGATCGAAGACAGCATAGTGCTGGAATATGATTATGCCGCGTTCAAGGCCCTGGTCGCCGCTCATCCCGACGTCGCCGCCTTTCACATCGCTTATCTTGAGCGGCACTGGATCATTGAAAAAGAGCCGATGGAGATCGCCTTTCGGCACGACGACGCGATGCAGCGCTACCTCGATTTCATCCGCAAGGAGCCGAAACTTCACAAGCGGCTGAAACAGCATCACATCGCCGCATGGCTTGGCGTCACGCCCGAAAGCCTCAGTCGGCTGCGTCGGAAAATCGCTTTTGGTCGCGTCGGCCCCGCCTGATCCCGCTTACTTACCAAAGGTCAATTCATCGGCCGGGATATCATTCTAACCATCATGCCCGGGCGATCGCCGTGACGGTCACGGGGCGCCCAGGCGCATCGGCCTGGTTGCCGAAGCAGAGAAAGGACATGATCGATGACGAAGATGATATTCGTAAACCTGCCGGTCACCGACCTCACCCGGTCGCAGGCATTTTATGAAGCCCTTGGCTTCACCAATAATCCGCAGTTCAGCGACGACACCACCGCCTGCATGGTGGTGTCCGAGACGATCCACGTCATGCTGATCACGCACGCCAAATGGCAGGGCTTCACCAATCGACCGATCCCGCCCGCAAGTTCAAGCGAAGTGATGCTTGCCTTGACCTGCTACACCCGCGACGCGGTCGACGCGATGAATGCGGCGGCAACGCATCATGGCGGTACCGCCGACATCAACCCGGTCCAGGACCTGGGTTTCATGTACAACCGCAACCTTGCCGATCCCGACGGTCATGTTTGGGAAGCCGTGTTCATGGACATGGACGCCATGCCGACGGATTGACGCCGGTCCACCGACCCGAATGAAAGAATATCCAATGTCTGCGTCAACAAGACAGAGCAAATTTGAAGCCTATGCCGACCAGCTGCCGGATTTCGCGATCCCGATCTTTGGCCATTTGCGCGCGCTCGTTCATGCGACCTGCCCGCAGGTGAGCGAGGAGGTCAAATGGAGCATTCCGCACTTTGTCCACGGTGGCGAAAATCTGTGCATCTTTGCCGCCTACGCGAAGCATTGCTCGTTCAGCTTTGCCAAGGATTCGCTGATGGCCGACCCGCGGCTGAAATCCAGCGCCGCGCGGCCCGCCGCCAAACGCTTCATGGGCAGGCTTACGACCCTCTCCGACCTGCCGCCCGACGACGACCTTGCCGCGTGGATCGCCGAAGCCATGTCGCTCAACGATCGCGGCATCAAACTGCCGCCGCGCCAGTCCGACGGTTCGAAGCCGGTGGAAGTTCCGCAGGCGTTCACCGATGCGCTAGCCGCCAACCCAGCCGCTAAGGCCGTTTTTGACACCAAATCGCCGTCGTTCCGGAAGGAGTATAATGTTTGGATCGGCGACGCGAAAACCGATGCGACGCGACAGAAGCGCATCGGGGAGGCATTGACGTGGATTGCCGAAGGCAAAGGGCGGTTCTGGAAATACGCCAAATAGCCGTCGTGGGCGATCACGCCGCGTCCATCCGAATCCGATTGACCGTCCGCCAAAACGATATAAATATGATATCATCTTTATATCGAGTCGGAGGGTAAGATGGTTGATGGAGGGACTCCCGCGCTGAATCGCAGTCGCGAGACGCGCGCGCTGACGCAGAGCGGTTATCTGATGCTGCTGATCTGGGTGCTGTTGCTGGGCGTCGCCGCGTGGGCGGGGATCAGCAACGGCACCGCCGAGGTCGTGGTCGCGTGGAAATGGGCGGTCGTCGCGCTGTCGGCGATCGTCGGTTTTCTGATCCTGTGCGGCTTTTACATGATCAACCCCAATGAAGCCGCGGCGATCCAGCTGTTCGGCGCGTACAAGGGCACCGACCGCGCGGAAGGGTTGCGCTGGGTGCTGCCTTGGCTGATGCGCAAAAAGATCGCGGTGCGCGCCAACAACGTCATTTCGGACAAGATCAAGGTCAACGACCTGCGCGGCAACCCGATTGAAATGGCGGCGCAGGTCGTGTGGCGCGTCACCGACACCGCGCAGGCGCTGTTCGACGTCGATGATTACAAGGAATTCGTGATGGCGCAGATCGAGGCCGCGGTGCGTTCGATCGGCTCGCGCTACCCCTATGACGACATCGAGCATCAGGAAATCACGCTGCGCGGCAACCATGAGGAGGTCGGGGTCGAACTGCGCAAGGCGTTGATCGAACGGCTGGACGTCGCCGGGATCACCGTCGACGAATGCGGGCTGACGCACCTGGCCTATGCGCAGGAAATCGCGGGCGCGATGCTGCGCCGCCAGCAGGCCGAAGCGGTGATCGCAGCGCGCAAGAAGCTGGTCGAGGGCGCGGTGACGATGGTCGAAATGGCGCTGACCCAATTGTCCGAAAAGGGCGTCGTCGACCTCGACGACGAGCGCAAGGCGGTGATGGTGTCGAACCTGATGGTCGTGCTGTGCGGCGAGCGCGACACCCAGCCCGTGGTCAACGCCGGCTCGCTCTACTGAGCCGACCGGTGAGATAAATAATGCCAGCGTCCGCCAAAAAGGCCTTTGCCCTCCGCCTCGACCCCGCGCTCTACGCGGCGGTCGAGCGGCTGGCGGCGGACGAGCTGCGCAGCGCCAATGCCGAAATCGAAATACTGCTGCGCGAGGCGCTGGCGCGGCGCGGGGTGAAGCCCAAGGCCGCCGCACCCGCGCGGCGCGGACGGCCGCCGAAAGCGAACGGTTGAAGCGTAACAAGCTGCGACATCCCTCTTTCGTCATTCTCGCGAAAGCGGGAACCCAGCGAGCCAGCGCACGACCTGGGTTCCCGCTTTCGCGGGAATGACGATGGATGAATATCGAGGGGCTTAATGTCCCGTATTCGGTCGTTGCTCGCCGTCAGACAGCTTTTCCACCGATAGCGTCCGCGCCCCGCTTGCCCCACCAGTAGTTGATGGTTAAGGCCGATGGTCATGACTAGTACCCTCGCCCCCGTCCGCATCGCCCCGTCAATCCTCAGCGCCGATTTTGCCGCGCTGGGCCAGGAAGTGCGCGCGATCGAGGCGGCGGGCGCCGACTGGGTCCATATCGATGTGATGGACGGCCATTTTGTCCCCAATCTGACGATCGGCCCGGCGGTGGTGAAGGCGCTGCGCCCGCATAGCGCCCTGCCCTTCGACGTGCATCTGATGATCTCGCCGGTCGATCATTTCCTCGACGCCTTTGCCGCGGCGGGCGCCGATATCATCACGGTGCATCCCGAGGCGGGGCCGCACATCCACCGCAGCATTCAGCACATCAAGTCGCTGGGCAAGCAGGCGGGGGTGTCGCTCAATCCCGCGACCCCGGCCAAGATGCTCGACTATCTGATCGACGACATCGACCTGGTGCTGATCATGAGCGTCAACCCCGGCTTCGGCGGCCAGAGCTTTATTTCCAGCCAGCTGCGCAAGATCGAGGCGGTGCGCAAGATGATCGACAAGACCGGTCGCGACATCCGGCTGGAGGTCGACGGCGGGATCGATGCCGGGACCGCGCCGCTGGCGATCGCGGCGGGCGCCGACGTACTGGTGGCGGGCACCGCGACCTTCAAGGGCGGCCCCGATGCCTATGCAGGCAACATCCGGCGGCTGCGCGGCGAGGGTTGAGCGATGGAGGGGAGACCATTGACCGCCGCCCCCGCCGACCCGCCGCTCGATCTGGCCGACGACGCCGTGCCGGTCGACGATTCGATCGAGCCCGGCAAGCGCCTGATCCGCCTGCCCGCCGACAAGGGGCTGTCGCTCGGCGATCGCGTCGCCAATGCGATCACCCGGCTGACCTGGCGCACGCCGCTCCACGCCTTTCGGCTGAAAGGCCGCTTTCCGCTGAAATTGCTGGGGGTGCCGGCCGATCCGGTGCCGGGCGACCCCCGCGCCGGGACCGCAATCCGCGCCGGCCATTTCCTCCACCGCGGATTGAAACTGCCGCTCGGCGAGCTCGATTTCGCCGCGCTTGAGGTCGCGCCGACCTTTGCCGATTATCTCCACAGCTTTGCCTGGCTGCGCGATCTGGCCGCCACCGGCACCCGCGCCGACGGGGTGCCGATCGCCGAAGCGGTGGTCCGCCACTGGCTGGGCACCCACGGCGAGACGGTGAGCGAACCGGCGTGGAAGGCGGACAACACCGCGTGGCGCATCCTGTTCTGGGCGAGCCACGCGCCGCTGATCCTCTCGTCGAGCGACTTGGTCTATCGCTCGGCGGTGCTCAACCACCTCGCGCGCGCCGCACGCCACCTCGACCGCGTCGCCGACAAGACGCGCCCCGGCACCGGCCAGATGGTCGCGTGGGTCGGCATCGTCGCCGCGTCGCTGCTGATGCCCGGCGGCGAGCCGCGGCAGATCTTTGGCGAAGCCGGGCTGCGCAAGGTGCTCGAGACGAGCTTCTATGCCGACGGCGGCAATATCTCGCGCTCACCGCAGGCGCAGCTCGACGCGATCATGGCGCTGTCGATGCTTGCCAAGGTTTATGACATGCGCCGCATCGAGGTGCCGCCGTTCGTCCAGGAAGTGCTGGCGCGCGCGGTGCCGGCGCTGCTCGGGCTGCTGCACAGCGACGGCGGCATGGGCAGCTGGCAGGGCAGCGGCGCGACGTCGGCGGCCTATGTCCAGGCGATCGTCGCGGCAAGCGGGGTGCGCACCCGGCCGCTGAAGCAGGCGCGCGACTGGGGTTATCAGCGGCTGGTTGCGAACAAGGTCGTGCTGCTGACCGACGCGGCGCCTCCCCCCATTGCCCGCGTGACCGAGGCGGGCTGCGCCTCGACGCTGGCGTTCGAGCTGTCCGATGGCGACGAGCGCATCGTCGTCAATTGCGGCGGCGCGGCGCTGACCGGCGCGACGATCCCCGCCGACCTGGCGCGGGGCCTCCGCACCACCGCGGCGCATTCGACCTTGATCCTGGGCGACAGCAATTCGACCGCGATCCTGGCCAACGGATCGCTGGGCAAGGGGGTGACCGAGGTCGAGCTCGACCGGCGCGAGACGCCGCAGGGCAGCCGCGTCGAGATGAGCCACGACGGCTATGCGCGGCGCCACGGGCTGATTCACCGCCGCCTGCTGATCCTGTCACCGAACGGACGCGAGCTGCGAGGCGAGGACATGCTGCTCCCCGCCCCGCGCACCCGGCGCAAGGGCGACAAGGGATTCGCGCTGCGCTTTCATCTCGGCCGCAATATCTCGGCCAGCCTGACCGCCGACAAATTGGGCGCGCTGCTGCGGATCAACGGCGGGCCGCTGTGGCAGTTCCGCACCTCCGAGGGCGCGCTCGATGTCGAGCCAAGCCTGTGGGTCGACGGCGAGGGCCGCCCGCACCCGACCGAACAGCTGGTCGTCACCGGCACCGCACCCGCGGGCGGCGCGAGCATCGGTTGGATTTTCAAGCATATCGGGTAGCAACGTCGCGCGCGCTCGTCGTTGCGAGGAGCGAAGCGACGAAGCAATCCAGAGCGGGCGTAAGACCGCCCCTGGATTGCTTCGCTTCGCTCGCAATGACGAGCGGAGAGGACAACCGGCGCTCCAGGGACTGAGCGCCGGCTGTCCGAACCCTCTTAGAAGGCGTAGCGCGCCATCAGCTGGAACACCGGGCCGGCCTTTTCGCTTTCGAGCTCATATTCGTCGAAGCTGCGATCATTCTGGTCCTCGATCGTCGTGAACTTGTTGAACCTCTCGCGCTTCGCGCCGTTGAGCAGGTTCGACCCCACCGCGCGGATCGTGAAGCTTTTGCCGAAGCGTTTTTCGACGAAGATTTCGAGGTCGGCGCCGTAGGTGGTGAACACCTCTTCGCCGACGGTGCGGTCGAACGCGCCGCCCTGTTTGCGATAGGTGGCGCCGAACGCCGCGCCGACCGACGGAATGTCCTGGATCACGCCGAAATTATAGACATATTCGCTCTGGCCGTTGAAGCGGCGCTTGCCGAATTCGTCGACGATCTTGCTGTCGAGCCACGAGATATTGCCGAACACCCCGGTGTCGGGCAGGCCGACGAAGCCAAGGTCGGTCGATACGTCGAACTCGATCCCCCACACTTTGCCGTCGCCGACATTCTGCGGCTGGTAGTTGAAAGTGCCCGCGCCTTCCGATCCCGGGCCGCCGATATTGGTCAGCTCGATGAGGTCGTTCACCTTGCGGTAGAAAATGTTGACCCCGGCGATGCCCGCGCGGCCGAGGCGCTGTTCATAGCCAAGGTCGAAGCCCCAGGCGGTTTCAGGATCAAGCAGCGGATTGCCGATCAGGTCATTGTCGCCAAGTTCGGCCTCAAGCTCAGCCGGCGAGAGGAAGTTGAACTCGGGGCGGCGGCTGGTGCGCGCGACCGACGCGGTGACGCGGCCGCGGGCGCCGACGTCGATCTTGAGCGACGCCGAGGGCAGCAGCCGGGCATAGTCATTCGTCGTGCGCTGAAGCGCCGCGGGGACGGTGAAATCGTCGATGGTCAGGTCGGTAGTTTCATAACGCACCCCCGCTTCCCATTTGACGCCGGGCATGTCGCCCTCGACCAGCACAAAGCCGTCGAGCCGCTTTTCCTCGATCGTGTTGAGCCCGCCCGGCCCCGGCGCGAACGCCCCGAACGTCCGCGCGAATTCGGTCGGGTTGCGGGTGAACTGGTCGTACCCCTGCCGGTTCGCGGCGGTCAGGTTATAGCGATCGCGCGGCGCCGCGGTGATCGCGGTATCGCGGTCCTTGTCCTGCCACAGGCCGCCGAACAGCAGCTTGGTGTCTTCGCCGAGCGCTATTTCATGTTCGAGCCGCACCGAAAATTCCTTGTCGGTGATCCCGGTCAGCGTCTGATCGCCGGTGAAGCGCGGCAGCGTGCGGTCGAATTCGACCTCATATTCGGTTTCGAAGCGATCTTCGTCGAAATAGGCGTAGCCGACCTTCAGGCTCGTCTCGCCCGCTGACCAGCGGTGAGCGAGCTTGCCGTTGACGCTGTAATTGTCCTGATTGATCGTGGAGACATTGGCGTTGTCGACGGTCAGATTGCCGGGCGGGGTCGCGCGGATCGGGCCATTGATGTTGGTCGGGTGATTATATTCGAAGCTGCGCTCGTCCTCGGTGCGGTCGGTGTGGACGTAAAAACCATTCACCGAAAAATCGGTCGTGTCGCCCTTGATGTCATAGGTCGCGTTGAACGAATAATCCTTGCCGTCGCGGGTATCGACCTGGTCTTCGCGATTGTTGAAGTCGTCGGTCGCGAAGTTTGGATTATTTTCGGGCGAATCGTCATAGCGTAGCGAGAATTTCTTCTTCGGATTGTGGCGTCCCTGGAAATTGCCGCCGAGCAGGAAGCGCCCCGGCCCGAGCGCGCCGCCGATCACGCCGCCGACGCTGGGTTCGAGTTCCTTGTCGTCATAATAGAGCCCGCCGGCGCGCAGATAGCCGCCGTCGAGTTCATAGCCGTCGCGCAGCTTGATGTTGAGCGTGCCCGCAACCGCGTCGCCGGTGCGGCGCGCCGACGACGAGCGGACGATCTCGACCCGCTCGATCAGTTCGGCGGGAATGCGGTCGAGAAAGAAGCTGCGGTCGGCGTTCGACCCCGGCACCTTTTCGCCGTTGATCAGGATCTGGGTATAGCCCGGCGGCAGGCCGCGCAGCCGCGCGCCGTCGCTTTCGATGACGTCGGACAGGAAGGTCACCGACGGCACGCGTTTCAACGCGTCGCCCGCGGTCAGCGGTTCAAAGCGCTGGAAAAATTCGCTGTCATAGGAAAGGACCGGTTCGGCCTGATCCTCGCTGCGGTTACGGTAACCGATGCTGCCGAGGACGACGATGTCCTGCGATGTCGTGATGCTGCCGTCCTCATTCTGGATCGGCGCCATATCCTGTGCAGCGTCCTGCGCGGCGGCGGGGGTCGCGGCGAGCGCCACGGCAAGCGCCAGCGCGGCGGCGGAGTTCAGATTGAAAGCTCGAATCATGTGTCATAACCCCCTTGATCGTTGCCGGGCCTCTAGGGGGGGCATGTGACAGTTTGCGGCGACCCGTGTGACGATTGAATGACGGTTAAGTGACGGAAATATTGTGGGATTGACGCCGCGTAATTTTGCTGGGACGGCGCGCGCCAATCGGCTTTGGCGCCGCCAGGAACAGGGGAAATCGACATGACCGCCGTCCGCACATCGAAGCTGCTGACTTCGCTTGCTTTTGCATCGCTGCTGAGCGGCTGCGCCGGACAGGCGGCGCCCGTCATCACCGGCCTGCCGCCGGTGGCAGTGACCGCGAGCGGCGAAACCGCCCCGGTCGGGACCGGCCGCGCCGACGCCGCCGACGATCCGGCAATCTGGGTCGATCCCGCCAACCCGGGCCGCGCGCTGATCATCGCGACCGACAAGAAGGCCGGGCTGCACGTCTATGACCTGACCGGCAAGGATCTGGCGTTTCTGAAAAGCGGGCTGGTCAACAATGTCGACGTCGTCGGCGACATCGTTGTCGCGAGCGACCGCAACGACGGGCTGAACGCGCATCTGGCGGTCTATCGCCTCGACGGCGCCAAGCCTGCGCTTAGCGCACTCGGCCGTGCGGCAGCGGGCAGCGGCGAAGCCTATGGCCTGTGCCTGAAGAAAGGCGCGCCGGGAGCGCCGATCACCGCGGCGCTGATCGTCAAGGACGGCACGGTGCGCGTCGGGACGCTGACGGTCGACGGCACGCCGCGCTTTGCCGTCGAATGGGAGCATAAGATCGCAACCCAGTCCGAAGGCTGCGTCTTCGACGGCGACACGCTGTATGTCGGCGAAGAGGTCGGCGGGTTGTGGGAGTTGAAGCAGGACGGTCGCGGCGCCGCGGCGCGGCTGGTCGCGCCGATCGACAACCAGCGGCTCGTCGCCGACCTGGAAGGGCTGGCGACGATCGACCACAAGGGCCAGCGCTATCTGATCGCGTCGAGCCAGGGCGATAACGCCTATGCGGTGTTCCGCCTGCCCGGCGTCGAATATGTCGGACGCTTTGCGGTGACCGCCGGCGCATTCGGCGCGACGAGCGAGACCGACGGGATTGAAGCGGTGGCGGGCAATTTCGGCGCGGTCTATCCCGACGGCCTCTTTCTGGCACAGGACGGCGACAATGCGCCCAAGGCGCAGAATTTCAAGCTGGTGCGCTGGGACCAGATCGCGGCGGCGCTGGGGCTTTAAACTCGATACCCTCCCCCTTTATGGGGGAGGCGGCGAGACTTGGCAGCTTGCTGCCTAGTCGCAGCGGTGGGGGTGTGGTTTAGGCCTGAAGCGAAGGTTCAAGGACGCGCCCTCACCCCCATCCAACTCCGCCTAATCGCTGCGCGATAAGGCTGCATATCCTTCCCCCATCGAGGGGGAAGAAGCAAACCGCCGCGTCACCCAAGGTAGATGAGCGGCACCTTGCCCTGAAGCCCCCCGGCGCCTAGAGGGTCCGCGTCATCCCACCGCCAGCCGAGGCTCACCCCCATGACCGACCTGATTCCCGTCCGCCGCGCCCTCTTGTCCGTCAGCGACAAGGCCGGGCTGACCGAGCTTGCCGCCGCCCTCGTCAAACATGGCGTCGAGCTGGTGTCGACCGGCGGGACTGCCAGGGCGTTGCGCGAGGCGGGTCATAATGTCCTCGACGTCGCCGACCTCACCGGTTTTCCCGAGATGATGGACGGCCGCGTCAAGACGCTGCACCCGACCGTCCACGGCGGCATATTGGCGGTGCGCGACGATGCCGCGCATGTCGCGGCGATGGAGGCGCATGGGATCGGCGCGATCGACCTGGTCGTCGTCAACCTTTACCCCTTTTTGCAAACGGTCACCTCGGGCGCCGATCGCGACACGATCATCGAAAATATCGACATCGGCGGCCCCGCGATGGTGCGGTCTTCGGCGAAAAACCACGCCTATGTGGGCATCGTCACCGAGCCCGAGGATTATGCCGCGGTGATCGCCGAGATGGACGCCAATGGCGGCGCGACCACCCTCGCCCTGCGCAAGCGCCTGGCGGCGACCGCCTTTGCCCACACCGCGAGTTATGATGGCACGATCGCGCGCTGGTTCGCGATCGCCGATCAGGGCAAGACCTTTCCCGACACGCTGCCGCTGACCGCCAGGCTGGCGAGCGAACTGCGCTACGGCGAAAATCCGCATCAAAAGGCGGCGCTCTATATCCCCGCCGTGCCCGGCCCGCGCGGCATTGCCGGCGCCGAACAGGTGCAGGGCAAGGAGCTCAGCTACAACAATATCAACGATGCCGACGCGGCGCTCGAGCTGGTCGCCGAATTTCGCGACGCCGATCCGACCTGCGTCATCGTCAAGCACGCCAACCCGTGCGGGGTCGCGAGCGCGGCAAACCTGACCGAAGCCTATGACGCGGCGCTGAAATGCGACGATGTCTCGGCGTTCGGCGGGATCATCGCGGTCAACCGGCCGCTCGACGGCGCAACGGCGGAAGCGATCAGCGGCATCTTTACCGAAGTCGTGTGCGCCCCCGACGCCGACGCCGACGCGCGCGCGGTGTTTGCGAAGAAAAAGAACCTCCGCCTGCTGCTGACGGGCGAATTGCCCGACCCGGCGCGCGGCGGGCTGGTCTTGAAAGGGATCACTGGCGGCTGGCTGGTCCAAAGCCGCGACAATGGCCGCATCACGCACGCCGACCTGAAAATCGTTACCGACCGCGCGCCCACCGACGAGGAACTGACCGACGCGCTGTTCGCGTGGACGGTTGCCAAGCATGTCAAATCGAACGCGATCGTTTACGCCAAGGGCGGATCGACTGCGGGCATCGGCGCGGGGCAGATGAACCGCCGCGACAGCGCGCGCATCGCCGCGGTGAAGGCGCGCGAGGCGGCGGAATCGCACGGCTGGGCTGAAGCCCGCACCGTCGGCAGCGCGGTGGCGAGCGATGCTTTCTTCCCCTTTGCCGACGGTTTGCTGGCGGCGGTCGAGGCGGGCGCGACCTGCGTCATCCAGCCGGGCGGATCGATCCGCGACGACGAGGTGATCGCGGCAGCCAATGCGGCCGGGCTGGCGATGGTGTTCACCGGGATGCGGCATTTCAGGCATTGATGCCCCCGTTTCGGGTCGAGCGAAGTCGAGACACGCTTGGGGCGCGCATGCGTCGCGTGTCTCGACTTCGCTCGACACGAACGGCATAGGGGAGCGAGGGTCGCAATGGCGGCGTGACAACAAGGACCAGCATGACCGCCATCCCCCGCAACAAGTCCATGATCCAGAACCTGTACAACTGGACGATGGAAAAATCGGCGCATCCGCACGCCGAATATTGGCTGGCGCTGGTGTCGTTCGTCGAGGCAAGCTTTTTCCCGATCCCGCCGCACCCGATGCTGGGGCTGATGTGCCTCGCCAATCCGCAAAAGGCGGTGCGTTATGCGCTGATCTGCACCCTCGCGTCGGTCGCGGGCGGGGTGTTCGGCTATGGGATCGGCTTTTTCCTCTATGAAAGCGTCGGCCTGTGGCTACTCGGGGTGCTCGGGCTGACCGATGCCTTTCCGCCCGCCGCCTGTTACCTGCGCGACTATGGCGCGGAGATCATCCTGATCAAGGGCGCGACGCCGATCCCGTTCAAGCTGCTGACGATTACCGCGGGGTTCATCCAGATGAATTTCTGGACCTTCCTGTGGGCGAGCCTGGCGAGCCGGGCCTTTTCGTTCATGCTGGTCGGGATTTTGTTCAAGCTGTTCGGCGCGCCGATCAAGGCGTTCATCGACAAATATCTGGTGTGGGTGACGGGTGCGTTCGTCGTCGCGGTGGTCGCGGGTTTCCTGGTGATCGGCGCGCTGTCGGGCGATGGCGAGGCGAAGCAGGCCGACAAATGCAGCGGCGCGACGCTGGAGAGCATCGGGCTGGACCGGAGGTAGCGGCCGAACACCGAACCCCGTTCGTATCGAGCGAAAATGGGGGCGGGTTCGCCTACTCGTTCGCCGCCGTGTGCAACCAATCCGCGTGGCGCGGCGCCTTCTTCGTCTGGCTCCATTCCTCGAGCATCAGCGGCGCGACGCGGCGCAATTCGGCATATTGTTCGGCGGTGCCGATGTCGCATGCCAGCTCGACCCGGTGGCCGTTGGGGTCGAAGAAATAGATCGATTTGAAGATGCCGTGGTGGGTCGGGCCGAGGACATCGACGCCCTCGCCCTCCAAATGCGCCTTGGCCGCGACCAGCTCGTCATAGCTGCCGACCTTGAACGCCAGATGCTGGACCCACGCCGGGGTGTTGGCGTCGCGGCCCATGTCGGGCTGGTTGGGCAGCTCGAAAAACGCGAGGATGTTGCCGTTCCCGGCGTCGAGAAAGACGTGCATATACGGGTCGTACTCGCCGGTCGACGGGACATGATCCTCGGCGAACGCGGTGGTGTAGGTCATGCCGAGCATGCGCTCGTACCAATCGACCGTCTGCTTCGCGTCTTTGCAGCGATAGGCGGCGTGGTGGACGCCGCCGAGTTTGATGGGGGACTGGCTGGTCATTTTACCCAACTCCATTCGTGCTGAGCTTGTCGAAGCACCGTTCTTCTTTTCTCGCGCAAAGAAAAGGACAGCCCTTCGACAAGCTCAGGGCGAACGGTGAAGAGGTCAAGCGGTCTCTTTGATTTCCAGCGCGCCGCGGCGGATCTGGTCCATTTCCATCGATTTGAACAGCGCGGTGAAATTGCCCTCGCCAAAGCCTTCATCCTTTTTGCGCTGGATGAATTCGAAGAAGACGGGGCCGATCACGGTCTGGCCGAAAATCTGGAGCAGCAGGCGCGGATCGCCGTCTTCGGTCGAGCCGTCGAGCAATATGCCGCGCGATTGCAGCGCCTCGACCGGTTCGCCATGGCCGGGCAGACGATCGGCGAGCATCTCGTAATAGGTCGCGGGCGGCGCGGGGGCGAAGGGGTTGCCGAGGGCTTTGAGCTTGTCCCACGCGACGTAGAGATTGTCGCAGCTGAACGCGATATGCTGGATGCCCTCGCCATTATAGGCGCGCAGATATTCCTCGATCTGGCCGCCGCCGCCGGCGCCTTCTTCGTTCAGCGGAATGCGGATCTTGCCGTCGGGGGCGGTCATCGCCTTTGATGTCAGCCCGGTATATTCGCCCTTGATGTCGAAATAACGGATTTCGCGGAAACCCGCGATACGCTCGTAGAACGCTGCCCAATGCGCCATGCGGCCGCCATAGACATTGTGGGTCAGGTGATCGATCAGCTGCATCCCCGCGCCGACGGGATGGCGATCGACGCCCTCTTCGTAAACGAAGTCGATGTCGTAGATCGACAGGTCGTCGCCATAGCGATCGATCAGATAGATGATCGAGCCGCCGATACCGCGGATCGCGGGCAGGCGCAATTCCATCGGGCCGGGCGTGGTTTCGACCGGCTCGGCGCCGCGCGCGATTGCCTCGGCATAGGCCTTGGCGGCGTCGCGGACGCGCCAGCCCATCCCGCATGCCGACGGGCCATGTTCGGCGGCGAAATAGGCGGCGGGCGATTTGGGTTCGTAATTGGCGATCAGGTTGATGCCGCCCTGCCGCCATAGCTGGACGTCCTTCGAACGGTGATGCGCGATCTGGGCGAAACCCATCGCCTGGAAAACCGGTTCGAGCACGCCCTTTTCGGGGGCGGAGAATTCGACGAATTCAAAACCGTCGAGGCCCAGCGGATTGTCGAACAGGTCGGCCATGATCATTGTCCCATCTAGTTTCAATTGAAACTATTATGATGGATTGGGGTGAGGGAGTCAATGACTTCCCACTTCGGTCATCCCGATGAAGGCCGGGATCTCGACGTCGCATCAGCACATAATGGAGAGGCCCCGGCCTTCGCCGAGGTGACGAAATTTGGACGGGGTTTACGCCCCCTCGAACGCCTCCAGCGCCTCGCCCGCCGCGACCCAGCGCGCTTCGGCGGCTTCCTGCGCGGCGACGATCTTGCCGCGGCGCTGCGACAGCTCGCTCATCGTCAGCCCTTTATATTCGTTCGCGGCGCCTTGCGGGTCGAACATCGCGCGGTCGATCGCGGAGAGGATCACCTGATATTTGGCAAGGTCCGCCTCGGCATCGGACACGTCCTTGCGGATTTTCGCCGCGGCCTCGCGCGCCGCCGCCGCGGCCTTGCGGTCGCCCTTCTTGTCGGCCTTCGACACCTTGTCCTTGGGCGCCCCCTTGCCGAGGATCATGTCGACATAATCGTCCATGCTGCCCGAATATTCGCGCGCGGTGCCGTCGTCGACGAGTACCAGCCGATCGGCGGTGAGTTCGAGCATGTGGCGGTCGTGGCTGACCAGCACCACCGCGCCGTCGAAGCCGTTCAGCGCCTGCACCAGCGCCTCGCGCGCGTCGACGTCCAAATGGTTGGTCGGTTCGTCGAGGATCAGCAGATGCGGCGCGTCGCGGGTGATGAGCGCCAGCGCCAGCCGCGCCTTTTCGCCGCCCGACAGTTTTGCGACCTCGGTCGTCGCCTTGTTACCCGAAAAGCCGAAGCGGCCGAGCTGGGCACGCACCGCGCCCTGCGTCTTGCCCTCCATCACCCGCGTCATATGCGCAAGCGGGGTGTCCGCGCCATCGAGTTCCTCGACCTGGTACTGGGTGAAATAGCCGACGCGCATCTTGCCCGATGCGGCCATCGCGCCCGCCATCGGGCTGAGCTGCGCCGCGAGCAGCCGCGCCAGGGTCGTCTTGCCATTGCCGTTGCGACCGAGCAGCGCGATGCGGTCGTCGGGATCGATGCGCAGGTTGAGCCGCTGCAGCACCGGGCGTTCCGCATAGCCCACGCTGGCGAGGTCGAGGGTGATCAGCGGCGGCTTGAGCTCGTCGGGGCTGGGGAAATCGAACGCGAGCGTCTGATCCTCCGCGAGCGCGGCGATCGGCTGCATCTTGGCGAGCAGCTTGGCGCGCGACTGCGCCTGTTTCGCGGTCGAGGCGCGCGCGCTGTTGCGTGCGACATAATCCTGGAGCTTGGCGCGCTGGGCATCCTGCGACGCCTTTGCCGCCGCGAGCTGCGCGGCGCGTTCGGCGCGCTGGCGCTCGAATGCGTCATAGCCGCCGGGATAGAGCGTCACCTTGCCGCCCTCCAGATGCAGGATATGATCGACGACATTGTTGAGCAGGTCGCGTTCGTGGCTGATGACGACGAGCTGGCCCGGATAGGCGCGCAGGAAATTTTCGAGCCACAAGGTCGCTTCAAGGTCGAGGTGGTTCGACGGTTCGTCGAGCAGCAACAGATCGGGTTCGGAAAAGAGCAGCGCCGCGAGCGCGACGCGCATCTTCCATCCACCCGAAAAGCTGTCGAGCGGCTGGCCCTGCATATCCTCGTCGAACCCCAGCCCGATCAGGATGCGCGCGGCGCGTGCCGGGGCGGTATAGGCGTCGATCGCGATCAGCCGTTCGTGGATGTCGCCAAGCTGGCCCGGATCCTGTTCGGTTTCCGACGCGGTGAGCAAAGCCGCGCGTTCGGTGTCGGCGGCGAGCACGGTGTCGAAGGGCGTCGCGGTGCCGCTCGGCGCTTCCTGCGCGATATAGCCGAGCCGCGTCTTGCGCGGCATTTCGATGCCGCCCTCGTCGGCCTCGAGCTGGCCGATCATCACCTTCATCAGCGTCGATTTGCCCGCGCCGTTGCGCCCGATCAGCCCGACGCGGCTTTTCGCCGGCAGGCTGGCCGCGGCGCGGTCGAGTATCGTGCGTCCGCCGAGGCGAACCGTGAGGCCATTGATCGTCAACATGCGCGCGCGCCTAGCATGTTGCGGCGCACAACCCAAGCCGATGACTGGCATATCGGGGTCGTTTACGGCAAGACGGTCGGCATGACCGGCCTTGCCCCCTTTCACATCGCCTTTCCCGTCGACGATCTGGCCGCCGCGCGCCATTTCTATGGCACCATCATCGGCTGCCCCGAGGGGCGCAGCGATGCCGACTGGATTGATTTCAACCTCTTTGGGCATCAGATCGTCGCGCACCGCGTCGATACGCCGCGCCGCGTCGCGGGGCATAATCCGGTCGATGGCCATGCAGTGCCGGTGCCGCATTTCGGGGTCGTGCTGCCGCCCGCCGAATGGCAGGCACTCGCCGAGCGGCTAGTCGCGCATGGCGTCGCCTTTGTCATCGAACCGCACACGCGCTTTCCCGGCCAGCCGGGCGAGCAGTCAGCGATGTTCTTTCTCGACCCGGCGGGTAACGCGCTCGAGTTCAAGGCATTTGCCGATTTGGGGCAATTGTTCGCGACTTGAACCACGTCGATTCTGTCCACTCGACAGCTCTCCTCTCGCTCGCGCCAAGATAACGAAGAGCGAGTGAGGATTTGCAAAGCGGCAAAGGCCGGTCGACGACCACTTGCAGACATTCGCCTTGGATGCGAGCATCGGCGTATGAAACGGGATCATATCGAAAATTTCAAACAGGCGTTCGTCGGGCGGACCTGCTTAATTGGGCGGGAACCACCGTTCTGGCGCGCAGACTTCGGCGATCAGTTCACGATCGCCTTCAGGGTGCCGTGGCGTATTGTCGCAAATGGCCGGGTAGCATTTGGCGACCAGGATGATGGCCAACTGTTCGGGCTCGCCGAGCCGCTCGATGGTGAGGAACGGGCGGCGTCCGTGCTTGGTGCGTTAATCGTCAGAACCCTGCAAGTTGACGAGGAAACGGGTGATCTACGGATCGAGTTCGACGGCAACACGCGCATAGACGTGTTCAACCAGTCGTCCGGTTATGAAGGATGGGATGCCCACTACATTGCCGGAGGCGAGCGATGGGGCGTCATCGCAATAGGCGGCGGCGAGCTTGCGATCGTTCCCGGCTAAGAGCGTAACGGCAGCCCTCATCCCCGTTCGGTCAATCCGCGGCGTAATCGGCAAGCTCGCGTCAGGCACAAAAATCCCGCCAACTCATTGAGAAGGCGGGATTATTTTGGTTGCGGGAGTAGGATTTGAACCTACGACCTTCAGGTTATGAGCCTGACGAGCTACCGGGCTGCTCCATCCCGCGCCACCAATGTCGCGGCGCCAACAGCGTTCCGCGAAAACAGCAAAAGGACGGCATTTCTGCCGGCCTCTAACTTTGTGAATGGGTTTTTCCATATTCGTCCTCACGTCGGCTGCAATGCCTGGCGACGTCCTACTCTTCCAGGGCTTGAGCCATAGTACCATCGGCGCTGTCAGGTTTCACGGCCGAGTTCGAGATGGGATCGGGTGGGTCACTGACGCCATGGTCACCAAGCAATGAAGCCGGCGTGGGTCGAATTTGGGTTTCAATCGAATGCCCGTGCAATTTGGACTATTTTACAATCATCCACTTCGCGGACACTCACTCAGGAGTGTCGTTGATGGTGGGACTCTTAAGTGCGAATAGAGCAATTAGTATCGGTTAGCTCCACGCGTTACCGCGCTTCTACATCCGATCTATCAACGTGGTGGTCTTCCACGGCTCTAAGAAATCTTATCTTGAGGGAGGCTTCCCGCTTAGATGCTTTCAGCGGTTATCCCGTCCATACATAGCTACCCTGCTGCGCGGCTGGCGCCACGACAGGTACACCAGAGGTA
>NZ_JBHYDE010000004.1:0-379802 GCF_051861155.1 Sphingopyxis sp. | reverse complement strand
GGGTGAACAGTCCCCCGGACTGTTCAGGTCATGCCGGGGGCATGACCGACCCGGCACTCCTGAAGGGGAGGGCGTGATTGTTTCGCTACGTCCGCTCACCACCCCAAAACCGACCAGCAAAAAAGCCCCGCCGGATCGCTCCGACAGGGCCTTTTCATGCCCGCAGGCAGCGCAGCTTACGCCGCCCCGTGCGCCAACGCCGCGAGGAGCAGGATCGCCACGATGTTGGTGATCTTGATCATCGGGTTGACCGCCGGACCCGCGGTATCCTTATACGGATCGCCGACGGTGTCGCCAGTGACGGCAGCCTTATGGGCCTCGCTGCCTTTGCCGCCGTGGTTGCCGTCTTCGATATACTTCTTGGCATTGTCCCATGCGCCGCCGCCCGAGGTCATCGAGATGGCGACGAACAGCCCGCCGACGATCACGCCGAGCAGGAGCGCGCCGAGCGCTTCGAGCGCCGCGGCCGGTCCTGCGACCGCACGGATCACGAAGAACACGACGATCGGCGCCAGCACCGGGAGCAGCGACGGAATGATCATTTCCTTGATCGCCGCCTT
Organism: Sphingopyxis sp.; assembly: GCF_051861155.1. GTDB lineage: Bacteria > Pseudomonadota > Alphaproteobacteria > Sphingomonadales > Sphingomonadaceae > Sphingopyxis. Next base: position 379,242 of record NZ_JBHYDE010000004.1, on the reverse strand, counting down.
GGTCACCAGGTCGACCGTGCGCGCATAGTCGGGCTTGGACTCATAGGTCATGATGCCCGGGTTGTTCTTGAACTGGTCGCGAACATCCTTGACCACCTCACCCGCGGCGCGGCCGACCGCGGTCATGCCCATCGCGCCGAACAGGTACGGCAGCAGCGCGCCGAGCAGCAGCCCGACGATGACGTAGGGCGACGACAGCGAGAAGGTCAGCGGTTCGGTCAGCCCCAGCGCCGCCGAATATTCGGTGATGTCGGCCGTATAGGTGCCGAACAGCACCAGCGCCGCCAGACCCGCCGACCCGATGGCATAGCCCTTGGTCACCGCCTTGGTCGTGTTGCCCACCGCGTCGAGCAGGTCGGTCTTTTCGCGCACCGTGTCGTCGAGCCCCGCCATTTCGGCGATGCCGCCGGCGTTGTCGGTGACCGGGCCGTAAGCGTCGAGCGCGACGACCATGCCGGCCAGCGCCAGCATCGCGGTTGCCGCAAAGGCAATGCCGATCAGCCCCGCCAGCATATAGGCGATGATGATGCCGGCGCAGATCACCAGCGTCGGCAGCGCGGTCGATTCCAGGCTGATCGCCAGCCCCTGGATGACGTTGGTGCCGTGGCCGGTTTCCGACGCCTTGGCGATCGAGCGCACCGGGCGATAGTTGGTGCCGGTGTAATATTCGGTGATCCAGATGATCAGCCCGGTGATGACCAGCCCGAGCAACGAGCAATAGAACAGCGACCGACCGTTGAAATCGGTGCCCGGGATCAGCGCTTCCATGCTGCCCAGCGCATATTGGGTCGAGAACCAGATCGCCGGGATCGACAGGATCGCGGTGACCAGAAAGCCCTTGTACATCGCGCCCATGACGTTCGTCCCGTTGCCGAGGCGGACGAAATAGGTGCCGATGATCGACGTGATGATGCACACGCCGCCCATCAGCAGCGGCAGGCTCATCAGCGGCAGCAGCATGTCGCCCGCGCTCTTCAGCAGCAGCGCCATCAACACCATGGTGGCGCCGACGGTGACGACATAGGTTTCGAACAGATCGGCGGCCATACCGGCGCAGTCGCCGACATTGTCACCGACGTTATCGGCGATCACCGCGGGGTTGCGCGGATCATCCTCGGGGATTCCGGCCTCGACCTTGCCGACCAGGTCGGCGCCGACGTCGGCGGCCTTGGTAAAGATACCGCCGCCCAGACGCGCAAAGATCGAAATCAGCGAGGCGCCGAACGCGAGCGCGACGAGCGCATCGACCACGGTGCGATCCTCTCCGCCGACGGTGAACCCGCCGGGGCCGATCAGATACCAGAAAAAGACCGAGATCGCGAGCAGGGCGAGCCCCGCTACCAGCATGCCGGTGATCGCACCGGCGCGGAACGCCATGGTCAGGCCCGCCTGCAGCCCGGTCTGCGCCGCGGCCGCGGTGCGGACGTTGGCTTTGACCGAAATGTTCATGCCGACGAAACCGGCCACGCCCGACAGGACGGCGCCGATGACAAAGCCGGTCGCCGAAATCGCGCCGAGGAAAAGCCCGACGAGAATGGCGACGACGACGCCGACGATGGCGATGGTGCGATATTGGCGGCCCAGATAGGCCTTGGCGCCTTCCTGGATGGCGCCAGCAATTTCCTGCATCTTTTCATTACCCGCCGAGGCGCTGAGCACCTGGCGCGAGGTAATGAAGCCATAGAGCACGGCGATAAGGCCGCACGCTATCGCGATCATAACCGGATCAATCATGAATTTCCTTCCCCATTGAGCGGGGCGGAGTCAGGTGAACAGTCGAGCACGTCCGACTTATGATTGCCGGTTCGCCCTCTCCCCTGATGCGACCGCCCCTAAATTTGGACGCCGCGTTATGGGAAGAAAGAATGCCAAGGGCAACCCCGGTTTTTCGGCACTTTTGTAACGGTTTCGCGTCAGTGTGTGAAACCGAGACGCTCGGGCAGCGCGATGCGCTGGGCGCGGTGCGTCAGCACCAGCCCCTCGCCCACCCCGACATGGCCGATCGGCGTCGCCATGATATTCAGCCCCGCCGCAATCTCGCGGATCGCCCCCGCGGCGCCCGGATCGGCAGCGAACAGCAGCTGATAATCGTCGCCCGCGCTCGCCGCCGCCAGCCGCGTGTCGACCACATCGGGCCGCACCGCGAGCAGCGCCGCCGACAGCGGCACCGCCTCCAGCATCAACACGAATTCGCACCCGCTCGCCGTCGCCATCCGCGCGGCATCGATCAGCAGGCCGTCGGATACGTCCATCATCGCGTGGACATGGCGCGTCACCGCCTGGCCAAAGGTCAGCTGCGGCTGCGGGCGGCGATAGGCGGCAAGGCAGGTCTCGTTCGCCTCCTCATGCCCCAGCCGCATCGCGAGGCCGAGCCCGGCATTGCCGATCGATCCGGTCACCCACAGTTGATCGCCCGGCTTGGCCCCGGCCCGCGACGGCGCCCCGCCCGGCGGCGCGCGGCCGATCGCGGTCAGGCCAAAGCTGCGCGGCGCACCCGCAGGCGCGCGCACCGTGTCGCCACCGAGCAGGATGACGCCGAAACGGCGCAGCGCGAGATCGAGGCCTTCGACGAACGCCGCGTCCCATTCGTCGTCGCCGAGGCTGTAGCCGACGAGCACCCCGACCGGCGCCGCGCCCTTGGCGGCCAGATCCGACAGGTTCACCGCGACCAGTTTCCACGCCACATCCTGCGGCGTGTCATCGGGCAGGAAATGAATTCCCTCGACGATCATGTCGTGGGTGAGGACCAGCCCCTCCCACTCGGCGGCGTCATCGGCCAGCCCGCGCGCGGCGGGATCGGTGGCGATGGCGCGCAGACGGGCGATGAAATCGGTTTCGGACATGATGCGAGTTTAGCGCGAATAAACGGTCTTCGATAGCTGTGCCCCTGCGAAGGCAGGGGCCCATCACCGGTCGGAGCAAGGGCGCGCGGGCAGATGATGGGTTCCTGCCTTCGCAGGAGCGCGGCGGCCTCTATTTCGCCCGCACATCCTTGCCGATCGCATCGAGCAACCCATTGGCGAAACCCGCTTCGCGCGCGTCAAAAAATGCCTTCGCGACATCGACATATTCGCTGACCACCGCGCCGACCGGCACGTCGCCGCGCGCGATCAGTTCATAGGCGCCGGCGCGCAATATCGCCTTCATCGTGCGGTCGAGCCGCTCCATCGACCAACCGCTGGCCAGTCGCGCGACAATCGCCGCGTCGATCTCTTCGGACCGGGCCAGCGTGCCCTTCACGATGTCGTCGAAGAACGCGACGTCGGCGTCGGCATATTCGGCGTCCTCGATCGTCGCGCCGATGCGATGCTGGTGAAATTCGTGGATCAGCTTGGCCACCGGGGTCGCTTCCATCTCGTGCTGATACAGCGCCTGGACGGCGGCGAGACGGGCGGCGGAGCGGGATTGAGCGCGTTTGTTCATGGCTTCTGCTTCTAACTCAATTCGTCATCCCGGCGAAGGCCGGGATCTCAACCTCGCATAATAAGGCACCGGCGAGATCCCGGCCTTCGCCGGGATGACGAAAATGGGGGTTCTAGACTAGTTTTGCTTCAATCGGTTCTGAACGCTCAGCGCATGCGCGGGAAGCCCCTCGGCCCCGGCGAGCGCGACCGCAGCGGGGCCGATCGCGGCAAGACTGGCTTCGTCGAGCGCGAGGAAGCTGGTGCGCTTCATGAAATCGCTGACCGACAGCCCGCTCGAAAAGCGTGCGCGGCGCCCGGTGGGCAGCACATGATTCGGGCCCGCGACATAGTCGCCGATCGCCTCGGGCGTATACCGCCCTAGAAACACCGATCCCGCGTGGCGCACCCTGCCGAACAGCGCATCGGCTTCGGCGGCATCGACCGCGAGTTCGAGATGTTCGGGCGCCAGCCGGTCGCAAAGCGGAATCGCATCGGCGAGCGTCGGGACGATGATGATCGCGCCATTGGCGTCCCAGCTTTCGCGCATCACCGCCGCGGTGCCGAGCGTCGGAATGATCGCGTCGACCGCTGCCGCCACGGCGTCGGCAAGGCCCGCATCGTCGGTGAACAGGATCGACTGGCTGGTCGGGTCATGCTCGGCCTGGCTCAGCAGGTCGGCAGCAATGACGCGCGGATCATTCTGGGCATCGGCGACCACGACAATCTCGCTCGGCCCCGCGACCATGTCGATGCCCACGACGCCGTAAGCCTGTCGCTTCGCCTCGGCGACCCACGCGTTGCCGGGGCCGGTGACGACGTCGACCGGCGCGATGCGGCCGGTGCCATAGGCCAGCGCCGCCACCGCCTGCGCGCCGCCGATGCGCCATATCTCGTCGACCCCGCCGATATGCGCCGCCGCCATCACCACCGGATTGACCTCGCCGCCCGGCGTCGGGGTCATCATCACGATCCGTCCCACCCCCGCGACCTTCGCGGGCAGGATGTTCATCAGCACCGACGACGGATAGGCGGCGCGCCCGCCGGGGACATAGACCCCCGCAGCATCGACCGCGTTCCAGCGGGCGCCCAGCCGTGCGCCGGTGGCATCGCGATAGTCGCGGTCCTCGGGCAGCTGCGCGACGTGATAGGCGCGGATACGCTCGGCGGCGAGGTTCAGCGCGTCGCGCAATTCGGGCGCGAGCGCCGCATAGGCCGCGGCGCATTCCGCCTTCGAGAGGCTCCAGCCGCTGGCGTCCAGATCGAAGCGGTCAAACTTCGCGGTATAATCGGCCAGCGCCGCGTCGCCCTCTGCCTTCACCCGCGCGATGATCGCCGCGACGTCGCTCGACACATCGGCATCGCTCTCGCGCCGGTCATTGACCAGCGCGTCGAACGCGGCCGCGAAGCCGGGTTCGGAGGCATCAAGCCGCCGCATCGCCCTGTCCCACCGCCATACGGAACCGCTCGACGAGCGCTGGCACCTCGGCCGAGCGCAATTTGAACGCGGCGCGGTTGACGATCAGCCGCGCCGACACGTCGCTGATCACCACCTGCTCGGCCAGCGCATTTTCGACCAGCGTCCGCCCGGTCGAAACCAGATCGACGATGTGCGAGGCCAGCCCCAGCTTCGGCGCAATCTCCATCGCGCCGTTCAGCTTGATACATTCGGCCTGGATGCCCTGCGCCTCGAACCAGCGGCGCGTCGTCGCGGGATATTTGGTCGCGACGCGGATATGGCTTTCGCCCAGCCCCGGCGGCGGTGCATCGGCGGGGCCCGCCAGCGACAGGCGGCAATGGCCGATGCCCAGGTCGACCGGTGCATAAAGCTCGCTGTAATCGAACTCGTCGACCACGTCGGACCCAACGATGCCCAGCTGCGCCGCGCCATGCGCAACGAACGTCGCCACATCGAACGCGCGGACGCGGATCAGCGAAATGTGCGGCTGGTTCGTCCCGAACACCAGCGCGCGGCTGCTCTTGTCAAAGAAATCCGCCGCGGGCTCGATGCCGACGCGCGCGAGCAGCGGCAGCGCTTCGTCGAGGATGCGCCCTTTCGGGATGGCAAAGATGATCGGTTCGGGCATAAACGCCGTGCCCATAAGCGGCGACGGGAGAAAGGGCAATGAGCGAGCGCTACCAAAAGGTCGACATGGGCGAGACCGGACCCGCGGCCGTCCGCACCGCCTTTGCCAATCAGGTGCTCTATTGCCGCGCCAATGGCGCGCCGGTGACCGCGCGCGTCGTCGCCGCGCTCGGTGCGCTGATGGCCAAACCCGCCAGCGAATTCGCCCGCCGCATCGCCGACTGGCCGGGCGCTCCGCTCGCCGATGCGCTGCCGCTGCGCGCCGCGGGCGGTATCCACGCGCTGCATCTGGCGGGCAGCGCGCACGAACTCGCGCCGATCTATGCCGACGCCGATGACATCAACGACGCCGCGATCGTCGCCGGGGTGGTAGCGCGGCACGAGGCGGCGCTGCTCCCCTGGCTCGACGGCCCGCCGCAAACCAACGAGGCGGGGCGCTCGTCGAATTTCGTCGCCGCGATGCTGTGGCTGGCCGATCAGGACTTGCCGCCGCGTTTCGACTGCCTCGAAATCGGGTCGAGCGCCGGGATCAACCTGATGATCGACCGCTATCATTACGACCTCGCCGGGGTGAATGTCGGGCCGCGCCCGGGCGTCATGGCCTTTACGCCCGACTGGCGCGGCGATCCGCCGCCGCAACATAATATCGGCTTTGCAGGCCTCAAAGGCTGCGACGTCGCGCCGGTCGATCTGACCGACCCGGCGCAGGCGTTGCGGCTGAAAGCCTATATCTGGCCCGAACATCATATCCGCTTCGCGCGGATGGAAGCCGCGATCGCCGCCGCAACCAATGAGGCACCACAGCTGATCCACGCCAACGCCGCCGATTTCGTCGCCGCCGAACTCGCCCGCCCGCAGGCTGCAGGGGTGACACGGGTGCTGATGCACTCGATCGTCTGGCAATATGTCCCCGCCGACCAGCAAGCGCGGATCACCGCCGCGATGGAAGCCGCGGGCGCGCGCGCAACCGCGGAGCGCCCGTTGGCCTGGATCGCGCTGGAGGCCAACCGGACGGTGCATCACCATGAGCTGGTCGTCCGACACTGGCCGGGCAGCGGCGAACCGGTGAAGCTGGCGCACGCCCACGCCCATGGCGCGTGGGTGGAATGGCTCGCTTAAATCCCCTTCCCTTTCAGAGAGGGAAATCAGCTAAAGCCGCGCCTCTAGCTGCGCGAGCAGCCGTTGCACCGGGGTCACCGCCCGCGGCGTATTCCAGCCCGCTTCGATCTGCGCGATCCGCTCGAACAGTCGCTCGCTCGCCGCGATGATGCGGCGCACCGATTCCTCAAAGCCCGCGCAAATGTCCCAGTCGGCCGCGACCGGCTCGCCAATCCGCGCCGCGCTGTCGCTCGGCCCCGCGCCGGGGTCGCCGGCGATCATCGCGCGGCGATGGAGCAGCCACGCGATGACGTGCATCAGCCGCGTCGTGGTTTTGAGCGATTCGCACGCCAGGCTGATCTGCATCAACCCGTCCCGCCGGACATCGCCCAGTTCGCGCTGCGCGGCAAAGGCGGCGTGCGCCTCGTCGGCGAGCACCATCGCCTCGACATACAGATTTTCGATCTGCGCACGCTGCACCGGTGCTGCGATTGCCATCATGTCGGGATGTCGGGCGACCATGTGCCAAGGGATGCCATGGCTGCGCAGCAATGCAATGGCGGTAACCATGAAATTGCGACGCGCGATCGTCCCGTTTTGATTCACGCGATAATATCGGGAACCAGCTGATCCTCGCACCAGGCGATTTCATCGCGCAGGCGCAATTTGCGTTTCTTCAGCCGTGCCAGCTGCAACTGGTCGGGGACCGCCGCGATGCCGAGCGCGATGATCGCAGCGTCGAGGTCGCGATGCTCGATCCGTAACAGTTCCAGGCGCTGGGTGATTTCGTCGGGGCTCACCATCGCTTCCCTGCCACGTTCACCACTGGTCCGCAACGGGGACCGGCTGACCGAATCGCGACGACATTCGCCCCGATTCGTGATTTACTCGGTCCTGCCAATCGAGTCGAAAAGGAGAATGGCCCATGAGCACGTCGCATCTTTCCGCCCTGAAGTCGCGCCACGCGAACCTTGACGAGAAAATTGCGAATGAAGAGCGGCGCCCCGCCCCCGACATGGCCGCGCTGGCGCATCTGAAAAAGCAGAAGCTGAAAATCAAGGAAGAGATGCTCGCGATCGCCTGACGATCGCCTGCCGCTACCGCCCCGCTGGTGCCGCCCTATGCAGGACGCATCAGCGCCGGCGGTACAGCGGCCCCCGCTCTAGCCCCGAGCGCCGCAGATGCGGCGGCAGATCGGACTGCGACACCACCTGACGACGCACCGCTTGCGGATCGATCTGATGATCGAACGCGATCCCGAATTTGCCCTCGCCCGCCCACACGACGCGGCCCGGGACGGGGCCGACATTTTTGAGGTCGATCTGGATCGTTGCGCCCTGGTCGACGCGCACCTTGCCCTCGGCCAGCATGCCGCCCGGCGACAGGTTGCGCACCCGGACCACCACCGCATCGGGGTGCCCCGGCAGCATCAGGCTGGCCTGCATGAACAAGCTGTCTCGATCGGCGCCGCGCGACAGCGCCGCCACTTCTTCATCTGTCGTTATTGGTCCGCGCGATTCCATTGCGACCTGTTCCCCGCGTTGAGTGTCAGGTCGCGAATCTAGAGCCCAGCCGTTGCCGAAATGTAAATTGCCGATGGGTGAATCGGACATTTGCCCCAAAGCGGATCAATCCTCGCGCGAAATCCGCTCGTTACGCTCGTGGCGTTCCTGTGCCTCCAGCGTCATCGTCGCGATCGGACGCGCCTGCAGCCGCGCCAGCGAGATCGGTTCGCCGGTGACCGCGCAATAGCCATATTCGCCCTCGTCGATGCGGCGGATCGCCGAATCGATCTTGGCGATCAGCTTGCGCTGGCGGTCGCGGGTGCGCAGTTCGATCGCCCAGTCGGTTTCGCTCGACGCGCGGTCGGCCAGGTCGGGTTCGCGCAGCGGCCCGTCCTGCAAATGCGCCAGGGTCGATTCGGATTCGGACAGGATCGACTTTTTCCAAGCGAGCAGCAGGCCGCGGAAATATTCCTGCTGCCGCTCGTTCATAAACTCTTCGTCGTCGCCAGGAACATAATCCGTATCGAGATTGGATCTGGCTGCGCGAAGCGCGTCAGCGCCAACGTCGGCAATCTTGGTCGGCATGAGGGGCTCTCGCGTCCTTTCCTGTCACCCCGCGGGCCGTCAAGCGGTGCGGGGAGTGGCGCGCCTATAACCAGCCGCTGGTTTCGATACAAGCGCCTAAGCAGCCGATAGCGACGGGGCGTGAAGCGCGGCTGAACGGAGCGCCGGCCTGGAGCGATTCCCGCCGGTTGAGCGCGACCCGCGGCGCCGCTTCGGCGACCCCGATTTAGGGCCGAAGATTAACCAATCGCATAGAATCATTGCAGTTTCCGTACTATTTTGGGACAAGAACCGCCATTAGGGTTGATTCCGGCGCCCTTTTCCCGCTGTCGGACAGGCAAACGCGGTTAACGCAATTGCCGCGTTCGCAAAGCTTTGACCTTTTGAGGTATAGCGAAGGTGAAACGGGTGTCGGTGGATGGCGCTTTGCACCTGCAACGGGAAAGAAAGAGAAACCTATGTCTGTCCGAATGGCCCTCGCCAAGCTTTGCGCCTGCACCTGCGGCGGCGCGATCATCGGTAGCGGCGCGATGCAGATTGCGGACGTGCCCAAGGCGCGGGCCCAGACGGTCAAGTCCTGCTCGCCCTGCGCCGGCAAAAAGGTGGTGCGCAAGCGCCATGCGGCGCGCAAGCCGGTCAAGCGGATCCGCCGCGTCGTCACGACCAAGCGCATCATCCGCACCGCCACCCCGCAGACGCAGGTGGTGACGCAGACGATCCCGCTGCCCCCCATCCCCTACGCCCCTTTCCCGCAGCGCGGTTTTGAAGGCGGCAGCAGCGGCGGCGGCGTCACGGTGATCGGCGGCGGCTTTGGCGGTGGATTCGGCGGCGGCTTCTTCGGCGGTTTCTTCGGCGGTAGCAGCGGCGGCGGCAGCAGCGGCAGCATCGTCGTCACCTCGACGACCACCGGCGGCCTCAGCACGACCAGCAGCAGCACCTCGGGCGGTGTGTCGACCTCGACGGGCGGCGTCAGCACCTCGACCTCGACCGGCGGCGTGTCGACCTCGACCGGCAGCGTCAGCACCTCGAGCGGCGTTTCGACCTCCACCGGCGGCGTATCGACGTCGACGGGTGGCGTTTCCACCTCGACCGGCGGGGTCAGCACCTCGACCGGCGGCGTTTCGACGTCTTCGGGCAATGTCTCGACGTCCTCGGGTAACGTCTCGACCTCGTCGGGCAACGTCAGCACCTCGTCGTCGAGCAGCAGCTCGTCTTCGAGCTCGTCCTCGTCTTCCTCCTCGTCCAGCTCGTCGTCGTCGGGCGGCAGCTCGTCAAAGGGCGGTTCGTCGCATGGCAGCTCGGGCTGGGGCAGCTCGTCGCACGGCAGTTCGGGCGGCTCGAACGGTTCGAGCGGCAGCTCGGGCGGTTCCAGCAGCAGCAGCTCGGGCGGGTCGAGCAGCTCGTCGTCGAGCTCTTCGTCCTCCTCGTCGTCGAGCAGCAGCACGTCGAGCGGCGCGACCTCGTCGGGCGCGACCGGCGGCAGCAGCAGCTGGGGTTCGACCGGCAGCACGGGCAGCACCGGTTCCTCATCCTCGTCGTCGAGCAGCAGCTCGTCGTCTTCGTCGTCCAGCTCGGGTGGCAGCACCAGCAGCTCGTCGGGCAACCCGCCGACCCCGGTCCCGGCGCCGCCGATGATGCTGTTGTTCGGCGCCGCCGCCGCCGCGCTCGTCGCGCGCCGCCGCGCCGCCAACCGCAACGACAAAAACGCCGACGCGGCGTAAGCGATCCACTGGAGGTCGGGGGGGCTAACCCGGACCACCACACTGAAGGGCCGCCTTGCGAGGCGGCCCTTTTTTCATGGTCGCGATCGGGCTTGCACCCCCCGCCCGGCAACGCCATAGCGCGCCCATGCACGATATTCGCCTGATCCGGGAAAATCCCACCGCCTTCGACGCCGGCCTCGCACGCCGCGGCCTCGCCCCCCTGTCCGCTGGCATCCTGACCGCCGACGCGTCGGTGCGCGCGCTACAGACCGAAATTCAGGCCGCACTTGCGCGCCGCAACGAAGCGTCGAAGCTGATCGGCCAGGCGATGGCAGCGGGCAACAAGGACCAGGCCGATGCGCTGAAGACCGAGGTTGCCACACTCAAGACCGCGCTCCCCGACCGGGAAAATGCCGAACGCGAACAATTGGCGGCGCTGCAGGACGCGCTCGCCGCGCTCCCCAACCTGCCCGCCGCCGACGTCCCCGAGGGCATGGACGAAGACGGCAATGTCGAAATCGCACGCTGGGGCGCCCCGCGCAGCTTCGACTTCACGCCGCAGGAGCACGCTGACTTCGCCCCCGCGCTCGGGCTCGATTTCGAAACCGCCGCGAAGATGTCGGGCGCGCGCTTTGCGTTCCTGAAGGGCCAGATGGCACGGCTCGAACGCGCGCTCGGGCAATTTATGATCGATCGGCAGACGATCGACGCGGGCTACACCGAATGCGCCACCCCGCTGATGGTCCGCGACGAAGCGGCGTTCGGCACCACCCAGCTCCCCAAGTTCCGCGAAGATCTGTTCCAGACCACCGACGGCCGCTGGCTGATCTCGACGTCGGAGATGAGCCTGACCAACGCGGTGCGTGAGGACATCCTGCCCGATGCCGACCTGCCGATCCGCATGACCGCGCTCACCCCCTGCTTCCGTTCCGAAGCCGGGTCGGCGGGGCGCGATACGCGCGGCTATATCCGCCAGCATCAGTTCTGGAAGGTCGAGCTGGTGTCGATCACCCGCCCCGAGGACAGCGATGCCGAGCTGGAGCGCAAGACGCGCGCCGCAGAGGCGATCCTCGAGGCGCTCGAGCTGCCCTATCGCAAGATGCTGCTGTGCGCCGGCGACATGGGCTTTGCGGCGCGCAAGACCTATGATCTTGAGGTGTGGCTGCCCGGCCAGAACGCCTATCGCGAGATTTCGAGCTGTTCGAACTGCGGCGATTTCCAGGCTCGGCGCATGAACACGCGCTTCCGCCGCGAGGGCGGCAAAAACAATGAATTCGTTCATACGCTCAACGGGTCGGGCCTCGCGGTCGGCCGGACACTCGTCGCGGTGCTGGAGAATTATCAGCAGGCGGATGGGAGCGTCATCGTTCCCGACGTGCTGCTGCCGTACATGGGCGGGATCACCAAGCTGACGCCGGCCACCTAAACCATCCTCATCCCGGGCTTGACCCGGGATCCCGCTTTGCGACGTTGAAAAGCAGGATCCCGGGTCAAGCCCGGGATGACGAAGAAGGAAAGTAGAAAACGTGCGCATCCTCCTCACCAACGACGACGGTTACCACGCCCCCGGCCTGGCCGTGCTCGAAGCGATCGCGCGCCAGCTGTCCGACGACATCTGGGTCTGCGCCCCCGCCGAGGAACAATCGGGCGCCGGCCACTCGCTCACCCTGTCGCGCCCGGTGCGGATTCGCGAACATGGGCCGCAGCGCTGGTCGTGCAGCGGCACCCCGACCGATTCGGTGATGATGGCGATCAGCAAGCTGATGCCCGACAAGCCCGACCTGATCCTCTCCGGCGTCAACCGCGGCGCCAACCTGGGCGATGACGTCACCTATTCGGGCACCGTTTCGGCGGCGATCGAGGGCGCGCTGGCGGGCATCCGCTCGATCGCGCTCAGCCAGGTTTATGCGAAGGAAGGCATGGGTGACACCGTGCCGTTCGAGGCAGCCGAAGCGTGGGGCGCCAAGGTACTGCGGCCGCTGCTCGACCTGGACATGGCGCCGCGCACCTTGATCAACGTCAACTTCCCCGCAATCCCCGCCGCCGACGTCCAAGGCATCCGCGTGACGCGGCAGGGCTTCCACGACTACGGCCGCGGTTCGATCGTCGAGGGCACCGACCCGCGCGGCTATCGCTATTACTGGTTCGGTCTGCACGGCATCGAACACTCGCCGGGGCACGACAGCGACCTGGAAGCGATCGACGATCGCTACATCTCGGTCACCCCGCTCCAGCTCGACCTGACGCACGACGCGTCGCTGGCCGCGCTGCGGAGTGCTTACGCGGCCTGACCCGTTGCCCCGCGAAGGCTTTGGGTCTAGCCACCACCCGCTTCCTTTGGCAAAAGCGGCGCGTGGGGGAATATAGACGACATCTCGGGGCTTTGCTGTGCGTGCTATCGCTCGCCGCGTGCATCCCCGCGGCCCCGGCCCCACCGCCACGCCCCGTCGCCTCGCCACCGCTTCCCGCGCCCATCCCCGATAGCTTTGATTTTGAGCGCCATTCGGCGGGCGATGTCGTCGGCGGCGACGCCCGGCCGACCTGGACGCTGAAACCTGTCGCCACAAATGCCGTGCAAGTTAACGCGAGCGCCTACACCGTCCGCCCCGGCGACACGCTGCGCGCGATCGGCGAGATGAGCGGCGCCGGGTCCGAAGCGATCGCGCTGGAAAACGACCTCACCCCGCCCTTCACCCTGCGCGCCGGGCAGGTGCTGCGCATCCCCGCGGGTCTCTATCACCGCGTCGGCACCGGCGAGACCGGGATCGGCATCGCGGCCGCTTATCGCGCCGACTGGGGTGAGATCATCACGATCAACGCCCTCGACGAACCCTATATCCTGCGCGTCGGCCAGCGGCTGCGCCTGCCCTCCGACGCGCGCGCAGCCCCTCCCGGCCCGGTCAATGTCGACGCCCGTGCCGCCGCCTTCACCCTCGACATCGACGACATCGCCACCGGCAGCCAGCCCGCGCTGGCCGAGGCTGCGCGTCCCACCGCGGGCAGCGCCGCACCGCGCCAGCCGGTGACCACCGCGATCGCCGCACCGACGCGCTTCGCGGGCCGCTTCGAATGGCCGCTCAATGGTCCGATCCTCGCGCGCTTCGGCCCGCTCGCGCCGGGCAAGGTCAGCGACGGGATCAACATCGCCGCCGCCGCGGGCACCCCGATCCGCGCCGCCGCCGATGGCGTGGTCGCCTATGCCGGCGACCAGATCGGCGTTTATGGCGGGTTGATCCTGATCAACCATGGCGGCGGCTGGGTCAGCGCCTATGGCCATGCCGCGCGCATCGATGTCCAGCGCGGTCAGGCGGTGCGGATCGGCGACGTCATCGGCCGCGCCGGGGCGACCGGACAGGTCCAGACGTCGCAACTCCATTTCCAGCTGCGCAAAAATCGCATACCCGTCGATCCGATGAAGCAATTGCCGCCCCGATGAGCGATCGCAAACCGTCGAAACTGAAACTGCATCACCGCTTTCAGCCGCTGAAGCGCGCCAGCAAATGGCCGGTGTGGGCCGACGTCCTCGCGCGGCTCAGCCTCGCCTTTTTCCTGATCGGCATCGTCGTGCTGGTGCACTGGATCGACCGCGCCGGGCTGAAGGACAATTATGACGGCGAGATCAGCTTCCTCGACGTCGTCTATTTCACGATGATTTCGGTGACCACCACCGGCTTCGGCGACATTCATCCGGTGTCCGACCGCTCGCGCCTGATCGAGGCGGTGATCGTAACCCCGATCCGCATCGCAGTGCTCTTTATCTTCGTCGGCACCGCCTATAATTTCGTCCTCAAACGCACATGGGAAAAATGGCGCATGGCCCGCATCCAGGCAAAGCTCACCGACCATATCGTCGTCCTCGGCTATGGCACCAGCGGCGCCGAGGCGGTCCGCGAACTGATCGCACGCGGCACCGACCCGACGTGCATCGTCGTCATCGACCAGTCGGCCGCACGGATTGCCGAGGCCGAGGCCGCGGGCTGCAACGTGCTCCAGGGCGACGCGTCGAACGACGACACGCTGATCGACGTCCATATCGCGCGCGCGCAATCGGTGCTGGTGTCGGCGGGGCGCGACGACACCTCGATCCTGATGGTCCTGACCGTCCGCCACCTGTCGCCGAATGTGCCGATCAGCGTCGTTATCCGCGCGCAGGATAATGAACTGCTCGCGCGCCAGGCGGGCGCGAACAATGTGATCAACCCGGTCAGCTTCACCGGCCTGCTGCTCGCGGGATCGGCGCAGGGGGCGCATGTCGCCGACTATATGGCCGATCTCGCCAGCATCGGCGGCCGTGTCCAGCTGCGCGAACGTCCCGTCGCCGCCGGGGAAATCGGGCGCAGCATCGACCAGCTCGCTAGCGAAGGCCGCGGGCTGCGCATCTATCGCGGCGGCAAGCCCTTCGGCTTTTGGGAGGCCGAAGCCCAAAGCCTCGCCCCCGGCGACATGGTCGTCGAGGTCATCCGCTGCGAAGAGTGCGAAGCGAGCGTGCCCGGCGGCTAGCCGAGAAACACAAACACCGCGCCCATCGCGGCATAGAACGCAATCCAATATCCGGCGTCGATCCCGAACAATTTCAAACTCGCGCGGCTGAACAGATAATTGGTGCCGATCGCCGGAACGATAAAGCCCAGCGCAATCCCGACCGAAATCATCATCGTCGACCGCGCACTCATCGCACCGAAATGCGCGAGCAAATGGCCGAGGAAAATCGCCGACACAATGCTGAGCGCAAAGGTGGTGCCATAGATCAGCACCATATTGCCCTGCTGCAAATCGGCTTCGGTCAGCCCGCGTTCCTTCATCCACGCCTTGCCCAGCAGCGGCCCGTACCAGATGCCACCGACGACAAAACCCGCGAGCGCCGCGACCAGAATCGCGATCCAGTTCATATTCGCCATCTTCCCCTCCCCCTTATCGGCTTGCAATGCCGTGCCGAGGCGACAAACTATAACGATGTGAAAGGGAGAAGGCGATGCCCCGCGACGTTCCGCTTCCCACCGGACTGAAGCCGCCGACCCGGCTCGCGCAGCTCGGCGAGCTCGCGCTGCCGCTCGACCTGCTGCGCTATGGCCTTGGCGGCTATCATCTGGTCGGCGCCCCGCGTGGCGACGGGCGCCCGGTCACGCTGCTCCCAGGCTATGGCGCCAGCGAGCTGTCGATGCGACCGCTCGAAGCCTATCTGCGCCACCTTGGCTATCATGTCCGCGACTGGGGCATGGGCCGCAACCAGGGCCGCGTCGCCGCCGATGTCGAGCGCTTCGCCGCCCAAGCCGCCGAATGGGTCAAGGCCGATGACGCCCCGCTGACCCTGATCGGCTGGAGTCTCGGCGGCGTGATCGCGCGTGAAACCGCGCGCGCCTATCCCAAACTGGTCCGCGAGATCATCACCATGGGCACCCCGATCATCGGCGGCCCCAAATATACCGCGCTGGCGCAGCGTTTCGCCGGGCGCGACTTCGACGCGATCGAACGCGAAATCCACGCTCGCAACCTGAAAGGCCTGACCCAGCCGCTGACCGTCATCTATTCCGACCGCGACGGCATCGTCGGCCCCGACATCGCGGTCGACATCTACAACGACCAGGCGCGCAACATCAAAGTCGACAGCACGCATCTGGGTTTGGGGATCAACCCAAAGGTCTGGCGAATTGTCGCAGAAACGCTGGCGGGGGCAAACTAAACCCCCTCCCCTTCAGGAGAGGGGCAGCGAGACTTGCCAGCTTGCTGGCTAGCCGCAGCGGGGTGGGCCGATCGGCCTCGCGCTAGCCTGCAGCCCCCACCCCAACCCCTCCCCTGAAGGGGAGGGGGTTTAGAACCCGTGACAAACCCCAAAAAATCCCCTATGCGCGCCCGCAATCATGACAGTCAAAACCCTCCCCACCCAGCCGAAGGTCGGCATGGTTTCGCTCGGCTGCCCCAAGGCACTGGTCGATAGCGAACGGATTCTCACCAAGCTGCGCGCCGATGGTTACGGCCTGTCGCCCGATTATGCGGGCGCCGACGTCGTGCTCGTCAACACCTGCGGCTTCCTCGACTCGGCAAAGGAAGAAAGCCTCGAGGCGATCGGCGAAGCGATGGCCGAGAACGGCCGCGTTATCGTCACCGGCTGCATGGGCAACGAAGCCGATGTTATCCGCGCCCGCTTCCCCAACGTCCTCGCGGTCACCGGCGCGCATCAATATGAACAGGTCGTCGATGCCGTCCATGACGCCGCGCCGCCGACCCAAGGCCCCTTCGTTGACCTCGTCCCCGAGGGCGGGCTCAAGTTGACCCCGCGGCACTACAGCTATCTCAAGATTTCGGAAGGCTGCAACCACAGCTGCTCCTTCTGCATCATCCCGGACCTCCGCGGTAAACTCGTCAGCCGCCGCATCGACGCGGTGCTGCGCGAGGCCGAAAAGCTCGTCGCTGCGGGGACCAAGGAACTGCTGGTGATCAGCCAGGACACCTCGGCTTACGGCGTCGATACCCGCCACGACCCGCGCCAGTGGAAAGGCCGCGAAGTCCGCGCCCACATGACCGACCTCGCGCGCGAACTCGGCCAGCTTCAGACCAGCGAAGGCCGCGCCCCGTGGGTACGCCTCCACTATGTCTATCCCTATCCGCATGTCGACGCGGTGATACCGCTGATGGCCGAAGGGCTGCTCACCCCCTATCTCGACATCCCCTTCCAGCACGCGAGCCCGAGCGTCCTCAAGCGCATGAAGCGCCCCGCCAACGAAGCGAAGGTGCTCGAACGGCTCAAGAACTGGCGCGCCATCGCCCCCGACATCGCGATCCGCTCCAGCTTCGTCGTCGGCTTCCCCGGCGAGACCGAGGCCGATTTCCAGTATCTCCTCGACTGGCTCGACGAAGCCCAGCTCGACCGCGTCGGCGCCTTCCGCTTCGAACCCGTGGCGGGCGCGCAAGCGAACGCGCTCGACGATCAGGTGCCCGAAGAGGTCAAGGAAGAGCGCTACCAGCGCATCATGGACAAGACCGCCGCGATCAGCGCCGCGAAACTCGCAGCCAAGATCGGCCGCACCCTGCCCGTGATCATCGACGAAGTCGGCGAGGCGGACGAAGACGGCAGCATCGGTGCGACGGGACGCTCACAGGCGGATGCGCCCGAGATCGACGGCCACGTCTATCTCCGCGACGTCGCGGCGACGCTGAAATCGGGCGACATCGTCGATGTCGAAATCGAGGATGCCGACGAGCATGATCTGTTCGGGGTCGTCGCCGCCTGACCTGTTGATTTGTTGGAACGACCTTTACCGATTGGTGTTACCATGTGGGCATCAATCGGGGGCGGAGACATGCGGGCGATCACCATACTGGCCGTGGCTATCGCGTCAGCGACCATGCTCACCGCGTGCGACCGCAAGGTTGATGTCGAGCCGCCGCCGCGCGCGACCGACTCTGCCCCCTCGCCCACGCAGACATCGCTGATCGCGGTCCCGATCAATGCCGATACGTCGGCGCTCAGGCAGGCGCTTGAACGCGCGGTGCCGAAAACCCTGTGGACGATCAATCGGCGCGAACGCGCGTGCGTGAAGCCGCAGCGGGTCAAGGTCTTCGGCAAAAAGGTCAAGGTCACACCGCCCATCGCCTGCACCATCGTCGGTCAGGTAACGCGCGGGCCGCTGCGGCTGCGCGGGGCGGGCGACGAGATCATCGTCGATGTGCCGCTCAATGCCACGATCGCCGCGCGCGATGTCGGCGGGGTGCTGAAGGGCGAGACCGCGACCGGCGCCGCGCTGGCGCACGCACGGGTCAAGGTCGACATCACCCCCGACTGGCGCACCCGCGTTAGGGCACGGATCAGCTATGGCTGGACCAGGGCGCCCGGGATCGATTTCCTGGGCAAACGGATCACCTTCACCGACGAGGCCGACGCAAAGCTGAAGCCCGTCGTCCGCGATGTCGAGCGCGAAGTGAACCGCGAAATCGCCCGCATCGACATCCGCAAACAAGCCGCCGACGTCTGGCGGCAGAGCTTCACCGCGCTCGAACTCAATCGCGACAAACCACCAGTGTGGATGCGCGTCACGCCGCAGCGCATCCTTTATGGCGGATACCGGATGGAGGGGCAGCAGATGCGGCTGAACCTGGGGCTTGAGGCGATCACCGAGACTTTTGTTGCGGGCCGCCCGGCTGATCCGGCGCCGACCCCGCTGCCGCGCATGGTGCGCGAGGCGCCGACGCCACACCTCGACGTGCGCGTACCCGTGCTCGCCGACTATGCCCAGTTGCAACCTGTCGTCGATCGCGCGCTGCTCAAACGATCGGCGCGGCCGTTCGACTTGCCCAAGGTCGGGGCGATGACGGTCAAATTCGGCAAATCGACGATCTATGGCGCGCCCGATGGGCGCATCGCGGTCGGCGTCGATGTCGCCATGCGGCTCGCCAGCCGAAGCGGCGAGCCGACCCACGGCCGCATCTGGATGACCGCGGTGCCGGTCAACAAACCGGGATCGGCCGAGGTCCATTTTTCCGACCTCATCATCAACGGCGATACCGACGGGGTCGGCGGCGACCTGTTGCTCGTGCTTGGCCGCAGCGAGGGGTTTGCGCCGCTGATCGCCAGCGCCTTGACCCAGAATTTCGCCCGCGACCTTGGCGAATTGCAAGGCAAGATCAAGCGCGCGGTCGATCAACGGCGCGAAGGCGCGTTTGTGATCCGTACCCATGTCGATGGTTTTGAGATTGGTCAGATCAAGGCTTATGGCAACGGCCTGTACCTGCCGGTCCGGCTGGTCGGCGGCGCGCGCGTCGATTATCGCCCGGCGAGATGAGAGGGTCAGCGGCGGGTAAAATCCATCG
Organism: Sphingopyxis sp.; assembly: GCF_051861155.1. GTDB lineage: Bacteria > Pseudomonadota > Alphaproteobacteria > Sphingomonadales > Sphingomonadaceae > Sphingopyxis. The sequence continues at coordinate 360,080 of NZ_JBHYDE010000004.1, read as the reverse complement.
TCCAGTTCACCTCCCAGCGCGCGCCGCCGTCCGCCGACATCGCCTGTTCCCAGCGCGGCGATGCGGTGTCGGTGCGGCTCCAGACAAAGCGCAGCCGGATCGGTCGCCCTTCCAGCACGTCGTCGGCGTAAAATTTACCGATACCGTCGTCGAACCGGCCGATGACCGGGACATCCAGCGTATGCGGCCTACGCCCGTCGAGCCACCAGATCGCCCAGCTATTCTGCGCCGGATCGAAAGATCGCAGCGCGACCGCGCGATAGGTGCCGCCGGGGATATGAAGGACATTATCCTCGACATTGCCGTGCCCGCCCAGGATCGGGCGCATGTCGCATGTCCCGTCGAATTCGTCCCAAACATCGCAACCGGCAAGCCGCGCCTGCAACCGGCGGTGCTTCACCTGCCAGCTGCCAATCTGGAAATCGAAATCACCGGCCATCACGGACGCTCCCGAACATCATCGACGGATTCGTTCTTATTACGTTCTCATTCGAACGCAACCCCGCACGGTTCAGAACAGCCGCGTGATGCCATAGAACGACGCCGCCACGATCGCGCTCGCGGGGATGGTGATGAACCACGCCGCGACGACATTGCTCGCCACGCCCCAGCGCACCGCGCTGGCGCGGCGCGCCACGCCGGCGCCGATGATGCTGCCGGTGATCGTGTGCGTCGTCGACACCGGGATGCCGAGCAGGCTGGCGGTGAACACCATGATCGAGCCGCCGGTCGAGGCGGCGAACCCCTGATGATGCGACAGCTTGGTGATGCGGCCGCCCATCGTCTCGATGATCTTCCACCCGCCCGACAGCGTGCCGAGCGCGATCGCAACATAGCAGCTGAAGGCCACCCAATGCGGCACATGAAACTCGCCCTGCAGATAGCCGGTCGAATAGAGCAGCACCGCGATGATCCCCATCGTCTTTTGCGCGTCGTTCAGCCCATGGCTGACCGAATAAGCGGCCGAAGAAAGCAGGTGGAGGCGGCGAAAGGTCTTTTCGGCGAATTTGGCGGTGGCGCGGTGCAGCGCCCAGCTGCTGAGCAGCATCACCAGCATCGCCAGCAACATGCCGAGCATCGGCGAAAGGAAGATCGCGATCACCGTCTTGTTGAGCCCGGTCCACTCGATCCCCTCGAACCCGGCATGCGCGACGCCCGCGCCGACGATGCCGCCGACCAGCGCGTGGCTCGACGACGACGGAATGCCTTTCAGCCAGGTGACGACGTTCCAGAACATCGCGCCGACCAGCGCCCCGAACACCACCGCCGGGGTCACCAGATCCTTGTCGATGATCCCCTTGCCGATCGTTTCCGCAACTTTGTGCAGTTCGGGAAAGATGATCGAAAGGAAATAGGCGGCAAAGTTGAAGAAGGCGGCAAAGATCACCGCCTGCACCGGGCGCAGCAGCCGCGTCGCGACGACGGTCGCGATGCTGTTTGCGGCGTCGTGCAGCCCGTTCAGAAAATCGAACGCCAGCGCCAGGATGACCAGGCCGACGAGGAGCGGGAAAGCGAGTTCGTGCATCGTGAGCGCCCCCGCTTAAGCGTGGTCGATGACCAGGCCGTCGATCTCGTTCGCGACATCCTCGAAACGGTCGACGACGCGCTCGAGGTGGCTGTACAGCTCGCGCCGGATGATGAATTGCGTGGTGTGCGCCTCGCCCATCTCGCGGAACAGGCGCTTGAGCCCGGCGGCGTGTATTTCGTCGGCATGACCCTCCATCCGCACCAGCCGCTCGGTGAGTTCGTGCAGCCGCGGCCCGTTGGCGCCGATGTTGCGGAGCAGCGGCAGCGCTTCGGCGGTCAGCCGCGCCGCATCGACGATGATCCCGGCGATGTCGCGCATTTCGGGTTCGAAATCGGTGACATCGTACAGATCAACTGCACCCGCGGTCTTCTGCATCTCGTCGATCGCATCGTCCATCGACGCGATCAGGTCGGTGATCGCGCTGCGATCGAACGGGGTCAGGAAGGTGCGGCGGACCGTCTGCAACACTTCGCGGGTGATCGCGTCGGCATCATGCTCGCGCTCGACGATCTCCTGGATGTGATCGGCCATCCCCTCGCCGCCCTGGAGCATCCGCGACAGCGCATTAGCCCCCGCGACCAGCGTCGCGGCGTGGCTTTCAAACAGTTCAAAGAAATTTCCCTGTCGCGGCAGCAAACGCTGAAACCATGCGAACATTCGGCTTACCCCTGTTTTTTCGGCTACATTCTGGACGACCCCGTTCGGACGCGCGGCGGCGCGAAAGCCGCTGTCGCCGAACGAGCGGATCAGCGCCTGCAGGTCGGGTTCCTCGACCACCGTGGCGGCGGCGTCGAACGGGAACCAGCGGCGGTCGCGCTCGTCCATTTCCTTCCAGTCGGCGAGTTCGTTGGTGACCGCGAGCGGAAAGACTTCGACGTCGAGCAGCACCGCGGCGCCATTGGCGCGGCGCTTGCGATATTGGTAGCTGCCGATCGGGGTCGGACACACCGCGCCGATGACCCCCGCCTCTTCCTCGGCCTCGATCGCCGCGGCGGCGTGGCGCGTCATCCCGGTCAGCGGATTGCCCTTTGGAATCACCCAGCGCTTCGTCTCGCGCGAGGTGATCAGCAGCACCTCGGTCGCGCCGTCCTGTCCGGGTCCGCCAAATCGATAGGGAAGGACGGCGATCTGACGCATGGGCTCTATCCTTTCCTGCAAGGGCGGCCGCGGCGGGCCTAGGTGACAAAATCGTTACGCCCCTATGACAATATTATGACAGCGACAAGCGGGCTTCATCCCGGCGCTGCTTTCCGTAAACGTCAATTCGATTGCAAAATGCAACGCGGTGCGTAAGCTGGCGTCAAACATAGTCGGGAGACAGGATGATGGCAGGCACCACGACGATGGAACGCGCCGCACACACGAACGCTGCACCCGTCGATCAGGATGTGCTGATCGTCGGCGCCGGCATTTCGGGCATCGGCATGGCGGTCCACCTGCAACAATATAGCCCCGACCGCAGCTTTGCACTCCTCGAACGCCGCGCGGACCTCGGCGGCACCTGGGATCTCTTCCGCTACCCCGGCATCCGGTCGGACAGCGACATGCACACGCTGGGGTTCGTGTTCGAACCGTGGAAGCATGAAAAGACGATCGCCGACGGCCCCGCGATCCTCGAATATCTCAATCGCATCGTCGACGAACGCCATATCCGCGAGCGTATCCGCTTCGACCGCAAGGTCGTCGGCGCCGACTGGGACAGCGCGGCCGCGCGCTGGACCGTCACGCTGGAGAACGCCGCGGGCGCGACATCGACCACGACGGCACGCTGGCTTTACCTCGGCGCTGGCTATTATGATTATGACGAGCCGTTCGACGCCAATTTCACCGGGCGCGAGGATTTCCAGGGCCAGATTATCCATCCGCAATTCTGGCCGAAGGATCTCGACTATGCGGGCAAAAGGGTCGTCGTGATCGGATCGGGCGCGACCGCGGTGACGATCGTCCCGGCGATGACCGATCCCGTCAACGGGCCGGGCGCCGCACATGTGACGATGCTCCAGCGCACCCCGACCTGGTATTTCATCCGCCCGGCGAAGGACGCCTTTGCGAACTTCCTGCGCAAGATCCTGCCCGAGGAGCTGGCGTACCGGATCACGCGGTTCAAGAATGTGCGGCTACAGGACATCGGCTTTCGCCGCGCGCGCGAAAAGCCGCACAAGGTTCGCGAGTTCCTGACCAGGAAGCTGAAGGCGGCGCTCGGCGACCGCTATGACGAACAGGCGTTCACCCCGCCCTACAACCCCTGGGAACAGCGGCTGTGCCTGGTTCCGGACGCCGATTTCTTCGAAGCGATGAAAAGGGACAAGGCGTCGGTCGTCACCGACCATATCGAACGTTTCGACGCCCGCGGCATCCAGCTGAAATCGGGACGGCGGCTCGACGCCGACATCATCGTCACCGCGACGGGGCTCAAGCTTGCCGTCGCGGGCAAGATTCCGGTGCGGGTCGACGGCGCGCCCGTCGATTGGAGCGAGCATTTCTATTACAAGGCGTGCATGTTCTCGAACGTCCCGAATTTCTCGGCGGTGTTCGGTTACCTCAACGCCAGCTGGACGCTGCGCGCCGACATCGTCGCCGAATATGTCTGCCGCGTGCTCAACCACATGCAGGCGACCGGCACCGACGTCGCGACCCCCGCGCTCGCCGATCCGGCGACCCTGACCGAAGAGAATATCTTCGATTTCTCGTCGGGTTATATCCAGCGGTCGCTGCACATCATGCCGAAAAATGCCGACAAGCTGCCCTGGCGGCTCAGCCAGAATTATGTTCAGGACCGCATCGACATGAAAACCGGCGCGATCGAGGACGGCGTGCTGACGTTCGGCAAGGCCAGCGCCGTAGAATCCGCCGCGCCGGCGGAGCTGCAAGCCGCCGAATAATCAGCCGACGTGCTCGGGCTTGCCTTTCGTCGAGCCGGCCGCAAGCGCTTCGAGTTCAGCCTCGCTCATGCTCTGTGCCATCTCTTTCGATGCGCCCTTCAATTTGGCCCTTGGGGTATCACCGCGCTTGGCGCTGAGCGCCGCGCCCGCGGCTTTTTGTTGGGCCTTCGATTTCGCCGGCATAATCCGTCTCCTGCCTGCCCCCGCTATCCATTAACGATCATGCCGCCGTTGGGGTGCAACACTTGGCCCGACATATAGCTGCTGTCGTCGCAAGCGAGGAACAGGAAGGCGGGGGCGACCTCGTTGGGTTCGCCCGGGCGCTTCATCGGCGTGCTTTCGCCGAACGTCGCCACCTTTCTGGCCGGTGCGCCGCCGCGCGGATTGAGCGGCGTCCAGATCGGTCCCGGCGCGACGCCGTTTACGCGGATGCCCTTTCCGACCAAATTTTCGCTGAGCGAGCGTGTGAAGGCCGTGATCGCGCCCTTCGTCGCGCTGTAATCCAGCAGACCGCCCGACCCCTGATACATGGTGACGCTGGTGCAATTGACGATCGCCGCCCCCTTTTTGAGGTGCGGCAACGCCGCCTGTACCAGATAGAACATGCCGAAAATATTGGTGGCAAAGGTCCGCTGCAACTGCTCCGGACTGATGTCGCGAATGTCGGCGGCGGGATGTTGTTCGCCGGCGTTGTTCACCAGAATGTCGAGACGACCGAACTTCGCGACCGTCTCCGCGACGATCTTTTCGCCCGCCTTGGCCTTGCCAACATCGGCCTTGATCGCGATCGCGCGACCGCCCTCACCTTCGACGATCGCGGCGGTGGCTACGGCATCGGCCCGGTTCTCCAGATAGACGATCGCGACATCGGCGCCTTCGCGCGCAAACAGCGCACAGACGGCGCGCCCGATGCCGCTGTCGCCGCCGGTGATAATCGCGACCTTACCGGCGAGCCGCCCCGAACCTGGATAACGCGGCTGCCATTGGGGCGCGCGGTCCAGGTCGGACTCCCGGTCTGACGGTGGTTTGGCAATCGTCTTGCCACCGCCGCCGTCGCGCCTCAGCTTGGCTGCCGCTTTCTGCTTGCCCTTCCGCTCCTTGGGGCTTTCACCGACCTTCCCGGCTTTGGGCTGCTTTGCCATGTCCATGTCCTTCGATCTCAATTGATGGGGAGGAAGTCGCGCTTGAATTCATCCTTCACCGCGCCGACGAGCGCGCCGGTCACCGGCACGTTGATCCGGTAGCTACCCTCGGCAAACGGGCCGATCTCGTATGGCGCGATGGCTATCGTCATGCGGTCAAGGTAGCGCCCGTCGGACGAGCCGAGCCACACCGTCTGCGCTGAGGCGGGCGGGCATTGGCCGAATGGGCTGTCGGGCGCTTCTTCGCGCAATATGCCCTTGGCCGCCTTGGCGCGTTTGATGCCCGCGCAGAAGCGGTCGCGGATCGCGGCGTCGAAAGCCTCGCCGCTGGTGAACAGGTCGAGCGGCTTCAGGCGCTTCGCGCGGTTGCGGTCCCACAGCAGCGTTTCAAACCCGGTCATGCCGTGCGCGCCGCCGGCGTAGGTCTGGATTTCGGCCGAAAGACTGAGGAAGCGCGGCGTATTCGTCATCCGCTGCCATGTCTGCAAATGGCTGTGTGCATGATAGGGGAAACCCGCCTTTTCCGCCGCCGCCTTGTCGCGCCGCGCCGCGGCGATCAGCGCGTCGCGCTTGGCGGCACGGTCGCTGGCAAGCCACGCGGCAAGGTCGGGGATCGCCGCTGCCTCGCGCGGATAGGTGTAAACGAATTCGATCAGGTCATTGCTTTCCTTGACGTTCGATGCCGTGGCATTGCTGGCCGCAACGTCGGCCGCCCCGCCCGGCGGAGCGCCGGGGACCACGGCGGCGGCCGCCTTTTCCGCCGGGGTTGGCGGATCGTCGGAACAGCCCGCCAGCAGCGCCGCGGCGGTGAGGATCGGGAGGATGGTGCGAAGCGATATCAAAGGCGTCATGCCAGCATAACGCCGGGAATCGACAAAATATCCCCGGCGGCCTAGCACGATCCGCATGACCGACTATTCCGACCTGATCCAGCCCGACAAGGGGCAGGACGCGCGCCCGATCCATCTCGTCGACAAAAAAACATACGACGCATGGCTGAAAGGCCGCAGCGCCCGCGAACGCGCGCACCTCGCCGCGGTCGGTTTCAAGCCCGAGGCGTTCGTCCATGCGATATTGCCGGGCGACGATCCCGAAAAATGGGCGATCGTCACGACCGTCGCGAATGTCGACACGCTATCGGCGTATTGCCTCGCCAAATTGGGGCAGATCCTGCCCGAAGGCCGCTACCGGATCGAGGGCCAGCAACCCGGCAAGGCGCTGTTCGGCTGGATGAGCGCGCAATATCGTTTCGACACCTACCGATCGAAGGTCGAGAGCAGGGGGCCGCGCGTGCTGCTGACCAGCGATGTCGGCGCAATCGCGCCGATGGTCGCCGAAATGCGCGCGGTCGCGCTGGTCCGCGACATGGTCAACACCCCCGCCGCCGACATGGGGCCCGCGGCGATCGAAAAGGCCGCCGACCGCATCGCCAAGGCGCATGGCGGCAAGCTGACCGTCACCAAGGGCGAGGCGCTTGAGCAAGGCTATCCGATGATCCACGCGGTCGGGCGCGCCGCGGCGAAGCATCACGCGCCGCGCCTGATCGAAATCGACTGGGGCAAGGACGGCGATCCGCGCATCGCGCTGGTCGGCAAAGGGATCAGCTTCGACAGCGGCGGGCTCGACATCAAACCGGCGTCGGGCATGCGGCTGATGAAAAAGGACATGGGCGGCGCCGCGCATGTGCTGGCGCTCGCCGAACTGGTAATGGCGAGCGGGTTGCCGGTGCGGCTGCACTGCCTGGTCGCGGCGGCCGAGAATGCGATTTCGGCCGATGCGTTTCGCCCCGGCGATGTGCTGAAAAGTCGCCTCGGGCTGACGGTCGAGATCGGCAATACCGACGCCGAAGGGCGGTTGGTGCTGGGCGACGCACTGGCGAAGGCGGGTGAGGCCAAGCCCGAGCTGATCGTCGATTTCGCGACGCTGACCGGCGCCGCGCGCGTCGCGCTCGGTCCCGACCTGCCGCCGCTGTTCGCCAACGACGACGCGCTGGCCGAGGCGATGCTAAGCGCAGGCATCGAACGCGACGACCCGCTGTGGCGGATGCCGCTGTGGGACGGCTATGCCGACCTGCTCGAAACCGACGTCGCCGACCTTGGCAACGCGGGCAGCTCGGCCTTTGCTGGGACGATCACCGCGGCGCTGTTCCTCAAGCGCTTCGTGCCCGAAGGCGTAGCCTGGGCGCATCTCGACACCTTTGCCTGGCGCCCGTCGGCCAAGCCCGGTCGCCCCAAGGGCGGCGCGGCGCTGGGCTTGCGCGCCGCGTGGGCGATGCTCCAGGCGCGCTACGACCGGCGCGGCAAGGCCTGAACATTCTTGATAAGCAGGCCCCGGCTGGTCTAATGGCGCGCGATTGTCCGCGCCTCGCGGACGTCGGATGGCAACGGGACGGCACGTGACAGGTCAAAGCGGCGATAATTCAGCGGCACATCGCGTTCGCATGGGACGCCCCGGCGCTGCGGGCGCGGGCCGCGACCGCTTTGGCCTGACCGGCACGTCGCAGGCCTATGACCCGCGCATCGTCGCGATCCGTCCCGACCTCGCCGACATCGCGGTCGCCGGCCAGCATTTCGCGCCGCATTATGCCGCGCCGATGATGCGCAGCGGGGTGCTGCCCGCCGCAGTGCTGCGCGGATCGCCGTCGCTGGACGCCGACCAGACGAGCGAATTGCTGTTCGGCGAAGGCTTTGCCCTGCTCGACCTTACCGGCGGTTGGGCCTGGGGTTATTGCCTCGCCGACCATTATGTCGGCTATCTGTCCGCCGACGCGCTGGCCGCGCCGATTGCGCCGACGCACCGCGTCGAGATGATCGAGGCGATCCTACACAGCGCCCCCGACGCGGCGAGCGGCGGTCCCGCCGTCCTGCCGCGCGGCGCGCTGGTGATGGGCGAGGTCGAGGGCGAGTGGCTGGTCACCGCGCACGGCTATCTGCCGCTCGCGGCGCTGGTCGAGGTCGGCGGCGAAGATGCCGACCCCGCCGGACGCGCCGAGGAACTGATCGGCACTCCCTATCTGTGGGGCGGGCGCACGTCGAAGGGCATCGATTGTTCGGGGCTGGTCCAGCTGAGCTGGGCCGCCGCGGGGGTCCAGCTGCCGCGCGACAGCGATCTGCAACTCGCCTCGCTCGGCACGGACAAGGATGTCGATCCGGCGGCGCTCGCACGCGGCGACCTGGTGTTCTTTCCCGGCCATGTCGGGATCATGGCCGACGAGCGCAATATCATCCACGCCAGCCGACGATGGATGGCGGTGAAGACAGAGCCGCTCGCCGACGTCATCGCGCGTTCGGCGGCCAAGGATCATAATCCGCCGGTCAGCGGATATAAACGACTGCGATAAACCATGACAAAGACGGTCTTCATCGACGGCGCGGCGGGAACGACGGGCCTGGAAATTGCCGAGCGGCTGGCGGGGCGCAGCGAGTTTTCGCTGATGACGCTGGGCGACGCGCGCCGCAAGGACGCGAGTGCGCGGCGCGAGGCGCTGAACGAGGCCGATTTCGTCATCCTCTGCCTGCCCGACAATGCGGCGCGCGAGGCGGTGGCGATGATCGACAATGACCGCACCCGCGTGATCGATGCGTCGACCGCGCACCGCGTCGCACCCGGCTGGGTCTATGGCTTTCCCGAGGTGAGCGGGCATGACGCAGTCGCCGGCGCCGCGCGCGTGTCGAACCCCGGCTGCTATTCGACGGGCTTTATCGCGCTCGTCGCGCCGCTCGTTCAGGCAGGCCTGCTCCCCGCCGACTGGCCCTATGCCTGCAACGCGGTGAGCGGTTATTCGGGCGGCGGCAAGGCGCTGATCGAGCGGTTCGAGCAGGACCACGACATCGCCTGGCGCGGCTATGCGCTCGGCCTTGGCCACAAGCATGTACCCGAAATGCAGGCGCGCTGCGGCCTGTCGGTCGCGCCGCTGTTTTCACCGTCAGTCATCCCCGCGCATCGCGGGATGGTGGTCGATGTCCAGCTGCCGCTGGCGGCGATGCCGAATGCGGGCTCGCCCGATGCGCTGCGCGCCGCGCTTACCGATTTTTATGCCGCCAGCCCGATCGTCGTGATGGGCGAAGCGCCGACCGACGGCGAAATGCTGCTCCGCGCATCGGGCGCGGGCGATGACCGGATCGAATTGTTCGTGTTCGCCAATGCCGACGCCAGCCAGGCGCGCCTGATTGCGCGGCTCGACAATCTGGGCAAGGGCGCCAGCGGCGCGTGCGTCCAGAATCTCAACATCATGGCGGGCTTGCCGGAGACGGCTGGGTTGCGGCTCTGATCCCTTCCCCCTTGATGGGGGAAGGATACGGAGCCTTATCGCTTTGCGATTAGGCGAAGTTGGATGGGGGTGATGGTGCGTCCTTGCACCACCGCTTTAGGCCGCGAGCGCACCCCCTCCGCTGCGACTAAGCCAGCAAGCTGGCAAGTCTCGCTGCCTCCCCCATCAAGGGGGAGGAACATCAAAAGTCAGTGCACCGTGTCGAGAATATCCTCGACCGCCAGATAGGTGATCAGCCGTTCGATCTGGCGCCAGCGGGCAAAATGGACATGATTGCCGAGCACGCGATATTGCTCGGCGCGCGCGGCGGCGGCGAAACCCGCTTCTTCGCCATGCACGCGGATCAGCGCATGGGCATCGTCGACCGCAGCGCGATCGGTCAGAAATGGTGCAGGCAGATGCATGGAGTCCCCGTCCGTTGCCTTGGAGCCGTTCTCCTAAAGCGCGCGCCTCACCGTGCCGTTCCCAACCGTGATGAAGATCCGGGTAAGGTTAATTAGGGCGCGCCTGCGGTTAACCCTTTGCTGCTCCGTCCCGCTCGCGTTTCGCCTCTTTGCCGCCGCGCTTCGTCCGTGTAGGTAAGAGCGATGCGCAAGATCCTGAAATATGTCGCCCTCGCCCTGCTGCTGCTGATCGTCGTCGGCGCCGTAACGCTTTACGTCATGTCGCGGCCCGACGTCGCCCGCTTCTCGACCGCCGAACTCAGCGGCCGGGTGCCGGTGATGGCGTCGCAGAAGACCGAAACCTTCCCGACCATCAATGTGCCTGAAGCGACAAGCTGGCCCGCGGGACAGGCGCCGCGCGCCGCGCAGGGGTTGGCGGTCCAGCGCTTTGCCGAGGGGCTCGACCATCCGCGCACCATGCTCGTGCTGCCCAATGGCGACGTGCTGGTCGCCGAATCGCAGAGCCCGCCGCGCGATACCTCGGGGATCGAGGGCAAGGTGATGAGCAATCTGATGACCAAGGGCGGCACCGGTCGCCGCCCGTCGGCCAACCGCATCGCCCTGCTCCGCGATGCCGATGGCGACGGACGGGCCGAGGTCAAGACCGCCTATCTCACCGGGCTGAACTCGCCTTATGGCATGGCGCTGGTCGGTGACACGCTGTACGTCGCCAACACCGACGCGCTGCTCGCCTTTCCCTATATCGCGGGCGAGACGATGATGAGCGGTAAGGGCGAAAAGATCGTCGACCTGCCCGCCAAGGGGACCAATCGCCACTGGACCAAAAGCCTTGTCGCCGCGCCCAACGGCTGGCTCTACATCGGCGTCGGTGCCGACAGCAATATCGGCGAAAAGGGCATGAACCGCGAGTTCCGCCGCGCCAGCGTGCTCGAAGTGCGGCCAGCACAGAAATATATCCGCACCTTTGCCGCGGGCATCCGCAACCCGGTCGGGCTGGGCTTCTATCCGGGCAGCGAGCGGCTGTGGACCGTGGTCAATGAACGCGACATGCTGGGCAGCGATCTGGTCCCCGACTATCTGACCGACGTGACCGAAGGCGATTTTTATGGCTGGCCCTGGTATTATTGGGGCGGTTTCGTCGACCCGCGCGTCGAGCCCGAAGCCGAGGATCGCCGCCAATATGTGAAGCGTCCCGAATATGGACTGGGCGCGCACACCGCGCCGCTGGGGATGACCTTTACCCAGGGTCTCGACCTTGGCGACCGCTGGGCAAACGGCGCGCTGATCGCGCTGCACGGGTCGTGGAACCGCGAACCGGTGGCGGGTTACAGCGTCGTGTTCGTGAAGTTCGGCGCGAACGGCAAACCGGTCGACGCGCTGCCCGTCACCCTGCTCGACCAGTTCCTGGGCAAGGATGGAGAAACCACCCGCGGCCGCCCGGCCGATGTGAAGGTCGCGAAGGATGGCAGCGCACTGGTCGCCGACGACACCGGCGGGGTGATCTGGCGGGTCGCGAAAGCGGGATAAAAATTCCCTCCCCCTTGGATGGGGGAGGCAGCGAGACTTGGAAGCTTGCTTCCTAGTCGCAGCGGTGGGGGTGTGCTTTCGGCCTGACATGACGACGAAAGGACGCGCCGTCACCCTCATCCAACTCCGCCTAATCGCTCTGCGTTAAGGCTCCGTATCCTTCTCCCCATCAAGGGAGAAGGAAATTGGGTCAGACGCGCATCGGCATTAGCACATACAGCGCCGGGCTCTTTTCGCTTTCGCGGATCAGCGTCGGGGCGTTGGCATCGGCGAGGTGCAGTTCGACCGTGTCGCCATCGACCTGACCCAGGATGTCGCTGAGGTAGCGGGCGTTGAAGCCGATTTCCATCGCGTCGCTGTCATAGCCCGCCGCGATTTCTTCGGCCGCGGTGCCATTTTCGGGGCTGGTCACCGACAGCGTGATGCGATCCTTGTCGAGCCCGACCTTGACCGCGCGGGTCTTTTCGCTGGCGATCGTCGAAACGCGGTCGACACCCTGATACAGGCTTTTCGGATCGACCTTGAGCAGCTTGTCGTTCGCGGTCGGGATGACGCGGCTGTAATCGGGGAAGGTACCGTCGATCAGCTTCGAGGTCAGGATCGCATTGCCTAGCTGGAAGCGGATCTTGCTCGCCGACAGGCTGATTTCGACATTGCCCTCAGCTTCGTCGAGCAGCTTGCGGATTTCGGTGACGCATTTGCGCGGCACGATGACGTCGGGCATCGAAGACGCACCCTCGGGACGCGTGACGGTGTAGCGCGCGAGGCGGTGACCGTCGGTCGCCGCGGCCTTGAGCACCGGACCCGACGCGTCTTCGGCGACGTGCAGGAAAATGCCGTTGAGGTAATAGCGCGTTTCCTCGGTCGAGATCGCAAAGCGCGTCTTGTCGATGATCTGGATCAGTTCGGCGACGGGCAGCTCGAAATTGGTCGGCAGATCGCCTTCGGCGATCACCGGGAAATCGTCGCGCGGCAGCGTCGGCAGGTTGAAGTTCGAGCGGCCGGCCTTGACCTGCATCTTGCCCTCGGCGGCGGCCAAGCTGACCTCGGCGCCCTCGGGCAGTTTGCGCGCGATTTCAAACAAGGTGTGCGCCGACACGGTGGTCGTCCCGGCGGTTTCGACCTTGGCGGCGATCGTTTCGACGACCTGCAAGTCGAGGTCGGTCGCCATCAGCTTCAGCTGCCCCGACGCGTCAGCTTCGATCAGGACGTTCGACAGGATGGGAATGGTATTGCGCCGCTCGACCACCGACTGGACATGGCCAAGACTCTTCAACAACACTGCGCGTTCGATCGTCGCTTTCATTCTAATCCGCCATCCCTGTGTTCCGCGGGAGAAGTCCCTGAAAGGACCGCCATCGGAGGCGATTCGTCACCCCGATTCCCGGCCCCTGAAAATGCCCACCTTCCTTAACGCACACGTCGGCACGTGCAAGCCATGCTTGCAAAGCATCCCCAATCGCGCGAACGAAGGCGCGATGCGGCGCTGGGCCTTCCTTTTCACGACATGGGCGGCGCTGCCCGCCGCGGCGGTTGCCGCCGCCCCGACCGCGCTTGGCATTTTCGACGGCTGGGGTGCGTTCCGCGATTCCGCCACGCCGCGCTGCTACGCGCTCGCCGCCCCCTCAGCGACGATCGGGACGCCGCAGGTCAAGGCTTATGCCAGCGTCGGTTACTGGCCGAAATCGCGGATCCGCGGCCAATTCTATATCCGACTGTCGAAAGCGCGCGCGCCGGAACGCGACCTCCGCCTCACTATCGGCAGCCGCCGTTTCATCCTGACCGGCAACGGTGTGCATGGCTGGGCCAGCGACGCGCGGATGGACGCCGCGATCGTCGCCGCGATGCGATCGGCGCCCAGCATGAGCGTTACGAGCAGCACGGCGTCGGGTGGCGCGATCGCCGACACCTATCGCCTGCGCGGTGCCGCCACCGCGATCGACGCCGCGGCGCTGGGTTGCGCGCGGCTCCGGTAATACTCAGGCTTGGCGCGCGAGCTTTGTCAGCTCGACCGCCAGAAAATCGAGCACCAGCCGCACCCGCGGCACATGGCGCAATCGCTCGTGGGTCAGCAGCCACAGCCCCGTCGTATCCTCCTTCTTGGGCGGGATACAGCGGATCAGATCGGGTTCGCGGTCGGCGATAAAGCCGGGCAGGATGGTCAGGCCCATACCCGATCGCACCCCGGCGAGCAGGCCGGTGCCGGTGTCATATTTCATCACCACCGACTCCTCGAGCCCATATTGCCGCAGCCACGCCTGATAGGGTTCCCACACCCCGCCGCCGCCGCCGATGAACGGATGCGCGGCCAGTTGTTCGCGGCTGTGCGGAATGCCGTGACGGTCGGCATAATCGCGGCTGCAATAGACGGTCCACGGGTTGTCGGCGATGCGCCGCCCGACCAGCCCGGCGCCGGTCGGTTGCTTGCTGCTGCGGATCGCGATGTCCGCGGCGCCGCTCTCGAGATCGCGGTGCTCGTCCGACGTGTCCAAATGGATGTGGATACCGGGGTGGACGGCCCGCAGGTCGCGCAGGATCGGCGGCAATATCGTCACCGCAAAAATTTCCATCACCGTCAGGCTGACGGTGCCGCCGGAATCGCGCGACCGCGCCGCCGCCGCCGCGTCAAAGCGGTCGGCGGCATCGCGCACCGCGGCGGCGCTCGCCAGCATCGCGTCGCCGACCGGGGTCAGCGCATATCCCGCCTGCCGCCGTTCGAACAGGTTGAGCCCAGTGGCCGCCTCCAGCGCGGCGATGCGCCGCGCGACGGTCGTCTGGCTGACGCGCAGCGCCTGCGCGGCGGACAGGGTGCTGCCCGTTTCGGCGACTGCCAAAAAGGCTTTGAGGTCGTTCCAATCATACATGCCGCCTTGTGCGTCATAAGCGCCTTCGCGGCATTCTGCAATTTTGCAGAATGGTCGGACAACATCGTTGCTCCTGCCGCGCCGACCGATCGCTTATCTGTCGGATACCGGCTTCCTCCCCTCCCCAACCGCCGGTCGATGGAGACACAAGATGAAAAAGCTTCTGATCCTCGCCGCGCTGGCCGCCGCCCCGGTTAGCCAGCCCGCCCTCGCCCAATCGGCGCCCGCAACGCACAGCGTCGCGGTCCAGCACCGCGACCTCGACCTCAGGACCGAAGCGGGCGCCAAAAGCCTCGACCGCCGCATCTGGCGCGCCGTCGTCGAGGTGTGCGGCACCGCGCCGGATTTCGATCTGAAAGGCAAGAACGACGTCCGGCAATGCCGCGCCGACACACGCCAGCTTGCCTCGGCGCAGGCCGAGCAGGCGATCGCCGACGTGACGCGCGCTCAGCGGATTCAGGTGACGTCGATCCGCAAATAGCCCGCGGATGCCAGCATGGCCGGATAACCATAGATCGCGGGCGTTGCAGCGCAGCGCCCGCTTATTTCAGCAATCCCTGCCCCGGCGCCCAGCGCAGGTCGCAGGCACTTGTCTGGCCCAGCAGGACGCGGCTCCACACCGCCTTGTCGGCGTCATTACCTTTGATCCGCGGCTTGGCCAACGGTTGCCGGTCGAGATAGAGGCCGCTGATGAAGGCGGTGAGCTGCTTGCCCTCGATCAGCCGCGACGCCTTGGAATAGACGACATAGATTTGCGGCAAATGGCCGCGGCGAACGATCGCCTGCGCCCTGGTCGATGCGACCTGCACATCGCCCGCACCGGGCGCCGACAAACCGTTATAGTCGGCAAAAATCCACTGCCCCGCCGGTCCTGAAATCAGCAATTCCACCCCGCTCGACCCGGCGCCGTTGACCTCGGCCTTTTCGCCCGGCTCCAATATGATCGTCGAGTGGCGGGTGCAGATCTTCTGACCCGCAGCCGCGGATGCCGTCTGGGGGGCCAGGACAGCGATTGACAGACTGGTCAGAAAAATCGAACGATACATGCCAGTAACCTCTTTAAAATCGGGAATATTCTGGAAAGCGTCAGCAACGCTGCGCCGCGACACTGATGGTCTTGGGCTGGCTACCCGGGCTTTGCGGATCGTGTTTCGCGCCGTTCCTCGAACTTGACGATCCAGGCGCAGGTGGCTTCGAGCGTTTCGCGCGGTGGCAATTCCGTCGTC
The DNA here is from genome assembly GCF_051861155.1 of Sphingopyxis sp. Lineage (GTDB taxonomy): Bacteria > Pseudomonadota > Alphaproteobacteria > Sphingomonadales > Sphingomonadaceae > Sphingopyxis. Next base: position 344,237 of record NZ_JBHYDE010000004.1, on the reverse strand, counting down.
CGGGAAAGATGCGCGAGCGAGAGACTACGGCCATCAACTTTAGACAGCGAGCCGGGCCAAAAGATCGGCCCCGCCGTCCCGCTCTCGATGCGGCCCGGAACATAATGCCAACCGGCGGCAAGGGCGCGATCGAGCACCTCCGCTTCACTCAGACAGCGGCCCTTGAACGCCGCCTCCATCGTCGGCGCAACCCCGGTGCCCAGAAAATCGACGGTGAAATCATCCTTGCGTCCCCAATCGCCTTCGCGTCGATGTTGATAGGTCGCGACGATCATTTCCCAATTGTCGCGGCCAACCAGCGCGACCTGATGCGCCGCCTTCACGACATAAAAACTATTCGGTTCCCACTCGTCGCGCCGGGTGAATTTCGGGACACCGAGCGCCTTTTGCAGCCACTCGACACCGGCTTCGCCGCTCGATGCTTCGATCAGGTCGGCAATACGGCGGTTCGCTTCGACAAACCCATAGTCGCATATCGCCTCGCTATTGGTCGACCAGTTGCTGAAGTGCCGGATGGGCTGCTGCCCTTCGACACAGCTGCCGCGGTCCTCGGATAGGGCGGCCGCAGCGGGCGCTGTTGCGGTCGCAACGGCCAGCACCGCGGTCAGGATGAATATCCGCATGAATTTCCCCAGAAAATCGTGGTTCAGCCGCTAATCCGCCGAGACTGAACAGGATATGATCATGATCACAGCATAGGCACCGCGGCCGCCCTGTCAGGCGCCCCATCGCCGCCTCAAGCGCGGTTCGCCGCGATTCGCGCGGCGACAAACGCGGTGTACTAGTGCATCGTGCCTCGCAGATGCATTGGGCATAATTGCACATTTCCCCCTTCCCCCCTATATGGCGCGCATCATGCAGATTCCCGGCCATATCGACCCCGTCACGACGGGCACTGTTCCCTTGCGCGGCGGCAACCGCATCGACCTGATCGGTCTGACGCGCGACGCGATCGGCGGCGTGCTTGTCGAGGCGGGCCTCGATGCGAAAGGTGCGAAGCTTCGCGCCAAGCAGATCTGGCACTGGATGTATCACCGCGGCGTCACCGATTTCGAGGCGATGACAGACATCGCCAAGACGATGCGCCCCTGGCTGACCGACCGTTTCATCATCGGCCGCCCGACGGTGCGCGAGGCGCAGGTGTCGAGCGACGGCACGCGCAAATGGCTGCTCGCCGCCGCCGACGGCCAGGAATATGAGATGGTCTTCATCCCCGACGCCGATCGGGGAACGCTGTGTGTGTCGAGCCAGGTCGGCTGCACCCTCAATTGCCGGTTCTGCCACACGGGCACGATGCGCCTGGTCCGCAACCTTGCTGCGGGCGAGATCGTCGGGCAGGTGATGCTGGCGCGCGATGAACTCGGCGAATGGCCCAAGGGGACGATGGCGGGTTTCGGCCCCGATCCCGAAGATGACGACGACGACGAGGAAGGCGGCAACTACACCGCCGACGGCCGCATCCTGACCAACATCGTGATGATGGGTATGGGTGAGCCGCTGTATAATTTCGACGAGGTCAAAGGCGCGCTGAAGATCGTCATGGACGGCGACGGGCTGGCGCTGTCTCGCCGCCGGATCACGCTGTCGACGAGCGGTGTGGTGCCGATGATGGCGCGCGCGGGCGAAGAGATCGGCGTCAACCTCGCGGTCTCGCTGCATGCGGTGTCGAAGGAAATCCGCGACGAGATCGTGCCGCTCAACCGCAAATATGGCATCGACGAACTGCTGAAAGCGTGCGCCGATTATCCGGGCGCCGGCAATTCGCGGCGTATCACCTTCGAATATGTGATGCTGAAGGACAAGAATGACAGCGACGACGATGCGCGCGAGCTCGTCCGGCTGATCCGCGAATATGGCCTGCACGCGAAGGTCAATCTGATTCCCTTCAACCCCTGGCCGGGCGCGATCTACGAATGTTCGTCGCCCGAGCGGGTGCGCGCGTTCAGCAACCTGATTTTCAAGAGCGGCATCTCGGCGCCGGTGCGCACCCCGCGCGGGCGCGACATCATGGCGGCGTGCGGGCAGCTGAAGAGCGCCGCGACCAAGCCGAGCCGTGCCGAACTCGACCGCATTGCGGACGAAAAACAGGCGGCGCTGGGCTAAACGACGCCCGATCCGGCCCCGCAGGATCGCAATCGCCTCACCTCACATCCGCAGTTAAGCGCCCGATTCCGCGCGCCGCGGCTGCATAGCTATTCTATACCGTGTGGTAAAAATAACACAGGTAAGAAAATTGTCACATAAAGATACTTCCGTTCATTGAAGCGACAGCTGCGAACGCCATTTACGGCGTGGACCACGACCCAAAGGGCGTGGCCGCACAAATGTAGAAGGAACGATAAATGAAAAAATTCGCAGTTGCAGCCGCTCTCCTGACGGCCATCGTTGCAACCCCCGCCATGGCGGCCGAAGGCGGCGAAGGCCGCGTCGAAGTGCGCGGCGGCCTGATCACCGGCAACGGCATCGACGAAGCGACGGCTGGCCTCGCCGCCGGTTATGACTTCGACCTGGGCAGCGCGGCATTTGTCGGCGCCGAAGTCGCGGGCGACAAGGTGCTCGTCGACGGTGCGGACGTCCAGTTCTCGGCCGGCGGCCGCGTCGGCGCCAAGGTTGGCGCGAACGGCAAGGCCTATGTCACCGGTGGCTACACCTTCAGCGACATCGACGATCCCTATGTCGGCGCCGGTTATCAGCACAAGCTGGGCCAGAACCTGTATGCCAAGGCCGAATATCGCCACCAGTTCATCGAGAATTTCGGCGACTTCGACACCTTCGTCGCGGGCGTCGGCTTCGCGTTCTGATCCTTCGGAACAGCAAGCCAGATCAGGAAGGGGCGGCCCGCGGGTCGCCCCTTTTCTTTTGGCCGCCGCCCGCCGCCATCTCCTTGTTCAGTCGATTTTTACCCCTCCGACCTAGGGTGGTCGCCAACGGAGGGTGGGCGATGAAAAATCTTGTTTTCGGTCTGATTGCAGGCACAGCACTCGGAGGTTGTTCGGCCGGCGGCGTCGCGGAAAAAACCTATACGATGCCCGCCGAGGACGCGCGGCGCATTTTGCTGTCGGCCGATTTCGAGCGCGGCATTCTGCCCGGATCGTCGTCGCTGAAGCCGCAGGTCAAGGTGAACTACGAACAAACGCTGGAGTGGCAGGTTCTCGACGACAGCCAGAATGGCAGCGGCTGGTGGTGCCCGCTTGCGATCGAACCGGTGGGCGAAGACGGCAAGACCATCCGCGTCGTCAACCAATGCGCCGGAATGATGTCGGCAGAGCGGAACCGGCATCTGGACGAGCTGGTCGATGCCGCGCTGACCGACCGCGAACCGAAGTTCGAGCAAGCGGCGGGATAACGCCCTTCCCTTTCGGGCGGCGCCGCGCCACGATCGGCGCATGACCGCTCTTGCCTATATCGCCGCCGCGCTCGCCGAGATCGCCGGCTGCTTCGCCTTTTGGGCGTGGCTGCGGCTGGACAAGTCGGTGTGGTGGCTCGCCCCCGGCATGGCGTCGCTGGCACTGTTCGCTTATTTGCTCACGCTGGTCGATGCCGAGCATGCCGGACGCTCCTATGCCGCTTATGGCGGGGTCTATATCGCCGCGGCGTTGCTGTGGCTGTGGGCGGTCGAGGGCGCCAAGCCCGATCGTTGGGATCTGATCGGCGCCGCGGTGTGCCTGGGCGGCGCGGCGATCATCCTGTTTGGGCCGCGCGGGAGTTAACAAACAAGCTTTTTTGCCGTTTGTGCTGAGCTTGTCGAAGCACCGTTCTTCTGTCTTTCCGGCGAAGCAAAAGAAGGGGGCCCTTCGACAAGCTCAGGGCGAACGGGTCTGGAAAATACGACGCGCTACCCCGCGTCGGGCAGCGCCTCCTCCACCAGCGGCGCCAGCGCTTCCGCGACCACCGCCACCCCTTTCGCATTGGGGTGCATATTGTCACCGAGCATCAGCGCTTTTTCGGTGACGACATTGTCGAGGATGAAGGGATAAAAGCTCACCCCATATTTGCCCGCGAGCTCGGGATAGATCGGGTTGAATTTCTTCGCATAATCGCTGCCCAGGTTCGGCGCCGCCATCATCCCCGTCAGCAGCACCGGAATCTCACGCTTTTTCAGCTCGGCCAGCATGGCGTCGAGATTGGCACGGGTCTGGTCGGGACCGATACCGCGCAGCATATCGTTGCCGCCGAGCCCGAGGATCACCAGCGCGGGTTTGGCCTTTGCATTGTCGAGGACATAGGTCAGCCGCTGGCGCCCCGCCGCGGTCGTGTCGCCCGACACCCCGGCGTTCTGCACCCGCGCCACCACGCCATCGGCGGTCAGTGCCGCCTGCAATTGCGGCGACAGCCCTTCCTTTGGCCCCAGCTGATACCCCGCATAGAGGCTGTCGCCGAATGCGATGACGAGCGGCGCGTCGGCGGGAATCACGGGGGCGGTTTTCACCGCGACCTTGTCGTTGGTCGAAGCCGACGGGTTTTCCGCCGATCCGCACGCGGCGAGCGGTTGGCAAAGCGCCAGCGCGCAACCATATATGGCGTAAGCGCGCCATCCGGCCGTTCTCTTTTCCAAAAGGCTCTCTCCTTGCCCGACACTCGACCCCAACCGGTCCTGGCGCCCGATGTGGCGATCGCCGCTCATAATGTGACGCTGACGCTCGGCAGCGACAAGGCCCCCGTCGAAATTTTGCGCGGCGTCGATCTGGAGGTACCCGCGGGCGCCTCGGTCGCGCTGCTGGGGCCGTCGGGATCGGGCAAAAGCTCGCTAATGGCGGTGCTCGCCGGGCTGGAGCGCGCCAATGGCGGCAGCATCCGCGTCGCCGGGCTCGATTTCACGACGATGGACGAGGACGAGCTGGCGCGCGCGCGGCGCGGCCGCATCGGCATCGTGCTTCAGGCCTTCCACCTGCTGCCGACGATGACGGCGCTGGAGAATGTCGCAGTGCCGCTGGAGCTGGCGGGGATCGCCGATCCGTTCGGGCGCGCCGCCGCCGAACTCGAAGCCGTCGGGCTCGGCCATCGCCTGACCCATTATCCGGCGCAGCTTTCGGGCGGCGAGCAGCAGCGCGTTGCGATCGCGCGCGCGATGGCGAGCGAACCCGCGATCATCTTTGCCGACGAGCCGACCGGCAACCTCGACACCACGACCGGCCATGCGATCATCGACCTGATCTTTGCGCGGCGCGCGGCGCTGGGCGCGACGCTGCTCATCATCACCCACGACCCCGAACTGGCCGAGCATTGCGACCGGGTTGTCGTGATGCACGACGGGCGGATTGAGGAATGGGCAGCGTGATGCCGCCCCCCAAGACCGTTCGTGTCGAGCGAAGTCGAAACACGCCTCGTCGTAGCGCTCGCCTGCCGGGTGTCTCGACTGCGCTCGACACAAACGGGATAAGGGAGTCCTTGATCTGATGCTCCCCCTAGCCTCCCTCTGGCGGATCGCGCGCCGCGACTTGGCGACGCGCATCCGCGGCCTGCGCCTGCTCGCGGTCTGCCTGTTCCTCGGCGTCGCGACGCTTGCCGCGATCGGCAGCCTGACCAGCGGCATCACGTCCGAACTCGAAGTGCGCGGGCAGACGATCCTGGGCGGCGACATCGAATTCGGCATCCCGCAGCGGCAGGCGACGGCCGAAGAAATGGCCGGGTTCCGCCGCGTCGGCACACCATCAGCAACGGTGCGGATGCGCGCGATGGCCAATGCGCCGGGCGGCGATGCCTTGCTGTCCGAACTGAAGGCGGTCGACGGCGCCTATCCGCTCTACGGCACGATGCGGCTCGACAGCGGCGCGCGCCGCGGCCCGCCGCCTGCGGGCAGCATCTGGATCGGCCAGGATCTCGCCTCGCGGCTCGACCTGAAGGTCGGCGGCGGCGTCAAATTCGGCGAAACGACGTTCCGGATCGACGGTATCATCGCCGAAGAGCCCGATCGGCTGGGCGAAGGTTTCACCCTCGGTCCCGTCGCGATCATCGGGCTGTCCGACCTGCCCGCGACCCAGCTGATCCAGCCGGGCAGCCTGTACGAAAGCAAATATCGCGTCCGCCTGCCCGCCAGCGCCAACGCGCAAGCGATCGGCAAGGCGCTGACCGCCGAATTCCCCGAAGCGGGCTGGGACATCACCGACAGCAGCAACGGTGCGCCGGGGACGCGGCGCTTCATCGAACGCATGGGGCAGTTCCTGTCGCTCGTCGGCCTCGCCGCGCTGGTCATTGCGGGGATCGGCGTCGGCAATGGCGTGGCAAGTTATCTGGCGGGCAAGCGCCCCGGCCTCGCGACGCTGAAAGTGCTCGGCGCCGATAGCGCAACGGTGCTGCGCATCTATGGTTTGCAGATCCTCGCGGTCGCTGCGGTTTCGATCCTCGCCGGGCTGATCGTCGGCGCGCTGGCGCCGGTTGCGATCGGCGCGATCGCGGGCGATGTCTTGCCGGTTCGCCCCGGTTTCGCGCTCTATCCCCTGCCGCTCGCGGTCAGCGCCGCCTATGGCCTGCTCATCGCCATCGCCTTTGCGTTGCCCCCGCTCGCGGCGACCAAACATATCCCGGCAGCGGGATTGTATCGCGCCACCGTCGACAAGGGCGGACGGATTGACCGTCCCGCGTTGATCGCGGTGGCGGCGGCGCTCAGCGCCATCGTGGCGCTGGCGGTCGGCACCGCGCGCGAGCCGTTGTTCGCGCTGGGCTTTATCGGCGCGGCGATCGGCCTGCTGCTGATCCTCGTCGGGCTCGGCTGGCTGGTGCGCCGCACCGCGAGCCGCCTGCCCCGCCCGCGCCGCCCGCTGTTCCGACTGGCGCTCGCCAATCTGCACCGCCCGGGCGCCGCGACCGGCGCGCTGGTTGTGGCGCTGGGGCTGGGGCTGACGCTGTTCGTCACCCTCGCGGCGATCCAGACCAGCATCACCAACGAAATTTCGCGCACCGTGCCGCAGCGCGCGCCGAGCTTTTTCGTGCTCGATGTGCCGCGCGACGGCGCCGGGCAGTTCCGGTCGATGGTGACCAAGGCCGCACCCGACGCGCAGATCAACATGATCCCGGCGCTGCGCGGCAGCGTTACCGAATTTCGCGGCCAGCGCGTCGACGAGCTCGCCGAATTGCCCGAGGGCGCATGGGTGCTGCGCGGCGACCGCGGGCTGACGTACAGCGCGGTGCCGCCGAGCGGCAGCGAGCTGGTCGGCGGCAGTTGGTGGGCGGCCGATTACAAGGGACCGCCGCTGGTCAGCGTCGAACAGGAGGTTGCCACCTCGCTCAGCCTCAAGATCGGCGACACGTTGTCGGTCAATGTGCTGGGGGTCGAGGTGCAGGCAAAGGTCGCGTCCTTCCGCACCGTGCAATGGGACAATTTCGGGCTGAATTATGTGCTCGTGTTCTCGCCCGGCACCTTTGACGCGGCGCCGCACAATATGGTCGCGACGGTGGCGGTCGATCCGCAAGCAGAAACCGAATTGGCGCGCAGCATCCCGCGCGCCTTCCCCTCGGCATCGCTGATCGCGGTGCGCGATGTCGTGTCGCAGGTTACGACGCTGCTGACCCAGATGAGCCAGGCGATCGCCGCGGCGGCGAGCATCGCGATCCTGGCCGGCATCGCGGTGCTGATCGGCGCGATCGCCGCCAGCCGCGAGCGGCGAGTGTATGACAGCGTGATCCTGAAGCTGCTCGGCGCGTCGCGGAGCCAGATTTTGGGGGCGCAGGCGATGGAATATGCGGTGCTGGCCGCGGTGCTGGCGCTGCTGGCGCTCGGGCTGGGCCTGATCGCGGCGCGCTATGTCGTGGTCAGCCTGTTCGATTTCACCTTTGCTCCTGATCCGCTGATCGTCGGCGTAACGCTGATCGGCGGCGCTGGCCTGTCGTTCCTGATCGGCATCGCGGGCAGCTGGCCGCTGCTGTCGGCCAAACCGGCGCAGGCGCTGCGGAGTTTGTAGGTTTGTCGATCAACCGGGTGCGGCGAGGAGCCCGCTCGGGAATAGCGAGTTCGCACGAAGACACCAAGACACGAAGATGACGCTGGGGCCGACAGGCCTATTTCGGCGTGACCGGCGCAGCCCGTCGCAACATTGGAAAGTGACAGCCGCTTCGCGACAAACACGATCTCTTCGTGTCTTTGTGCCTTTGTGCCTTTGTGCGAACCGCTCTCTTTCGGACCTTGCGCCAAAAAGCCGCCGTCAGTTCAGGATCCGTACCACCGCCGACACCGCGGCCAGCCCCAGCACGACCGCGACCATCGCCTGCCACACATGCGGCGCGACGCGGCCGAAGTGGCGACCGCCGATCCGGTTGCCGACCCACATCGGCGCAAAGAGCAGCAGCGAGAGGATCAGCAACCGCGAGGTGGCGATCCCCACCCACAGCGCCGCGAGCGTGCCCGCTATCGCGGTCGCGAAGAAAATCAGCATCATCGACGCGCGCGCGACGCTGGGCGGGAGCGAGCGGCGCAGATAAAAGGGCACGACCGGCGGGCCAGGCATCGCGGCAAAGCCGGTGAGGACGCCCGACGCGATCCCGGTGCCGCCGATCGCGGCGCGGCCGGGCCGGTGCCCCTCGGGCTGTTTGGGCAGCAGCACCGCGACGAAGGCGCCGACCGCGATCAGGGTGATCAGCAACCGCGCCACGTCTGGCGTCGCCAGATCGAGCGCGATCATGCCGATCGGGGTTGTCGCCATCGCGATCAGCGCGATCGGCACCGCGGTCGACCGGTCGGCATCGGCCACAATGACCTTCAGCCCGACCGGCCCGATCAGCAGTTGCAGCAGGATACCTAGCACCACCGCCTCGCCGGGGGTGATGATCAGGCCGAGCAAGGGCACGAGGATGATCGCCATGCCGAACCCGGTGAGCCCGCGCACATAAGCCGCGCCAAAGGTCATCGCCGCGGCCCCCGCGAGCGTCAGCGGCGCGATGCCGACCAGGCTTTGCAGGTCGGTCATTTGGCCGGTGCCCGTGGTCCCAGCGTCACCAGCCACGCATCGGGCGGGGTGTTGTAACGCAAGGGCAGCAGGCTGGTCCCCAACCCCGCCCCGACGAACACACGCTGACCCTTGTCGGTCATGTCGCCGCACGCGAAGCGGTCGCCGTAGCGCGAGACATAGGTGAGCGCGCCGACGAAGGGGAAGCGGATCTGGCCGCAATGGGTGTGGCCGGCAAAGATCGCGGCGACGGGGCGCTGCACAGCGGGGACGATGTCGGGGCTGTGCGACAGGATCAGCGGGACGCCGGGGCCGAGACGGTCCATGGCCGCCAGCGTCGCCGAAACATCGTCGTGCCCCGAATAATCGTCATCGACCCCGCCGACCACTAGCGGGCCGAGCTTGACCGCCTCATTCTGCAGCACGCGGAGGCCGCGCTTTTCCAGTTCGCTGCGCAGCGCGTCGGCTTTGAACCAATGATCGTGATTGCCCGGCGCGACCACCACCCCCAACGGCGCGCGCAGCTTGCCCAGCGGCGCGACGACCTCGGCGGCGGTGTAGATATGCGTCGCGCTGCGCTTTTCGCTGACCAGATCGCCCGCGATCAGGACCAGGTCGGGGCGCAATCGATTGAGCTGCGCGACAATGCGCGTCAGCCGTCCGGGCGGCATGTCGGGGCCGGCAACATGGATGTCCGACAGCAACAGCAATTTCAGCGGCGGCTGCCCCGCCGGCCAGTCGGCGACCGCGACCGTCGCGGTGCGGACCACCGGATCGCGCGTCGCGTTCCAATAGCCTTTGGCGAGTAGCGCCGCGCCGAGCAGCGCCAGCAGCAACAGCCAGCGCAGCCACCGGCGCGGGCGACGTTCGGACGCGGCGATCAACGGCGCAGGTCGGGGGGCGTCGCTTCACCCTGAAGCAGCGCGATCGCCTCGGCGAGCGGCATGATGCGCTGGCCTTCCTGCCCGAGGGTGCGGATCGCGACCGTGCCTTCGTCGGCCTCGCGCTTGCCGACGACGAGCAGGTGCGGAACCTTGGCGAGGCTGTGTTCGCGGACCTTGTAGTTGATCTTTTCGTTGCGCAGGTCGCTTTCGACGCGCACCCCCACAGCCGCCAGCTGCGCCGTGACGTCCTTCGCATAGTCATCGGCGTCGGACACGATCGTCGCGACCACCGCCTGCACCGGCGCCAGCCACACCGGCAATTTGCCCGCGAAATGCTCGATCAAAATGCCGATGAAGCGTTCGTAGCTGCCAAAGATCGCGCGGTGCAGCATCACCGGGCGGTGGCGCTCGCCATCCTCGGCAATATACGACGCGTCGAGGCGATCGGGCAGCACGCGGTCGGACTGGATGGTCCCGACCTGCCACGTCCGGCCGATCGCGTCGGTCAGATGCCATTCGAGCTTGGGCGCATAAAAAGCACCCTCGCCCGGCAGTTCTTCCCAGCCATAGTCGGGGGTGTTCAGCCCTGCGGCGGCGACCGCGGCGCGCAACTCGGTTTCGGCCATGTCCCACATCGCTTCGGTCCCGAACCGCTTTTCGGGGCGGAGCGCGAGCTTGATCGAATAGGTGAAGCCGAATTCCTTGTAGATGCGGTCGGCAAGCGCGCAGAAAGCCTGCACTTCGCTGACGATCTGGTCTTCGCGGCAGAAAATATGCGCGTCGTCCTGGGTAAACTGGCGCACCCGCATCAGCCCGTGCAGCGCGCCATGCGGTTCGTTGCGGTGACAACAGCCATTTTCATAAAGTCGGAGCGGCAGGTCGCGGTACGACTTCATCCCCTGGCGGAAAATCAGCACATGCGCCGGGCAGTTCATCGGCTTGAGCGCCATCCACTCGGCGTCATCCGACACGATCGGGCCTTCATCCTCGACGTTCGGCACCTCGTCGGGGATCACGAACATATTCTCGCGATATTTGCCCCAATGGCCCGACTGCTCCCACTGGCGCGCGTCCATCACCTGCGGCGTCTTGACCTCGCGGTACCCCGCGCCGTCGATCGCGCGGCGCATATAGGCCTCGAGCTCGCGCCAGATCATATAGCCCTTGGGGTGCCAGAACACCGAACCATGCGCCTCGGACTGAAGGTGGAACAGGTCCATCTCCTGCCCCAGCTTGCGGTGGTCGCGCTTTGCGGCTTCCTCGAGCCGCACCAGATGTTCGGCGAGCTGCTTCTTGTTGAGCCAGCCGGTGCCGTAGATGCGGCTGAGCTGGGCATTTTTCTGATCGCCGCGCCAATAGGCGCCCGACACGCGCGTCAGCTTGAACGCAGCGGGGTCGAGCTTGCCCGTCGAGGCGAGGTGCGGGCCGCGGCACATATCCATCCAGCCGTCACCGCTGCGATAGACAGTCAGTTCCTCGTTCGCCGACAGCTCGGCGGCCCACTCGGCCTTGAACGTCTCGCCATCGGCCTGCCATTTGGCGATCAGCCGATCGCGCTCCCACACTTCGCGCGTCAGCGGCAGGTCGGCAGCTATAATCCGCCGCATCTCTTCCTCGATCAGCGGCAGTTCCTCGTCGCGAAACGGGCCATGTTCCGCGGTCGGCGCAAAGTCGTAATAGAAGCCGTCGCCGGTCGACGGGCCGAAGGTGATCTGCGTTCCCGGGAACAGGTTTTGCACCGCTTCGGCGAGGACGTGCGCATAATCGTGGCGCGCCAGCTCAAGCGCATCGGCCTCGTCGCGGCTCGTCACCAGCGCCAGGTTGGTGTCTTCCTCCAGCGGGCGCATGATGTCGCGCAGCTCGCCGTCGATTTTCGCGGCGAGCGCGGCCTTGGCGAGGCCGGGTCCGATGTCGGCGGCGATCTGCGCCGGGGTAGTCCCGCGTACGACGTCCCGGGCAGAGCCATCGGGAAGGGTGACGCGGATCATCTGGGACATCGAAACTATAGCCTTTCTGGGCAAAATTGCCGGGTTCCTTTGCCAGCATGAACCCCCAGCGGCAAGGGGCGGATTCACAATCGGACTTGCAATGATACATTGTATCACTATCTCGCCGCACAACCCCTCCCGCGAAAGTTTCCTGATCATGTGCATCCCCGCCGCGCGCCCGCGCCTTGCCGACCTGATGGGTATCGGCCTGTCGCTGACGTGCCTCGTCCATTGCCTGGCGCTGCCGCTGCTGATCCTGTTCGCGCCCGCGCTCAGCCGCTGGGTCGCTGCGCCGGAATGGATGCACACCGCTATCTTGTTGCTGGCGCTGCCCGCAGCGGTGGCGGCGATGCTGGCCGGATGGCGGCGTCATACACGGGTCGTACCAGCCGCGGCCGCAGCGGCGGGGCTTGGTCTGCTTGCGGCGGCCTTGGCGGCACATGAGGGATGGATTGCCGTCGCCGACCGCGAGATCGCGGACCGGCTGCTGACCTCGGTCGGCGCGCTCACCCTGGCGCTGGCGCATCTGCTGAACTGGCGCTGGGGCCATCGCGCCATGACAGGGGCGAAAGGGCAAACTGACTAGCGACATTGTCACTATGCAAAGCGTCCTTGACACTATCATATCCCGCAAGTAAAGTGTCCTTGTCAATTTATGGAGGCTCCTTGACATGGCGATGTACAAAAGTCCTGCGACCCGTCGCTACATGATCCGCATGGCGGTGCTGATGAGCGTCTATCTGATCGCATTGTTCGCCGCGGTGCGGATTTTTCGCCATACCGACATTGCCGGTGTCCCTGCCTATGCGCTGGCGATCGCGCCCGCGCTGCCGATCATCGGCGTGTTCTGGGCGGTGATGCGGTTTCTGATCGAGGAGCCCGACGAATTCATCCGCATGTTGCTCGTCCGCCAATGTCTGGTTGCGACGGGGTTTTGCCTGACCGTGATGACGATCTGGGAGTTTTTACAGAATTTCGATCTCTTGCCGCCGGGCAACGGTGGGTTCGGGGCCGCATTTTTCTGGTTCGCCGGGCTGGGCATCGGCGCGATCTATAACAAGGTTACGATGGGGACGATCGGCAACTGTGCATGAAGAACCGCCTGAAAGTCCTGCGCGCCGAGCGTGACTGGAGCCAGGGCGACCTGGCCGAACGATTGCAGGTATCGCGCCAGTCGGTCAACGCCATCGAGACGGGCAAATACGACCCCTCGCTCCCCCTCGCCTTTCGCATCGCCGACTTGTTCGGCCTGTCGATCGAAGAAATATTCCACCGAGATTGAACGCCATGAAACGACGCACTTCCTTTGCCGCCTTCTTCATTCTGTTGGTCGGCCTGATCGTGAGCCGCGCCGACGCCGCCGAGCCCTGCCCAGCCGGGCTGGCCGAGGGCAAACGCATCACCGTGCTGGTCGAGGGCGATGGCCCTGACGTCGTGCTGATCCCCGGCCTGTCGACTTCGCGCGCGGTGTGGGACGCCACCGCCAAGCGGCTGCAAGCCAGCTATCGGCTGCACCGCGTCCAGATCCGCGGCTTTGGCGACGCTGCCGGGGTCAATGCCGAAGGGCCGGTGCTCGAACCGATAATGCGCGAAGTTGCCGATTATATCGACGATTGCATCACCGATCGGGGCCGCGCGGCGCCCGCGATCATCGGCCATTCGATGGGCGGGCTGACCGGATTGATGATCGCGGCGCGCGCGCCGGGCGAGGTCGGCCGGCTGATGATCGTCGATGCGCTGCCCTTTATCGGCACCCTGTTCAATACCGCGGCGAGCGTGGAGAGCATGCGGCCGCAAGCCGAGCAAATGGCGGCGATGATGCGCGCGCAACATGGCCAGCCCGCACCGACCGCGCCGGTGAGCGATCCCGGCCCGGTCAGCATGGTCGGCGGCATGTCCAACCAGCCCGCCGGGCGCACCGCGATCCTTGGCTGGATGCGAACCGCCGATGCGCGGGTGACGGCGCAGGTGTTGCACGACGTGATGACCACCGACATGCGCGGCGAACTGGCCGCGGTGACCGCGCCGGTAACTTTGCTCTATGCACAGGACGACAGCCTGATGACGGGCGAGCGCGCCAAGGCCGCGTTCGAGCCGCAATATGTCGGGGTGCCGAAATTCAGCGCGCAGATGGTGGCTGGCAGCCGCCACTTCATCATGCTCGACCAGCCCGAAACCTTTGCCAAGGCGGTCGACGACTTCCTTGCCGATTGAGCGTCCAACCGCCCCCTGCCCTTGCGAGCCGATCGATCGCTCGCTAGGGCAGCGGCAGCCGGAAGGGAGCCACCTCATGTTCAAGCGCCTGTTCGTCGACCATCCCAAGGCCGTCGATGAAAATTACATCGAGCATTTCGGGGTCGCGTCGAAATTCGGGGTGACGATGATCTATGGCGGTCTGTGCGCGCTGGTCCATGCCGTCGTTCCGGGCTGGTGCATCACCACCGGCAGCGACACGATCAAGCGGCTCAACCATATCATGGTCGAGCAGCGGCGCGCAAAGGGGCAGGCCGTGATGCAGATGAGCACGATCGACTGGGTCATCTGACCCCGGTGGACACTGGTCCCGACTATCTCGACCGATCCGGCCGGCCGCGCCTGGCCTATCGCCATACGCCGGGCGCAGGGCCGACGATCGTCTTCCTGCCCGGCTATATGTCCGACATGGCGGGCGGCAAGGCGACCGCATTGTTCGACTGGGCGGCGGCCGAGGGCCATGCCTGCCTGCTGCTCGACTATGCCGGTTGCGGACTGTCGGACGGGCTGTTCGCTGAGCAGGATTTGCTCGACTGGCGCGGCGATGTGCTCGACCTGATCGACGCGAAGGCCGACGGACCGGTCGTCATCGTCGGTTCGTCGCTGGGCGGCTGGCTGATGCTGCTGACCGCGCTGGCGCTGGTTCAGCGTGACGGGCCCGGCCGCGTCGCGGGGCTGGTCGGCATCGCCGCGGCACCCGATTTCACCGACTGGGGGTTCAGCGACGCCGAAAAGGCGATCATCCTGGCCGAGGGCGAGCTGCGCGAGGAAACCCCGTACAGCGACCAGCCTTATGTGACGACGCGCGGCTTTTTCCAGTCGGGCGAGGCGAACCGGTTGCTCGGCGGACCTATCCCGCTCGCCTGCCCCGTGCGATTGCTGCACGGCGAGCAGGATGGCGATGTGCCGCCCGACATCAGCCTGCGCCTGTCCGCCGCGCTCGTCAGCGAGGATGTGCAGGTCACGCTGGTCAAGGGCGGCGATCACCGCCTGTCGCGCGATACCGACATCGCGCTGCTCATCGATACCGTCGCGCGGCTCGCGACAGCAAATTAAAGGATCATCATGGCCCGCAGCGACTTTCGTTTCCACCTCGTCAAGCGCGTCCGCTATGCCGAAATCGACGCCCAGGCGGTGGTGTTCAACAGCCGATACCTCGAATATTTCGACATCGGGATCACCGAATATTGGCGTGCCGCGGGGGTCTATGACCGCTGGCCCGGCCACACGAGCCCCGAATTTCACGTCGCGCGCGCCGAGGTCGATTACAAGGTACCGATCCTGCTCGACGAGGAGGTCGACATTTGCGTGCGCTGCTCGCGCGTCGGGCGCAGTTCGATGACTTTTTTGTTCGAACTGCACGGTGCGGGCAAAGACGATCTGCGTGCAACCGGGCTGGAGGTCAGCGTCCATGTCGCCGAATCGCAGGGCGCGCCGACGCCGGTGCCCGATGAATTCGTAAATCTGTTCGAAGCGTTTGAAGGACGCAGCCTTCGCGCGTAGAACCGCTTCATGGCCAAATATCTCCACACCATGATCCGCGTCACCGATCCCGACGCGACCGTCGCCTTTTTCCAGCTGATCGGGCTGGAAGAAACCCGCCGTTTCGACAGCGAGCAAGGGCGCTTTACGCTGATCTTCCTAGCCTGTCCGGGCCAGGATGGCGTGGCCGAGGTCGAGCTGACCTATAATTGGCCGCCCGCCGACGGCAGCGCGCCCGAGCAATATGCGGGCGGCCGCAATTTCGGCCATCTCGCGTACCGCGTCGATGATATTTACGCGACGTGCCAGCGGCTGATGGACGCCGGGGTGACGATCAACCGCCCGCCGCGCGACGGCCATATGGCGTTTGTCCGCTCGCCCGACGGCATTTCGGTCGAATTGTTGCAGGAAGGCCATTTGCCGCCACAGGAACCCTGGGCATCGATGCCCAATGTCGGCAGCTGGTGACGCAGCCGCGCTAGCGTGCCATCAAGGCCCCGGCTCGCCTTCTCCGTCATAAGGGCGACAGACGGGCGAGAAAGGAGATCATCGTGGCCGCACTCGACATCGTCCGCATCCCGGTCCTGAGCGACAATTATGTCTGGCTGGTCCATGACCCCGCGAGCAAAGCGACGATGGTCGTCGATCCCGCGGTCGCCGATCCCGTCCTCGCCGCCGCCGCGGAACGCGGCTGGACCATCACCGACATCTGGAACACGCACTGGCACCCCGATCATACAGGCGGCAATGCGGCGATCAAGGAGGCTGCCAAAGCGTGGGGGGGCTGCACGATTACCGGCCCCGCCGCCGAATATGCGCGCATCCCGACGCTGGATGTTCAGGTCGCGGGTGGCGACACCGTGCGCCTCGGCGACCATGTCGCCAGCGTGTGGGACGTCCCCGCGCACACCGCGGGCCATATCGCCTATCATTTCGCCGATGACGCCGCGATCTTCGTCGGCGACACGATGTTCGCGATGGGCTGCGGCCGCCTGTTCGAAGGGACCGCCGAACAGATGTTCGCCAACATGCAGAAACTTGGCACGCTCGACGATGCCACGCGCGTCTATTGCGCGCACGAATATACGCTGTCGAACGCGCGCTTTGCGGTGACGGTCGACCCCGACAATCAGGCGCTCGCGGCGCGGCTCGCCGCGGTCGAGGCGGCACGCGCCGCGGGCGAGGCGACGGTACCGACAAGCATCGGCGAGGAGCGCGCGACCAATCCCTTTTTGCGCGCCCCAAGCGCCGCCGAACTTGGGCGCATCCGTGCACTGAAGGATGCGGTCTGATGCCGCCGCTTCAGCGCGCGTTCATGTCCCAGCAATATAGTCAGCAATCTCAAGGAGCAATGTCATGGCGAAGCTGAACCTGACGGGCGCCGCGCTGCTGATGGCAGCGGCGCCGCTGTTCGCCAGTTGCGCCCCCGCGGGCACTGCCGAACCGGGGGCCGCGGCGCTGACCCCGAAGCAGGCCGAGCGGCTCGACAAACAGCTGGCCGGCAAGGTTCCGGGCGCGCCCATCCGCTGCCTGCCCAATTACCGCAGCAACGACACGATCCGCGTGTCGGACAATATCCTGCTGTACCGGTCGGGCGGCAATCTGGTGTATCGCAACGACCTGAAAAACAGTTGCCCCGGCCTCGCCCGCGACAGCGACATCATGGTCGTCCGCCAGTTCGGATCGTCGACGTGCAGCGGCGACTTTTTCCATCTAGTCGATCGGTCGAGCGGCATCCGCGGCCCGACCTGTGTTTTTGGTGAATTCGTCCCCTATCGCAAACCGGCGGGGGATGCTGGCTGAACCAGCGGTTCAGTCGCAGGCGGGGACCGGTTTGCGCCGAGCTCTTCGGGTCGCACCCCCGCCTGCTTTTAAGACCTTCCCCCTTGATGGGGGAAGGATACGCAGCCTTATCGCGGGCGATTAGGCGGAGTTGGATTGGGGTGATGGTGCGTCCTTGCACCGTTATCGAAGGCCGAGAGCGCACCCCCACCGCTGCGCCCCGGACTTGATCCGGGGCTCGCTGCCTCCCCCATCAAGGGGGAGGCTCTCAGCCCTTGTAAAGCGCCGCAATCTTGTCGGCATATACCTCGCGCAGCACATGGCGGCGGATCTTCATCGACGGCGTCATCTGTTCATTCTCGATCGTAAAGGCTTCGTCGGCGAAGTCGAATTTGCGCACCTTTTCGATCACCGACAGCTGGCCGTTGACGCGGTCGACCGCGGCGCGCAGCGCGGCGCGGAATTTTTCATGTTCGCGTAGCCGGCACAGATCTTTGGGCAGCCCCTCTGCCTCGGCCCATTCGGCCATCCATTCGGGGTCGGGGACCAGCAGGCCGACGAGGTGCGGGCGCTTGTCGCCATAGACCATCGCCTGCAAAATCTCGGGCTGGAGCGTCAGCATCCCTTCGACGCGCTGCGGCGAGACATTGTCGCCCTTGTCGTTGACGATCAGATCCTTCTTGCGGTCGGTGATGACGATCCGCCCCTTGTCGTCGATATGGCCGATGTCGCCGGTGTGCAGCCAGGCGCCTTTTTCCGGCTCCGCCGGATCTGGGACCAGCACCCGTTCGGTCTCGGCAGGGTTTCGCCAATAGCCCTTCATCACCAGCTCGCCGCGCACCAATATCTCGCCGTCGTCGGCGATGCGAACTTCGGTGTTCATCAGCGGCGGGCCGACGGTGTCCATCTTGATGCCCGCAGCGGGGCGGTTGCAGCTGATCACCGGCCCCGCCTCGGTCTGGCCATAGCCCTGCAGCAGGGTCAGCCCGATCGAGTGGAAAAACACCCCGATTTCGGGATTGAGCGGCGCGCCGCCCGACACCAGCGCCTTCATCCGGCCGCCAAAGCGTTTCTGGATTTTGGGCCGGAACAATTTGTCGAGGATCAGGTCGACCGGGCGATCGAGCACGCCCATCCGCCGCTCATAATCCTTTTCACCGACGCGCAGCGCCTGACCCAGCATCCAGTTCGCCAGCTTGCCCTGTTTTTCGACCGACTTGATCATCCGAGCGCGAATCACCTCGAACAGCCGCGGCACCACGACCATGATCGTCGGGCGCGTCTCCTCGATGTTCGAGACGAGTTTTTCCAGCCCTTCGCTATAATAGATCTGCGCGCCGACCATGATCGGCAGGAACTGGCCGCCCGAATGTTCATAGGCGTGACTGAGCGGCAGGAACGACAGGAAAACCTCCTCATCGCCGATGCCGAAATCATTGACGAGCACCTCCGCCGCGCCGGCGGCATTGTGCAGGATCGCGCCATGATGCTGCATCACCCCGCGCGGCGCGCCGCCGGTGCCGCTGGTGTAGATCAGGCACGCGGTGTCCTCGCGCGTCATCGCGGCGGCGCGCGCCTTGGTTTCGTCCAGCCAGGCCTCGCCGCCGGTGACCAGCGGCGCCCAGTCGTGGATTGCGACGTCGCCCTGTTGCCCGACGCGCAGGCTTTCCATGCTGATGACGATATGCGCGTCCGAGCGCGTCACCGCGGGCATCAGCGTGCGCGCCAGCTTGGCGGTCGATACGATCACTGCCTTGGCGCCGCTGTTGTCGAGGATGTGCTGGTGATCGCGTTCGGTGTTGGTGGTGTAGGTGGGCACGGTGATGCAGCCCGCGGCCATGATCGCCAGGTCGGCGATGCACCATTCGGGGCGGTTTTCGCTGACCAACACGACGCGGTCGCCGTCCTTCAGCCCCATACCGCGCAAATTGTGCGCAAGCGCCGCCACCTGGTTCGCGACCTGACGCCAGCTTAAGGGGTGCCAGGCGCGATCGGCCTTGCGCCATAGGAACGGATCTTCGCCGCCGCGCGCGGCGCGGTCGAAGAACATCGCGACCAGGCTGGGGAAATGGTCGAGATGGGGATTGTCGAGCTTCATTCTATCTCTCTCTCCAGGGAGACTGTTTTTCTGTTCTTATCGTTGTAGCTTAGCCCTGCGGCGGCGCGCCATCCACCGATGATGTCCCCGGACCGCGCGGATCCGCCGCACCGCGCCAGCCGCCCTCGACACGTTCGACCGCGTTGAGCTTTGAGCCGAGGTCGGTGGGCGTGAAATTATAGCCAAAGGGTTTCATCTTCGCGGCGACCGCTTCGCCCGCCTCGGTGTTTTCGATCAGCACGCCGCCGTCGCCGAAATAGAGATTGGGGAGCTCCATCGCCGTTTTGGCATCGAGCCCCCAGTCGAGCACGCCGACGAGCACTTTCGTAACGTGCATGATGATCCGCTTGCCGCCCGCCGAGCCGACCGCGAGCACGACCTTGCCATCGGGACCGTAAACGATCGTCGGCGACATCGACGACAAGGGGCGCTTGCCTGCCTGGACGCGGTTGGCGGTCGGCACACCGTCCTTGGTCGGCGCGAGGTCGAAGTCGGTGAGCTCGTTGTTGAGGAAATAGCCGTTGGCGATGAGGTGGCTGCCGAAAATGCTCTCGATGGTCGAGGTCATCGACACAACATTGCCTGCCTGGTCGGCCACCGCGAAATGCGTCGTTCCCTGCTCCGGGACCGGCGGCGCCGCCGCGCGCGGCTTGGCGCCCGGCGGGGTGCCCGGTTCGTAACGACCCGCGGCGCCGAAGGGCGAGATCAGCTGGCGGCGCTCGGCGAGATATTTTTTGTCGAGCAACCCCGCCACCGGGACATCGACGAAATCACTATCGCCCAGATAGGCGGCGCGGTCGGCATAGGAGAGCTGCATCGCCTCGGCGAGCAGGTGCCAGCTCATCGGGTTGTCCTTGCCCATCGCCTTCATGTCCCAGCCCTCGACCATGCCGAGAATGCCGAAGACGGTGGTCGCGCCCGACGAGGGCGGCCCCATGCCGCACACTTTGTAGATACGATAGCTGGTGCAGACCGCCGGGCGTTCCTTTGCCTTATAGGCCGCGACGTCCTTGACGGTGAGCTGCGCCGCGTTGCGCGGCGCCTTCGCCACCGCATCGCTGATCGCCCTGGCATTGGCGCCGCTGTAAAACGCATCGGGACCGCGCGCCGCGACGTCGCGCAGCAGTGCGGCATAGGCCGGGTTGCGGATGCGGGTGCCGACCGGCGCGGGCTTGCCATCGACATAATAGATCGCACGCGCCGCCGGGAAATCCTTCCACAACGGTTCGAACTGGACCAGCCAGTTGTGCAGCACCGGGGTCACGTCGAAACCGTCCTCGGCCAGCTTGATCGCAGGCTGGAGGAGCGCTTTCCATTCGAGCTTGCCCCATTTCTTGTGCGCCATTTCCATCAGACGCATATTGCCGGGCACGCCCACCGACAGCCCGCCGGGGATCGCGTCGCGGAACGACCGCGGCTTGCCGTCCGCGCCGAGAAAGCGATCGGGTTTCGCGGCCGCAGGCGCCATTTCGCGGCCGTCGATCGTCGAAAGGCTGCCGTCCTTGGCATCGTGATGGAGCATGAAGCCGCCGCCGCCGATACCGCTCGATTGCGGTTCGACCAGAGTCAGCACCGCGACCATCGCGACCGCGGCGTCAGCAGCGGTGCCGCCCTGATGCAATATCTCGCGCCCCGCCTCGGTCGCGCGCGGGTCGGCGGACGAGGTTACGCCCTGCGCGAAGGCCAAGGACGGGAGGGTCAGGGTGACGAGCGCGACAAGCGGCAAATATCGTTTCAACATGGCGGCGACTTTGGCGCGCGCATCGGACCAACGCAACCCTGTCAGTGCGCGCTTCCCACCGCGTCGCCCACGCGCGCGAACCCATCGCGCACAGCGAGCCTTTCAAGCCCGTGCGCGATGCGTGCCGCGAGGCCCGGCCCGGCATAGACCATCGCCGAATAGATCTGCACCAGGCTGGCACCGGCGCAGATGCGCTCCCACGCCTGGTCGGCCGAGGCGATGCCGCCCGCAGCAACCAGCGGCACCTTGCCACCGCTGGCGACATGAAAATCGCGGACCCGCTGCAACGCCAGATCGGCGAGCGGCGCACCCGACAGCCCGCCGGCTTCGGCGGCATGGCGCGACGCCAGCGCCGGGCGCGTGATGGTGGTGTTCGACACGATCACTGCGGCGAGTCCCTTGTCGATCGCCACCGCGACGATGTTATCGATGTCGGCAGGTTCCAGGTCGGGCGCGACCTTCAGGAACACCGGTTTGGCCGCACCCACGGGTTGCGCCGCAGCGACACCATCGAGCAGTGCTTCGAGCGCCCCCTTGTCCTGCAAGGCGCGCAGCCCCGGGGTGTTCGGCGAGCTGATGTTGACGGTCAGATAGTCGGCGAGCGGCGCCATCGCCGCGGTCCCCTTGGCATAATCGGCGATGCGGTCGGCGCTGTCCTTGTTGGCGCCGATATTGATCCCGAGCGGCACCGGCAGGCCGTGGCGGCGCAGGCACGCGATCCGCTCGGCCGCCTTGGCCTGCCCGCCGTTGTTGAAGCCCATGCGATTGATCACCGCGCCATCCTCGACCAGTCGGAACAGCCGCGGGCGCGGGTTGCCGTCCTGTGGCAGCGGGGTCAGCGTGCCGACCTCGACAAAGCCGAAGCCGAAATGCGGCATCGCATGCGCGACGCGCGCGTCCTTGTCGAACCCCGGCGCGAGGCCGACCGGATTGGGGAAATGCAGCCCCGCGAATTCGGTCGCCAAGACCGGGCTGGTCAGAGCCGCCCGCGCGCGCGGCAATGGCTGAAGCGCATTGAGCGTCAGATTGTGCGCCGCCTCGCCATCGGTGGCGTGGACGATCGGGCGGACCAGCGCATAGGCGGCGTCGGCGGCAGAGGTGAAGAGCGACATGGCCCGCCATTGCGCGTCCCGCGCGGCTATGGCAAGCCCCGCCTCAACCAATTAGGCATCACCGAAAAACCATCGGAAAAACCGGGAGAAAATCGTGTCGCAGCTTCGCCTCATCGCCCGCCTGTCCACCGGCCTTGCGCTGCTCGCCGCGGCGGGCTGCGCGCCGACTGCGGTGCAGGATGCACCCGCCACTGCCGCATCGGCCCCAACGCCCGACGTCGCGCCGGCCGGCGCGAACCTCGCACAATTCTTCGACAATTATGACGCCGCCCAACTGTCGCTGAGCCCGCAGGGCAAGGCGTATCGCGGCATTCGCGATGGCGATTATGGCCGCTGGAACGATGTCAGCGACGAGGCCGCGGTCGCCAACCATAAGTTGCAGCAGGCAACCGCCGAAGCGATGCGCGGCAGTTTCGACCCCAAGGCGATGTCGGTCGACGAGGCGCTGTCGTTCGAACTGTTCAACGCGCAGGCAGCGCGCGCCGAGCGATTATTCCCCTTTCGCGATCGCGGCTATGTCTTCGACCAGATGAATGGCCCGCAAAGCCAGCTGCCCGCCTTTCTGATCAACATCCACCGCGTCGCGAACACCGCCGAGGCCGAAGCCTATATCGAGCGTATCCGCGGACTTGGCCCGATCCTCGACGCGCTGTCGGCGCAGTCGAAGGCGCGTGCGGCCAAGGGGGTCCAGCCGCCGAAATGGGTCTATGCCTATCTGATTTCGGACATCGGCAATCTGCAGGGGCCGAACAATGCGGTCGTCGAGGATCTGGCCGCCAAGGTCGCCAAGCTCGACATCGACGCCGCCGAAAAGGCGCGGCTGACCACCGCAGCGAAGGCGGCGTGGGCCGAGAGCGCCGGCCCCGCCTATGGCCGCCTGCTCGCCGAGATGAAGCGCCAGCAGGCGAGCGCGCCGACGCAGGACGGGGTGTGGCGCCTGCCCGACGGCAAGGCCTATTATGAGGCGCTGCTCGCCAATTACACGACGACCGACATGACCGCGACGCAGATCCACGACCTCGGCCTGTCCGAAGTCGCGCGCATCCACGGCGAGATGAAGGCGATCATGGCCAGGGTCGGTTTCAAGGGGACGCTGCAACAGTTTTTCGAGCATCTGCGCACCAGCCCGCAATATTATCACACGACGCGCGAAGCCTATCTGGCCGAAGTCGACGCGCGAACGCGGGCGATGGAGGCGCGGCTTCCCGCCTTTTTCAACACGCTGCCCAAGGCTGCGTTGCAGGTGAAGGCGGTCGAGGCGTTCCGCGAGAAATCGGCGGGCAAGGCCTTTTACCAATCGCCCTCGCCCGACGGGTCGCGGCCCGGCACCTATTATGTGAACCTGTATGACCTGCGCGACATGCCCAAGACCGAGCTGGAGGCGCTCGCCTATCATGAGGGCGTTCCGGGACATCACCTCCAGCGCGCGGTGCAGACCGAGCTCACCGGCCTGCCGCCCTTCCGCCGCTTTGGCGGTTTCACCGCTTATACCGAAGGCTGGGGCCTCTATACCGAGGAACTCGCCAAGGACATGGGCTTCTATACCGATCCCTACAGCGATTTCGGGCGGCTGGGCATGGAGCTGTGGCGCGCGTGCCGCCTCGTCGTCGACACCGGCATCCACGACAAGCGCTGGAGCCGCGAGCAGGCGATCAAATACCTCAAGGACAACACCCCCAATCCCGACGGCGACATCGAAAAGGCGATCGAGCGCTATATCGTCTATCCGGGGCAGGCGACCGCCTATCTGATCGGCAAGCTGAAAATCATGGAATTGCGCGGCCGCGCGCAGGCGGCGATGGGCGCCAAATTCGACTATCGCGCCTTTCACGACGTCGTCCTCGAATCGGGACCGGTACCGCTCGACATCCTCGAACGCCGCGTCGATGTCTGGATCGCCGCCCAAAAAGGCTAATAAAAAAACAAAGTTCGCGCTTGACGCGCAGGGATGAAACGCAAATGATCTGTTCCAGATAACAAGGTGGCCTGGGGAAAGGCTGCCACGGTCTGGGTTCGTCATGTCAGAAGCTTCATCCTCGCGCGAAGGCGTGGACGGCAGCGCGCCGTTCGAGTTGCACTATTTTCCGCCCGATCCCGATCTGGCGGACATGGTGTCGAGCTTTTATTTCGCGCGGCTCAACATGCCGAAATTCGACGAATATGAACGCGCCGACCGGCCGCAGTTCCGCTTCGTCACGAATGCCGACGGCGAATATGTCTTTGCCGACGGCCATCGCACCACCGTGACGCGCGCGATCATCATCGGCCCGACGAGCGGGCGAGTGCGCGCGATCAGCAATTGCCCGGCGCAATTGTTCGGATTCGGCCTGCTGCCGGCGGGATGGGCGGCGCTGATGGGCGACGACGCCGAAAAGCTGACCGACCGGGCGATCGACGCCACCGGCCGGTTCGGGCCGTGGATCGAGGAGGTGGCGACGGCGCTGGAACAGGCGGCAGACGTCGAGGCGCGGCTGGTCATCGGCAATAATTTCGCGCGCGAAGTGCTGACCCGCGGCGAGGCACCGCCTTTGTGGTTCATCCGCACCGTCGACGAGTGGCTGACCGCATCCCCCTCGCCGCAGGTGCCCGACCTGGTGGATGCCACCGGCATGTCGATCCGCTCGGTCGAGCGGATGACCAAACATTATTACGGGCTGTCGCCGCGGATGCTGGCGCGCAAATATCGCGCGGTGCGCGCCGCATCGGCGCTGGCGCGCGGCGAAGGGCTCGATTCGGCGCAGCTGGGCGATGCCTTTTACGATCAGTCGCATCTGATCCGCGAGATCAAGCGCTTCGCCGGCGCAACGCCCGGGCAACTGAGCAAGCCGACCTCCTATACCCAGGCGACGACCAAGGGCCGCAAGCAGCTCGCCGGCAAGGTCAGCCCGCTGGTGTCGGAAACCTAGGCGCCCACATCCCGCCATTCGTCATTGCGAGCGCAGCGAAGCAATCCAGAACGGTTTACGCGCACTCTGGATTGCTTCGCTTCCGCAAAGCGGAAGTTTATCCTGAGCGCCTGCAAGGCAGTCGAAGGGCTCGCAATGACGAATGTTCATGGAGACGATGCTGCCTCAACCCCTATTAACCCTCTAAATACGAACGGCGGCGCTTTTGGCGTTTCCGTCCAATCGCGAATCATCGCGCAGGCATAATCCAGCCTTGCGACCCAGAAGAGCTCATCCTCTGACGAGGACTGAGACCTTCATCTCGGCACTCATTTGGCCCCGGCCAGATGGGTGCCTTTTTTTTGGCGCAGCTTTTCTATCACCGCGCCCAAACGGGCTTGCTTGCGCCCTGCGGACGCCTCGCCTATATAAGTGGAGTAATTTACTCCAGTTAAGAATCGTTCGCAATTTGCGAACGGAGAATCGATGCGCCTGTCCAACCTTGCCGATTATGCCGTGGTGCTGATGAGCGCCGCCGCCCGCCAATGCGGGTCGGTGCCGCTTCACGCCGCGCTGTTGGCCGAGCAGACGGGGATTCCGGGGCCGACCGCGCAGAAACTGGTCAGCGGGCTTGCCCGCGCGGGCCTGCTCGTCGCGTCGCGCGGCAGTGGCGGTGGCGTGCGGCTGGCGCGTCCGGCCGCGGCGATCAGCGTCGCCGACATCATCGAAGCCGTCGAAGGGCCGATCGCGCTGACCAGCTGCGTTGCCGAAGGACGCCATGATTGCTCGCTCGAGGGCAGCTGCAAGGTGCAGCCGCATTGGGGCGTGGTAAACGGCGCGGTGCGCGGGGCGCTGGCGGGGATCAGTTTGGCCTCCCTTTCCGTCACCCCAGCGAAAGCTGGGGCCGCTGGAGGCCTTGTTCCAGCATCGCCGAGTAAACCGAAAGCGGCCCCAGCTTTCGCTGGGGCGACGAGTTAAACCTATGACCGACAACACCGAACTCCCCGTGAAAGACCAGGCCGCGCACGATGCCGCAGCGAAGGTCGCCGATTATGAGCATGGCTGGTCCTCGACCATCGAGACCGACTTCGCGCCCAAGGGGCTGACCGAAGATACGGTTCGCTTTATCTCGGCAAAGAAGAACGAGCCTGAATGGATGCTCGACTGGCGGCTGAAGGCGTTTCGCCACTGGCTGACGATGGAGACCCCCGACTGGGCGAAGCTCAACGTGCCACCGATCGATTATCAGGACGCCTATTATTACGCGGC
Organism: Sphingopyxis sp.; assembly: GCF_051861155.1. Taxonomy (GTDB): domain Bacteria; phylum Pseudomonadota; class Alphaproteobacteria; order Sphingomonadales; family Sphingomonadaceae; genus Sphingopyxis. The sequence continues at coordinate 317,864 of NZ_JBHYDE010000004.1, read as the reverse complement.
GCCCAAGCCGAAGCCCAAGCTCGGCAGCCTCGACGAGGTCGATCCCGAAATCCTTGAGGTCTATAAGAAACTGGGCATCCCGATCGAGGAGCAAAAGGTTCTCGCGGGGATCGAGGGCGCGCGCAAGGTCGCGGTCGACGCGGTGTTCGATAGCGTCAGCGTCGCGACTACCTTTCGCGAGGAATTGAAGCGCGCGGGCGTGATTTTCCTGTCGATTTCGGAAGCGATCCGTGAATATCCCGAGCTGGTGAAGAAGTGGCTCGGCAAGGTCGTGCCGATGCACGACAATTATTTCGCGACGCTCAATTGCGCGGTCTTTTCGGACGGCACCTTCGTTTACGTGCCCGAGGGCGTGCGCTGCCCGATGGAGCTCAGCACCTATTTCCGCATCAATGCCGAAAATACGGGGCAGTTCGAACGCACGCTGATCGTTGCCGACAAGGGCGCATACGTCTCCTACCTCGAAGGCTGCACCGCGCCGATGCGCGACGAGAACCAGCTCCACGCGGCGGTGGTCGAACTGGTGACGCTCGACGATGCCGAGATCAAATATTCAACGGTGCAAAACTGGTACCCCGGCAATGCCGAGGGGCTGGGCGGCATCTATAATTTCGTGACCAAGCGCGCGCTGTGCTTGGGACACCGCAGCAAGGTATCGTGGACGCAGGTCGAAACCGGCTCTGCGATCACGTGGAAATATCCGAGCTGCGTGCTGAACGGCGACGACAGCGTCGGCGAATTTTACTCGGTCGCGGTGACGAACAATTACCAGCAGGCCGACACCGGCACCAAGATGATCCACAACGGCAAGCGCACAAGGTCGACCATCGTGTCGAAGGGGATCAGCGCGGGCAAGTCGAACAACACCTATCGCGGCATCGTCCGCGTCGCGCCGAATGCCGAGGGGGTGCGCAACTTCACCCAGTGCGACAGCCTGCTTTTGGGCTCGCTCAGCGGCGCGCACACCGTGCCGTACATCGAAATCCGCAATCCCTCGGCGCAGGTGGAGCATGAAGCGACGACGAGCAAGATCAGCGACGATCAGCTCTTCTACGCGATGCAGCGCGGGCTGGGGCAGGAAGAGGCGGTGGCGCTGATCGTCAATGGCTTTGCCAAGGAAGTGCTGCAACAGCTGCCGATGGAGTTCGCGGTTGAGGCGCAGAAGCTGCTGGGGATCAGCCTTGAGGGGAGCGTGGGGTGATTGGCACGTTGTTGACTATATTGCTGCAAGCCCCCGCACCCACGATGCAATCCATCATGCCCGTCGGGCGGATGCAGTGGCCCGCGAAAATCAATCCCGCGATGCAGCCCTACCTCCATTGCATGCAGAACGAATTCGACGGCGCTCAGGTTGAGATCGAAAAGCGCAATGGTGCCAAAGGGCTCGATCTAGCGGGCATGGCGGAAGCCGACGCGACGGCTTTGGTCTCGTGCGCTGACGAGCGTACGACGGCGAAAACGGAAGCGCTTCTTCTCGCTGGTCGCATGCCCGCTATTTCGCAGGCGAGGCGAGTAGAAGTCGTTGATGCTGCGCTGCGGTCTGTGGACCAGATGCGCACTCCGTTGATCGCCATGTTATCATCCGAACCAAGCGCACCTCTCAGCGATACCGGCGCGGCGGTGCGGCGCGCAAATTTGCCGGTCAGCGGATCGGTACCGGCCCGAATACCAAAAGGCGTCGTGGTGCCGAACGCGATGGCGCCGACGTTCGATAAATATGTCGCTTGCTTTGAAGGCAATATGAATGTGGCCGGCGTGCAGAAGCAGTCCGATCTGAAGCATGCGGTCGATAGGGCGCTTGCATCGTGCAGAGCCAGACGCGCCGAATTAGTCAGCGAAGCTCAAATCGCGATGGCCGTTGATCCAGCATATCCCGATACCAAATCGCGCGCGCGCGTCGTTGCCGAAGCCTTTGACACCGAGGACGCCATCCGGCGCGCCATGGGCGAGGGCCGTGTCCTCTTTGAAGACGAGCAAAATTGAGTGCTCCAAGTCCTTAGCCTCCGCGCCACCGTCGCCAACAGGCCGATCCTGATGGGTCGTCCGGTCCCTATCGCGTGGGCACGGATGGCCCAAATTGAGACAATTCTCGCTGGAATCAGAAGCAGCATCACCACAAACCGCGCCGAATTAACTATAATTTCCGCCAGTCCGCATCCGGGGACATGGGGCGTCACGCCTTTGTCATATGCTCGCCCCCTGTCCGATTCGATCTGGAGACGGGGCCATGGCACGCGGTATGGAATTCAACTGGTCGGACGCCGATCTGGTCGTGCATCCCGTGCAGGCAGTGACCGCCTATCCGACGCATCAGGGCGTGGTCATCCGGCAGCAGCGGAAATCGGAACGCGATCGCGACGAGGTGATCATGGTCCCGCATCATGCGGTGAATATGCTGATCCGGCGGTTGCAGCATCTGCAGAACACCAGCGTGATCAGCGTCGAAGAAGTCGCCAATTCGGAACTGGCGGAAATTTTCGCCGCCGAATAGCCGCGCTGCGGCCCCTGCCCTTCGCGGGCTTTCTTCCATCATCTGCCTCAACTCCGGTGCGCGCATTGGCGCGTGCCGCGCGGCGCCATTCTGCCTGAAAGTCCGACATGCTGAGAATCGAAAACCTGCACGCCACCGTTGCCGACAAACCGATCCTGAAAGGCCTGTCGCTCGCCATCAATGCGGGCGAAATCCATGCGATCATGGGGCCGAACGGGGCGGGCAAATCGACGCTGTCTTATGTTCTCGGCGGACGCCCCGGTTATGAAGTCACCGACGGATCGGCGACCTTTGAAGGCGCCGACCTGCTCGATATGGAGCCGCACGAGCGCGCCGCGGCGGGGCTGTTCCTGGGGTTCCAATATCCGGTCGAAATTCCCGGCGTGTCGAATGTCCAGTTCCTGCGCGAGGCGCTGAACGCGCAGCGCAAGGCGCGCGGTGAAGAGCCGCTGTCGGGCGGCGATTTCCTGAAGGTGGCGCGCGAGAAAGCCGCGCTGCTGGGGATGGACATGGACATGCTCAAGCGCCCGGTGAACGTCGGATTTTCGGGCGGCGAGAAGAAACGCAACGAAATGGTCCAGATGGGGATCATCGACCCCAAGCTCGCGATCCTCGACGAGACCGACAGCGGCCTCGACATCGACGCGCTGCGCACCGTGGGCGACGGGATCAACGCGATCATGCGCCGCCCCGACAAGGCGGTGCTGCTGATCACCCATTACCAGCGCCTGCTCGACTATGTGCAGCCCGATTTTGTGCATGTCCTTGCCGCCGGGCGGATCGTGAAGTCGGGCGGCCCGGAGTTGGCCCGCGAGCTGGAAGCGCATGGCTATGCGGAGATTGCGGCGTGATCGCAGCCGTCATCCTTACGGCGATGCAGACCGCTGCCCCGCCCCCGCCCGTGACCGAGGAAGAAATCCTGGTTGTTGCGGGGAAAATGCGCTCGATCGAAGTCGATATAAAAGCGCCGAAGCGCAGCGGTATCGTCACGCTCGAACGGTGCCGTGTGACAAAACCCAGCGGCTACGCCGAACTCGACGCCATTCCGTGCGGTGTGGCACAGCAATGCGTCGCGGAAAAGCTGACGAGTCGGAAAGCGCTGACGGCCTGTGTCGAGCAACGCTCGAACGACCGGCTCGATGCGGTTTTGACGGCGTGGCGCGCAGCCTCGGGGGTGGCGAGATGACCGCATCCCTCCCTTCGCGGCGCGATGAAGCCTGGCGCTACTCCGACATCGACGCCGTCGCCGCGGCGTGGCCGCTGCCTGCGCCGGAGAGCGTCCTCGTGCCCGCAGGCGGGCGCTTCGCGCGGGCGATCGTGCAGGATACCGGCGGCGTGCAGCAGATCGAGATGAGCATCGGCAAGGGCGCGGTTGTGGCGCTGCACGTTCTCAACATCGGCGGCGCCTATGGGCGCATCGAACTGGCGGTGACGCTGCACGAAGGCGCTGACTTCACGCTCGGCGCGGCGCAGATCGGCGGAGGTGAACAGAATCTGGAGATCGTCACCACGATCACCCATGCCGAGCCCGGCGCGACGTCGCGGCAGGTGGTGCGCTCGGTCCTCGGCGGCACCGCGACCGGCACCTATCTGGGCAAGGTCGCGGTCGCGCGCGATGCGCAGCAGACCGACAGCGCGCAGGATGTGAAGGCGATGCTGCTGAACCGCAGCGCGACCGCCAACGCCAAGCCCGAGCTGGAGATTTACGCCGACGATGTGAAATGCGCACACGGCTGCGCGATCGGCGAGCTGGACCCGATGGCGCTTTATTACCTCCAGTCGCGCGGGCTGCCGCCGGGCGAAGCGAAGAAGCTGATGCTGCAGGCCTTCGTCGCAGGGGTGTTCGACGGCGCCGAGGATGAGGCGCGGTTGCAGGCGCTCGCGCTCGCCAAGTTGGGGGAGCTGGTGTGAGCATCGTCTCCTCCCCGTTCGTCCCGAGCGAAGTCGAGGGACGTGAAGTCGGGCGCCAACGTGTCTCGACTACGCTCGACACAAACGGGATCAGGGATCAGTTCCCCGGCCTGACCCCCGCCTGGCACTATCTCGACACCGCCGCCACTGCGCAAAAACCACAGACCGTCATCGACGCAACCATCAACGCGATGGGCCGCGACTATGCGACCGTCCACCGCGGCGTCTATGCGCGATCGGCCGACATGACGCTGGCCTATGAAGCCGCACGGCGGCGGATCGCGGCGTTTATCGGCGCGCGCGAGGAGCAATGCGTGTTCGTGCGCGGCGCGACCGAGGCGATCAACCTGGTCGCATACTCGCATCCCCGCAAAGGCCGCGTGCTGCTGTCGGTGCTCGAGCATCACAGCAATATCGTGCCGTGGCAGCTTGCGGGCTGGCAGGTCGATGTCTGCCCGCTGACCGCCGACGGCTGCATCGACCTCGACGCCGCCGAAAAGCTGCTGACCCCCGACCATGATATGGTCGCCTTCGCGCATGTCTCGAACGTGCTGGGCAGCCCCCTCGACGTGACGCGAGCGGCGGAACTGGCGCACCGCGTCGGCGCCGAACTGCTGATCGACGGCTGCCAGGCGGTGCCGCGTCTGCCGGTCGATGTAACCGCGCTGGGCTGCGATTATTATGTCTTCTCGGGGCACAAGCTTTACGGCCCCACCGGCGTCGGGGTGCTGTGGAGCGACAAGCTCGATGCGCTGCCGCCTTGGCAGGGCGGCGGATCGATGATCGATCGCGTGACTTTTGCGCAGACCACCTATGCCCCCGCCCCGACGCGGTTCGAGGCGGGGACGCCTGCCATCATCGAGGCGATCGGGCTTGCCGCCGCCGTTGATTATGTCGAAGCGATCGGGATCGATGCGATCCACGCGCATGAATGCGCGCTGGTCGGCACGCTGCGCGACGCGCTGGCGCGCAAGAACAGCATCACCTTGTTCGGCCCCGAAAACAGCGCCGGAATCGTCAGCTTTTCGATGGCGGGGGTTCATCCGCACGACATCGGCACTATCTTGGACGAAAGCGGGGTCGCGATCCGCGCCGGGCACCATTGCGCACAGCCGCTGATGGAAGATCTGGGCGTAACTGCGACCGCGCGCGCGAGTTTTGGCGTTTACAGCAATGACGACGATGTGGCGGCGCTGATCGACGGCCTGTCGCGCGTCGAGAGGATTTTCGGATGAGCGAGGACCGGATGATCAAGGTTGAAGAAGTCACGAGCGTCGAGGCGCCGCCGAAAGCGCGCGTCGAGGATGTCGAGACCGCACCGGAAACGATGGGCGAAAAGCTGGAGCGCAAGCGCGACTATCTGGAAGGTTTTCTGGCGGCCAAGCCCGTGGCGGTCGATCCGCATGGCGTTGGCGGCGATCTGTACGAGGCCGTCGTCAGTGCGCTCAAGGATATCTACGACCCCGAAATCCCGGTGAACATCTATGACCTAGGCCTGATCTACAATGTCGAGATCGACGAGGGCCACGCGGTCGTGACGATGACGCTGACGACGCCGCATTGCCCGGTCGCCGAATCGATGCCCGCCGAAGTCGAACTGCGCGTCGGCGCGGTTCCCGGGGTCGGCGATGCCGAGGTCAATCTGGTCTGGGATCCGCCCTGGTCGCCCGCGAATATGAGCGACGAAGCGCGATTAGAGCTGGGAATGTTGTGATGACCGAAACCAAAACACCCGACAAACCGAGAGCGGCCCGCCCAGCCGCGGTCACGCTGACCACCAACGCCGAAGCGCGCGTCGCCGCACTCATGGCGGCCGCGCCCGAGGGGGCGATCGGGGTCAAGCTGTCGACCCCGCGCCGCGGCTGCTCCGGGCTCGCTTACTCGGTCGACTATGTCACCGAAGAGCAAAGGTTCGACGAAAAAATCGAAACCCCCGGCGGCGTGTTCTACATCGACGGCGCGTCGGTGCTCTACCTGATCGGCAGCGTCATGGACTGGGTCGAGGATGACTTCGCCGCGGGCTTCGTGTTCGAGAATCCGAATGCCAAGGGCGCGTGCGGCTGCGGCGAGAGCTTCACCGTCTAACGCGCTTTTCCGGGCCGAATATGCTATACCTCCCGCTTCAGGGGAGGTTTGCCATGACGCGCATTTTCTACCTGCTGTACGCCGCAATCGCTTATGCGATTTTCCTTGCGGTATTTCTGTATCTTGTCGCCTTTGTCGGCAATCTGCCGGGCGCGCCGCTGACTGTCGATCGCGGCCCCGTGGCGCTGGTTGCCAACGCGCTGCCGGTCAATGTCGCGCTGATCGCATTGTTCGGATTGCAACATAGCGTGATGGCGCGGCCCGCGTTCAAGGCGGTGTGGAAACGCTACGTGCCGCCACCGATCGAGCGCAGCACCTATGTGATGATGACGAACCTGGTGCTCGTCATCCTGTTCCTCGGCTGGCATCCGATGACCGCGCCGGTGTGGACCGTCGAGCATCCGGTCGGCGCGGCGATCCTGTGGGGGCTGTTCGGTCTCGGCTGGGCGATCGTGCTCGTCAGCACCTTCCTGATCAACCATTTCGAACTGTTCGGGCTGCAACAGGCCTGGTTCGCGTGGCGCGCCCGAACCGCCGCGATACCCGCGCTGCACCAGCCGCTGTTCTACAAGCTGGTTCGCCATCCGCTCTACGCCGGATTTTTTCTCGCTTTCTGGGGAACCCCCGCGATGACCGCGGGTCACCTGCTGCTCGCGGCCGGCCTGTCGATCTATATGCTGATCGCGATCCGGCTGGAGGAGCGCAATCTGATCGACACCTTCGGCCCCGATTACGTCGCCTATCGTGAAACCACCCCGATGCTGGTGCCGGGTTTGGGCGGCAGCGACCCGCGCACGGACTAGCGGCACACCGACCAGCCGGCCGTTCGATCCGCCATGTCGAAATGGAAATGGTCGGCGTGCGCCTGATTATAATCGGGTGACAACACCGTGCTGAACAGGTCGCATGATCCGTCGCGGACCTCGTGCAGAAATTCGCGCCGGACGTCGGCATCGTCCCAGTCGTTGATCAGCGCAATGCGCGTCCCGTCGGCCAGGATGAAAGCCGAGATGTCGATCGCATTGGCGGTCGAATGCTGGCTCTGCGCCTGCTGCCCCGCGATCTTGCGGCAGTTGTAGCTGCCCAGATTTTCGAGCGCGACGACCCGTTGCCCGAAATGCTTCTGCGCCAGCGGCTGCACGACATCGCGATTCCACAGCGCCATCGCGACGGTCACCGCGCAGCCCGGCGCGGCGTTGGCCGGGCGCGTCGTCGGTACGAATTTGTCGCCGGTCAGCACCATCCGCTGACTCGCGCGGCAAGCACCGGTGCCGACCACCGGGCGCCGTTCATACCCCGCCCCGGCGCGGTTGAGCGCCGCGAAGCACGCCGCATCATCGTCCGCCAGCGCCACCAGTTTGCGATGCGTCGCCCATCCCTGCGGATGCGCGATCTCGAACGGCGCGGTCGGGATATGCTCGGGATGGTCGCGCACCCACTGCATCCCCCGGATCGCGCCAAGGGTCAGCAGCACCGCGATACCCAGCCAGATCAGATAGGGTCGGACGCTTTTCATGCGCCCCTATTGGAGCGCCGCGCCGCGCAGCACAATGACAGAGGTCGGCCGGTCAGGCGGGCCGGACTTTGAGCGCCTCGCCGTGTTGATCTTCGCTGCCAAGCGCGCCCAGCGCGCCTGCCGCGCGCGCCTTGCGGCCATAGACGATTTCGAACAGCGGCCCCGCCATCACCGTGGTGACAATCGCCATCAGCACCATGATCGCAAACAAGGTCGGCCCGATGATCCCCTTTTGCAGCCCGATGTTGATGATGATCAGCTCCATCAGCCCGCGCGCGTTCATCAGCGCGCCGATGCCCAGCGCGGTGCGATTATCCTCGCCCGCCAGCCGCGCCGCCAGCCAGCATGCGCCAAACTTCGCCGCGATCGATACCAGCAGGATGCCGAGCGCGATCGCCAGCAGCGACAGGCTGTTCACCGTGCTGAGCTGGGTGTTCAATCCCGAGTAAGTGAAAAATACCGGAACCAGCAGGATCGTGATCGGCCCGACCTTGCGCTTGATCTCTTCGGTCAGCTTGCCGCGCGGCATGCAGACGCCCAGAATGAAGCCACCGAACACTGCGTGAATGCCCGCAGCGTCCATCACAAAAGCGCAGAGGGCAAAGAGCATAAGCACGATCGACAGCATCGTGTCGCTCATCTCGCCCCGCGCCTCGACCGCGCGGCCCAGCGGGATCAGCAGCCGACGCCCGAAAAAATACATGAACGCTGCAAAACCCAGCCCGCCGACGATCGCCAGCAAGGCAATGCCGGGACCGCCGCCAAAGGTCGCGAGCACGATCGCCAGCACGCACCACGACACCGCGTCGTCGAAGGCACCGGCGGTCAGCGTCAGCGTTCCCAGCGACGTGTTCGCGAGCCCGCGTTCATTGATGATCCGTGCCAGCATCGGAAAGGCGGTGAGCGCGATGCACGCGCCCATGAACAAAGTCGCGCTGCCCTGCCCCAGTCCGTCGGCAAACAGGCCGGGGATGTCGAGCAGGAAGGGCGTAATCAGCGCGGCAAACAGGAAGGGCGCGACGATGCCCGCCACCGACACGCCGACCGCGCTTTTCGCCTTCGACTGGAAATGGTCGAGCCGCAGCGTCGTGCCGACCAGGAACATGTAGAGCCCGACCCCGACCTGCGCGCAAACATACAGGATGTTGCGCGTTTCCTTGGGAAAGAGTGCCGCCTGAAGGTCCGGGAAGAACAGCCCGAACAGCGATGGTCCGAGCAGCACGCCGGCGATCATTTCGCCGACGACTTGCGGCTGGCCCAGGAATTTTTTCGCGGCCCAGCCGACGACGCGGCAGACCAGCAGGATGACCGCAATCTGCAGGAAGAAGTGGATGCTATAGTCGGTCGGGGTATAGCTTTGCGCGGCGTTCACCGCGGGACCGTGCGCGCCCAGCACGTCGCCGATCGTGCGCCACGGTTCGTCCAGCATGTCGATCATCGCTCACCCTCCCGCAGCGCCGAGTCGTTGCCCGCCTGCTGCCCTTCACTTGTCCCAGCACCATCGATGCGGAGCAATCGGGCATACGTATAACGAAATGTGAACGCTCACAATATCGGAAACGGGCTGCGGAACAGAAAATGGGCAGGAAAGGGGCCGGTCAGGCGAGTGGGACGAAGCTGACCATCAGCCCGTCCTTCGGGCGCGGGATCGGCAGTACCTGCCATTTGGGTTCGTAGCCGGGCGCCACGACGATGCGGTGCGTGGTGATGACATGGTGGAAAAAGATCTTCGCCTGCATATACGCAAAATGCAGGCCCAGGCACATATGCGCGCCGCCGCCGAACGGTACCCAAGCATATTTGTGCCGCTCGCGCGCGACTTCGGGCGAAAAGCGCATCGGGTCGAACTTGTCGGGTTCTGGCCAATGCTCCTCCATCATGTGCGTGAAGGCGGGGCTGACCCCGACCGACGTACCCGCGGGGATGCGATAGCCGCCATATTCGAAATCCTTGAGCGCGCGGCGCGGGAAACTGGGCACGGGGGGCACCAGCCGCAGCGATTCCTTGAACGCCCATTCGGTCATTTCCAGCTCGCCCAGGCTGTTGTGTCCGACACCTTCGCCCGCCGGCGACACGGCCAACATTTCCTCGCGTAGCTTGTTCTGCCATTCGGGATGCTTGGCGAGCATCCACACCATCGAGGTGATCGAGCTGGTGATCGTGTCGTGCGCCGCCATCATCAGGAAGTTCATGTGATCGACGATCGCCTCGGCGCTCAGATAGTCGCCATTGTCATCGCGGGCGCGGCAGATCTGGCTGAAAATATCCTCGCCCGTCCCCTCGCGCCGCTCGGCCACCATGCGGCCGAAATAATCGACCAGATAGGCGCGGCCCTTGGCGCCGCGTCCCATCGCGGTGAACGGCATCGGCACCCGGACGACGCCGATCGACGCCTGCACCATATCGACAAAGGCCTTGTTCACCTTGTCGGCTTCGGGACCGAAAGGAATGCCAAGAAAGCTGGTCGCGGCCAGATCGAGCGTCAGTTTCTTGATCGCTGCATAAAATTGGAACGTCTTGCCGCTCCACGACGCGACGCGATCCTTGATCCCGTCGTTCAGCGCATCGGCATAATGGCGCATCGGTTCGGGCTTGAACGCAATCGACAGCACCTTGCGGTCGGCGCGATGCTTTTCGAAATCCATCAGCATCAGCCCGCGCGGGAACAGCAGGTTGAGCACCGGGCCCCAGCCCTGTTCGGACGAGAAGATTTTCTCGCGATCGAACATCACCAATTCATTCGCTTCGGGACCATGCAGCGCGACGCTGCGCCCGCCAAAACTGTTGTTGCGATAGACGCGGCCGTATTTGGCGACCATCCGCTTCGTGAAACCGCGATAATCGCCCAGCTGTTCGAGCGTGTTGCCGATCACCGGATAGCCATCCTCACCGGGAATATGGTCGAGCACATGGTCGGGATTGCGCGGCAGCCAGTGCTGCGTTTCGGGGCCAAAACGGGCTTCGGGCCATTTGATATTGGTCGGCGCGTTCATCGGGTCAGATCCTCGTCCGTGCTGCTGTGTTGGCGAACGTAACGGACTACTGACACTGATGCAAGTAAGCCTTGCGGATCGGCAGGACACTATTCACCGCAAATTCAACTCGACTCGTACAGCTTTGCGGCCAGGATGACCGGTCCGCGCGGACCCGACGAAGGAATGGCTCATGCCCTCACTTGTGAAACGCCCGCTGTCCATCGCACTCGGCGCGATCGCGACGACGACGCTCGGTGGCTGCTATTATGGCGACGTCTATGGCACCAGCTACGCATCGGGCGGCGATTGCGCCGCGCGCTATGGCAGCGCCTATTACGACTATGACGGCTATGCCTATGACGACGGCTATGGTTACGACTGTTACGACGCGTCGGATTACGGCGGCGGCTTCGTCAACATCGGCTTTGGCGGCGGCTGGTACGATGATTATTATTACCCGGGCTACGGCCTGTGGATGTTCGACAATTATCGCAACCGCTACCCGCTGCGCGACCGCTATCTGAACTATTGGGGCGGTCGCCGCGCCTGGTGGAAACATCATGGCGGGCGCGGCGACGGCCAGCCGGGCCGCCCCGGCGGCTGGGACCGCGACCGCGACGGTCGTCCCGGCGACGGTCGTCCGGGCCGCCCGGGCGGCTGGAATCGCGGCGACCGCGACAATGACGGGCCGCGCGGGACGCGGCCGGGACGCGGCGACGGCAACCCGGCTACCCCGCCCGCGGCAGGCTCGCCCGGACGCCCCGATGGCGGCGACGGCCGACCGGGTCGCCCCGGTGGCTGGAATCGCGGCGATGGCAATCCCGACGGTTCGCGCGGCGCGCGGCCGGGTCGCCCCGACTGGCGAGCCGATCGGCCGCGCCCGGTCCCGCAGGGCGACGGCGACGCACGCCCGATCCGCAACCGTCCCGCGCCGGGCGAGATGAACGCGCCGCCGCGAACCGGTTCGGAAATCCGGCGCACCCCGCGTTTCGAGCGCCCCGCCCCGTCGGTGACACCCGATCGCGCGCCGCGCTTCGAGCGCCCCGCTCCTTCGGCGGCGCCCGATCGCGCCCCACGCGCCGAGCAGCCCGCCCCGTCGTTTCGCCCGCCGCCCGCCGCGGCGCCCGAACCCCGTCCGGCGCCGGTCGAACGGATCGGCCGCCCCGAAACCCCGATCGGCGCGCGCGAAGACTAAGGACCGGCGGGCGCCGCCGGATCAACCGTCCGCTCGTCCGCCACCCCCGCCGACACCACCGTCGCGGCGACCAGATCGCCGATGACGTTCAGCGTCGTGCGGCACATGTCGAGAAAACGGTCGACGCCCAGAATCAACCCGATGCCTTCGGGCGGGATGCCGACCGACGCCAGGATCAGCGCGATCACCGGCAATGATCCCGCCGGCACCCCGGCGGTGCCGACGCCGCCCAGAATGCAGATCAGCATCACGAAAATCTGCTGCGTCAGCGTCAGGTCGATGCCGAAAAACTGGGCGAGGAAGATCACCGTCACGCCCTCGAACATCGCGGTGCCGTTCTGGTTCGCGGTCGCGCCGATGGTCAGCACGAACCGCGCGACGCGGTCGGGCAGATGCAGCCGGTCGTGCGCGACGCGCAGCGCGGTCGGCAAGGTCGCGTTCGACGATGCGGTGGCAAAGGCCATGACAAAGGCCTCCTGCGTCTCGCGGAAAAAGGCGACCGGCGATTTTCGCGCCAGCGTCTTGAGCAGGATCGGGAACACCACGAACATCTGAAGCGCGAGCGCGAGCAGCACGACCCCGACAAAGGCCGACAACCGGATGATCAGATCCCAGCCGAACTGCGCCGCCAGGTTGAACATGAAACAAAAGATCGCGATCGGCGCGAGCTGGATGACGAGCCCGATCAGCTTCATCGCCACCGCGAACACGCCCTCGACCACCGACTTCAGCGCCGCGGCCTGCGGCGTTCTGACCAGCATCAGCCCGGCGCCAAAGAACAGCGCGAAGAACATCACCGCCAACACATCGTTGGCGCTCATCGCGGCAAAGAAATTGTCGGGAACGATCGCGACAACGGCGTCCATCCCGGTCTTCGCTTCGCCCGCGCGCTCGGTGATCGCCCTCGCGCCCTCAGCACCTTCGGCGATCAGGCCGCGCGCCAGCGCCGGATCGACCCCCGCCCCCGGTTGCAGCAGGTTGACGACGAGCAGGCTGACCGCGACCGAAATCGCCGAAACGATCACGGTATAGACAAGCGTGCGCACGCCGATCGACTTCAGCGCGCGCATCTCGCCCATGTCGGCGACCCCGACGATCAGCGCCGACACCAGCAGCGGGATGACCAGCATGAACAGCAGGCGCAGGAAAATCTGGCCGAGCGGCCCGGTGACATAGGTGGTAACCGCCACGACCCAAGGCGCGTCGGGGGCGCCATAATGGGCCGCCAGCCCGATAATCAGCCCGGCGAGAAAACCCAGCAGCATGCGCCATCGCAGCCGCCGCGCGCGCAATGCGTCCCGGTCTGCTTCGTCAATCGCGGCGGCTTCGGCCATGGCTCAGCTCCTTGCTCGCCCCCATGGGAACGGCGCGAAGCTGCGGTTTACGCCTTGTCGGCCGCGGGCTTGTTTTCGCCGTCTCCGTTATCATCACGAAGATCGAGCCCGCGGGTTCCATGATGCGGCGTATGCGCCGGGGCATGCGGCCGTTCGGCATCGGCGGGTTCGGGCACTTCGAGCATGCCTTCCCACTTGGTGATGACGCTGGTCGCCACCGCATTGCCGACCACATTGGTCGCGGTGCGGCCCATGTCGAGGAACTGGTCGATCGCCAGGATGATCGCGACACCCTCGACCGGCAGGCCGAACTGCGCCAGCGTGCCGGTGATCACGACCAGGCTGGCGCGCGGCACCGCGGCGATGCCTTTCGAACTGATCATCAGCGTCAGCAGGATCAGGATCTGGGTGCTGATCGACAGATCGATTCCATAGGCCTGCGCGATAAAGATCGTCGCAAAGCTCATATACATCATCGAACCGTCGAGGTTGAAGCTGTATCCCAAGGGCAGCATGAAGCCCGAAATGCGGCGCGGCACGCCGAAACGGTCGAGCTGTTCGAACATCTTGGGCAGCGCCGCTTCCGACGAGGCGGTCGAAAAGGCGATGAGCAGCGGCTCGCGGATATAGCGGATCAGCATCCAGATGCGCTGGCGCAGGAACGCCCAGCCCATCGTCAGCAGGATCGCCCACAGCAGCACCAGCGAGATGTAAAATTCGACAAGCAGTTCGAAATAGGTCGCGAGGATCCCGAGGCCGCTTTTCGCAACGACATTGGCGATCGCGCCGAACACCGCAAACGGCGCGAAACGCATCACATAGCCGGTAATCTGCAACATCATTTCGGCGAGCGCGTCGGCGCCGCGCACCAGCGCGGAACCCTTTTCGCCGATCGCCGACAGGGCGACCCCGGCAAAGATCGAAAAGACCAGGATTTGCAGGATGTTGTTCGCCGCCAGCGCCTCCAGCGCATTTTTGGGGAAGATCGACAGGGTGAATTCCCACGCGTCGAGCTTCTTGACCTCGCCCACCAGCTTCGCCGCTTCCGCGGCGTCGGGGATCGGCGCGCCGATACCCGGCTGGAACAGATTGACCATCAGCAGGCCCAGCGCGATCGAGATGAAGCTGGCGGTGATGAACCAGATAATCGCGCGCGTCCCGATACGCCCGAGCGCGGTGCTGTCGCCCATATTGGCGATGCCGACGACGATCGTCGACAGCACCAGCGGCGCGACGAGCAGCTTGATGAGGTTGAGGAAGATGTCGGACAGCAGCTTGAACGTCTTGGTCAGATATTCGAACCACGGATTGTCCGCGGGCAGGCCGATGTGCACGGCGTAGCCGACGACCACCCCGAGCGCCATGCCCGCCAATATATACCAAGTCAGCTTGCGGTCCATGCGGCCGTCCCCCGTTGAATTTTCAATGTTCGGCCCGCTTTGACCAGGCCAATTTGCCGTCCCTTTGAGCCGCCGCAGCGCGCAGCGTCAAGGGCGCTGGATCAGCTACTCCACAATGCCAGCGCCGCGCAGCCCGCAATCCCGGTCAGGATGTTGAGCGGCACGCCGATGCGGACGAAATCGACGAAGCGATAATGGCCCGCGGCATGGACCAGCGCGTTGGTCTGATACCCCACCGGGGTCGCGAAACACGCCGATGCCCCCAGCATCAGCGCGATCAGCAGCGGGTGCGGGTCCATCCCCGCGACCGGCGCGATGGCGATCACCAGCGGCGCCATCAGCGCCGCCACCGCGTTGTTGCTGAGCAGTTCCGACAGGATCAGCGCGGTGAAATAGACGATTCCGATCACCACCCATGGCGCCGAAATGGCGAGCAGCGGTTCGACCGCGCCGACCATCAGCGCCACCGACCCCGCCTGATCGAGCGCCGAGCCGACCGCGAGCATGGCAAAGATCAGGATCAGCACATCGCCGTCGATGCTGCCCCACGCTTCGGCCGCGTCGATGCAGCGGGTGAGCAGGATGACCGCGACCGCGATGAACGCGGCGGCGCCGATCGAAATCACGTCGGCGGCCGAAAACAGCACGACCGCCGCCATTGCCGCGATCGCGATCCACGCGCGGCGACGGCGAAAGGCGGTGGCGGTCGCCGACGCCAGCCCGATCAGCGCGCTGTTGCTGCGCAATTGTTCGATATTGGCGGCATCGGCCTCGACCAGCAGGCGGTCGGCGGCGCGGATGCGCGTCTCGCCCAGCGTCGGCCCGGGCAAATGGCGCAGCCGCGATACCCCCATCAACGCGACGCGCTGGCGCTGCAGAAACGGAATTTCGCTGAACGGACGCCCGATCGCGCGGTGGCTTGGCGCAATCGCGACCTCCACCACCGCGGTCGCCTCGCCCGCCGGTTCGCCGATGCCGATCGCGAACCGGCCTTCTTCGCGCAAGGTCATCAACGCGGTCGCATCGAGCCGCGCGACGATCCGGTGCCCCGCTTCGAGCCGCGCGCCGCGCGCGTCGCGCCCGGTCAACGTACGGCCGTTGGCGATCAGCCCGATCCGCGATGCCGCCGGGATGCCCAGCGCCGCGTCGCCATAGGCTTGCCCGATCGCCGGATCGTCCCACGCCAGCAGCAGCTCGGTCAGATATTGCTCGCCGGTCTCGTCGATCCCCGGCTGGCTCGGCGGATAGTCCGACGGCAACAGGCGGGACATCACCAGCAGACCGGCGATCCCCGCCGCCGCCACCGCAAGGCCGTAAGGGGTGATCGAAAACAGCCCGAACGGTTCGAGCCCGGCCTTTTCGGCAAAGCCCGCGACGACCAGATTGGTCGAGGTGCCGATCAGCGTCAGGCACCCGCCCAGCACCGCGACCACCGACAACGGCATCAGCAATTTCTTCGGCGACACCCCCAGCGCTTCGGCCAGCCGGAAACACACCGGGATCAGCACCACGACGACCGGGGTGTTGTTGAGGAAGGCCGAGGCGACGAGCGCACCACCGAACACTTCGATCACCGCCAGCCGCGGATAGCGCGCCGCGCGTTCGACGACATATTGCCCGACACGGTCGATCACGCCGGTGCGGATCAGCGCCCCCGACAGGATGAACATCGCCCCGACGGTCAGCGGCGCGCTGTTCGAAAACACTGCGAACGCAGCCTTTTCATCGAGCATGCCGAGCGCGATCATCGTGGCGGCCCCGGCGACCGCGACGACCGACGGCGGAAAGCGTTCGGTCAGAAAGGCCGCAAACATCGCGGCAAGCACGATCAGGCCAAGGATCGCCTGATGCGCGGCGACAAAATCGGCCAGCATTGTCACCGCGAAAATCTCACCCGCATTGCGCGCGGTGGAGCAATTTGTGGTCGGCGAGCACCAGCGCCATCATCGCCTCGACCACCGGGGCGCCGCGGATGCCGACGCACGGATCGTGGCGGCCCTTGGTGACGATGTCGGCGGCCTCGCCCGCCTTGTTGATCGTCGGCACCGGCGTGAGGATCGAGCTGGTCGGTTTGAACGCGACGCGGACGACGACCGGCTGGCCGATCGAAATGCCGCCTGCAATTCCGCCTGCGTTGTTCGAGAGGAAATCGGGGCGGTTGCTGCCGTCGGTTGCCGGGCGCATCGGATCGGCATTTTCCTCGCCGCGCAGCCGCGCCGCGTGGAAACCGGCGCCGATCTCGACGCCCTTGACGGCGTTGATCCCCATCATCGCGGCGGCCAGGTCGCTGTCGAGCTTGGCATAGATCGGCGCGCCCCAACCCGCGGGCACCCCACTCGCGGCGCATTCGATCACCGCGCCAAGCGAGCTTCCCGCCTTGCGCGCGGCATCCATCAGCCCTTCCCAGCGCTGCGCCGCGGCGGGATCGGGACAGAAAAAGGGATTGCGATCAATTTCTTCGAGGTCGAAGTTCGCAGGATCGATCGCATCGCCGCCGATTTCGGCCACCCACGCATGGATCTGCACCTCGGGGATGACCAGCCGCGCGACGCCGCCCGCCGCAACGCGCGCCGCGGTCTCGCGCGCGCTCGACCGTCCCCCTCCCCGGTAATCGCGGATGCCATATTTGGCGTCATAGGCGTAGTCGGCGTGGCCGGGGCGATAGGCCTGCGCGATCTCGCCATAATCCTTCGAACGCTGGTCGACATTGTCGATCATCAGGCTGATCGGGGTGCCGGTGGTTTTACCCTCGAACACCCCCGACAGGATACGCACCTGATCGGGTTCCTGCCGCTGCGTCGTGTGGCGCGACTGGCCCGGGCGGCGTTTGTCGAGATAGGGCTGGATGTCGGCTTCGGACAGCGACAGGCGCGGCGGACAGCCATCGACGACGGCGCCGAGCGCGGGGCCGTGGCTTTCCCCCCAAGTGGTGAAGCGAAGGACGCGTCCGAAGCTGTTGAAACTCATTGCCCTATCCCATCCGGCCGAATGCGGGTGCGTAATCCGCCCGTCCGCCTAGCGGCCAAGGCGCGCCCGAGTCCAGCATCATCGCCATGAAATGCGGCCCGGCAAAGGGCGAAGCAAAGCGCGCGGCGAGTTCGGGCGAATAGCCGAAACGCGGGTAATATGCCGCGTGGCCGAGGACGAAACTGATCGCGCAGCCCTGTTCCCGCAGTGCAGCGAGACCGGCACGGATCAGCGCGTCACCGATGCCTTGCCCCTGTCGCTCCGGAACGACCGACACCGGCGCCAGGCCGGCGGCGGGAATCGCGGCGCCATCGGCCGCGACGTCCATCCGGCTGAACAGCATATGCCCGGCGATTTCGTCGCCTTGCGTCGCCACCAGCGACACCAGCGTGTCGCCGTCCGCCTCGATCATCCGCACCAGCTCGGCTTCGCCCTGATAGCCATATTCGGTCGCAGCAAAGGCGGCGCGAATGACCGCGTCGATGGCATCGGCATCCGCCGCCGTCGCGGCGCGGATGCCGAAAGCCTCAGACAAGCGCGATGTCCGGCGCGTCTTCCTGTTTCATGCCGACGGTGTGGTAACCCGCATCGACATGATGCGTTTCGCCGGTAACCCCCGACGCCAGATCGCTGAGCAGGTACAGCGCCGAGCCGCCGACGTCGTCGATCGTGACGTTGCGGCGCAGCGGCGCATTATGCTCGTTCCATTTCAGGATCAGGCGGAAATCGCCGATCCCCGATGCGGCGAGTGTCTTGATCGGCCCCGCCGAAATCGCGTTCACGCGCACCCCCTGCGGGCCGTAATCATTGGCGAGATATTTGACGCTGGTTTCGAGCGCCGACTTGGCGACACCCATGACGTTGTAGTGCGGGATCACCTTTTCGGCGCCATAATAGCTGAGCGTCAGCAGCGAGCCGCCGCCGTTGCCGGTTTCCGGGTCGAACGGCGTCATCATCGACGCGGCGCGCTTTGCCACTGCGGTAAAGCTGTACACGCTGATGTTCATCGTCATCAGGAAATCGTCGAGCGTCACATCGGCATAATGGCCGCGCAGCGCTTCCTTGTTGGTATAGCCGATTGCGTGGACGACAAAATCGATCGTCGGCCAGCGCGCCGACAGCGTCGCGAACGCCGCATCCAGATTGTCCATGTCGGCAACATCGCAATCGATCAGGAAATCGCAGCCGAGCTCGTCGGCGAGCGGCTTCACCCGCTTGAGCATCACATCGCCCTGATACGAAATCGCCAGCTCCGCACCATGCGCGTGCAGTGCCTTGGCGATGCCCCACGCCAGCGACTTGTCGTTGGCAAGCCCCATGATCAACCCGCGCTTGCCCGTCATCAGACCCGTCATTTTATTTCTCCGGCCTTTTTGGCTTCAAACATTACATCGTCGATGCGCCCAATAGCGTCATGGCCCAAATCCTCAACCTCGACGAGCGCGGCGTTCAGTTCGGCGCCCATCACCATACCCAATCCGACGAGGTAGAAAAAGAACAGCGCGACCATCACCCCCGCCAGGCTGCCATAGGTCGCATCATAGCTGAGCAGGCTGGCGAGCAGCGGCGGCAACGCGAGCGTCACGCCGATCCACCATAGGGTGGTGAACAGCGCACCCGGCCATTTCGGGCATTGCTTCAGCCGCCGGTATTTCGACGGCGTCAGGCTGTAGAACAGCATATAGATGGCAAGGAACAGCCCGAGCCCCGACACCCCGCGCGAAATCGCGACGACGCCGACCGCCTGATATTGTTCGGGCAGCACGCGGCTGACAAATTGTTCGACCCCGACGATCAGCACCTGCATGCTGAACGACAACAGCATCAGCACCACGGCCCCGGTGATGATGCCGATCGACAGCAGCCGATAATGGAAGAACCCCTTGCTGAAATGCGTGCCATAGGCGCGGCGCAGAATGTCGCGCACCGTTTCGATCAGGCTGCCGACGGTCCACAGCGCGACGAGCGCGCCGAGCCACAGGAAAATGCCGGTGCGCGCGGTCATCACTTCGCGGATCGGCCCCGCCAGCGCGCTCGCGACCGACGGCGGCATGGTCGAAAACACCGCCTCGATCGCCGCCTCACCCCCGACACTGCCGCCGATCAGCGAAAAGGCGGCGGCGAGCAGGATGAAGAAGGGAAAGAGCGCGATCAGCGCCAGATAGGCGAGATTGCCGGCGTGGATGAAGCCGTCAGTATAGGTGCCGACGACGACGCGGCGGACGATATGAAACGCCCGCGTCCCGGGACCAAGCCGTTCGCGGCCGCGATCGATGATCCCCTGCGCCCGCGCGCGCAGCTTGATCCGCTTGGCGCGTTCGGCGCGCGCTTCGGGCGAATGCGGCGAATGACCCTCGGCCAGAAACTCTTTGCCGACCTCTTCGGCGACCTGTTTGGCCAGGGCATCCGCCGCCTTTTGATCGCTCGCTTCGGTCACGCCTTACACGCCAAGATCGGCCCGCACCGCGCGCGGATCGGTCCATCCGGCGAGCAGCGCGACCAGCGCATCGTCGTCGGCGGGCAGGTCGATCATCAACCGCACGAGCTGATCGCCGCGTTCGCCGCCCTTCTGGCTGAACCCCCTGCCCTTCAGCCGCATGACCTTGCCCGACGTCGATCCCGCCGGGATCGACAGCATCACCGGGCCGTCGACGGTCGGCACCTTGACCTTGGCGCCCTTGACCGCCTCGTTCAGCGTCACCGGCAGGTCGAGACGGATATTGGCACCTTCGCGCACGAAGAACGGATGATCCTTCACCGTGATCGTCACGATGCCGTCGCCGGTGCCGCCCGGCCCCGCCTGCCCCTTGCCGGCGAGGCGCATTTGGGTGCCGGTTTCGACCCCGGCGGGCAATTTCAGATCTATCGTGCCGCCATCGGCGAGCGAAATGCGCTGCGGCGCCTGCGTCGCGGCATCGACGAACGACACCGCGAGGCGATAGGCGACGTTGGCGCCCTTTTGCGGCGGCGCGCTGCGCCCGCCGAAGCCGCCGAACCCGCCGCCCGCCGCGGCGCCACCGCCGCGCCCGAACAGGCCTTCGAAAATGTCGCCGAAATCGGCGCCCTCGTTGCCGAAACCGCTGAAGCCGCCCGGCCCGGTCCGCTGATCGCCGCGAAAACCGCCGCCCCCGCCATAGCCGAACGGCATCGCCGGATTGCCGTCGCCGTCGATCTCGCCGCGATCGAACTGCGCGCGCTTGGTCTTGTCGGACAGGATGTCATACGCCCGCGTGACCTCGGAGAATTTCTCCGACGCCTTGGGATTGTCCTTGTTCTTGTCGGGGTGCAATTCCTTGGCGAGCTTGCGATAGGCGGACTTCACCTCCGCTTCGCTCGCGCCCTTTGCGACGCCCAGGATGGAATAGGGATCTGCCATGTTGTTCCTGTAGCCCGATAAATGATGGGCCGGGAAGGCCCGATTGCGCGTCGATGTGGTAATGTGTCGCCAAACGGTCAAGTTCCGCCTTTCGCGTCATCGCGCGCCGCATTATGACCGGGCGGATGAGCGATGACCCCTTTGCCCTGTTTGACGACTGGTTCGCCGACGCACGCGCCAGCGAGCCCAACGACGCCAACGCGATGGCGCTTGCGACGACGACCACCAATGGTCACCCGTCGCTCCGCATGGTGTTGCTGAAGGGGCACGGCCCCGACGGCTTCGTCTTCTACACCAATCTCGACAGCCGCAAGGGCGGCGAGCTGGCGGCGAACCCGCATGTCGCGCTGCTGTTTCACTGGAAATCGCTGCGGCGACAGATCCGCATCGAAGGGCCGGTGAGCCCGGTCGACGACGCGACCGCCGACGCCTATTTCGCGACCCGCGGCCGCGACAGCCAGCTCGGCGCCTGGGCGAGCGACCAGTCGCGCCCGCTGGCCGATCGTGCGACGTTCGAGGCGCGTTTTGCCGACATGCAGGCGCGGTTCGACCGACAGGACGTGCCACGTCCGCCGCGCTGGTCGGGGTGGCGGGTGACCCCCGCCGCGATCGAATTCTGGCAGGACCGCGCGCACCGGCTGCACGAACGCATCCTGTTCACCCGCACCGGCGATAGCTGGTCGAGCGGGATGCTCTACCCATGAGCGCGGCGCGGCGGCTACCGATCAGCCAGGTCGATGCCTTTGCCGATCGCGCCTTCACCGGCAACCCCGCCGCGGTGATGCCGCTCGAGGAATGGCTGGGCGATGGCGTGCTGCAGGCGATCGCTGCCGAAAACAACCTCGCCGAAACCGCCTTCCTGATCCCCGATGAAAGCGGCGAGGCCGATTATGAGCTGCGCTGGTTCACCCCGACGGTCGAGGTCGCGCTGTGCGGCCATGCGACGCTGGCGAGCGGGCATGTGCTGCTGTCGGCGGCGCCCTGGCGGCAGGAGATGCGCTTTCGCACCCGCAAGGCCGGAATCTTGCAGGTCGCGCGAAATGGCGATGACGAGGGCTATCGGATGGCGCTGCCCGCTTATCCGCCCGCGCCAAAGGAAATGCCCGACATCGTCCGCGCGCTAGGCGGCGATCCCGTCGAAACGCAGTGGCATCCGGGCGGCTATGCGATCATCGCCTATTGCGATGCGGCGAGCGTCCGCGCGCTGACCCCCGATTTCCGCGCGCTCAAGGACGGCGGCGATGTGCTTTATATCGCGACCGCGCCCGGCGACGGCGACCCGTCGGGCGCCGATGTCGTCAGCCGTTGCTTCGCGCCGGGCGCCGGGATCGACGAGGATCCGGTGACCGGATCGGCGCATAGCGTGCTCACCCCCTATTGGGCGGCACGGCTGGGGCGCGATGCTTTCGCGGCGTATCAGGCAAGCGCGCGCGGCGGCCATGTCGGTTGCCGCCTCGACGGCGACATGGTCGAACTGACCGGTCGCTGCGTCACGACGCTGGTCGGCGACTTCCTGCTGTAAGGCGAAACTTCGGTCGGCTTTCGACCGGTTACCGTCATTCCCGCGAAGGCGGGGATGACAAAGTTAGGTAAAAACGGCAGCTCCCTACCCCAAAACCGACGCCCCCTAAAATAGGCCTTTCCTACTATTTTCCGCTATGCCAGCATCCACCCATGCTCTTTCATTGGGTGGATAAAGCGGTCACTGCCCGGCTGGCGCCAGATCGGGTGCACAGCGCGCGCGTCCAGCGCCTCGCGAGACCCAAATCGGCGGCGCATAGGGCTGAACTTTCCTGAACTTTGGGCGATCGGCGCCCGGCGTGGCCCCAGCCGTTCAAAGCGCTGCGGTCAAATCCGCGAGATGGCGGCGCAGTGCCGGAAACTGGTCGTCCTTGGTGACCCCCAGCCGGACGATCGTTACCCGCTGCGATGGCGACACGATGATATATTGCCCCTGATGGCCGATGCACGCGAACAGGTCGTTGGGGCCGCGGTCGGGCCACAACGCCGGCTGCGCTCCCGCCGGGCGGGCGCGGTTGAGCCAGATATGCCCGCCATAGCCGCGGTCGTTCGCCGACGGGCTGAGCATGAAGTCCATCCAGCTTTCGGGCAGCAGCCGCTGGCCGTTCACCACCCCGTGATTGCGCAGGAATTCGCCGAACTTGGCATAATCGCGCGCGGTCGCGTGCATGATCGAGCCCCCGATCATCGTGCCGCTCGCATCGAATTCGGGCGTCAGGCTGCGCATCCCAAGCGGCTCGACGAGGCGTCCCGCGATGAATTCGCGCATCGCATCGCGCCGCGCCGCGGGGCTTTGCGACGGGGTCAGCGTGTCGGCCAAAATGTCCGACAGGATGACGCTGGTCGCCGAGCTGTAGTTGAAGATCTCGCCGGGCTGCGCCGCCGCGGGTTTCGCTTCTGCGAACCCCGCCATGTCGGGGGCGCCGCCGCCGAACAGCATCGCGACGGTGTCGCCCTGCCACACCGGATCGCCATTTTCGATATGTTCGAGCCCCGCCGACATATGGAGCAGGTTCTTGAGCGTGATCGCGCCGCGCGGGTCGCCGCTGCGCTGCCATGCCGCCACCGGCGCCGGCCCGTCGAGCGCCAATTGCCCGTCGGCGACCAGAAAGCCGGTCAGCACCGCGGTGATGCTTTTCGCCATCGACCAGCTGATCAGCTTGGTTTCGGGGCCAAAACCCGCGGCATAGCGTTCGTAGATCAGCTCGCCGTCGCGCAGCACGAGCAGCGCGCGCGTTTGCCCGACATCCTCCGCATCGACGAACAGCGCGTCGGCGCGCGTCTTGATCGCGGCCGGCAGCATGGGCAGCGCTTGCGGCGTCTCCGTCGGCCTTATGCCGTCAAGCGACGCCCCGAACTTCGGCGCGGGCGACGCGGGCGCCAGATTGCCCTGCCCCGCCGCGTGCGCCAGCGACCAGGCCCCGAGCATCGCGAGAGCGGCACTTGCCAGCAGCCGTTTTTTCGTGATCATGGCACCAGTGACTAGCACCAACCCGACCGGTCCTTCAACGGGCGAGACGCCGACCGCGGCACCGCCACCCGGGACACCCGCCGCACCCCCGCCGACACCGCGCAAGAAACCCAGCCGCTGGGGCGGCTGCCTGCCCTGGGCGCTGGTAATCGCGGTCCTGTTCGTCCTCTTTGCGATCTGGAAATTCCCGTCGTTCAAGGCGCAGGCCGAACTTGGCTCGGCCTATGCGGCGCGCGTCGGCTGCTCGTGTCGCTATGTTCAGGGGCGCAGCCTCGACAGCTGCCAGAGCGATTTCGAGCCGGGGATGGAGATGGTGTCGCTGAGCGAAGACCCGGCGACCAAGACCGTGACCGGCAGCGTCCCGCTGCTCGCGTCGCGCAGCGCGCGCTATGCGGGCACCAGCGGCTGTCTGCTGCGGCCCGAAAACTGAAGCCGAAGGGCTATTCCTCCCAGGCCGGCGGCAGGATCGCCGATATGTGACGCCGCCGCCACTCGCCGGGCGACATGCCGAGCTTGCGGCGAAAGATCGCGCACAGATGCGCATGGCTGGAAAAGCCGGTGGCAAAGGCGATTTCGGCGACCGACAGCGGGCGATTCATCAGGAACCAGCAGGCGCGGCGCAGCCGCTGGCGCAGCATATATTGCGCCGGGGTATAGCCCGTCGCGCGGGCGAAATGGACGATCAGACTGTTGACCGACATCCCCGCCTCTGCCGCCATCTCCTCGACCGTCAGCGACAGTTCGAGCTGGGTCTGGATATGCACCATCAGGTCGTTGATCCGCGGAATGACCGCCGCCGATTCGGCGCGCACCGTCATCCCTTCGAGCGTCTTGGCGAGGATCGCGATCAACGGATCGGCGACCGCGGCATCGCCCGCGGCCAACGCACGCACCAGCGCCGCAAGCGTCAGGTCATAATGCGCCGCCAGCGCGCGCGTGTCCGGCGCCACGACCAGCCGGGTGGCGGGAATTTCGACCTCGATATAGCGGACCCCGCCGCCCTTTGCCTCGCCATGATAGCGGCGCCCGGCGGGCGCGAGCCACATCTCGCCGGGCAGCGGGTCGCCGAGCGACGTCCGCCGGTCGTCGAGCCAGGTTTCCAGCCAGTGATAGCTTCCCGCCTCATACAGGTACAGCACATGGACGTCGCGCTCGAGCGTCCAGTTCACTGGCCCATCAACCCGGTCCACGATCGAGGCGACCTTGAGTCCTCCGACTTCCATGACACGAGTATGGCAAGTTGGGGAGAATGTGAAAGCCTGCCATTTGCACCAAACCTATGGTTAACTCGCCCCTCCAAAATCTTCGGATGACGGCAGAAAATGGGGGAAAACTGCCGTTGGACAGACCCTTTGGCGTGTCACCAACACACCCCACGAGACCCCCCCCAGGCGGGCGGCGAACACGCCGCCCGCCACCCTTTTTCAGATGGGCAACCGGGTCGCTGTCATCAGCCCTTTGTCAGGAAATCGTCCATCGCGGCATTGACTGCATCCGGCGCCTCCCACGGCACGAAATGGCCGCAGTCGGCGACATGGACGATCTGCACATCGGGGACGAGATCCGCCATACCCTCAAGGTTGCACGGCGGCAGCGCGACGTCGTCGAGCGCCCAGATAACGAGCGTCGGGATAGCGAGCTTGGGAAACGGCGTCGCGGGCGGCGCGGCATAGGGTGCGTCCATCGCCGGGACGATCGACGGCGATCCGCGATACCAGTTGATCATCGCGCGGCACGCGTCGCGATCCTCCCAATCCTTGAGCAATCGCGCGATCTCGTCGGGCGGCTGGATACCGCCGCTCGGCACCCGCCCGGCAAAGGCGTGGGCCAGGATGCCCGCGATGCCGTGATCTTCGATGATCGCGTCGTTCGCCGGGTCGCGAAAGATGCTGATATATTGGCTCGCCGCGCGCTGCTGTTCATTGGTGAACAGCAGCCGCTGAAAGATCGCCGGATGCGGCGCGTTGGCGATGACGGCGCGCCTCACGCGCCCCGACCATGCCGGATGGAGCCCGTTCAGCTGGCCGCCCAGCGCCACTCCCCAAGCAATCGCGCCGCCCCAGTCGTGGCCGACGATGGTAAATTCGCCCACGCCGCGCGCATCGGCGAGCGCGAAAATGTCGGCGATCAGCTTGTCGGGGGTATAGGATTCGGCGTCCTGCGGCTTCGACGACCCGCGATAGCCACGCTGGTCGGGTGCGATGCAGCGAAAGCGACCCGAAAAATAGGGCAGTTGATAGCGCCAGGTGCGGTGCGATTCGGGGAAGCCGTGGAGAAAGATCAGCACCGGCGCTTCGCGCGGGCCGATGTCGACGATGTCGAGTTCGATGCCGGTCGCGAGCTCAACGCGGATCTGCTCAAAATCGTCGGTCATCGACATCGCTCCTTTGGTTTTATTTCGAAACCAATCTGGCGGGGATCGTCGCGGCTGGCAAGTAGGCACAACCGTCCGTCACACAGGCCATCCGGCGAGGATTGTCCGTTTTGGGGCGGGGAGCTGGCGTTCTCACCTAACTTCGTCATTCCCGCGAAGGCGGGAATCCCGCTCTTTTCTTTCGCCGTCGCAACGCGGGATTCCCCGCCTTCGCGGGGATGA
The DNA here is from genome assembly GCF_051861155.1 of Sphingopyxis sp. Lineage (GTDB taxonomy): Bacteria > Pseudomonadota > Alphaproteobacteria > Sphingomonadales > Sphingomonadaceae > Sphingopyxis. The sequence continues at coordinate 291,026 of NZ_JBHYDE010000004.1, read as the reverse complement.
CAGGAAATGGTCGAAACCCGCCACTCCCCTTCTCGCCACACCCCAAGTTTGATGTCGCTCTAGGGATAACTCACCGTCTTTGCCACTTCGGGAAGCGGAATGAACTCCGCGCTGTCGCCGGGGACGAGCGGGAATTTGCCGTCTTTCCAGTCGTGCTTCGCCTGATTGATGCGGTCGCGGCTGGAGCTGACGAAATTCCACCACACATGGCGCGGCGTCGCGAACGCTTCGCCGCCGAGCAGCATCACCCGCGCATCGCTGGTCGCGCGCAGCGTCATCGCCTGCCCGGGTTTCAGGATATAGAGGCTGTAACGGTCGAGCCGTTCGCCATCGAGGCTCGCGTCGCCCAGCGCGACGAGCACCGCCCGCTCGTCGGCCTCGGCTTCGATCGGGATCGCCGCGCCCGCGTTCATCAGGATGTCGGCATAGATCGTCGCGGCATGCTGGGTGATCGGCGACGCCTTGCCCCACAGGCTGCCCATGATCACCCGCGCCGAGACGCTGCCATCCTCGATCAGCGGCAGATCGTCCTTTGCAACATGTTCGAACGCCGGGTCGATCTCTTCCTTGCCGTCGGGCAAAGCGAGCCAGGTCTGCATCCCCGAAATGCCCGATCCGGTGGCGCGTTCGGCCGCCGGGGTGCGCTCCGAATGAACGATGCCGCGGCCCGCGGTCATCAGGTTGCAGGCACCGGGGCGGATCGTCGCGCGCGTGCCCAGGCTGTCGCGATGCTCGATCGCGCCCTCGAACAAATAGGTGACGGTCGCCAGGTTGATGTGCGGATGCGGGCGCACATCCATGCCGGTGCCGATGTCGAAATGCGCCGGGCCGAATTGATCGACGAAGATGAACGGCCCGACCATCGTGCGCGATTTGCTGGGCAATGTCCGCCGCACTTCAAAGGCGCCAAGGTCGTGGGTCGAGGGGGTGATGATGTCCATCGGTCAGTCCAGCCTTTCCAGCGTCCGCCGTGTCTTTTCGGTTTCGACATTGCCGGTGTTCAGCGTCGATCGCGGTTCGAGCAACACGACATGGCATTCCCCGTCCAGCGCCTCGGGACAATGTTCGACACCGCGCGGCACGATGATGAACTCGCCCGGTTCGACAATCACATCGCCGCTACGTAGGCCCATCTTCATTCGTCCGGCGACGACGAGGAATAATTCATCCTCTATATCATGGTGATGCCAGTCGAACTTGCCGTCGAGCTTGACCAGCTTGATCTGGAAATTGTTGATGTCGCCCGCGATGTGCGGGCTCCAGGCCGTCGGGATTTTTGCAAAAGCGGCGGCGAGATTGACCTTGGCGACCATCGTCATTCCCCCGGCGCGCGCGCCTTGATCGCCAGCGCGTGGACGCGCTGCCCGGGCAGGTCGCCGAGCGCCTTGTTCACTGTGCGTTGGCGGGCGACGCGGTTCATCCCGGCAAAGCCCGCCCATTCGATCGTCAGGCTGAAATGCGATTCGCCGCTGCCGTCGTCGCCGGCATGGCCATGATGGCTCGCGCTATCGTTGCTCAGGATGAAATTGGCGTCGGGAAAAGCTGCGCTGAGCAGGCTTTCCATCTCTTGTTGCACGGGGCCGTTGCTGCTCATGGGGTTGACCATAAGCGCTCCGTCGCCAAATTATAAGGCCTCTCCAGCACCTCGAAAGCGCATTTTGTCCACGTCCCCCCGCCCCAACCGCTTCCATGGCCGCGTTCCGCGCGACGAGCCCTGCGCCGCACCCGGATGCCGCGAAGCGGGCGAGTTTCGCGCCCCGCTATCGTGGACCCGCTCGCCCGATGGGCCGCCGCAATATCGCTGGCTGTGCCTCGACCATGTCCGCGAATTCAACGCGGGTTATAATTTCTTTGAAGGCATGAGCGCCGACCAGATCATGGCGGCGCAGTCGCCGACTGCAGGATGGGAAACCGAAAGCCGCACCTTTCGCGCCGCGGGCAGCGCCGACCTGCCGCCGCGCTGGGCCGATTTCAAGGATCCGATCGACGCGCTGGGCGCGCGCTTTCGTCAGCGGATGGACGAAGCGCGGCGCGAGGCGGCCAACCCAGGGCTGACGCGCGAGGAACATGCAGCGATGCAATTGCTCGGCCTGCCCGCCGATGCCGACCGCGCGACATTACGGCGGCGTTACAGCGAGCTCGTCCGGCGCTATCATCCCGACCGCAACGGCGGCGACCGCAGTTACGAGTCGCGGCTGGGCGAGGTCGTCGCGGCGTATCAGCTGCTCCGCAAGACCAAGGCCTTTGCCTGAGGGAGAGCCAGGATGAGCGAACTCGACGAAGCCCGCATCGAAGTGGTCCGCCGCCATATGGCGCTCGAGATCACCCATGATTGGGACGGCGTCATCGCGACGTTCGATCATCCGCGTTACGAATTGCTGGGGCCGGGCACGATCTTTGACGGAGAAACAGCGGTGCGGTCCTATTTCGCGGCGTCGCGCGAACCGTTTCCCGATCAGGCGAACGAGGTGATCGCGATTGCCGCCGATGGCGCGACCGATACCGTGCTCGTCGAATTCTGGCTGACGGGCACCCATCTCGGCCCGCTGAAACTTGGCCCGCGCACGATCGCGCCGACGGGCAAGGCGTTCCGGATCCGGATGGCGGCGAGCTTTGTCTTTGCCGCGGACAGCGACAAGATCGTCTGCGAGCGCCCCTATTATGACCAGTCGGCGGTGATGAAGGCGCTCGGCCTGCTTTGAAAAGGCGTTGCAAGCTGAAACCGACGCCTATACCGCGCTAGCCGAAGCGCCGAGCGACCGGCGACTCTCTCCCGACCGCCCTCGCTGGATCTTTGACATGACCGATATTCCGAACAGCCTTCCCGATCACCACGGCTCGACGCTGCTTGCGGCGCCCGATGTCGAGGTCGATGCGCGCGAACTGTTCGGGGTCGACATCGACATGAAGGTGCCGGCGTTCAGCGAAGCCGACGCACGCGTTCCCGACCTCGACCCCGCCTATGTCTTCGACGGCGACACCACGCTCGCGATCCTGGCAGGCTTCAAATACAACCGCCGCGTGATGGTGCAGGGCTATCACGGCACCGGCAAGTCGACGCATATCGAACAGGTCGCAGCACGCCTCAAATGGCCGTGCATCCGCGTCAATCTCGACGCGCATATCAGCCGCATCGACCTCGTCGGGCGCGACGCGATCGTGCTGCGCGACGGTCAGCAGGTCACCGAGTTCCGCGAAGGCCTGCTCCCCTGGGCGCTGCAGACGCCAACCGCGCTGGTGTTCGACGAATATGATGCGGGGCGCCCCGACGTCATGTTCGTGATCCAGCGCGTGCTGGAGACCGAGGGCAAGCTGACGCTGCTCGACCAGAACCGCGTCATCCGCCCGAACCCCCATTTCCGCCTCTTCTCGACCGCGAACACCGTCGGGCTCGGCGACACGAGCGGGCTCTATCATGGCACGCAGCAGATCAACCAGGGCCAGATGGACCGCTGGAACATCGTCGTCACGCTGAACTATCTGCCCGCCGCGACCGAAAGCGCGATCATCCTGGCCAAGGTGCCGAACACCGACGACACGACGGTCGCCAATATGGTCAAGGTCGCCGACCTGACGCGCCAGGGCTTCATCAACGGCGACATCTCGACCGTCATGTCGCCGCGTACCGTGATCAGCTGGGCGCAGAACGCTGCGATCTTCAACAATCTCGGCTTCGCCTTCCGCCTCTCGTTCCTCAACAAATGCGACGAGGCCGAGCGGATGATCGTCGCCGAATATTATCAGCGCGTGTTCGGCGAAGACCTTCCCGAAAGCGTCATCGGCAAGTGACGCTGCTGCGCCACCTGATGGTGGCGACCGCCGCCCTGACCCTGTCCGGCTGCATCGCGGCGGTCGATTATGGCAAGGTTCGCCACGCCGATTATGTCGCCGACCCGCGCTGCACCGCCCAGCCGGGCGCGGTGATCGATGGAGACGCGCTGCCGTTGTTCTTTGCAACCAGCCGCCTTCCCGACTGCCGCTCCTCCGACATCAGCCTGCTCCGCCACCGCGGCGACAAGATCCGCTATGGCCGCTTTGCTGTGCCGCGCGAGACCGAGGTGGGCGGCAAGACAAGGTTGCGCACCCCGATCGCGTTCCAGGATTCCGCCGACTGGTGGACCGCCTTGCAGGCCGAAACCGACCGGCGTCAGGGACGCGTCCTGCTCTATGTCCATGGCTATCGCGAGACGTTCGAATCGACGTCGAAGGACGCCGCGCAGATTGCGCGGATGACCGGGTTCGACGGGCCGGTGATCGAATATAGCTGGCCGTCGCAAGGCGAGGTGCTGAGCTATGCGGTCGACGAAACCAACATGTATCACGACGTCCGCAATTTCCGCGATTTCCTGAAGACGCTGGCCGAGCGGCCGTGGGTCAAGGAAATCGTCGTCGTGTCGCACTCGCTGGGCGCGCGGCTGGTCATTCCCGCCATCGCCTACGTCGATCGCGCGTCGAGCAGCGCCGACAGCAGCAATATCTCGAACGTCATTCTGGCATCGCCCGACATCGACCGCGAAACATTCGAACGCGACATCGAGGAAGAGGTGCTGTCGCCGCGCCGCGTCGCCAACGACCGGCGGATCACCGTTTATGTCTCGCACGCCGACAAGGCGCTGGCCGCATCGCGCGCGCTGCACGGCTATCCGCGGCTTGGCTCACCCTATTGCTTCGACCCGTTCGAGGCGGCCGACCTGAAGGCGAAGGGGCTTCCGGTGCGCTGTTATCCGGTGGCGCGCGCCGGACTGACCATCGTCGACACCACCGACGTGTCGCGCAGCGCCACTGGCCACAGCAATTTCCTGCGCAGCGCGGCGGCGTGCCGCGATTTCGTCGATGTCGTAGCGGGCAAGCGGGCGCGGCCCGAGCGCAACCCGACCCACCTCGCGCATGCGTTTCGCCTGACGCCCGACCCGGCCGATCCGAAGCCCGATGATGAAGCGATCTGCAATCGCGTCCCGGTGATCGTCGCGCCTTAAAAGCCGCACATGATCGCGAAACTGCTGAGCCAGACGACCGGCCCCGCGCCGGCCCACAGCCACAGGCCGCCCGCCGCAACGGCCGCAAACAGCGCCAGCGCAATGCAGTCCTGCCGCTGCAACCTCACGCCGGTTGCAGCCGTCTGACCGGCGCGTCGGCGATCGGCAGGTGGACGAGCCCGGCGAACAACCCGAGCGCGATCGAAATGCCCCAGGCGATATTATAGCTGCCCGTGGCGTCAAAGATCAGCCCCGCCACCCACGCGCCGAAAAAGCTGCCGACCTGATGGCTCAAAAACACGATGCCATAGAGCATCGAGAGATAGCGGATGCCAAAGATGCGCCCGACGATGCCGCTGGTCAGCGGCACGGTGCCGAGCCACAGGAACCCCATCGCCCCCGCGAACACCAGCGCGCTCGCGTGGCTGAGTGGCACGAACAGGAACAGCGCGATCACCACCGAGCGCGCGACATAGAGCGCCGAGAGGACGTATTTCTGGCGCAGCACATCACCGGCACGGCCGAACACGTAGGAACCGAGGATATTGAACAGCCCGACCAGCGCCAGCACCTGCCAGCCGATATTGGTCCCCAGCCCCTGGTCGTCGAGATAGGCGGGAAGGTGGGTCGCGATGAAGGCGATGTGAAAACCGCACACAAAAAATCCGGCGTTGAGCAGCCAGAAGCCGCGGTGCACCACCGCCTCCTGCAATGCTTCGCGGGCGGTCTGCTGCTCGACCTCCTCGGTTCCCGAACTGCCGGCTCGACCCGCAACGCCGATGGCAAGCAGGCCACACAGTCCGACCATCACCGCCATAATCAACAGCGTTTCGTGATAACCGATGTCGCGTAGCAGCCGCGACGCCAGCGGCACGACGAGGAACTGGCCGAGCGAGCCGCCCGCGGTGACGATGCCGAACGCGCTGCTGCGCTTCTCCGGGCTGACGACGCGCCCCACCGCGCCCAGCACGACGACAAAGGTCGTCGCCGACTGCGCCATGCCGATGAAGATGCCGAAACTGATGTGCAGCCCGATCGCGTCGGTCGCAAACGCGGCGCCGATCAGCCCGAGCGCGTAGAGCAGCGCCCCCGCCAGCACGACGCGTCCCGCGCCATGCTTGTCGGCGAGCGCGCCAACGAAGGGCTGGACCAGCCCGAAGAGCAGATTCTGCAGCGCCATCGCCAGCCCGAAGTCGGAGCGGCTGATCCCGATATCGACGCTCATCTGCGGCAGGAACAGCCCGAACGACTGGCGCACCCCCATCGCCAGCGTGACGATGACGGCAGCGCAAAGGATTACGATCCAGGGGCGTTTCATGGGGGACAGGGCGGGAGAGCTCATCCACGCCGGATGCTCCCGCGGCGGTGCCGCGTCAAGCGAGCTTAGCTATCGCTTTGGCTATCCTCTCTTCGTCACCCCGGGCTTGACCCGGGGTGACGATAAAGGGGATTTCCTTCGATGGTCAAAGCTGGTTAGAGCCGACTCGATGACCGCCTCCTCGCCCCTCGACGATTTCAAGGCCGCGCTATCCAGCGTCGCGCGTGCGGTGACGCGCGATGCCGAGGTCGAGGTGGGGTTCACCGCCGATGCCCCGGCGCAGATCGGCAAGGCGATCAAGGTGCCGACGCCCTCGCGCACGCTGCCGGCGGATCAGGTCGCCGAAGCGCGCGGTTTTGCCGATTCCTATGCACTGCGCATGAAGCATCACAGCGAGAAATTGCACGCCGCGGCGCGCCCCGCCGAACCGCTCGCCGCCGCCGCGTTCGACGCGATGGAGCGAGCGCGGATCGAGGCGCTCGGCGCGCGCCACATGGACGGCATGCGCGCGAACCTGTCGGCGAGCCTCGCGATGCGGATGCGGAGCGATCCGATCAGCCGCGCGCAGGGGCGCGACGATGTGCCGATCTCGAGCGCGCTCGAACTGATGCTGCGCGAGGCGCTGACCGGCGATCAGGCGCCGCAGGGCACCGAAACCGGCCTGTCACTGGTCCGCGAATGGATCGCCAAGGAGGCCGGCGGCGACCTGACCGCGCTGTCGATGCTGCTCGACGATCAGGCCGCCTTTGCCGAGACCGCCAAGCTCGCGCTGCGCCACCTCGACCTGATCCAGAGCGACGAGCCGGTGAACGAGGGTGCCGAGGACGGCGGCGAGGAAGATGAGAGCGAGGCCGACGAGAGTCAGGAAGAGCAGGACAGCGAAGACGGCGGCGCCGGGGAATCGCAGGTCGACGCGCGCGCCGAAATGGCGGGCGATCAGGCCGACGACGGCGACAGCGACCCCGATGCGCAGGAAATGGAAGCCGACGGCGAGCCCGAAATGGGCGGCGAAGGCGATGAGGGCATGTTGCCCGTGCGCCCCAATCGCCTGCCGAGCGACATTCCCGATTTCAACTATTTGCGCTTCACCGAAAAGCATGACGAGATCATCCTCGCGACCGAGCTGTGCGATGCCGACGAACTGACCCGGCTGCGCGCCTATCTCGACCAGCAGATGCAGCATCTGCAGGGCGCGGTGACAAAGCTCGCCAACAGGCTGCAACGCCGCCTCATGGCGCAGCAGAACCGCGCGTGGGATTTCGACCAGGAGGAAGGCCAGCTCGACGCGGCGCGGCTCGCACGCGTCATCGTCTCGCCCGGCCAGTCGCTGAGTTACAAGATCGAGCGCGATACCGATTTTCGCGACACCGTCGTCACCCTGCTGATCGACAATTCGGGGTCGATGCGCGGGCGGCCGATCAGCATCGCGGCGATCAGCGCCGACATCCTCGCGCGCACGCTCGAACGCTGCGGGGTGAAGACCGAAATCCTTGGCTTCACGACGCGAACGTGGAAGGGCGGGCAGAGCCGCGAGGACTGGCTTGCCGCCGGTCGCCCCGCGCACCCCGGCCGCCTCAACGATTTGCGCCACATCATCTACAAGCCCGCCGACGAGCCCTATCGCCGCGCGCGCAAATCGCTCGGGCTGATGATGCGCGAAGGGCTGCTCAAGGAAAATATCGACGGAGAGGCGCTGATGTGGGCGCACCAGCGGATCATCAATCGCCCCGAAGAACGCCGCATCCTGATGGTGATTTCAGACGGCGCGCCGGTCGACGACAGCACCCTGTCGGTCAACCATGGCGCCTATCTCGACCAGCATCTGCGCCAGGTGATCGACTGGATCGAAAACCGCTCGCCGGTCGAACTGTGCGCGATCGGGATCGGCCATGATGTGACGCGATACTACAGCCGCGCGGTGACGATCATGGACGCCGAACAGCTGGGCGGGACGATGGTCGAGCAGCTGGCGGGATTGTTCGACATCGACTGAGTCGATTTCAAAAAGGGGAGCGGCAACGCTGCTCCCCTTTCCGTTTCGTCCAACCGCCCGGCCCGCGGCGGACGCGCTTATTTGGTCTTGCCGGTCCACGCCGCGGGGTCGAAACCCTCGAGCGTGTCGCCCTTGGTCCCAGCGGCGATTTCTGCCTCGGTCAGGAACTTGATCGCGACGCCGCCGGCCTTGGTGTTGCCCCAGCTGAGCGCGGTGATGTGGCTGTCGCCATATTTGGCGCCGATCACGGCATCGGCACCAAGCTTTTCGCCACGTTCCCAGATCTCGTTATAGATTTTCTGCTGCGACGGTTCCTTGCTGAAAATCGTCGCTTTGCGCACCCCTGCGGTCACCACGCCGACGATCCGGTACGGTTTGTCGGTAATGTCGTGCGGAAAGACCGGGACGCCCATTTCTTCGTTGACCACGATATAGGCCACGTCCTTTTTCTTCGCGATTGCCGGCGTTGCGACGGCCATTGCGGTCACGGCGACCGCCGCGAGGAAATTGATTCGCTTCATGATATTGCTCCCCCAATTGATGCGCTTTCATCCATCGCCATGCGGGCCCAGGTCAACCAGATTTTATCTTGGCAAATCGCGCCGTTCATGGCCTAAAAGCCGCTGGGGTTTCTGGGGGATATCATGACTGCACTTTCAGCGGCGCTGGCCGCGGCTTGGTCGATGCTGGCGTTGCAGGCCGCGCCGGTCGATACACCGGCTCCGGTGGTCGCCGCGACCGAACCGGTGACGGTCGAACCCGCCGCGCTACCGGCGGCGCCGGTCGTCTTGCCGCTGCTGTTGCGGCGCGACACGCCGATCCATTTCATGGTGGTCAACGAAGTGACGACCAAGACGCATCGGGCGGGCCATCGCTTCAAATTGCGCGTCGACAAGCCGGTGATCGTCGACGGAGACGTCGTCATCGCGGTGGGTGCCACGGCGTGGGGCGAGGTCACCGCCGCGACGGGCAGCGGCAATGTGGGCAAATCGGGCAAGTTGGAGGCAAAGCTTCTCTACGTCGAAAGCCGCGGCCTGCAGATTCCGATCAACGGCAGCAACGCCGCCAAGGGGGCCGGCGGCGGCGGCGAGACGGCGCTGGGCGTCCTCGCGCTCGGTCCGCTCGGCCTGTTTGCCAAGGGCAACAACGCCAAGATCAAGGCGGGCGAACTGATGACCGGCTTCGTCGAGCAGGATGTGGAAATCCCGCGCGCGGTGCCGGCCGGGCTATGACCGCGCTTGGCGCCGCCGCGATCGGCATCGGCCTGGCGCTTGCCAGCCCCGCGGCCGGTCAGGACGATCGCGCCCCGGCGCCGATTGCCAGCGCGTCCGAAACGCCGATTCTGGTTCCCGCGGGGACCGTCATCGATCTGGTCACCACCAATGCCGTTTCCAGCAAGAAAAGCGTCAAGGGCGACCTCCTCCATCTGAAGGTCTCGTCGCCGCTGGTCATCGACGGCATCGTTGCGATCCCCGCCGATGCCGTCGTCGTCGGCCAGCTGAGCCAGGCCGACCAGCGCGGTGCGTTCGGCAAAAAAGGCAAACTTGAAGTCCAGCTGCTCTATGCCGAGCTGCCCGGCGGCACGGTGCGGATCAGCGGCGCGCTGGAAGCGAAAGGCAAGGGCGGCGCCGACGATGCGGCGGCCACCGCGGCCGCCTTTCTGTTCCTGCCCTTCGTCGCCACCGGGCGCAGCGCCGAAATTCCCGCCGGATCGCAGGTCGCCGGCCGCCTTGACCGCGATCTTCGCATCGATCGGCGCTGATCGGACGGCCGCGACGCCGCACAGGGTGACAACCCCCTCCCCCCTCGTTACAAACTTCCCCGGAGCAGCAGGGACTCGCGGCCTGGACGACGGGAGCCGCTGCACCGATATTCATGCTGTGGGTCGCCAGCATGGCTTGGGGCCGCACCGGGGTGGTGCGTGGCTGAGGGGGCGACTGTCACATGAAAAAAGCATCCGACCTGTTCATCGACTGCCTGGAAGAAGAAGGCGTCGAGTATATTTTCGGCGTTCCGGGTGAGGAGAATCTCGACTTCCTCGACAGCCTGTCGCGGTCGACCAAGATCAAGCTGATCCTGACCCGCCACGAACAGGGCGCGGGCTTCATGGCCGCCACCTATGGCCGCCATACCGGCAAGACCGGCGTCTGCCTCGCGACGCTCGGTCCCGGCGCGACCAACTTCGTCACCGCGGCGGCCTATGCCCAGCTCGGCGGCATGCCGATGATGATGATTACCGGGCAAAAGCCGATCAAGAAGTCCAAACAGGGCCGGTTCCAAATTCTCGACGTCGTCGCGATGATGGGGCCGATCACCAAATTCACCCACCAGATGGCGTCGTCGGACAATATCCCGAGCCGGGTGCGCGAGGCGTTTCGCCTGGCCGAGGAGGAAAAGCCCGGCGCGGTGCACATCGAACTGCCCGAGGACATTGCCGATGAACATACCGATTCGACCCCGCTGAAGCGCAGCCATAGCCGCCGCCCGACCGCCGACGTCAAATCGATCCGCGAAGCGGTGAAGGCGCTGGAGGAAGCGACCTCGCCCGTCCTCGTCATCGGCGCCGGCGCCAACCGCACGATGACCAGCCGCATGCTGCTGCAATTCATCGAAAAGACCGGTATTCCATTCCTCACCACCCAGCTCGGCAAGGGGGTGATCGACGAGCGGCATCCGAAATTCCTCGGCTGCGCGGCGCTGTCGGCGGGCGATTTTGTCCACCGCGCGGTCGAGGCGTCGGACTGTATCGTCAACCTGGGGCATGACGTGATCGAAAAACCCCCCTTCTTCATGAAGCAGGGCGGCCCGACGGTGATCCATGTGTCGACCAAGACCGCCGAGGTCGATCCGGTCTATTTCCCTGACATCGAGGTCATCGGCGACATCGCCAATGCGATCTGGCAGATGAAGGAGGACATCGTCCCCAATGGCGGGTGGAAATTCGACCATCTGCTCGCCTATCGTCAGGCCGAGGTCGAACATACTGCTCCGCTGGCCAAGGATGCGCGTTTCCCGATCTTTCCGCCGCATCTGGTGCAATCGATCCGCGATGCGATGCCCGACGACGGGATCATCTGCCTCGACAACGGCGTGTATAAAATCTGGTTCGCGCGCGGTTACACCGCCTATCGCCCCAACACCGTGCTGCTCGACAATGCGCTGGCGACGATGGGCGCCGGGCTGCCCAGCGCGATGATGTCGGCGATGGTCTATCCCGACCGCAAGGTCATGGCGATCTGCGGCGACGGCGGCTTCATGATGAACAGCCAGGAGATGGAGACCGCGGTGCGCCTGGGGCTCAACATCACGGTGCTGATCCTCAACGACAACAGTTATGGCATGATCCGCTGGAAGCAGGCGAACATGGGCTTCAAGGATTGGGGGCTGACCTATGGCAACCCCGATTTCGTCAAATATGCGGAGGCTTATGGCGCGCACGGGCATCGCGTCGAAAGCGCGGCGCATCTGAAAGCGCTGCTGGCGCACACGCGCGATACGCCCGGCGTCCACCTGATCGACTGTCCGGTCGATTATTCGGAGAATGACCAGATTTTGAACATCGACATCAAGAAGCTGTCGAAGGAGCTCTGATTTTCCTGCTTGCTGGACCCCGGCGAACGCCGCGGTCCAGAGCACCCTTGCGCCGACGCTGCGCGTTTTAGCCCGGGACCCCGGCATTCGCCGGGGAACGGAGATGTGAGACTATGAAACTCAAAACCGTCTATCCACTCTACCTCAACAACAAGGCGGCGCAGCCGAACACCGACCTCGAGGTGATCGACAAGTTCACCGGCAAGGTCGCCTTCCGTACTGCGCTCGCGACCCCCGACGTCATCGACGAGGCGATCGCAGGCGCCGTCCGCGCTGCCGAGCCGATGGCGCGGTTGGCGAGTTTCGAGAAGCGTGACGTTCTTAATCATTGCGTTATGCGCTTTCAGGAGCGCTTCGACGAGCTCGCTTTTGCGCTCTGTATCGAGGCGGGAAAGCCGATCGCCGACAGCGAGGGCGAGGTCAGCCGCCTGATCGACACCTTTCGCATCGCCGCCGAGGAAGCCACCCGCAACTATGGCGAGGTCCAGCCGCTCGACATTTCGGCGCGCGCCAAGGGCTATATGGGGATGTGGAAGCGGGTGCCGATCGGCCCGTGCAGCTTCATCTCGCCGTTCAACTTTCCGCTGAACCTTGCCGCGCACAAGATCGCCCCGGCAATCGCGATCGGCTGCCCCTTCGTGATGAAGCCCGCGTCGATGACGCCATTGGGCGCGATCATCATGGGCGAGGTGCTGGCCGAATGCGATATTCTGCCCGAGGGGGCGTTCAGCATCCTTCCCGCGAGCCGCGCCGGGGCCGACCTGTTCACCACCGACGAGCGGCTGAAACTGCTATCCTTCACGGGCTCGCCCGGCGTCGGCTGGGATTTGAAGGCCAAGGCGGGGAAGAAAAAGGTCGTGCTTGAGCTCGGCGGCAACGCCGCGGTGGTCGTCGACAAGGATGCCGACCTCGACCACGCGCTCGCGCGGATCATCTTTGGCGGCTATTACCAGTCGGGACAAAGCTGCATCCATGTCCAGCGCGTCATTATCCACGCCGACATCTACGACACCTTCCGCGATATGCTCACCGCGAAGGTCAAGACACTGAAATCAGGCGATCCCAAGCTGCGCGATACTTTCATCGGGCCGATGATTTCGGTCAAGGAAGCGCAGCGGCTGAAGGGCTGGATCGACGATGCGGTCGCCGCGGGCGCGACCCTGCTCGCGGGCGGGGGGTGCGAAGGCAATATGCTCGAGGCCGCGCTGCTGGAGAATGTGCCCGCGGACGCCGATGTCGTCGTCGAGGAAGCTTTCGGCCCCGTCGTCGTGCTTTCGAAATTCACTGAGTGGGAGGCCGCGCTCGCCGAGGTCAACGACAGCAAGTTCGGCTTGCAGGCCGGGCTGTTCACCAGCGACATCCAGAAAGTACTGGCGGCGTGGGATCATCTTGACGTCGGCGGCATCGTCGTCAACGACGTGTCGAGCTACCGCGTCGACAATATGCCCTATGGCGGGGTGAAGGACAGCGGCCTCGGCCGCGAAGGTGTGCGCTTCGCGATCGAAGATATGAGCGAAATCAGGAACCTGGTGATCAGGCGAACCTGATTGGATCATGGTTAACGGCATATGTGTCAAATAGGCAACGTCACACAAGTGACGCCGAACCGTCCCCATAATGTCGCGACTTTGAGTCGAAGGGTGTAACAAAACTCCTGTCTAGCCCGTGGGCAGCCAAGGCTGCTGACGGAGTGTGACATGGCCTCGATTTCGACCCTGCCCATCCCCGCGCGTTTCCCCGATCCGTTCACGACCGACCCGCACGTCCCCGAGCGGCTGATCGGCGAACGGCGGAGCTATCGCACCGTATGGGTGAGCGACATCCACCTCGGCACGCGCGGCTGCAACGCCGCGATGCTGATCGACTTCTTCGACCATGTCGACTGCGAGACGCTCTACCTGGTCGGCGACATCATCGACGGCTGGCGGCTCAAGAAGCGCCACTTCTGGCCGCCCGAGCATAATGACGTCGTGTGGCGGGTGCTCAAGCGCGCGAAGCGCGGCACGCGCGTCGTCTATGTCCCTGGCAATCATGACGAAATGTGCAAGCCGTTTGACGGCTTCGATTTCGGCGGGGTCGAGATCCGGCGCGAGGCGATCCACGAAACCGCCGACGGCCGCAAGCTGCTCGTCGTCCACGGTGACGAATTCGACGCCGTGATGCTCGCGCATCGCTGGCTCGCCTTTGTCGGCGACGCCGCCTACACCGCGCTGATGAAGTGCAATGTGGTCGTGAACCGCATCCGCAGCGCGTTCGGCCTGCCCTATTGGTCGCTGTCGATGGTCGCCAAGCACAAGGTCAAGAACGCCGTCCAGTTCATCGGCCGCTACGAAGAGGTGGTCGCGCATGCGGCGCGCTCGCGCGGGGTCGACGGCGTCGTGTGCGGCCATATCCACAGCGCCGAGATGCGCGAGATCGAGGGCACCGAATATTATAACGACGGCGACTGGGTCGAAGGCTGCACCGCGCTGGTCGAACATCATGACGGAACGATGGAAATCCTCCACTGGGCCGACGAGGTCGCGGCGCGGGCAGTCCCGGCAACGCTCGAACTCCCCGCTCCGGCGCGTGCTGCATGAGGATACTTATCGTCAGCGACGCATGGGAGCCGCAGATCAACGGGGTGGTTCGCACGCTGCAAGCAACGATCGCCGAATTGCGCGCCGCGGGGCATGAGGTCGAGATCATCTCTCCCGACCTGTTCCGCTCGATCCCCTGCCCCTCCTACCCCGAAATTCGCCTCGCGTTCGCGGGGTGGCGCAAGGTCGGGCGGCATATCCGCACCTTTGCCCCGCAGGCCATCCATATCTCGACCGAAGGACCGCTGGGGCTGGCGGCGCGGCGCTGGTGCATGAAGCACGGCTTTCCCTTCACCACCGCCTACCACACGCGCTTTCCCGAATATGTCGCGGCGCGGCTACCGCTATCGCCCGCGTTCGTGTGGCGCTTCATTCGCTGGTTCCATCGCCCCGCCCGGCACATCATGGTCGCGACGCGCAGCCTGGCGCGCGAGCTCGCCGATCAGGGCCTCGGCCAGACGATGATGTGGGAACGTGGGGTGGATCACGACCTGTTCCACGCCGACCGCGCCCCTCATCCCGCCTATGCCGACCTGCCGCGGCCGATCCAGCTCTATGTCGGCCGCGTCGCGGTCGAGAAGAATATCGGCGCTTTCCTGGACATCGACCGGCCGGGTACCAAGGTCATCGTCGGTGACGGCCCCGCGCTCGCAGCGCTGAAGGCGCAGCATCGCGGCGTCCTGTTTCTTGGCAAGCTCGGTGGCGAAACGCTCGCCGCGGCCTATGCCGGCGCCGACGTCTTTGTCTTCCCCAGCCGCACCGACACCTTTGGCCTGGTTGTCATCGAGGCGCTCAGTTGCGGCACCCCCGTGGCGGCCTATCCGGTGCCCGGGCCCGGCGACATCATTCAGGGTGACGCCGGCGCGCTCGACGAGGATCTGGGCCACGCGATCGACATGGCGCTCGCGTGCGACCGTACCGACGCCGAAGCGCTCGGCGCGCGGTACAGCTGGGCTAGCTGCACCGCGCAGTTCGCCAAAGCGCTGACCTTCGTACCCGGTCCTTCGGCGCCCGAAGGCGCCGTCGGTACCGCCGGGCTTGCCGCCTAGAACGTCTTGCGCCACTCCAGCTCGATGTAGCGCCCCAGCGGGTCGATATAGCCCGGCTGGTAATTGAGCGGCACCAGTCCGTTCGCATCGGTGATCTTGCGCTGCGCGTCGAACAGATTGTCGATCGACAGCCGCACCCGCGATCCTTTGAGGAACGGCAGCTTCTCTGTCAGCTTTGGCTTCTGGTTCAGGTCGACGAAGAAACGCAGGTTGAACGTCGCAAGGTCGCCGAATTTCAGGTCGCCCGCGGTGCCGCCGGTGACCGTGCTGCCGCTGTCATATTTGGCGCTGAGCCGCACGCCCATCCCCTTGTTGAACAGACCGCCGTCGAGCTCGAACAGGTGGCGGTTGCTGCCGCCGCCGCTGCCGGTCGCCGACCCGTCGAGCAGGTCGAGTTCGGGTACGCCGGGTCGGATCAGTACCTTATCGGTCAGCTTGATGGTGTGATACAGCGACACCTGCCAGCGCCCGCCCTGCGGGCCGCCGAACATGCCACCCGGACCGCCGGGGCCGCGACCGCCGCCGCCCATACGCCGCCCGCCGCCACCACCGCCGCGCGGGCGACCCGCGCCAGCGCCGTCGGGGCGCCCGCCACCGGGTCGCCCTGCCCCCGCGCCGGGCTGCGACTGCTGGCCAAAGCTTTTGCCGAAGTTCAGCCCCCAGCGGATTTGCGAATTTTCCACCTGGTCGAAATTGACCGGCCGCTGGTCCAGCGCGATCAGCACCCCATTGGCATCGCGGGTCACCCGGTCGGGAAAGGCCGCTTCGATCTCGGGCGTCAGCAACGGAAAGCTGTTCGCGGTGTCGCTGCTGTTGTTGCGGTTGTAATTGACCGAGAAATTCAGCCCCTCGACCATCGGCGGCGACCAATTGAGGCCCAGCTTCAGGTCGCGGCGCTGCTCGGCAAGCAGCAAGGGATTGCCGCCCGTCGTCGTCGTGATCTGCACTGTCTGGCCGGTCGCGAAATCATAATAGGTCACCGCGGGGGTCACCAGCGGCGCCGCGCCGAGTTGCTGGATACCCGGCGCCGCCTCATCCTGATTGAAGCTCGCGATCAGCGACAGATTGTCGGTCACCCCCCAGTTGAGGTTCGCGCCCCAGCTTTTCAGCGCCGCAAAATCGCTCGGATCCTGATATTGGCCGCTCAGCGTCAGCGACACGCGGCCGATATTGCCAACCTCATATTCTGGATCGAGCAACGGTACGGTCAGCGATCCGAACACCCCCGGCAGGTCGCGTGTCAGATTGGTGGTCGTGATCGCGCCCGAACGTTCGGACTGGCTGTCGAACCGCAGGCCCGAATAGCTCCCCGTCGCCGAAAGACGGATCGGTCCCGCCCATCCTTCGGTCACCGTGCCCGACAGGTTGGCGTTGCCGCCAAAGGTCTGCTGACTGCTGTCGAACCGGTCGCGGGCGCCGCTGATGCGGTCGGTAAAGGTGCGTTGATCGGCGTCGGCATAATTGCCCGACACCGACCAGCGCCAGTCGCCGAGCATCCCGTTGACGCTTGCGGTCGTCGTCAGGTTGCGGCTGCGGCTGTCGCGCTCCAGCGGGTCGGTCACGCCGCCGACGCCGGGGCCGAGCAGCGACAGGCTGTCGGTCTGGTCGAACCGCAAGTTGATCGACGCGTCGGTAAGCTTGTTCAGGCTGCGCTGGATCGTCGCGTCGATCCTATACTCGTCGGACGCACCAAGCAGGCTGCGCGCCGGGGCTTCGGCGGCCTGTGCGGGGTCGTCATAATCGAGATTGCGCTCGCTCTCGAGCAGCATCGATCTATGTTCCCAACCGGCGTTGACGTTCAGACGGCCGTTTTCACCGATCATCAGGAAACTGGGCTCAATTTCGCCCTGGAGTCGGCCGCCCTGTGTCGGGATGCCGCCTTCGGCCTCGACCGCGATCTGGCGGAAATTGGGCTTGAGCACCATGTTGACGACGCGCTCGTCGGCCGAATAGCCATATTGCAGCGCGACCTCTTCGGGGAACACCTCGACCTTGGCGATCGCCTCGGGTGGCAGGTTGCGGACCTCGCCAAAACCGCCGATGCGGCGCCCGTTGACCAGGATGATCGGCCGCCCGCCGCCGCGCCCGCGCCCCGAGCGCGTCTGGGGCGCCAGCGCGTCGAGCAGTTCGGACACGTTCGACACGCCATAGCTGGCGATCGCCGCCTCATCGAGCTCGGCCTCGGCCTTGATGTCGGTGTCCAGCTGCCCGGCGAGCCGCGGTGCGGTGACGACGATTTCGTCGCCGTCGATCGCGTCAAAATCGTCCTCGCCATCGTCGGATGCCGAGACGACCGGATCGGCGGGCTGCTCGGCGGTCGCGGTGGCCGCGACGCTCGTCGGCATCGTTTCGGTCTCGGCCAGGGCAGGCCAGGCGAGCGCGGCGCTGGCGGTCAGCAATGCGGCGCGCGCGGACAGGGACAGGCGAGATTTATTCATCGGGGGAGAGGCTTTCTGTTTTTATCTTGGTCGTTATTGGCGCGGTAGGCGTGAACCGACCATGACGATCTTTTGTGTCGGCGGTTCATTTATGTCGCAATTGTCGCAACAATGTGTCGAGACCATCGCCGTTCCACCAACCGGCCATATCGACCGCTGGACAGCATGGCCGCGCGCCCTTATCGGCCAGCCATGCCGACTCCAGACACATCCGCCGCAGCTGAATCGATCCTGATCATCGATTTCGGCAGCCAGGTGACCCAGCTCATCGCCCGCCGCGTCCGCGAAGCCGGCGTCTATAGCGAGATCGTCCCGTTCACGCAGGCCGAAGCCGCGCTCGAACGCATGCAGCCCCAGGGGATCATCCTGTCGGGCTCGCCCGCGTCGGTCCCCGCCGACGGCAGCCCACGCGCGCCGCAATCGGTATTCGACAGCGGCCTGCCGATCCTCGGCATCTGTTACGGGCAGCAGGTGATGAGCCAGCAGCTCGGCGGGCAGGTCGAACCCGGCGGTGCCGATGGCGAACGCGACGGCGAATTCGGCCGCGCCTTCCTGACCGTCACCGAACCTTGTGTCCTCTTCGACGGCCTGTGGGCAGTCGGCGAGCGCCATCAGGTGTGGATGAGCCATGGCGACAAGGTCACCAAGTTCGCTCCCGGCTTCCGTATCGTCGCGGTCAGCGATGGCGCGCCCTTTGCGCTGATCGCTGACGACGAGCGCCGCTATTACGGTACGCAATTCCACCCCGAGGTTGTCCACACCCCCGACGGCGCCAAGCTGATTGCCAATTTCGTCCGTCATGTCTGCGGTTGCAGCGGCGACTGGACGATGGCCGAGTTCCGCGCAACGAAAATTGCCGAGATCCGCGCCCAGGTGGGCGACAAGCGCGTGCTGTGCGGGCTGTCGGGCGGGGTCGACAGCGCGGTCGCCGCGGTGCTGATCCATGAAGCGATCGGCGAGCAGCTGACCTGCGTCTTCGTCGACCACGGCCTCTTGCGCATGAACGAGCGCGAGCAGGTCGAGCGGCTGTTCCGCGACCATTATAATATCCCGCTGGTCGTGGTCGACGCCGAGCAACGCTTCATGGCGGGCCTCGCCGGGGTCACCGATCCCGAGGCGAAGCGCAAGTTCATCGGCGGCGAATTCATCAATGTGTTCGACGAGGAAGCGCAGAAGCTCGGCGGCGCCGATTTCCTCGCGCAGGGCACGCTCTACCCCGACGTCATCGAAAGCGTCTCGTTCACCGGCGGGCCGAGCGTGACGATCAAGAGCCACCATAATGTCGGCGGCCTGCCCGCGCGCATGAAGATGGCGCTGGTCGAACCGCTGCGCGAATTGTTCAAGGACGAAGTGCGCCTGCTCGGCAAGGAGCTGGGCCTTCCCGACATCTTCGTCGGCCGTCACCCCTTCCCCGGTCCTGGTCTGGCGATCCGCATCCCCGGCGAAGTCAGCAAGGAGCGCTGCGACATCCTGCGCAAGGCCGACGCGGTGTATCTGGAAGAAATCCGCAACGCCGGGCTCTACGACGCGATCTGGCAGGCGTTCGCGGTGCTGCTGCCGGTCAAGACCGTCGGCGTGATGGGCGATTACCGCACCTACGACCATGTCTGCGCGCTGCGCGCGGTCACCTCGACCGATGGGATGACCGCCGACATCTACCCCTTCGACGCCGCCTTCCTCAGCCGCTGCGCGACGCGCATCATCAACGAGGTGCAGGGCATCAACCGCGTGGTGTACGACTATACGTCGAAGCCGCCGGGGACGATCGAGTGGGAATGAGGAAACAGAGAGTTCTCAATGAATTGCCGTTGTTTCAAAGGCCGTTGTGCGCCGAACCGGATGCCATATGCCTTGCGTCATCAACGAGCCGTGACTCGCTGAATTAAATCCCCCTCGCATCAAATGCTGGATTTATAGCGAACCATTTTGACGCTATTTCTGACGATATTTCAGGCCCAATTTTCTATCAAAATGCGGGATCGGGTGAAGCGGCCTCCCCTGACGGTCTTTTACCCCAGTCATCTGACAAAATCATAATTTTCAGCTATTGCTGCCGGAACAATCCCGCTTGACGGCATGCTTGATATTGGCGGCTATTGGCCGGTTGCGAACGGTTCGCTTTGACGCATTCATCGGTGATACGGACCTTCCAGAATCCGACACTACTGCGGGCGCAGTTCGAGTGTCGAATGAAGATCGCGCTTGCCCGACGTTGACAATCGCCGAAAGCTCACTGAATTTCCAAGAGCCGCGCTAAGGGCGGCGATACGATCTATGATCGTCGGTGCTTGCCCGACATCGGCGAGCGAGGGAGTGCCGCGCATCTGCGAACCATCATGGATTGCACCCTTGCCGTCGAGTTGCACGGGGATGATCTGCGTTCTGATGACTGCCCCCGCGTCGATTTCGAGCTGCGCGATGATCGACTGCCATGCTTCGGGTCCATAAGCGCCGTCGGGTTTTTTCGACTGAAAGATGAAAGAGCTGAGCCCGTGGAACAACGGCGCGCCGCGATAATATTCGATGCCTTGTAGTTCGGGCACGCCGTGCGCTGCGAATGTTACAGCGCCGGCGTCGATCGCGCGGCGCGCAAGATCGCGCTGCCATTGCGGCGTGTCCGACTTCTTCGGTTCCCAGTAATGGCTGTGCAGATACGCGATCACGACCGCCCCCGACGATGCTGCCAAGCGAATGGCCGCCAGATAGCGTTCGACATCGACCGCATTGAGTGCGCCATCGGCACCGCGCCGCAATTCATTGACCCCCGGCCGGCTCGCCGTGGCAGCGGCGCCGTCGCGGATCGCACCGGCCGCCGCGGCGACCAGCGCCACTGTCCTTCGCGCTTTCAAATATCCGGGCGCGCTGGCGGAGGCTAGGTCTGGTCCCGATCCGGCGAAGGAAAGCCCGCGCTTTTTCACCGCGTCAATGGTCGACAAAATTCCGCCGGCATCAAGATCCCACGCATGGTTGTTCGATGTTGCTACCAGGTTCACGCCAATCGCCTGCAGGCAATCGATGACTTCTGGCGCACCAACGTGCAGCACCTCGCTGTCCGCGGGCCGCGTCGATTGTCCTGCCAGCGGTCCCGCAATCACCGTTTCCAGGTCGGTAAAGACGACATCGCTGCTTTTGAGCAGGCGCCGGAAGTCGCCCAGCGCGGGCCAGCCGAGCGCGCGAAGGTCGGTTTTGATCAGCGCCTGGCCGAGCAGGCTGATCCGCAGCGGAGCCGACTGCGCCGTCGCAGGCAGCGGAAAGAAGGCGATCGATACGCCTGCCGCAATCAGGTGCCGACGCGTCGGCATAAGCAATGTATCGGAACCCATATTTCGCCTCCCTACTCGCTCATACAAAGATTGCGCATTCACCAGCAACGCCATGCGCTTTCGTTATGCCGGCATCACGGTCTGTCATAATATTTTTCGGCGCCACACTTCGCTCTAAGCCGGTCGAGACAACACAAATTGGGGGTTTATCGATGACCAGTGCAATCGTTCGGGGTAACCGGCAACGTCGCCTCGCAAAGCTCGCGGCCGCAGCCAGCATCAGCCTGGCCGCGATGGCTTGGCCGACAATCGCGCAGGCACAGGACGTCGAAGACGTCGCGGCCACGGGCGCCGACGCCGATAGCGCGGGCGACATCATCGTCACCGGTTCGCGGATCAGCCGCAAGGACGCCGACTCGGTTGGGGTGCTGCTGACGATAACCTCGGACGATATTGCCCGGTCGGGGACGTCGTCGATCGGCGACCTGCTCCAGAAAATTCCGTCCGCGGGCGTCAGCCTCAATTCCAACGGGACGCAGGGGACGTCCTATGGCGCAAGCTCGATCAACCTGCGCTATCTGGGCGGCGCCGAGGGCAGCGGCAACCGCGTACTTGTCCTCGTCGACGGGCATCGCTGGGTCGATGGCGTCGGACAGCGCGGTTTCCGCGATTTTGTCGATTTGAACACGCTTCCGCAGGGAATGATCGACGGCATCGAGGTGCTGAAGGACGGCGCATCGGCGATCTATGGCGCCGATGCAATTGCCGGCGTCGTCAACATCAAGACGGTCCAGCCCTTCGACGGGTTGCGCGGGTCGGTACGCGCCGGGGTCACCAGCCGCGGCGACGGCGCCGAAGTTGGCGGCATGCTGACCTTCGGCAAGACATGGGACCGCGCGTCGGTCATCCTGTCGGGCAGCTATTTCAAGTCGCGTCCGATCCGCACCGATGCGCGCGACCTGACCACGCTGACGCTGGTCCCGCAAACCGCGGTCGGGACCAATCCCAACGGCCTGTTCATCCTGCCGGGGCTCGCCAGCAACGCCTATTTCGGAACCGCCGCGGGCTTTGCGAGCAGCGCCAACCCGATCATTATGAACAACGGCGCCACGATCGGCGCGGGCAATCTGGCCGACAATGCGTTCCATGTCGGCGCCCTGCCAGGCGATGCCTATAACACGCAGGCGCAAGGCATCTATTCGACCGGCCCGTCGGAGCGTTACGGGGTGTATGGCCGGTTCGATTATGAACTGACCGAGGATGCGACGATCAAGATCGAGGGCGTCTATAACCGGCGCAAGTCGAACCAGCTGTTCTCGCCGGTGCTGCTCGATGTCGGCGGCAGCGCCGGCACGGTGCGCGGCTTTGCCATCCCCAATAACCAGGCATTCAACCCGTTCGGTACCGCCAATGGCGTCCCCGCCGCCAACGCCATCGGCTTTGCCGCCAACAGTGCCTGGCGTATCCGCAAGGTGATGAGCGACGTCGGCAACCGCAACAACGGGCAGGACGTCGAAACCTTCCGCGTCTCGGTCGGCGTCGATGGCATCCTGCCGATCATGGGCGGCGAATGGCGCTGGGACGTCTTTGGTTCCTATTCAAAGAACAGCATCCATACGATCGCCGAAAATGGCATCAACTATGACAATCTGTTCCTTGGTCTGGGGTCGCCCGCAACATGCGCCGCCAATGCCGGCTGCGTACCGATCAACCTGTTCGCGCCGATGACCGCGCAGCAGGCGGCCTATATTCGGTTCACCACGCGCGAATATAACCGCACCGAACTGTACAATGCCGCATTCAACGTCACCGGCAATCTGTTCGATCTCCCCGCCGGGCCGGTGGCGCTCGCGGTCGGGTATGAATATCGCCAGAATCGCGGCTTTGACGCCCCCGATCCGATCGTCAACGCGCCGCCGATTTACCTGAACGCATCGCTGTACACCAAAACGACCGGGCAGACGCGCACGGCGACCGCGGGCAGCTATGATCTGCACGAAGCTTATGGCGAACTCAACGTCCCGATCTTCAAGGACCAGCCGTTCGCCCAAAGCCTCGATGTCAGCCTCGCGGCGCGCTACTCCGACTATTCGACGGTCGGCAGCAAAACGACGCTGAAGGCGGGTATCGGCTACCGTCCGGTTGAGGATATTCTGTTCCGCGGTACCTATTCACAGGGCTTCCGCGCCCCGTCGATCCTCGAGCTGTATCAGGGGGCGCGGCAGACGAGCTTTCAGGGGACCGACCCCTGCAACGGCGGCGCTGCGGCCAACCCGGGCCGCCCCGGATGCGCCGGGGTGCCGGCCGGCTATAATCAGGCCAATTTCAATCTGAATGGACTGATCCCGGGGGTCATCAGCGGCAACACCGGGCTGAAGCCCGAAACCGCCGATACGTTCAGCGCCGGGGTCGCGATCTCGCCGCGCGCTATCCGCGGGCTGTCGCTGACCGTCGATTATTACAAGATCAAGATCAAGAATGCGATCGCTTCGCAGTCGGCGACCCAGATCATGCAGCTGTGCTCGCTGCGCGGCGACGTGTTCTGCGATCTGGTCAGCCGCGACGCCGGAACCGGTGCGATCCTCGAACTGCTCCAGGGCGCGCAGAATCTGAACGCGATCGAGACCGACGGCGTCGACGCGACGCTGCGCTACGATTTCAACACCGGCATTGGTCGGTTCACAACGATGGTCGATGCGTCGTACCTCAATTCGTTCAGGACGACCTCGCCCAACCCCGCAGGCGGCGATCCCATCGTCGACGAACGCGCCGGCAAGGGCGACCAGCCGCGATCGACCTATCCGCGCTGGAAGGGGCAGGCATCGCTCGGCTGGATCGGCGACACGGTCGATATGACGCTGCGCGCGCGTTACATTGGCCCGACCACCGACGTCGTCAATGCGGTCAAGGACGCCCGCACCCGATCGATCATCTACACCGACGCCGAGATCGGTTTCAGCATCAACGACGACGCGGCGCGGTTCAATCTGGGGATCAACAATCTGTTCGACAAGCAGCCGCCCGCTTCTTACGCCAACGCACCGATCAACTATGACATCTATACCTATGATGCGCGCGGCCGGTTCTTCTACGCCCGCTTCTCGGTCAAGATGTAGGCAAGGCGTCTGCGCGGCGCCGGTCTGTTTTGAGGCGGCGTTGCGCGGGACTGGCATCGGTGGATATTTTGCAGGGCGGCGGGGCTATGCCAGCGGATAGAAAAACGGGCAAATGGCTAGACCGGGTCGAACGCTGGGGCAACGCCCTGCCGGATCCGGTCTTCATTTTTCTGGGCCTGATCGCGCTGCTCGTCGCGGTGTCGGTTGTCGCCGCCGGGCTGGGCTGGAGGGCAGTCAATCCGGTTACGGGCGACGTGCTGGTCGCCAAAAGCCTGTTGTCAGCGGACAATGTCGCACAGCTGCTGACCGGCATGCCCGAAACCATGGCGCATTTCCCGCCACTCGGGCTGATCCTGGTCGTGATGCTGGGCGCGGCGGTCGCCGAACGATCGGGACTGTTCACCGCGTTGATGACGCGCGCGATGCGCGGCGTATCGAACCGTTTCCTTAGCCCCGCGATCTTTCTGATCGGGCTGTTGTCGCATCAGGCCGCCGACGCCGCCTATGTCGTGCTGATCCCGCTGGCGGCGATCGTCTTCGCCGCCGCGGGACGCCATCCGCTGGCCGGAATGGCGATCGCCTACGCCGGCATATCGGGCGCGTTCGCGGCCAATCTGGTGCCCGGACAGTTCGACGTGCTGATGCTGGGCATCACCAAGTCTGCCGCCGCGCTGCTGGTGCCCGATCACATGCTCAACCCGCTCGGCAATTGGTGGTTCACCGCCGCGCTCGGTATCCTGCTGATCCCCGTCACCTGGTATGTGAACGACCGGATCGTCGAACCCCGCCTCGGTGCATGGAACGGCACGCCGCCCGAAGGCGATGGCGCGGTCGAAGCGACGGCCGAGGGGGAAGCAAAAGGCCTGCGCCGCGCCGGCGTCGCCGCACTGGCGATCACCGCGTTGTTCGCCACGCTGACCCTGTGGCCGGGTTACACCCCGCTGATCGACGAAACGGCAGCGGGTCCGGCTCGCTACAGCCCCTTCTATGCCTCGCTCGTCGCGGCCTTCATGCTGCTTTTCCTCGTCTGCGGCTGGACCTATGGCGCCGCGACCAGATCGATCACATCGCACCGCGATGTCGTGCGGATGATGACGGCAGGGCTGGCGACCATGACACCCTTTCTGGTCATCGCCTTTTTCGCGGCGCATTTCATCGCGATGTTCGCCTGGTCGAACCTGGGTCCGGTGATGGCGATCAACGGCGCCGACTGGCTGCGCGCGCAGCAACTGGCGACGCCGGTGTTGTTAATTTTGCTGCTGCTGATGTCGTCGATCTTTGATCTCGTCATCGGTTCGGCGTCGGCAAAGTGGAGCGCGATGGCGCCGATCGTCGTGCCGATGCTGATGCTGCTCGGCGTGTCGCCCGAAATGACAACCGCCGCTTATCGCATGGGCGATTCGATCTTCAATATCGTGACCCCCGTCGCAGCAAACTTTGTCCTGGTCCTCGTGCTCGCCCAGCGGTGGCGCCAGGATTTCGGCGTCGGGTCGCTCATCGCGATGATGCTGCCCTTTTCGATCGCGATCGGCATCACCGGGCTGTCGCTGATCGCCGCCTGGACCAGTTTTGACTGGCCTGTCGGACCCGGCGCCCCGGCGACCTATGCAGTGGTCGCACGATGAGCACCGCGGCACCCGGCCGTCTGATCCGCAATGCGATGGTGCCGATGCGCGACGGCGTGCGTCTGGCGACCGACATCTACCTGCCCGCAGACGCATTGGATGCGCCGTTACCGGTGCTGCTCGAACGCACCCCTTATGACAAGGAGGGCACCAATCACGCCGACTTTTCGGTTGCCGCCACCGACCCGCTTTCGAAGCCCGAGATTGCGCGGATATTCGCATCGTACGGCTATGCCTTTGTGATCCAGGATTGCCGGGGGCGCTACGCATCCGAAGGCGGCTTTCGCAAATATCTGTCGGAGGCCGAGGATGGCGCCGACACGCTCGCATGGATTCGCGCCCAACCTTGGTGCAACGGCAGGATCGGCACGCTCGGGCTCTCCTATGGCGCGCACGTCCAGGCCGCGATGGCGTCGCTCGACCCGCTGGGTCTGGCCGCGATGTTCCTCGATTCCGGTGGTTTTTCGAGCGCCTATCACAGCGGCATCCGTCAAGGCGGCGCCTATGAGCTGAAACAGCTGACCTGGGCACAGAAGCATGCGTTGCTGGCGCGCGAGACGGCGAGCGATCCGGCCCGCCGAGCAGCGCTGGAGGGGCAGGATATCCGCGACTGGATCGGGGTCGACCGCTGGACGCCGGGGCATTCGCCGATCAGCGCAGCGCCCGAGTATGAAGCGTTTATTCTAGAACAATGGGCGGAAGATCGTTTCACCGATTTCTGGAAACAGCGCGGCATCTATGCGCGCGGGTGGTACGACGAATTCGCCGATGTGCCGATGGTGCATATGTCGAGCTGGTATGATCCCTATGCCCTGACCGCGATCGAGAATTTCACCGGCTTGGTCGGGCGCAAGCGCGGCCCGGTCAAACTGATCATGGGACCGTGGACGCATGGCAAACGGTCGCTGACCTTTTCGGGCGATGCTGATTTTGGCCCCGCATCGACACTCGATTCGCGGTTCGGCGATTATACCGCGTTGCGCCGCGCCTGGTTCGACCATCATCTGCGGCACGCCGACGTCGTGGACCCGCTGCCCGACGCCGTCTATCTCTTCACGATGGGCGGCGGGTCGGGGCGTCGTCTGGCCAGCGGCCGGATCGACCATGGCGGGCGCTGGCGCACCGCCCCGGCATGGCCGTTGCCCGACGTGACGATGCAACCGCTCTATTTGCGAGACAAAAGTCGACTGGGCGAACAGCCCCTGACCGCGACCCATGCCAAATTCACCCACGATCCGTACAGCCCGGTCCCGACGATCGGCGGCGCAATTGCATCGGGCGCCCCGGTAATGGAGGCAGGCGGCTTCGATCAGCGCGAAAGCCCCGATTTCTTTGGATCGAAGCCCCCCTATGTCCCGCTGGCCCAGCGTCCCGACATGCTCGTGTTCGACACCGACCCGCTCGATACCGATCTGGAATTGACCGGGCAGGTGGTAGCCGAACTGTTTGTGAGCTCGACCGCGGTCGATACCGACTTCACGATCAAGGTCGTCGATGTCTATCCACCGAGCGCCGATTTTCCCGAGGGCTATGCGCTCAACATCGCGCACGGTATATTACGGATGCGGTTCCGCAATTCGTTCGAGGTACCAGAGGTAATGGAGGCGGGAAAAATCTATGCGGTGCAGATTGCGTCCTTCCCGATGAGCAATTTGTTCGCCAAGGGCCACCGGATTCGCATCGAGATCGCGAGCAGCAATTTCCCGCATTTCGACATCAACCCCAACAGCGACTGGCGCCTGCCCGACCAACCGCCGCAGTTGGCCGAAAATCATGTGCACTTCGGCCCCGGACAAGCGTCGCGGGTGTTGCTGCCCGTCGCGACGAGTTGATGGACAAGCTGCCAACGCCCCCCGGCTTGCCACCCGACAAGGATGTCAGTTTTCGCGCGCTGCGCGTGTTTTCAGAGACTATGCGAACCGGATCGGCGACCGCCGCAGGCAAGCAGCTGTCGATGTCCCAGCCCGCCGTCAGCCGCTTGATCGCGCAGCTGGAGACCAGCGTGGGCTTCGACCTTTTCTATCGCGATCGTGGCAAACTGGTGCCGACCGCCGACGGCATCAAACTGATTCAGGAAGTCGAGCTGACGCTGTCCAGCCTCGACCGGTTCAACAGCCTGGTCCGCGATATCGCCGGCTATTCGGCGGGGACGATCCGCATCGTCGCGCCGCCCAGTTTTGCCGAGGGCATATTGCCCGACATCGTCTCCCGCTTTCGCGAACGGTTTCCAGGCGTCGAATTCAGCATCGATTCGCGCAGCGTCGAAACGGCGCGAACGATGATCGCCATGCGCTATGTCGATTGCGGCTTTCTGAAATTGCCGACTGACGAGAGCGATCTCGCGGTCGAACGGATCGTGTCGAGCGGTTCGGTATGCGTCATGCGCGAAGATCATCCGCTGGCGTCGCTCGATACCATCACGCCCCCCGACATCGGCCAGCATCCGTTGATCCTGCTCGGCGCCGGACGCCATTGGCGGACGCAGGTCGATACCAGCTTCGCGGCTTTTGGCCTGCGCCCCGTGGTGGCGGTCGAAACGCATACCCACGGCTCCGCATGTGCGTTGGCGGCGCACGGGAATGGCATGGCGATCCTCAATGCGCTGCTGGTGAAACCTTATCTGCACAATCCGTTGGTGACGCGCGCGTTCGCCCCCCCGATCCTGCATGAATATGCCTTCGCGGTATCGAATGTCTCAAGACCCTCGCGCTTGACGCTCGAGTTCAAGAACGAGGTACTGCGGTATTTCGGGATGTAGGGATGTCGGCGAGCGGCCGATTGCGGGCCGCCATCTTTTGATTTGGCCATCCCGATCGTTGCCGTTCGAACGAGACGAACACGCCGGATGCGCTCTGTGGCGGCCAGCCCTCTTTCCTGGCCGTCTCGCATCGTAGATTCCGGCCGTGACAGATTGCAATTGCCGGGCCGGTTGGGCCTGCGCTACTATTGCCGTGCGGTGGGGAGGCGCAGGCGGGCCAATGGAACAGGTGGGGGCCTTATGTCCGAGCCAGCCCGCGGCCTACGCCTCGTTGTTCGGCACGTTTCAGTTCCGCACGGCCGACCATAATGAAATCGCCGTTACCAACCGCCGCGCGCGGGCGCTGCTGGGGATAGTGTGCCTGACCGGAAACGAGGCGATCGAGCGCGACGTCCTGAGTAAGCTCCTATGGCCTGGCCGTTTCGAGGCTCACGCAAGGGCCAGCCTGCGCCAGTGCTTGCTCGATCTCGGCAAGCTGCTCGCGCCGCACGGGTCGGATATTCTGAACGTCTCGCGCAATAGTGTAGCACTGCACCCCGGTGCGGTGCTGACCGATCTCGCCGCACTGGAAGGCGCGTTGGCGAACGGCGATTTTGTCGCGGCGATCGAACGGATCGATGCCATCGGCTCGAAGCCGATCCTCGACCAGATGGATTTCGGCCCGGCGTTCAAACAATGGCTGGCGCAGCGCAGCGGCGATGCCGAGCGGCGGCTTCGCGCGGCGATCGAGGCGGGACTCGCGACGCTGAACCGGGTCGGCGATCACGAGACGTCCGTACGGCTGCGCGAGGCATGGACCGCCCGAACGCCCGAAGCGGCGCCCGCCGCGGCGGACGGCGGGCGGACAAGAATCGCGGTACTGCCCTTTCGGTCGGTCGGCGGCGGCGGCGCCCCCGATTACTTCGCCGACGGCATCGCCGAGGAGCTTATCACCGCGCTGGGCCAGGTGCCGCAATTGCTGGTCGCGGGGCGAACCTCTTCGTTCCACTTCCGGGATTCGCCGCTGACCCCGGCCGAAATCGCGAAAGCCCTGCACGTATCCCACCTCGTCGAGGGTTCGGTCCAGCGTCAGGGGGAAAGGCTGCGCATCCATATTCACCTGATCGACGGCGCCACGGGTTTCGAAAGCTGGGCGCAGGGCTATGATGGCTCGCTCGACGGCATCTTCGCGTTGCAGGCGACCGTCGCGCAGGCGGTGACCAGCGCGATCAGCGATGCCTTGGGCATCGCGATGGCGCCGCCTCCGGCGCGCGGCATGACCCACAGCAAACAGGCCTATGACCTGTTCCTGCAAGGCCGCGCCCTGAGTGCGCGAGTGTTCGGCGACGGCGTATTGGGCACGGCGGTCGGCCTGCTCGAGCAGGCCGTCACGCTCGATCCCGAATTTGCCGAAGCATGGATCGCGCTGGCCGAGGCGCACCAGCTGATCGCGGTCTATACGCCCTGCCTCGATCGAAACGCGGAATCGGAACGCATGGCAGATTGCGCGCGCACCGCCATCGGTCTGGCCCCCGGCCTTGGCTATGCCTATTCGCTGCTGGGTGTGCACCAGTGGACGCGAAACGACGTCGTCGGAGCACTCGATCTGGCGTTCCAAGGCTATCGGCTCGAACCGAACAATCCGGCCGTCTGCATGCGGCTGGGTTCGTTCCTGCTCTATTGCGGACGCACCACCGAAGCGATGCAATATGTCGAAGCGGCCATCGATCAGGATCCGGTCGATGGCAGGAAGTTCAACCTGCGATCGGTCGGCCGGTTCAACCAGGGCGACATTGGCGGAGCGATCGAGGCTGGCCAGCGCATGGTCGACCTTGGCTTTCCTTCGATGTGGCTCGCGGTTGCCACCGCGGCGTCCGGCAAACATGATCTTGCCATCGAGCAATATCAGCAAACTCGCATGCTGCTGAACAAGGTCATCTTCCCGCCGGCGGGAACCGAGCCGATGCCCCCTGCGATGATGGACGCCTATTGGCACGTCGCGGCGCACGGCGTGTGCAGCGGCCGCGAAGAGGATCGCGCGACCTATTGTGCGATGCTCGACATGATGCAGACGCAATTGCACGACCCTGCCGACGCCTCGATCGTCTTGCCCGCAATCTTCATGGGCTACCCCGAACGGTTGTTCGAGGCGGTGAGCCATGCAATCTCGCCCGCGAACACCCTCTGCCTGCTATCGATCTGGGCCGACGTCGATCCGATCCGGCGGATCTGGCAGCATCCCGAATTCATTCCCTTCGCGCAGCGCATCGGCTTGGCGGCCGCTTGGGACAAATATGGCTGGCCCGATCTGCTCCCTGCACCCAGCAATCGTGTGGAGGCACCACCGCTCTTGCCGAATTGACGTCCGATTGACGTTTTATTGACGATCGCACGATTGACGGCTGACGCTACGGAAACGCAAAGTTCCACCGGGTATCGCAGACAGTTTGAAACGCGTTGCGCCGGCCGGGAACGACCCGGTTCCGGCGACGGGAAAACCGTGTCTGCACCAGGGAGAACGTCATGGCGACGGACCGCAGGCACATATCGGCAATCGGACGTTCGGCGATGGGAAAAGCGTTCTGGCGCATCCTGCCGCTGATCCTGATCGCCTATCTCTTTGCCTATATGGACCGCGTCAACGTCAGCTTTGCTGCGGCGCAGATGAACGAGAACCTGCGGTTTAGCGCGACGATTTACGGACTCGGCGGCGGCCTGTTCTTCCTCGGCTATGCGCTGTTCGAAATCCCGTCGAACCTGATGCTCGTGCGCTTTGGCGCGCGCAAATGGATCGCGCGGATCATGATCACCTGGGGGCTGCTCTCGGCCGCGATGATGTTCGTCGCAACACCGATGCAATTTTATGTGCTCCGCTTCCTGCTCGGCGTGGCAGAGGCCGGCTTCTACCCCGGCGTCATCTTCTATTTCTCCAACTGGTTTCCGCCCTGCCACCGCAGCCGTGCGGTCAGCCGCTTCTTCATCGCCTCGCCGCTGGCGTCGGTCGCGATGGGGGCGATGTCGGGATGGCTGCTGGCGCTCGATGGCACCGGCGGACTCCACGGCTGGCAATGGCTGTTCCTTGTCCAGGGTCTGCCGACGGTTCTGTTCGGGCTGGTAGTGCTGCGCTATCTGCCCGATACTCCGGCGACCGCCGCGTGGCTTGCGCCGGACGAAAAGGCGTGGATCGAGACAGAACTCGCGCGCGAGCAGGCGCGGATCGGCGCCCCCCTCCGCCACGATGTGCTGGCCGCCTTCCGCAATCCGCGCGTCCTGCTGCTCGGCGCGATCGGCTTTCTGTTGATCGCCGTCATTACGACGGTCATCCTTAATGCCCCGCTGATCCTGCAAGAGGCGACGACGCTCGATGCCAAGGCGATCGGCTATCTGGTCGCGCTCGGCGGTCTTTTGGGGGCCGCGGCCGTCCTTGTCCTCGGCAACCAGGCCGACCGGAATGGCGACCGTTGGGGTATGGCATCCCGGTGCGGTCTTGTCCTCGCCGGCGCGGTGCTGGTCATGGGATTGTCGCCCTCACCGCTGCTGGTTTGCATTGCCTATCTCGCCTTCGCGACCGTGTGTTTCGCCATCCCGATGCTGACATCGTCGGGCTGGGCCGAGGCGCTGCACGTGCGCGAACTCGCGGTCGGGGCGGCGGCGATCAACACCATTTCGCAGATCGGCGCCTTCGTCGCCCCCTATGGTTGGGGCGCGGCGAAGGACGCGACGGGCAGCTTCCAGCTCGCGCTCATCGCCTTTTCGATCGTCGCGCTGCTGATGTCGGCGCTGATCCTGCTGCTGCGCCGCCGGCTGCGCGGACGGTTCGCGCTCGCCGATGCCGTGCCGGCCTAGCCTTTTTGAAGACCCCCGCCCGATCCCCGGGCGGGAAGATGGAGAGGAAGAAAGGAAGAGACGATGATAACGATGAAAACGCTCGTTGCCGGGGCCGCGATGCTGATCGCCGCCGCGCAGGTCACACCCGCCATGGCACAGGAATCGAGCTACAAGCCCGGCACGGTCTGGGAGGCTGGCCGCATCGACGTGCTGCCCGGCCAGTTCGAAAACTATATGGATTGGCTGGCGACCAGCTGGAAGAAGATCCAGGAATTGGGCAAGGCCGAGGGTGTCGTGGTCGAATATCATGTGCTGGCGACCAACAACCCGCGCGCCGGCGAACCCGACCTGATCCTGATCGTCGAATATAAGGATTACCTGACCACCGCCCAGCAGGAAGCGATGCGGAAAAAGGTCAATGCCCTGCTGGCACAGGACAATCGCCAGGCCTCCACGGCATCCGGCGAGCGCGGCAAGATGCGCGAACAGCTCGGCAGTACCGAATATCAGGAACTCATTCTGAAATAGGCGCGCCGGTGCGGGGGCACGGCAGGCGGCGCACCAATATCGCGCTGTCCGCCGCGCTCCGTTCCGCCGGCATCCGAAAGGGGTGGTGATGGCATCCATCGAAGACATCGCCCGCGATTTTACCGCGCTGCTGCGCGCCGGCGAGTTCGAAACCGCCGGCGATCGCTACTGGGCGCCGGACGTGACCAGCATCGAACCGGCAGCCCTGCCCGGCGGTCTATGCGCGGCGGTGTCTGGTATCGAAGCCACGCGGATCAAGCGCAGGGCCCGCTTCGGCGGCGCCCGGATCGACGAGATCGGCATCGATGGCCCCTTCGTCACTGGCGACCAGTTCGCGCTGTTTCTCGACATGGTGCTGATCGACGCCGCGAGCGGCGCACGCCAGCCCTTTACCGAAATCGCACTTTACACGGTGCGCGCCGGCCAGATCGCCGAAGAGCGATATTTTTACGGCTGACACGCGGGTTTTCTCGCGCCAGACCCTCGGGGGATATGCCCTCGCGCTCACGACAAATCTCCGGCGCTCGCGAGCCTGGCCATCTAAAGCGCAAAGCGTCGCTATTCGTGCTCCGCCTTCGGCCTCCTAAAAGACCGTGCTTTTTTGCCAATCCCTCCAAAGGTCCAGTCTGGGGGCAATATCGGGCGGTAGCAAGTAATGAGGCCGCCAACTAGAGCCCCGCTTGTCAAGCCGGAGAGGCGCAACTACACGCGGAGACATGCATCCGCGCGCCGCCTCCGCTTTTGATCGCCTCGTCGGCGCGCTCTGCGTCGCGCTGATGATGATCTACGCGGCGGCGCTGCCCGCAAAGGCGGCCGCTCAGATGCAGCACGCGCCCGCTCTGATGGTATCTCACGAACACGGCGGCCTCGACAATTTTGCCATCGATGTGGTGCACGACAGCTATGATGATCATGTCGGTCATCATGAAGATGCGCCGGATGACAAAGGCCAGTCGGACGATCATCGCGCCGCCGGTCATCATCACCATGGGGACACTGGTCCAAACCTGCTTGCGCCCGCCGTCTCAGATACTTCCGGCTTCGTTCCGCCTGCCAGTCTGCATGATATTGGCAAGGATCGACCCATTTCCGGCCTTCGATCAATCGGACCCGATCGCCCTCCCAGAACCGCCTCGCTGAGCACCTGAGTTTCCGCGCTTCCTGAGGCGCGGGGTATTTCCACGCCTTTCAGCGAGGCTATTATCGCATGTTATCTCCATATCGAGCGCGCCCCTGCGCGCGCGCCGTCCGCCGAGCCTTGCTCTGCGGTGTCCTGCTGGCTGCCGCGGTGCAGCCCGCATGGGCGCAAAATCTAAGTCTGGCAGAGGTGCTGTCGCGGGTCGCAACCCGCGATCCAGCCATTGCCGCCAACGCTGCGCGCCTCGACGCTGCGGACGCTGCCATTCTGCAAGCCGATGTGCGGCCGCGCGATGTGGTCGGCGCCGACTTCGAAGATTTCGCAGGCACCGGTCCCTATTCACCACTGAAACGGGCGCAGGCGACAGGCTGGTATGAGCGGACTTGGGAGCGTGGCGGCAAGCGCGAAGCCCGCATCGGTGCCGCGCGTGCCGACGTCGTGGTTGCCAGCGCTCAGAACCGCTTGCGTTTGCTCGACCGGCTCGCCCGGGTGCAGGCGGCGTGGGTCGAGGCCCTGGCGGCCGAGGCCGTAATTCCGGTAGCCGAAACGCGGCTGGCCGAC
This sequence comes from Sphingopyxis sp., assembly GCF_051861155.1. Taxonomy (GTDB): domain Bacteria; phylum Pseudomonadota; class Alphaproteobacteria; order Sphingomonadales; family Sphingomonadaceae; genus Sphingopyxis. Next base: position 256,286 of record NZ_JBHYDE010000004.1, on the reverse strand, counting down.
CTCCAGCGCGTCGAACTCGACGTCGTAAAGCGCGTTACCGGCGCGCTCGATCCATGGTTCGCCGCAGAGCGCGCGCGGACCAGTGTCGCGCAAGCCGAGATTGCGCTCGAGCAGGCGCATGAAGCCGCCCGCATCGCGCACAAAGGCCTCGCGGCCTGGTGGGGCGGAAGCGGCGACCTCAAGCTCGATCCGGCACCATTCCAGTCGTTCGAAATGTCCGTCCCGCCGGGCAGCGATCCGGCGGATGTCGCCGTTCTCGCCGCTGAGCGCGCAGCGGCGGAAGCCAGGGTGAAGCTCGCCGAGACCGGCAATGCCGCCGATCCCAGTGGGCGCGTCGGGCTACGCCATTTTGGTGAAGGCAACGACTTCGCCGTGATGGTCGGCGGCTCGATATCGCTCGGCACGAAAGCCGCCAACCGCGGAAATATCGTCCGCGCACAAGCCGAGCAGCGTGCGATCGAAGCCGACATTGCGGTGACGCGGGTCGAAATCGATCGCGAGATCGACCGGCTGATCGCCGACCGCCAGCTCATCGCAGCCGAGATCGGACGGATCGATGCCGAGGTGCTGCCAAGCGCCAACCGCGCCGTACGGTTGATCCGCGACGGCCTGGCGCGCGGCGGCACCGCCTTCACCTTCCTCGAATTTTCGCAGGCGCAAACGGCACTCAGCGAGGTCCGCTCCCGCCGCATCGAATTGCTGCGGCGCTTTCACTTGCTCGGCGTGCGGCTCGACCGGCTGACCGGCCGCCATATGCCCCTTCTTGCCCGAATGGAGACGATCCGATGACCAAATATCTTTACGGGGCGGCATCGGTCATCGCCCTCACCATGCTCACCGCGTGCGGCAACAGCGCCGCCGAAAAGGAGGATAGCGGCGAAGCCGCGGCGGCGGGCGAATATGAACGCGGCCCGCATCGCGGCCGGATGCTGCGCGACGGCGACTTCGCGCTCGAGATGACGATCTTCGAGGACGGCGTCGACCCCGAGTTCCGGGTCTACGCCTATCGCCGCGACAAGCCGGTCAAGCCGTCGGACGTCAAGCTGACGATCGAGCTCGGCCGCCTCGGCGGCAAGATCGACCGCTTCAGTTTCGTGCCGCAAGAGGATTTCCTGCGCGGCAACGGCGTCGTCACCGAACCGCACAGCTTTGACGTTCGCGTGGCGGCCGTGGCGGGCGGACGAAACCACAAATGGGCCTACCCATCCTATGAAGGCCGCACCGTCATCGACGCTGCGGCCGCCAAAGCCGGGGGCGTCAAAGTCGAGGCGGCGGGGCCAGCAACGGTCAGCGACCTGATCGACATGGGCGGGCGGATCGAGATCACGCCCGAAGGCAAGGCCGACGTTCGCGCGCGCCTTCCCGGTCTGATCGTTTCGCTCAGCGGCAAGCTCGGCCAGCAGATCCGGCGCGGCCAGGTGCTGGCGCGCGTGGAATCGAGCCATTCGCTCCAAGTCTATACCGTGACCGCGCCGATCAGCGGCACGATCATCGAGAAGAATGTCAATATCGGCGACACGACCGGCGACCGCGCGCTGTTTGTCATCGCCGACCCGACCAAGCTCCACGCCGAATTCTTCGTCTATCCGCGCGACGCCGAGCGGGTGCGCGTCGGCCAGCCGGTGAGCCTCAAGAGCCTGTCGGGCGAAGCGCGCTTTCAGGCCGAGGTCGAGGCGGTGCTGCCGACCGCCGATGTCGCGAGTCAGACAATGCTCGCGCATGTCCATTTGCCGCCCGTCGCCTCGCGCGAGTTCCGGCCCGGCATGGGGGTCGAGGGCAGCTTTGCGGTCGCCCAGGCGAATGTGCCGATCGCGGTGCGGACCAAGGCAATCCAGCGCTTCCGCGACTTCGAGGTCGTCTTCGCGAAGGTCGGCAACACCTATGAGGTGCGGATGCTCGAAATCGGGCGCCGCACCCCCGAATGGACCGAAGTGCTTGGCGGGCTCGCGCCCGGCGAAGCCTATGTCACCGACGGCGCCTTCCTGATCCGCGCCGATATCGAAAAGACGGGGGCCAGCCATGACCATTGATATGCCCCCGCCGCCCGATAGGGCGCCGCTGCTCGAACGGTTGGTCACGGCCGCGATCGCCTTTCGCTGGGCCGTCCTGACCGCCGTGTTACTGCTCTGCGCAATCGGTGTCTGGAGCTTTCAGCGGCTGCCGATCGATGCCACCCCCGACATCACCAACGTCCAGGTCCAGATCAATTCATCGGCGCCGGGCTTCTCGCCGCTGGAAGCCGAGCAGCGCGTGACCTTCCCGATCGAGACCGCAATCGCCGGCCTGCCGGGCCTGAAATATACGCGCTCGATCTCGCGCTATGGCCTGTCTCAGGTCACCGTCGTGTTCGAGGATGGCACGAGCATTTATTTCGCGCGCCAGCTGATCAACGAACGATTGCAAACCGCGCGCGAACAGCTGCCGCCGGGCATTGCGCCCGAAATGGGTCCGATCGCGACCGGACTCGGCGAGATTTTCATGTACACGCTGGAGGCGGAGCCGGGCGCGAAAAAGCCCGATGGCAGCGCCTACACCCCCGAAGACTTGCGCACGCTGCAGGATTGGGTCATTCGCCCGCAATTGCGGGGCACCCCGGGAGTGACCGAGGTCAACAGCATCGGTGGCTACGAACGCCAATATCATGTGACCCCGATCCCGGCGCGGCTGTCGGCTTATGGGCTGACGCTGGCCGATGTGGTCACGGCGCTGACCCGCAACAACGACAATCGCGGCGCGGGTTATGTCGAACGCTATGGCGAACAATTTCTGATCCGAACCCCGGGACAGGCGGAGGGCATCGACGATCTGAAGTCGATCATCGTCAGCAACCGGAACGGGATTCCGATCCGGGTCGCCGATGTGGCCGACATCGGCCTGGGCGAAGAGCTGCGCACCGGCGCCGCGACCGAAAATGGCAAGGAAGTCGTACTCGCCACCGTCCTGATGCTCGCGGGCGAGAACAGCCGCGTCGTCGCGCGCGCCGCGGCCGAACGGCTGGCGGTCGCCGCCAAGGCGCTGCCGCCGGGCGTCAAGGCGACCGCGATCTATGACCGCACCGACCTGGTCGAGCGCGCGATCTGGACGGTCGAGAAGAATCTGCTCGAAGGCGCATTGCTCGTCATCGTCGTGCTGTTCCTGCTGCTCGGCAACGTCCGCGCGGCGCTGATCACCGCGGCGGTCATTCCGATCACGATGCTGATGACGATCACCGGCATGGTGCGCGGCGGGGTATCGGGCAATCTGATGAGCCTCGGCGCACTCGATTTCGGCCTGATCGTCGATGGCGCAGTGATCATCGTCGAAAATTGCCTGCGCCGTTTCGGCGAGGCGCAGCATCGGCTCGGCCGCCTGCTCGACCGCGACGAGCGGTTCGGCCTGGCCGCCTCGGCAACGTCGGAGGTGATCCGCCCGTCGCTGTTCGGGATGCTGATCATCGCGCTCGTCTATGTGCCGATCTTTGCGCTCACCGGGGTCGAGGGCAAGATGTTCCACCCGATGGCGATCACCGTCGTGATGGCGCTGACCGCGGCGCTGATCCTGTCGCTGACCTTTGTCCCGGCGGCGATCGCGCTGTTCGTCACCGGCAAGGTCGAGGAAAAGGAAAGTCGGCTGATGGGCTGGGCGCGGCGCGCCTATGCCCCGGCGCTGGGCAGCGCGATGCGGCTGCGCACCGCCTATGTCACCGGCGCCGCCGCGCTGGTCCTGATCGCGGGATTCGCCGCGAGCCGGATGGGGTCAGAGTTCGTCCCCAACCTCGACGAGGGCGACATCGCGCTGCACGCACTGCGTATTCCGGGCACCAGCCTCAGCCAGGCGGTCCAGATGCAGACCGCACTCGAGGCGCGGATCAAGCAGTTCCCCGAGGTCGAACGGGTGGTGGCAAAGATCGGCACGGCGGAAGTCGCGACCGATCCGATGCCGCCCTCGGTCGCCGATACCTTTGTCATGCTCAAGGACCGCAAGGACTGGCCCGACCCCCGGAAACCCAAAACCGAGCTCGTCCGCGAGATGCAGGCGGCGGTCGCCAGGATTCCCGGGAATAATTACGAGTTCACGCAGCCGATCCAGATGCGGTTCAACGAATTGCTGTCGGGGGTCCGCGCCGACGTCGCGGTCAAGATATTCGGCGACGATCTCGATACGCTGCTCGAAGTCGGGCAGCAGATCGAAACCATCGCCGCCGGAGTCGAGGGCGCCCAGGATGTCAGCGTCGAACAGGTCACCGGCCTGCCGACGTTGCAGATCACGCCCGACCGGGCGGCACTCGCCCGTTTCGGGCTGAACGTCGGTGACATCCAGGATGTCGTCGCCGTATCGATCGGCGGGGTCGAGGCGGGGCAGATTTTCGAGGGCGATCGGCGCTTCCCGATCATCGTGCGCCTGCCCGAAAATATCCGCGAGCGGGTCGATGAAATCGGCCGCCTGCGGATCCCGCTCCCGGCCACCGGCTTTTCGCCCGACGTGACGTTGGGGGTGGCGCCCGATGCGGGGCTGCGTGGTTTCGTGCCGCTCGCCGATGTTGCAAAGGTCGAGGTGGTGATCGGCCCGAACCAGATCAGCCGCGAGGATGGCAAGCGCCGCGTCGTGGTCACCGCGAACGTCCGCGACCGCGATCTCGGCTCGTTCATCGAGGAGCTTCAGGCCAAGGTCGATGCCGAAGTCGAGGTGCCCGCGGGCTATTGGATCAGCTATGGCGGCACGTTCGAGCAGCTGATTTCGGCGGCCAAGCGGCTGCAACTTGTGGTGCCCGCGGCGCTGCTGCTCATCTTCGGGCTGCTCTACGCGCTGTTCCGCTCGGGCAAGGACGCCGCCATCGTCTTTTCGGGCGTACCGCTCGCGCTCACCGGCGGCGTCGCGGCGCTCCTTATCCGGGGAATGCCGTTGTCGATCTCGGCCGGGGTGGGCTTCATCGCCCTGTCAGGAGTGGCGGTGCTCAACGGCGTCGTCATGCTCAGCTTCATCCGCCAGCTTCGCGAAAGCGGCAGCGGGCTGGAGGAAGCGATCCGCGAGGGGGCGCTCACCCGGCTGCGACCCGTGCTCATGACCGCGCTGGTCGCCAGCCTCGGTTTCGTGCCGATGGCGTTCAACGTCGGCGCGGGAGCCGAGGTGCAGCGACCGCTGGCAACGGTGGTGATCGGCGGCATCGTCTCCTCGACAATCCTCACATTGCTCATCCTCCCCGCGCTCTACCGCATGGCCCACGACCGCAGGGCCCAGCCCGCTGCAGTCCCTGGCCCCCTGCCGTGACCGGGCAATGCAACCGGGCATTCGGCCTCTTGATGTGAAAGAACCGCCTATTGGTCAGCAGGCCTGTGGTTCGAGCGCTGGAGCGTCCAATACTCCTTCCTGAAACTCTTGGACGCTCTACCCAATCGAAGCGCTACCGCCGATCCGGCGCGTCGTTTCACGTGCGATGAGTTCGGGTATCATCACAAGGCTGTCTGTTGTCTCACCCTCGATACGGCGCCGCAGCTTGTCGACGATCGCCTTGGCTCCCACGCCGATGTCCTGCCGGATCGTCGTCAGCGGCGGCACCGTCTGGGCGGCGAGCGGCAGGTCGTCGTAGCCGACGATTTGCACCGCATCGGGCACGCGGTGTCCGCGCGCGTGCAACTCCTTCAGCGCCGCCATCGCGATCAGGTCGGACGCCGCGACGATGCCGTCGAAAGGCGCCGCATGCGCCGCCAGGGCCGCCCCGATGTTCGCGACGATTTCCTCGTCCGACAGGTGGAGCGGAAAGTGGGTCAACTCGATCCGCGCCGCCGCCTGCTCGACGCCCGTCAGCCGCTGCGCGATCTCGATCCCCGTCGTGTCGCCCAAGAACAGGAGCCGCGTCGCGCCGCGTTCGATCAGATGCTCGGCCGCCAGCCGACCGCCAAGGGCGTTGTCGGTGCCGACGACGCAGTGACGCTGGCCCGCGCGATGATGCCCCCAGACCACCATGGGCCGATAGGCTTCAGCGACCCGTTCGATCGTGTCGAACTGGTCCGATTGCCCGATGACGATCACCCCGTCGGTCATCCCCGATCCGGTGATCCGGTCGAGCCACTCCTCATTCTCGTCAGGGATCGCGCGGCTCAGCATGATGTCGTAGCCGCTCTCGGTCAGCTCGTCGGCCAGTGCGCCAAGCAAAGTCATGAAAAAGGGATCGGAGATGTGCTGGCGCCGTTCATGCCCCAGCGGGATAACGACGCCGATCACACCAGTGCGGCGCGACCGCAGCTTACTGGCCATCTGATTGGGCCGCACGCCATGGCGGCGGGCGAGATCGCGAATATGGTTGCGGGTCTTCAGATTGACGAGCGGACTGCCCGCCAGCGCACGCGACACGGTGCCGGTCGACACGCCCGCCACCCGGGCGAGATCGGCCAGGGTGCGGATCTGCCTGCCATCCTCTTCGCCGTCACCATCCGCCATATTCCCAGCACGCTCCTGATATTATGACGCGCGCCTAGCATGAAATGGGGGCGGTCGCGAACAGCTTGTCAGGCCGCCACCTTGTCGCCGCGCCGGACGGCCCGCCCCGCATCGACGACCATCGTCGCCACCGCGCCCGCCAGCATCAGGACGCCGCCGAGCATGATCGCATTGCGCGGATCGCCGCCCAGGAGCGGGCGGTAGATCAGCGGCATGGTCAGGGTTTCGACCAGCATCGGAATGACGATGAACATGTTGAAGATGCCCATATAGATGCCGTTGCGTTCGGGCGGGATAGCGTCGGCCAGCATGACATAGGTGTTCCCCATCATCCCGGCCCAGCCGATTCCGATACCGAGCATCGCGGCATAGAGCGGGAGCGGGCCTGCGCCGCCGATCTGCGGGATCGCCAGCATGGCCAGGCCCGATCCGGTGAGGCACAGCGCATGGATGCTGCGCGCGCCCCAGCGCCGGACGACCGGGATCAACAGCAGCGCACTGACAAAAGCGATCAGATTGTAGAACGCACCAAGTTGCTGCGCGGTGAGCGCCGCGTCGCGAAATCCCTCGGTCGCCGGATCAGCGGTTCCATGAAGCGAGCGCGCCAGCGCAAAGGCGATGAACTGCCAATAAAGGAACATCGCATACCATTGGCAAAACATCGCGAGCGCCAGCTGGCGCATCGGGCGCGGCATGGCGGCGATCGCGTCGCGGATTTCGGCCAGCGTCGCCCGAACGGTCAGCGGTCGCTCGTCGAGCATCGCCTCCTCCTTGACGGTCAACGGCAGCTCGGGGACGCGGATCACCGACCACAGGATCGTCGAAAGCGATAGCACGGCGCCGATGACGAAAGCGATGCGGACGATTTGCGGGATGCCGTTAGCGTCAAGCAGGTTACGGTCGATCACCAGCGCGAGCAGCGACGGCGCCAGATAGGACAAGGTCTGCGCCAGCCCGGTGAACGCGCTTTGGGTCAGGAACCCGACCGGACGCTGATCGGGCGCGAGGCGGTCGGCGACATAGGCGCGGTAAGGCTCCATGGTGACATTATTGCCCGCATCGAGCAGCCAGAGCAGCGATGCCGCCATCCATAATGTCGGCGAATAGGGCATTAGAAACAGACTGATCGAACAGATGATCGCCCCGATCAGGAAATAGGGCGTCCGGCGCCCGAACCGTGAGCGGGTGCGGTCGCTCATTGCGCCGACGATCGGCTGGACGAGCAATCCGGTCATCGGCCCGGCGAGCCAGAGTAGCGGCATCGTCGCCTCGTCGGCGCCCAGAAAACCATAGATCGGGCCCATATTGGCCTGTTGCAGCCCGAAACTGAACTGCAGCCCGAAAAAGCCGATGTTCATTTCGATGATTCGCCAAAGCGACAGCCGCGGCTTGCCGATTTCTGCCATTTTCCTCTCCCCGGCGCTGCCTTGCGAACGCCTTATCCTGTCATCTGTACCCGAAAGTGTCGAAATTGCAATCGATTGCATTTTCATATTGCAATCGATTGTATCGTGGCTATGCAGAGCAACGAATCAGAAAAGAGACATGGGAGATTAGCGATGAAGTACCGTGCCATTTTGGCGGCGAGTTCAGCCGTCCTGTTCCTGCTTCCCGCCGCCGCGATGGCGCAGGACGCTCCGGCGCCTGTCGAGCAGACACCCACCGACGACGTCCTCGGCCTCGACGCCATTGTCGTCACCGCAACTCCCAGGAGCGGCAACCGGCTCGACACGTCGGTATCGGTCAGCGTGCTGTCGGAATCGGCGGTGGCCGAAGCGGCGCCGCGCACGACCGCCGAGATTTTCCGCCAGATCCCGGGGATCCGTTCCGAAGCGACCGGCGGCGACGGCAATGCCAATATCGCGGTGCGCGGCCTGCCCGTCGCATCGGGCGGCGCCAAGTTCCTCCAGCTTCAGGAAGACGGCCTGCCGGTGCTGCAATTCGGCGACATCGCGTTCGGCAACGCCGACATCTTTCTGCGCGCCGACCAGACCGTAGGGTCCATCCAGGCGGTGCGCGGCGGTTCGGCCTCGACGCTGGCGTCGAACGCCCCCGGCGGCGTGATCAACTTCCTGTCCAAGGATGGTAGCGAGGCCGGCGGCGTCGTCATGGCGACGCTGGGTCTCGATTATGAAGAATATCGGCTCGACTTCAACTATGGTGCGCCGCTCGGCGACAAGACGCGCTTCAACATCGGCGGCTTCTGGCGCGAGGGCGAAGGCCCGCGCCGCGCCGGTTACAACGGCAACAGCGGTTACCAGATCAAGGCGAACCTGACCCAGGAGTTCGATTCGGGCTATATCCGCCTCTATGCCAAGCGGCTCGACGATCGCGCGATCGGCTATCTGCCGATGCCGACGCTGGTGACGGGCAGCAACGCCGATCCGAAATATCAATCCTTCCCGGGCTTCAACATCAAATCGGACACGCCGCACAGCGCCTTGTTCACCACCGACGTCGGGCTCGACGGCGACAACAATCGCCGCACCACCGACATCACCGACGGCATGCACCCCGTGGTCACCGCCGTCGGCTTCGAGGCGGTGTTCGAACCCGCCGACGGCTTTCGGGTCGAAAACCGCTTCCGCTGGTCCGAAGTCAGCGGACGCTTTGTATCACCCTTCCCGTCCGAAGTCGCCGGCGCGCAGGCCGTCGCCAATTCGACCGGCGCCTATCTGTTGACCGGCGATTTCGCGGGCGCGGTCCCCGTCGGCACGACCTTTTCGCTGCGCTATGCCAACGGTTCCAACGCGGGTCAGACGATCAACCCGGCCACGCTCAACGGCAATGGCCTGTTGATGCGGACCCATTTGTTCAATACCGAAATCAACGATTTCGGCGGCTTCACCAACGATTTGAAGCTCAGCAAGGACATCGGCCCCGCGACGCTGACCGCCGGCTTCTACAAGGCGCGCCAGAATATCGACATGGACTGGGTGTGGAACAGCTATCTGTTGGAAGTGAAGGGCGACAATGCCGCGCTGGTCAATGTCGTCAACAATGCCACCGGACAGGTGCTGACGCAGAACGGCCTTTATGCCTATGGCGTGCCCTTCTGGGGTAATTGCTGCCAGCGCAGCTATAACGCGACCTACGACATCGATGCGCCCTATGCGGCGCTGGGGCTCGATTTCGATGCGCTGACGCTCGATGCCAGCATCCGTTACGATCATGTCCGCGCCCGCGGCAATTATGCCGGGTCGCTGCAGGCGGCGAATTTTGACGTCAATGGCGACGGCACGATCCAGCCGGTCGAACGCAGTGTGTCGCTGATCGACAATGGTCGGCCCAGCCCGGTCAACTACAACATCGGCTACTGGTCCTGGTCGCTTGGCGCCAATTACCGCCTGTCGGACGACGCCGCGGTGTTCGCGCGCGCCAGCCGCGGCGGCCGTGCCAACGCCGATCGCCTGTTGTTCGGCGTCGTGCGCCCCGACGGTTCGGTGCGCAAGGCCGACGCGATCGATTATGTGACGCAATATGAGGTCGGCGCGAAATATCGCAGTGGCCCGTTCGGCCTGTTCCTGACCGGTTTCCACGCCACCACCCAGGAACAGAATTTCGAGGTTACGAGCGGCCGCTTCCTCGATCGCACCTACAAGGCGACCGGCGTCGAGCTTGAAGGCGCGTTCCGGTCGGGCATCTTCGACCTGCGTCTGGGCGCGACTTATACCGACGCCGAAATTTCAAAGGATGCGATCTCGCCGGCCAATGAGGGCAACACTCCGCGCCGTCAGGCCAAGCTGATCTATCAGGTCACCCCGGCGATCGATTTCGACATCGTGCGCGCGGGTTTCAATGTCGTCGGCACGACCAAGGCGTTTGCGCAGGACGACAACCAGCTGGTGTTCCCCGCCTATACGCAGGTCAACGCCTTCATCAACATCCGGCCGATTGAGCATGTCGAACTGTCGCTCAACGCCAATAATCTGTTCAACGTTACCGGGATCACCGAGGCGGAGGAGGGCTCGATCGTGAGCAATGCGAATAATTATATTCGCGCGCGCTCGATCAACGGCCGCACCGTCTCGGCCTCACTGCGGTTCGAATTCTGAGCCGCGCTGGGTCGCAGGGCACGGGAATGTCGGTTTCGACCGGCATTCCCGTTGCTTTGCCTGAGGAGTTAGGAACGATGCCGCCATCCCACAGCGCAACGACGGGCATCGAGACGCTGCATTGGCGGGTCGCCGCCGACCGGACGATCGAAGCCGCGGCGCACGCGCGCATACCGGTGCTGCGCGCCGCCGACGTCCGGCGCGCTGCGTCCGACCTCGACATTTGGGATGCCTGGCCGCTCGCCGACGTCGCCGGACAGCCGGTCCAGTGGCGCGGCGGCGAATTGTGGTTCGCGCTCGCCGCCCCGGTCGCGCCGAATCCCGAACAGCGCCATTTCGCGGCACGCATCCACCATTTCCACCGCCGCGCCGACGCCTTCCACCATCTTGGTCCGACGCTGCCCGCGGGGCTGTCCACCGGCAGCCGCGAATGGTCGGGCTCGGCGCGGCTGGAGGGCGGCAAGGTGCATCTCTATTTCACCGCCGCGGGTCGGCGCGGCGAGGCTCTTCCCAGCTATTTGCAGCGATTGTTCGTGACCAGCTCGACCTTGAGCGATCAGGACGACGCGGTGTTTGGCCGCTGGTCGGCGCCGCGCGAGTTGCTGGCACCCGGCGGCCCCTATCTCGACGCCGACGCGCCGGACGGACGGCTCGGCGAGATCAAGGCGTTCCGCGACCCGTTCGCGTGGCGCAGCGCCGCAGGCGACGAATATCTGTTGTTCACCGCGTCGTCGGCGCGCGATCGCGGGGCGCATAACGGCCTCGTCGGGCTGGCGTTGGCAGAAGCCGACGGCGGCTATCGCGCGCTGCCGCCGCTGGTCGATGCGACCGGAACCAACAATGAACTTGAGCGGCCGCATATCGTCGCGCACGGCAGCCGTCTTTATCTTTTCTGGTCGACCCAAGCCAAGGTGTTCGCCCCCGGCATTACGGCGCCGACGGGCCTCTATGGCGCGGTGGCCGACCGGATCGGGGGTCCATGGATGCTGCTCAACGATCATGGCCTGGTGCTCGCTAACCCCCTCCGCGAACCGTTCCAGGCCTATAGCTGGTGGGTGTTGCCCGATCTGTCGGTCGCCAGCTTTGTCGATTATTGGGGCGTCGACGATGCCACCGCTTCGAGCAAACCTCTCGGACGTAGTCAATTCGGCGGCGCGTTCGCGCCTTTCCTCCATCTCGATCTGGATGGCGCGCGCGCCGGCCTGAAACAGAGCGGCCGCTGATGATGGAGCTAGCCGGAATCGAGCTCGGCGGCACCAAAACAATCGTCGTGCGCGGGGCGCCCGGTGCTATTCGCGATCGCGTCGAATTCCCCACCACGAACCCCGGCGACACTCTGACCCACGCCGCCGACATCGTCGCCGCATGGCACGCCGAGTACGCCATCGCAGCGCTTGGCATCGCCAGCTTCGGCCCTGTCCGCGTCGATCCCTGCGCATCTGACTACGGCGAAATCCTGACCACGCCAAAAGCAGGATGGAGCGGCGCCCGCGTGCGAGGATTGCTGCGCAAACGGCTGGGCCTTCCGACGGCTATCGATACTGATGTCAACGCTGCGGCGCTCGCCGAATATGCGCTGGGCGCGGCGCAAAACTGTGCCACCATGGCCTATGTCACGATCGGAACCGGAATCGGCTGCGGCGTCCTGGTCGATGGCAAGCCGATGCATGGCATTTTGCATCCCGAAATCGGCCATCTTCGCCTGCGCCGTGTTCCCGGCGATCGGTTTGGGGGACATTGTCCCTTTCATGGCGATTGCATCGAAGGCCTGATCAGCGGGCCTGCGCTCGCGGCGCGTTTCGCGCGCCATCCAGCCGAAGTGCCGTCTGATGACCCGGCCTGGCAGCCGGTCGTCGCCGATTTTTCTGAGCTTCTCGCTTCGCTCATTCTGAGCTATTCGCCGCAACGGATCGTGATCGGCGGCGGCGTGGCACAAAAGCAAGCGCATTTGCGCGCCGCTGCGACTGCGGCGGTCCCGCGCCTGCTGGCGGCATATCTCACCGATGTAAACGCCGACCGGCTCCGCGAGTTGGTTGTCGCCGCTGGACTCGGCGACGATGCCGGGCCGACCGGCGCGCTGCTGCTTGCCCGCCGGGCGACCGGAGCTTTGCCGGGCTAAACAGCGAGAGCCAATAGGTTGGACCAGAAGTCCGACAAATGAATGACGATGCTGAGTCGCAAAGCGGACGTCGCAACGCTAGTGATGCGCCCATTCAGATCGGACGATGTTATTTATCCGCTAACGCATGCGCTAAGGTGTCGAATATGAAAGCGCGGATTTCACATGTAGTCGAATTATTCCAACTCGATATTTCGTCAAACCTACAAATTTTATTAAATGTCATAAACATGATTTTGACAATGGCTGCTCGGTCATTTCGAATCTAATATTTTCTGTTATTTATTATTCAATACGTTACAATGAATTCGACAATTGCGTGTGAGCGAAGGCCTGACCGTTCAGGACGCCGCAAATTCGTCGGTGCGCCACTGCCAAATCAGGAGGAGCAGGCCGACGATGATGAAGACGGCGAAGCCCGACAGCATCCAAGCGTTCACATACCATTGCTCGCCCCATTCGAACTCACCCCCCATGATACGCGCCCAACCGCGAAAATGCTGCGTGGCCGCAACCGACAGGCCGAACACGGCGAACACCGCCGACAAATAGCGCACTAGCCAGTGCGCCGGATTGGGCAGCATCAGCAACAGCCCAAGCAGGCCGATCACGGTGCGCTGGCTGCGGCAATAGGGGCATTCATAGACGAGGCCAGTCAGGTCGACCGTCCAGGTCAGAATGGCAATCGCGATGGCGGCGATGCCCACCATCCGGCGATGTCGCAACAAGTGCTCCGGTAGATTATCCAGCATTTGAGACCCTCCCCATTTTTCTCCTCGCGACCGCTATACGCAGTCTGCGCGCGCACGACCACCTATTGGTGTTACACTATATCATTGCAACTTGGCCTGGCAACACCCGCGCGGTGTCATTGACCCCCTCCCACCAGTCGCCCAGCGCGTCGATCAGCGGGACGAGCCGTTCGCCGTCCGCGGTCAGATCATATTCGACGCGCCGCGGATAGCCTTCGAATTCGGTGCGCCGGACGATCTCCGCATCCTCCAGCTTGCGCAATTCGAGCGTCAGCATCTTGTGCGAAATCGTCGGATTATCGCGGCGCAGATCGCTGAACCGCTTCGTCCCGTCACTGAGGTAATAGATCAGCAGCGTTGGCCAGCGCCCGCTCAGCACCTGCATCACCTCTTCGATCGGACAACGCGAAACCAGATCTTTCATCATCGCCTCATGGTTACAAAAAGGTGCGTAATTTACCCGGCGTTCCAGCGCCCTATATCGGCAACCGCTGCGCAGCTCCCCCCCTCAAGAAAACGGAGCAATACATTGGAACCGATCCTTATCTATGGCTTCCCGCTGGGAAGTTCCATGGGCCTTGTTGCGGCCCTCGAATGGCTGGGCCAACCCTATCGCCTGTGCCGCGTCGACATGCTCGGCGAAATGCGCGAGCCATCCTATGCCCGCATCAATGCACGGCACGAAACGCCAGTGCTGATTACCGATCAGGGCAAGGTGCTGACCGAGACGATGGCGATCGCGCACTGGTTTGCGGCGCGCGACGACGAGCGGCGGATCAGCCCCGACCCGCTGTCGGCCGAAGGCGACCGGATGCGGCAGATCATGGCGTTCATCAACAGCGGCTTTACCGGTGCGTTCACGCCGCTGTGGGTTGCGCTCGAAATGGACCCGCCGCGCCCGGCGATGCAGGCGGCGTTGCGCGAATGGGGCAAGGAAGCGGTGGCAGAACGGCACGACAAGCTCGAAGCGATGGTCGGCGACGGCCCCTATCTGGTCGGCGACCGCCCGACGCTGGCCGACGCGCTGTTCATCGGCATCGCGCGCTGGCTGGAATTTCACGAGGTCGCCGCGCCCGTCCGCTGGCCAAAGCTCGCGGCGCTACGCGCAAGGCTGGAGGCCGAACCGGCGGTCATCTACGCCACCGCGCTCGAAAGCGGTGAAAGACCCTCGGGAAGTGGCCTGTGCCGCGGCCATGTGCCGCTGGCCGACGTGATCGAGCGCTTCGGCGCCTGATCCCGAAGGAGCGGCGCGGTTGCGGGGCCGCGCCGCCCTTGATAGCATCGGGCCATGGACAGGATCGAAACCCAGGCCTCGGGCGGCTGTCAATGCGGCGCGGTGCGCTATCATGTGACCGCGGTGCTCGACACGTCGCATATCTGCCATTGCCGGATGTGCCAGAAGGCGGCGGGCAATTTTTTTGCCGCCTTGATCGGCGTCCCGCGCGACGCGATCACCTGGACGCGCGGCGAGCCGGCGACCTTCGCCAGTTCGGACAAGGCGGCGCGCGGCTTCTGCCGCGCCTGCGGGACGCCGCTGCTGTACGATTATGCCGAGAGCAAACACATCAACCTGACCACCGGCTCGTTCGACGAGCCCGCACGCTTTGCGCCCAAGGTGCAGTTCGGCCTCGAAGGCCGCCTGCCCTGTTTCGCCGACCTGCCGCTGAAGGCCGAAGGCACGACCGAGGAAACGATGGCGGCCTATGTCGGCGCGATCAAGGCGACCAATCACCAGCACCCCGACCACGATACCGACCGCTGGCCGGCATGAGCCGCTGCGCATAGAAATCGCTGGCCGGTCCCCGCGTCTGTGATACCTTCAACGCGGGCAGGGGGTATCGGCGATGGCAACGCAAGCGATCGAAGGCCGGGTAAGCGGCGCGCGCATAGGCTGGATCGTGGCGCTGATCGCGCTGTCGGTGCTGCTCAACTATGTCGATCGCGGCGCCATCGGGGTGGCGGCGCCGCTGATGAAGGACGAGCTCCAGCTCTCGGCGACGGGTTTTGGCATCGCGGTCTCGGCGTTCTTCTGGGTCTATGCGCCCGCCTGTCTGGTCGTCGGCTGGCTGTGCGACCGGTTCTGCGTTTACCGCGTCTTTGCGATCGGCGTCGCGATCTGGGCGATCAGCACCGCACTCACCGGCTTTGTCGGCGGGCTCGCCGCGCTCATCCTGCTCCGCCTGTTCCTTGGCCTTGGCGAAAGCATCGCTTTTCCCGGCAGCAGCAAGATTTTCGCTGCCGAAGTTCCGGTCGAGCGCCGCGGTATCGCGAACGCCTCGGTCTCCGCCGCGATCGCCTTTGGCCCGGCAGCGGGGGTGTTGTTCGGCGGCGCGATCCTCGGCGAATGGGGGTGGCGGGCGGTGTTCTGGATTTTCGGGCTCGGCACCCTGCTGTGGCTGGTCCCCTGGCAGATCGTGTCGGCACCGCTGCGCGCCAAAAGCATCGCCGCGCCCGCCGCCGAACGCGTGCCGCTGGCGCGCCTGCTCCGCCTTCCCACCCTGTGGCGCGTCGGCGCGGCGCATTTCCTGTCCAACTACGGCTTCTACTTCCTGCTCGCCTGGCTGCCGCTCTACCTCGTCAAGACCGCGGGCTATACGATTGCCGAAATGACTTGGCTCACGACCCTCAGTTTCACCACGCAAGGGGTTGTCGCGCTCGCAGGGGGATGGATATCCGACCGGATGGTGGCGAACGGCAGCGACGAGGGCGAATTGCGGCGCCGGTTGATGATCGGCGGCCAGATTGCGATCGCTGCGGCGATAGCGGGGGTCGGCGCGAGCGACAGCATCGCGCCGCTCGCCGCCTGGCTCGCGCTCGCCGGGTTCGGCGCAGGCCTGATCGCGACAAATTTGTTCGCCATAGGCCAGATTTTCGCCGGACCGCGCGCGGCGGGCAGCTGGGTCGGGGTACAGAACGCGCTGGGCAATGTGTCGGGGATCATCGGGCCGATCGTTACCGGGCTGATCGTCGATTATCTTGGCGGCTATACCTATGCCTTTGCCAGCGCCGCCATCCTCTCCGCGCTCGGCGCGCTGCTGTGGTGGAAGTTCATCCCCGCGATCCGTCCGGTCGCGCTGTGATTCAGCCGCTGGCGAATCCTGTCGGCGGCGCCTAGAGGCGGGGCGCAATTTCCAGCACCGGAGCGCCTGCCATGACCCCCACCGCCACCATCCTGCTGCTCGGATCGGGCGAACTCGGCCGCGAATTCGTGATCTCGGCGAAGCGGCTCGGGTGCCGCGTGATCGCCTGCGACAGCTATGAAGACGCGCCCGCGATGCAGGTCGCCGATGGCTTCGAGGTGTTCTCGATGCTCGACGGCGACGCGCTGCGTGCGACGATCGACAAGCACCGGCCCGACCATATCGTCCCCGAAGTCGAGGCGATCCGCACCGAAGTGCTTGCCGAGGTGGAAGCCGCGGGGTTCCACGTCGTGCCGTCGGCGCGCGCCGCGCAGCTGACGATGAACCGCGACGCGATCCGCGACCTGGCGGCCAGCGAACTCGGCCTTGCCACCTCGACCTTCGAATATGCCGAAACGCGCGAGGAATTGCACGCAGCCGCGGGACGCATCGGCCTTCCGCTGGTCGTCAAACCGGTGATGTCATCATCGGGCAAGGGCCAGAGCACCGTCAAGGACGCCGCCGACATCGACGCGGCGTGGGACTATGCCGCCGCCGGGATGCGCGGCGACCGGCTGCGCGTGATTGCCGAGGCGTTCATCGACTTCGATTACGAGATCACCCTGCTGACCTTGCGTCACAAGGATGGCGTCAGCTTTTGCCCGCCGGTCGGCCACCGGCAGGAACGCGGCGATTATCGCGAAAGCTGGCAGCCCGCAGCGATGTCCGCCGCCGCCTTGGCCAACGCGCAGGACATGGCGACCAAAGTCGTCGATGCGCTGGGCGGGCACGGTATTTTCGGGGTCGAGTTTTTCGTCAAGGGCGACGCGGTCATCTTCTCCGAGCTCAGCCCGCGCCCGCACGACACCGGCATGGTCACCCTTATCTCGCAGTCGCTGTCCGAATTCGACCTTCACGCTCGCGCCATCCTTGGCCTGCCGATCCCGGCGATCGCGGTTCCCGATGCCAGCGCCAGCGCGGTGCTGCTCGCTGACCGCGACGCGGCGGATTTCGCGATCACCGGTCTGGCCGACGCGCTCGCGGCACCGAACGGCGCCACGTCGATCGACGCCCGTATCTTCGGCAAGCCGGTCACCCGTCCGTACCGCCGGATGGGCGTCACGCTGGCGCGCGTCGCAGGCGGCAGCACCGACGACGCACGCGCGGCGGCGGTCGCCGCGGCGGCCCGGCTCGCCATCGACTATCGCGACTGACGCGTTAGACAGGGGCATGGCAGAACGCCCTTCCCCGCTGCGGCGCTGGCTGACGATCGCTGTCCTGCTGGCGATCGTCGTCGGGGTGCCGCTGATCTTTCGCGAAGAATTTATCGCGATCAGCGACCGGGTGCTGGCGGCGGCCGACGAACGCCCCCTTGCCGCCGCGGCGCTGATCGTCACCGCACTGACGCTCGATGTCTTCCTGCCGGTACCCAATGGCGTGACCAACACGCTGGCGGGCGCCGCCTTTGGTTTTGCGATCGGCACGCTCGTCATATGGCTCGGGCTGATGGGCGGAAGCATCGCGGGCTATGCGCTCGGCCGCTGGGCCGCCCGGCCGCTGGCGGCGCGCCTGCTCGGCGCCGACGATTTGGAACGTGCACATATACTTGCCGAACGCGCGGGGCCGGTCGCGCTGATCGTGTCGCGCCCGGTGCCGATTCTCTGCGAGCTCACCCCTATCGCCGCGGGCGTCGCCGGAATGGAATTTCGCCGCTTTCTGTTTGCCGTCGCGCTGGGTAATCTGGGGGTCGGCATGGTGTATGCCGCGATCGGCGCCGCAGCCGTCGAGCGCACCTCAACCGCGTTGCTCATGCTGGGAGCGATCGGCGTGCCGCTGGCGGCATGGCTTGGCTGGCAAACGATCGAACGGTGGAGAAGGTCATGATTGTCAGGCGCCTGGGGACTGCAGATGTTGCTGCAATGCGCGCGCTCAACGGCGTCTATGCCGCCGCCTTCGACGATCCTGTCACCTATCGCACCGATCAGCCGGACGACGGATGGCTGTCGCGCCAGCTCGCCAGGAACAGCGTCATCCTGCTGGTCGCCGAACTGAACGGCAAGGTCGTCGGCGGCCTGACCGCCTATGACTTGCCCAAGCTCGAAGCGGCGCGCAGCGAAATTTACGTTTACGACCTTGCGGTCGATGCGGCCTATCGCCGCCGCGGCGTGGCGACCGCGCTGATCGCCGAAGTTCAGCATATCGCCGCCGAAACCGGCGCCTGGGCGGTGTTCGTGCAGGCCGACTATGGCGACGACCCTGCGATTGCCCTGTACACCGGGCTTGGCGTGCGCGAGGATGTTCTGCATTTCGACCTGCCGCCGCTGGCGCGAGACTAGGCCGCCCGCATCGCCGCTGCTACACCGCCGCCATGTCGGACAAGAATCATCTCTATCTGGTCGATGGCTCCAGCTACATCTTCCGCGCCTATCACCGCCTGCCGCCGTTGACCAACCCGCATGGGGTGCCGGTGGGCGCGGTCTATGGTTACACCACGATGCTGTGGAAGCTCGCCAAGGATCTGCACGACGCCGACGGGCCGACCCATCTGGCGGTCATCCTCGACCACAGCAGCAAGTCGTTCCGCAACGATATTTACGACCAGTATAAGGCGAACCGGCCCGAGCCGCCCGAGGATCTGCGCCCGCAATTCCCGCTGATCCGCGACGCGACGCGCGCCTTTTCGCTGCCGTGCATCGAGACCGAGGGTTTCGAGGCCGACGACCTGATCGCCTCCTATGCCGAAGCGGCGGTGCGCGAGGGCTGGGACGTCACGATCGTCTCGTCCGACAAGGATCTGATGCAGTTGATCCGCGAGCCCGCCGAAGGTCCGCACGTCGACATGCTCGACACGATGAAGAATGTCCGGCTGGGGCTCGAAGCCGTGAACGAAAAGTTCGGCGTCGCGCCCGATCTGGTCGGCGACGTGCTCGCGCTGATGGGGGACAGCGTCGACAATGTCCCCGGCGTCCGCGGGGTCGGGCCAAAGACCGCGACCAAGCTGATCGTCGAATATGGCGATCTGGAAAAGGTGCTGGCCGGCGCCGAGACGATGAAGACGTCGAAGCTGCGCGACAATTTGATCGAACACGCCGACATGGCGCGCTTGTCGCGCGTGCTGGTCGAACTGAAGCGCGATTGTCCGCTGCCCGATGCGCTGGGCGACCTCAAGCTAGGCGCGATCCCGCCACTGCCGCTCAAGGCCTTCCTCGACGAGCATGGCTTCCGTTCGCTGTCGGCGAAGCTCGACCTGGGCGCGACGCCAAGTGGGCCGCCGACCTTGCCGCGCGCCGGCGCCGCCCCCGCGGCCGCCGACAGTGCCGCAGCGTCCACCCCGGCGCTGCCGCCGATGCCCGCAATCGACCGCTCGGCCTATGAAACCGTGACGACGCTCGACGCGCTCGACCGCTGGATCGCCGACGCCCGCGCGGCGCATGTCGTCGCGGTCGATACTGAAACCGCCAGCCTCGACAGCGTGACCGGACGGCTGGTCGGGGTCAGCCTGGCCACCGCACCGGGCAAGGCCTGTTACATCCCGCTCGGCCATGGCGGCACCGATATGTTCGCCGAAAAGCCCGAACAGATTGCGATGGACGCGGCGCTGGGTCGGCTGCGCGGCCTGTTCGCCGACGATGCGGTGCTGAAGGTCGGGCATAATCTGAAATATGACATCGGCGTGCTCGCCCAGCACGGCATCACCATCGCGCCCTATGACGACACGCTGGTGATGAGCTTTGCCCTCGACGCGGGCAAGCATCAGCACGGCCTTGATGAGCTGGCGAAGCTCCACCTCGATCATGTCTGCCTGACCTTCAAGGAGATGTGCGGGACCGGCAAATCGCAGATCAGTTTTGCCGAGGTGCAGCTGGACCGCGCCACCGAATATGCCGCCGAGGATGCCGATGTCGCGCTGCGGCTGTGGAAGCTGCTCAAGCTGCGCCTGCCAATCGAGGGCGGAACGCGTGTTTACGAGATGGTCGATCGCCCCCTCGCGGCGATCGTAGAGGGCATGGAGCGCGCGGGGATCATGGTCGACCGCGACTATCTGGCCAAGCTGTCGGGCGAGTTCGCGACCGAGATGCTGCGGATCGAGAGCGAAATCCACGCCCTCGCGGGCCAGCCCTTCGCGATCGGCAGCCCCAAGCAGCTCGGCGAAATCCTGTTCGACAAGCTGGGGCTGAAGGGCGGGCGCAAAGGCAAGTCGGGCGACTGGTCGACCGATCAGAACGAGCTCGAACGGCTCGAACGCGACGGGGTGCCGATCGCGCGCAAGATTCTGGAGTGGCGCCAGCTCGCCAAGCTGAAATCGACCTATACCGATGCGCTGCAAGGGCAGATTAACCCCACAACCGGCCGCGTCCACACCAGCTACAGCCTGGTCGGCGCGCAGACCGGACGGCTGTCGTCGACCGACCCCAATCTGCAGAATATCCCGATCCGTACCGAAACCGGGCGCCAGATCCGCGACGCCTTTATCGCCGCGCCCGGCCATGTCCTGATCGCCGCCGACTATAGTCAGATCGAGCTGCGGCTCGCCGCGCACATGGCCGATGTTCCCGAATTGAAGGAGGCGTTTGCGCAGGGGCAGGACATCCACGCGGCGACCGCGATCGAATTGTTCGGCGAAAGCAACCGCGACACCCGCGGCAAGGCAAAGACGGTCAATTTCTCGATCCTCTATGGCATTTCGCGCTGGGGGCTCGCGGGGCGGCTCGAAATCACCCCCGACGAGGCGCAGGCCTTGATCGCGCGCTATTTTGAGCGTTTCCCTGGGATTTCGGATTATATCACCGACACGCTCGATAAGGCGCGGGCGACGGGTTACACCGAGACGCTGTTCGGGCGCAAAACCTGGTTCCCGCGGATCAAGGCGGCCAGCCAGAACGAACGCGCGGGCAGCGAACGCGCCGCGATCAACGCGCCGATTCAGGGCACCAGCGCCGACCTGATCAAGCGCGCGATGGCGCGGATGCCCGCCGCGCTCGCCGACGCGGGGCTGTCCGACGTCAAAATGCTGCTCCAGGTCCACGACGAACTGGTGTTCGAGGCCCCGACGGACAAGGCCGAAGCCGCGGGCGCGGTCATCCGCACGGTGATGATGGGCGCCGCCGAACCGGCGCTGACCCTATCGGTCCCGCTCGAAGTTGAAATCGGCATTGGCAATAGCTGGGGCGAAGCGCATTGATCGCGGCGCTGCTGTTCGTCGCGGCGCTCGCCGCCGATCCCGTCGCTGTGCCTGCCCCGGCGGCCGTCGCGGCTGCGGCGCCGATCGCCGAGACAGACCTGCGCGAATTTGTCGCGATCGCGGCGCGCAAGGTCGCCGGACGCCCGGTGAACGGCCCGATCGCGAGCGCCGACAAGGTGCTGCTGATCGCGCGCGACGATAAGGGCTTTCCAGTGATCGCGGTCAGCACCGGTTTTCCGGCACGCCAATCCCTGCCCGCGCCGCCGCAAGGCACCCTTGCGGTTGTCCGGCTGCGCCAGCGTTACGAAACGCCGGTGCCTGGCCCCAGCCCAAGCGATCTCGCCTTCGTCGCCGCCAACCGGATGCCATTGTTCGTGATCGGCGAATGGGCGCGCCCGGCGCCGATGTGGGAGGTCGCGTGGGTCGATGACGCCGTCCGCTTTCGCACGATCGGCGAGGTCGGCGAAATCGGTCCCTGGCAGGACTGAACGACGCCCCGGTGCGCCGCGCTGTCGGCACGACCCTTCCCCACCCGCAACTTTCGCTCTATGACGATCCGATGACATTCGGCTGGCGATCATGTGACAGCCAGCAACGAAGGATTTCCATGAGCAAGTTCCAGCCCGTCGCGCAGGCGCCGGTTCGTATCCAGCAGAATATCCTGGCGCGCGGCGAGCGCCGCCTGCTCAACTGGATCTGTCCGCGGCTGCCGCATTGGGTTACCCCCGACCAGCTCACCGCGCTGGGCTTTGCCGGCGCGGTCATGGTCGCAGCGGGCTATCTGCTCAGCTGGATCGACAGCGAATGGCTCGGGCTGTGCCTCGCGGGCTATATCGTCAACTGGTTCGGCGATTCGCTCGACGGCAGCCTGGCGCGCTGGCGCAGCATCGAGCGTCCCAATTACGGCTATTTCGTCGATCACAGCGTCGATGCGCTGGCGACCTTGCTGATGGTCAGCGCGATCGGCATGAGTCCCTATATGCGCTTCGACGTCGCGCTGATGGCGGTCATCGGTTACTTCCTGCTGTCGATCCACACCTTCATCGCCGCCAAGGTCGTCGGCGAATTTCGCCTGTCCTATATGGCGGGCGGGCCGACCGAGCTGCGGTTGATGCTGATGGCGATGACGGTCGCAATGCCGATTATCGGCGGCGCGGATATTCGCGGCACCAACTTCTCGGTGTTCGACCTGTTCGCGCTGGTCGTCTCCAGCATCCTGGTGACTTTGTTCATCGTCCAGACGTCGGCGACCGCACGGATGCTTCGCCGCCGCGGGGTTTAGGGTCGCAACCGCGCCTGCGCGTAGGTGCCGAGCAGTCGCAGCGATTTGGTCTGGAAATCCAGCTCTTCCAGCGCGCGATCAATCCGCTCGTCGCCCGGCGCCCCGACGATGTCGGCGTAAAATTGCGTCGCGGCAAAGCTCCCGCCGGTCTGATAGCTTTCCAGCTTGGTCATGTTGACGCCGTTGGTCGCAAAGCCGCCAAGCGCCTTGTAGAGCGCGGCGGGGACATTCTTCACCTCGAACATGAAAGTGGTCATTACCGGGCCCGCAATCGCCGCGACATCGGCGAGCGGCTCGCGCGCCAGCACGACAAAGCGCGTCATATTATGGTCGGCATCCTCCATCCCGGTGCCATGCAGCGTCAGCCCGTACAGTTCGGCCGCGTGCGGCGGCGCCAGCGCGGCCAGCCCGACCTCGTCGCTGTCGGCGACCCACGCCGCGGCGCCCGCGGTGTCGCTGTGCGCGACCGGCGCGATATTGTTGGCGCGCAGCCAGTGGCGGCACTGCCCGAGCGCCTGTTCGTGGCTCATCGCGCGGGTCACCGGGCCAAGGTCGCGGCTCATCAGGCCATAGCGGATCGGCAGGAAATGCTCGCCGACGATCGACAAGCCGGATTCGGGCAGCAGAAAGTGGATGTCGGCGACGCGGCCGTGCAGGCTGTTTTCGATCGGGATGATCGCACGGTCGACTTTGCCGTCGCGCACCGCGTCGATTGCGTCCTGAAAGGCATAGCAGGGCAACGGCAGCGAATCCGGGTCATATTCGCGCGCCGCGAGATCGCTGTTGGCGCCGGGCGCGCCCTGAAAGGCAAGCCCGCGCGCCGGTTCCGCAAGCGCCGCCTCCCGCATATCGTCGACCAGATGCTGTGCCGAAGCCGAATAACTGCCCATGATTGCCTTCCCGCATTGGAGCCGCGGCGCATAGCCGCCGGGCCGCACCCGTGCAACCGGCGCATCCAGTCACGCTCGCCAATTCCTCCCCTTGCGCCGCCGTCGCCGCCCCAGTAAGGGAGCGTCCAAATCAGATATGCGTCCGGTAAGCGGGCGCCAGCTAACGGGGCTGCAAGAGTATGGACAATCGCAACAACACTATTGCCGGATGGGTTTTGTTCGCCGGCATTTGCGCGCTGGGCCTGACCATCGGGTCGAGCATGTTGTTCGCCGGTCACAATCCGGAAAAGCCCGGTTTCCCGATCGAAGACGCCGAAGCCGGTGCTGGTGGTGCTGCCGCGGTGCCGATCGCCAATCTGCTCGCCGCTGCCGATCCGGTGAAGGGCGAGGCGGTGTTCGCGAAATGCGCCGCGTGCCACACGATTGCCTCGGGCGGCGCCAACGGCATCGGTCCGAATCTGTTCGGCGCGCTCGGCAAGCCGCACGGCCATGTCGCAGGCTTCGCCTATTCGGACGCGCTGAAGGGCGTTGCCGGGAACTGGGATTTCGAAGGCATGGACGCATGGCTCGCCAGCCCGCGGAAATATGCGCCGGGTACCAAAATGTCGTTCGCCGGCCTCAGCAGTGCCGAAGATCGCGCCAATCTGATCGTGTATATGAACAGCCAGGGTTCGAACCTGCCGCTGCCCGCGCCCGAAGCCGCCGCACCCGCCGAAGGCGCTGCCCCGGCCGAGGGTGAGGCCGCTGCCCCGGCAGCCGACGCCGCCGCTGCTCCGGCCGCCGATGCGGCCGCGGCAACCCCCGCCCCGGCCGCAGCCAAGAAATAATGCGGATCGCGCTCGTCCTGCTGGCGGGCGCCTTCGCGCTTGCCAGCTGCGGAAAAAGCGAAACCCCACCCACCGACGGCGCGAGCGGTGACGCCGCGCCTGCGGCGGCGGTCGCACCGACCGCGGCGATGGGCGAGCAGGTCTTTAAACGCTGTGCCGCCTGCCACACGGTCGACAAGGGCGGCCGCAACGGCATCGGCCCCAATCTGCACGGTGTCGTCGGCGCGGCGGTCGCGGCGAAGCCTGATTTTTCCTATTCGGGCGCGATGAAGGCGAAGGGCGGCGTCTGGGACGAAGCCGCGCTCGACACCTATCTCGAAGCGCCGATGAAGGCGATACCCGGGACGCGAATGGCGTTTGCCGGGGTCATCGACGCCGCCGACCGCAAGGCGCTGATCCTGTATCTGGAGACGCAGTCGAAATAGGCTTCGTCGCCCCCGCGAAGGCGGGGGCCGCAAGAGGCCTTGCGCAACACTGCCAGCGGCCCCCGCCTTCGCGGGGGCGACGGCTCTTTACCCCTGGTCTTCGATATTCGCGTAGAAATCCTGGACGATCTTCCACGCCTCGTCTGCGGTCTCGACAAATTTGAACAGCCCCAGGTCGCGCGCGCTGACCACGCCCTCTTCGACCAGCGCGTCGAAATTGACGACGCGTTCCCAGAATTCCCTGCCGAACAACACGATCGGGATCGGCTTGATCTTGCCGGTCTGGATCAAGGTCAGCAGCTCGAACATCTCGTCGAACGTACCGAACCCGCCCGGGAACACGCACACCGCGCGAGCGCGGAGCAGGAAGTGCATCTTGCGCAGCGCGAAATAGTGAAACTGAAAGCTCAGCGATGGCGTGACATACCGGTTCGGCGCCTGTTCGTGCGGCAGCACGATGTTCAGCCCGACCGATTCCTTGCCGACATCGTCAGCACCGCGATTCGCCGCTTCCATGATCGACGGGCCGCCGCCCGAGCAGACGACGAAATGGCGGCAGCCATTTTTGTCGGGCGGCACCTGACTCGCCAGCCGCGCGAGCTTGCGCGCTTCCTCATAATATTTCGCTTTGGCTTTCAGGCGGCGCGCGATGCCCCGCTGGACATCATCGGTCGCCGCGGCTTCGAGCGCGTCGGCCTCCGCAGGCTCGGGAATACGCGCCGAGCCATAGATGACGAGCATCGATTCGATCTTCGCTTCGTCGAGCAGCAGTTCGGGCTTGAGCAGCTCGAGCTGAAAGCGCACCGGGCGCAAGTCTTCGCGTAGCAGGAAGTCATTGTCCTGAAACGCCAGCTTGTACGCGGCGCTCGCAGTCTGCGGGGTGGTGGTCGCCTGCTTGGCGAACCGCGCGTCGTCCTTGGCTTTGTGGAAACGCGAACGATGGGGTTGTTTATCTTCGGCCATTGATCAGCGGCTACCCGCTTCGCGTGACTTTGCCAAGTCGGGGACGATTTGAGCGGCGCCCCTTAGGGTCTTTTACTATTTCGTCATCCCGGCGAAGGCCGGGATCTCGCCGATGCGTCAAGATTTGCCGTTGAAATCCCGGCCTTCGCCGGGATGACGATCAAATAAGGCGCGCCAGCTAAGCTAACGGCAATAACCGTTGCCGCTCATGTCGAAGTGAAAATGGTTATAATGCGCCGCGTTATAATCCGGCCCGAGCACGGTGCCGAAACGGCGGCAGCCCGATTTGTGCAGCGCGCGCAGGAAATCCTGCGACGCCTTGTCGCCCTTCCACCCGCCGTCCAGCATGATACGCCGCCCGTCGGCGAGCACGAAGCCCGATACGTCGACCGCGTTCGAATAAGCGTGCTGCGACAGGCGGCCCGACCGACCACCATAGATGTTGCGGCAACTGTAGGTCCCGAAAGTCTCGATCTTCACCACCTCCTGCCCGAAATATTTCCGCGCCGCGGGCTTCACCGCAAATTGCGCCCAGCCCGCGAAGCTCTTCGCCAGCGGACAGGTCATCGCGCCCAAATTGGTGGTCGGGGTGCCGATGTCGAGCAGCTTGACCGAATCGATCGAACTGCACCCGCCGCCATGATCCTGATTGGGGAGCGGGGTAAAACGCACGCCCGCCTGCTTCAGATCGAACGCGCATTGCTGCGCTTCGGCGCTGGTAAAGGATGGCGTGGGTGCGACTTGCGGACGCTTTGGCGCGCTGGCGCTCGGGCGCTTGGTATCGCTGCGCTTCATCACGTCGGGACTGCCGAAACAGGCCGACAGCGCCAGCGCTGCGGTCGCGGCGATCAGGATCCGGGGCTGCAAGACGGACGGGATCGGCATGGCGTCAAAATACCGACAAGATGGTTAACAAGCTCTTTAGATTTGTTTCGGCTCACCCGAAATTTCGCGCGGCCCACGCATTTTGTTTGACAGCCCGCGCGCCCGCCCTAAACGCGGCGCCGGGCCACGCGGTCCCAACGCCGCGCGAGCTCTCTGCAAGGAGAGATTATATGACTGAAGTGCCGACGCCAGACTTGCGCCCTGCGCGCCCGTTTTTCTCTTCCGGACCCTGCGCCAAACCGCCGGTCTGGGCCCCCGAAAAACTCCAAACTGAATCGCTTGGCCGCTCGCATCGCGCCAAGATCGGGAAGACGCGCCTCGCGCTTTGCATCGACCTGATGCGCGAAATGCTGCAGCTTCCCGACACGCACCGCATCGGCATTGTCCCGGGCTCCGACACCGGCGCCTTTGAGATGGCGATGTGGACGATGCTCGGCGCCCGCCCGGTGACGACGCTCGCATGGGAGAGCTTCGGCGAGGGCTGGGTTACCGATGCCGCCAAGCAGCTCAAGCTCGACCCGACGGTCCTCCGCGCCGATTACGGCCAGCTTCCGGACCTGACGCAGGTCGACTGGTCGAACGATGTGCTGTTCACCTGGAACGGCACCACCAGCGGCGTCCGCGTTCCGAACGGCGACTGGATTGCCGACGACCGCGAAGGGCTGAGCTTTGCCGACGCGACCAGCGCGGTGTTTGCTTACGACCTGCCGTGGGACAAGATCGACGTCGCGACCTTCAGCTGGCAGAAAGTGCTCGGCGGCGAAGGCGGCCATGGCGTGCTGATCCTTGGCCCGCGCGCCGTCGAACGCCTCGAAACCCACACCCCCGAATGGCCGCTGCCGAAGGTGTTCCGCCTCGTCAGCAAAGGCGCGCTCACCGAAGGCGTGTTCAAGGGTGAGACGATCAACACCCCGTCGATGCTGGCGGTCGAAGACGCCATCTTTGCGCTCGAATGGGCGAAGTCGCTGGGCGGCCTCGACGGCCTGAAGGCGCGCAGCGATGCGAATGCTGCGGCGCTCGACAAGATCGTTTCGGAGCGCGAGTGGCTGAGCCATCTCGCCGCCGATCCAGCGAGCCGGTCGAAGACTTCGGTCTGCCTGTCGGTCGCCGGCGCTGACGAGGATTTCATCAAGAAATTCGCGGGCCTGCTCGACAAGGAAGGCGCGGCGTACGACATCGCGGGCTATCGCGACGCGCCTCCGGGCCTCCGCATCTGGTGCGGCGCCACCGTCGACACCGCCGATATCGAAGCGCTCGGCCCGTGGCTCGACTGGGCCTACGCCAGCCTTTCAGCCTGACGCTCCCCTTTTTCCGTTTGCCCTGAGCTTGTCGAAGGGCCGCCCTTTTCGTCCGACGTCCAAAAAGAAGAACTGTCCTTCGACAAGCTCAGGACGAACGGAGTTTTTTGAAAGCCATCCCAATGACCCAACCCAAAGTCCTCATCAGCGACAAAATGGACCCCAAAGCCGCCGCGATTTTCAAGGAACGCGGCATCGACGTCGACGTCATCACCGGCAAGACCAAGGACGAGCTGATCGCGATGATCGGCGATTATGACGGCCTCGCGATCCGCTCGGCCACCAAGGTCACCGCCGACGTCCTCGCCGCCGCGACGAACCTGAAGGTCGTCGGCCGCGCCGGGATCGGCGTCGACAATGTCGATATTCCCGAGGCGTCGAAGAAGGGCGTCATCGTGATGAACACCCCCTTCGGCAACAGCATCACCACCGCCGAACATGCGGTCGCGATGATGTTCGCGCTCGCCCGCCAGATTCCCGAAGCCAACGCCGGGACGCAGGCGGGCAAATGGCCGAAGAATGACTTCATGGGGGTCGAGCTGACGTCGAAGACGCTCGGCCTGATCGGCTGCGGCAATATCGGCAGCATCGTCGCCGAACGCGCGCTGGGCCTGCGCATGAAGGTCGTCGCCTTCGACCCCTTCCTGACCCCCGAGCGGGCGATCGAGCTCGGCGTCGAAAAGGCCGATCTCGACACCCTGCTCGCCAAGGCCGATTTCATCACGCTGCACACCCCGCTGACCGACCAGACGCGCAACATCCTGTCGGCCGAGAATATCGCCAAGGCGAAGAAGGGCGTGCGGATCATCAACTGCGCGCGCGGCGGGCTGATCGACGAAGCGGCATTAAAGGACGCGCTGGAATCAGGCCATGTCGCGGGCGCCGCGCTCGACGTGTTTGCGCAGGAGCCGCCCGCCGCCGACCATCCGCTGTTCGGCGCGCCGAACTTCATCTGCACCCCGCACCTCGGCGCGTCCACCGACGAAGCGCAGGTCAATGTCGCGATCCAGGTGGCTGAACAGATTAGCGATTATCTGCTCACCGGCGGCATCACCAATGCGCTCAACGTCCCCAGCCTGTCGGCCGAGGAAGCGCCGAAGCTGCGCCCCTATATGAGCCTCGCCGAAAAGCTCGGCAGCCTGGTCGGCCAGCTCGCGCATGATAATTTGACGACGATCTCGGTCGAGGTCGAGGGTGCGGCCGCCGAGCTCAACCTCAAGCCGATAACCGCCGCGGTGCTCACCGGCCTGATGCGTCGCTATTCGGACGCGGTGAACATGGTCAACGCCCCGCACCTCGCGCGCGAACGCGGGCTCGATGTCCGCGAAGTGCGCCACGACCGCGACGGCGATTACCACACGCTCGTCCGCGTCACCGTCGCGACCGAACAGGGCGACCGCTCGGTCGCGGGCACCTTGTTCAGCAACGGCGACCCGCGCCTCGTCGAAATGTTCGGGATCAAGGTCGAGGCCGATCTCGACGGCCACATGCTCTACATCGTCAACGAGGACGCCCCGGGCTTCATCGGCCGCATCGGTACGACGCTGGGCGACGCGGGGCTCAACATCGGCACCTTCCACCTCGGCCGCCGCGCCGCAGGCGGCGAAGCGGTGCTGCTTTTGAGCCTCGACTCGCCGATGCCCGAACCGCTTCTGTGGCAGCTTTGCCAGTTGCCCGGCGTCAAGACGGTGAAGGGGCTGAAGTTCTGAGCAAGCCAGTCCCCCTCCCGCTTGCGGGAGGGGTTAGGGGAGGGCATGTCGAGGGTGGCTCTGTTCTGAAACAGGCCCTCCCCCGACCCCTCCCGCAAGCGGGAGGGGAGACTTGTTGAACTCCCCTCTCCACCCGCCTAAAGGCCCCACCATGCCTCGCACGCCCACCCTGCTGCCCGAAGGCCTTCGCGACCGCCTCCCCCAACAGGCCGAGGCGGCGTCGCGCGTCACCCGCGCGCTCGTCGATGCGATGCGCGCGCACGGCTATGGCCGCGTGTCGCCGCCGCTCGCCGAATTTCGCGAGACGCTGGGCGGCGATGACGACCGCACCACCCGCGACTTGCTCC
Organism: Sphingopyxis sp.; assembly: GCF_051861155.1. Lineage (GTDB taxonomy): Bacteria > Pseudomonadota > Alphaproteobacteria > Sphingomonadales > Sphingomonadaceae > Sphingopyxis. Next base: position 226,016 of record NZ_JBHYDE010000004.1, on the reverse strand, counting down.
GCTTCACCGATCCGGTGTCGCAGCGCACCCTGGCGCTGCGCCCCGACATCACCCGGCAGGTCGGCCGCATCGCGACCTCGCTGCTCGCAACCGCGCCCCGACCGCTGCGCCTTTGCTACGCCGGGCAAGTCGTCAAACTGCGCGCTAGCCAGCTCCGCCCGGCGCGCGAAATGCTCCAGGTCGGCGCCGAGCTGATCGGCAGCGACAGCGTCGCCGCGGCGCGCGAGATCGTCGGCGTTGCGATCGACGCGCTCGAAGCCGCGGCGATCGGCCCGGTCACGATCGACTTCACGCTGCCCGACGTGGTGGACCTGCTCGCAAACGGGCCGCTGCCCGTCGACGCCGACATTCAGCAGCTCCGCGACGAACTCGACGCCAAGGATGCCGGCGCGCTGACGCGTATCGGCGCCGCGGCCTATCTGCCACTGCTGCGCGCCACCGGTCCCTTCGATCAGGCGATCGCTGACCTGCGTGCGTTCGACACATCGGGCGTCCTCACCGCGCGCATCGACGCGCTCGAAGCGATTGCGGCGCCGGTTCGCGACCGCGTGACGCTGACCCTCGACCCGACCGAGCGCCACGGCTTTGCCTATCAAAGCTGGTTCGGTTTCCAGATTTTCGTTCCCGGCCAGGGCGACGCGGTCGGCCGGGGCGGCGGCTATGCGATCCCGGTGGGCGAACAGGAAGAGGCCGCGGTCGGCTTCTCGCTCTATCCCGATCCGCTGATCGACGCCGGGCTCGGCGCCGAAGACGACCGCGACCGCCGCATCTTCCTGCCGCTCGGCCATGATCCGGTACTCGCCGCGAGCCTGCGCGCCGATGACTGGCAGACGGTCGCGGCCCTGTCCGATGCGGATGATGCGCAGGCGCTGGGCTGTGGGTGGCGGCTTGGTGGCGATGGGCCGGTCGAGGCCTGAGCCATCCCCCAAATCCGCTCGTGTCGAGCGAAGTCGAGACACGCGACCGCATAGACCGCCCCAATGTATCTCGACTTCGCTCGATACGAACGGGCTCTAAAAGCCCAGCCTAGAAATCCGAAATCCCGAACCGCGGCACCCCCTGATTGATCCCCGGCGGATCGAGCACCGTCACATCCAGCACAACTGGCTCGCCGATCCAGTGCGCCAGCGTCGTATGATCGGCCAAATCGTCATCAGTCAGCGGATGCACCAGAGCGCGCAGGCCCGTTGCCGCAATCTCCGCGATCACGGCATCTTGCGAGCGCGCCAGAAAATGCACCTCATATTGCGCGATCGGATGCGGCCCAGCGGCGCGATCGGTCATCGCGCCGACGAACAGGATCGCGGGATTCTGTCCAAAAGCGTCGCGCAGCGCGGCGGCGGCAGGGCGTTCGGCGGGGTCGTAATAGATATGGGCGTGATAGGGGGCGTCGGGGTTTGTCATGATCTCTCCTACGCCCTCCCCTAAAGGCGAGGGGCTTGAATTGCTACCGTGCGAACACCCGCTTCAGCCACGCATCGACCGCCCCCGTCGCCGCATAGGCCGGATCGCCCAGGCTGCGATTGATTTCGGCATGGCCCTTCAACCCCTCGCCCGGAAAGCTGCCATGCTCGACGCGGCTGCCGCCTGCGGTCAGCGCATTGCCCAAAGCCTTCGCCTGCCGCACGCCGTCGGGTCGCTGGACATAGAGCAGCAGGAAATCCCGCGCGTTGGGGGCGGCCGCGTGTGCGGTCGGCGACAAGGCCTTTTGCCGCGCCGGATCACTGCCGAACGCCTGTTTGTAGGTCGCCTGCATGATCGGCGGGCCGTCCTTCATCTGCGCCGGCACGTCGTAAGCCGCGCCGTCGTTGGGAATCACGCCCGCGATGTCGGCGAAGGACAGTCCAGCACCTTTCAGATAGCGCTCGTCGGTCCCGACCAGCGCGACCAGATGCGCGCCCGCGCTATGCCCCATCAACACGATCCGCCGCCGGTCGATGCCCAGCGTGGCGGCACGGTCGATCAACGCCTTCACCGCGCTCGCCACATCGGCTGCCTGCTGCTCGACCGTCGCGGCGGGGACAAGGCGATAGTTGATCGAGGCAAAGGCATAGCCCTGCCCCGGATAATGCACCGGTTTGAAGCGCCCGGTCGCATTGTCCTTGCTGCCACGCTTCCACCCGCCGCCGTGGACATAGACGATCAGCGGCGCCGGTCCCTTGGCACCCTTGGCGCGCCAGATATCAAGCACCTGCAACGGATCGCTGCCATAGGCTATCGTCTCGCCGCCCGGAGCCTGCGGCCCGTCTTCGGCCCCCATGCGTTCGGCCATCCGCTCGCGCAGCCGATCGCGCAGCTTCTCGCGCGCATCACTTGCGGGCATGCCGCTGGCCACGACGGCGGTCACCGCCAACAGGCCGATCCAGTATCGCTTGCTCATATCCGCACCTCCATCGCCCCCCGGCGCCCGCGCTTTGTCCGACCCAAATGTCACAAATTCATCCCAGCGCGCTTGCCTCTGCGGCCAAATCCGCTAAGGCCGCGCCGGGCCGGCGCTGCTCGTCTTTGGGCCCAGTTCAGCAGGACAGCATCATGGCAAATGTTACCGTCATCGGGTCGCAATGGGGCGACGAGGGCAAGGGCAAGATTGTCGACTGGCTCGCCAGCCGCGCCGACGCCGTGGTGCGTTTCCAGGGCGGCCATAACGCCGGTCATACGCTGGTCGTCGGCGAACAGGTGTACAAGCTGTCGTTGCTGCCGTCAGGGATCGTCACCGGGACACTGTCGATCATCGGCAACGGCGTCGTCCTCGATCCCTGGGCGCTACGCGACGAGATCACCAAGCTGCGCGGTCAGGGCGTTGCGATCAATCCCGAGAATTTCGCGATCGCCGACAATTGCGCGCTGATCCTGCCGTTCCACCGCGACCTTGATGCGCTGCGCGAAACCGCGGCGGGCGCGGGCAAGATCGGCACCACCGGGCGCGGCATCGGCCCGGCGTATGAGGACAAGGTCGGTCGCCGCGCGATCCGCGTCTGCGACCTCGCCCACCTCGACAAGCTTGAGCCCCAGCTCGACCGCCTGACCGCGCATCACGACGCACTGCGCGCCGGTTTCGGCGAGCCGCCGATCGATCGCGAGCGCCTGGTCGCCGACCTCACCGAAATCGCCGACTATGTCCTCGAATATGCGCAGCCGGTGTGGAAGCGCCTCAAGAAGGTGCGCAAGGCCGGGGCGCGCATCCTGTTCGAGGGCGCGCAGGGCGTGCTGCTCGACGTCGATCACGGCACCTATCCCTTCGTCACCAGCAGCAACACCGTCAGCGGCACCGCCGCGAGCGGCTCGGGCCTCGGCCCCTCGGCAGTCGGCTTCGTGCTGGGCATCGCCAAGGCCTATACGACGCGCGTCGGCAGCGGCCCATTCCCGACCGAGCTCGAGGACGCGATCGGCCAGAAGCTTGGCGAACGCGGCCATGAATTCGGCACCGTCACCGGGCGCAAGCGCCGCTGCGGCTGGTTCGACGCGGTGCTCGTGCGCCAAAGCTGCGCGGTATCGGGCGTCACCGGCATCGCGCTCACCAAGCTCGACGTGCTCGACGGCTTCGACACGATCCGCATCTGCACCGGTTATCGCCTGCGCGGCAAGATTCTCGACTATTTCCCGGCGCATTCGGCCGACCAGGCCGAGGTCGAGCCGATCTACGAGGAAATGGACGGCTGGCACGAATCGACCGCAGGCGCGCGCAGCTATGCCGACCTGCCCGCGCAGGCGATCAAATATATCCAGCGCGTCCAGGAACTGATCGAAACCCCGATCGCGCTCGTGTCGACCAGCCCCGAACGCGAAGACACGATCCTGATCCGCGACCCGTTCAGCGACTGATCGCGGGGCTTGTCAGGGCGGGCATAGAGCCTAGGATCGCGGCATGACCCGCCACATCCTTGTCTTCTATGGCAGCTATCGCCGCGACCGGCAGGGCATCAAGCTCGCCCGCTGGCTCGTCGAATCCCTGAGCGCGCGCGGCGACAATGCTGAATTGATCGACGCCAAAGCCGTCGATCTGCCGATGCTCGACCAGCGCTTCAGCGATTATGCCGCGGGCGAGGCGCCGGCGGCGATGGCCGAACTCGCCGCAAAGATTGCCGCCGCCGACGGCTATGTCTTCGTCGCGGGCGAATATAATGGCGGGCTGCAACCCGGGCTCAAGAATCTCGTCGACCATTATCTCGCGGGTTTCGCGTGGCGCCCGGCCGCGATCGCGTCCTATTCGGCGGGCCCATTTGCCGGTGTCCGGTCGGCGACCGCCTGGCGCACCACGCTCGGCGCGATGGGGATGGTCGTCACCTCGACCCCGCTGGGCCTCGCGCGCATCGGCGGCGCTTTCGATGGCGACGGCCAGCCTGCGGGCGAAGACGGCGGGCGGCTCGCCAAGGCTTTCCCGCGCTTTGCCGACGACCTCACTTGGTGGATCGATGCGGCGAAGGCGCAGCGCGCCGATGCCGGGACGCCCTTCTAGTTCGATTTGTGCTCGGCCTTGATCGCGGTATCAGGCGGCGATCGCCACCGCCCGGTGATCGAGCGCCTGCGACAGGTCGGCGACGATGTCCTCGACCTCTTCCAGTCCCACCGACAGGCGAACAAGGCCGTCGGCGATGCCATGGTCGCGGCGCTCGTCGGGTGAATAGGTCGAATGGGTCATGCTGGCGGGATGCTGGATCAGGCTTTCGGCATCGCCAAGCGACACCGCGCGCTGGACAAGCTGGAGCCGGTTCATCATCGCGATTCCCGCTTCATAGCCGCCCTTCAATTCGAACGCGATCATGCCGCCAAACCCCGGCATCTGCCGACGCGCCAGATCATGCTGGGCGAACGACGGCAGGCCGGGATAATGGACCGCCGCGACCGCCGGATGCGCCGCGAGCATTTCCGCCGTCGCCATCGCCGAACGGCAATGTTCGGCCATCCGCAGCTTCAGCGTCTTCAGCCCGCGCAGCACCAGCATGGCGTTGAACGGCGCCATAACCGCCCCGGTCATATCCTTCACCCCGACCAGCCGCACTTGCTGCATATCGGCGGCGGTGCCGAGCACGATGCCGCCGACCAGGTCGCCGTGGCCGCCCAGATATTTGGTCGCCGAGTGGACGACCGCGTCCGCGCCCAGCGCGATCGGCCGCGTCAGCGCCGGGGTCGCATAGGTGTTGTCGACCACAGTCCGTGCACCGTGCGCGCGTGCGATTGCCGAAATCGCGGCAATATCGATCAGCCGCATATTGGGATTGGCGGGCGTTTCGAAATAGACGATGCGCGTCGCATCGGTAATCTCCGCCGCCAGATTGGCCGGATCGGTCAGGTCGACGTGCCGGATGCCGACGCCAAAGCGCGCAAGGCCATGGCGCATGAAGGCAAAGGTGCAGCCGTACAGCGTCTTGTCGACGATCACTTCATCGCCGGGTTCGAGGAAGGACCAGAACAGCGCCGCGATCGCGCCCATCCCCGATGCCGTCGCAACCGCCGCTTCGGCTTGTTCGAGCGCTGCCATGCGCACTTCGAGCAGGTTCACGGTCGGATTGGCGATGCGACTGTAGAAATAGCCGTCGCGCGTCCCGGCAAAGATTTCGGCCCCCGCCTCGGCGCTGTCGAACACGAATGTCGAGCTCAAGTGCAGCGGCGGCACGAGCGCGCCTTCGTGCGCGGCAGGATCGTAACCCGCGTGAATCGCACGCGTCGAAAACGATGATGAAGAACTGGGTGGCATGCGGCTTCACTCCTGCGCTGACACCAGATCTATATCACGATGCAGGGGAAAAATTCTTCCAAACTACGCCACTAACTGCCATAATATTGGCATATTCTGCTAAGGAATCGCCAATGGATCGCAAAGATTACCAGATTGTTCGCGCGTTGATGCGCGACGGCCGATTGACCAATCAGGATCTTGCGGCGCGCGTGAACCTGTCGCCTTCCCCCTGCTTACGTCGCCTGCGACTCCTCGAAGAACGCGGCGTCATCACCGGCTACGCGGCCGTCGTCGATCAAAAGTCGATGGGCTATCCGATCACCGTCTTCGTCGGTATCAGATTGAGCCGGCACGACAGGGAGACGGTGGAGCGTTTCGAGCGGAGCATCGACGAGATCGACGAGATACTGGACTGCTTTCTGATGACGGGAGCAATCGATTATCAGCTCCGCGTCGTGGCGCCCGATCTCGATGGCTATGAACGCTTTGTCCGCGATCGCTTGCATGCCATCGACGGAATTGCATCGATCGATACCAGCCTTGCATTCGGCATCGTCAAGCAGAGCCGCATCCTGCCAATGCCAGGCTAAACCTTTCGATCAGCCGGATACCGGGGAAAATCCCGACGGGCTGTTCTTAACCCGACTTGAGCTCGGCCTTCAGCCGCAGGCTGGCGCGCCAGAAGAAAAACGCCGGGATCAGCCCCAGCCACGCGGCGCCATAAAGTACCCAGCGCACACTTTCCTGTCCGGCGAGCGGTTGCAACGCGTCGGACAGCACACCGAACAGGAACGGCCCAAGGCCGAGCCCGATCAGATTCTGCCCAAACAGCATGATCGACGCCGCGACGGCGCGGGCGCGCGGCTGGACCAGCCCCTGCACACAGCCATAGGCGGGGCCGTAATAGGCCGAATTGAGGATCGTCGGGATGATCAGCATCGCCACCGCGATCCGCCAATCCTCCATATAATAGCCAAGGAACAGGATCGGCGCCGCGATCGCCATGCCATAAGCGGGAAAGGTCAGCAGATGCTTTTTGTCGCGCGGGCCGTATTTGTCGGCCATCTTGCCGCCGAGCCAGGTACCGAACGCGCCCGCCAGCCCCAGCACGACCGCCATCGACAGCCCCGCCTCGGTCGTCGACAGCCCGTGGCTGCGGATGAAAAAACTGATCGTCCACAGCGCCTTCCCATAACCAAGCACCGCGACGACCGAGGCCGCGATCAGGATATAGACAAAGGCGCGCGAGCCGAAGATTTCGCGCAGCGCCTCGCCTGTCGACAGCGGCACCACTGCGCGCGCGGTTGCCACCGCCTCGTCCGATCGGCTGTGGCGCGGCTCGCGCATCACGAACAGCACGACCAGCGCCAGCAAAATCCCCGGCGCGCCAACCATCATCAGCGCGACGCGCCAGCCGTAGATATCGTTGACGATCCCGCCGATGATCAGGCCGAGCAGCGAACCGATCGGCACCCCAAGACCGTAGAAGGCAATCGCCGACGAGCGTTTTTCGGCCGGGACGCTGTCCGAAATCAGCGAATGGGCGGCCGGCGTGCACCCCGCCTCGCCGACCCCGACCCCGACCCGCGCCAGCAGCAGCTGGACGAAGTTCTGCGCCAGCCCGCACACCGCGGTCATCGCCGACCAGATCGCCAGCGAAATGGCGATCAACCGCACCCGGTTCGTGCCGTCCTTGTCGGCATAGCGCGCGATCGGAATACCGAGCAGCGCGTAAAAGACCGCAAACGCCGGCCCCGCGAGCAGGCCAAGCTGGGTGTCCGAAAGCCCGAGGTCGGCCTTGATCGGTTCGGCCAGAATGTTGACGATCTGCCGGTCGAGGAAGTTGAAGATATAGACGATCAGCAGGATCCACAGCATCGACCGCGTCTGCGCCGAAACGCCCGTGGCGGGTGCGGTGATGCCGTGCGACAAGGCAGCTTTATCGGTCATTTTTATCTCCCGCACCCATGGGAGCAGACCGGGGGGAGTGGTGTCAACGCCCTTGCGGCGCCCCGAAAATCGTCGCTTGCAATTGCCGCTACGGCTGCCAGCCTGCCGCCCATGCAAAAAATCTCGCTGTTCGCCGCCACCGCCCTCGCCCTGATCGCCCCGGCCATGGCGATGCCGCCCCCGTTGCCGCCGGTCGAGGGCAAGGACGCCGCGACGTTGCAGGCCGAAATGACCGAGCGGAGAATCAACAGCGACGTCATCACCGCAACCTATCTCGACCGTATCCGGACGCTCGACGACAACGGCCCGCAACTGAATGCGGTCATCGCGACCTTTCCCGATGCGACGAGCGCGGCGCATGCGCTGGACCTTGAGCGCCAAGCGGGACGCGTGCGCGGCCCGCTTCACGGCATCCCGGTGCTGATCAAGGACAATATCGAGGCGATGGGGCCGATTGCGACCACCGCCGGGTCGCTGGCGCTGAAGGACAATGTCACGAACCGCGATGCGCCGCTGGTGGCGCGGCTGCGCGAGGCCGGGGCGGTGATCCTGGGCAAGACCAATCTCAGCGAATGGGCGAATATCCGTTCGAACAATTCAACCAGCGGGTGGAGCGCGGTCGGCGGGCTGACGAAGAATCCGCACGCGCTCGACCGCAACACCTGCGGATCATCGGCGGGCAGCGGCGCGGCCACTGCAGCCAGCCTGGCGCCGATCACCATCGGCACCGAAACCGACGGATCGATCACCTGCCCCGCCGGGGTCAATGGCATCGTCGGCTTCAAGCCCACCGTCGGGCTGGTCAGCCGCACCCATATCGTTCCGATCAGCCACAGTCAGGACACCGCAGGACCGATGACGCTGACGGTGCGCGATGCCGCGCTCGTGATGACTGTGATCGCCGGCAGCGACCCCGCCGATCCCGCGACCGCCGAGGCCGACGCGCGCAAGACCGACTATGCCGCGGCGCTCTCCCCCGATGCGCTGAAGGGCAAGCGTATCGGCGTGCTGCGGGACCGCATCGGCGACCGCCCGGACATCGCCGCGCTGTTCGCTGCGGCGCTCAAACAGATGAGCGACCTTGGCGCGACGGTGGTCGAGATTGCTGACAGCCGCAAAGGACTGGAGGAATTGGGCGACGCCGAGTTTGAAGTTCTGATGACCGAGCTGAAGGCCGATATGGCGGCCTATCTGACCAGCCTTCCGGCCAAGGACGGCCCCAAGACGCTCGCCGACCTGATCGCCTTCAACAAGGCGAACCCCGCCGAACTCAAATGGTTCGACCAGTCGCTGTTCGACCTCGCCGAGAGCAAGGGCGGCCTCGACAGCCCCGCCTATATTGCGGCGCGCGCCAAGGCCGCGCGGCTGGCGGGGGCCGAGGGCATCGACCGGCTGATGAAGACGCACAATGTCGACCTGCTGATCGGGGTCACCAACGGCCCTGCCTGGACCAGCGATCTGGTCAATGGCGACCATTATAGCGGCCCGAGCGCCAGCCAGCTGCCCGCGGTCGCCGGCTATCCGCATCTGACGGTGCCGATGGGGGCGGTCGCGGGGCTGCCGGTCGGGGTGTCGTTCATCGGCGGCAAATGGGCTGACGCTGACGTGCTGTCGGCGGGCTATGCCTACGAGCAGGCAAGCCGGAAACGGGTGGCACCGGCGTACCGGGTGAGTATCGATCCTTAGCCGAGCCTAGAAAAATCCGTTCGTGTCGAGCGAAGTCGAGACACCGTGACGACCGCGCTAACGATGGGCATCTCGACTTCGCTCGATGCGAACGGAAATGGAGATTGGTAAGGGGCTAGCGCTTATCCCGCCGCCGCTTCCACCCCATTTCTTCCAGCTCGAGCAATTCCATCGGGACATGGATATTGCGGATCGCCATCCGTACCTCGATCAGGAACAGCACCAGCGACGCGAGCAGCAGCAGCATCGCGATCGCGAACGCCCAGGACGCCGCCAGCCCCAGGTTGAACCCCGCGATCGCCTGCGCGAACAGCAGCGCGACGAGCAGGCACACGACGATGCCGCACGCGACCGCGGCGGCGATCGCGTTGTTGATCACGTCCATCCGCCGGTCGGCGGCGCGCAGTTCGGCGACGACGCGCTCATGCTCCTGCCCCTCGGTTTCCGACCAGCGGTCCATCAGCGCGCGCGAGCGATCGACCACACGCGACAGGCGGCCGGTGAGGACGTTGAGCAGGCTGCCCGTCGCGACGAGCAGGAACACCGGAGTTACCGACAGCTGGATCGTCTCGGCGATCATCGCCGAGCCGGTCGCGCTCATGCTGCGGGCGCCGCGGCGCCAAGACCGCGAAGCACCCAAAGCGCGATGGCGACGCCGATCAGCTCAACCGCCAGCAGCCCCGCGAATAGTGCGTCGGGCGCCTGCCCCAGCATGACCGCGGCAATCCGCGCCGCCGCGACGCAGCCCCCGATCAGCACGAGCACCCACAAACCGGGCGCCAGCGTCGCGCGCCGCCACCCGAGCAGAAAGGTCGTCAGCCCGACGCCGATGAACATCCCGCCGTAAACTGTCCGGATTTCCATCACCGCCTTGGTGCTGGGCATCGCGACATCGGTCTCGATCGTCAGCGCGGCGGGGTCGAGAAAATAGCGCAGCCCGATCAGGACGAAACCGAGCCCGAAGACCGCGGTCAATATCCCTCCCGCGCGTTCGACACCCGCGCGCGGCATTATCCCGCCTTCGCCGGGGTGTTCATGCCCATCGAGACAAAATATTTGCGGATATTGCGCGCCGCCTGCCGGATGCGCTGCTCATTCTCGACCATCGCGATGCGGACAAAGCCCTCGCCATCCTCGCCATATCCGACGCCCGGCGCGACTGCGACCCCGGCGTGGGTGAGCAATTGTTTGGAAAATTCCAGGCTGCCCATGTCTTTCAGCGCAGGCGGCAACGGCGCCCAGGCGAACATCGACGCCTTCGGGCTCGGGATGTCCCAACCGGCGCGGGCGAAGCTCTCGACCATCACGTCGCGGCGCTTCTGGTACAGCTCGCGGTTCTTCTGGACGATGTCCTGCGGCCCGTTCAGCGCCGCGCACGCCGCGGCCTGGATCGGGGTGAAGGCGCCATAGTCGAGATAGGATTTGACCCGCGTCATCGCCGCAATCAGCCGTTTGTTGCCGACCGCAAAGCCCATCCGCCACCCCGCCATCGAATAGGTTTTCGACATCGAGGTGAATTCGATCGCAACATCCTTTGCCCCCGGCACCTGCAGGATCGAGGGGGTCGGGTTACCGTCATAATAAAGTTCGGAATAGGCGAGGTCCGACAGCACCCAGACCTTGTTCTCCTTGGCCCAGGCGACGAGCCGTTCGTAAAACGCCAGGTCCACCGCCTCGGCGGTCGGGTTCGACGGATAATTGACCACCAGGATCGACGGGCGCGGCACGGTGAACGCCATCGCGCGGTCGAGAGCGCGCCAGTAATTTTCGTCCGGCGTCGTCGGCACGCTGCGGATCGTCGCCCCGGCGATGATGAAGCCGAAGGTGTGAATGGGATAGCTGGGGTTCGGCGCCAGCACGACGTCGCCCGGCCCGGTGATCGCGGTCGCGAGGCTGGCGAGCCCTTCTTTCGACCCCATCGTCACCACGACCTCGCTCTCGGGATCGAGCTCGACGTTGAAGCGGCGCGCGTAATAATTGGCTTGCGCCTTGCGCAGCCCCGGAATCCCCTTCGACTGCGAATAGCCGTGCGCGTCGGGCTTCATCGCCACTTCGCACAGTTTTTCGATCACATGCGCCGGCGGCGGCAGGTCGGGATTGCCCATCCCCAGGTCGATGATGTCTTCGCCCGAGGCGCGGGCGGCCGCACGCATCGCATTGACTTCGGCGATGACATAGGGCGGCAGGCGCTTGATGCGATAGAATTCATCTTCGGACATGGGAAACTAGAACAACTCCTTTTCGTTATCGGATATAGGTGCGAACGGCGCCTCGCCAGCCGCATCGCGGCTTGTTATAGGCTTCTAACCGCACTGACCAGCAGGAACGAACATGAGCGACGCAGACAAAAGCGATACGACCGACGCTCCGGGGCCCTTCCTGCCGACACCCGACGACATGCAGCATTGGGCCAGCGTGATCGGCCGCGCGCAGCAGATGATGCTCGAATATGCGCTGGGTCAGGCTAACGACGGCAAGACAAGCGCCGCGGCGATGTTCGATCCCTCGACATGGCTCGAAAACCCGGCGGCGCAGCTGTGGGCGCAGCAGTCCTCGAAGATGTGGGATCAAGGCGTCGCCTTCTGGACCTCGCTCGCGACACTGAACCCGATGACCCCGGCGGCGCCCGATGCCGCGGCGGCAAAGGATCGCCGCTTTGCCGACCCCGACTGGGCGGCGAACCCGGTGTTCGCGATGATCCGCCAGACCTATGGCCTGCTCGCCGAACAGATGCTGGCGACGACGCGCCAGCTCGACGGGCTCGATCCCGCGGCGCGCGCCAAGATGGAATTTGCCGCGAAAAGCATCGCCGATGCGATGGCGCCGACCAATCTCGCGCTCACCAACCCCGAAGTCATCAAGCGCGCGGTCGAAACGCGCGGCGAAAGCCTGCTCAAGGGCTTGAAGCATATGCTCACCGACCTGTCGCGCGGGCAATTGAGCCACGTCGATCCCGACGCGTTCGAGGTCGGGATCAATATCGCGACAACCCCGGGCAAGGTCATCCACGAAACCGAGCTTTATCAGCTGATCCAATATACGCCGACGACCAAGGAGGTGCTGGCCACGCCGCTGCTCATCTTCCCGCCATGGATCAACCGCTTCTACATCCTCGATCTCAACCCCGCAAAAAGCTTCGTCGCCTGGGCAGTCGAGCAGGGATTGTCGGTGTTCATGGTGTCGTGGAAATCGGCCGACGCGTCGATGAAGGACGTCGTGTGGGACGATTATATCGCGGCGCAGGTCGATGCGATCGACACGGTGCGCGCGGCGCTGGACGTCCCCGCGATCCACACGATCGGTTATTGCGTGGCGGGGACCACGCTCGCCGCGACGCTCGCGGTGCTGGCAGCGAAAGGCGAGGCCGAGCGGGTCAAGTCGGTCACCTTCTTTACCGCGCAGGTCGATTTCGAACAGGCCGGCGACCTCAAGCTGTTCGTTGATGACAGCTATCTGGCGCTGCTCGAACAGCTGTCGGCGCCCGGGTTCCTCGACGGCCGTTATATGGCCGCGACCTTCAACAGCCTGCGCGGTCGCGACCTGATCTGGAACTATGTCGTCAGCAATTATCTGCTCGGCAACGACTATCCGCCCTTTGACCTGCTTTACTGGAACGGCGACACGACCAACCTGCCGGCGAAGTGGCACCGGCAATATCTGGTCGACCTGTACCGCGACAATCGCATGGTGATCCCGAACAGCCTGGCGGTGCTGGGCACCCCGATCGACCTCAGGAAGATCGCAACCCCCGCCTATATCCAGGCAGGGCGCGAAGATCATATCGCGCCGCTGGCCAGCGTGTGGCGGCTGATGGATCATCTGTCGGGGCCGAAGACCTTCCTGCTCGCCGGGTCGGGCCATATCGCCGGGGTCGTCAACCCGCCCGCCGCGGGCAAATATCAATATTGGACCGGCGACAGCAACGCCGCGACGCTGGACGATTTCGTCGTCGGCGCCAACGAGACCAAGGGCAGCTGGTGGCCGCACTGGATCGACTGGATTTCGGCACAGGATAGCGCAAAAACGCCCGCCAAGGGGAGCCGCATTCCCGGAAAAGGTGCCAAAAAGGCGATCGAGGACGCGCCGGGCCGCTATGTCAAACAGCGGTAATATCTAGCGATTATTGAGCTTTCGGACGGCGATGACAATTTTTTTGTGCGCTGCACAAAAATATCCTTGAAATCGCCGAACCACTCCTATATTGTGCACTGCAACATAAAGGAGTTCTACCCATGGCTACCAAGATGGATAGTGCCGAAAAGGCTTTCGAAGCCGCGACGCTGGAAACCGCCGCCAAGCCGGTGGACGTTCCGGCTGCCCCCGCCGTTGTCGCTGCGCCCGCAGCGGTGAAGGCTGCGGCGCCTGCCAAGATCAAGACGGTGAAGGCAAAAGCCAAGCCGGCCGCGAAAAAGGCCGCTGCCCCCAAGGCAGTCGCCAAGAAGGTTGCCCCCAAGAAGGCGGCCGTGAAGAAAATTGCCCCGAAGATTGCCCCCAAGGCCGCGCCGAAGCCGGTTGCCGCCGTCAGCAAAGGAATCAAGACCATGAACGACACCGTCAAGAAGTTCGCCGACGAAGCGAAGACCCGCACCGAAGCCCTGACCGCCGACTTCAACGAGAAGGCCAAGGAAGCGATGGCAAAGACCAGCAAGCTCGCTGAAGAAGCCGTCGAATTCAACAAGGCAAACGTCGAAGCGCTGGTCGAAGCCGGCAAGATCGCTGCCAAGAACATGGAAGTTCTGGGCCAGGAAGGCGTGACCTTCGCTCGCAAGAGCTTTGAAGACACCACCGCCGCGCTGAAGGGCTACACCGCCGTCAAGACCCCGGCCGACTTCTTCAAGCTCTATGCCGAAAACAGCAAGAAGGCGTTCGACGCCGCTGTCGCCCAGACCTCGAAGACCAGCGAGCTGGTCGTCAAGATGGCGAACGACAGCTTCGCGCCGATCTCGAACCGCGTTTCGGTCATCACCTCGAAGATGAAGGCCGCCTAAGGCGCTTTCACCTTCCGTTGGCGCGGGCATTCCCCCTCCCTCCCCGCCTGCGCTGACACCCCCAAGGCCGCTCGCTTCCCCCGGAAGCGGGCGGTTCTTGTTTTGACGGTCAGTCGAACCCCGGCTGGCGAACAAGAGGTTAAAAACCGCGCGCGCGCCCCTTGCGCTTCGCCCGCCGCTTGCGATATTCCTGCCCATGATGCTTCCAGTTTCGATCACCTCCCCTATCCGCGCCATGGCGGAGTCAAACAATGTCCGCGCCATGGCGGACAAGGACGAAGGCTCGCCCGGCACCCCCGGCGTCGGCATCGCGACGCGCACCCGCGCGAAGGCGAAGAAGCCGTCGATGTACAAAGTGCTGCTGCTCAACGACGATTACACCCCGATGGAATTCGTCGTGATGGTGCTCCAGCGCTTTTTCAACATGGACATCGAACAGGCGACGCAAGTGATGCTGCACGTCCACCAGCAGGGCGTCGGCGTGTGCGGCGTGTTCAGCTATGAGGTCGCCGAAACCAAGGTCAATCAGGTGATGGACGCCGCGCGGCAGAACCAGCACCCGCTGCAATGCACGCTGGAAAAGGCGTAATCTAACCCGCGCGCCGCGCCTGCTCCGCCCGCAGCGCCGCCGATGGCTCGCCCTTCAAATCGCCATAACCCAGCAGTTCACCGCAACCCGGACACACCATTGCCGTCCCGACATCGGTGCCGCAGGCGCGGTGGATGTAGCGCATCGCCGGCCCGCCGCCGGTCTCGCCGTCGCGATACGCCCAGCGTTCGGCCCAGCCGCGCATCGCATAAAGCACGTCGAACAGATCCTTGCCCTTGGCGGTCAGCCAATATTCGTGGCGGACGGGCCGCTCCTGATAGGCGCGCCGCTCGACCACCCCTTCGCTTTCGAGCAGCTTGAGCCGCGCCGAAACGAGCTGCGGGCCGAGGCCGGTGTTCGCAGCGATGACCTCGAACCGCCGATTGCCAAAGAACAGGTCGCGCAGGATGAGCAGCACCGCGCGATCGCCGAGAAGTTCGGCCGACCGCCCGACGGGGCAAAAGGTTGCGGACAGATCGGCGCGTTTGGGCAAACACTGTTCTCCTGGGCCGTTCCCCGGCGAAAGCCGGGGTCCAGAGCGGCAACCACGGCCTTCGCCTTCTGGACCCCGGCTTTCGCCGGGGAGCAGAAAGGAAGCAAGCTGCCAAAAAAATCTCTTGTCACTATGATTATCATAGTTACTATCGGACGCAAGAGGAGATTCGTTTATGTCCGCAGCCGTCATCATCGGGGCCGGCGACGCCACCGGCGGCGCCATTGCCCGCGCCTTCGCCGCCGAGGGCCTCACCGCCTGCGTCAACCGCCGGACACGCAACGCCGACCAGCTCGAAGCGCTGGCGCAGTCGATCCGCGATGACGGCCACAAAGCTCGCGCCTTTCCCGGCGATGCGCGCAGCGAGGACGACATGATCGCACTGTTCGATCAGGTCGAGGCCGAGGTCGGCCCGGTCGAGGTCGCGGTGTTCAACATCGGCGCCAATGTGAATTTCCCGATCAGCGAGACGACGGTGCGCGTGTACACCAAAGTGTGGGAAATGGCGTGCCTCGGCGGCTTCCTGATGGGGCGCGAGGCGGCCAAGCGGATGACGCCGCGCGGCCGCGGCACGATCATCTTCACCGGCGCGACCGCGTCGCTGCGCGGCGGGTCGGGCTTTTCAGCCTTCTCGGGCGCGAAAGCAGCGCTGCGCATGCTCGCGCAGTCGATGGCGCGCGAACTCGGGCCGCAGGGCATCCACGTCGCGCACACGATCATCGATGGCGCGATCGACACCGACTTCATCAAGGGCCGGCACCCCGATTTCGATAACGCCAAGGCGCAGGATCTGATCCTCAACCCGGCCGCGATCGCCGCCAACTATGTCATGCTCCACCGGCAACCGAAAAGCGCGTGGACGCACGAACTCGACCTGCGCCCCTGGGGAGAAAAATGGTGACCAGAACCCTCGAACTCATCTTCGATTTCGGTAGCCCCAACGCCTATCTGTCGATGAAGGCGCTGCCCGAGCTACTCGACCGTACCGGCGCCGACCTGGTCATTACCCCCTGCCTGCTCGGCGGTATTTTCAAGGCGACGGGCAACAAGGCGCCGATGATCCAATATGCCGACGCACCGGCGAAACTCGCCTATGAAAATCTGGAGATGCGACGCTTCATCGCAAAACATGGCCTGACCAAATTTCGCCTTAACCCGCATTTCCCGGTCAACACGCTGACGATCATGCGCGGCGCGATCGTCGCGGGCGACGAGGGCGTGCTCGACGATTACATCGACGCGGTGAACCGCGCGATGTGGGAGGACGGGCTGAAGATGGACGATCCGGAGGTGATCGCAGCGTTCCTGTCGGCCAACGGCTTCGACGGCCCGGCGCTGCTCGCGCGAACGCAGGAGCCCGAGATCAAGGCGAAGCTGGTCGCCAACACAGAGGCCGCGGTCGCCCGCGGGGTGTTCGGCATCCCGACCTTTTTCGTCGGCGACGCGATGTTCTTTGGCAAGGACCGGCTGGGTCAGGTCGAAGAGGCACTGCTGGCATAAGTTCAGCCCCCAATAACGTCATCCCGGCGAAGGCCGGGATCTCAACCCGGCGTCATATCGCGACGGCGAGATCCCGGCCTTCGCCGGGATGACGGATAGAAACGCAGAAAACGCCGCTACGAGAAATCGAGCTGGATGATCTCGCTCGGCGTCGCACGGCAATACATCTCGACCGATTTGGCGCCGTCGGGGTAGGTGGCGGTCATTGCGGCGCGGATCCGCCAGCCGCCATTGCCCTGCTCAAGCGACACCAGCTTGTCATAGGACAGCTTCGTCCCCCCGGTCACCCCGATCTGCCGCGCCGCGTCGGTCATGCAATTCTGTACCGACGGCCGCGACGCGCTGGGCAGGCCGCTCAGGTTCGCGCTCAACGTCGCCGGGCCGCGCGGCGGATGCGTCGCCGCGCTGTCCTCGGTCGTCCCGTCCGCCGATTTTTTCTTCTTGCTGAGCAGCAGCGCGAGCAGCCCGCCGGCCACGACCACCCCGCCGATGATCAGCCCGGTGCTCGGCCCCTTGTCCTTTTCGGGCCGGGTCGGCTGCACATCGCGATAGCCATAAGCGAACTCGGCGCGGCAGCCCTTGTCGACCCAGATATAGTCGCCGGTATAGCCCCATTGCCGCCCGGCGTTGCACTTGCCGCCAAGCTTGCGGACCAGATCGACGCGATTGTTCGTCGGAACATTGCACTGCTCATAACCTTTGCCGCGCGATTCGCAGCGCAGCGTCCCGGCATAATCATCGACCGGCTGCGGCAGCGGGGTCGGATAGCCGCCGCTATTGGCATAACCAAAACCGAATTCGGCGCGGCAACCGCCCGACACCCAAATCTGGTTTGCGGTCCAGCCCCAGTCGCGCCCCTTCGAGCAGCGCCCGCCGATCACGCGGAGCAAGTCGACGCGATTTTCGGTGCGCACCGTGCAACGCTGGGTGGTGTTGCCTCGCGATTCGCAGCGGATCGTCCCCGCATAACCATCATAACCCGGCCGCGGCGGCTGAATCTGCGGTCCTCCTGGGGGCGGATAGGGATAGGTCGACTGCGGCAGTGCCGGAACGGCCAGCTGGCTGGCGATCAACGCTGCTGACGTAACGATCGTGACGACATTGTTCCGCATGATCCTCTCCCCTGTGAATAGTCGCTCCGGTTCGCATCACCCCTGATCGACCCGCCTATTGATGGGGATAGTTTCATATTTGGGACCGGAAAGCCACGGCGAACGCCGTTAAGCTCCTGCCACTCCGCTTAGCCCCGCTTGCGCGCCCGCGCCCGTGCGCTAAAGACAGCCGATGGATCAAATCGTCATTCGCGGCGGCCAGCGACTCAAGGGCCGTATTCCCATCTCCGGCGCCAAGAATGCGGCGCTCACCCTGCTGCCCTGCGCGTTGCTCACCGACGAACCGCTGACCCTGCGCAACCTGCCGCGGCTCGCCGACGTCGACGGGTTCGGGCACCTGCTCAACCAGCTCGGCTGTTCGACGACGATCGAGGGATCGCGGCCCGAGGATTTCGGCCGCGTGATGACCGCGCGCACGACCACCCTCACCTCGACCGTCGCGCCGTATGACATCGTGCGCAAGATGCGCGCGTCGATCCTCGTGCTCGGCCCGCTGCTCGCCCGCGCGGGCGAGGCGACGGTGTCGCTGCCCGGCGGTTGTGCGATCGGCAACCGCCCGATCGATCTGCATCTGAAAGCATTGGAAGCGTTCGGCGCCGAGATCGAGCTTGCGTCGGGCTATGTGAAGGCGAGCGCGCCGGGGCGCGGACGCTTGCCCGGCGGCAAATTCACCTTCCCCGTCGTGTCGGTCGGCGCGACCGAAAATGCGCTGATGGCCGCGGTGCTCGCCAAAGGCACTTGCGTGCTCGAAAATGCGGCGCGCGAACCCGAGATCGTCGACCTGTGCAACTGTCTGGTCGCGATGGGCGCGCATATCGACGGTATCGGCACCGAAACGCTGACCATCGAGGGCGTCGACCGCCTGCACGGCGCGACCTATCGCGTCATGGCCGACCGTATCGAGGCGGGCAGCTATGCCTGCGCCGCGGTGATCACCGAGGGCGACGTCGAGCTGGTCGGCGCCAAAGCGAGCGAGATGGAAGCGACGCTGAGCGCGCTGCGCCAGGCGGGAGCGACGGTCGAGGACACCAAGACCGGCATCCGCGTCGCCATGTCGGGCCGCGCCGAACCCGTCACGCTGTCGACCGCGCCCTATCCGGGCTTTGCGACCGACATGCAGGCACAATTCATGGCGATGGCGACGCTCGGCAAGGGCGCGTCGCTGTTCACCGAAACGATTTTCGAGAACCGCTATATGCACGTGCCCGAACTGGCGCGCATGGGCTGCGACATCGACGTGCGCGGCCGCAGCGCGGTGGTGCGCGGGGTCGATCACCTCGTCGGCGCGCCGGTGATGGCGACCGACCTGCGCGCTTCGATGAGCCTGATCATCGCGGGGCTGGCGGCCAAGGGCACGACCGAGGTCAACCGCGTCTATCACCTCGACCGCGGTTACGAGCGGCTCGAAGAAAAGCTTCAGGCGGTCGGCGCCGACATCGAACGGATCAGCGCGGGGTAAGCCGCTCCGCGCGGCCATAGGCCCCGCGCACGTCGCGCTTGATCCAGTCGCCGAGCAGTTTCAGATAGCCGTCGGTGATCCGCGTGACCTGGCGTTCGCCGTCGGCGCCGGTGGTATATTCCCACATGCCATGATCGGTCTGGGGAAAGAGATAGACGTCGACCGGCTTGCCCGCCTTCGCGAGGCCGAGCAGCGCCCCGCGCGTCGTTTCGATCGGCGCCTCGCGATCCTCGCCCGCCAGCACCCACAGCAGCGGCGCGTCGAGTTTGTTGAGCGCCGCAAGCGCGTCATAGTCCCAGATCAACTCCAGATTGTCGAAGCGCGCGCGGCCGACGCGGCGCAGCTCGTCGTTGGGCATGCGCGCCATCGCGCCGCTATGTTCGCCCACGATCGCCGCCGCCCAGGGCCTGTCTGCCATGTCGCGGCGAACGGCATCCAGGTCGTCATAACCCGCAGCGAAATTCGAAAGCAGCAACTTGCCGGTCGCCTGCGACAGCCGGTTGACGAGCTGGACAGCATCATCGCCCAGCCCCGCCGCGCGCACTTCCGACACCATCTGCTCGCGGTCCTCCTCGATCGGCGACGCCACCAAGCCGAAACCGACCGCGACAAAATCGGCCTTCGTCACCGTCGCGGCGCGCGGCGCAACCCAGCCGCCTTGGCTGCCGCCGAAAAAACCGGCGCGGCCGAAGCGGCCCTTTGCCATGGCGCGACTCTGGTCGAGCGCGTTTGCCGCATCGGCGGCGAGCAGTTCGAAATTCTGGGTATATTCGCCGTCGGAGCCGCCGGTGCCGCGCTTGTCGTAAACAAAGACCGAAATCCCCTGCGCCGCCATCGCATAGCCATAGATGCCGCCAATCGGCGAGGTGCGTTCAGACCCGTGCACCATCACGACCAGCGGTCGTTTCGCGTCGAGCGCGCCCGGCGGCTCGATCAGCACCCCGGTCATCTTCGTCCCGACGCTGTCGAAGGTCGTCGGCGTCTCGCGAAAGGCGATCGGTTTCCACGTCCGCCCCTGTACGCTCACCTCGCCGGTACCGCATGCCAGCGGCGCACCGGCATCCGACGTCGCGCCACGGCGGCCGTCGCGGAACAGATAGCGCAGCGCCGGTTCGGGCACCGCAGGCGATTTGACGAGGACGACGAAATCGCCGTCGGGTGCAGCGTAGGTGCCGGGCAGGCAAGCCGTCTGGGCAAAAGCGGGCGCAGCGGGAAGCGCGGCGAGGAGGAGCAGGGTGCTGGCAACACGGTTCATCGCACCGTCCTAGGAAAACAACACACCTATGGCAACCGCGTCTCGCGCTGGACCGGAACCGAAACGCTGTTGCCGCTGACCGAAGGGCGTTCGGGGCGTTTCGCCACCGCAATCACCAGCCCGATCAGCGCGACCACGCCGCCACCGATCGACAGCGGCGCCCAACGATAGCCTTCGAACAAGGTCGAAAACCCCATCGCGATGATCGGGATCAGCACGCTCGACCAGGCCGCCTGCCCCGGCCCGACGGCGCGAATGATGTTGAAATAGAGCGGGAAGGTCACCGCACTCGCGATGACCCCCAGGTAGAAGACGCCGCCCAGATAGGCCGCGGTCGCCCCGATCACCGGCGGCCCGGTCGTGACCCAGGCGAATATCGCATCGCCCAGCGCGCCAAACAACATCGCCCAGGCGATCATCACCACCATCGACTGCGCGCGCGCGATGTTTGTTCCCTGCATCACATTGGAAACCGACGCGATCATCACCCCGCACAACGTCAGCGCCGTACCGATCAGCACTTCACCCGCGCCGACATTCGCCACGCGATATTCGTGGAGGATCATCATGCCGACCCCGACGATCGCAATCCCGGCGCCGAGCAGAAAACGCGCTTCGATCCGGGTTTTAAGGAAAGCGCGGCCGAGCAGCGTGTTGGGGACGATCAGCAACGCAAACAGCACCGCCACCAGTCCGGACGTAATATGCTGTTCGGCGCGATAGACGAAGTTGAAGTTGAGCGCGAACTGCGCCAGCCCCAGCAGCGCGGCAAAGCCCCAGCCCGCCCCCGACAGCGTCAACCGCTCGCGGCGCCATGCCGCATAGGCAAACATCGCCGCCGCCCCGACAAAGAAACGATAAGCGACCGACCAGCTTGGCGGCACGACGCCCAACTGCCCGGTGATGACGATCCACGTCGATCCCCAGATCAGGGTGACGAGGAGGAACGGAAAAAGGACGCGCGGCGTCAGCAGGCCGGGCTGCGCACTCATAGCGCCGCGATCGCGGCCGCCAGCGGCGCGACCGCCTTTGCATCCTGATCCCAGCTGACGACCAGCCGCGCGGCGCCGTCGCCCCAGTCGTAGAAATCGAACCCGGCGCTGCGCAGCTTCGCCGCCTCTGCGGCGGTCAGGCGCACGAACAGCTCATTCGCCTCGACCGGGTGCATCAGCCGGTCGCCGCACGCCATCGCCAGCGTCGCCGCCCCGGCGTTGGCGGCGCGCGCGTTGGTCAGCCACAGATCGTTCGTCAGCATCGCGCGGATCTGTGCCGCGACAAAGCGCCCCTTGCTGAGCAGGTGCCCGCCGCGCTTCTTCAGTTCGCGCACCCCCGGCCCGCCGCTGCCGCCGAAAAAGACGATCGCCTCGGCCATCATCGCGCCATTTTTGGTGAAGCCGAACGACAGCGCATCGACCCCGGCGCGCCAGGTGACGTCGGCGGGCGCGCAGTCCAGATAGGCGACGGCGTTGGCAAAGCGCGCACCGTCCATGTGCAGCTTCATGCCCTTGCCCTTGGCGATCTCGCTGATCTCGCCGATTTCCTGCGCCCGCCAGGCCAGGCCGTATTCGGTCGCGTTGGTGATGCTGATCGCGGCGGGCTGGACCTGATGCACATCGTTGCGGATGCTGCGGATCCGCGCCTTCAGCGCTTCGGCATCGATCTTGGCGCCGCGCCCGGGCAAGGTCATCAGCGTGGCGCCGCCCGAATAAAAGGTCGGGGCGCCGCATTCGTCGACCTCGATATGCGCTTCTTCGTAGCAGAGGATGCCCTGCCATGGCCGCACGAAATGGGCGAGGATGATGCTGTTCGCCGCGGTGCCGGTGGGAATCCACACGACTTCGCAATCGCTTTCGAACAGTTCGGAAAAGGTCGCGTCGAGCGATTGGCTGAGCGCGTCGCCGTCATAGGCCGTATCGACATGATTGGCGGCCGCCAGGGCTTCCATCACCGCCGGATGAACCGTTGCAGCATTGTCGGAGAAAAAGCGGGTCGCAGTCACGAATCGCGCCTTAGCGCAGGTCCGGGCGTCATGCTAACCCTTCATTCCCGTTGCGTTTGATTATCAGTGCCGCGCCAGGCGTCGCCGGGCGGGGGCGAAGAGGCTCAGGAGGAAGGACGGCGGTAGATCCAGCGGCCGAAGGTCCGCGACCGGCGGACGAGATAGTCGCCCGGCCACATCAGGCGCGAGCGAACGCCGTAGCGATCGACAAGCAGGCCGAATCGCGGGAGCGCCAGGCGGCAGCGCTGCCATTCATAGTCGGACTGATCGAGGGTGGCCTGATTCTGCATTGCTTCACACTCATGCTATGCCGACCCCTCGCTGATTTCTTCTATATTCTCACAGACTTATTATCACTCACCTAGCATCATTGCGTGGCAAGACCATGACATCATGACGCGGAGCAGCGCGACTGGTTCCCATCCCGGCGCGGTAGTGCCGCGATAACGCGACGAAGCGATCGCGCCGCCCACCGGCAGCACGCCAGAAGGCGGTCGCGACGATGATTCGGTGGTTTAGCGGTCGCGCTTGGCGAGCAGCTTGAGGCGCAGCGCGTTCAGTTTGATGAACCCCGCCGCGTCCTTCTGGTCATAGGCGCCCGCGTCATCCTCGAACGTCACATGGCGCTCGCTGTACAGGCTGTTCGGCGACTTGCGCCCGACGACGTTGGCGTTGCCCTTGTAGAGCTTGAGCCGGACGGTGCCGCTGACCTTTTCCTGGCTATGGTCGATGGCCGCCTGCAGCATCTCGCGCTCGGGCGCGAACCAGAAGCCGTTGTAGATAAGTTCGGCATATTTCGGCATCAGTTCGTCTTTCAGGTGCGCGGCGCCGCGGTCGAGGGTGATGCTTTCGATGCCGCGATGCGCGCGGGCGTAAATCTCGCCGCCCGGCGTCTCGTACATGCCGCGCGACTTCATGCCGACGAAGCGGTTCTCGACCAAGTCGAGGCGGCCAATGCCGTGCTTGCGGCCCAGATCGTTGAGCGCGGCGAGCAACGTGGCGGGCGACATCGCCTGACCGTTCAGCGCCACCCCATCGCCGCGTTCGAAATCGACGGTGATATATTCGGGGGTGTCGGGCGCATCCTCGGGATTGACCGTGCGCGAATAGACATAGTCGGGGGTTTCATCCCACGGATTTTCGAGCACCTTGCCCTCGCTCGAGGTGTGCAGCAAATTGGCATCGGTCGAAAACGGGCTTTCGCCGCGCTTGTCCTTCGGCACCGGAATCTGGTGCTGTTCGGCCCAGGCGATCAGCGCCGTACGGCTGGTCAAATCCCATTCGCGCCACGGCGCAATCACCTTGATATCGGGGTTCAGCGCATAGGCGCTGAGTTCGAAGCGCACCTGGTCGTTGCCCTTGCCCGTCGCCCCATGCGCGACCGCATCGGCGCCGACTTCCTTCGCGATCTCGACCAGCCGCTTCGAAATCAGCGGCCGCGCGATCGAGGTGCCGAGCAGATAATCGCCCTCGTACCGCGCATTGGCGCGCATCATCGGAAAGACGAAATCGCGGACAAATTCCTCGCGCAGGTCGTCGATATAGATATGTTCGGGCTTGATCCCCATCAGCTCGGCCTTGGCGCGCGCGGGCTCCAGCTCTTCGCCCTGCCCCAGATCCGCGGTAAAGGTCACCACTTCGCAGCCATAGGTGACCTGCAGCCACTTCAGGATGACGCTGGTATCGAGGCCGCCCGAATAGGCGAGGACGACGCGTTTGAAGGACTCGGACATGATGGCACCTTTGGCACAGGACAGACGCGGGCGCGGCTAGCAGCCCGCCGCGCAGCGCGCAACCGGCGCATGTATGTTGCCGCTCGGCGCACTTTATTCGCTTGGCCGCCCTCGCCGCCGCCGCTAGTAACAAATGATACCTTATAACGCCGAAGAGGATCCCTATGCGCCTGACCCTTGCCCTGACCTTCGCCGCTCTCGCCGCCTTTAGCGCTGCCAGCCCCGCCGCCGCCGAAGAGGGCATGTGGACCTTTGACGGCGTCCCGACCGATGCGATCCGCAAGGCCTATGGCTGGGCGCCCGACGCGCAATGGCTGGCACGGACCCAAGCCGCCGCGGTGCGGCTGACCGGCGGCTGTTCGGCCTCGTTCGTGTCGGGCGAGGGGCTGATCCTGACCAATCATCATTGCGTCATCGGCTGCCTGCAAAATCTGTCGACCGCCGACAGCGATCTGGTCGCGGGCGGTTTCAATCCCGCCGACCGCGCGCGCGAACGCAAATGCCCGGGGCAGCAGGCTGAAGTCGTCACCTCGATCACCGACGTCACCGGCGACATCCAGGGCGCGATTGCGGCACTGACCGGCGAAGCATTGGTCAAGGCGCGCGACGCCCGCATCGCCGAAATCGAAGCGACGGGCTGCACCGATCGCGCCAAGACGCGCTGCCAGGTCGTGACGCTGTTCGGCGGCGGCCAGTACAAGCTGTATCAATATCGCAAATATAGCGACGTCCGCATCGCGTGGGCGCCCGAGTTCCAGGCAGCATTTTTCGGCGGCGACCCCGATAATTTTAACTTCCCGCGCTACGCCATGGATGCAGCGTTCCTGCGCGCTTACGAGGACGGCAAGCCCGTGGCGACGCCCACCCACCTCAAATGGAACGCACGTGCGCCACAGGAAGGCGAGATCACCTTTGTCGTCGGCAACCCCGGATCGACCCAGCGCCTGCTGACCGAAACCCAGCGCGAATTCCAGCGCGCCGAACGCCTGCCGCTGACGCTGATCCTGCTGTCCGAATTTCGCGGCCGCCTGATCGCGAGCATGGAAGGCGATGCCACCAAGACCCGCGAAGGCGGCGACGAGCTGTTCGGATATGAAAACAGCTTCAAGGCCTTGTCGGGGCAGCTGCGCGCGCTAAACGATCCGGCCTTTACCGCCAAACTGGCCGCCGAGGAAGCCGATCTTCGCGCGCGCGTTAAGGGCAATGCCGAAATCGGCGATCCCTGGTCCGAAATCGACAAGGCGATCGCCGAACGCCGCAACACCTATCTCGACAGCGTGTTCCTGCAGGGCGGCCCGACCAGCTATTCGACGCTCGCCGGCTATGCGCAGACACTCGTCCGCGCGGCGGCCGAACGCAGCAAGCCCAACAATGAACGCCTGCCCGGATTCACCGATTCGGCGCTGCCGCTCACCGAAAAGCGGCTGACCGATCCGGTCCCGACCTATCCCTGGCTCGAAGAGCTGGGGGTCGGATTCTGGGCCAGCAAGGCGCGCGAATATCTTGGCGCCGACAATGGTGACATCAAAACGCTGTTGGGCAAGGAAAGCCCCGAAGCGCTCGGCAAGCGGCTGGTGACGGGCACCAAGCTTGCCGACCCCGCCTATCGCAAGCAATTGTGGGAAGGCGGCGCCGCCGCAATCGCAGCGTCGGACGACCCGATGATCCGTTTCTTTGCCCAGCTCGACCCGCGCGCCCGCGCGATCAAGACGGCATATGACCGCGATTATGACGCGCCGGTCACCGCAGCGCAGGCGCGGCTCGCCAAGGCGCGCTTTGCCGCCTATGGCGACAAGCTCTATCCCGATGCGACCTTCACGCTGCGCCTGTCCTACGGTCAAGTGAAGGGCTGGGACGAGCGCGGCAAGCCGGTGCCAGCGACAACCGTGATGGGCGGCACCTACGATCGCGCGACCGGCCAGCTCCCCTACAAGCTCGCCGAAGGGTTTGTGAAAGCCGAACCGCGGATCGACAAGAATGTCGTCTATGACTTCGTCACGACCAACGACATCATCGGCGGCAATTCGGGATCGCCGGTGATCGCGCGTGACGGCAGCGTGATCGGGACGGCGTTCGACGGCAACATCCACTCGCTCGGCGGCAACTTCGGCTACGACGGAACGCTGAACCGCACCGTCGTGGTATCGACGGCGGCAATCCAGGAGGGGCTGGAGAAAATCTGGCCCGCCCCGGCGCTGGTCGCCGAACTCGCGGGCAAGCGCGCGAAGCGCTGATCGCACGGTCGACGCGGCGCGGCGGGGTCGGTACAACCGACCCCGCCCCGCCGGTCGGCATCCTCAGCCGACGCGCGTCCAATCCATGAACCAGCTGTCGTCCCAGCTTTTGCCGCCGTCGCGCGACGTCCCCTGATACCAGCGGCAGCTGGTCGGCGTGATCCGGTCCCACACGCCGCGATAAAGCTCCGGCCCGCTCGCGCCTTCACCTTCCGACAGGAAGGTGCCGACGCCGTCCTCGAACACACCAATCTGCCCCGGCACCGCGACGACGCCCGATTTGGCGTTGACCCAATGGTCGGACCAGATCTTCTTTTCGACGTCGAGCAGGCGCAGCCCCATCCCTGAAAAACCGCGCGCCGGGATGCGCAGTTCCTCGACGCTGGCGATGCCGTTCAGGATGGCGATGACGGTCGCTTCGCCCGGAAATTCGATCCAGGTTTCGCCTTCGCGAAATCTGTTGTGGATGCGCCATTCGCCGGTCAGGAAATCGAAGTCGCCGGGCTTGCCGACAGGCGCCGGGTTGATCGCGGCGGAAACGGCGGCGGGGATCAGGCTGGACATAAAAGCTCCTGTTGCGAAAGTGATCAGGGTTCGCCGGTCAACCGTCGCCCCCGCGTAGGCGGGGGCCGCCTGCAGTGGCGAGCCTTCGGCGCTGCAAAGACCGAGAGCGGCCCCCGCCTTCGCGGGGGCGACGGTAAAATCGGACATCGGGCATTTCCTTCAGGACCATAGGTACGCCCGTTATCCTGACATTTTCTGTCAGTTATTTTCTGCTACAGCGAATAATGCGCGCGAGCCGCCTCCTGTCGATCCTGATCCTGCTGCAGCTACGCGGGCGGCTCACCGCGGCGGGTCTCGCCGCCGAGTTCGAGGTGTCCGAACGCACCATCTACCGCGACATCGACGCGCTTTCGGCAGCGGGCGTCCCGGTGTACGGCGACCGCGGCCCCGGCGGCGGGTTCCAGTTGCTGGGCGGCTACCGCACCCAGCTCACCGGCCTGTCGGCACACGAGGCCGAGGCGATGGCGATGATCGGCCTGCCCGGCCCGGCGAGCGAACTCGGCATCGGGGCGGCGACCAGCGCCGCGCACCACAAGCTGATCGCGGCGCTGCCGGGCGACGGCGGCGCGCTCGCCGACCGCATGGCGACGCGCTTCCACCTCGACGCCGTCGACTGGTATCGCGGCGGCGAAGCCCTGCCCCACCTGCCCGCGATCGCGCGCGCGGTGCTCGACCAGCACGCGCTGTCGATGCGCTACGACAGCTGGCAGGGGGTGCGCGACTGGACGGTCGATCCGCTCGGCCTCGTCCTGAAAGCCGGCATCTGGTATCTGGTCGCGCGCGGCGGCGACAAGGCCCGCATCTTTCGCATCGCCAACATCGACCCGCTCGCGATCGGCACAACATCCTTCGACCGCCCCGCCGACTTTCATCTCGCGCGCTGGTGGCAGGCCGAACAGGCGCGGTTCGAGGGCGAATTGTTCGCGACGCGCGCCACCGTTCGCGCCTCGCCCGACGGGTGCAAGCGGCTGGCGGCGCAATCGCCGCGCGGCGCCGAAGCCGTCGCCGCGGCCGGGGTGCCGGCCGCCGACGGCTGGCGCGCGATCGCGATGATGGTCGAGGACAGCGACCATGGCGCGCGCGACATGCTGGCGCTGGGCGCCGAGGTCGAGGTCGTCGCCCCCGCCAGCTTCCGCCGCCGCATCGCGGCGTTGGCGGCACAGATCGCGGCGCGCCACCGGTGACTGGATTCTGCGCGCCAAGCCGCTAATCTGACGGCGGGAGGCACATCATGGGCAAGACCGAAATCAAGACCAAAGCCACCGAAGTCGAAGTTGCCGACTTCATCGCCGCGGTGCCCGAGGCGCGGCGACGCGAGGAAGCCGCGGTCATCGACGCGATGCACCGCCGCGTGACCGGGCTCGAACCGAAGATGTGGGGGCCGTCGATCATCGGGTACGGCAGTTATGACTATACCTATGACAGCGGCCATTCGGGGACGATGTGCCGCGCCGGATTCAGCCCGCGCAAGGCCGCGCTGACGCTGTATCTGATGGGCCATTACTGCGACCGCCAGCCCGAGGCAGACTTGCTGTTCGCGCAGCTTGGTAAATATAAGGTCGGGAAATCATGCCTTTACGTCAACAAGCTCGCCGATGTCGATTTGGACGTGCTCGAAAAGCTGGTTGTGCTGAGCTGGGACGTCATGAACGAGCGCTATCCGACGTGATGGGCTTGATTGCTCGGCCATAAGCCTCGTCATTGCGGGCGAAAATATCGCTTTCCTACATTTTTTGACCATGGAATAAGCTGACGGACGAGCCACGTCGCGCCCACCGCAGCGTCCGGTGCAGCGCGCCGAGCGGGCTCGCCATTGGGCTGAACTTTACTGAACTTTGCCGTCCTGGCTCGTGACGGCGCGGTTCAAATCCCCGCATACCATTCGTAATCGATGCGGTCTTCCCAATAGCCGCCCTTGCCCGCGCCGATGGCGTCGAGGCTGGCGACCGCCTCGATCGCGTTCACATATTTGGCGTGCTTATAGCCAAGCTGGCGCTCGATCCGCAGCCGCAGCGGCGCGCCATTGGCGATCGGCAGCACCGCATCGTTGAGCGCCCAGGCGAGGATCGTCTGCGGATGCCGTGCGTCGACCATGTCGCAGCTTTCATAATAGAGCGCGTCGCCGAGCCGGTCGGCGCAGCGAAACACGATATAGCGCGCGCTGTCGCGGACGCCGGCCGCCGCCAGGATGCGGCCGAGTTGCACCCCCGTCCATTGGCCGATGGCACTCCAGCCCTCGACGCAGTCGTGGCGGGTGATCTGGGTGCGCTGCGGCATCGCGCGGATGTCAGCCATCGACAGCGACAGCGGCCGCGCCACCAGCCCGGTGACCGCCACCCGCCAGTCGGCAAAGCCGCTCGCCGCGTGCGCGGCATAGGCGGCGCCGGCGGGCAGCCGCGTCCCGTTGGGCCTGAAATAGGGCGACAGGTCGGCGCGGCTGAACTCGCGCGCCAGGGCGTTGCGGTCGATCAGCGCGCGCTGGCTGGCGCGGTTCATCTCCTCGCCCATCGACAATATCTTGCGCACCGCAGGCGCGTCGTTGATCGCATCGCAGCCCGACAGCAGCGGCAGCGTCGCCGCCAGTCCCCCGGCGCGGGCGATCAATTGCCGCCGCGGCAGGATGAATTCGCTCATAAGCCCTCGCCTCGTTCCGGCGGCAAGCGGAACCAGCCGGTCACCATCGACCGGACCTCGTTCAGCGGCCCCGCCAATAGCACCATGACGATATGGACGACAAAAAACGCGACAAGCGCCCACGCCGCGATGAAGTGGATCGACCGCGCCGACTGGCGCCCGCCGAACAGGTCGAGCAGCCACGGCGCGCTCGCGTTCAGCCCCGGCGACATGGTGAGCCCGGTCGCGATCATCAGCGGCAGCAGGAGGAAGATTACGCCAATGTAGCTGAGCTTTTGCAGGATGCCGTACCGCGCCGCCGCCTCGCCTTTCGGAAAGCGCAGCCGCGCATGGTCCTTCACATCGTGCCAGATATGGCGCGGCGACCATTCGCCGCGGCGCACGTGCAAATCCTTTCGAAGGTGGCCGCCGACCGCCGTCCACAGCATGTAAAGCGTCAGCGCGATCGCCATCACCCAGGCAAAGAACAGATGCCAGCGCCGCCCATCGGCGAGGCTGTAGCTGGTCGGGATCGTCGCCCAACCGGGAAAGGCCCAGGTCTTCTCCTCACCCGCGGCATCGGTCCAGCGGCCGAGCACCCCGGTCGTCTCGACCCGCCAGTCGCCGATGCGCAGATAGCCGCTGTCGGCGGTCGATCCGATCACCAGCCACGCCCGGTCGAAATTGGCGCCATATTCGCCCCAATAGAGCCGCGGATGCGCGTTGAAGATCATCAGCCCGCTCATCAGCAGGACGAGCAGGGTGACGGCGTTGAGCCAGTGCCAGAGGCGCGTCGGCAGCCGGTGGCGATAGACGCGCCCCGGCGGCAGCGGCGCGGGCGCCGACGGAGCGACGGGAGTTTCAGCCTCGGCCATGATCCCGGTTCGCTCCTTCACCGCGAAAAGTTACGCGACCGCCTCCGCCGCATATTCGGCGCGATAGTGATTGCGCAAACTGACCTTGTCGATCTTTTCGCTGCCCAGTTTCGGCAATGCGTCGCTCGCCATCCAGATCTTGCACGGCACCTTATATGGTGCGAGCCGCTGGCTGAGGAACGAGCACATCGCGCCGTCGTCGACGCTGCTGCCGGGCTTCACCCAGATGACCGCCCCGACAACCTCGCCCAGCCGCTCGTCGGGCAGGCCGAACACCGCGCATTCATTGACTTCAGGATGTTCGTAGATCGCGGCCTCGACTTCCTGGCAGCTGATATTTTCGCCGCCGCGGATGACGATGTCCTTTTTGCGATCGACGATGAACAAATAGCCGTCCTCATCGACATAGCCGAGGTCGCCCGAGCGGAAATAGCCATTGTCGAAAAACGCCGCCTTGGTCGCCGCCTCATTGTTCCAATAGCCCGAAAAATTGGCGACAGACCGGATACACACTTCGCCGATGGCGCCTTGCGGCAATTCCCCGCCATTGTCGTCGAGGATCGCCATGTCGACCAGCGGCTTTGACGCCGGGCCCGTCGACAGCGGCTTGGCGACATAATTTTCGTTGATGATGCCGCACCCGACCGCGTTGGTTTCGGTCAGGCCATAGCCGAGCAGCGGCTTCGCCTCCCCCATTTCGGACGCCAGGCGCCGCACATGTTCGGGCGGCCGCGGCGCGCCGCCGCCGGCGTAGCTTTTGCACGTCGACAGGTCGTAATTCTTGCGGTTCGGGCTGACCAATATCTCGTAACTCATCAGCGGCACGCCGACGAAATAATTGCACTGCTCATCTTGGATCAGCCGCATCGCCTCATCGGCGTTCCATTTCGGCATCAGCACCAGTTTGCGGCCGAGCGCGAAACTTTGCAGGAACACCGGCACTTCGGCGGTGACGTGGAACAGCGGGGTGCAGATCAAGGTCGCGGGCTGGATGTCCGACATCAGCCCGTCTTCGGTCAGCAGATGGACGATGCTCGCGGTCTGGGTGACATAGTTGAAGATCGCCTGGCAGATCGCCTCGTGGCGCGAATAGGCGCCCTTCGACTGGCCGGTCGAGCCCGAGGTGAACAGGATCGTCGCCAGATCCTGTCCGGTCAGCACCGGCAGCGTGGTCGCGGCATTGCCGCCCGCGCCGGTCAGCGGCGCGATCGCCTGATCGATCGGCTGGGTGATGTCGAGCACGACCACCTTGGCGCCATGCTGCACGCCGGGCTCGGCAAGCCGCGCCGCGCGCTGCACGTCGGCGATCACCAGCTTTGCCTCGGCATCCTCGATGCCTGCGGCCAGTTCGCCGCCCTGCCACCAGCCGTTGAGCAAGGTCGCACAGCCGCCCGCGAGCAATATGCCGATATAGGCGACGCACCAGGCATTGGCGTTGCGCATCGCCAGCCCGACGCGGTCGCCGCGCTGCACGCCATGGCCGTCGATCAGCCCCGCCGCGACCTGCCGCGCCGCGACATAGACCTGCTTGAACGACAGCCGTTCGTCGCCTTCGACCAGAAAGGTCGCGTCGCCATGCTGCGCCGCAAAAAACGCAACATAATCCGCCAGGTTGGTCGGCGCGTTGGTGATGAAGGGCAGTTGCTGGCCGAAGCGTTCGACCGACCCGACCTGGATCGGTCCGCCCGGACCGGTGATCAGATTATAGGCGGCGTCCAGGCGCAAATCGAGCGCTGATGGCATCTTGTATCTCTCCTCTTGGTCTCGCTCGCCTAACCCCTTATGGGGAGGCCTCTCCTGGGGAAGGACCGCGCGACTATATGTTTCTTTTTGCAACCTTAGCCGAAGCAACGCAATATGTGAACTTCCATGACCTGATGGGAGAAAACAGCGAGGTTGCGTTCAGCATTTTTGGCCTGCCGATCCGATGGTACGCGCTCGCCTACCTCGCCGGGATTTTCGTCGGCTACTGGTATCTGCTCAAGCTGATCACCCAGCCCGGCGCGCCGATGGCGCGGCGCCACGCCGACGATATGATCTTCTATGCGATGCTTGGCATCATCATCGGCGGGCGGCTCGGCTATGTGCTGTTCTATAACCTTGGTGAGTATATCGACGAACCGCTGGGCGTCTTCCGCTTGTGGGACGGCGGTATGTCGCTCCACGGCGGCGTCATCGGGGTGCTGATCGCGATCTGGTATGTGACGCGTAAGGAAAAGCTCAGCTTCCTGCGCTTTTGCGACTATGTCGCGTGCGTCATTCCGTTCGGCCTCTTCTTTGGCCGTCTCGCCAATTTCGTGAACGGCGAACTGTGGGGCCGCACCACCAACGTGCCGTGGGCGATCATCTTTCCCGACAGCGGCAGCATGGAGGCGCGCCACCCGAGCCAGCTTTACGAAGCGGGGCTCGAAGGACTGCTGATGATGGCGATCCTGACCTGGTTCTTCTGGCGCACCGACGCGCGCTACAAGCCGGGGTTCCTGTTCGGGATGGCGGCGATCATCTATGGCCTCAGCCGTTTCGCCGTCGAATTTGTGCGCGAACCTGACGTCCAGCTGGGCACCCTGTCGTGGGGCCTGACGATGGGGCAGACGCTGACTGTACCGATGCTGCTGATCGGCTTCTGGCTGGTGGCGACCGCGAAAGGACGCCGCCAGCGGGTCGAGCCGGTCGCCGGACCCGACAGCATTGCGTGACGGACCACCGACGCCTGCTGCGCTGATCGCCGCCATCGCCGCCGCGCGGGCGACCACGGTCGCCGATTTCATGGCGGCGGCGAACAGCCATTATTATGCGACGCGCGACCCGCTGGGCGCCGCGGGCGATTTCACCACCGCGCCCGAAATCAGCCAGATGTTCGGTGAGATGGTGGGCATTTGGATCGCCGACCTGTGGACACGTGCGGGCCATCCGGCGTTCCGCTATGTCGAGCTTGGCCCCGGACGCGGCACCCTCGCCGCCGATGCGCTGCGCACCATGGCGCGCTTCGGCTGCGTGCCGCAGACGGCCCATTTCGTCGAAACCAGCCCGACCCTCCGCGCGGCGCAGCTGGCGCGCGTCCCCGCCGCGCTCCACCATGACACCATCGACGCCCTGCCCGACGACGCGCCGCTGATCATCGTCGCCAACGAGTTTTTCGACGCCCTGCCCATCCACCAATATATCCGCACCGCAGACGGGTGGCGCGAGCATATGGTCGAACGACAAGGCGATCGTCTGATGGCCGTGCCGGGGGGCGTGCCCGCCGATGACATCGTCCCCGCCGCGCTGAGCGATGCCGCCGAGGGCAGCATCGTCGAAACCGCGCCCGTATCGGCGGCGATCATGCGCGCCTGCGCCTTTCGCCTCGCACGGCAAGGCGGCGCGATGCTGGTGATCGACTATGGCTATCGCGGCCCGGCGGTCGGCGACACGCTGCAGGCGGTGAAGGCGCACCGCTTTGCCGACCCCTTCGCCGATCCGGGCGAGGTCGACCTCACCACCCACGTCGATTTCACCGCGCTCGCGGACGCCGCGCGGCCCGCCGGGGCGGCGGTCACTGCTGTTGCGACGCAGGGCGATTGGCTGCAACGGCTGGGCATCGATGCGCGGCTGCAATCGCTGGCCGCCGCCGCACCGGCCCGCGCCGCCGAATTGCAGGGCCAGCGCGATCGCCTCGTCGAGCCGCGTGAGATGGGCGAATTGTTCAAAATGATGGCCATCACCGCACCGGGCTGGCCCCACCCCACCGGCTTCACAGGAGGCGCCGCATGACCGCGATACAATTGGCAACGCCCGGTGACGCCGAGGCGATCGCCGCCTTTGCCAACGGATCCTTCACCCACACCTTCGGCCATATCTACGATCCGGCCGACCTTGCGACCTTCCTTGCCGACTGGAACCCGCCCGTACGCGTTCGCGCGCAGCTCGCCGATCCCGGCTACGCCATCGCGCTGGTCCGCGACGAGGCGGCCGCCATCCTCGGCTATATCAAGATGGGGCCGGTCGATTTCGACCTTCCCGCCGGGCAACCGACCGGCGATGCCGTCGAGTTGCACCAGCTCTACGTCGCCGACGCCGCAAAAGGGACCGGGGTCGCGGTGGCGCTGATGGAATGGGGCATCGCCTGGGCGCGCGAGCGCGCGTCGATCCTCTACCTCACCGTGTTCACCGAGAATGACCGAGCGAAGGCCTTTTATCGCCGCCATGGTTTTTACGACGTCGGCCGCAACGAATTTCGCGTCGGCAATCATGTCGACGAAGACCGTTTTTTCAGGCTCGATCTGTGACCGCGCCGTTCGTCACCGCAGAACCGCTGGGCGACATCGCCCACGGCTTCTTCGGCCGCCGCGGCGGGGTGTCCACTGGCGGCCTCGCGTCGCTCAACTGCGGGCTCGGGTCGGGCGACGACCCGGCGCTGATCGCCGAGAACCGGCGCCGCGTCGCCGATGCGGTGCTCCCCGGCGGCGCGCTCACCGGCGTGTATCAGGTCCATGGCAACCGCTGCCGCATCGTCGATGGCGCCGCCGACCTCGCCGCGCGGCCCGAGGCCGACGCGCTCGCGACGCGCACCCCCGGCGTCCTGCTCGGCATCCTGACCGCCGACTGCGTCCCGGTGCTGTTTGCGGACCGCGACGCGGGGGTCGTCGGCGCAGCCCACGCCGGGTGGAAAGGCGCGCTCGCCGGGGTCACCGACGCCACACTCGCCGCGATGGAAAGCCTTGGCGCGCGCCGTGCGAACATTGCCGCAGCCATCGGTCCTTGCATCGCGCGCGCTTCCTATGAGGTCGATGCAGCGTTCGTGCAGCGTTTCACCGCCGACGATCCCACCAACGAACGCTTCTTCGCCGCGGGCAAGCCCGGTCATGCGATGTTCGACATCGCCGCCTATGTCGCCGCGCGCCTTGCCGCCGCGGGGGTGACCCGAATTGCCATCGGCGGGCAGGACACCTATGCCGAGGCGGAGGATTATTTCAGCTATCGCCGCGCGTGCCATAAAGAAGAAAACAGCTATGGCCGCCAATTGTCGGTGATCGGCCTGAAGGTCGAATAAGGGGGACGGATGACACGCACGCGATGGTTCGGGCTGATCGGCGGCCTGCTGACCTTCATCGTCATGCTCGCGCTGCCCGCCCCTGCGGGGATGGAAACGACTGCCTGGCACGTCGCGGCGATGACGGTGCTGATGGCGATCTGGTGGATGACCGAGGCGCTGCCGCTGACCGTCACGGCGCTGCTGCCCTTCCTGCTCGTCCCGGCCTTCGGGGTGATGGATGCCAATGCGATTGCCAAAGAATATTATTCGCCGATCCTGTTCCTGATCCTTGGCGGCGCCTTTCTGGCGCTGGCGATCGAGCGCGTCGGGCTGCACCGTCGTCTTGCGCTCGCCTTGCTCAAGCGCGCCGCGCCGACCGCCACCGGGCTGCTGTTCGCCTTCATGGCGGCGACCGCGCTGCTCAGCATGTTCATTTCGAACACCTCGACCGCGCTGATCATGATCCCGATCGCGCTCGCCGTGGTCCGCGCCGGCGGCGTGCGCGAGGGCGAGACCGAGGGTTTTGCCGGCGCGGTAATGATGGGGATCGCCTTTGCGGCATCGATCGGCGGGCTCGGCACGCTGGTCGGTAGCCCGACCAATGCGATCGCCGCGGGGCTGATCGAGAAGGCGCTCGGCCTACGGATTTCATTCCTCGACTGGGCGATCTATGGCGTCCCCGTCGTCTTGCTTGGCACCCCCGTCGCAATGCTTATTCTCACGCGGGTTCAGCGTCTTGCATCGCATCCCTTTGACGGGATCGCTGCGGCCTCCGCGCTTGGCAAACAAGCGATCTGGTCGACCGCCGAACGCCGCGTCGTGCCGATTTTCCTGATCGTCCTGGTCGCCTGGATCGCGCAGCCCTGGCTCGAACCGTTCCTGCCCAAGGGCGCGCTGACCGACGGCACCATCGCGGTGGCGGGCAGCCTGCTGCTGTTCATCCTGCCCGACGGCACCGGCCGGCCGCTGCTGGTCTGGAAAGAGGCCGACCGCGCGCCGTGGGGCGTCATCATGATGTTCGGCGGTGGCCTCGCGCTGGCCGCGGCGATCACGGCGAGCGGACTGGCCGCTTGGCTAGGTGCCGTCCTCGCGCCGCTCGGCAGCATCCCGACGATCGCGCTCGCCGCGATCATCGTCGCACTCACCATATTGATCACCGAATTCGCCAGCAATGTCGCGACCGCCAGCGGCATCATGCCGGTGCTGGCGGCGCTGATCGCCGCGACCGGGGTCGACCCGATCCTGCTGGCGCTGCCCGTCGCGATGGCGGCGAGCTGGGGCTTCATGCTGCCGTCGGGCACCGGGCCCAACGCGCTCGCCTGGGCAACCGGGCATATCGCGCTGCCGCGGATGCTGAAGGCCGGGCTGGCGCTCGACGTCATCGGGGTGCCCCTGCTGATCGGGGTCATCTGGGGTGTTGCGATGCTGGGGTGACGCGCGGACCAAAGGGCGCTAGTTGCAATAGAAACTAATCTGGCCCCAAGGAAACCCCTATGCCCCCCATCGACAACAGCGACCTCACCGGCACCACGCCGCGCCGCGCGCCCAAGAAGGACGTCACCCGGATCGGCGACCGCGAGCTGCAGCCCTCGACGCTGATGATGGGCTATGGCTTCGACCCGATGCTCTCCGAAGGCTCGCTGAAGCCACCGGTCTTCCTCACCTCGACCTTCGCCTTCGAAAGCGCTGCAGCGGGCAAGCATCATTTCGAGGGGATCACCGGCAAACGCCCCGGCGGCGCCGACGGCCTCGTCTATTCGCGCTTCAACGGCCCGAACCAGGAAATCCTCGAAGCCCGACTGGGCGTCTGGGAAAAGGCCGAGGATGCGCTGGTGTTCTCGTCGGGCATGTCGGCGATTGCCACCCTGCTCCTAGCGCATGTCAGCATGAACGACGTCATCGTCCATTCGGGGCCGCTCTACGCCGCGACCGAAACGCTGATCGCGCGCATCCTGTCGCGTTTCGGCGCGACCTACGTCGATTTCCCCGCCGAAGCGTCGCGCGAAGAAATGGACGCGATCCTTGTCCGCGCCAAGCAGATGGCCGCCGATCAGGGCGGCAAGGTCGCGATGGTCTATCTCGAAAGCCCCGCCAACCCGACCAATGCGCTGGTCGACGTCCAGGCGATGCGCGCCGCGACCGACGCCGCCTTTGCCGAAGGCGCGCGGCCGCCGATCGCGATCGACAACACTTTCCTCGGCCCGCTCTGGTCGAAGCCGCTCGCGCATGGCGCCGACATCACCCTCTACAGCCTGACCAAATATGCCGGCGGGCATAGCGACCTCGTCGCGGGCGGCGTCGTCGGCTCGAAGCACTGGCTCGGTCCGATACGCATGATGCGCAACACCATCGGCACGATCTGCGACCCCAACACCGCGTGGATGCTGCTACGCAGCCTCGAGACGATCGAATTGCGCATGAGTCGCGCCGGCGAGAACGCCGAGAAAGTCTGCGCCTTCCTCCGCGATCATCCCAAGGTCGAGGGCCTCGGCTATCTCGGCTTCCTGCCCGAAGGATCGCAGAAGCACATCTTCGAGCGCCACTGCACCGGCGCTGGTTCGACCTTCTCGCTCTTCATCAAAGGCGGCGAAGCGGAAAGCTTCCGCTTCCTCGACGCGCTGAAGATCGCCAAACTCGCGGTCAGCCTGGGCGGCACCGAAACGCTGGCCAGCCACCCCGCGGCGATGACGCACCTGTCGGTCCCCGACGCCCGCAAGGCGGCGCTGGGGATCACCGACAACCTCGTTCGCATTTCGATCGGCATCGAAGACGCCGACGACCTGATCGCCGATTTCGCGCAGGCACTCGACGCGGTTTGAAAACCACAAAACCCTCCCCCTTGATGGGGGAGGCAGCGAGACTTGGAAGCTTGCTTCCTACTCGCAGCGGAGGGGGTGCGCTCTCGGCCTGAAGCGACGGTGCAAGGCTGCGCCATCACCCCCACCCAACCCTCCCCCATCAAGGGGGAGGGCTATTTGGTGTGCCGCTTCGCTGCCCGCCAATCAACGACCGTCCACCCCATCGTCGGCGCCAGCCGCTTCAGCCCGCGCGACGGGGTCGTCGCGACCGCTTCATCGGCGAAACGCAGCATCGGGTGATCAGACACATGGTCCGAATAGGCCCGGATATGCGCGGCATCACGGGTGATCGCGTTCGCCGCCATCCAGCCGTCGATCCGCGCAAATTTGGCATCGCCATAACAATTGTCCCCCGACAATCGCGCATGGATATGGTCGGCGCCATCAGGTTCGTCGAGCCGGGTCGCCAGCACATCGTCCATGCCCAGCCGCCGCGCGATCGCATCGACATAGAGGTGGAACGACGCCGTCGCGAGCAGCAGCCGATAGCCGGCTTCGCGGTCGGCGGCGATCTGTTCGAGTGCCGCGGGATGCAGCCCGCGCGCCACCACCTTGTCGGCATAGCTTTCGGCGAGCGGCGCGATTTCGGCGCGCGCAAAGCGTTCACCCACCAGCAGCCGCAGGTTGATCGCCTTCAGCCGCGAACGGTCGATCAGGCGCAACGCATAAGCAGCGCTTGCCAGTCCGACGAGCGGCAACAGCAGCAGCCGCCATTGCTGCCGCCGCCGTGCAACGTGCATCAGGAAACCGCTATAAGTCCCTGAGCGCGTTATCGTTCGGTCCATGTCGTACATGGCCACGCGGTGCGCATATTCAAGGGCGGGAGCGATCGGCGGGGTTTCCATCGCGTCGTCATAGAACGCCGCCGCGCAGCGGCCAAGGGGGGCGGGATTCGCTTGCCGTGGTGGGGCAAATAATACAATGTCCTCCGCACGATGGTGGCCCGGGCGGATTTCGAACAGAGCGAAGGTGCGAATGGCACCGACATCCGCTTTACCGGTCGGCTGACGCTGGCGCGGCTGGGCGACCTGCCCGCGCGGCTCGACGCGCTCGGCCCGATCGCCACGCTCGACCTGTCGGCGCTCGAGAGGATCGACACTGTCGGCGCCTGGATCGTTACCCGCACCGTCAACGACCATGGCGCCAAGGTCATCGGCGCCAGCCCCGAAGCGCAGCGGCTGCTCGACGCGCTGGCCAGCGACAAGAGCGAATATCGCGTCCATCGTGACCGCCGCCCGCCGCTGATCCGCATGCTCGAACAGGTCGGCGTTGCCAGCATTGCGGTGTGGAACGAGCTGATGGGCATCATCGGCTTTTTCGGTGCGATGATTCTGGCGCTCGGCACTCAGCTACGCGCGCGGCGACGGCTGCGCTGGCACGCGATCGTCACCCGGTTCCAGACGGTCGGCGTCGATGCGCTGCCGATCATCGGGCTGATGACCTTTCTGATCGGCATCGTCGTCGCGCAGCAGGGCGCGGTGCAGCTGCGCCAGTTCGGGCTGGAGGTGTTCACGATCAACCTGGTCGGCCGCGCGTCGATCCGCGAGCTTGGCCTGTTGATGACCGCGATCATGGTCGCCGGGCGGTCGGGATCGGCCTTTGCGGCGCAGATCGGTACGATGAAGCTGACCGAAGAAATCGACGCGATGCGCACGATCGGCGTGTCGCCGATGGAGGCGATCGTGCTGCCGCGCGTCGCCGCGGCGACAATATTGATGCCGCTGCTCGGTTTTTACGCCAGCATCTGCTCGATCATCGGCGGCGGGGTGTTCTGCTGGATCGGGCTCGACATTGCACCGCTCACCTATATCCAGCTGCTGCGCGACATCATCCCGATGACCGATTTCTGGGCGATGCTGATCAAGGCGCCGGTGTTCGGGATCCTGATCGGGGTCACCGGCTGCTACGAAGGCATGCAGGTGCGCCAGAACGCCGAGGAAGTCGGCCAGCGCACCACCTCTGCCGTCGTCGCCGCGATCTTCCTCGTCATCGTCCTCGATGCGATGTTCGCGGTCTTCTTTTCGTCGATCGGATGGAATTGATGAACGACGCAATCGAAGAACAGGTCGCCGAAGAGCTTGCCGCCGCCGACGCGGTGCGCCCCGACGAATTCGACTATGCGATCCGCATCCGCAGCCTGGTCAACCAGTTCGGCGACGCGGTGATCCACGACGGGCTCGACCTCGATGTCCGGTCGGGCGAGATCGTGGGGGTCGTCGGCGGGTCGGGCACCGGCAAGTCGGTGCTGATGCGGTCGATCATCGGGCTGCAAACCCCGGCAGCGGGCGAGATCGAGGTCTATGGCAAGACGCTCGACACCATTGCCAACGAAGAGGAATCGCGCGACCTGCGCCGCCGCTGGGGCGTGATGTTCCAGGGTGGAGCCTTGTTCTCGACGCTGAGCGTCGCCGAAAATATCCAGGTGCCGCTGCGCGAATATTATCCGCGCACCGACCAGAAATTGCTCGACGAAATTGCGGCGTACAAGGTGGCGATGGTCGGCCTGCCCCCCGATGCCGGGCCGAAATACCCCGCCGAGCTGTCGGGGGGGATGGTCAAGCGCGCGGGGCTCGCGCGCAGCCTCGCGCTCGATCCGGCGCTGCTGTTCCTCGACGAACCGACCGCGGGGCTCGACCCGATCGGCGCCGCCAAGTTCGACGAGTTGATTCGCGAGCTGGCCGATACGATGGGGCTGACCGTCTTCCTGATCACCCACGATCTCGATTCGCTGTATGCGACGTGCGACCGCGTCGCGGTGCTCGCCGAAAAGAAGGTGATCGCGGTCGGTACCATCCCCGAACTGCTTGCCACCGAGCATCCGTGGATACAGGATTATTTCAACGGACCCCGCGGCCGGGCGGCGGCAGGATGCAATATCGCCACCGAGCGGCAGGATAGGAAAAGCTGATGGAAACTCGCTCGAACAACGTCCTCGTCGGCGCCTTCGTCCTGCTCTTTACTGCGGCGCTCGCCTTTTTCGTCGTCTGGCTGGCCAACGACAGCGGCGGCGAGAAGCGCGAATATGACATTTTTTTCAAACAGTCGGTCGACGGCCTGAACAAGGGCGCGGCGGTGCAGTTTTCGGGGGTGCCGTCGGGGCAGGTGCGCGAAATCGCGCTGTGGCCCGACGATCCGCAGTTCGTCCGCGTGCGTATCGAGGTCAACGAGGGCGTCCCGGTGCTGCAAGGCACGACCGCGGCGCTGGAAGGTGTCGGCTTCACCGGCGTGTCGCAGATTTCGCTCGATGGCGCGGTCAAGGATGCGCCGCCGATCGCCGACAAGGGACCGGCGGGCAAACCCGTTATCCCGACGCGCGTCGGCGGCCTCGGCGAATTGCTCAACACCGCGCCGCAACTGCTCCAGCGGCTCTCGACGCTGACCGAACGGCTCGCCGAACTTGCCGATGACAAGAACCAGGCGAGCTTTGCCGCCATCCTCGACAATGTCGAAGCCAGCACCGCGATCCTCGCCCGCAACGGCCCCGCAATCGAAAAGGCGCTCGCCGACACGCGGATTGCCATCCAGCAGACCGGGGTCGCCGCCGAACAGATCGGCAACCTCGCGGCATCGGCGCAGGGGACGATCGACCGTAACGTCGACCCGGCGATGCAGGATCTGCGCAAGACGCTGCGCTCGGCGAGCGAATCGATGGCGACGCTCGAAGGCGCGATCGCCGACGCCCGCCCCGGCCTCAAGACCTTCAGCGAAACGACGATCCCCGAAGCCAATGCGCTGATCCGCGACCTGCGCCGTACCTCGGCGTCGCTGTCCAGCCTGACCGACAAGCTCGACCAACAGGGCGCCGGCGCCGTTCTGGGCGGCAGCAAGCTGCCCGATTACAAGCAATGAGGACCAAGCCCATGATCCGCCGCTTTCGCACGCCGTTGCTCGCCGCCGCCGCCGCCGTCTCGCTGTCAGCGTGCATCGGCCTGGGCGGCAAGACCCCGCCCTTCCTGCTGACGCTTGATGCAGCGGCCTCACCGCTCGCCGGCGCCGCCCGCACCGCCGCCGATGCCTCAACGCTGACGATCCTGATCCCGACCGCACCGCAGAAACTGCGCACGACACGCATCCCGGTGCAGCAGGACAATAGCAGCGTCACCTACGTCAAGGACGCGCAATGGGTCGAGGCGCCGAACCGCCTGTTCCAGCGCCTGATATCCGAAACGGTTTCCGCCAGCACGGCGCGCGTCGTGCTCGACGAGGGCCAATATCTGACCGCGCCGGGCGAACAGCTTGCGGGGCAGCTGATGGAATTCGGCGTCGATGCGCGGACGGGCGAAGCGGTCGTCGTCTATCAGGCGATGCTGGTCGCCGCGGGCGGCAAGACGGTCAGCCAGCGCCGCTTCGAAGCACGCGAGGCGATCGGCGGCCCGGTCGAGGCCAAGCCCGTCGGCGAAGCGCTGACGCGCGCGGCGAACAAGATCGCGGTTGAGGTTACGGGGTGGCTGGGAGGTTAGGTTGCACGCTTCAAATGGCAGCTAGCGACCATTTCCGTCATTCCCGCGAAGGCGGGGATCCCGCTTTTTTCCTTCGCCGTCGCAAAGCGGGATCCCCGCCTCCGCGGGGATGACGAAGTTAGGTGAGAACGTCCGCTCACCACCCCAGAGCCGCCCAACGCCCTAGCCCAGCAAACTCTTGCTCGCCTGCTCGGTCACATCCCTCGACAGCCCCGGCTGCGCCAATATCCGTTCCAGCTCGCCCCGCATCATCGCCGCACGCGCCTCATCGAAGCGTTTCCAACGGCCGAGCGGCGGGATCATCCGCGCCGATGTTTGCGGGTTCTTCGGATCGAGCGCGATGACCAGGTCGGCGATCAGCCGGTATCCGGCGCCGTCGGCCTGGTGGAACGCCGCCTGATTGCCCGACAGCGCGCCATAAAGCGACCGCACCCGGTTCGGATTGGCCAGCGTGAAGTCGGGATGCTGCGCCAGTTCCCTGACCGCAGCGACCGTATCGGCGCGCAGCGACCACGCCTGCACCTGAAACCATTTGTCGAGCACCAGCGGGTTGTCGCGGTAGCGTTGATAAAAGATGTCGAGCGCCGCGACACGTTCGTCGCTGTCGCCATGCGCCAGCGTCGCCAGCGCCGCCTGCCGCTCGGTCATACCGTCGGCGTCGGAGAAAATCCGGAATGCGAGCGTGGGCACGTCGTCCATCGCCGTCGCCGCCAGATAGGCGAGCGCGACCCCGCGCAGGCGGCGGCCGCCCTTGGCCTTGCGCGACAGGTCGGTGGCGGGCGGCGCGGCGTCCGTCAGGATCGCGCGCCACTCGCTTTCCAGCGCGGTGCCGATCGCCGCCTGCAATGCCAGCCGTTCGCGGCGGATCGCGTCGGGATCGACCGTCACCATCTGGTCGCCGATAAAGGCTTCGCTGGGCAGCAGCACCGCCTCGGCGACGAACGCCGGGTCGCTCGCGGCGCCGGATAGCGTCTGGCCGATCGCGTCGATCACCGCCCGGCTATCGCGCGCCTCGCCCGATACCGCGGCGACCAGCGTATCGAGCATCAGCTGCTGCAACGCCTCATAGCGCGCAAAGGGGTCGTCGTCGTTCGCCGCCAGCCACGCAAGTTCGCCCGCTTCGCGCGCGAAATCGACGATCACCGGCGCCGAAAAACCGCGATTGAGCGACAGCATCGGGCGGCTGCGATGGACGCCCAGCGGCACCGCCATGTCGGCGCGGTCGAGCAGCACCAGCTGCTCCGCCGCGGCATCGCCGCCATCGCGGTTGAACGCCTTGATCCGCAGCGGAACGAGCATCGGCTGCTTGTCGGTCTGGCCGGGCGTCGGCGGGACGGTCTGCGCCAGACGCAGTGTGCATTCGCCCGTCGCCGCGTCGGTGTCGATCCGCGCGGTGACCCGCGGCGTCCCCGCCTGGCTGTACCACAGGCGAAATTGGGCGAGGTCGATGCCCGCGCCATCCT
This sequence comes from Sphingopyxis sp., assembly GCF_051861155.1. Lineage (GTDB taxonomy): Bacteria > Pseudomonadota > Alphaproteobacteria > Sphingomonadales > Sphingomonadaceae > Sphingopyxis. Next base: position 181,494 of record NZ_JBHYDE010000004.1, on the reverse strand, counting down.
CGATCGCGCGGACAAAATCCTCGCACGTCGCGGCCTCGCCGTCGTGACGGTCGAAATAGAGGTCGGTGCCTTTGCGGAAACGTTCGGCGCCGACCATCGTCGCGATCATGCGGATGATCTCGGCGCCCTTGTTATAGACGGTCGCGGTGTAGAAGTTGCTGATTTCCTGAAAGCTGTCGGGGCGGATCGGATGCGCGAGCGGCCCGGCATCTTCCGGAAACTGCGCGGCGCGAAGCAGGCGGACGTCCTCGATCCGCTTTACCGGCGGCGATCCCATGTCGGCCGAAAAGCACTGGTCGCGATAGACGGTGAAGCCCTCTTTGAGCGACAGCTGGAACCAGTCGCGGCAGGTGACGCGGTTGCCCGACCAGTTGTGGAAATATTCGTGGGCGACGACACCCTCGACCCCGTCATAATCGACATCGGTCGCGGTGTCCGGGTCGGCGAGGATGTAGCGGGTGTTGAAGACGTTGAGCCCCTTATTCTCCATCGCCCCCATGTTGAAATCGCTGACCGCGACGATGTTGAACAGGTCGAGGTCATATTCGCGGCCATAGACGCGCTCGTCCCACGCCATGCTGTCCTTCAGCGCCTGCATCGCATGGCCGGTGCGATCAAGGTCGCCGTCGCGGACCCATATGCCCAGTTCGACTTCGCGCCCCGACATTGTCGTGAAGCTGTCCTTGTTGACGACGAGGTCGCCCGCGACCAGCGCGAAGAGATAGCTCGGCTTCGGCCACGGGTCTTCCCACAGCGCCCAATGATTGCCGCCCGCGCCGTCGCCCTTGGCGATGCAATTGCCGTTCGACAGCAGGATCGGGAACGCCGCCTTGTCGCCTTCCATGCGCACCTTGTAGCGGCTGAGCACATCGGGGCGGTCGGGGTGAAAGGTGATGCGGCGGAAGCCTTCGGCCTCGCACTGGGTGCAGAGCATCCCGTTCGAAGCATACAGCCCCATCAGCTGGGTGTTCGCCGCGGGGTGGATCAGCGTGTCGACCTCGACCGTCGCTGCGCTGCGCTCGCCCAGATCGATCACCAGGTCGCTGCCGTCCATCTGCCAGTCGTTCCAGCCCTCGCCATCGACGCGCACCGCCGCGGGGGTCAGCCCGTCGCCGCGCAGCACCAGCGGCACCGGCGTATCGGCCTGCCGCACCACCGACAGCGCCGACGCGACGCGCGTCGCCTCGACCGCCAGCGCGAAATCGAGCGCGACGTCGGGCACCTGCCAGTCGGGCGGGCGATAATCGCCGCGGTGGATGGTGACGGGAAGGACGGGCGTGGAAGAGGCGTCGGTCATGTTTCGGGTCTAGGCGCGGGGCGCGGGGCGCGCAATAAGGCGGGCGATGGGACAGATGCTGATTTTCGGGATGGGATATGCCGCGAGCCACCTCGCCGAACGGCTGCGCGCGCGCGGGTGGGATGTGGCCGGGACGACGCGGGACGGGCGCGGCGACAGCATCGCGTTCGGCGAGGGGGACGCGGTGCTGACAGCGTTGCGGTCAGCGACGCACATCCTGTCGTCGGTGCCGCCCGTCGCGGGCGCCGACCCGGTGCTTGCCCGCTATGGCGATGCGATCGCGATCGCCCCGGCGGCGTGGGTCGGCTATCTGTCCTCGACCGGCGTCTATGGCGACGCAGGTGGTGCATGGGTCGATGAAAGCGCCCCGATAAAAGGCCGCCGCCCCGACCGCAACGCCGCGGATGATGCTTGGCAGGCGCTGCGCAGCGATGTGTCGGTCTTCCGCCTCCCCGGCATCTATGGCCCCGGCCGCTCGATCCTCGATCGCATAAGTGAAGGCCGCGCGCACCGGATCGACCTGCCCGACCAGGTCTTCAGCCGCGTCCATGTCGACGACATTGCGGGCGGCGTGATCGCGTCGTTCAGGGGGTCGGCGGGGGTCTATAATCTCGCCGACGATGAGCCGTGCCACCAGAACCGGCTGGTCGAATGGGGCTGTGCGATGCTGCGGGAATCGCTGCCGCCGCTGCAAACGCTCGACGAGGCGGGCCTGTCGCCCGCGGCACGGGCGTTCTATGCCGAGAACCGGCGGGTCGCGAATGGTAAGGCGAAACGGTTGTTAGCGTGGGTGCCACGCTATCCGAGTTTTCGGGAGGGACTGGCGGCCTGCCTTCCTCTCGTCCGTTCGCCCTGAGCTTGTCGAAGGGCCGTTCTTCCTTTGCTACGCCAAAGAAAAGGACAATGCTTCGACAAGCTCAGCACGAACGGGTTTTGGTAGTTCGCGCTCAGATCACCACATCGACCGTGTGGATCAGCACCCCGACCAGCCCGCCAACCAGCGTCCCGTTGATGCGGATATATTGCAGATCGTCGCCGACCGCATTTTCCAGCCGGTCGGTGATCGTCTTCGCATCCCAGCCGCGGATCGTGTCGGACACCAGTTTGAGCGCCGTCTCGCCGTAGCTGTCGACCATACCGACGACAGCGCGGCGGGCGTAGCGGTTGAGCGTGCGCTTGATCGCGGCATCCTCGCCGAGCATCGCGCCGAATTGCGTCACGAGCTCGCCGATCCGCCCGGCGAGCATCGTGTCGGGGTTGCGCGCTGCCTTGAGCAGCGCGCTGCGCCCCTGTTCCCACAGGCCGTCGAGCCAGCGCTTCACCGCCTTGTTTTCGAGCAGCTCGTCGCGGACCTTGGCGACCTTGGCCTGGACCTCGGGGTCGTGCTGCAGGTCGAGCGCCATCTTGGCGAGCCCTTCCTCGACGCGGATGCGCAGCGGGTGGGTCTCGTCGATCGCCATTTCGCTCAGCAGCTTCGACAGCCCGGCGACGATGCGGTTCGAAATGCTTTCGTCGAGCCCGGTGAAACGCACGATCGCGTTCGAATTGTCGTGCACCATCTGGTGGATCAGATGCTCGTTAAGCTCGAGCGTCTTCGATCCCCATTTGACCATCGCGTCGAGCAAGGGTTGATGGCGCCCCTCGGCGAGCGCCGCCTGCATCGCCTGCCCCAGCAGCGGCGCGACATCGAGTTCGCGCAGGCGGTCGGCGATCGCCGATTTGACCATCCCGCCGAGCCGTTGCTGGTCGAGCGCGCCGAGCGCATCGGCGATGATGCGCGACGCGCCAAGCCGCAGCCGCCCACCACCCTCGCCCGGTTCGGACAGGAATTTGCCGACCGCGCCAGCGACATCGAGCGTCTGCATCTTGCGCGCAATCAGGCGTGGCAGCAGGAAATTGGTGAGCAGGAAGCGCGCCAGCGTGTCGCCGATGCGGTTCTTGTTGCGCGGAACGATCGCGGTATGGGGAATGGGCAAACCCATCGGGTGGCGGAACAGCGCGGTGACCGCGAACCAGTCGGCCAGCCCGCCGACCATCGCCGCCTCGGCAAAGGCGCGGACAAAGCCCATGGCGGGATGGACGTCCTGATAAAATTTGGCGGCGATGAACACGCCAGCCATCACCACCAGCATCCCGGTCGCGACCACCCGGACATTCAGCCCGCCGGTGGGAACGGCAACGCCCACCCCGATGGGGTGGGCGCGTCCGGCGGTCGCCGGGGTCGAAGAATTATCCGTCATCAGGGTCAAATGGCGAAGCGCCGCAAAAGTTGCAACCGACGCGGCGCATTGGGCCGCGCCGGGTCACTCGGCGGGCTGCGGCGCCGGCTCCCCGTACGGCTTGGTGTCGTCGCCCTTGCGATAGGTCAGCAGGTTGCTGGAGAAGAAGCGGCCAAGGCGCTTTTCGATGCTGTCGGCCAGGCTGAAGCCCGCGGGGACGATCAGCAGCGTCAGCAGCGTCGACAGGATCAGCCCGCCGATCACGACGACGCCCATCGGCGCGCGCCACGCCCCGTCGCCCGACAGCGAGATCGCCGTCGGCACCATGCCCGCGACCATCGCGACCGTCGTCATCACGATCGGCTGCGCGCGCTTGCGTCCGGCGTCGAGCAACGCCTCCATCTTGCCGACGCCATGGTCCATCTCCTCGATCGCGAAATCGACGAGCAGGATCGAGTTTTTGGCGACGATGCCGAGCAGCATCAGCAGGCCGATATAGACTGGCATCGAGATTTCCATGCCGGTGATCGCCAGCCCGAGCAGCCCGCCGAGCGGCGCGAGCAGCAGCGACGACATGTTGACCAGCGGCGACAGGAAACGGCGATAGAGCAGCACCAGCGTCGAGAAGACGAGGAGCAGACCCGACACCACCGCAATGATGAAGTTGTTGATCAGCTCGGCCTGCCATTTGGCATCGCCCTGGACGACCTTGCGGATACCCTGCGGCATATCCTTGACCGCGGGCAGCGCATCGATTTTCTTCTGCGCGTCGCCGGTGACAAGGCCGGGTGCCAGATCGGCGCCGATGACGATACGCCGCGTCTGGTTATAGCGGCGCAGCTCCGTCGGCCCCGCCCCGAACCCGATCTCGGCGACCGATTTCAGCGGCACGGTGGTCCCGCGCGAGGTCGGCACCGGCAGGTTCTCGATCGTCGCCAGGCTGCGCCGCGAATCTTCGGACAGCAGCACCCGGATCGGGATCTGGCGATCGGACAGCGAGAATTTCGCCGCGTTCTGGTCGATGTCGCCCAGCGTCGCGATGCGGATCGTCTGGCTGAGCGCCGCGGTCGTCACGCCAAGCTCGGCGGCCAGGTCCATGCGCGGGTTGACGATGATTTCGGGGCGCGGAATGTCGCCCTCGATCCGCGGCGCGCGCAATTCTTTCAGCCCGCCCATCTGGGCGACAATCGTACGGGCGTGCCGTTCCAGCGCGACCGGATCGTCGCCGCCGATGACCATCGTGATGTCGCGGCCCGAAAACCCGCCCGACTGGCTCTGGAACGACACCCGCGCATCGGGGATCGCCGCCAGTTTCGGTTGCAGGCTGCGTTCCCATTCGACGCTGCTCATCTCGCGCTCTTTCTTCAGCGTGATGAACGCGTTGCCGCCGCCGACATTGACGTCATAGAATGCGGTCTGAACCACCGGGCTGTTGTCGAGAATGGCGCCGATCCGCCGCACCACGGTTTCGCTCTGCGCCAGCGTCGAACCCGGCGGCAGTTCGTAGCGCACCTGGCTGTAATCGCTGTTGGTCGTTGGCTGGAACTGCTGCGGCAGGACCATGAACAGACCGATGCTCGACAGGAAGGCAAAGAGCCCGACCCCGACGATCCACACGCGATGATCGTGCAGGCGCGCATAGGCGCGTTGGACCATGAACTTCGCCCAATGGGTAAAAGCCCACTGGCGCACGCCGATAACATAAGCGAGCGCACCGAGCAGAATGGCAAGCAGGCTGGCCGCGAGGAAAACGAAGATCGCGGTGAACGGCGTCTGCAGCAGGAAATAAACCGCCGGATTCGGGCCATCTTGTCCGGCCGGAACCGGCTGGAAATAGGTGTAGATCGCAAAGAGCACATAAAGGCCGGCCAGCACCAGCGGTACACCCAAATAGGCGAGTTTGGTCGGGGTGTCTTCGTAACGCGCCTTCACGGCCCGCTGCTTCGTGCTATCAAGCGTCCAGGCGAGCAGCCGCTCATAGCGGTCAACCCATGGGCCCGAGGCATGATCCTGTTCGCCCTGCGCCGACAGGAAATAGGCGGCGATCATCGGCGTGATCATGCGCGCGACCGCCAGGCTGACCAGCACCGCAAAAACGACGGTCATCCCGAACTGGATGAAGAACTGGCCCGACACCCCGGGCATCAACGCGACGGGCAGGAACACCGCGACGATCGACATCGTCGTCGCCACCACCGCCAGGCCGATTTCGTCGGCGGCGTCGATCGACGCCTGATAGGCGGTTTTGCCCATGCGCATGTGGCGGACGATATTCTCGATCTCGACGATCGCGTCGTCGACGAGCACCCCCGCGACCAGGCTGAGCGCGAGCAGCGACAGGCCGTTCAGCGAAAAGCCCATCATGTCCATGAACCAGAAGGTCGGGATCGCCGACAGCGGGATCGCGAGCGCGCTGATCAGCGTCGCGCGCCAGTCGCGCAGGAACAGGAACACCACGACCACGGCAAGCACCGCGCCTTCGATCATCGCCAGCATCGAGCTGCGATATTGTTCCTTGGTATATTCGGTACGCGTGAACAGGATCTTGAAATCGACCTTGGGATTGGACTTCTTGATCTCTTCCAGCTTCTTCATCGTTTCGTCGTGGACGGTGACGTCGGACGCGCCCTTCGCCTTTTCGATCGAGAAGCTGAGCACCTGACGGCCCTTGATCTTGGCCAGATTGCGCTGTTCGGCATAGCCGTCGGTCACCTTGGCGACGTCGGACAGGCGCACGGTGCGGCCGTTGCCGATCGACAGACGCGTTTCGCCGAGGTCAAAGGCGCTGCCCGCATTGCCCAGCACGCGCACCGCCTGTTCGGACCCAGCGATTTCGGTGCGCCCCCCCGCGGCATTGACGTTGGTCTGGCGCAGCTGCTGGTTCACCTGGCTCGCGGTCAGGCCGTAGCTTTGCATCCGCGCGGGATCGAGGATGACGCGGATTTCGCGATCGACCCCGCCCGAACGGCGCACCTGGCTCATGCCGGGAATCGACAGCAATTCCTTAGCGACGCTGTTGTCGACGAACCACGACAGCTGTTCGAGCGTCATATCCGACGCCTCGACCGCGAAATAGGTGATCGGGCCGCCCGCAATGTCGACGCGCTGAACCTGCGGTTCCAATATGCCGTCGGGCAGGTCGCTGCGGATCTGCGAAATCGCCTGATTGACGTCGTTGAACGCACGGTCGATCGGGGTGCCGATCGCGAACTGGACAAAAGTGCGGCTGTTGCCTTCGCCGACATAGGACGACATTTCGTCGACCCCGCTGACCCCGCGCAGCGCTGCCTCGACGCGCTGGGTGACCTGCGTTTCCAGCTCCGACGGCGCTGCGCCGGGCTGCGCCACGACGACCTGGACCGCGGGGAATTCGACGTCGGGATTGTCGTTGACGTCCATCCGGTTGAAACTGACGATCCCCGCCAGCATCAACAGCACGAACATGACGACCGGCGGCACCGGATTGCGGATGCACCAGGCGGAAATGTTGCGAAAGCTCATGATTCAAACGCCTTTTGTGCGCACAGGGTCGGAAATATTATTGCGACGATTTCTGGACCACCGGCTTCACCTTGTCGCCGACGTTGAGGAAGGCGCCGGCCAGCACGACCACCCGTTCGTTGCCAGCCAGACCAGAGGCGATCGACACGCCGTCGTCGGTCACCGTGCCGACCTTGACCACGCGGCGCTGGATCGTGTTCTTGCCATCGACGATTAGCACATAATTGCCTTCGGGACCGCTCTGCACCGCGCTTTCAGGTAGCAGCGGCGCTTCTTCGGTGCCCGACACCAGCCGCGCGTCGGCAAAGCCGCCGGGGCGGAGCGCTGCGCTGTACGGAACCGCGATGCGGACCATGCCCTGCCGCGTGTCGGGGTTGATCACCGGCGACACCTGCCACACCTGACCCGCAATCTCCAGATTGGTGCCGACCGGGCTGATCGTCGCGCGGGTACCGACACGCACGCGCTGCAGATCGGCCTCGGCCATCTGCGCCAGCAATTCCATCTCGCCGCCGCGCGCCATGCGGAACAATACGCCGCTGCCGGCGCCGACGATCTGGCCGGGCTCGACGCCGCGCGTCAGCACCAGCCCCGCCGCGGGAGCGACGATGTTGAGGCGGCCGTTGCGCGCTTGCGCCTCGGCATATTGCGCCTGCGCGACGCGGACGCGTGCATTGGCGGCGTCGCGGGTGGCGCGCTTGCGGTCCATGTCCGCCTTCGAAATGAAGCCGCGCGACACCAGCGCGTCGGCGCGGGTCAGTTCGGCCTGCGCCAGGTCGGCATCGGCCTGCGCGACGCGAATCGAGGCGGCGAGGCCGGCGGCCTGCTGCGACTGGACCGCGCGATCGATGATCGCCAGCGGCTGCCCGGCGCCGACCCACTGGCCGGGTTCGACCAGCACGCGCACGACCTGCCCGCCCTCGCCCGCGACGCCGACCGGCATTTCGCGGCGCGCCGCGATCGTGCCATTGGTCGAAATCGTCGTCTGGACCGACTGGCGGCCGGGGACCATGACGGTGATGCTGGGCACCGCTGCCGCGCCCTCGCCGCCCGCCGCGCCTTCGGCGCCGGCAGCGCCGTCCTTGCTGGAGCTGAATGCGTACCAGGTCGCTGCCAACGCCAGCGCGATCAGCACCAGCGCGACGATCAGCCGCGTCCGCTTGCGGCGGTTGTCCGCCTCTTCATAATAGCTCTGGGTCGAACCCGCGAGGCTGTCCATCACATCCACTTTCCGCTCGTAGTTCACGCCGAATTCCTCCCTGCCGGCTGCGGCATCCGATGCGGCAAGCACGGCTGCGCTTCGCCCCCTCAGGCCCGCACGACAGGACCGAAATCCCGTATGAGGTGTATTACCTAATTAAATCACCACATGCAAGAGGCCAAAGCTTGCCATCCCGCCAGCGCACCGGGCGGCGGTTCATAAGCGGTTCGTCGCGTAATTTCCAGTGGTTGCAGGCATGAAAAAGGGTGGCGCGCCTGACGGCGGGCCACCCTTTGATCCGGCCGGCCGCGAGGGGCCGAACGCCGGAAGACTATCGATTCAGCGAACGCGTCCGCGGCGCACCAGATTGACGATGGCGAGCAGGACGACCGCGCCGATAAAGGCGGTCAGCAGCGTCATCGGGTCAAAAGCGTTGCCGCGCAGGTGACCACCGCCCAGGAACTGGCCGAACAGCAAACGGCCAAGGATGGAGCCCACACAGCCGACGATGATGTTGAGGAAGATACCCTGTTGGGCGTCGGTGCGCATCACGATGCTGGCCAGCCAGCCGATAACGCCGCCCATGATGATTGCGATAATGAAATCCATGATATTGACCCCCTACGATCATTGGTATCGCCCGCCCTCGCAGGCATGGCATTGTTAACCCAGATATTTGAAAGCGCCTAGCAGAATAGCGGCGGCGCAAATTGCACCGCCGCCACTCCGGTCAACGGACGCTGCCGCGGCGGACCAGGTTGATGATGCCGAGCAAGACGACGGCACCGATAAAGGCCCACAGCAACCCGATCGGGCTGAAGGTGTCGAGGCTGGCGCCCATCCCGAAAAAGCTGCCGAGGAAATTGCCGAGGAACGCCCCGACGATGCCGACGACCACATTCAGGATGATGCCCTGCTGAGCGTCGGTGCGCATGACGATGCTCGCCAGCCAGCCGATGATGCCGCCGACGATCAAGGTGATAATCAAACCCATGTTAATCCCTTCCTGAACCACCGGGCAGACGCCGACACCCGGCGAAGCTTATTGAACGTCCGGTCGCGTCCGGACATCGTTTCAACGATGACGGAATAATGCGGAACGAAGGGGAAAGGTTCCCGGCCGGCCCCGCAGGACACGGCCGGGAAAGTGGGATCAGTTCCAGATCAAGAACTGCTCCGGGTCGCAATGACCGGACTAAGCAGCCCTGTTTGACCGCGATGTGACGGACGTCACAACGGCGAAAATAAAATAGGATCTGGTGGGAATGGGCGTGCGAGACGGCGGCACGCGCAGCGCACGCAAACGAAATGGGGGCCGACATCGCTGCCAACCCCCACTATCCGGTCCTGCTCCGCGTCCCGCCACCCCGCTTCATCCCGGTCCGCTTCTCTTGCGATCAGCAGCCCGCAAAACGATGCGTTGCGGCGCACGCCGGAACAATCCGGCGACGGTTTGGTCGGCCCCCTTTCGGGGGCCGGCCGCACCTGGAAAGCCCTTCATCATCTCTTCTTGCGTCTGCCGAAACAGTCGCTTTCCAAGCGATGGACTGCATTTCCTGTACCCGATCGGGTCCGCATCAACTCGTGGGAATCGCTACGTTCCGTGACCAGGCTATCGGTCGATTTCCTCGTAAGTCCGATCCGTTCTCTTCTGGCTAGTCTTGCAACTACCCTTGATGTCCCGGCGGTCTTTCGTCTCTGTCGTCCGATGATTTGAAGCTGACATGAAGCTTTCGGGGCGCCAACAGAAAAACGCCCAAATGCCCCACCCGAACGTCGGCTGCTGTGGATAAGTCCGGCATTAGCAACAAGCGGATTCGGCGCAGCATTTTTGTAACAAGGGTGCAGCATTTTCGGATGCGGATTTGCCGCTCGCGGGGAAAGAGGCCGTCGCTCGACTCGTGGTGGCGAGTCGAAAACCCGACTCGCTTGGGAATCACGCCCGCCCCAGATCGCCCTTGCCGATCGTCCCCGACGCCATTTCGAGCATCCGGTCGAGGCTCTTGCGCGCGGCGAGGCGGAGCCCTTCCTCCATCTCGATCTGCGGTTTCAGATCGCGCAGCGCGAGGTAGAGTTTCTCCATCGTGTTGAGCGCCATATAGGGGCAGATGTTGCAGTTGCAGTTACCGTCGGCACCCGGCGCACCGATGAAGGTTTTTTCGGGGATCGCCAGTTCCATCTGGTGGATGATGTGCGGTTCGGTCGCGACGATCAGCGTGTCGCCGGGGAAGGATTTCGCAAATTGCAGGATGCCGCTGGTCGATCCGACATAGTCGGCATGGTCGACGATGTGCGGCGGACATTCGGGATGGGCGGCGACCGGGGCGCCGGGATGCTGCGCCTTCAGTTTGATCAGCTCGGTTTCGCTGAACGCCTCGTGCACGATGCACACGCCCGGCCACAGCAGCATCTCGCGCCCGAACTTGCGGTTCAGGTAACCACCCAGATGACGGTCGGGACCAAAGATGATCGGCTGGCTTTCAGGGATCTGGCTGATGATGGTCTCGGCGCTCGACGAGGTGACGATGATGTCGCTCAGCGCCTTCACCGCCGCCGAGCAGTTGATGTAGGTCAGCGCGATATGGTCGGGATGCTTCTCGCGAAAGCGCTTGAATTGTTCGGGCGGACAGCTGTCTTCCAGGCTGCATCCGGCATCCATGTCGGGCAGGATAACGATCTTTTCGGGGCTCAGGATCTTTGCCGTCTCGGCCATGAACTTCACGCCGCAAAAGGCGATGACATCGGCGTCGGTGTCGGCGGCCTTGCGCGACAGCTCGAGCGAATCGCCGACAAAATCGGCCAGATCCTGAATCTCCGGCTTTTGGTAATAATGCGCCAGGATCACCGCGTTGCGTTCCTTGCGCAGGCGGTCGATTTCGGCGCGCAGGTCGAGGCCCGAGAGATTCTCGCGAATGGGAGCAGTCATCGCTTTTCCTTATATGGCTTTTGCCTTGGCCTCCCCCCTACACCGCGACCCCGGACAGGGCAACGCAGCGTCAGCCGCCGGTGAGCCTTTCCGCAAGCGCAATGACAGGGGGCGTCAAGGCCACCAGATAGATGGTGAGCCGCACCGCGATGACAATCACCGCGATCGCCTTGGTCGCCGGATGGACGGCACCGAGCGTGCGGCGATCATAGAGCGCGATGATGCCGACGACGCCCAGCTGAAACAGGCCGATCGGAATGTCGGACCAGCCGATCATCAGCGGCATCGGCAGGATGCGGCCGAGCGCGGGTTCGAGGATGATGATCGTCGCCCCGATCATCAACCGCCGGTGCCACGCCGTCGTGTGGCGCCGCCGCACCGCCGCCCACACCATCAATCCGAACACCAGCGATTCGATGAAGGTCAGCGCGAGAAAATAGGGCGGCGAGAAAAAGGGCGGGAAGCGGCCGAGCACCAGCGATGCGATCCCGGTGAACATCCCCAGCCCGGTGATGATGATCGCGAGCGTGGCGCCGGTCCAGCCGAGCCGCCGGTGCAGCGCCATATTCTGCCGCGATACCAGCGTCGGTTGCACCACCAGCAGACCGAGCCAGGCGAGCATCAGTCCGCCGTGCAGATGGACCCAGAAGGGCGCCGCGACCGGATCGACAAAACCGCGCAGCGCGAATTGCAGGAAACCAAGGACGATGAACGCGGCAAGGCCGATCGCCATGCGCTGCCAGAAAAGTTCGGCGCGCTCTGCGCCCGCTGCCGTTGTCGCCATGCCACACCCCCCAGTCGGCCGGAATTGGGGCCAGACTAGCGAAGGATGACGCCGCGCGAAAGCCGCCTAGCCAGCAGGGGTATTGGCAAAGCGCGCGGTCACCGTCGCGTCGATGCCCGCGGCCTTCAGCGGCATCGCGAAACTCTGCTCGATCGCCGCCCGCGCCGCCCCCTGCGCCAGCCGCATCGGAGTCGCCCCCTTCGCCTGCTTGATCAGCTCGGCCTGCGCCGCCTTGCGGTTGGCGGCGTCGAGCGAGGCTTCGGCGTCGGTCAGCGTCAGCAGGATCGCGCCATCGCGAAACTCGCTGATGGCGTCGAGGTCGATTTCGGGGCCGGCGAGCCGCAGCGGCGGCAGGGTGACGGTCAACGCCTTGGTCGCGGCATCCCAGTCGACGTCCGACTGCTTGAGCTTGCCCAGATCGACCTCGTAACGCACCGTGCCCGGCATGATCAGCGTCTTTTTCGCGCTCAGCCCAAGTCGGCTCTGCGTCGAGGTGACCACCGCGACATAGCGCGCGGTGAAGGGAACGAGGACATTCTGTTCCTGCAAACCCTGCAGGCTCGCCGCCACAACGGTTTCGGGGTCATAGCCCCGTTGCCAGTCGCGCCACGCCGATACCGCCCACCACACGGCAAGAAGGAGCATCGCCGCCGCAGCGAGCAGGATCAGGCGCCCGGCGAGGCGCGGTGCGGGAGAGGAAGGAGTCGAGGTCATGGCACTGTATAGACCGAACAATCGGGCGCGGGGCGATCCATTTCGTAACGGCCCGTCGCAGGATTGTGGCGCAGCACGCGTTCATAGCTGCACTCGGCATCTTTCCAATGCGCGAGATCGCTGGATTTCAGCTTCTGCCCGCTATTGTCCTCGCTCCGCCGCGACGTCTGCGGATAGGCGGTTGCAAAGCTGCGATAGGTCAACGGCGGCAATTCGCCGCCATCGTCCGGACCGGGCTTCAGCACCGCTTTGAATTCATATTCGTCGTGGCAGGCGTCGAGCCGGTCCTTCGCATCTTGCTCCGAAAAACAGGCGCGGATCATCAGCGAGCTGTCCCAGACAACATCGAGCACTTCGCCGCTCAGCCCGATCGCGTGCGGCGCCATGCCGAAACGCAGCAGGTGAAGCCGACCGCCCGTTCCCCCGCCACCCGAATACATCGCGCGCTGTTCACCGATCACCCCGACCAGCATCTCCAGCCCGTCCCGCCCGTCGGCTTCGCCGCCGCTGCGCACCGAGACGATTTGCGGCCACAGCCGCAACCCTTGTGGATCATCCGCAAAGACGGGGAGCGGCAGCGAGGTTTCTCCGGTATCGCCTGACCCCGGGAAAGAAACGATCAGACTGGCTGCCCCCTCACCCGTGTCGGCACTGTCCGACAGTTCGAAACATAGCTGACCATCGGGCAGGCAATGCTGGCCGCCTTCGCGGGCGATCAGGTCCACGATGCGCGATTGGGCGGCAGCGGGCGCGGCGTCGGCGGCGGGCTGCGCGGCGGCGAGCAGCATCGTCAAAAGCATGTCAGGCAAGTTCCCATTCGTCATTGCGTTCGCGCACGACGCCGCGCGCGCGCAGGTCGAGCAGATGCGCGAGCACCGAGCGCCCGGCGGCGCCGGTCAGCCGCGGGTCTAGCCCCTTGTACATATGCGCGACCATCGCCGGGATGACCCGGGTTCCCTTTTCCAGCTCGCGCAAAATCTGCCGCTCGCGCTGCTTGCGGTGCCCCAGCATGCCGCGGACAAGCTGCCGCGGCTTGGTCACCGCGGGGCCGTGCGCGGGATAATAGATGCGGTCGCCCCGCTCATACAGCTTCGACAGGCTGGCCATATAGGCGGCCATGTCGCCATCGGGCGGGCTGACGACGCTGGTCGACCACGCCATGACATGATCGCCGGTGAACAGCGCGCCGCTTTCGAGCAGCGCAAAACAGAGGTGGTTGGACGTGTGCCCGGGGGTCGCCACCGCTTCGATCGTCCAGCCGTCGCCCGAAATCCGCTCGCCGTCGGTCAGCACCCGGTCGGGGGCGTAATCGGGATCGAACGCCGAATCGGCGCGCGGGCCGTCGTCGCGGATCGCCAGCGGCACGCAGCCGATGATCGGCGCGCCGGTCGCGGCTTTCAACGGCGCCGCGGCGGGGCTGTGGTCGCGGTGGGTGTGGGTGCACAGGATCGCAGTGACGCGCTGGCCGTCCACGGCGCGCAGGATCGCATCGACATGCCCCGCGCCGTTGATGTCGGCGGGATCACCGATGCTCATGCCACTGCCCGTCGGTCCCGGATCGATCACCGCCACATCGCTGCCCGCGCCGACGATCCACGTCTGGGTACCGGTAAAGGTATAGGGCGACGGGTTCGGCGCCAGCACGCGGCGGACGAGCGGCTCATGCTGCTCGCAATCGCCGGCGCGGATGCTGTCGGGCCAGGGTTTGTCTTCGCTCATGGGCCTCATGTGGCATTGCGGGGGCCCGAACAAAAGGGGTGGCAGCAACAATCACCGCCATCGACCGGATGCCGTCATCTCTTCTCACCTCCCTTTTTTGGGAGGGGTCGGGGGTAGGTAACCGTCGAAGGCGGTGCTCTGCCTCGGCTCGCTTCGCTCGCTCGCACCCACCCACCCCCTACCCCCTCCCTGGAAGGGAGGGGAATGTTGCCAACCAGCCCGCACGAAAAAGGGAGCGGTCGCCCGCTCCCTTTCCCCGCCCCTGCCGCCAGCCCCACCGGGGAGCAAAGGCCGACGTCGAAGCTCGTCGGACCTAGTGGTCCGATTTCTCGATCTCGGCGATCGCCCTTTCCAGGTCGGCGGCGACCTTGGCGCGCATGTCATCGGACAGGCCGCGCGCACGTTCGCCCTCGGCAAAGGCTTCGCGCGCTTTTTTGAGCGCCGACAGCCGCGCCGCCTTGCCTTCGGCGCTGTCGTTGCACGCGAACATATGAACCCGGGTGCGTTTGTTGCCTTCGGCCTCGTCACGGTTGACGATCGGCGCGGCCTTCGCGCCATCACCGCACTTCCCCATGATCATCGTCTGCCCATGCGTGCTCCAGGTGCCGTGCATCGGCGGCATGGGGGGCATCGGCGGCATCGGCGCCAGCACGGTGCGGATGCGCTCCTTGCGTTTCGCTTCCAGCTTGTCGGCGATCGCGTCGGCCTGCTTGCCGGTGATGCCCTGCTCCTTCAGCGTCGCGAGCACGTCGTCGCGCGACAGGCTGCCCGGCATGCGGACGTCGATGTGGCGCATCTTGCCCTTGCCGTCAGTGGGCGCAAACATCACCGCCGGAGCTTTGCCATCACCATGGCCGTCGCGGCGGATGACGATGCGATGCACTTCGCGCTTTTTGCCGTCCTTGTCGGTTGTGACGTCCTCGCTATGGTCGGTGAACACCATGACCCCGGGGGCATCCGGCGCGGCAGGCGCCTCAGGGGGCAGAGCTGCCTCGGGCGGCATCGGCGGCGCAGGCGGTTCAGCCATATCGGCGGTCTGCGCCTTCGCCGTGACGATCCCCGCCGGAACGAGTGTCGCGGTCGTCGCCAGCACCGCCAGCGTTGCCCCGCCGATCAGCAACCGGCCGGCCAGCCCGCGCTGCTTCGAAATATCCCTCCGCATCAACATCGTCAGCCTCTCCTGCAAATTGTCGTGAACCGCCATCGGCGCCGCCAACGACAGCCGCGACCCCACCGCCGCCTTGGCGATCGCGGTCGCATAGCGCGCGGTGCGCTCGCCCCGCATGTCGGCGTCGGCCATGGTCAGCACGCGCGCGTCGCACGCCGCCTCCTGATCGAAGCGGAAGGCGCGGATCGCCCGCCACGCGAACGGATTGAACCATTGCGACGCCAGCAGCACCAGCGCCGCCGCATTTGCCCACAAATCGCCGTGCCGGTGGTGCGCCAGCTCATGATCGACCGCGAGCGCGCGTTCGTCGGCGGCATAGCGGGCAAAGAAATCCTGCGGCACCGCGACGATCCGATGCCACAGGCCAAAAGCGACGGGGCCATCGACCGCATCGGTCATCACCAGCCGGATCGTCCCGATCGGTTCAAGCTCCACCGCTTCGGCCAGCACCTCGGTGCGGAAGCGACTGTGCGAGAGCAGCGC
The DNA here is from genome assembly GCF_051861155.1 of Sphingopyxis sp. Lineage (GTDB taxonomy): Bacteria > Pseudomonadota > Alphaproteobacteria > Sphingomonadales > Sphingomonadaceae > Sphingopyxis. The sequence continues at coordinate 165,482 of NZ_JBHYDE010000004.1, read as the reverse complement.
CATCGCGAGCACCGCCGCCATGCCCATCGCCCACAGCACAAACGCATAGGGCATCGCATCGGCGATCGACCAGGTCGGGGTCACCGGGGCCGTCATCGCCATGTCGACCGCAACCAGCATGACATCGGCGCTATCGGGCGCGGCAACAGGATCGGCGAAGGGCAGCGGCGGCAACACCAGCCGCAGCGCCGGGATCAGCCACAGGCTATAGGCCAGACGCGGCCCGAAATGGCGCGCGAACGGTTTGCGGATCAGCAGCACCGCCAGGACGAGCAGCGCGGTGGTGAGCATCGTGTCGCCCCACACCTGCATCCAGGTCGCGGCGCTCATGACTTCAGCCTCCGCAGCAGCGCTTCGATTTCGGCGATGTCGGTGTCCGACAACGCCTCGCGATCGGCGAGATGCGCGATCAGCGGGCTGACGCGGCCGCCGAACAGGCGATCGACGAAACGCTGCGATTCCTCGCCGACGGCGTCGGCGCGTTCGATCGCGGGACTGTATAGATAGCGGCGACCGTCAGCGGCTGCGGTTACCGCGCCCTTTTGAACCAGCCGCGCGAGCAAGGTCTTGACCGTTGCCTGCGTCCAGCCATTCGCCTCGCCGATCCGGTTTGTCAGGTCAGCTGCGGTCTGCGGGGCGTCGTCCCACAAGGCCGACAGCACCTGCATCTCCGACTCGCTTGCTCTTTCTGCCATCAGAACCCCTCCCATCGGCACCGCGCATTTGCGACGCGACTACAAATGTAGTCAATGGGCTGAATGGTCGATGAACGAAGCTGAACGGCAAAGTGTCGGGATTTTTGACAAGCCGCATCGACGGTAAGGAATCGCTAACCACCAAGTCGCGCATATATCCGCCGCCACGGGGAATTGGCACGGCAATTGAATAGTATCAGATGTTCCCGAGTGTTCCGCTCAATGGAGCGGTGGGGGGCATCGGTCTGGTCCCTGATGCCCCCTGCCCCCACCGGGAAATTCCCACTTGCCCCCGATGCAGACGGGGGGCGGAGCGGCCGAAAGGCCCCGCCCCCCGGAAGCTTTCCATAACACCCGTCAATCCAAAAAAGGCGCCACCACCGCGGCGGTCACCCGCAGCGGCCGCCCGCTCGCCTTGTCGAGCAGCGCCCAGACCGTGCGCGCGCGAACATGCACTTTGCCGTCGGCGCCGGCGAATTCCATGAAGCGGTCGAACTTCGCGCCCTGCGGCTGGTCGGCGACCCAGGTGCGCGCGGTCACCGTTTCGCCGGGGCCCAGGGCGCGGAGATAGTCGATCTCATGGCGCACCACGACCCAGATATACGCATCCTTGTGCGCCTGCGGCGCCGCGGCGTCCCAATGGCCGGTCGCGACCTGCTGGATCCACTGGACCCAGACGGCATTGTTGACATGGCCCAGCTCGTCGATGCTCTCCGGCGTCGCGACGAGCTGAAGCGTGAACGCCCTCATGCTAGTTCGACGGTGGTCACCATATACCCCGCATCGCGCAGCGAGGTGACCAGGCTGTCGAGATGGTCGCGGTCGCGCGCTTCGCATTCGATGTCGGTGATCAGCCCCTTGGCGGGCAGCGTGGTGAAGATGCGCTGGTGATAGATTTCGATGATGTTGACCTGCTTCTCGTCGAACAGCTTCATCACCTTGAACAGCGCGCCGGGGCGATCCTGCAACCGGATGCGCAGCCGCGCGATGCGGCCCGAGCGCGCGAGGTCGCGCAGCAGCACATTGGCGAGCAGCCGCGTGTCGATATTGCCGCCGGTCAGCACCAGCCCGACCTTGCGCCCGGCAAACTCCTCAGGATGCGCCAGCATCGCCGCGAGCCCTGCGGCGCCCGCGCCCTCGACCACCGTCTTTTCGATCTGGAGCAACAGGCTGACCGCGCGCTCGAGATGGCGTTCGGCGACCAGCACGATGTCGTCGTTGAGTTCGGCGACCAGCTTGCGCGTATAGCTGCCCGGTTCCTTGACCGCGATCCCTTCCGCCAGCGTGTCGCCTTCGCACGCCATGTCGACGCCGTTGAGTTCGGCGTACATCGACGGATAGAGTTCGGCCTGCACCCCGACGAGGCGCATGTCGTTCTTGATCCCGCGCGCCGCGGTGCCCATGCCCGCGAGCAGCCCGCCGCCGCCGATCGGCACGATCAGCGTGTCGAGATCGGGGACATCTTCGAGCATTTCCAGCGCCACCGTCCCCTGCCCCGCCGAGACATGCGGATGGTCGAAGGGATGCACGAAAGTGAGGCCGCGTTCGATTTCCAGCTCGCGCGCGTGGGCCGAAGCATCGTCGAATTTTTCGCCGAACAGCACGATTTCGGCGCCATGGCTCGCGGTCTGCGACACCTTCACCTGCGGCGTCGTCCTCGGCATCACGATGGTCACCGGCACGCCCAGCCGCTTGCCATGATAGGCGAGCCCCTGTGCATGATTGCCCGCCGACGCTGCGATGACGCCCCGCGCGCGCTGTTCGGGGTCCATCAGCAACAGCGCGTTCAGCGCGCCGCGTTCCTTATACGCCGCGGTGAATTGCAGATTTTCGAATTTCAGCCACACCTGGGCGCCGACCATTTCGGACAATGTCTGCGAATGGAGCGTCGGGGTGCGGATCACCGCGCCGTCAATTCGTTCGGCCGCCGCGCGTACATCGTCGAGGGTGATCGCCGGCAAATCGGCAGCGGAGAGGGTCGGTGCGGTCGTGCTCATGATGCGGCTGGCCCTACCCCATCTGGCGCGCCGCGCAAACTATGCTTATGGGTTTGCCCATGAACGAACAAAAATTGCGCATTGGCTTCATCGGCACCGGCGTCATGGGCGGCCCGATGGCGGGTCACCTCGCCCGCGCAGGGCACGACCTCACCGTCTATAACCGCACCCGCGCCAAGGCCGACGCCTGGGTGTCGGCGCATGGCGGGGCGGCGGCAGCGACCCCGGCGGAAGCCGCGACGGACGCCGATGTCGTCCTGACCTGCGTCGGCAACGACGACGACCTGGCGCAGGTCACATTGGGCCGCGACGGTGCGTTCCGGGCGATGCGCAAGGGCGCGCTGTTCGTCGATCACACCACCGTTTCGGCGCGGATCGCGCGCCAGCTGTCTGTCGAGGCCGAAGGGCTGGGCATCCACAGCGTCGACGCCCCCGTATCGGGCGGCGAGGCCGGGGCGCAGAACGGCACGCTGTCGATCATGTGCGGCGGCACCAAGGCCGCGTTCGCCGCCGCCGAACCGGTGATGCAGGCCTATGCCGCGCGGATGGTGCATATCGGCGGCCCCGGCGCGGGGCAGACGACCAAGATGGTCAACCAGATCGCGATCGCCGGGGTGATCCAGGGCCTGTCCGAAGCGCTGCGCTTTGCCCAAGCCTCGCGGCTCGACACCGCCAAGGTGTTCGAAGCGGTGTCGGGCGGCGCGGCGTCAAGCTGGCAGATGCTCAACCGCTGGGACACGATGGCGAAAGACGAGTTTGATTTCGGCTTTGCGGTCGACTGGATGCGCAAGGATCTGGGCCTCGCGCTCGACGAGGCGCGGTCGAACGGCGCGACGATCCCGGTCGCCGGGTTGGTCGATCAATTTTACGCCGATGTGCAGAAACTGGGCAACGGCCGCCGGGACACCAGTTCGCTAGTCACGAGGTTACCGAAATGAGCCGTGTTATTCTCACCGCGATGGCGCTGACCCTCGCGGCCCCCGCGCACGCCGACACCCTCGTCGACAATGTCAACGGCATCACGCTCGACAAGGACGGCAAGCTGGTCCGCTTCACCGGGCTGGTCATCGACAGCCAGGGCAAGGTGAAGGAGCTGCTCGACCGCAAGGACAAGCGCCCCGAACGCCCCGATTTCAAGGAGGACGGCAAGGGCCGTACCCTGATCCCCGGGCTGATCGACGCGCACGGTCATGTCATGGGGCTGGGTTTCCAGCTGATGCTGCTCGACCTGAGCGAGACGAATTCGCTCGCCGAAGCCCAGGCGGCGATCCGCAAATATGCCGCCGACAATCCCGAAATGCCGTGGATCATCGGCCGCGGCTGGAATCAGGAAAAATGGGGTCTGGGGCGGTTTCCGACCGCGGCCGATCTCGACGCCGCGGTGCCGAACCGCCCGGTCTGGCTCGAACGCATCGACGGCCACGCGGGCTGGGCGAACACCGCGGCGATGAGTGCGGCCAAGGTAACCGCGGCGAGCAAGTCGCCCGACGGCGGCCGTATCGAAATGGCGGGCGGCAAGCCGAGCGGGGTCTTTGTCGACGCCGCGATGAGCCTGATCGACGGCGCCAAGCCCAAACCGCTGGCGCGCGACCTCGACCGCGCATTGTATCTGGCGCAGCAGAAACTGCTCGCCCAGGGGGTCACCGCGATCGCCGACATGGGGACGTCGATCCTCGACTGGCAGGCGTTTCGCCGCGCCGGCGACAAGAAGCAGCTCGCGGTCCGCATCCTCTCCTATGGCGGTGACATCGACAATATGGCGATGATCGCGGGCGGCGAACCGACGCCATGGCTCTACGACGATCGCCTGCGCATGGTCGGGGTCAAGCTGTACCTCGACGGGGCGCTCGGCTCGCGCGGCGCGTGGTTGAAGGCGCCCTACAGCGATGCGGCGGGCCAGAAGGGTCTACCGTTGCTCACCCCGGCGCAGCTGCGTAACAAGATGGTGCGCGCGTCGATGGACAAGTTTCAGATCGCGATCCACGCGATCGGCGACGCCGCCAATGCCGAAGCGCTCGACGCGATCACCGACCTGACTGCCGACCTGCCCGGTGAGCGCCGCTGGCGGATCGAACATGCGCAAGTCATCGACCCCGCCGACATCCCGCGCTTCGCCAGCCTCAAGGTCATCGCGTCGATGCAGCCCGTCCACCAGACGTCCGACCGGCTGATGGCCGAAGCGCGGCTTGGCCCCGACCGTCTGAAGGGCGCCTATGCCTGGCGCAGCCTGCAGACCGCCGGGGCCCGCCTTGCCTTCGGTTCCGATGTCCCGGTCGAAAGCGCCAATCCGTTCGCCGGGCTGGCCGCTGCAATCTCACGCACCGACGCCGCGGGACAGCCGTTCGGTGGCTGGCGCCCCGAGGAAGCGGTCAGCCGCGAAGTCGCGCTCGACGGTTTCACCCGCACCGCGGCCTATGCTGGGTTCGCCGAGGACCGCATCGGCACGCTGATGCCGGGGATGCGCGCCGACTTCCTGATCGTCGAAGCCGATCCGATGCTCGCCAGCCCCGACGAGATACGCCGCATGGTCCCGCTCGAAACCTGGATCGGCGGTTATCGCTATTACAAGAAAGAGGCGTCCGGTGGCGGGCGATAACGCCCCCACCCGCCGCGCGCTGCTGACCGGCCTCGCCGCCCTCCCCGTCGCGGCGACCGCCGCCGCGGCCGAGCGCAAGGAACGCAAGCCAAAGAAGCGCAAACCCGCCAAGCCCAAGGTCCAGCATGTCGACGTCGCGATCATTGGCGCCGGGGTGTTCGGCGCGTGGACCGCATGGCATCTGCTGCGCGCGGGCAAGACGGTGCGGCTGTTCGACGCCTATGGCGCCGGTCATGCCCGCGCGTCGTCGGGCGGCGAAAGCCGCGTCATCCGCATGGGCTACGGCGCCGACTCCATCTATTCCGAAATGGCGCGCGATTCGCTCAAATATTGGAAAGACCTCTCCGACAGCGCCAGCGCGCCGATCTTCCACAACACCGGCGTGCTGTGGTTTGCGCCGCAGGGCGACGCCTACACCGCGCAATCGCTCGCCTGGCTGCAAGCGAACCGCGTCGGCCACGAGCATGGCGACGTCCGCTGGCTGCAAGAAAAATACCGCCAGATCCAATTCTATCAGGGCGAAACCGGCATCCTCGAAACCGAAGCCGGCGCGCTGATCGCGGGCCGCGGCGTGCAGGAAGTGATCGCCGACGCCCAGATCGAGATCGAGCGCGTCGTCATGCCCGCACCGCTCTTTTCGAAACGCATCCGGCGTCACACGCTCCCCGACGGCGGCACCGCCGACCACCTCGTCTATGCCGCCGGTCCATGGATCGCCGAACTCTTCCCGCAGCAGCTGGGCGGCAAGATCGTCGCGACGCGGCAGGAGGTCTATCATTTCGGCGCGCCCCAAGGCGACACGCGCTTCGCGCCGCCCGAACTTCCGGTCTGGGCCGATTTCAACAATGGCCGCATCGTCTATGGCATCCCCGACCTTGAGGGCGCGGGGTTCAAGATCGCCATCGACGTCCATGGCCCAGTGATCGACCCCGACACGATGGACCGCACGCTGACGCCCGCTGGGATCGCCGAGGCGCGCGCCTATCTGACGCGGCGCTTTCCCGGGCTCGCCAATGCGCCGCTGATCGGCGGGCGCGTCTGCCAATATGAGAATAGCTCGAACGGCGACTATCTGATCGACCGCTTTCCGGGGCAGGAACGCGTCTGGCTGGTCGGCGGCGGATCGGGGCACGGGTTCAAGAACGGCCCCGCGGTGGGGAAACGAGTGGCGGCGCATATCCTCGATGCCAAGCTCGCGGTCGAACCGCGCTTCAGCTTCGCGACCAAGGGGACGGTGGCGGCGCGGACGGTGTTTTGAGGAGACCACCTGCGCCCACCACTCACCCGTCATCCCGGCGAAGGCCGGGATCTCGCCGGTGCGGAAGGGCGAGAGGGTGAGATCCCGGGCTTCGCCGGGATGACGATTTGAGGGGTAAGCAAGGGTGCGCCTGACCGACTGCCACAATATCGACGATTTCCGTGCGCTCGCTAAACGCCGCCTGCCCTGGCCGGTGTTCGATTATATCGACGGCGCCGCCGACGACGAAGTCACCCGCCGCCGCAACCGCGCCGCTTTCGACGATTGCGACCTGATCCCGCGCGTGCTCGCCGGGGTCGACCGCGTCGATATGCGCACAACCTTGTTCGGACGCGAGATGGCGATGCCGTTGTTCCTCTCGCCGACCGCGCTCCAGCGCCTGTTCCACTGGCAGGGCGAACGCGCAGTGCTGCGCGCCGCGGCGAACGCCGGGACGATGGCGGGCATATCGAGCCTGGCGACCATCAGCCTGGCCGAAGCGGGGGCGCTGACCGACGGCCCAAAGCTGTTCCAGCTCTATGTCCACCACGACGAAGGCCTCAACCAGGCGATGCTCGACGCCGCGCGCGACGCGAAGTTCGATGCCGTCGCGCTTACCGTGGACACCATCGTCGGCGGCAACCGCGAACGCTGCCTGCGCTCGGGCTTCACCTCGCCGCCGCGCTTCACGGCGCGCAACATGCTGAGCTACGCCGCCAAGCCCGGCTGGGGGCTGAACTATGTCCTTCGCGAAAAATTCAGCCTGCCCAACCTTGCGACCCATGTGTCGGAGGGGTCGAGCGTCCCCAAATCGGTCGCCGACTATTTCACCTCGATGCTCGACCAGAGCCTCGACTGGAAGCGCGCCGAGGCGATCCGCAAGCAATGGGACGGCCCCTTTTGCCTGAAGGGCATTGCCGCAGTCGAGGATGCGAAGCGCGCGGTCGACATCGGGGCCACCGCGATCATGGTGTCGAACCACGGCGGGCGCCAGCTCGATGGCAGCATCTCGCCGTTCGACGCGCTCGCCGACATCGTCGATGCGGTCGGCGACAAGATCGAGGTGATCTGCGACGGCGGCATCACGCGCGGCACCCATGTGCTGAAAGCGCTGTCGGTCGGTGCGAAGGCGTGCTCGGGCGGACGGCTCTATCTCTACGCGCTAGCCGCGGCGGGCGAGGATGGCGTGAGCCGCGCCATCGCCCTGCTGCGCGCCGAGATGGAGCGCGGGATGAAATTGATGGGGGCCAAGACCCTGTCGGATCTCGGCCCCCACAATCTGCGCTGGCGGTAAAACTACATCGTCATTGCGAGCGAAGCGAAGCAATCTCCAGCCATCATCGTTGAATGATGCTTCAAGCTGGAGATTGCCGCATCGCTTCGCTCCTCGCAATGACCGGCGGACTATTCAGGCCACCGCCACCTCATCCTTCTTGCCCAGCCCGCCCCAGTCGATGTTGCGCGTCATATACATCACGCCCGCGAGCGCGAAGAACATCAGCACCGACCCGATGAGCAGCGAATAGGCCTCGAGATTGAGCAGCACATAGAGCAGCGCGTACAGCCCGATGAGCATCGCGGCGAGGAACCGCGCGCGCTTCCAGCTTTTCAGCACCGCGGCGCTGTAAAAGGCCAGCAAGCCAATGATCGCCGCCGACGCCAACATATAGGCAAAGGTAAAGCCGATCACCTCGGCGAACGCGAGCAGCAGCACGAAGAACAGCACCAGCGCGATCCCGGTCAGCAGATATTCGGCCGGCGCGACCCGCGCGCCCGCGATGATGTCGAACATCAAAAAGGCGACGAAGGTGAAGCCGATGAACAGGAAGCCATATTTGATCGCGCGATCGACCTGGCTGTACAGGTCGACCGGTTCGATCAGGCTGATCGCCACCGCCTTGGCAACGCCGCCCGATGTGTTGTCCTCGGCGTTGGGCGCCGTCGATGCATCGACGATGACGGGTTCCAGATATTCGGAGCCGCCGCGCGCGCCGTAATTCGTCGCTACCGGCGGTGACAAGTCACCGGTCAGCACCTGTGCTTGCCCCAGCGCGAGGTTGGGAATGGCATAGGTCGCGGTAAAGCCGCTTTCCGTCACGCTGCGTTTCGCGGGCAGGAAATCGCCACCAAAGCTCGGGTTCGGCCAGCTCGACTTGACCGTCCAGCGCGTGTCGACGCCACGCGGAATCAGCTTGAAATCGCCCAGCCCGCGCACCCCGATCTTGTAGCCGACCTTCAGCGGTGCGGCACCGGTCCAGTCGACAAAGGCGAAGGTGCCCGAATTGCCGGTCGAGAGCAGCCCCTTGCCCGGCTGGAGCGCCAGCGCGGTGCCGTTGACCGCGACGCTGTTGCCATCGACCAGCCCGCGCGCGTCGCTGACCCCCAACCGCACCTCCGCGCGGTCGAGCATCAGCGCCTCACGCGCGACGCCAAAGCGCGCGATGTCAGCGGGCAGCACGAAATCGGCGCTCCCCGAAATCTGGCTTTCATACACAACGGTCTCATAGATCGCCTTTTTGCGCTTTTCGGGCTTGATCGAGACGTCGGCGCGGTTCGCTTGCGGCGAGAGATAGAGGTTGCGGATCGTGTCGACGGTCCGCGTCACATCCTTGCCGTTTTCGGTCACCGTCGTCGTTTCGGTGGCGCGATAGGGGATGACGATCACCGGCCCGGCGATCGTCTGTTGCCCACCCCAGCCCTGACCGATTGAGGCTTGCGCGGTTTCGGCCTGCTGCTGGCGATCCCAGAGCAGGCCATAGATCATCAGGAGGGGGACCATCAGCGCCACGGCGATCAGCACGGCGATCACCAGCTTTACGCCTGGACTGCGCTCGCTGCGCGCTGGAGGATTTGACGGTGAGACGGGCGGAACGGAAACGCTTTGAGTCATGGGGGATAAACTCCGGCTATTTCAACTCGTCGATGAAATTGCACGGTTCGCCGACACGGTCAAGCGTGTTGCGGTGGAGTGCCCCCGCCCCCTTTCGCGCACGAAAAAGGGGGCGGCCTCCCCCGAAGCCGCCCCCTTCGCGTGTGGTCGCTGACCCGCTAGGCGATCAGAAAGAAAAGCCCAGCGTAAAGACCACTTGCGGATCGTAAAGCGTGTCGATGGCGGCAATGCCTGACTTTTTGATGTCGGTGTCGACATATTGCACCGTGAAGGTCGCGGGACCAGCGGCGAAAGCTGCGCCGACCGTCCAGTCGAGGTAGTTGCCGCCAGGCGCCAGCGCGCCGAGCGCGCCGTCGGTGTAACCGAGCGCAGCGGTCAGCGTGACCGGCGTTTCGGGGATACCGTAACCAAGGCCAAGGTTCAGGTAGATATTGTCATCGTCGCCCAGCGAGCTCTGGTCGGGAGCATAAGCCACCATACCGGTCGCCGAAACGGGGCCGATGTCGTGCGACAGCTTGCCGATGATTTCGACATAATCGCTGTCACCGGCGAAGTCCTGGTTGCCGGGGTAGAGATAATAGGTCGCGCCAAGATCGACGGTGGTGCCGGGGGCGATCTCGGTCGCGAAACCGGCGTAGAGGTCGAGCTCATATTTGCCGTACAGCGGGCTGTCGGGAAGCCCCGAACCCCAGGCGCCGGCGTAAAAGCCGCTTTCATGGCTGACGGTCAGCGTCGACTGGACCTCGGCCTTTTCGTTCGACAGCGAAATGCCGCGGAAACGATAGTCCGACGTGACCGAAATGCCGCCCGAAAGCGAGAACGGGCCGCTGGCTTCTTCTTCCTGAGCGAAAGCGGGCGTCGACATGGCCGACGCGGCGAGCAGCATGCCGAAACACGCTTTGGTAAGAAACTTCATGGGTGATCCCCCTAGACAAAAAAACGGATCGTCCCAGCCTGCTGTGCGCTGTCCACGCCTCTTCGTACGGGCCTGTGACGACGAACAGCTTCGAAATTGCCGATTTTGCTGCGATGCACAAACGAAAATTGCGGGCGCCGCCGATTCAGCGCCAGAGTGTGTCTTTCGCGCAACAGCTGCGCGGGCAACGCTTGCGCTTTGCCAATCGCCGGCTGGACCGCTAAAGAGCGGCGCATCCTCCCCTTTCTTGTCGAGCCCGAGACCATGAGCGATCACAACCCCGGCCTGCGCCCCTGGCGCGACATCGCGCGGCGGACGAGCCGTCAGATCATGGTCGGCAATGTTCCCGTCGGCGGCGGCGCGCCGATCAGCGTCCAGACGATGACCAACACGCTGACCAGCGACGCGGTGGCCACGATCGACCAGATCCGCCGCTGCGAAGAGGCAGGCGCCGATCTGATCCGTGTCTCGTGCCCCGACACCGAATCGACCGCGGCGCTCGGCAAGATCGTCCGCGCCGCACGCATCCCGATCATCGCCGACATCCATTTCCACTATAAGCGCGCATTGGAAGCCGCCGACGCGGGGGCAGCGTGCCTGCGCATCAATCCCGGCAACATCGGCTCGTCCGAACGCGTCGGCGAGGTCGTTCGCGCTGCCAAGACGAACGGCTGCGCGATCCGCATCGGCGTCAACGCCGGCAGCCTCGAAAAGGACCTGCTCGAAAAATATGGCGAGCCCTGCCCCGAGGCGCTCGTCGAAAGCGCGCTCGACCATATCAAGCTGCTGCAGGACCATGACTTCCACAACTATAAGGTCGCGGTGAAGGCGAGCGACGTCTTCCTCGCCGTCGCCGCTTATGCGCAGCTCGCCGACGCGGTCGACTGCCCGCTCCACCTCGGGATCACCGAGGCGGGCGGCCTGATCGGCGGCACCGTCAAATCGGCGCTCGGCATCGGCAACCTGCTGTGGGCAGGCATCGGCGACACAATCCGCGTCAGCCTCTCGGCCGAGCCCGAAGAGGAAGTGCGCGTCGGCTACGAAATCCTGAAATCGCTGGGTCTGCGCACCCGCGGCGTCCGCGTTGTCTCCTGCCCCAGCTGCGCACGCCAGGGCTTCGACGTCATCCGCACCGTCCAGGCACTCGAAGAGGCGCTCGGCCACATCAAGACCCCGATGTCGCTCTCGGTCCTCGGCTGCGTCGTCAACGGCCCGGGCGAGGCGCGCGAAACCGACATCGGCATCACTGGCGGCGGCAACGGCAAGCATATGGTCTATCTGTCGGGGGTCACCGACCATACGATCGCCGACGCCGACATGATCGCGCATGTCGTCAAGCTGGTCGAAGCCAAGGCGGCCGAGATCGAGGCGGGCAGTTCGGTGAGCATGGACGTGACGCACGGCAAGGCAGCCTGAGGGTTCTGATCCCAAGTACATCTTAGATTTTTACACCGCGGCTGCCGCTGCCTAAGTATCCCGCACGACAATCGAGGGGGAACATGATGCTGGGCAAATTCGATGCGCTGGACCGGCTGGTTCAGCTGTTGCTGCTGATCGCCGCGGTCGTGGCGATCGCCAATGGCGGCTTCATGCTCGCCGATCCGCTCGAATGGTATGTCTTCCTGCCCACCGTCATCACCACCGGGCCGCCGAACGCGCATTTCATCCGCGACATCGGCCTCGCCTATCTGGGTTCGGGGCTGATCCTGCTCTACGCCGCTGCCCACCCGGTGCTGCGCTGGCGCGCCGCGCTCGTCGGCGGGCTATGGCTGACGCTGCACGGGCTGCTCCACATCTATGAGGTTCTCGCCGGGATCTGCGGCCCCGCGATCTTCTGGGCCGACGCGCCGGGCGTGGTCGGGCATCCGTTGCTGGTGATCGCTGCCCTGGCGATCCTGTTCGCGCGCCAGCGGATCGCCCCCGCGGGCATCCCGCCGCGGCTGTTCGCGCGCGCCGCGGACAAGGCGACCGGCGGCAACAGCCCCTATCTGGCCGATCTGGTCGCTGCGCCGGGCCATGCCACCGAAAAATTCCAGCATTTCATGCCGGTCACCGCGCACCGCCACGCCGCCCCCGCCGACGCGTTTCACGCCGCGCGGATCGGCGCGACGCTCGCCGCCGATTGCGGTCCCTGCGCGCTGATCGCCGCCGGGGGCGCGATCGGCGACGGCGTCGCGCGCGATATGGTCAACCGGCTGCTCGCCGGCGATCCGCCGTGCGAGCTGGCCGATGCCTTCGCTTTCGGCGCCGCCGTCGCGCGCCACGATGCTGCGGCCGACGACCATGGAGCGCGGGTCGAAACATTGTACGGACGCCCCGCGCGCTTTGAAATGGCGCTGACCGCGGCGACCGTCACCGCCTATCCCGCGCTCAAACGCGGGCTGGGTTTCGCCACCAGCTGCGCGCTTCACAAGCTGACGGTTTGACAGCGACGGCGGCGCGCGACACAGGGCGGACATGACCGTGTCGATCCGCCCCGCCACCCCCGCCGACCTGCCGCTGATCGCGGCATTCATCCGCGACCTGGCCGATTATGAAAAGCTGGCGCACGAAGTGCGCTTCGACGATGCGACGCTCGGCGACAAGCTGTTCGGAGCACGCCCTTATGCCGAGGTGGTGATCGGCGAACTCGACGGCACGCCGCAGGGTTTCGCGCTGTTCTTCCACAATTTTTCGACCTTCGAGGGACGCCCGGGCATTTACCTCGAAGACCTGTTCGTGCGCCCCGCGGCGCGCGGATCGGGGCTCGGCAAGGCGCTGCTCGCCCACCTGGCACAGCTCTGCCTCACGCGCGATTGCGCGCGGCTCGAATGGAGCGTGCTCGATTGGAACGCCCCGGCGATCGGCTTTTACCAAAGCCTTGGCGCCCGGTTGATGGACGAGTGGACCGTGATGCGCGTCGATGGCGATGCGCTGACCGGATTGGCCGAAACCAGCTGACACACGACCGTCAATTGCTCGCGCCCCACCTGTTGAGCGCATAGCGTTCAGCTGGCCCGCGGCTGCAACCACGACGCCTCGATCCCTTCAGGTCAGGCTCTAAACGACGCCGACGCTAATCGATGTCGAACGACACCCCTTGCGCCAGCGGCAGCGCGTCTGAATAGTTGATCGTGTTGGTCGCGCGTCGCATATATTGGCGCCACGAATCCGAACCGCTTTCGCGGCCCCCGCCGGTCTCTTTCTCGCCCCCGAATGCGCCGCCGATTTCGGCGCCCGATGTGCCAAGGTTGACGTTGGCGATGCCGCAGTCGCTGAGCGCCAGAAACCGCTCGGCCTCGGTCAGGTCGCGAGTGAAGATCGCCGACGACAGGCCCGCGGTGACATCATTGTGGAGGTCGATCACCGCGGTGAGGTCGTAATAGCGCATGACGTACAGGATCGGCGCGAAAGTCTCGTCGAGCACCGGGCCGGTTTGCGACGGCATTTCGACCAGCGCCGGGCGGGCATAATAGCTGTCGCCGTCGCCGACGCGCTCGCCGCCGTGCACGACGCCACCCGCGGCGCGCGCGGCGTTCAGCGCCGCCTCCATCGCGTCATGGGCGGCACGGTCGATCAGCGGCCCGACGAGCACCTCGCCCGCCAGCGGGTTGCCGACGCTGACACTGGCATAGGCCGCCTTCAGCTTGGCGACGAAACCGTCGTAGATGCTGTCGTGCAGGAACAGCCGCCGCGTCGTTGTGCAGCGCTGTCCCGCCGTGCCCATGGCGCCGAACGCCACGCCGCGCAGCGCCAGATCGAGGTCCGCCGACGGCGCGACGATCGTGCCATTGTTGCCGCCCAGCTCCAGAATCGCGCGCGCGAAACGTCCGGCCAGCCGCGGTGCCACCGCGCGCCCCATCCGCGTCGATCCCGTCGCCGACACTAGTGCCACGCGCTTGTCATCGACCAGCTCCTCGCCTGCCTCGCGCCCACCGATCAGCAGCTGCGCCAGCCCTTCGGGCGCATCGCCGAACCGCGCCGCCGCGCGCTCGAAGATCGCCCGTGTCGCGAGCGCCGTGAGCGGGGTCTTTTCCGACGGCTTCCACACCACGCTGTTGCCGCAGACCAGCGCGAGCGCCGCATTCCACGCCCACACCGCGACCGGGAAGTTGAATGCCGAAATCACCCCGACGACGCCGAGCGGATGCCAGACCTCCATCATCCGGTGCCCCGGCCGCTCGGTCGCAATCGTCAGGCCGTAAAGCTGGCGCGACAGCCCGACGGCGAAGTCGCAGATGTCGATCATCTCCTGCACTTCCCCCGCCCCCTCGGACGGGATCTTGCCCGCCTCGATCGTCACCAGCTTCGCCAGATCCTCCTTTGCGGCGCGCAGTTCCTCACCCCACAGCCGCACCAGTTCGCCGCGCCGCGGCGGCGGCACATGGCGCCAGGCGCGAAACGCTGCCGTCGCCGCGTCCAGCACATCGTCGATCCGGGCGGCATCGGCGACCTGCACCATGCCGAGCTGTTCGCCGGTCAGCGGCGTCACCGATGGCATCGATCCATCGGTCCACGCGCGCCGGTCGACGCCCAGTCGATCAAGCAGCGCCGCGACCTGCTGGCCCATCTCTGTCATTTTTCGTCCCTTCACCGACGCGTTCGCGCGCTTGCAGTTTATGGCTCGCGGGTTATCGCAGCCAGCAAGCGAGTCAAATCGAAAGCGGGAGAAGCAGACGTGTCCGACCTACCCCCCTCCGAACCGTTGGTCCCCATCCCCGCCGACGCCGCGGCCAGCACCCATTGCAGCGCCGCCGATTACGACCGGCTCTATGCGCAAAGCGTCGCCGACCCCGACACCTTCTGGGCCGGGCAGGCGAAGCGGCTCGACTGGATCAAGCCGCCCACCAAAATCGCCAACTGGTCCTATGATCCCGTCAGCATCAAATGGTATGAAGACGGCATCCTAAACCTCTGCCACAATGCCATCGATCGCCATGTCGCCGCCGGCCATGGCGACCGCACCGCGATCATCTTCGAACCCGACGCGCCCGATGCAGAAACGCGCACGATCAGCTATGCCGCGCTGCACGCCGACGTCATCCGCATGGCGAACACGCTGAAGAAGCTGGGTGTCCAGAAGGGCGACCGCGTTACCATCTATATGCCGATGATCCCCGAGGGTGCGGTGGCGATGCTCGCCTGCGCGCGGATCGGCGCGGTGCACAGCGTCGTCTTCGGCGGCTTCTCGCCCGAAGCGATCCACGGCCGCATCGAGGATTGCGCCAGCGACTGGTTGATCTGCGCCGACGAGGGGCTGCGCGGCGGCAAGGTCGTTCCGCTCAAGTCCAATGTCGACAAGGCATTGGAGCGTGTCGACGTAAAAGCCGTGCTCGTCATTTCGCACACCGGCGGCGACGTCGCGATGCAGGAAGGCCGCGACCATTGGTACGACGCGCTCTCGGCCGACGTTGGCGACAGCTGCCCGTGCGAGCCGATGGATGCCGAGGATCCGCTGTTCATCCTCTACACCTCGGGTTCGACCGGCAAGCCGAAGGGCGTGCTGCATACTGTTGGCGGCTATTCGGTCTGGACCGCCAGCACCTTTTTCTACGGCTTCGACTATCGCCCCGGCGAAGTCTTCTGGTGCAGCGCCGACATCGGCTGGGTCACCGGGCACAGCTATGTCGTCTATGGTCCCTTGCAGAACGGCGCGACGACGTTGATGTTCGAAGGGGTCCCCAACTACCCCGATCACGACCGTTTCTGGCAGGTCGTCGACAAGCATCGGGTCAACATCCTCTACACCGCACCGACCGCGATCCGGGCGCTGATGCGCGAGGGCGACGATTATGTGACGCGCCACGACCTTGGCTCGCTCCGTCTGCTCGGCAGCGTCGGCGAACCGATCAATCCCGAGGCGTGGCGCTGGTATCACCAGATCGTCGGCAAGGGCCGCGCCCCCGTCATCGACACCTGGTGGCAGACCGAGACCGGCGGGATCATGATCACCACCCTGCCCGGCGCGCACGCGATGCAGCCGGGGAGCGCGGGCCATCCCTTCTTCGGCATCCGCCCGCAGCTCGTCGATGCCGAGGGCGGCGTGCTGGTCGACGAACAGAGCGGCGGCGCGGCCGAGGGCAACCTCTGCATCACGCACAGCTGGCCGGGGCAGGCGCGCACGATCTATGGCGACCACCAGCGCTTCGCCGAGACCTATTTCTCGACCTATAAGGGCAAATATTTCACCGGCGACGGCTGCCGCCGCGATACCGACGGCTATTGGCGGATCACCGGGCGCGTCGATGATGTCATCAACGTGTCGGGCCACCGCATGGGGACCGCCGAAGTCGAAAGCGCGCTCGTGCTGCACGAGCTGGTCGCCGAGGCCGCGGTCGTCGGCTTCCCGCACGACATCAAGGGCCAGGGCATCTACGCCTATGTCACATTGAACGCCGGAGTCGAGCCGAGTGACGAGGTCGCGGCCACATTGAAGCAGCAGGTGCGCAAGGAAATCGGCCCGATCGCCACCCCCGACCATATCCACCTGACCCCCGGCCTGCCCAAGACGCGCTCGGGCAAGATCATGCGCCGCATCCTGCGCAAGATCGCCGAGAATGATTTCGGGTCGCTGGGGGATATATCGACGCTGGCCGATCCGAGCCTCGTCGACGGGTTGATCGAAGGACGGAAGAATCGCTAAATGATCGTCGCCCCCGCGAAGGCGGGGGCCGCTGGCCGCCTTGCGCAACGATAGCGGCCCCCGCCTTCGCGGGGGCGACGTATTCTCAAGAAGGAAGATCCGACTACTTCGCCAGCGCCCCGCACAAACTGTCGGTCGCCAGCGCGATGCGCGATTCCGCCGTGTCGCGATTGGCGGGGCTGTTCTGCACCCCGCGCGTTTCGGTGTTGAAGGCCAGCAGGCTGCCGACGCGCTGGTCGGGGCAGAGGCTGAGGTAGGCGCGAAAGCCGTTCTGGTCGCCATTATGCCCGACAAAGCGCACCCCGGCGCTGCGATCGACGAAGAAGGACAGCCCGCTCTGCGTCGTCTTCGCCATCCGGCCCTGCGTAAAGTCCTCGCCCGCCGAAATCTGCGGCGTCCACATCTCCTCAAGCGACGACCGTTTCAGCACCAGATCATATTCGGATTGCCGCGCCGGATCGCCGAGCAGGAACGCCGCATATTTCGCCATGTCGGGCATTGGCGCGTTGAGCCCGCCATTCGACACCGTCACCCCGGTATCGACATCGAACGGCGCCGCCACGCGCTTGCCATCGCGGATATAATAGCTGTGCGAGCGATGCGGCAGCAGGTGCGGCGGGGTGCGGTCGAAATAGCTGGCGTGCATGCCCAGCGGCTTCAGGATGTTCTTGTCGATATAGACTTCATAATCCTCGCCAGAGAGCCTTTCGATCACCTGTCCCAGATAGACGATGCCGGGGTTGGAATAGCCGAACCGGCTGCCCGGTTCAAACTCCACTCGGGTGTAGGGCAGCATCGCCACCAGTTGCGACCAGCCCGCCGGCTCGAACGGCTGCCAGTCATGCTCGCGCCACGGCCATGTCCCACTGCGAAAGCCCGCGCTGTGGCTCATCAACTGGCGCAGCGTGATCGTGCCGGTGTCTCCATACGGATTATGCACCGCGGCAAGTTCAGGAACGTAGCGCACGATCGGATCGTCGAGCGAGAGCAGGCCGCGATCGCGCAGCTGCATGATTGCGATGCCCGTCATCGTCTTGGTGATCGACGCCCAATGATAGATGGTCCGGGCATCGACCGGAACATGCGCCTCGGCATCCTGCTCGCCCAGATGGTCGGCGGCTACGGTGCGGCCGTCCCGCACGACATAGAAGCTGCTACCTGCGATGTTCGATTTGTCCATTTCGGCGCGATGCAGCGCGCGAAACTCACGCAGCGCCTTGTCGAAGCCCGCCTCTTGCGCCGCCGCCGGACTGGCGATCAGAACAAGTGCGGCGGCAATCCAGCGCGACATGGCAATCCCTCCCGTTTCGTCGTCTCGGGACGGTGGCCGAAGCCGATCAAAAATGAAAGTCGGGAAGCTCAGCCAGCGCAATCCCCAGCGCTTCGGCCCAGCCGTCGGCAACGCTGTCGAAATAAGGGTCGTTGCGCTCGAACCGTCGTTCGCGCACGCTCACATAATCGTCGCGCTCGTGGATTTTCAGGTCGATCGGCAGGTCGACGCCAGCGTTGGCGCGGATCGTCGAATCGAACGAGACGCACAGCAGCTTGACCGCATCCTCGAACGACATCGCGGGATCATAGGAGCGCACGATGATCGGGCGGCCATATTTGGTCTCGCCGATCTGGAAAAACGGATTGTCCTCGCCCGCTTCGATGAAATTACCCTCGGGATAGATCAGGAACAATCGCGGCTCGGCGCCCTTGATCTGCCCGCCGACGATCAGCGAGGCGCGAAAGGGCGAGGCGGCCGCCGGTCCTTCGCCATTATGGCGCATCACGATCTGGCGCAGCGTTTCGCCGACGATCGTCGCGATCTGGAACATCGACGGCGCCGCCAGGATCGACGGATGGCGGTCTTCGGGCGCTTTCGTCCGTTCGTCGAGCAGGCTGACGACCGCCTGCGTCGTCGCCAGATTGCCCGCCGACATCAGCGTGATGACGCGCTCGCCCGGGACGTGCCAGCTGCGCATCTTGCGGACCTGCGCGATGTCGTCGACACCGGCGTTGGTGCGGGTGTCCGACATGAACACCAGCCCTTTGTTCAAACGCATGCCAACGCAATAAGTCATCGAATCCCGTATCCCCGCCCCGGATCGCCCTGTGTCCCCGGAGCCCGCTTATTGCTGGACCTGCAATTGAACAACCAGATTTTCCTGCGCCGCACCATAACGCATGCCGCGAACCGGGGCCGCGTCGCGGTAGTCGAGCCCCGTCGCGACGCGGATATAGCGCTGGTCGGGCGAATGGCCGTTGCTGACGTCGAAACCGATCCAGCCGATATGATCGAAATGCGCCTCGGCCCAGGCGTGCGTCGCATCCTGCTGGGTGCGGTCGTTCATCATCAGATAACCCGACACATAACGCGCCGGATGCCCCAGATGGCGCATCGCAGCGATGAAGATATGCGCGTGATCCTGGCACACCCCGCCTTCGCTGGCGAGCGCCTGTTCGGCGGTCGTTTCGGCATTGGTGACGCCGACCCTATACGCCAGCCGGTCGATGATCAGCGCCGACAGGGCATGCGCGCGCTCGATGTCACTCGCATGGTCGCGGCCCAGCTGCGCGGTCAGCGCGCGTACCTGCCGCCCCGCGCGGGTCAGCGGCGTCGGGCGCAGAAAGGTCCATAGCGGCATCGCGCCGCGGTGCACCCCGATCACCCCGTCCCAAGTTTCGAGTTCGACCGTGCCGTGGCAACGGATCGTCAGTTCGCTCACGCCGCCGTGGATCGCGATCAGGTCGACGCCGTTGCCGTGATGGTCGGTATAGTGCAGCTGCTGCGCACCGCCCTCGATGTCGATCGCCCAGTCGACGATATGCTGCTGCCCCGGCCGGTCCTTTGGCGTCAGTTTGAGCTGCTGCAGTGCGTAGCTGACCGGCGTATCATATTGATAGCGGGTGATATGTTCGACGCGCAGTTTCATTCGACAAACCTGTAATCGCGCTCGATCTGCCGCGCGAGGGTGGCGGTGTCGCGCAGAAAGCCGGTCACATATTGATGCAGACCGCCATCGAAAATCGACTGGATCGGCCCGGCGAGCTTTTCGTGGGTCAGCGCATGCGCCATCCGCCCCGCCTCGGTCTCCTCGCCATAACCGCGCTGGAGCTGCGCCAGATTATCCTCCATCCGTTCGCAGCAGAACGCCAGGCTACGCGGCATCTGGCGATAGAGGATCAGGAACTCGGCGATCTTGAGCGCGCTGATCTCCGCCCCGTAAAGCCAGCGATAGGCGCGGTGCGCCGACACCGAACGCAGGATCGTCTCCCACTGCACATTGTCGATCGTCGTGCCGATATGCGCGACCGAGGGCAGCAGCAGATAATATTTGACGTCGAGGATGCGCGCGGTGTTGTCGGCGCGCTCCAGAAAGGTGCCGAGCAGCGAGAAATGGAATCCGTCGTTGCGCAGCATCGTGCCGTTAAGCGCGCCGCGGACGTGCGCGCTCTGCTGGCGGATCGTCGTCAGCACATCGGGCAGATCGTCTTCGCGCACGGGTCGTTTGAGCAGCGCGACCAGCGTCATCCAGCTGGTGTTCACCGCCTCCCACGTCTCGCGCGTCAGCGCGGTGCGCGCGGTGCGCGCATTGTCGCGCGCCAGCTTGATCACCGACAATATGCTCGACGGGTTCGCCGGGTCGCGGAGCAGGAAATCGATCACCCGCGCCGAACTATAGTCGCCATGCGCCGCCTGAAACGCCTGATTGACCCCTGCGGTCACCAACACCGATTTCCATTCGGCGGCGGCGGTCGATGAGCGGGTGAGCGCGATACGGAACCCCGCGTCGATCAACCGCGCGTTGTTTTCGCTGCGCTCAAGATAGCGCGCCATCCAGAAGAGGCTGCCTGCGGTCTTGCCCAGCATCAGCTCGTGCTTCCAAAAGCATCGTCATTGCGAGCCCTTCGACTGCCTTGCAGGCGCTCAGGATAAACTCGCGCGTTGCGCGAGCGAAGCAATCCAGGGCGGTTACCGCACACTCTGGATCGCCGCGTCGCCTTCGGCTCCTCGCAATGACGAGGGAGGGTTGGTAGCGCCCCCATCAATCCTCCAACACCCAGGTATCTTTGGTGCCGCCGCCCTGGCTCGAATTCACCACCAGCGATCCCCTGGTCATCGCGACGCGGGTCAACCCGCCCGGCGTGATCGTGATCCCCTGCGGCGACATCAGCACGAACGGCCGCAGATCGACGTGGCGCGGTGCCAATCCCTTTTTGGTAAAGATCGGTACGGTCGACAGCGACAGCGTCGGCTGCGCGATATAATTGCTCGGGTTCGCCTCCAGCTTGGCGCGGAACGCCGCGAGTTCCTTCTTGCTCGCGGCGGGGCCGACCAGCATGCCGTAACCGCCCGATCCGTGGACTTCCTTGACCACCAGTTCGGGCAAGCGGTCGAGCACTTCGCGCAGGTGATCGGGTTCCGAACAGCGCCAGGTCGGCACATTGGGCAGCAGCGCCTTTTCGCCCGTGTAGAATTCGATGATGTCGGGCATGTAGCTGTACAGCGCCTTGTCGTCGGCGATCCCGGTGCCCGGCGCGTTGGCGATGGTGATGCCCCCGGCGCGATAGACGTCCCAGATGCCCGGCACCCCCAGCATCGAATCGGAACGAAAGTTCAGTGGGTCGAGGAAATCATCGTCAACGCGGCGATAGATGACGTCGATCGCCTTATACCCCTGCGTCGTGCGCATCGCGACGCGCCCGTCGACGACGCGCAGGTCGTGTCCCTCGACCAGCTCGGCGCCCATATGGTCCGCCAGGAAGCTGTGTTCGTAATAGGCGCTGTTGTGGATGCCCGGGGTCAGCACCGCGACCGTCGGCGTCCCGCCGCACGCCGGCGGCGCGCAGGCGGAGAGCGATTTCAAGAGATTGATCGGATAATCGCTGACCTCGCGCACCGGCACTTTCGCGAACAGCTCGGGAAACATCTGGAGCATCGTTTCGCGGTTTTCGAGCATGTACGACACCCCCGACGGGGTACGCGCGTTATCCTCGAGCACGTAAAATTCATTGGCGCCGGTGCGCACGATGTCGGTGCCGCTGATATGGGTATAGATGCCGCCCGGCGGGTCGAGCCCCATCATCATCGGCAGGAACGCCGCATTCCCCGCGATCAATTCGGTCGGCACCCGCCCGGCGCGTAGAATCTCCTGCCGGTGATAGATGTCATGGAGGAAGGCGTTGAGTGCCCGCACCCGCTGTTCGATGCCCCGCGACAGGCGGCGCCATTCGCTGGCCGAAATGATCCGCGGCACGACGTCGAAAGGGATCAGCCGTTCGTCGCCGTCGGCGGCGCCATAGACGTTGAAGGTGATCCCGGTGGTACGGAACAGCGCCTCGGCCTGCACCGCCTTGTGCTGGATGCGCGCCGCATCCTCGGCCGCGAACCACCCGCAATATTCGCGATAGGGCGACCGGGTCTCGCCATCCTGGCTGTTCATTTCATCGAAAAAGGAAATGCGTCCGCCCTTTCCACGCAACATGCCGCCCGTTGCCGCGCCCCCGATGCTTTGGGCGTGCGCGGCGCTTTTTCATTCCAGCTGCTGCGTCGCCCGCCGGCTACATGGCCACCAAGCTTATGCCGGAATGCTAGCACCGCCGCACGGGAAGGCAAGAGCGCAAGAAAGCGTTAGAAACCAAACAGCAGGCGGATCGCGACGAAGCCGACGAGCAAGGCGGTCAGCCGCCGGATCAGCGTCGCGGGGCCGCTCTTCACCGCAAGCTGGGTGCCGATCGCGCCGCCGATCAACACCGCGACCAGCAACGGCCAGTGGCTGGCGACGGCGCCGACCATCGCGTCACCCTTGCCCTTGATCAACTGGCCGGTCAGCCCGAACAGGCTGTTAACGAGGATGAAGAGGCTCGCGGTCGCCGCCACTGACCGTTCCTCGGCCCAGCGGATCAGGTGCAGGATCGGTGCCAGAAAAATGCCGCCGCCAATGCCGACCACCCCAGCAAGATAGCCGAGCGCCGCCGCGATCGGCAGCAGGAACATCGGTCGCAGTTTGACCGGCCGGGCGGTCTGCGGCTGGACCAGCAGCGCCAGCGCCGACGCGAGCAGCGACAGGCCGAGCAGCGTGACCAGCACTCCCTGCTTCACCGGAGTCAGCCCGCCCATAAAGGCGAGCGGCGCCGCGACGGCGACGAGCGGCAGCGCCTTTGCCCACGGCATCACTCCGGCGCGCGCAAAGCGGATCGTCCCGCCGCTGACGACGATGACGTTACACGCCAGGCTGATCGCCGGGACGAGCCCGACCGCGACGCCGCCGAGCAGCAGCAGCGCGGTGTAAGTCGATCCGCCGCCAAACCCGACCGCGGCATAGAGCAACGCAGTAAAACCAAAGGCAATCGCCAGCCCAGTCATGAAATCCCCCTTGTTTGCTCGGGCAAGCCATATACACGTGAATATAGATTCGCCAAACCAAAGGACCGATCGCCATGCCGCCACGCCGCGCCCCGCTCGCCTTGCTGATCGCCGCCGCAGCACCGGTGAACGCCGCCGAACCGATGACCGCGCCGTGCGCCGCGCCGGCCGACCTCGGCGCCACTCCGCTAGCGGCGTGGACGCTGCCCGAAAATGATGCCGTGGCCGCCGTCACAGTGGGCAGGCCGGTGACGCTGGCGCTGCACAATGGCGCGGCGTCGCGGTCGCTCCGCATCGCCGAAGCGGGGCGTTATGGCGTTGCCGCCGATACCAAGGTCTGGATCGATGTCGCCGCGAACGCCATGCCGCTCGCGTCGGTCGAACACGGCCATGGCCCCGCCTGTTCGGGCATCCGCAAAATCGTTTGGTTCACCTTGTCGGCGGGGATTTATGAGCTGGCGTTATCGAAAGCCGAGCGCGCCAGCGTGCGGTTACTGGTCGTCCGGGCGCCCTGACCGGAGCGCGGCGATAATCGGCGCCGCCGCCTTGGCCGTCGCCGCGGCCGCCGCCGCATCGCTGGCACGATACGCCGCCAGCACCGCGCGCGCTGGATCGCTCAGCTGCGCCCCTGCGCCCGGCCTGGTCTCGACGAGCGGCACGTTGAAACAGCGGTTCATTTCCTCGACCAACAACCAGGCGCGGCGATAGCTCATGCCCAGCAGGCGTGCCGCCGCCGAGATCGAACCCGCGGCGTCGATCGCATCGAGCAGATCGGCCTTGCCCGGCCCCATCGCGATGGCATCGCCAAGCCGGATCCGCAGCCGCAGCTCGACCCGGCCGGCGTCCGCCATCAGATCTGGCCGTGGCAATGCTTATACTTGCGGCCCGATCCGCAGGGGCACGGCGCGTTGCGGCTGATGTCGAGTGCCGCATAAGGATTCTCGCCCTCGGGCATATCAGGGCGCGGCGCCTGCATCGGCGGCAGCGTGTTGGCAATCACCCCCAGTTCGCCGCCATCGATGTCGCCGCTATTGTCCTCGCCGGTGAACGGGTCGAGGTGGGTGGTCAGGAAATCGGGCAGGTCGGGGAGCGGCATCGGCTCGGGCTCATCAAAGCGCAGGTCGATGCGCGCAACGGTGCGCGTCACATCTTCGCGGATGTTCGACAACATGCGTTCAAACAGCGCGAACGCTTCCTGCTTATATTCGTTGATCGGCTGTTTCTGGGCATAGGCGCGCAGGAACACCACCTGACGCAGCGCGTCGAGCGTGGCGAGATGTTCTTTCCAATGATGGTCGAGCGTCTGGAGCAGCACCGATTTTTCGATGCCCTTCCACGTATCCTGATCGACCAGTGCCGCCTTTTCGGCCGCAACCGCATCGGCCTGCGCCTGGATGCGCTCTTCAAAGATTTCGGGATCGACCGCGTCTTCCTGCATCCAGTCGTCGATCGGCGGCGACAGGTCGAGGATGTTGGCGACGCGCTCCTTCATCTGTTCGATGTCCCATTGCTCGGGATAGCTGCCCGGCGGGCAGGCGTCGGCAACGATCGCATTGACCGTCTCGGCGCGCATCGCGACCATCACCTCGTCGACGGTCTCGCTGTCGATGATCTCGCCGCGCTGTTCATAGATCACCTTGCGCTGGTCGTTCATGACGTTGTCATATTCGACGACCTGCTTGCGGATGTCGTAGTTGCGCGCCTCGACCTTTTTCTGTGCGGTCTCGATCGCCTTCGACAGCCATTTCGATCCGATCGCCTCGCCGTCCTCCAGATTCTTGTTCATCATCTTGGAAAACAGCGTGTCGGGGCCGAAGATGCGCAGCAAATCATCGTCGAGGCAGAGGTAGAATTTCGACAGGCCCGGGTCGCCCTGGCGTCCCGAACGGCCGCGCAGCTGGTTGTCGATGCGGCGGCTTTCGTGGCGTTCGGTGGCGAGCACGAACAGCCCGCCCGCGGCCTTCACCGCTTCGCGCTCGGCGGCGACTTCGGCGTGGATCCGCGCGATCGCGGCCTCGCGCTCGGCGCCTTCGGACATATCCTTCAACTCGTCGTCGACGCGGAATTCTTCGTTGCCGCCCAATTTGATGTCGGTGCCGCGGCCCGCCATGTTGGTCGCGATGGTGACCGCGCCGGTGCGCCCCGCCTGCGCCACGATGTGCGCCTCGCTTTCGTGGAAACGCGCATTCAAAACGCTGTGCGCGACGCCTTCTTTTTCGAGGTAGGAGGACAACAGCTCGGATTTTTCGATCGACACGGTGCCGACCAGCACCGGCTGGCCGCGCTCGTTCGCTTCGCGGATCGTCTTGGCGATCGCGCCGAACTTGTCGGTGATATTCTTGTAGAATTCATCCTCGTCGTCGATGCGCGCGATCGGGCGATTGGTCGGGATGTTGACGACATTCATCTTGTAGATGTCGAAAAATTCCGCCGCCTCGGTCGCCGCGGTGCCGGTCATCCCCGACAGCTTGGGATACATGCGGAAATAATTCTGGAAGGTGATCGACGCCAGCGTCTGGTTCTCGGGCTCGATTTGCACGCCTTCTTTGGCTTCGACCGCCTGGTGCAGACCGTCGGACCAGCGGCGCCCGTCCATCATGCGGCCGGTGAACTCGTCGATGATAACGACCTTGCCGTCCTTGACGATATAATCGGTGTCGATGCGGAACATCTGGATCGCCTTCAGCGCCTGATTGACGTGATGGACGACCTGGGTGTTCTCGATGTCATAAAGGTTGCTGCCCTGAAGCAGCCCGGCTTCCTCGAGCAGCCGTTCGACATGCTCGGTGCCGTCTTCGGTCAGGTTGATCGACTTCGACTTTTCGTCCTTCTCATAATCCTCGTCGACCAGCTGAAGGACGATCGCGTTGACGCGGATATACAGCTCGGACTTGTCGTCGGTCGGGCCCGAAATAATCAGCGGGGTGCGCGCCTCGTCGATCAGGATTGAATCGACCTCGTCGACGATCGCGAAATTGAAGGTGCGATGGACCATCTGCTGACGGTCGAACTTCATATTGTCGCGCAGATAATCGAACCCCAGCTCGTTGTTCGTCGCATAGGTGATGTCGCAGCCATAGGCTTCGCGGCGCTGCAATTCATTGAGGTTGGGGACGATGATCCCGGTGGTTAGCCCCAGGAAACCATAGACCTGCCCCATCCATTCGGCGTCGCGGCGGGCGAGGTAATCGTTGACGGTGACGACATGCACGCCCTTGCCTTCGAGCGCGTTGAGATAGGCGGCGAGCGTCGCGACCAGCGTCTTGCCCTCGCCCGTCCCCATTTCGGCGATCTCGCCGCGGTGCATGACGATGCCGCCGATCATCTGGACGTCGAAATGGCGCATGCCGAGCGTGCGGACAGCGGCTTCGCGCACCGTCGCAAAGGCTTCGGGCAGGATGTCGTCGAGCGTCTCACCGGCGTCGAGCCGGTCGCGGAACGCCTGCGTCTGCGCCTGCAACGCGGTGTCGTCCAGCGCCTGCATTGCGGGTTCAAAGGCATTGATCTTGTCGACGATCTTGCGGATCGAGGCGACATAACGGTCGTTGGACGAGCCGAACAGGCTCTTGGCGAGGCCAGAAAACATCTAGGATTCCTTGGAATATGAATGAAAGGGCGGCGCGGGCGCCGCAACAATGTGCAAAACCCCATTGCGGGGCGGCGCCTGAAAAACAGGACGCTAAGGCATCGCTCTATTCGAGCGCGCGGTCGCTGCCGGTGAGCAGGCCGGGAAGATGCGTCGGCGGCGCCTTGCGCGGCTTACGGCACGCACAACCGCCGCTGCTCCGCCGGGTCGGTGTCGTCGTGGTCGGGCGGCGTTCGCTATCGCTGACTTCGGCCTGGCCCGCGGTTTCGGCAAGCAGGACCAGCGCGCCCATCGCCGCCGGAACGGCAGGCGCGGCAACCGCCCGGTCGGCGGTCGCCAGGCCGGTCAGCAATGCCAAAAGGGTCAGCAATAACCGCAAGAATCGCCCCTGTCGTCGTCCGGAGCCCAAGATATTGCGCCCCGTTTCCTGAACATAGGGTGAAACTGGGGCGGCGTCTAGGGGGTGGCGAGCGGTCTCACGATCCAACGCCCCTCAACCCAACGCCGGGTTCAGCTCCCTGACCTCGATCAGGAAACTCTTCGGCTTCTTGAACAATTTGCTCTGGCGGTTGACCTTGAGCCCGACAATCTCAGCCAGCTCCATCACGAAATGCACGCAATTGCGTTTGTTCAAACTATAACTCGGCTGTTCGCGGTCGCGCCACTCGGCGACCTTCGCCATCAGCCGCGCATAGGTCGCGTCGTCGACGATCACGTCGAACTGGCGATCGCTCTTGGCGATATAGTCGGGCTTTGACGATTCCACATGGCCCTTCACCGATCCGAACAGGATCGCGGGGCTGACCGACGTCGCGGTGAAGCCGTAATTCGCATCAACCGCCTCCCCCGTCGCGTCGAGCTTGCCCTTCAGCACGATGAACGCGTGCGGGAAACGGTCGCCGAAATCATGGCTGTAAAAGCTCACGACCACCTCGGCGCGCGCCGGGACGGCGAGTCCGGCGCACAGCATCAGCAACGACAGGAAGATCAGGCGCAGGCCGCGGGTCATCGCCGCCTCTTAGCCAGCGGTCCGCCATCTTGCCAAGCCGTCATTGCCGCTTGACGCACACGTCAACTTGGCATCTTGTCGCACTGACATGAATGTAAGGAGGGGCTGGATGGCACGGAAGGCGATTTTCATCACCGGCGGCGGGTCGGGCATCGGCCGCGCGGTCGCGCGCCATTTTGCCGGACAGGGCTGGTTCGTCGGCATCGCCGACGTCAACCGCGCCGGGATCGACGAAACCGCCGCGCTGCTTCCCGAAGGCGCATCGTCGCGCCACGTCATGGACGTGCGCGACCGCGACCAGTGGGCCGCGGCGCTCGGCGAATTTGCCAGGGCCAGCGGCGGGCGGCTCGACGTGCTGTTCAACAACGCCGGGATCGGTACCGGCGGCCAGTTCGCCGACATGCCGCCCGCCGAAGCCGATCGGCTGATCGCGATCAATTTCGGCGGCGTCGTCAACGGCATCTATGCCGCTTTGCCCTTGCTCAGGGCGACGTCGGGATCGGCGATCCTGAACACCGGATCGGCGTCGGGATTTTACGGCGTCGCCGGGCTTGCCATTTACTCGGCGACCAAATTCGCGGTGCGCGGATTGACCGAGGCGCTCGAAATCGAGTTCGCCAAACATGGCATCAAGGTCCGCTCGCTGATGCCGGGCTTCATTGACACTCCGCTGCTCGATCAGGTCAGCGCCGACAGCAACGAACCGGCGCGTGACCGCCTGTCGCAAAGCGGGTTGGAGATCGTCCCGGTCGAACGCGTCGCCGAAGCGGCGTGGGCAGCGGTTCACGGCGACAAGGTTCATGTAACGGTTGGCAAGATGGCGAAGCGGCTGGCGCGGCTGGCGCGCTGGTTCCCCGGGCTGATCATGCGCCAGTCGAAGAAAATCGACGGGCTGGGCACGGCGAGGCAGTAAGCGCCCTGCCGCCGGAGGTCCGCTTTGGGGTAGGGAGCGGACAATTCCATCTTCGATTATCGCGGGCCGGGGCCGCGATCCTGTCGGCGTGTACACCGGGCCAGCATGCCAAAGTTCAGGAAAGTTCAGCCCATTGCAGCGCCCGGTTTGTCGTGTGCGGTGGACAGAGGGCGGCCAGATCTTGGCCGCGCCCGGAATCCGGGCGGCGACCGATTTTTCCTACAAATTGAAAGAGCTGAGATGAAGGCTGGCACAGCCGAAAAATGTAGGAAAGCGTTTTTTTGAGCGGCGGATGGCAGCTTTGAGGTGGGGAGCGGACGCCTCTGCTATAATCTGTTCCCCGGCGAACGCCGGGGCCCAGAGCGGTATATAGCCGGCGTCGCGTTATGACGCCCTGGACCCCGGCTTTCGCCGGGGAACGGCAGCTTTCGGTCGATAACGGCCCGAACCCACCATTCCAACGTCTGACAAAAGACTATTTCTTCACCGCCCCGCATTGCACCGACCCATTGCCGACATTGCGCACCGTGCACACCGGCTTGCCGAGCACGACGGTCTTGCCGACGCCGCGCGCGGTTACCGCGGCGGTCTTGACCGCGTGCAGCATGTGGTCGCCCGCGCCTTCGCCGTCAAAGGTCAGCGCATCGACCGCTAGCGCGCCCGCGTCGAACAGGCCGGCGCCCGACAGCGTCATCTGCGCCTGTTTCGCGGCGCCGCCCAGGGTCATCGTGCCGTTGCCGATCATCGTAATCGACAGCCGATCGGTCGCGATCGCGCCGACCGAAAGCGTCCCGGGGCCGCGCAGGCCGACGGTGACGCGCGTTCCCTTCATCCGGTCGATGCGCAGCGATCCGGCGCCGCCCATCGTCGCGGATCGCAGGTTCGCGGCGTTGATGCGGATCGTCACCGCGCCGCGCGGCGCCCGGCGATCCGCGTCGCCCGCAAACTGGCGCTGGCCGATCACCAGCCGCCCGTCGCGCGCGTCGATGGTCAGCCGGTCGAGCGCGTCCTGCGGCCCTGTCGCGACCGCGCCGACCGGCGCGCGCGTCGTCACTTCGATCGCATAATCGGCATTGACCTCGATCGCCTCGAAACTGGTCAGGCCGAACCGCTTTTCGGCGGCCGCCGCGGGGGAGATGGCGAGCAAGGCGACGGCCGCAACCGCGGCGCTTCGGATAGCAAGGGTCATGGTGCCGCCATACCGCTTTGCGGCAGGCGGCACCAGCACCGCGTCACTGGCAGGTGACCGAACCCGATCCCATCTGGCGCGAGGAACATTTCGCGCCGCCGCCCAGCGTCACGTCGCCCGACCCCATGATGCTGACCTCGGCCGTGCCGGTCGCCTGCGCCTCGACATTGCCCGATCCGGTGACCGACACTTCGAGCGTCTGCGCAACCAGCCCGTCGGCATCGATGTCGCCCGATCCGGTGACGCTATATTCGCCTGCGCCGACCGTGCCGCCGCCGATCTCGATATCGCCCGATCCCGACACGCTGATGTCGGCGCGCTTGCCGGTGAGTTTCGCGATCTTGAGGTCGCCCGAACCGGTGACCACCGCCTCGACCGCATCGCCGTCGACGCTGTCGGCGGCGATCGTTCCCGAGCCGGTCAGGCGCACCCCGTTAAGCCGGGGCATGGTGATGGTGATTTCGACATCGTCATCGTCGCGGCTCGAAAAACTGAAGCCTTCGCGCTTGCGCCCGATCGAGAGCGTCGGCCCATCGGCTTCGATCTCGAGCCGGTCGAGGATTGCCTGCGGTCCCTTGGCGCTGATCGCAAAGGCATCGCCCTGGCGAATTGTGACATCGTCGGGGCCGGCAACCTTGACCTCGGTAAAACCGGTCAGCGCATAGCTTTTGGTCGTGACCGGACCCGCGTCGGCCGACCGCGTCGCCTCGCCCTTGCCCGCCGACTCGCCGTCCTTATGGTCGGCGCCGTTGCACGCGGTGACGGTCATCGCCAAAGCCAGCGGCAACACCGCCATCGTCCAGTTACGCATCGCAAATCTCCTTCGTGTGTTATCGACATAACACACAGAAGATTCGCTGTCCAGCGATGCTACCAGCGCAGCAGCGGCGCCAGCAGCGCCCGGCCCGCAATCCCCGACAGCGCGACCGCCAGCCCGTGCCACAGCGCGATATGGATCATGTCATTCGACGCACAATGCAGCGCGACAATCGTCGCCCCGGCGGCGCCCGCCGCGATGCCGATTACCCAGCCGGCGCGCGTCGGCGATGTCGGCGCCCCGCCCTTCAGCCAGGCGAACAGCGCGGCGCCGACGCCAAGACCCGCGAACACGCCCTGCACCAGACAGTGCATCCCGTTTTCGGGGTGCGCCGCTTCCATCGCCGCATGACCATCGCCAAACGCCATGACGAGCGCGGAAAAGGGCAGCGCCAGCGCCGCCAGCCCCGCCCAGCGCCAACCGCTGTAATCGCGGCCGACGCCTGGCAATCCCATCCGCAGCGCGCTCCACGCCGCGGCAAAACCCAGCGCGACGATCAACCAAAAGGCCAGCAGCGGCAGCGGCGGCATCATCGCACCGTCGGCGAGATCGTGCCGCGGGCCGACAAGCCACAGCAGCATTGCCGCGCCGACGAACCAGCCGCCCGCGACCCACAAAGACCCGCGCGCGACGCGGCGCGGGCGCACGGGTTCGAGTTCGCCCGCCAAGTCGTCGATCAGCGTATCGATCGATGCTTCGGTCATGTCATTCGCTCTCAATCAGTTGCGCCAGCTTCTTAAGCCCGCGATGGATATTCACCTTCACCAGCGACTCGCTTTGCCCGCAAATCTGCGATGCTTCGGCGATCGAGGCACCTTCGATCTTGACCAGCGTAATCGCCTGCGCCTGTCCGGCTGGAAGCAGGGTGAGCATGCGGTCGAGGCTGAGGCGAGCGTGGACGACCTCGTCCTCGGCCCCGACCGCCGCGTCGCCCTCGCCCAGTTCGACCTCGTCGCGCTGGCGGCGCAACATGTCGATCCAGCGATAGCGCGCGATCGCCGCCAGCCAGGGCAGGAACGGCCGGCTGTTGTCCCAGGTCGCAAGCTTGCGGTGCATCGAAACCAGGGTTTCCTGCACCAGATCGTCGATCTGATGCGGCGCGATGCGGCGCGCGAAATAACGCGCCAGCCACTGGCGCGAATCGTTCAGCAACGCGCGATAGGCGGCGCGGTCGCCGCGCTGCGATGCTGCCATCAACCGCGCCAGCGAGGGTTCGTCGATGCTCATCTGCGCCGCAGCCTAGCAATGATCGTGTCGAGCGAGAACAGCCCGCCGCCGCGCACGATCAAGATCGCCGCCATCGCGGCCCACAATGAATGCACCGGCCACCAGGCATCGGGAAACACGAAGATCTGGATCACCAGCGTCATCACCAGCAAAGCCGCAGCCGACAGCCGCGTGGCGAGGCCGAGGAGGAGCAGGATCGGGAACAGATGCTCGGCGTAGGTGGTCAGCGGCACCGCGATAACCGGATCGAGCGGCAGGCCGGAAAATTCCGATGCGAACAGATCATATTGCGCCGGGTCGATTTGCAGCAGGCCGCCCTCGACCACTTTGGTCTGTCCCGATCGCCAGAACACGCCGGCGAGCGCGAGACGCAGCAGCAGTAGCGCCATGGCTTCGGGAATGCGGCCCGCCGCCAGCGCAACCGCGCGATCATAAAATGATATTATCCGCTTCATCGCTCAAACCCTCTCGAACGCCCCGGCGGCGATCAGCGCCGCGACGGCGGCACCGCCTTCGGGATGTCTTTCGGCGAGATGCGCGATGAGGTTACCGAGCGGCGTCATTTCGCTCGCCATATCCAGCGCCGCCACGTCCGCGGGGTCGATCGCCAGCAGCCGCACCTCAGCATCGGGCCGCGTGATGAGCAGCGCGCGGACGTCGCGCGCCAAGCCGGGATCGAGCAGCGGCGCGGCAGGGCGCGTCAACGCCACCACGCGCACCGCCGGACGGCGCCGCACGGCAAGGCTCAGCAGTGCCGTTTCGTCCAGCCCGGCCAGATCGGCGAGCATAAGCGCCGCGGCATCGGCGGCATGATAGCATTCGAGCCACGCCCATTCGGCGCGCGCCAGATCGGCCGCGAGCGGATCGGCGAGCCAGTCCGGAAAGCCCGCGCCGATCCGCGCCAGCGGCCGCCCCTGCGCGCCGCCGACATCCAGAAAGGCCCGCGAAACCCGGTTGAATTCGGCCGCGCCCAGATGGTCACGGATGCGGGGAAATGTGTCTTCGAGCGCAACCAGCCGCGCGTGCGAGATGGTGTTGGCATGCACCCGCAGCCCGCGCAGCACCGCGGCGCCATCGCCGGCAAATAATGTGGCAGGCAGATGGTCGGGGCCGCGCAGCAGCGCCGCGGCGATCGCCGCCTGCCCTTCACGCATCGACCGGCTCGCGCACCAGCAGCGCGTCGGCCTTGGCCACTTCGGCCATCAGCGTCGCATAATCGGGAACATCGCTGTCCCATTCGACCAGCACCGGCTTCGCCCCGGTGCGGCGGAGAAAGGCCGCGAGCAAATCCCAGCAGCTTTGCCGCACCGCCGACCCATGGTCGTCGATCGCGATCGTGCCGCCGATGTCGTCATCCTTGCGGCTATGCCCAGCGACATGCACTTCGCCGACCCGCGCCGGATCAAAGGCCGCGACCCACGGCGCCGGATCGCGGCCGAGGTTGAACGCCGACACCTCGACATTGTTGATGTCGAGCAGGAGTCCGCATCCGGCGCGGCGGCATAGTTCGTGGAGGAAGTCGACCTCGTCCCAGTCGTCGCCGGTATAAGCGAGATAGCGCGAGGGGTTTTCGATCAGCATCGGCCGCCGCAGCCGATCCTGCACGCGCCCGACTTCGCAGACGAAATGATCGAGCGCCGCATGGCTGTAAGGGATGGGCAGCAGGTCGGGGAATTTGTCGTCCGGGCCGTTGCTCCAGCTAAGGTGATCCGACACCATCGCCGGTTCATAACGGTCGCAGAGCGCCGCGAGCGATTCCAACTCGCCATCATCAACACCCGACGCCGATCCCAGCGACAGCCCGACCGAATGGAAGCTCAGCGGAACATGCGCCGCGATCGCGGTCAGCCAGCGATGCGGAGGCCCGCCTGCGCCGAAGTAATTTTGGGGGTGTACTTCGGCCCAGGCGGGCGGGGCACCCCGCTCCGCCGCCGCCAGCACGTCGGCATAATGTTCGGGCTTCAGCCCGAACCCGGCGCGTTGCGGCAAGTCACGGAGCGGGTGGGGGGACATGGGGCTCAGCGCTTTTTGGCGACCGGCTTGGCGTTGCCCTTGTGCGCGGCCAGCGTGCCGCCCATCTTTTCACAGCTGCCCTTGGCGACATGCTTCCAGGCGTTGCCCTGGTAATCGACGGTCGAGGTGCCGGCGCAGCTGGTGCCAGGACCGGCAGCGCAATCATTCTTGCCCTTCAGCGACACGCCATAGCATTTTTCCTTGGCGCCATCGGCAGCGGCGGCGGGCACCGCGACCGCACCGGCGGCCATGGCGAGGATTGCCGAGGCGGCGAGCGACAGTTTCAGGCTATTCGACATAATGGATACTCCCGTGGAATGGATGATGCGGGGGATGGCATCGACAGGAGTTTCGCGGGCAACCACCCGAAGGTTACGTCGGCCGCCGACGGGCGGCGCCATTTTGTCGCCACCTTCGGCGCGCAGGGGCAGTTTTTTACGATTTCGACCGGAAAGCAGACTATGAGCGTAGCGTTTCGCCGCGAAGGCGACGACGAGCATAAGGAACCCGAATTCGAGCTGCCCATCGCGGTCGGCCCGAACTGGGTGACGCCGCGCGGGCTGCGCCTGCTCGGCGAAGCGGTCGCGCAGATCGAGGCCGAGATTGCGGGAACCACCGACGCGGAAGCGCGCAAAAAATTGCAGCGCCGCCTGCGCTATTTCCACACCCGCCAGTCGACCGCGGAGGTCCAGGCGCCGCCCGCGGATGGCGGCATCGGCGTAGGCAGCCGCGTGACGTACCGGCTGAACAAGGCAGAGAAGCGGATCACCATCGTCGGCGGTGACGAGGCCGAACCGACGCTTGGGTCGATCGCCTTTTCCGCCCCGCTCGCCCGCGCGCTGATGGGCGCCGAAGCCGGTGAGAGCGTCGAATATCAGGACCGCGAGGATGCGATCGCGATCCTCGCCGTCGAAACCGATCCGGAGACGCAGGCATGAAGGACAAGTTCGAACGCCACAAACAGCCGTGGACTCCGGCCGAAATCGACAAGCTCCACACGCTCGCGAAAAAGGGCATGGCGCTGAAGGCCATCGCAAAGGCACTGACGCGCAGCGAGGAATCGGTGAAGGTCCGCGCCAAGGCCGACGGCCTGTCGATTGCGAAGCTGCACTGATTATGCTCGGGACTGAAGCGCCTCCTTCTCTTGTCTGTCATCCCGGCGAAGGCCGGGATCTCACCGGTGCGCCTGAATGCGAGGTCGAGATCCCGGCCTTCGCCGGGATGACGATTCAAACAAATATGATCGCGCGTCTGACCGCATGACGGCCACCGAATTCGACGCCATCGTGCTGGGTGCCGGCGCGGCCGGGCTGATGTGCGCCGCGGTCGCGGGGCAGCGCGGGCGGCGCGTGCTGCTGCTCGACCATGCCGATCAGGTGGGCAAGAAAATCCTGATTTCGGGCGGCGGACGCTGCAATTTTACCAATGTGAACACCGCGCCCGACCGCTTCCTGTCGGCCAACCCGCATTTCGCGAAATCGGCGCTGGCCCGCTACACCCCCGCCGATTTCATCGCACTCGTCGAGCGTTACGGCGTCGCCTATCACGAAAAAACCCTCGGCCAGCTGTTCTGCGACGGGTCGGCGAAACAGATCGTCGCGATGCTGCTCGCGGAATGCGCCAAGGGCGGTGTCGATGTGCGCACCGGCCAGCCGGTAGCCGACGTCACCCATGCCGACGGCAAATTCGGCGTCGGGTTCGGCGACCAGCGTTTCGCAGCCCCGGCGCTGGTGATCGCGACCGGCGGCCCATCGATCCCGCAAATGGGCGCCACCGGCTTCGCCTATGACCTCGCGCGCCAGTTCGGATTGAAGGTCGTCGAACCGCGCCCGGCGCTCGTCCCGCTGACCCTCGGCGGCGACGATGTGCTGTTCCGCACCTTGTCGGGCATCGCCGCGCCGGTCGAGGCGCGCGCGGGCAAGGCGGCGTTTCGTGAGGCGGCCCTCTTCACCCACAAAGGGCTTTCGGGGCCGGCCATTCTGCAAGTCAGCAGCTATTGGCGCCACGGCGAGCCGGTCACGATCGACCTGCTGCCGGCTGCGCCGCAAGGCTGGCTGACGGACGCCAAACGCAGCCGCCCGCGCATCACCCTGCGCGCCGCGCTCGCCGCGCTGCTGCCCGACCGCCTTGCCGAAACGCTCGCCGAGCGCCTTGCGCTGCCCGGCGAACTTGGCGCCCAGACCGACCGCAAACTCGCCGACGCCGAATCGCGCCTCGGCAATTGGATATTCCGCCCCAACGGTACCGAAGGCTTCGCCAAAGCCGAGGTCACCGTCGGCGGAATCTCGACTGCAAACCTATCCTCGCAAACAATGATGGCCAAAACCGTCGCAAACCTCTATGCGGTCGGCGAGGCCGTAGATGTCACAGGGTGGTTAGGCGGCTATAATTTTCAATGGGCATGGGCCAGCGGTGTTGCCGCCGGCCAGGTGATTTAAGCCCATTGAGCCCCTTTTCTGTCGGCCTGTCACCGCACCGGTGACCGCCTATGCTATTGAGATAACAATGTCTTTCGAAAATCTTTCTCCCGTCCTTTCGGACGCCCTTACTGCGCGCGGCTATGAAGCGCTCACCCCCGTCCAATCGCAAGTCAGCGAGGATCAGGCCAAGGGCCGCGACCTGCTCGTCTCGGCGCAGACCGGTTCGGGCAAGACCGTCGCCTTCGGCCTCGCGATGGGCGATGAGCT
Source organism: Sphingopyxis sp. (assembly GCF_051861155.1). GTDB lineage: Bacteria > Pseudomonadota > Alphaproteobacteria > Sphingomonadales > Sphingomonadaceae > Sphingopyxis. The sequence continues at coordinate 128,733 of NZ_JBHYDE010000004.1, read as the reverse complement.
GATCGAGGACGGCCGCCTGCCGTTCGCGACCTCGCCGCTCGCGCTGATCATCGCCCCTACCCGCGAACTCGCGCTGCAGGTCAGCCGCGAACTCAGCTGGCTTTACGCCAAGGCCGGCGCGCGCATCGCAACCTGTGTCGGCGGCATGGACGCCAGCAAGGAACGCCGCGCCCTCGGTCAGGGCGTGCAGATCGTCGTCGGCACCCCCGGGCGCCTGCGCGATCACCTCGAACGCGGCGCGCTCGACCTTACCGCGCTCCGCGTAGCCGTCCTCGACGAGGCCGACGAAATGCTCGACATGGGCTTTCGCGACGATTTGGAAGAAATCCTCGACGGCACCCCGGCGACGCGACGCACGCTTCTCTTCTCGGCGACGCTCCCGAAGCCGATCGTCCAGCTCGCCAAGCGCTACCAGCAGGATGCGCTGCGCATCTCGACCGTCGGCGAAGACCGCGGTCATGGCGACATCGCCTATCAGGCAGTGACGGTCGCCCCCGCCGACATCGAAGGCGCGGTCGTCAATCTGCTCCGCCTGCACGACGCCGAGACCGCGATGCTGTTCTGCGCGACGCGTGACAATGTCCGCCGCCTGCACGCCAGCTTGGTCGAGCGCGGCTTCGCTGCGGTCGCCCTGTCGGGCGAGCATAGCCAGAATGAGCGCAACGCCGCGCTGCAGGCGCTGCGCGACCGCCGCGCCAAGGTCTGCGTCGCGACCGACGTCGCCGCGCGCGGCATCGATCTGCCGACGCTCAGCCTTGTCATCCACGTCGAAATCCCCCGCGATGCCGAAGCGCTCCAGCACCGTTCAGGCCGCACCGGCCGCGCGGGCAAAAAGGGCACCGCGGTCATCATCGTCCCCTATCCGCGCCGCCGCCGCGTCGACGGCATGCTGCGCGGGGCGCGCATCGAGGCCGAATGGATGGACGCGCCGACCGCCGCCGATGTGCGCAAGCGCGATCAGGAACGGCTGATGGAGAAATTGCTTACGCCCGTCGAGCATGAGCCCGAGGATCTGGAACTCGCGCAGCGCCTGATGGCCGAGCGCTCGCCCGAGGACATCGCCGCGTCGCTGGTGCAGGCGCACCGCGCGCTGATGCCGCCGCCCGAGGATCTGCTCGACAACAGCCCGCGCGGTCGCGACGCCGCCGGTCGCCCCGAGCGCGGCGAGCGCTTCGAACGTCCGGAACGCGGTGGCGATCACCGCGAAGGGTTCGAGGACAGCGTCTGGTTCCGCCTCAACATCGGCCGTCACCAGAATGCCGACCCGCGCTGGATTCTGCCTTTGCTGTGTCGCCGCGGCCATGTCAGCAAGAACGAGATCGGCGCGATCCGCATCGGCCCCAAGGAAACGATGTTCAATATACCGCGTGGCATAGCCGATCGCTTTGCCGAGGCGGTGGTGCGCAGTGCCAACGCCGATGGCGAGGACGACAGCGGCGTGTCGATCACCCCCGCGCCCGACGGCCCGACCTATCCCCCGCGCCGCGACAAGAGCCCGCGCGACAACGCGCCGCGCAGCACGCTTGGCCGCGCGCCCGGCGGCGACCGCGGTTTCGGCGACCGTGCGGGTCCGCGCGGCCCCCGTGGCCCGGGCGGCAACACCGAACGCTACAAGCCCAAGCCCTACGGCCAGCGCAGCCCGCGCCGTCCGTCGAAGTAAGCGGTCATCAGCAACTCGTCATTGCGAGCGTAGCGAAGCAATCCAGAGCGGCCCTGCACCGCTCTAGATTGCCGCGTTGCCTTCGGCTCCTCGCAATGACGCGGATGATGACCGACTTGCCCTTGCGTCCTGCCGCCCGGCCCACCAGATGGAACGGACAGCAGGAGACAGGCGCATGCAAGCGACCCAAGCCTTTATCGAAAGTCAGGGTGGACCCGAGGTTATCGACTGGCGCGAGGTGAGGCTGGGCGAGCCCGGCCCCGGCCAGGTGCTGCTGCGCCAGAGCGCGATCGGGCTCAATTACATCGACATCTATCACCGCGACGGCACCTATCCGGTGCAATTGCCCGGCGGGCTCGGGCTCGAATCCGCGGGTGAAGTCGTCGCCGTTGGCGAAGGCGTCCACGGCTTCCGGCCCGGCGACCGCGCCGCGACCTTTGGTCCCGAACGCACCGCCTATGCCAGCGCGCGGCTGGTCGGCGCGGCGTCGCTGTTCAAGCTGCCCGCGACGATCGACGACGACACCGCCGCGGCGGCGCTGCTCAAGGCGTGCACCGTCGAAATGCTGGTCGAGCGTTGCGCCAGGGTCGAAGCAGGTTCGACCGTGCTCGTTCATGCCGCAGCCGGCGGGGTCGGGCTGATCCTCGTCCAATGGCTGAAGGCGATCGGCGCGACGGTGATCGGCACGGTCAGCACCGAGGCGAAGGCGCACGCAGTACGCGAAGCCGGCGCCGACCATGTGCTGATGTACAAGAGCGACGACGTCGCGGCGCATGTCCGCGAAATCACCGATGGTCAGGGCGCTGCGGTGACCTTCGACGGCATCGGCATGGCGACGTGGGACGTGTCGCTCAAAGCCACCGCGCGGCGCGGCCTGATCGTCAGCTATGGCAACGCCGGTGGGCCGGTCACCGGGGTCAACCTGGGCGTCCTGGCGCAACACGGCTCGCAGTTCGTGACGCGCCCGACGCTGTTCGACTATTATCTCCACGCCAGCGAACGCGCCGCCGGCGCGGCGCGGGTGTTTGAGATGATCGAAAGCGGCGCGGTCAAGATCAAGGTCGGGCAGCGATACGGTTTGCAGGATGCAGCGAGAGCGCATGCCGATCTGGAAGCGGGGCGGACGACGGGGTCGACGTTGCTGATTCCCGAGCAGGATTAAACCCCTCCCGCCCGCGAGAGGGGCAGCGAGCCAAGCTCGCAAGTCTCGCTAGTCGCAGCGGGGAGGGTTCAGCAACGTTACATGCCCTCCCCGACCCCTCCCTAAAGGGAGGGGAGAAACTATGCCTTAAATCGTTCCGCATGCCACGCCACGTGCTCGGCCAAAAAGGTCGAGATGAAATAATAGCTGTGGTCATACCCCGGCTGCATGCGGATTTTGGCCTTTTGCCCCGCGCGCTCGCACGCCTCGACCAGCAGGTGGGTCTTCAATTGCTCGGCCAGGAAATTATCGGCCTCGCCCTGATCGACGAGCAGATCGGCCACTCGCGCGCCGCTCGCGATCAACGCGCATGCGTCGTACACCGCCCATGTTTCGCGATTGGCGCCGAGATAGTTCGACAGCGCCTTTTCGCCCCATGGACATTGCAACGGCGCGACGATCGGCGAGAAGGCCGACACCGAGCGAAAGCGATCGGGCGTCCGCAGCGCGACGGTCAGCGCGCCATGACCGCCCATCGAATGGCCGGTAATCCCCTGCCGCGTCATATCAGCGGCGGCAAATTCGCGCAGGATCAGCGACGGCAGCTCGTCCTCGATGTAAGATCGCATCCGGTAATTCGCCGCCCACGGTGCCTCGGTCGCATCGACATAAAAACCCGCGCCCAGCCCGAAATCCCACGCCGCGTCGGGATCGTCGGGAACGCCCTCGCCGCGCGGACTGGTATCGGGCGCGACGAAGATGATTCCGTGTTCAGCGCAGGCGGCGCGATACTCGCCCTTTTCCATCACATTGGCATGCGTACAGGTCAGACCCGACAGGTACCAGAGCACCGGCAGCTTTGTACCCGGCGCATGATCGGGGACAAAGACCGCAAAGGTCATGTCGGTGCCGGTGCTGCTGCTGGCGTGCCGATAGACGCCTTGCGTGCCGCCATGGCTGCGAACGGTGGAGAGGGTTTCGAGGGTCATGGATTGTCCTGCACGGGGATGGGGGCGACCACCGGGTCATGCCCCCAATGACGCAGCAGGTCCAGTATCGCGCCGCCCGCCAGCCCGAGCGTCGCGGTATTGCGCAGCGGGTGGACGTTGACCCGGTCGGCGGCGGCCAGCCCGTCGTCGATCACCACGGTGATGCTGCCCGGCGCCGCGTTGATCATCGCCAGCGGGGTCACCGATCCCGGCGTGATGCCGATCAAGCGCGCCATGTCGTCGGCCTTGCCGAAGCTGATCCGCTGGCTGCCGATCGCGCCGGGAAGCGCTTTCAGGTCGACGCGAGCTTCCGACGGCACGGTGACCAGCCAATATGCGCCGCGCTTGTCCTTCAGGAACAGATTCTTGGTATGCGCACCGGGAATCGCTGCGTTGACCGCGTCGCTTTCGGCCACGGTGAACACCGCTTCATGCTCGTGCGCGGCAAAGCGGATGGCGAGCCGATCCAGGTCCGCCAGCAGTCCCGCTTCGCCGCGCATCGTCAAAATTCAGCGATCGCTTACAGGCGCTTCAGCGCACACAGCTTGTTGCCGTCGGGGTCGCGCAGATAGGCGAGGTAGAGCTGGCCAAAGCTGCCTTCGCGGATGCCCGGCGGGTCTTCGATGCTGGTGCCACCGTTCTCGATGCCGGCCTTGTGCCACGCATCGGCCTGCTCCGGCCCCTCCATCGCAAAGCCGATGGTGCAGCCATTGCCGACCGTCGCCGGCTGGCCGTCGATCGGCGCCCCGACCAGGAACAGCCCGCCGTTATGCATATAGATCAGGCGGCCTTTGTCGTCCTGGATGCCCGCTTTGCCGCCGATCGCCTGAAACGTCGCGTCGTAGAATTTCTTCGATTTTTCAATGTCATTGCTGCCAATCATATTGTGGCTGTACATCGCCTGCGCTCCTCTGGTTTTGGTTGCGAATCGATACCTATACCCTTCGGCGAGCTAGCGGAAGACCACGGTTTTGCGGCCGTCGATCAACACCCGCTGTTCGGCGACCCAGCGCACGGCCTTGGCCAGCACCTGCGCCTCGACGTCGCGGCCGATGCGGATCAGGTCGTCGACGCTGTCGCGGTGATCGACGCGCTCGACCGCCTGTTCGATGATCGGGCCTTCGTCGAGGTCGCTGGTGACGAAATGCGCGGTCGCGCCGATCAGCTTGACCCCGCGTTCCTGCGCGCGGTGATAGGGTTTGGCACCCTTGAACCCCGGCAGGAAGCTGTGGTGGATATTGATGCAGCGGCCCGCCAGTTTCCCTGACAATTCCTGCGACAGTACCTGCATGTAGCGCGCCAGCACCAGATAATCGGCGCCGCTGCGCGCCATCAGGTCGACGATCTGCGCCTCTTGCTCAGCGCGATTGGCGTCGCTCACCGGGAAATGGTGGAACGGCACGCCGTGCCATTCGCTGAGGCGCCGCTGATGCTCGTGGTTCGACACCACCGCCACGATGTCGATTGCCAGATTGCCCGTCGACCAGCGATGGAGCAGGTCGTTGAGGCAATGGCTGCCTTGCGACACGGCGATCACGAAACGCGGTTTCGCTGCGCTGTCGCTGATCCGCGCGTCCATCGCGAAACGCTCGACGATCGGCGCGAACGCCGCCTGCACCCCCGCCAGTCCTTCGGGAAAGCGCGCGCCCGCACCGCGGAATTCGACGCGCATGAAGAAACGCCCCGAATCGAGGTCGGCATATTGCTGACTGTCGAGGATGAATCCGTCGCGCTCCGCGAGCAGCCCCGTGACCGCCGCGACGATGCCCACCGCATCGACGCAGCTGAAGGTCAGCACATAGGCGGGTCCGTTCTCGCCGGTCATGTCAGCCCGATATCTTGTGCGTAGCGCACAGCTTGTTGCCCGCCGGGTCGCGCAGATAGGCGAGATAGACGACACGCCCCTCGGTCGCGTGACGAATGCCCGGCGGATCCTCCGCCGTTATTCCGCCGTTCGCGACCCCCGCCGCGTGCCACGCGTCGACCGCGTCGGTCGAAGGCGCGAGGAAACCCAGCGTATGCCCGTTGCCGCAAGCCGCCGCTTCGCCGTTGACTGGGTGCGTGACGATCAGACGCCCACCCGCGTGCATATAGATCAGACGCCCGCGTTCGTCGATCACGCCCTCGGTCGCGCCGAGCACGCCCAGAACCGCGTCGTAGAACCGCTTGCTCACCGAAATGTCGTTCGACCCCAGCGCCACATGGCTGAACATGTCGTCTCCTCCCGTCAGTAAACGACGACGCTGCGGATGCTTGTCCCCGCGTGCATCAGGTCGAACCCCTTGTTGATCTCTTCCAACCCCATGACATGGGTGATCATCGGGTCGATCTCGATCTTGCCGGTCATGTACATGTCGACAATCTTCGGCACGTCGGTGCGGCCCTTGGCGCCGCCGAACGCGGTGCCGCGCCAGTTGCGGCCGGTGACCAACTGAAAGGGCCGTGTCGCAATCTCCTTGCCCGCCTCGGCGACGCCGATGATGATCGAGGTGCCCCAGCCGCGATGGCAGGCTTCGAGCGCGGTGCGCATCACCTCGGTATTGCCCGTGGCGTCGAAGGTATAGTCGGCGCCGCCGTCGGTGAGCTGGACGATCGCGGCGACGACCTCCTCGCGGCTCATGCCCTTGGTGTTGAGGAAGTCGGTCATGCCGAACTTGCGGCCCCATTCTTCGCGGTCCGGGTTGATGTCGACGCCGATGATCTTGTTGGCGCCTGCGAGCCGCGCGCCCTGGAGCACGTTGAGCCCGATCCCGCCGAGCCCGAACACCACCACATTGTCGCCGACCTGGACCTTGGCCGTGTTGGTCACCGCGCCCACCCCGGTGGTCACGCCGCAGCCGATATAGCACGCGCTCTGGAACGGCGCGTCCTCGCGAATTTTCGCGACCGCGATCTCGGGCAGCACGGTGAAGTTCGAGAAGGTCGAGCAACCCATATAATGGAAGATCGGCTGGCCCTTGTACGAAAAGCGCGTCGTGCCGTCGGGCATCAGCCCCTGGCCCTGCGTGGCGCGGATCGCGGTGCAGAGGTTGGTCTTGCCCGACAGGCAGCTTTTGCACTGGCGGCATTCGGGGGTGTAAAGCGGGATCACATGATCGCCGGGCTTCACGCTGGTGACGCCCGCGCCGACTTCGCGCACGATACCCGCGCCTTCATGGCCGAGCACACTCGGAAAAATGCCCTCGCTGTCGAAGCCGTCGAGCGTGTAGGCGTCGGTGTGGCAGATGCCCGTCGCCATGATCTCGACCAGCACCTCGCCCGCCTTCGGGCCTTCCAAATCGAGTTCGACGATTTCGAGCGGCTTCTTCGCTTCGAACGCAACGGCGGCGCGGGTCTTCATGGGCGGTCTCCTTCTCGCCCGGCTATCAGCACTCCACGACGCTGACCGCAAGACCCCCCTTCGATGTTTCCTTATATTTGTCGCGCATGTCGCGGCCGGTTTGCAGCATCGTCGCGATCACCGTGTCGAGGCTGACGACATGCGTGCCGTCGCCGATCATCGCGATGCGGCTCGCGTCGATCGCCTTGATCGCGCCCATTGCGTTGCGCTCGATGCACGGAATCTGCACCAGCCCGCCAATGGGATCGCAGGTGAGGCCGAGGTTATGCTCCATGCCGATCTCGGCGGCATTTTCGACCTGCGCGTTGGTGCCGCCCAGCGCCGCGGTCAGCCCCGCCGCCGCCATCGAACAGGCGACGCCGACCTCGCCCTGGCAGCCGACTTCGGCGCCCGAGATGCTGGCGTTGCGCTTGTAGAGCGCACCGACCGCCCCAGCGGCGAGCAGGAAGGTGCGAACCCCCGCGTCGTCGCCGCGATAGCCGCGCCGGTAAAAACGGATCACCGCCGGGATGATCCCCGCCGCGCCGTTGGTCGGCGCGGTGACGACCTTGCCGCCCGCGGCGTTTTCCTCGTTCACCGCCATCGCCCACAGGTTGATCCAGTCCATCATCGCCAGCGGATCGATCAGGTTGGTTTCGTGGCGGTTGCGGATGTCGGCGGCGATCTGCGGTGCGCGGCGCTTGACCTTGAGCCCGCCGGGCAGGATCCCCGTGCTGCAACAGCCCGCGTCGATCGACGCATCCATCGCGCCCGCGATCGCGTCGAGCCCCGCCTCGACCTCGGCCAATGGGCGATGGACGAGTTCGTTTTCGAGCATCATTTCGGCGAAGCTCTTGCCCGACGCCACGCCCATGCTCAGCAGGTCGGCGCCCGAGGTGAAGGCGAAGGGCAGGCTCACTTCGTCCTCCGCGCCGCGGCTGTTGCGCCCTGCCTCATCCTCGTCGACGACAAAGCCGCCGCCGATCGAGAAATACATCCGCTTCGCGACGATCTCACCGTCGGCATCGCGCGCGGTGAAACTCACGGCGTTGCTGTGAAAGGGTTGGCGCTGGCGCATCTGGAAATGCAGGTCGCGCGCCGGCTGAAAGCGGACGCGCTGGCGGCCGAGCAGATAGAGGAAGCCCTCGCTGGTCGCGCGGTCCCAATGAGCGCGGATCGCGGCGAGGCTGGTGCTGGCGGGGATTTCGCCAGCGAGACCGGCGACGATGGCGGTATCGGCGGCGTGACCCTTACCCGTCAGCGCGAGCGAGCCGTAGAGGTCGGCCTCGACATGCACGGTTCGGTCAAGCCACTGCTGCTCGCCGAGCCAGACGGTGAAGCGGCGCGCCGCGACCATCGGCCCGACGGTGTGCGAGCTGGAGGGTCCGACGCCTATTTTGAAGAGTTCGAAGAGGCTGATCGTCATGGCGGCGCCTATAGAGGCGGCGCCGCCATGACGATAGATACCAGTTCAAATTTCCCTTACGGTCAGGCGGGATAGGTCCAGGTCGTATCGCGCGCGAAATTTTCCGCCGCGAAGTCCCAGTTGAGCAGCTCGTCGACCACCGCATCGACATAGGCCGGGCGCAAATTCTTGCGGTCGATATAATAGGCATGTTCCCACACATCGATCACGACCAGCGGCTTGATCCCCGCGGTCAGCTCGGTCCCCGCATCGTGGGTGTCGGTGACCGACAGCGTGCCATCGCGCGAGACGAGCCAGGCCCAGCCCGACGCGAAATGATTGACTGCGGTTTCCTTCAGCTTCTTTTTCAGATCGTCGAGCGAGCCGAAATCGCGGGTGATCGCGGCGAGCAGATCGCCAGTGGGCGCGGTCTTTTCCGGCGACAGGCTGTGCCAGTAAAAGGCGTGGTTCCATGATTGGGCGGCGTTATTGAACAGGCCCTTGTTTCCCGCACCCTCGGCATGGTGGACGATCTCTTCGAGCGGCTTGTCGGCGAGTTCGGTACCGGTGATCGCGGCGTTGACCTTGTCGACATAGGCCTTGTGATGCTTGCCATGATGCGTCGCGAGCGTGTCGGCCGAAATATGCGGCTCCAGCGCATCCTGCTTGTAGGGCAGCGGGGGAAGAGCGATCGTCATGGCAGTCTCCATTTTTTTGGGGGGAGGATGAAGGCTGTAACTCGGTATCGGGGCACGGGGTTGCAAGGTTTGGGCGGGGAAATTTTCTCGCCAAATCCGTCATTGCGAGGAGCCGAAGGCGACGCGGCAATCCAGAGCGGCGTAAACCGCCCTGGATTGCTTCGCTTCGCTCGCAATGACGGCGGGACTTACGTCACCATCGCCATCAGCGTGGCAATCCGATCAGCCTCCTCGGCGGGCTTGTCGCGGCGGATGCGCGAGATGCGCGGGAAGCGCATGGCCAGCCCCGACTTGTGGCGCTTGCTGCTGTGGATCGAATCGAATGCGACCTCGAGTACCAGCGACTTTTCCACCTCGCGCACCGGTCCGAAACGGTTGAGCGTGTTGTCGCGCACGAACTTGTTGAGCCACCTCAGCTCCTCGTCGGTGAAGCCCGAATAGGCTTTGCCGACCGGCAACAGCTCGCCATCGTCGCTCCAGCAACCGAAGGTATAATCCGAATAGAAGCTCGCGCGGCGGCCGTTGCCGCGCTGCGCGTACATCATCACGCAATCGGCGGTGAGCGGATCGCGTTTCCATTTATACCAGAGCCCGGCGCGGCGCCCCGCGACATAGGGCGCATCGCGGCGCTTGAGCATCACCCCCTCGATTGCGGCATCGCGCGCGCCCGCGCGGCGCGCGGCGAGGTCATCGAAATCGGCCGCGTCGATCACCTGCGACAGGTCGAAATGGCTGTCGGCAAGGCGCGGGACGAAGGCCTCCAACTGCCGCCGCCGTTCGGTCCACGGCAAGCCGCGCAGGTCGTTGCCGTCGACTGCGAGCAGGTCATAGACACGCACGAACGCTGGCGACTCAGCGAGCATCTTCTTCGACACCGTCTTACGCCCGAGTCTTTGCTGGAGCGCGTTGAAGCTCGCCGCCCCTCCCTGATTTTCTGGGCCGCCCTGCGCATCGCCGCGCACCAGCAGTTCGCCATCAATCACCGCATCCTGATCGAACGCCGCGACCAGTTCAGGAAAGGCGCCGCTGATCTCTTCGCCGCCGCGGCTGTAGATGCGGGTCTGACCGCCACCATGGACAATCTGGACGCGGATGCCGTCCCATTTCCACTCCGCGGCATAATCAGCGAGGTCGACCGTCGCCTCCTCCAGCGGATGCGCCAGCATGAAGGGGCGGAAGAAAGCGACTTCCTTGAGGTCGGGCCGCTCCGCCCTTCCCTCGCCCCATGCGAACAGCGGCGCATAGGGCGGCGGAATCGCGTGCCATAGCTCCTCGACATCGTCGATGGGCACGTCGAACGCCTGCGCAAACGCCTGTTTGGCGAGCCGCGCCGACACCCCGACACGCATGCCCCCGAGCGCGAGCTTGAGGAGTGCGTAGCGGCCATCGGCGTCGAGGCGGTCGAGGAGATCGGCGAGGATTTCAGGGGCGGTAGCGCGGGTCGCGGCGACGAGGGCGTCGACCACGGCTGAAACGCTTAGCTCCCCCTCCCCTTCAGGGGAGGGGCTGGGGGTGGGGCCATCGGCCTCGCGCTGCCCCGCGACCCCCACCCCAACCCCTCCCCTGAAGGGGAGGGGCTTTTCGGAATCGGGCCACAGCAACGCCGCGGTCTCCGCCGTATCCCCCACAAAATGCCGTGACAGGCGAAACAATTCCTCATCGACCCGCGTCGCGAGCAACGCCCGCACCATCGCCGATTTCACCGCTGGGAAATCGAGGCTCTCGGTCAGCGCGGCGATCGCCCAACCGCGATCGGGATCGGGCGTGTGCGTCAGATAATCTGCGATCAGCGCCAACTTGCTATTGCGCGAGCGGGTGTAGATCAGTCGGTCGATCAGGGCGGCGAAGGCCTTCACGCCTCTTCTTCCAGATCGCGGCCGACGAGGTGCAGCGCGCGCGCCTTGCGTTGATGCAGTTCGCACCAGCGCAGCAGGCCGTCCTCGCTGCCATGGGTGATCCATGTCTCCTTAGGGTTGACCTGCGAAATCGTCGTCGTCAGCTCATCCCAGTCGGCATGATCCGAAATGACGAGCGGCAGTTCGACCATCCGCTGGCGGGCGCGCTGGCGCACCCGCATCCAGCCCGACGCCATCGCCGTGACGGGATCGGGCAATCGCCGCGACCAGCGGTCGTTCAGCGCCGAGGGCGGCGCGACGATGATCTGCCCCGCCATGTCACCCTTGTCGGTTTCCGACACAAGCCGCAGCTCGCCCAGATCGACGCCGTGCCCCGCGTACAGCGCGCACATCCGCTCCATCGCCCCGTGGATATAGATCGGTGCGTCCCACCCAGCAGCGCGCAATTCCGCCATCACCCGCTGCGCCTTGCCCAGCGCATAGGCGCCGACCAGCACGCAGCGATCGGGTTCGGCGCGCACCGCGCCGATTAGCTTGGCGATCTCGTCGGACGTGGGAGGGTGGCGAAACACCGGCAGCCCAAAAGTCGCCTCGGTGATGAAGATGTCGCACGGGACGACTTCGAACGGCGCGCAGGTCGGGTCGGGGCGGCGTTTGTAATCTCCCGAGATGACGATCCGCTCGCCCGCATATTCCATCAGGATTTGCGCGCTGCCCAGCACATGCCCCGCGGGATGAAAGCTGAAGCGCACCCCCCCGCGTTCGAACCCGTCACCATAGGGAAACGCCTGATTATGGCTCGCTTCGACATCGACGCCGTAGCGCAACGCCATGATCGCCAGCGTTTCGGGGGTCGCAAACACCGCGCCATGGCCGCTCCGCGCATGATCGGCATGGCCGTGGGTGACCGCGGCGCGCGCGACGGAGCGCGACGGATCGATCCACAGGTTGGCGGGCTTCACATACAGCCCGTGCGGATGCGGTTCGAGCCAGGTTTTCGCCTTTGCCATCAGGCGGCCAGGTCGCGCACGCGCGCCAGATCGGCGACGAACGTCGCGCGCTCTTCGGCGGCGCGTGCCCGATCGGGCAGGCGCAGCAGGAAAGAGGGATGGATCGTCGCGACCAGCTTGGTACCTCCGTCGAGTTCATGCACCGCGCCGCGCATCGACGTGACGCGCATGCTCTTCCCCGTCACCCCGCGCAGCGCGCTGCCGCCCAGGGTCACAATCAGGTCGGGCTGGACCAGCGCGCGTTCCTTGTCGAGCCACCAGCGGCAGATGTCGATCTCGCCCGTCGTCGGGTTCTGATGCAGCCGGCGCTTGCCGCGCGGTTCAAATTTGAAATGCTTCACCGCGTTGGTCAGGAACAATCGCGTGCGATCGAGCCCCGCCTCGGCCAGCGCCTCGTTCAGCACCTGCCCCGCGGGGCCGACGAACGGTCGCCCTTCCAGATCCTCTCGGTCCCCCGGCTGCTCGCCGACCAGCATGATGCGCGCTGCCGCCGGGCCTTCGCCGACCACCGCCTGCGTCGCACTGCAATGCAGCGGGCAGCGCGTGCAGCCGCCGACCGCGCGGGCGATCTCGTCCAGCGTGTCGATGTCGTCGGTCAGGGCCAGAGCTTCGGGCACGCGGGTTCGCCATTTGTCGGTTTGCGGGTTTGCTAAAGAAACGGCGGTTTCGCGCATCCGTTCCACCCGCGCCGCGGCGCCCGCGAGCAGCGGCGCGATATCCTGCGCCTCGGGCAGGTTCTTCCAATATTTCTTGGGCATTTCGGCACGCATCGCATCGATCTTGACCCGCGCGGGGTTGAAGATCGCGCCATAATAGGTGCGCCACTGATCCTCGATGACGTCGCTGCCCGGCACCTCGTCCTTCGTCCCGCCCGCTCCATAGGTCAGCGTCTCATCGTGCCAGATCGCGCGCGCGTCGGGGGTGACGATCGCCCAGTCCATGCCGGTGAAGCGGCGCTGAAAGAAGGGCGCGGTCAGCCGCAGGATATGGTGGTCGGGTTCGAACCACGCCGCAAAACGCTCGCGCCCCGCATCCTCCCCCAGCCTCCGGAAGCGGACAAAGGCGTGCATCTTGTGGACGTCGCGGCGGATCGCTTTGTCGGTCCTGCGTAGCCAGTCGACGTCGGCATCAGTCGTCCGCGCGAGCAAGTGCCGATCCTGCGCCGCGCGCCAGACGACGCGATAGAGCCGCGCCGGCACGCGCGGGTCGCGGTGGCAGGTCACCCGGTCGGCCATGGCGAGCAATTCGCGCGGCAGCGACACGGCGCCGCCCGATGCGGGCGGCGCATCGTCGCCGAACAGCGACGCGCCCTCGTCGGCACCGCGCCAGCTGACATCCTCGGGCGCCACGCCGCCCGCGATCAGCTCGCGCGCTGCATCGCGCCATTCGGCGAAATCGCCGGGACGGGCGAGCACGACCTCCCTCATAGCGACAGCGATAATTGCTCGGCGGGCGGCGCAAAGCGCGCGCGCAGGCTGGCGCTGTCGGTCAGCGACCCGGGCCGCCAATCGGGGGTGACGATGAATGGCAGCACTTTCTTCACCGACGCGGTCAGCTTCGCCAGATCACCCAGCCGCAGCTTTCCGGTGCGCCGCACCGCGACGATCCGGTCGACCGCACGCGTCCCCAGTCCCGGGACGCGCAGCAGCAGTTCGCGCGGGGCGCGGTTGATGTCGACCGGAAAAATGTCGCGCCGCATCAGCGCCCACGCGAGCTTGGGATCGATGCTCAGGTCGAGCATCCCGCCGCTCGCCCCCTCCATGATTTCGGCGCGCTGAAAGCCATAGAAACGCAGCAACCAGTCGGCCTGATACAGGCGGTGTTCGCGCATCAGCGGCGGGCGAACCGGCGGCAGGTCGCTGCTCGCGTCGGGGATCGGGCTGTACGCCGAATAATAGACGCGGCGGAGGCGATAGCCCGAATAGAGGTTGGTCGCACTCGCCAATATGTCGTCGTCGCGCGATCCGTCGGCGCCGACAATCATCTGCGTCGACTGCCCGGCGGGGGCAAATCGCGGCGGTTTCGCCTTTTTGAGTAGCCGCCCTTTCACGGCCTCGATCGCATCGTCGGCGCCGATACGCACCGATGCCATCGTCTTGCGGATCGTCGCGGGTTTCTTTTCGGGCGCGAAGCTTTGCAATCCCGCCTCGGTCGGCAGTTCGACGTTGGTCGACAGGCGGTCGGCGTAGAGCCCGGCGCGCGCAATCAGCTCGGGCGCCGCCCCGGCGATCGTCTTCAAATGAATATAGCCGCCGAACCGATGCTCCTCGCGCAGGATGCGCGCGACCTCGACCAGCTGCTCCATCGTATAATCTTCGGAGCGGATGATGCCTGAGGACAGGAACAGTCCCTCGATATAATTGCGTTTGTAGAAATCGAGCGTCAGCCGCACTACCTCCTGCGGATTGAAGCGCGCCCGCCGCACATTGCTCGATGCACGGTTGATGCAGAAACGGCAGTCGTAGATGCAGAAGTTGGTGAGCAGGATCTTGAGCAGCGAGATACACCGCCCGTCGGGGGCATAGCTGTGACAGATGCCCATGCCCTCGGTCGACCCGATGCCCTTGGTGCCGGTCGAATCGCGCTTGACCGTCCCCGATGAGGCGCAAGACGCGTCATATTTGGCGGCATCGGCCAATATGCCGAGCTTTTGCAGAATCGGTTTGGCGGACATGGCATCGCCATATCACAGGAACATAAAGGGAACAAATCGACCCGTCGCAATCAGGCGTCGCGCCACCGCGCGGGCAGTGTGATGTCGAGCACCAGTCCGCTCGGCTCCCAATGCCGCTCAATCGTGCCGCCCAGATTGTTACGGACGCTGCGTTCCATCAGCAAAGTGCCAAAGCTGGTTTTCTGCGGTGGGCCGATCGGGCCGTTATTGCCGGTTTCGGTCCAGGTCAGCCGGAACAGCCGCGGCTCATCGCCTTCGGGATCCTGCGTCCAGCGGACATCGACGTCGCCCGCGGCGCCCGACAGCGCGCCATGCTTGACCGCGTTGGTCGCCAGTTCGTTGAACACCAGCGCCATCGCGACGAGCGCATTTTCGGGGAGAAGCAGGTCGGGCCCCGACCAGCGAATGCGCGGAAAGGCAGCCTCGACCTCGCGCAGCAGCGCGTGCATCGATCCGGTCATGAAATTGGCGCCGAGCAGGACATTCTGCGCGCGGTTGAGCGCGTCGAGCCGGCCAGTAATCCGCTCGACATAATCATCGACGTCGGTCGCCGCATGGCGGGTGAGCGAAATGATCGCGCTGACCGTCGCGAACAGGTTGCGCATCCGGTGATGCAATTCGCGCATCAACAGATTGGCATTTTCCTGACGGCTTTTCTGTTCGGTGATGTCGACACTGATCCCGGTCAGGATCGCATCGTCCGATTGCACGTCCCAATCGGCACGCACCGCGATCCAGCGCACCCCGCGCTCGGGGTGCTGGATGCGATATTCGGTGGCATAATGGGTGCCGTTCGCGACCGATCCACCAAGCACGATCCGCACCGCTTCGCGATCGTCGGGCAGCAGGCGTTCGAAAAAGCCGTCGAGGTTGGCGAGCGCGGTGTCATAGTCGGCGCCCCACAGTTCGGCGACCGCACCGCTCCACTGGATCGCACCGGTGCGGGCGTCGAAGCGCCAGGTTGCGATGCCCGAAAAATCGAGTGCGCGTTCCAGCGTCTGCCGCGCTTCGTCGCGTTCGATGACGATCCGCCGCAAATCCGCCTCGGCCATGATGATTGCGGCAAAATCCTCGAGCCGCGCCAGTTCGCGGTCGGCCAGCGTGCCGCGTTCCTTGCGGTCGATCACGCACAGCGTCCCCAGGATCGCGCCATTATAGGCACGCAGCGGCACCCCGGCGTAAAATCGGATAAAGGGGTCGCCGGTGACCAGCGGATTGTCGCGAAACCGTTCGTCGCCCATCACGTCGGTGATGATAATCGGCCTGTCTTCGGCGACGACATATTGGCAGAAACTGATGTCGCGCGAGGTTTCGGACGCGTCGAGGCCATAGGAGGATTTGAACCATTGGCGGCAATCATCGACCAGCGACACCAGCGCGATCGGCGCGTCGAACAGGTCGGCGACCATCTTGGTCACGCGATCGAACGCTTCCTCCGGTCCGGTATCCAAAATCCGATATTCGCGAAGCGTGGCGAGGCGCATCCGTTCGACCTGCCCCGCATCTGCATTGCCACCGTCCGCCAAGTCCTGCCCCTCGCTTCCTCGCACCGCTCCGGGCCGCTCTGCCATGAATATGGTCCCTAAAAAAGTGCACTTGCCGCCAATTTAAGAAAAGTGTGGCAATTTCGATTACTTACACCCCAACCCCATCGCGTTCCGGCTGACTCTACGCACCGCATCGTGACAAGTTGCAGCAATTGGTCGCGCATTTTGCCGCGCGGCTGCGGAACCGACATCCGCCGGGGCGCGTATGATGGGCCTGAGCGGGAGGAAGATTGCATGGCTTTGGGTGAAGAAATTCGCGGACATCTGCCGTTTTTGCGGCGCTATGCGCGCGCGCTGACGGGCAGCCAGCAACATGGCGACAATTTCGTTCACACCACGCTGGAGGTCATCGTCGCCGCCCCCGATGAATTCAGCGCCGGCCACGGCACCCGCATCGACCTGTACCGCAATTTTCACCGTATCTGGGAAAGCGCCTATATCGACGATGGCGAAGGCGACGACGACGGCGAAGACCCGTTCGTGCGCGCCGCGAACCAGCGGCTCGCGCAGATGACCCCGCTGGGCCGCCAGATCCTGTTGCTGACCGCACTCGAAGGCTTTTCGGTCAGCGAAGCCGCCGCGATCACCGGCACCGACGGAGCGACGGTCGAGCTGCTGCTGGCGGATGCGATCGGCGAACTCGACCGCGAATCGCGCACGTCGGTGCTGATCATCGAGGACGAGCCGCTGATCGCGATGGAGCTGGAACAGATCGTCCGCGAACTCGGCCACACGGTCGCCGGGGTCGCGACCACCCACGCCGACGCGGTCGCCGCGTTCGAGGCGACCGACGCGGGGCTGGTACTCGCCGACATCCAGCTGGCCGATGGATCGTCGGGGATCGATGCGGTGCAGGATATTTTGGCGCTGGCGCCGGTGCCCGCGATCTTCATCACCGCCTTTCCCGAACGGCTGCTGACCGGCGGGCGCGTCGAACCGACCTTCCTGATTTCCAAGCCGTTCCGCGAAAACACGGTGCGCGCGGCGATCAGCCAGAGCCTGTTGTTCACCCCGCAGCTGGCGGCGTAACCCAGGCTTGGGGCCAGGCTCTAGTCGCGCCCGGAGCCGTTCGCGGTCAGATTGTCAACATCGTCCATGATCGAGCGGAAGACCTCGCTCGATGCCAGTTCGTCGGCGCTGCGCAGCGGCATCGTGCCGCTTTCCAAAATGGCTTGCAGCGCGGCGCGGGCGCGCGAGACGCGGCTTTTCATCGTCCCGACCGCGCAGTCACAGATCGCCGCGCCCTCTTCATAGGACAGCTGCCCCGCGCCGATCAGCACCAGCGCCTCGCGCTGATCGACCGGCAGCATCAACAGCGCACGCTGGACATCGGCCAGATGCAGGCTGTCGTCCTGGTCGTCGGGTGCGACGAGCAGCCGTTCGGCCGCCATCTCGTCATATTCGGCGGTGAATTTCTTGCGGCGCATCTGTGACAGGAAACAATTGCGCAGGATAACGAACGCCCAGCTTTTCATGCTGGCCGGTCCCGGCACATATTGCGCCCGCGCCTTCCACGCCTTCAGCATCGTTTCCTGCACCAGATCGTCAGCCAGGTCGGCATTGCCGCACAGGCTGCGGCCAAAGGCGCGCAGATGCGGCAACATCGCCGCCAGTTCGCGTTTGAAGCTGGCGTCGTCGAGCGGTTGAGGGTCGGGCGGTGGAGGCGTCAGGTCGTTGATAAAATAGCCTTAGTTTTGGCGGTAACGATCACAATGGCCCTGAGGCTTAGCGCGTCGCATCCGCGATGCAAACCCGAACCGCGGAATGCCGGGAAAAAGGGCTCCGCCGCGCTCAATCGGCGGCGCCTGCACCCGAGGGACGCCGCCGCCCGAGCGCGATGAAATTTTCCATCATCAGCGCATCCTGCGGATCGAGCCGACCGTTCGCCGCCAGCCGTGCCAGATTGTCGTCATGGCCGCGGAAGTTGGGATCATAGAGCATCGACCATTCGGCGAAGGCGCGCTCGTCGATCGCGCGGCGGCGGATCTCGACCATCCCACTGTGCCGCGGGTCGCCGCGGATCGCGGTGAGGCACGCCTCGACCTTGGCCGCCGGACCTTCGAGCAATTGCAGGAAATTATGACCGTTGAAGATCAAGGCGCCGGTGAGCGCATCGCGGTGATTGTTGCGGCGCGACTGCACGAGCAGCGCGGCAATATCCTGTTCGCCGATCAACGGATCGGCCACGCTGATATAGATGACGGAAAGCAAGCGACGTTTCTCCAGCCGTCCCGTGCGGGAAAGGCAATGCAACACCCCTCGCCGCAAGCCTGGTCGCCTACGCTTCGTTCCGAATAGGGCGCGTGTGGCATCTTGGCAACGCATTCGTCGCAAAAAAAGACCCTGTCGGGAACCCGCAGGCGTTTTCGTCGTTGCTTCGGCATGGCTACGCAAGGCAACAACAGGACGAACGGCAAGGGCGCCCCGCCCCCGGGGACCGCTGCGCCTAATCGCGAGCAGGGCAGCTTTCCCGGCACCGACAGCGACCAGTGGCATCGCACGCTGACCGGTCGCCAAGCTCCCGAACCGGTCAGCGCCAAGCTGCGCATGATCTATGGCAATATCGTTTCCGAACAATTGCCCGATCAGATGCTCGACCTTTTGTCGCAACTCGACCAGAAAAGTCCGAAACAATAATGGCGGACAGTGCCGCCGCGGCTGAGGCTGGCGACAGCCTGTCCGACACCGAATTCAAGGCGTTGCTCGCCGGGGTGATTCCGCACCTGCGCGCCTATGGCCGCAGCCTGTCGGGCAGCCCCGATCTGGCCGACGATTTGACGCAGGACACGATGGTCAAGGCGTGGGCGTCGCGCGAGCGGTTCGAGCGCGGCACGTCGATCAAGGCGTGGACCTTTGTCATCCTGCGCAACACTTTCCTGTCGCAGATGCGCCGCAACAAATTTGTCGGCGAATATGACGAAACTGCGGTCGAACGGACGATGTCGACGCGCGCCAGTCAGGAAGACAGCGGCGAAATGGCCGATTTGCAACGCGGCCTGATGGAATTGCCGCAGGACCAGCGCGAAGCGCTGATCCTCGTCGGCGCTGGCGGCATGTCCTATGAAGAAGCCGCAAGCATTTGCGATTGTGCCCTCGGCACGATGAAAAGCCGCGTCTCGCGCGCGCGAGCCGCGTTGGAAGAGATTATGAACAGCGGCCAGTTTTCGCAGAAGCGTGCCGACGCGCCACCCGCCAGCCAGGCGGTCGATGCGATCATGGACAGCGTCGAGATCATCACGGCGCGGCGCGAAGCAGCTAACCGCTAGGGGACGCACGAACGCCTCTCGACTTTGCCGCGCCGCCGCGCCAGATTGGCGCATCCTTCCCCCCAGCAAAGCGAGCTTTCCCGATGAAAACATTGCCGCTCCTCGCCCTTTCCGCGGCGCTCGCCGCCAGCGCCTGCTCGGCCAGCACCGCATCGAGCCAGCCCGCCGATCCCGCCAAGCTCGACGCGTCGGGCGATCAGCCCGCGGCCCCGGTCGCCGAGGCGCCGTTCACGGTTCAGGAGGTCGCGAGCTTTAATGAACCCTGGGCGATGACCTTTGTCCCCGGCACCCGCGCCGCGCTGATCACCGAGAAAGCGGGCAAACTGAAACTGTGGCAGGAGAGCAGCCCGACGCTCGACGTCGCGGGCGTGCCCGCGGTCGCCTATGGCGGTCAGGGCGGTTTTGGCGACATCATCGTCGCCCCCGATTTCGCGACCAGCGGCACCGTTTACCTGAGCTGGATCGAACCCGGCGCGGGCGGCACCTATGGCGCCGTCGTCGGTATGGCCCGGCTGGTTCAGGGCGCAGCCCCGCGGCTGGAAGGACTCAAGACGATCTGGACCCAGTCGCCCAAAGTCACCGGCCGCGGCCATTATTCGCACCGCCTGGCCTTTTCGCCCGACGGCAAATATCTGTTCATCGGATCGGGCGAGCGCCAGAAATTCGACCCGGCGCAGGACATGAAGGCCAATCTGGGCAAGATCGTCCGCCTGAACCCCGACGGCAGCGTGCCCGCCGACAATCCGTTTGCGGCGCAGGGCGGCGTGACTGCGCAAATCTGGTCGCTCGGCCACCGCAACATCCTGGGCCTCACCTTCGACGGCGCCGGGCAATTGTGGAATCAGGAAATGGGGCCGAAGGGCGGCGACGAGGTCAATCTGGTCGCGGCCAAGGCCAATTATGGCTATCCGATCGTGTCGAACGGCGACCATTATGACGGCAAGGATATTCCCGACCATCCGACCCGCCCCGAATTTGCGGCACCGAAACTGTGGTGGAACCCCGCCATCTCGCCCGGCGGCCTCGCCTGGTACAATGGCGACCTGTATCCCGGCTGGAAAAACAGCCTGCTGATGGGCGCCTTGTCGGGCGAAGGGCTGATCCGCATGGCGATCAATGGCGACAAGCTGACCAAATCCGACCGCTGGGATTTCGGCACCCGCATCCGCGAGGTCGAAGTGCGCGACGACGGCACGGTATGGCTGCTCATCGATGGCGAGGATGGCAAGCTGGTGAAGCTGGTCCCGAAGAAGTGATTTCTGTCTCGTCTCCCCGGGCATGACCCGGGGTCCAGCCGGATTCCCGCTTTCGCGCGAATGACGAGTGTGAGATTAGGCCGTCCATGATCCGCAACCTGCTCACCCGGCGCGCCGAATGGCCCGCACGCATTCCGGACCCCGATGCGCCGCCGTCGCTGGGCCTGCTGTGGCGCGAAGTGACGGGACTGGTCCGCGCGCTGTGGGGCCGCATCCGCGCGATGCCGCCAGAACCCAATCCCGACAGCGACCATCCGCCAGTGATGGTGCTGCCGGGGTTCCTGTCGGGCGACTGGGCGACCAAGGCACTGCGCGCCGACCTGCGCCGCGCCGGATTTCGCTGCTATGCTTGGGGCCTCGGCTTCAACCGCGGCGCCACCCCCGACATCATCGAGCGCATCGATAGCCGCGTGCAATGGATCATCGACCGCACCGGCCACGCCCCGGCGCTGGTCGGCTGGAGCCTGGGCGGCATTTACGCGCGCGAATATGCCAAGCATCACCCGGACAAGGTCGCGCGCGTCGTCACCCTCGGCTCGCCCTTTTCAGGGAGCCGCCGCGCCAACCGCGCCTGGCGGCTTTATCATCTGGTCGCGCGCCACCCGGTCGATAATCCGCCGATCGATTTCCACCCTGCGCCGCGTCCCGAAATGCCGACCTTTGCGCTATGGTCAGCCTATGACGGCGTGATCGCGGTGGGCAGCGCACGCGGGCTGCCCCACGAAAGCGACCGCCAGGTCGAAGTCGACTGCGGTCATATGGGCTTTGCCTATGCCCCGACCTCGGTCGCCGCGATCGTGAAAGCGCTGCAGGAAGAAGTGGGGTAGGTCGGTGTCTGGGCGGACGGTAGAAAATGATCGTCTCCGCCCTTCTCCCCTTCCTGAAAGGGAGGGTAATAGCCAAAAAAACGGCCCGCAAAGACGAAAAAGGGCGGCACACCGCCGCCCTTCCCAATCTCGGCCGAGCCCCGGACAGCGCTCGATCGCGGCGCCGGATTATTCCGCGCGCGCCGGAATGCCGGTCATCAGCGTATGCAGCTCGCCGGCTTCCCACATTTCCATCATGATGTCGCTGCCGCCGACGAATTCGCCTTTCACATACAGCTGGGGGATCGTCGGCCAGTCGGAAAATTCCTTGATACCCTGGCGGATTTCCATGTCCTGCAGCACGTCGACGGTGTCATATTCGACCCCCAGCCGGTCGAGCATCGCGATGGCGCGCGACGAAAAGCCGCATTGCGGGAACAGCGGCGTGCCCTTCATGAACAGCAGCACGGGGTTGTCGGTGACCAGCTTGGCGATGCGGTCGTGAATGGCTTCGGTCATAATCGTCTCCGGCGGCGCAGCGCGCCATAAATTGGGTGATCGCCCCTATGAAGGGACGGCCGTGGTCAATTGCAAGGCATGAAGTTCGCCGCCCATGCGCCCGCCCAGCGCGGCATAGACCGCCTTGTGCTGCGCGACCCGCGTCATCCCCCGAAAGGATTCGCTGATCACATGCGCGGCATAATGGTCATTGTCGCCCGCCAGATCGGTGATCGCGACATCGGCATCGGGAAAAGCCGCGACGATCATCGCCCGCAAATCATCCTGGCGCATACCCATCGCAGCGGTCCCGTCAGTTCTGGCTGTCGATGAACTGGCGCCGCGCCTCGACCGACTTGTCGTTCAGCGCGGCGCGGATTTCGGCGTCGCTGATCTCGACCTGCGCCGCGGTCAGGTCGCCCGCCAGCTTGCGGATGACGTCTTCATCGCCCGCTTCCTCGAAATCGGCCTGCACCACCGCTTTGGCATAGGCGTCGGTCTCTTCGGGGGTCAGCCCCATGCGTTCGGCGGCCCATTCGCCGACCAGCCGGTTGCGGCGCGCGGTGATCCGGAACTGCATGTCCTGGTCGCGGGCGAATTGGGCCTCGAAGGCGCGTTCTCGGTCGTCGAATCCGCTCATCATATCCTCACCGGTTTGAAACTGTCGCCCTGCAGATAGGTTGCACGCCCCATGGGCGCAAGCCGCCTGTGCCGCTGATCACTTCCCTTTTTCGGGCGAAGGGGTTAGGGTTCGGATCAGGGAATGGGTCGTACCGCAGCAATGAAGACTGCGCCTTGCCGCCGCTTGCGCCGGCCGGGCGCCTCTGGGCTTGTGTTTGGGGGATTGGTGATGACCGCTCGACGTCCGTTTTGCCTGCCGATACTGGCGGCGCTCGCATGCGCGGCGCCCGGCATCGCGCAGGCGCAGGGCACCGACCCCACTTTGCGCGACAGTTTTTCGATCGGCGATCAGGGCGGTTCGCTGTGCGCGGTGCAGGCGACGGTGCGCGACCGCGTGATCGACGGGATGTTCGACCGCGCCTGGGTCATCCTATGCCGCGACACCAGCCAGCCGGTCGGCACCGTGCGCATGCTGCGCGCCAGCGCCGATGCGGCAAAAGCGCGGGTCGAGCGCGGCCGTGCCGCCGCCGTCACCTGCGCCGCCGACGGCACTTGCACGGTCAAGGACAGCAGCGTCGTGTGGCAGACGCGGATCGAGAGTGACGGCGACACCGCCTATGTCGTCGAGGGATTCGCCGCCTATGGCGACGCGCTCAACATCGCGCTCGATTCGATCCGCCAGCGCCGGGTCGTGCCCGGGGTGATCAAGGTCGCGACCACGTCGGTCGGCGGCAACGACGGTTTCGCGCGCACCCAGGCGGGCGCGATCGACGTCGACAAGGCATTGGCCGAGGGATACCGGCGCAACCACAGCGGCGATTATGCCGAGGCCGCCGAATTTTTCGAAACCCTGTCGCGCCGCACCCAGGGCGACCAGGCGGCGGCCGACATCGACCCTACCGAATTCACCCTGAACCGCGCGCTGCAACGATCGAACCTGGGCGAGTTCGGCGAGGCCGATCGGCTGTTTGCCGAGGCCGAGGCGGTGCCGACCAGTGACCCCGTCCAGCTGCGCCTGCGCCGCAATTTCCGCGCCATCCACGCGCTGAACCAGCGCGATTACGACGCCGCGGCCGCGCTGTTGCAAAGGCCTATCCCGCCGTTGACCAGCGCGGTCACCGTCGACGGCGCCAGCGTCACGCTGACCCCGACGATCGTCGCCGGGGTCAATAGCGGCAGCACCGCCCGCGCCGTCCAGCAAGGGTCGGATCGCGAGCGGCTGACCCCGATCGAACGCGGCCAGATCATCGATGCGCAGGCGGTCCACCTGCTCGGCACCGTCGAACGGCTGCGCGGCAATGGCGCCGCCGCCAAGGCGGCACAGCTCAAAGGCCTCACCGATGCGGTCGCGGTGCGCGAAGGCCGCGTTACCTCGATCGTGCGGCTGCGCTCGCAGATGCTGGGCGAACTCGCGCTTGCCGAAGAGGCGCTGGGCGATAGCGCCGCCGCCGACGCGCGCTTCATGGAATCGGTGAACGCGCTCGCGATCGAATATCCGGAAACCAACGCGCTCGCCTCGGCGCGGGCGCGCTATGCCGCCTTTCTGACCCGCCAAGGCCAGGACGACAAGGCGCTGGCGATCTATCGCGACGTCGTCGCCGAACTGGCGAAGTCGCAACGCTCGACCACCGGCATGGCGAACATGATGGCGCCCTATTACCGGCTGCTCGCCAGCCGCGCGGCGACCGATCCCGCCGCGGTCGGCGATTTCTTTGTCGCCAGCCAATTGCAGGTCCGCCCCGGCGTCGCCGACACCCAGGCGGTGCTGGCGCGCGAATTGTCGAGCGGCAGCGACGATGGCGCGCGATTGTTCCGTCAGGCGACGACGCTGAACCGCGACATCGAACGCGCGCGGATCGAGGATGCGCGGCTCGCGCAGCTGCCGGTGTCGCCCGAAATCAATGCGCTGCGCGCCGATCTCAAGACCCAGCTCGACAATCTGGCGTTCCAGCAGGCCGAATCGATCGCCGCGCTGTCGGCGTTTCCGCAATATCGCGTCGTCGCGCCGGGCAAGCTCGACCTCGCCGAGCTGCAACAGGTGCTGCGCCCCGACGAGGCCTATCTGAAGATGCTCGTCGTCGGCGATGCGGTCTATGCGATGCTGATCGAACCCGGCGGCGCGCGGCTGTGGCAATCGGACATCGGCGCCGCGGCGCTCGACACCGCGGTCGATACGCTGCGCTCGACGATCTCGATCGTCGAAAACGGGCGCCGCGTGACTTATCCTTTCGACGCCGCGACCGCGCATAAACTGTATGGCCAGCTGTTCGGCCCGGTCGCGCCCAGGCTGCCCAGCGTCGCGCATCTGATTTTCGAACCCGACGGCGCGATGCTGCGGCTGCCGATCAACCTGCTCGTCACCGCCGACACGGGTCTGGCGGCCTATCAGCAGCGGCTGCTCGATCCCGACGCCGATCCGTTCGACATGCGCGAAGTCGCGTGGCTGGGGCGCACGACGCGGCCGAGCACCGCGGTCTCGACCCTCGCCTTCCGCAACGCGCGGCAGGCGGCGCCGTCAAAGGCCGCGAACCAATATTTTGGGCTGGGGCAGAATCTGCCGGTCGGCGGCACGACGCTGCCCTCGCTCGGTACCCGCGGCGCTTCGGCGGGCGGCATCGACGGCGACTGCCGCTGGGACGTCGGACAATGGGCGCGCCCGATTTCCGCCGACGAGCTGGTCACCGCGCGCAACGCCATGGGCGGCGACGCGGGGACGCTGCTGACCGGCGGCGCCTTTACCGACAACGCGGTCAAGACGCGCGCCGACCTCAGCGATTATCGCATCATCCATTTCGCGACCCACGGGCTAGTCACCGCGCCGCGCCCCGCCTGCCCGGCGCGCCCGGCGCTGGTTACATCGTTCGGCGACGGCGATTCGGACGGGCTGCTCACCTTTCAGGAAATCTTCGACCTCAAGATCAACGCCGATCTGGTCATCCTGTCAGCGTGCGATACCGCGGGCGCGGCGTCGGTCGCTGCAACGCGCGAAGCCGGGCTGTCGGGCGGCGGCAACGCGCTCGACGGGCTGGTGCGCAGCTTCATCGGCGCCGGGGGCCGCTCGGTGATCGCCAGCCACTGGCCGGCGCCCGACGATTTCGATGCGACCAAGCGGCTGATCGGCGGACTGTTCGCCGCAGGTCAGGGCACCAGCGTCGCCGACGCGATGTGGGGGACGCAGATGCGGCTAATGGATGACCAGCGGACGTCGCACCCCTATTATTGGGCAGGCTTCGCAATCATCGGCGACGGTAGCCAGCCGCTGCTCCACGCCGGCGCCGCCACCGCCGACGCCGCCCCCGCGCAAGAAGGTGCCGGCCGCGCTGCCCGCTGATCCGATGCCCCTGTCCGATCCCAGCACGCCCGCGGCCGAAACCTCCGCGCCGGACGGCCAGCGGCTCGCGGTGCCGCTGCGCAAGCAGGTGCGCCGACTGGTCATGCAGCTCGGCCCATCGCGGATGGCGGCGACGATCGCCTTCCTGATCGTCGCGGTGCTGATCGCGCGCTTTAGCTGGCAGATGCCGCTGATCGATGCCGCGGAACGCGCGCTGTACGATGCGCGCGCAACGCTGATGGCGCCGCATGTCGAACAGGACAAACGCATCGTCCTGGTTACCTATAATGACGAAACCCTGTTCAACACCGGTATCCGCTCGCCGCTCGACCGCACCCTGCTCGCCAATGCGCTGGGCAATATCGACCAGATGGGGGCAAAAGCGATCGGCATCGATATTGCGTTCGATTCGCCGCGCCCCGACGACGAGGTGCTGAAGACGCAGCTGCGCGCGATGACGACGCCAACCTGGCTCGCCTATGCCGAGCAGGCGAGCAATCCGAACACGATCTTTTACGAACAGCAGAAGTTCCTCGAAGCCTTCATCGCCGCGGTGGCGACCGACAAGACCAAGCCGACGAGCGTCTTGTTCCGTACCGACGACGACAGCGTGATCCGCAACTGGCCCGACCGGCCGAAAAACCTGCCGCCGTTGATGTCCAATGCGATGGCGCCCGTCGATCCCGCGCATGCGAATTTCCAGGGCAATATCCGCTTTCTGGTACCGGCGCGCGCTGCCGCCGGACAGGAAGAGCCGGTCTTTGCCAATATCCCGATCGACACCTTCGCGATGCCGATGGATGCCGATATGCGCGCGGGCTTTTCAGAGCTGGTCAAGGATCGTTACGTCCTGATCGGCGGCGACATCATCGACAACGATCAGTTCAACACCCCGCTCAGCCGCTTCACCGATCCGATTACCGGCCAGCATGAAACGATGATCGGGCTGGAGGTCCACGCGCATATGCTGGCGCAACAGCTCGACAACGCGTGGTCGCGGCCGCTGTCGGCACCGGCGCTGTGGATTCTTGCGATCCTGATCGTACTGGCGGGGGGATTGACCAGCCTGATCGACCTGCGCGCGCGCTGGGTCGCGCTCGCCTTTTTCGGGCAGATGGCGTTTTTCGTCGCTTTCCCTTTCTGGTTGCAGGGCCGCGGCGTCGATACCACCACCCTGCCCACCTTTGGCTGGGCGATCGGCTGGCTGTTCGGCTATGCCGCGGTCGGCACCGCGGCGCGCACGATCGGGTCGCGCCAGCGTGCCTTTGCCCAATCGGCGCTCGGCAAATATCTGCCCGTCGATGTCGCGGCACAGATCATGCGCGATCCCGACCAGCTGTCGCTGCACGGTGAGCGACGCAACATCTTCTGCGTCTTTACCGACCTCGAAGGCTTTACCAAGCTCAGCCATGCGGTGACCCCCGAAACCGTCGCGCGGCTGCTCAACGCCTATCTCGACCGCCTGTCCGACATCGTGCTCGACCATGGCGGGACGATCGACAAGTTCGTCGGTGACGCGATCGTCGCCTTTTGGGGCGCCCCGCTCAGCCGCCCCGACGACGGGCCGCAGGCCGCCGCCGCAGCGCTGGCGATGTATGAGGCGGGCGAGAAATTCCGCGTCGACCTGGCTGAGGGCGTCCCGCCGCTAGGCATGACGCGCGTCGGGCTACATGTCGGCGACGCGATCGTCGGCAATTTCGGCGGCGAGGGGCGGATCCAATATACTGCGCTGGGCGACAGCATGAACACCGCGTCGCGGCTCGAAGCCGCGAACAAGAGCCTGAAGACCGGCGTCCTCGTCTCGGCCGAAGCCGCGGCGCGATCGGGCCGCGACGATCTGGTGCCGATGGGGCGGGTGACATTGCGTGGCCGCGCCCAGCCCGTCGACGTGCTGACCCCGCGCCCCGATCTTGCCCCCGACCAGCGCGCGCGCATCGCGGCGCTGGTTGCCGCGCACACCGCGGGCGATAAAGATGCCTATGTGACGGGCGCCACAGCATTGACCGCCGAATTTAGTCAGGATGCAGCCATCATGTTCCTGATAGAACGCCTCAACGATACCGAAAAAGGAGAAAGCTATGTCCTTTCCTGATCTGCCCATGCGGCGCCTGAGCCTGACCGCCGCCGCTGCCGTGATGGCGGTGGCCGTCGTCGGCACCGCCGCCGCGCAATCGATGGTCGTCCGCTCGACCGGACCCTCGGCGAGCAAATATCCGACCGGCGCCAAGCTGAAGTCGGCCGACAAGCTGACGCTGGTCGCGGGCGACAAGGTCGTGCTGATGCAGGCGGGCAAGACGCGCACCCTGTCCGGCCCCGGCACCTTTGGCGCCAGCGGCACGATCCAGGCGAGCCAGTCGATGAGCGGCACCGTCACCCGCATGCTCGCCAAGGGGCCGACGATGCGTTCGCGCGGCGGATTTTCCCGTGGCCCGGGCGATGCCGCACCGGTTGATGCGCGCGCACCGAACCTGTGGCTGCTCGACTACCGCGAAGCCGGCACCTTCTGCGTCGCCGACCCGGCAACGCTGATGCTGTGGCGTCCCAACATGGAGGGCGACACCGCGCTGGAAATCGAAAGCGCCGGCAAGAAGGCGACCGTCGCGCTGGTCGACGGCGCCAATTTCCGCAAATGGCCGACCGACACGCTGCCGGTACAATATGGCGTCGATTACCGACTGTCGGGTGGCGGCCTGCCCGCGCCGGTCAAGGTACGCTTCACCCCGCTGGAAAATGCACCCGACACGATCGAAGGGTCGGTCGACATGCTGATGGCAAAAGGCTGCGCGCCGCAGCTCAACCGGCTGGTCGATGCGATGTCGGAAGCCGAGGCCGGATAAGGTTAACCGAAATGTGGAAATATTGAACCGTCCGCTACCATCTGATAACAATAAGAAGAAAATCTGCCGATCCGTCGGCAGAAGCTTTCCTTGGGTCGAAAAATTCGCGCTGCCGGTGTTCGGCGGTGTCTGATGAATTGTCGCACCGCGATTTCGCGGCTGCGTTCGTACACAAGGGGTGGTGATGATCACGGGGGTTCAGGGGATATATACGGGGGTTCGGCCGAAGCGCGCCGCCCTTCGGGGCAGGCTGTGCGGTTCGGCGGCGCTGATCGCCGCGGCGCTGCCCGCGGCGGCGCTGGCCCAGGCGACCCCACAAATCCCGACCCGCGAGGAAATCCAGCAACCGACGCTGGCCCCGGTGACCCCGCCGAACGAGCGGGTCGTGTCGGCCGACGATGCCATCGAACGCGCACCCTGCCCGCTGGCCAACCCCGAATTTGCGACCGTCCGCGTCACGCTGCGCGCGGTCGAATTTTCCAGCGTCGAGGGGATCGACGCCGCGATGCTGACGCCGAGCTGGTCGGACAAGGTCGGACAGGATCTGCCGATTTCGGTCGTCTGCGACATTCGCGACCGCGCCGCGACGATGCTGCGATCGAAAGGCTATCTGGCGGCGGTTCGCGTGCCGCCGCAAACGATCGCTGACGGCGTCGTGCGGCTCGACATATTGGCGGCGCGGATGGCGCGGATCGAGGTGCGCGGCGATGCGGGCGCCAACGAACCGCTGCTGCAACGCTATCTCTCGCGGCTCGACGACCAGCCGGTGTTCAACATCGTCGACGCCGAACGCTATCTGTTGCTCGCACGCGACATCCCCGGGCTCGACGCGCGGCTGACGCTGCGTCCTGGCGCGGCGCCGGGCGAAGTCGTCGGCGAAGTGCTGGTGGCGCGCACCCCGGTGCTGTTCGATTTCAACGCGCAGAATTTCGGGTCGCGCGACGTCGGACGCTGGGGCGGTGTCGCGCGCGTGCGTCTTGCCGGGCTGACCGGCATGGGCGACCTTACCACCGCCAGCTTTTACTCGACCCCCGATTTCGACGAGCAGCAGGTCGTCCAGCTGGCGCACGAGTTCCGCGTCGGTGGCGAAGGGCTGCGCCTGGGCGCCAGCTATACCTACGCCTGGACGCGCCCCGACATCACCGCCTTTCCGATCAAGTCGAAGACGCAGATCGCCAGCCTGTTCATATCCTATCCGCTGACGCTGACGCAGGCGCGCCGCCTGACGATCGGCGGCGGGCTCGATTTGATCGATCAGGACATCGGGCTGGGCGGGGTGCCGATCAACCGCGACCGGCTGCGCGTCTTCAACCTGCGCGCCGACGCGAACTGGATCGACCCCGCTTCGGTCGCCGGGCGCGGCGGCTACAGCCCCAGCGAACCGCGCTGGGCGCTGTCGACCTCGCTCGAAGCGCGGCAGGGCGCCAGCTTTCTGGGGGCCAGCGACGATTGCGGCGCGGCGGGCGCCGCCTGTTTCCTGCCCGGCGCGGTGCCGCTGACCCGCGTCGAAGGCAAGCCCGACGCCTTCCTGCTGCGCGCCAACGCGCTTGCCGAATGGCGGCCGCACAAATTGTTCACGCTGTCGGCGGCGCCGCGCGCGCAATGGGCCAGCGATCCACTGCTCGCCTATGAGGAATTTTCGGGCGGCAATTTCACCGTCGGGCGCGGCTTCGATCCCGGGACCATCATCGGCGACAGCGGCGTCGGCGTCGCGCTCGAGGCGCGCTACGGCTCGTTCGTCCCCGCCAATACCAAGGCGTTCGCGGTCCAGCCCTTCGCCTTTTTCGACGCGGTATGGGTGTGGAACAAGGACAGCGCGTTCGCCGGGCTGAACCCCCAGAAACTCTATTCGGCGGGCGGCGGGGTGCGCGTCGCGTACGGCGATGTCGCGCGGCTCGACGTGACGGTGGCGGCGCCGCTGAACCGCGGCGGATTTCTGGCGCAAAAGCCCGATCCCAGGCTGCTGGTGTCGCTGACCACCCAGTTCGGCGTGAGGGCGCGCTGATGATTTTCGTATCGAGGACCAAAGCCATGCGTGCCACCATCGCTCCCACACCCGGCCACCGCGGCAAACGGCGCCTGCTGACCAGTTGCGCCATCGGTGCCGGGATGATCGCGCTGGCCTGTGGCGGGCCGGCGCTGGCGCAGGTCGCGGGGTCGGGGACGATCACCACCCTGCCCGCCGGGACGACGACTGGTACCGGCATGAACCCGGCGACGGTCAATGTGAACGGGCCGCAGACGATCATCGATTGGACACCCTCCAATGCCCCCGTCGGCGGCATCATCGACTTTCTGCCAGCCGGAAACACGCTCAACTTTGTCGGCAACAGCGTCGACTATATCGTGCTCAACCGCTTCATCGCGGCGTCGGGCACCCCGATCGCAGACCAGATCGCGCTCAACGGGACGGTGAACAGTGTCGTGTCGATCGCGGGTCTGCCGACGCTGCAGAACGGCCATATCTGGTTCTATAACGCCGGCGGCATCCTGATCGGCGCCACCGGGGTCATCAACGTCGGCAGCCTGGTGCTGACGACGAACGACGTCATCACAACCGGCGGCCTGCTGGGCCCGGCGGGCGAAATCCGCTTTCGCGGCGCATCGGGCAATGTCGCTCCGGTCAACATCGCGAACGGCGCGGCGATCAACGCCGACAACGCGTTCAATCCCGGCAGCAGCTATGTCGCAATCGTTGCGCCGCGCATCGTCCAGGCGGGTGGGGTGCGCGTCGATGGTTCGGCGGCCTATGTCGCCGCCGAACAGGCCGACATCCGCATCAACAGGGGGCTGTTCGACATCAATGTGCTGATCGGGGCGGAAGGCGGCAACGTCATCACCCACACCGGCAGCACCACGGGTCCGGCGCACGAACAGGACGATGTCGACCAGAGCCGCATCTATATGGTCGCCATTCCCAAAAATGATGCTGTCACCATGCTGGTTTCGGGCTCGATCGGTTATGACGATGCCGTATCGGCATCAACCGACCCCGACGGCGCGGTGCGGCTGTCGGCGGGGTATAATATCTTCAATGGCGAACTCGACGGCGCTCCGGCGAACGCCGCCGCCGCCAATATCACCGTCAACGACACCTTGTTTCGCAGCAACACCTTCGCGCGCGCCAGCGGCGCGCTGCTCGGCCAGCCGCTCCTTCAGGTGCCGACGGGCGGGCCGTCGAGCTTTGTGCCGCCGCCGCATTTGGGGCGCATCGTCGTCCAGGGTGACGGCAGGTTCATCGGCGACGCCAGCGCGACGTTCAACCTTGGCACCGGGCAGGTTATCGGCGCGACGGGCAATCTGACGATCGAGTCTAACGGCGCCAATGGCGCGGGCGGCAGTGCCACGGTGACGGTCAGCGGCGGCCAGTTGCTCACCGGCGGCATGCTCGCGGTGCTCGCGGGTGGCCAGATCGATGCGGCGACGGGCAACAGCACCGCGGGAGCGGCATCCTTCACGATGACCGGCGGCGTCGCCCGGCTTGGCGATCTGTTGGTCGCGGCCGATGCCGTCGCGGACGTGGGGACCGACGGGACCGCGGGAACCGGCACCGGCGGCACCGCGGCGATCAACCTGCTGGGCGGGGCGCTGAACGCCGCATCGGTGACGGCGTCGGCGACCGGCACCGGCGGCCGCGGGCCCGACGGCAGCGACGACAATGCAGCGAACATCATCCCCGGCGGCCCCGGCGGCACCGGCGTCGGCGGCAGCGCGGCGATCGTGATCGATGGGGCGGTGGTCACCGCGACCGGCGTCGTCGCCGCTTATGCCGAGGGTCGGGGCGGCGCCGGCGGCGATTTCAGCGCCTTTGGCGGTATTGCCGACGCGGCGGGCCGCGGCGGCAATGGTCAGGGCGGCACCGCGGCGATCGACATGGTGTCGGGAACGCTCAACACTGGCGACCTGATCGCCGGCGCGGGCGGCTTCGGCGGCGCCGGCGGCAATGTCTTTGCATCGAGCAGTTCGGGGTCGGTCACCGGCATCGGGATCGGCGGCACGGGCGGCAACGGCCAGGGCGGCACCGCGGCGCTCGACCTCGCCGCGCCGGTGAACGCGACGGGCGCGGTGACCAGCACCGCGGCGGCTCAAGGCGGCAACGGCGGCTTTGGCCTGCTCGGTGGCAGCGGCGGCGACGCGCTGGGCGGGCTGGCGCAGATCATCGTCACCGATTTCAACGCCGATCCGCTGTTCATGAACGTCGACGCCTCGGCGCGCGGCGGCGACGGCGCGTTCGGCAACAATGGCGCGGGCGGCGACGGCGGCGACGGCACCGGCGGCACCGGCCGGATCCAGGCGACCGGCGCCGACGGCCGCGCGACGCTGAGCCAGGCTAATTTCCAGACCGATGGCACCGGCGGCAACGGCGGCGGCGCCGGGTCGTCCTTTTTCGGCGCCGCAACCGTCGGCGCAGCGGGCGGCAGCGGCGGGTCGGGCCGCGGCGGCACGCTGGAAATCCTGGCCAGCGGCGGCGCCACCATCTTCCTCGATTCGGACGCCGGCGGGCTTGTCTCGCTGCGCAGCGACGGCGCGGGCGGGATCGGCGGCGACGGCGCGTTCAACGGCTTTGGCGCCGGCTTCATCGGCGGCGACGGCGGCGACGGCGGCGGCGCGACCGGCGGCACGGTGCGCCTGTTCGCCAATGGCGGCACGATCACCTCCAGCGGCAGTCCGGTCAACATCACCGCAAGCGGCATCGCGGGCACCGGCGGCGCGGGCGGCACCGGGACCAGCGGCAACGGCGCGGGGGGCGCCGTGCTGCAAACCAGCGGCGGGCTGGCGCTGATCGAAGCCGCTGGCGCCGCAACCCCGGCGCTGGTCAACCTGGGGGTGACGACGATCGCCGCCAATGGCGATGCCGCGGGACGCATCGAAATCCGCACCTCGGGCGGCGGCGCGGTACGGATGACCAGCCTGGCGGCCGCAGCGCTGGGCGACGCACCGCCAACGAACAATGACACCGCCGAAGCGCCTGCGGGCATTTTCTTTGCGGCAAATGGCGGCACGATCGCGGCGACCGGCAACATGACGCTGACCACCGACAGCTCGTTCGGCGCCTATGCGCAGTCGAACGGCACCGTCAGCGCCGGCGGCAACCTGACCATCGATGCGGGCGACCAGATCGACATCCGCCACGACGCCCGCGAAGGCACCGCGCCGACGCTTCAGGCCGTCGGCAATCTGACCGCGAGCGCGGGCAGCATCAGCGGCGCGCCGGGCAGCCTGCTGGACGCGGGCGGCACATTGACCCTCATCTCGACGCTGGGCGGCATCGGGGTCGACCGGCTCGACGCCAACGACATCGTGATGACCGCCGCGGGCGCGGCGTCGGTCGAGCATGCCGAAGCCGCGAATGATTTCACCGCCAGCGGCGCGAGTTTCCGTACCGGGCTGAATTCGATCATCACCGGGGGCGACATCACCGTCACCTCGCCCGGCGCGATCGACCTGGGCAATTCGACCGCGGGCGGCTTTGTTCAGGTCAATGGCCAGTCGATCCTGTTCAACACGATCAATGCCGGCGCCTTTGTCTTTCTGACCGCCAGCGGCAATGTCGCGGGCGCCGAAGGGATCGGCGGCGGATCGATCACCGCGGGCGGCAATATCAACCTGAACGCGACGCGCATCGCGATCACCGGCACCGTCACTGCGGGCGGTTCGTTGTTCGCCAACGGCAGCGCCGGCCCCGTCGCGATCAACCTGGCCAACAGCGACGATGACATTATCGTCGTCGCGAGCGGCGACATCAGCGGCACGTACAATGCGGTCGGCAACATCCGGCTCAATTCGCGCGCCAACATCAACGCGTCGGCAAACGCCACCGGCTTTGAAAGTTCGAGCAGCGGGCCACCGATCGCGGCGAGCGTTTTCGCCGATGCGGCGGGCAATGTCACCCTCGCGAACAGCAGCGCGGCGGGCATGCTCGGGGTCAACGCGGGCGGATCGGCGTCGCTGAGCGGGGTCAATGTGGGCGAAGACATCCTAGTGTTGGCGGGGACGACCGCGACGCTGGCCAACCTGACCGCGGGCGACGATCTGACCGCGATCGCCGCGGGCGGGATCATCGCCAATGGCCTGACCACCACCGGAACCGGCCCCGATAACGCGACGCTGACCTATCTGCCGGTCGGCCCCACGGGCATCAGCGGATTCCAGATCAATGCGTCTGCGCCCGACCTGTCGAACATCATTCTGACCGCATCGGCGGGTAATGTCGGCGGCGGCAATATCAATGCCTTTGACAATTTGACGCTGACCGCTGCGGGCGCGGTGACGACCACCGGCACCCTGCGGTCAGGGCAGGCGACCAGCATCAATGGCGACAGCATCGCCTTCGCTGCAATCGATGCGGGCAGCACGGTCAACCTGTCGGCCGCCAACGCGATCACCGGAACCAACATCGCGGCGGGCGGCGACATCAATGCGTTCGGTGACAGCATCGCGCTGACCGGCGCCGTCACCGGCGATGCGTCGTTCTTCGCCTTTGGCCTGGGCGGCCCGGTCGCGGTGAATCAGGCCGATGTGGCGGGGACGATCTCGATTTTTGCCGACGGCGATCTGACCGGCACCTTTGTGGCGGGCGGCGATGTGCGGCTGAATTCGAACGCCAACATTACCGCATCGGCAACGGCGAATGGCGGCTATGTCGATTTCAATGGTATCACGGCACAGGGCAATGTGTTCGTCGAAGCGGCGGGCAATGCCGCGCTGACGAACAGCGCCGCGGCGCGGATGTTCGGGGTCAGTGCGGGCGGATCGGCGACGCTAACCGGCGCCAGCGCAGGCGAGGACATGCTGGTCATCGCCGGGAACAATGCGTCGCTCAGCGGCGTCACCGCGGGCGACGATGTCGAGGTCCGCGCGGTGGGCGACCTCAACGCCGCGAACGTTCGCGCGACCGGCGCAGGCGCCGACACCGCGCTGCTCGTCTTTGCCGGCGGCAGCGGCTTTACGATCAATTCGGGCGAAGGCATCTCGGCGACCGACGGATCGGACATCGTCCTGTCGGCGGGCGGTGCGATCGCCGCGGCGACGCTGTCGGCGGGCGACGACATTCTGGTCACCACGCCCGGCGCCATCGCGATCAACGGCGCGGCGACGCTGGGCCTGGGGGTCACCGGCGGCAGCAGCGACATTCGCACCCAGGGCGGCAATACGGCGCTGGCGGGGCTCAACGCCTTCACCGACGTGCTGGTCACCGCGACCGGCACGCTCGACGCCACCGGTGCCGTGGCGGCGGGCCGCAATATCGCGATCACCGCCGCGGCGGCCAATCTGGCGACGCTGGCCAGCCCCGGCGGCAGCTTCGTCAGCACGCTCGACGCGGGCGGCAACCTGTCGCTCGTCACCGCGGGCGACATCGTCGGCGGCCGCGTGCGCGCCGGGGGCGATCTGACCCTGACCGGCGCGCGCATCGACATCGTCCGCGCCCAGACCACCGGCGCCGGGCCGCTGACGCTGACCGGGACGAACGGCGTCACCGCCACCAACATCCAGGCGGGCGGCACCACGCGACTGAATGCGAGCAACGGCGCCGTGACCTCCAGCGGGCTGCTCTCGACCGGCCCGGTGACGGTGACCGGCGACAGCATCAACCTGAACACCGGCGGCAATATCGTCTTTGCCGTCCTCGACGCCGATGTCGGCGACGCGGTGGTGACCAACGGGTCGGGGACGCTGACCATCACCTCCAGCGTCGTCGCGGGACGCGCCGCGCTGACGGCGCAGAACGGCAATGACATCGTCATTTCCGCGCTGGCCGCGAACGCCGCCGACATCATATCAACGGGCAATATTGTCGTGAACGGCGTGCTCACCGCGCGCAATATCGCGCTGGAATCGAACGACATCATCATCGCCAGCGGCGCGCGCGTCGGCACTGCGGGCAGCACCGAAACGCTGTCGATCGAAAACAACGACGTGTTCAGCCAGACCTTCGTCGGCGGCACCGGGACGCGGGGCGGCTTCCATCTCGATGCCAGCGAACTGACGCGGCTGTTCGGCACGAATATCGAAATCTTCGCGCCCGATGTGCAGGCAGTCAATAACACCTCGGTCGGCAGCAATACCCCGCCCGACGTCATCGTCGACAGCTTCACGCTCGCCGGGGGCGCGGCGGGATCGAACCTCGGCGCCAACGGCGCGCTGACCATCCGCACCCCAGGCAAGATGCGGGTCATCGGCAATGTCCAACTCACCGGCCTGTCCGACACCAACGCGCTCAACCTGTTCGCCGACGACGCGCTCGAGGTCATTCTGGGCCAGGGCACGGTGCGCCTGGTCAACGGCACCAACGCGGCCGGGCGGCTCAACATGGTGTCCGACGACATCATCGTCGCGACTCCCGCAGCGATCAGCGATGTCGGCGCCGCGACGACGACCGACGCAATCGAAACGCGCCTGGCGCAGAACGACGGGATCGTCATCGACGAAGGGTCTTTGTTCGCGCGGGGCATCCGCGCCGAAGTCTCCGGCGGTTTCTATGTCCAGAACAGCGGCGCCGGGACCGATTTCGCCAGCCGCCGCGGGCTGACCTTTGGTGCGGGCGGCATCGACGTGGTCACCAGCGGCGCGCCGCGGATCGTCATCAACGGGGTCCAGATCGGGGCGGCCGGCCAGGTGACCGGGCTCGATACCATCCCGCTGCTGACGATCGGCGGCGCGGCGCCGGTCGCGGGCGGCTTCGACCCGCGCTCGACCTTCAACGGCTGCGTCATCGCCAACGCCGCACGCTGCGCCTTTGTCGGCCTTGAAAACAGTTTCCCGGTGCAGGACGTCATCGAGGAAGAGGCCGATGCCGAGGATGACAATGGCGACGGCCAGAGCCTGCCGGTGCCGCTGATCACGATGCGCGACCTCGATCCGCTGAGCGGCGAACCTTTGCTCGACGATCCGGTCACCGGCGCGGGCAACGACGACCTGTGGACGCCGACCGAGGCGCCGTAGCGGGGCTAGGGTATGTCAATCGGGTTGACGCCTCCCCCAGCCGCAAGGCATGGGCGGCGGCATGACCGACGCCCCCGCCTCTCCGCTCAAGCTGTTCAACAGCCTGACGCGCCAGCTGGAAGAATTCCGGCCCGTCCACCCCGGGACGCTTGGCGATCCGGCTGACCCGCCGGAGGCGCGCGTCTATAGCTGCGGCCCGACGGTCTATAATTACCCGCACATCGGCAACATGCGCGCCTATGTCTTCGCCGACACACTGGGCCGCACGCTGTCGTTCAAGGGTTACAAGCTCACCCACGTCATCAACATCACCGATGTCGGCCACCTGACCGACGATGCCGATGCGGGCGAGGACAAGATGGAAAAGATGGCTGCGGAGAAAGCGCAGTCGATCTGGGACATCGCGCGCCATTATACCGAGGCTTATTGGGCCGACGTCAAGGCGCTCAACATCCGCCAGCCCGCGCATTGGTCGATCGCCACCGACTATGTCCCGCAGATGATCGAGTTCGCGAAGGCGATTGCGGAGAAGCACTGCTACGAGCTCGACGGCGGCCTCTATTTCGACACCTCGACCGTCGCCGACTACGGCGCCCTCGCGCGCGCGAAGACCGAGGATGGCGAGGGCCGTATCGAAGAGGTCGAGGGCAAGCGCCACGCCGCCGATTTCGCGATCTGGCGCAAGACCCCCGCGGGCGAAACGCGCCAGATGGAATGGGACAGTCCGTGGGGCCGCGGCGCCCCCGGCTGGCACCTCGAATGCTCGGTCATGTCCGAAGCCTTGCTCGGCTTTCCGTTCGACATCCACACCGGCGGCATCGACCATCGCGAGATCCACCACCCGAACGAGATCGCGCAGAACCAGGCGCACAGCTGCAGCGACGCCAGCGGCGCGCGCATCTGGATGCACAATAATTTCCTGATCGAACGCAGCGGCAAGATGAGCAAGAGCGCGGGCGAATTCCTGCGCCTGCAACTGCTGATCGACAAAGGCTACCACCCCCTCGCCTATCGGCTGATGTGCCTGCAGGCGCATTATCGCAGCGAGCTGGAGTTTTCGTGGGAGGGCTTGGGCGCGGCGCTGACGCGGCTCAAGCGCATGGTCGCGATCGTCGAAAAGCTACCTGAGGTGTCGGCAGATAGGATTGCCGATGCGGAGACGGGTGCCGACTTCAGTTGGATTGATAACGCGCTTAGCGCAGACCTCAATACAGCCGCTATGCTGCCCCTATTCGAACTGGCAATACAGACCAAGCAAGCGCCACCCGAAGAAAAACTGGTCGTAATAGCGAAAGTCGATGCCGTGTTGGGTTTGGATTTGCTCAATCTCACGCGCACCGACCTCCGCATCCGCCCCAAATCCGCCGCCATCACCGAAGCCGAAATCGAAGCCATGCTCACCCGCCGCAAGGAAGCGCGCGCGGCCAAGGACTTCGCCACCTCCGACAAACTCCGCGACGAGCTCATCGCCGCGGGGGTCGAGGTGATGGATGGCGACCCGCTCGGCTGGGACTGGCGGCTCGACGCCAATTAGAGGCTTGTTCCGGCTCGCCGGGATGCTAGCTTCGTTGCATGTCGCAACTGATCTGCTGGCTCCTTGTCGGTCTTGTCCATCTGGTCCCCGCGCTCGCACTGGTCTGGCCCGCGCTGATCACGCGGCTCTATGGCATTGCGCCGGGCAACCCGCTGTTCGTGCTGATGCACCACCGCGCCGCGCTGTTCTTCGCGGTGCTCGCCGCCTGCGTCTGGGCCGCGTTCGACCCCGGCGGGCGCAAGCTTGCGACCCTGCTCGCCGCGATCTCGATGCTCAGCTTCCTGTTTCTCTATCAATCCTATGGGCGCCCTGCGGCGCTCACCACCATCGCGCTCGTCGACCTGATCGGCCTTATCCCGCTCGCCTGGGCGGGCTGGCACGCATTTCAGCAGTAGGAATCTTATGACCAAGACCGTCACCGTCCTGTCGGGCCTGATCCGTCCGCTCGTCGAAAACCGCCTGCCCGACTGGGTCGAACCGCGCTTCTTCCAGTCGAAGGACGAAGCGCTCGCCCTCGCACCCAACGCCGAAATCGGCTGGTTCGACATGTACGACAAGAAGGATATGGCGGCGGTCATCACCGCCGCGACGAAGCTGAAATGGCTGAACTCGATCTATGCCGGGGTCGATGGGATGCCGCTCGATTTGCTCGCCCAGCGCGGCACGATTGTGACCAACGGTGCCGGGATCAACGCGATCACCATCGCCGAATATGTCGTCATGGGCATGCTTACCGTCGCCAAGGGGTATCGCGACGTCGTCCGCGCACAGGAGCGCCGCGAATGGCTGATCGATTCGCCGGGCAAGGTCGAGCTGTTCGGATCGAAGGCGCTGCTGCTCGGCTATGGCGCGATTGGCAAGCTGATCGAGGAACGGCTGAAGGCATTCGCGGTCGACGTTACCGTGGTGCGCCGTTCGCCGGGTGAGAACACGCTGACCCCCGATCAGTGGCAGGCGCGGCTTGGCGGTTTCGACTGGGTGATCCTGGCGGTCCCCGCAACCGCCGAGACCGATGGCATGATCGGCGCCGCCGAGCTCGCGGCGATGAAGCCGACCGCAACGCTGATCAACATCGCGCGCGGCAGCGTCGTCGATCAGGACGCGCTGGTCGCGGCGCTGAACGAAAAGCAGATCGCCGCCGCGTTCCTCGACGTCACCACCCCCGAACCGCTGCCCGCCGATGACCCGCTGTGGAGCCTCGACAACGCGCACATCACCATGCATCTGTCGGGCCGCGCGCAGGACAAGATGTTCGTGCGGTCGGCGCAGCGGTTTCTGGAGAATCTGGAGCGCTGGAACAAGGGCGAGGCGGTGGAGCCGCGGGTCGATCTGACGCTGGGGTATTAGCCCGGCCGCTCGGCCTTCAACTCGCGTACCAGTGGCTGCAAATGCGCGTCATATTTCGCCAGCATCGTATGCGCCCCGGCAAAGTCGTAAAAGCTCACCAGTTCGCGCCCGTTCCAGCGGTGGAGCGCATAGGCGGGGTCTTCGGCGACGATCATCGGCCGGTCGTCGGGGCGGTCCGCGTCGATCGGGCGCAGGTCGAGCGAGACCTGCGGCGCGGTCGAAGAACAGATCGCGACGGTGCGCCCTTCCCAGGCCACGGTGACGCTGCGGTGGAGATGACCACAGATCAGCCCGCGCACCTGCGGATGTTTTCGCACCACATCGGTAAAAAGCGTCACCCACGGCTCGTCGGGATGGGTGTTCATCCATTCGATGCCGCTTTCGACCGGCGGGTGGTGCATCACGATATAGGTCGGCTTGGCGGCGTCCTTCGCCAGTTCGGCGTCGAGCCACGCCGCGCGCGCTTCGCAAAACGCCCCGCCGTGGCGCCCCTCCTCCAGCGTATCGATCGTCACCAGCCGCATTTCGGGCAGTTCGATCGTGTATTGGACAAAGCCGTTGCCGTCGTCGAAGCCCGGAAACTGGGCGTGGAAATTATCGCGCAAATCATGATTGCCGACGCTGGGCCAGACCGGAAAGGGGCAGCGCGAAAAGGCGTTGGCGAGGCGGCGATAGCTGTCTTCGTCGCCGCGGTCGGTAATATCGCCGGTGGCGAGCAACAGGTCGGGGCGGTTCGGCCCATCGATCAGCAGGTCCAGCACCTCGTCGAGGCGCTTGCGGTTATATTCGGCCGGATTGTCCGGATCGAACCCCAAATGGATATCGGTGATCTGCGCGACCAGCACATCCGTCCCCTGCTCCGGCCCGTTATCGGCCCCGGTTCTAAACCTATCCGCCCCGCCGTGCCCCGTGCAAGGCAGGTGTGCGCCACGTCACATTGTAAAGACCCCGTGCCCCGATGCCTGTGATCCCACTCACACCATAGGTAGCACGCAGGGGTTTATTTGTGATTGCCGCGGCATTACCCTTCCGCTGGCGGTTCGGCACCCACGGCTGGCCGCCGTCCGAATGATATTCATGGCACATCGCGCAAGGCGATTCGGTCGCGGTTTCGACCTTCACCAGCCGCGCGCCGCCCTCGCCGACATGACAGTCGCGGCATTGGCGCAGACCGGGGACGAGCAGGTCGGCCGACGCTTTCGACGCGGGCGCTGCGGTGTGGCAGTCGGCGCAATCGGTTTCGCGGTGCGCGTCATGGTCGAACCAGCCCTTTTGCAGGTAACGCGCCGTCTGGTTTACCGCCGCGACGCGCCAGTTACTCCCCGCCTGCGGCGCAAAGATCGTGTGGCAATCATAACAAGCGCCGCCTTTTGAAAAGACCGCGCGCACCGCATCCTCGGCGCGGCTGGGGCGCACCGCAACCTCGCGAAAATAGATATTATACACCTGCCCCTCGGCATAGGCGCCGGGACGCCGCCGCTGCATCCCGCCGAGTTGCAGCGGGCGCGCCGGCGGGGTTGAGCGATAATAGGCGGTGAGGTCGGCGACGACCTGTCCAGGCTCGCCGTGGCGCAAGGTGCGCGTCGTGCCGCCAACCGTCTCGAACGCCAAGCTGTGGCACATCGCGCAATCGCGCTCCATCTCGACCGGCTTGACGCGCACCCCGTCGGCCTCGACACGGTGGCAATTCTCGCACTCCAGCTTTTGCCCGAAATCATAGCGGCCGCGGAAACTCGCCGCCATCCGCGCAACCCCGCCAGTCGCCTGCAAATGCATATCGTGCGGGAATTTCAGCCCGTTATAATCGATCGTGCCCTTGCCCGGCGCAGCGCGCGCCA
Organism: Sphingopyxis sp.; assembly: GCF_051861155.1. Lineage (GTDB taxonomy): Bacteria > Pseudomonadota > Alphaproteobacteria > Sphingomonadales > Sphingomonadaceae > Sphingopyxis. The sequence goes on along the minus strand of NZ_JBHYDE010000004.1, from coordinate 86,157 downwards.
GCTTGGCGGCCGGCGCGGCGCGGACGAGCGGGCGGAATTCGGGGTGGCCGGTGCCGAAATCACCAGCATCGGCGAGCATTGTCGGATGCCCCGCCGCCTTCAACCGGCCCTGCATCCTGTCGTGGCAATCGGCGCAGAATTTCTGCGGGGTCGCCGCCATCGGTCCGGCGCCCTCATGCTCGGTATGGCAATCGACGCAGCGCCCCTGCGGCCGGTTGAACGCTTCGCCGACGTTCGCCAGCAATTTGTCGAACCCGCCGTCGGGCGCGCGCGCGGCGAGCAGCATCGCGGTCGGCGCCCCGGCGTGCGCCATGCTCATCGTCTTATGCTCGCCGGTGTGGCAGTTGACGCAGGCCTTGTCGGTCACCGCGACGAACGGCTCGACATGGCACGACTGGCAATCGTCCTTCAGGCTGGCGTGTGCGCTCGACAGCGGCCCCGACAGCCAGCTGCTGTCGGCATGAAAGCCGTCGGGTCGCTCGTTCACATTCTTGTAGCTGTACCAGGCCCAGATCGGCCCGACCAGAAAGGCGAGCAGCATCAGGACGCCAAATGCCCACGCCCCGATCCGCTTGCCGAACATCACGCCTTGCAGCGAAAAGGCTTTAACCTCGTCGACGTCCTTCGACGACTGCGACAGCTCGTCGATCCGCTCGACAAGCAGGATGATATTCTCCCCCTCGCGCGCGATGGTCAGCCGGTGGCCGCCGAAACGCAGCTCGCCGCCCGCAGCGCTGTCGATGTCGGCGACGGTTTGGCTGCGCCCGTTGAGGTCGAAGCCCAGCCCCTCGCTCGCCGCGACGCGAACGGTGCGCCCGTCGGCGCTGCTGATCGTCGCGTGCTGCGGGTTCACCGCCAGGTCGGCGACGTGGATCGTGTTCCCGCCTTCGCGGCCGAGGGTGATCACCTCGCCGGGCAGCGGCTGATCGCGAATGATCTGCTTGCCCGTTTTGGTCGTCGAAATGCGGCGCAGGATGAAGCTCATCGTCCCCGCCTCACCAGTAAAAGAACACGCTGATGATGTGCGCCGACAGCGCCGCGATCAGCGCGAAGGTCAGCGGCACATGCACATGGAGCCAGATTTCGAGCAGCGCGCGCAGCCGCAGATGCGCGCGCAGCCGCGCCAGTGCCGCGACCTTCTGCTTCAGCAACCCGACAACCTTGTCGCGCGCCGCCGCATCGCTGCTGTGCGACGCCGCCAAAGTGCGCAGCGCCGCCGCGGTGGCGCAGTTCGGATAGCGTCCCGACAAGCGCGCTGCGACCCCGCCCGCGAACGGGTCTTCGTCGAGTGCCGCCAGCACCGGCGCGGTATCGGCTGGGGTCAGCGGCTGCGCGGCGGTATGAAGCTGCCGGTCGAACGCGCGGATCGCCTCCAGCATCTGCATCTGCGTCATTTCGTCGCGGTTGTTCGACAGCGCGGCGGGCAAGGTCGCATAGACGATCACCCCGTACAGCCCCGACAGGATGACCAGCATCATCAGCGCCCACGCCAGCGTGTGGACGTTCCAGCCGAGCTGGAACCCGGTGTGCCAGGTGCCGATAACGATCAGGCTGAGCCCGAGATAGACATGCGCCGAGGTCCAGGCTTTCAGCGACCAATAATCGCTGGTCATCTTGCGCTTGCGATAGCCCAGGGCGGTGAGCCACAGGATCAGCGCGGCGCCGATCGTGCCGAGCGTATAGCCGTACCAGCTGCCGCCATTGTGCCGCGGCGTGACATCGACCATCGCGTAGGAGATGATGATCAGCAGGCACAGCCCGCCCGAAATCTTTGCCCAGCGAAAGCCCGCGTAGCGCAGGAACCCCTCATGCTTGCGCTCGCGCACCCGCTCGGTCTGGGTGGCCTTGTTGCGGCGGCGCTGAAACAGGCTCGCCATCAGCCGGCATCCTCTTCGAGCCGCGCGATCGACAGAAACTCCTCGGGCGACACGCGGATCGCAGCCCCCGTCGGACAGGCGCGAACGCACGCCGGGCCGCCAGCGATGCCCTTGCACATGTCGCATTTGACCGCGATCTTCTTGGGCTTCTCGTCGCCCAATTGCTTCTTGGTCCATTTGGGCGACGGTTCGCCCGGCCCCGGCCCAAAACCGGTGAGCAGCCAGCGCAGCAGGCTCGGCTTTTGCGGCGGCGCCGCCTCCATGCGGATCACGCCATAGGGGCAGTTACGCATGCAATTGCCGCAGCCGATGCAGCCCGGCTCCATGAACACCTCGCCATCGGGGCCGCGGTGGATCACGTTCGGCGGGCAGTCGGCCATGCAGTGCGGATGCTCGCAGTGGCGGCAACTGGTCGGCACGTGCAGATGCGCGAAAGTCTTGCCCGCCTCGCGGTCGAGCCGCGACAGCCCTTCATGGCTGTCGGCGCAGGCCTTTTCGCAATTGTCGCACCCGACGCACAGATTCTCGTCGATCAGCAGCGCGTCGGTCGCCTCGCCCAGCCCTTCTTTCATGATGAAAGTCGCGGTGTCCGAATAGAGGTCGACCGCGCTCGAATAGCTCGCCTTGCGCGATTCGATGAAGTCGTTCATCGCCGCGCGCTCGGCGACCGCCGCCTCGGTCGCGGCGCGCACCTGCGGCCGCGCCGCCAGCATGTCCTTGAACTGCTGCCCCTTCATCCGGATCACTTCACTGGCGACCGCGGCCTTGACCGTGGCGTTGCGCGGCTCGCCGCTGAGCACCGCCATTTCGCCGAAAAAGCTGCCCGCAGGCAGGTAGCGGAGGAAGATCGGTTTGCCGCCGATGTCCTTTTCGACCACCATCGATCCCGACCGGATGACATAGACATCGTCACCCGCATCGCCCTCAGCCAGCACGACTTTCCCCGCCGGAAAGCGTTCGATCGCCGGATCCTCGACGATCGGCTGGAGATCCTCGACCGTCAGCCCGCCCTTGAAAATCTGGAGCAGCTGGCGTTCGAGCGAGATGCGGTTGATGACGCGTTTGGCGCCCGGCACCGCTGCCATCAGCTTCAGCGCCGCGGTGCGCGACACCTCGACAAAGATCGCATCCTCACCCGCGCGGATCGTCGCGCCGCGCTTGCGCCCCGAAATCAGCCCGACCTCGCCGAAAATCGATCCCTGTTCGATCGGCACATTAATTTCGGGGCCGACTTCGACCACCGCATGGCCGTCGGCGATCGCAAACAGCGACGACCCCGGTTCGCCCTTTTCGAACACGACGTCGCCCTTGGCGTAAAAGGCGACCTTCGAATCGAGCATGAACTCGCGCATCTGCAGCGGCGAGACATCGGCGAAGATGCGGATGCGGGTGCGCAGATAGTCGAGCCATTCGCTGACCGATTTCTGCTGTGGCAACCCCGCAAAGATCGCCGCCAGATCCTTTTCGTCGGCGGGGGTCAGCGCCTGATTGCCGTTGATGAATTCGACGACGTCATAGCCCTGGTTCATGCAATGCTTGATCAGCGGATAGCCCGCGAGCGCACCGATGACGTAGAGGCCGGGCACCGTCGTCTCGAACGTCGGCGACAATTTAGGAAAGGCTTCGCGGTCGGGGCCGGTAAACTCGATCCCCATCGATTCGACGAAACCGCGCGGCGCCACCGACCCCAGCCGCGCGACGATCACGTCGCATTCGATCTTTTCCTCACCCGTCGGGGTTTCCAGCGTCAGCCACCCGGCCTCGACCAGCTTCGGCTGGGTTTCGGTGCGGATCGACATAAAGCCATTTTCGCCCGCTTCGGTCATATCGGCGACATTCTTCGCCTTGGCGCGGGCAAAATCCTTCGACCGGTTGAGGATGGTGACGGTGTTTTCCAGCGCTTCCTCGGCGACACCCAGCGCATTTTCGATCCCCGCGTCGCCCGATCCGACGACGGTGATATGCTTGTCCTTGAAATCCTCGGGATCGTCGACCTGATAGATGATGTGCGGCAGGTCGGCGCCCTCGCAGCGCATCCGGTTCGGATTGCCCTGGGTGCCGATCGCCAGCACAATATTCTCGGCGTGAAAGACGTCGCCCTTCGCGGTCCTGATCGCGAACGCACCTTTTTCGCCGGTCACTTCGGCAACCTCGGCGTGATAGGCGACATTCACCTTGTTGTTCGCGGCATCCTCGTCCCAATTGCCAAGGATATATTCGCGCGCGCCTTCGGCAAAGCGGCAGTCGGAGCGCAGGTCGAGCCGCTCGGGCGTCGCCAGCACGCGCTTGCCCTTTTGATATTTGAAGATCGTGTCCGACAGATGGTCGGTCTTTTCGAGCAAGATGTGGCTGAGCCCGAGCTGCGCGGCGCGCGATGCGGCGCTCAGCCCCGCCGGCCCCGACCCGATGATCGCGACCTTGACCGGCTCGCTCATGGGCGCGGCAGCGGGCGGCAAATGCCGCGCATCCAGTCGCTGGCCGTGATGCTTACGAACGCGCGCACGGGCATCCCTTCCCCCTCTCGCCAGCCCCCCGGCGAACTCATAACGGATGCGACCCGGACTAATGTCCTGGATGAAAAGCTATGCCCTTGAAAGCGGGGAAAGGTCAACCGGTAGCGGCGGACAATCGTTGCGCGGCGGGTCCATCGGCAGGGGCACTGGTGCGGCGGGCCCTGGCGCCCGATTTCGATCGCGGCGCATCGCAATCAGCGGGTGATCGTCATCCGGCGTCATCGACGGTCTGCAGGCGCGGCGTCACCGCATCATATTTCGCAACCACCCGGCACGGCTTTTCTGCGCCCTGGCATGCGCGATACAGGCGCTGCTCCAGCATTCGGTCGCCGCTGGCGCTGATCCAGCGGCTTTCACCCTTGGCGTTGACATAATGCGCCAGCATCCCGTTCGCGGCAAACGAGCTGATGCTGCACGGCAATTTGGTATCGGCGCGGCAGCGGTCGAGAACTTCTTTGCGGACCGCGTCGGCGCCCTGCTTGCCGCTGACCAGCCAGCTTTTCGACTTGAACGCCGGCGGCGCATTATCCGGCCGCGCGACCATGACCCAGTGATGCCGTCGCACGGTGTAGTTCGGAAAGATATCTTTCGAATAGTCGGCATCCGGGTCGGCATCATAGTGGATGAAGGTGCCGGGAAAATGGAACGACTGATAACAGCCAAAGGAGTTGGCGTTGCAAAGCCGCAAGCCGACATTTTTAGCTTGCTGGCGGTTATAGTCGTTGTCGATCTCGGGAACAGCCTTTGTCCAGGGTATGCCCATCGCGTCATAGACGACAACGAGCGTACCCCAGCTGTCGGCTGAGCCCCCGAGGGTACAGCCCCCGCCCATGGCCGCGTTACAGGCGCTCAGCACATGCTGCTCGGCCGGCTTTTGCTTCCAATGCGCACGGGTGATCCAGACTGCCGAGGTATCGACATGCGTTGCGATCGCCATGAAGGCAGGGAAGGATGGCGGCGGCGGGGGGGCGCGGGGGGATTCCGGCTCGTCATATTGGCTGGAGCTCCACCCCGCGTAGGACTCCGCCGCCTGCCGGCCGTAATCCTGCATATTTTGATGATGCTGCTGGTTCATCTGGCAAATATTGGCCAGATCGGAGCAGGCCAGCGCGGGGCTCGACAGGCTGCCAAGCGCCGCGAAAACGCCGATGCCGAGGGCGCGCCTCACGGTGCTGTACCGAATCCAGCTTGCGACAATTCCGTGGCGCAGCACATGGGAAACAGCCATATCGAAACTCCGCTTCATTGTGGCGGCCATATGACCGGCCGCATCGGGGTGAACAAATATCGTGGTCATGCGGCTAGGTCCGGCCGCCGGCACTCATGCATTTTTCGAGTTCCTTGCGAGCGGTCAGGCCATCGTTCCATTCGAACGTACCCAGATAGCCCGGCGTCTTGATGGTGAAGACCGCCTCGTCTTCCATTCCCGTCAGCAGATTTTCGATCGACGGAATCGTCAAAGCGAAGAAACCCATGTCCCCGCCGGGCAGTTTCTGGTTGCGCGCAGTCACCGTCTGCGGTGATCCGTCGCCTTGATCAAATGTGATCTCCACCGGCTTCATCGTTCTCGGCTTCGGGATCCCGTCGTCCAGGTACAGCACCAAGCCACCCTTTAAATCGGGTCCCGGCCCGACAATTAGAATGAACTGGGAGCGCTTTATATAAAAGGCGCTGCAATATTCCCCTGGATTTGAATCGGGAGGCGATGGAAAAAACTCCCATCCCCCTTTATTATACCGTTCGACGAAGGCAGCAAATTTCGGATCCTTCATTTTCTCTTCGAACTCTTTTTTGCTTTTCGTCTTGATGAACTCGGCCAAATTTCCGGCCGCGGAGATCCGCGAAGCCGCGCCATCGAAATAGGGCGGCGCCTCTTCGCCGTCGGCGCCGACCGGCTTCGGCGGCGGCGCAGCCATATCCTCCAGCGCCTTTTTCTGCGCGCACACATGGGGCAGGTCGGCACACGCCAGCGCGGGGCTCGACATGCCGCTAAGCGCCGCGAAAAGGCCGATACCAAACACGCGCCCAGCGACGCCATATCGTTTCCAACTTGCGACGATTCCGTCGCAAAGCGTTGGGGAAAGAGCCATATCACGGCGCCGCTTTATCGTGGCGGCCAGACGATCCGGCGCGTCGGCGTGAACAAACAAATCGGTCATCGGACTAAATCTTGCCCCCGGCGCTCAAACATTGTTCCATATCCTTGCGCGCGGTCAGGCCGTCATGCCATTCGAACCTCGCGCTGCCATAGCCCTCCTGTTCGATGGTGAAGACCGCCTCATCTTCCATCCCCGTCAGCAGATCCTCGACCGACGGAACTGCAAACGCGAAGGAGCCTAGGGCAAAGCCGGGCATTTTCTGGTTGAACACCTGGACGGTCTGCGGCGACCCGTCGCCCTGATCCAATGTGACCCTGACCTTCTTCATCGTCCCCGGCGTCGGAATGCCGTCTTTCCAGAAGATCAGCATGGCGCCCTTGTAATCGCCGCCGGGCCCGGAAATCAAAATGACCCAATTGCCCTTCATGTAAAAGGCACCGCAATATTCCCCCGGTTTTGCACCGGCTTGCGTGGGGAGCATCTCCCACCCGCCCTTGTCGAACCGTTCGACGAAGGCCGCAAATTTGGGGTCTTTCATCTTCTCCTCGTATTTCTTGCCTTTCGTCCTGATAAGCTCGGCAAGGCTGCCGACTTCCGAAAGGCGCGAAGCGACGGGATCGAAATAGGGCGATGCCGGCTCGCCATCGACGCCGGTCGATTTCGGCGGCGGCCCCGCCATATCCTCCAGCGCCTGCTGCTGGGCACAGATGTTGGGCAAGTCGGTGCACGCCTGCGCGGGCGCAGTAAGCTGGAGCGCCAAAACGGTCGCCACGCCAAGCAGCGCAGGTCGAAAACAATATTTCATGGTCACTCCGAAATCATCCCAGCCGCGATCCATTTATCGTCCGTTGCCGAGCCGCGAACGAAACTTCGCCAGCCATAGCTCTAATGGCCTCCGGATCGCGGGTCATCGGTTCACATGACCCGGGTCAATAGCGCCGGGCACAGCAAAATAATGTGAAAAGCCAGTGCGATATGATGTCCGGTTGCAGTCCATGCGACCGACCGTAGCCGCTCGTGTGGCAGCCACTGTGACGAAAATCACAACTAGTACGCCGCCGCGGACGGCGACGGGTCAGGCGAGTTCGAACATCGCTGCAAGACCGGTCGACGCGGCCGGCTCGAACCGCGACCAGCCATCGGGGCCAAGGCGCTCGATCGGGCGGAAGCGTGCCTTGTACGCCATGCGCGCCGACCCTTCGATCCAGTAACCCAGATAGACATAGGGCAGCCCGGCGCGCGCGGCGCGCTGGACATGATCGGCGATGATATAGGTGCCCAGCCCCTCGCGCAGCGGATGCGCGGCGTCGAAGAAGCTGTAGATCATCGACAGTCCGTCGCCTTGGCGGTCGGTCAGGCAACAGCCGATCAGCCGGCCCTTGCTGCCGTCGGTCGTCGGCTCGCGATATTCGATCATATAGCTGTCGACCGGGGTCTGTTCGACCATGTCGGCGAAATCCTGCTCATCCATGTCGGCCATGCCGCCATTGGGGTGGCGCGAGCCGAGATAGGCGCGCAGCAGTGCATATTGTTCCTCGGTGGCCCACGGCTTGCACGCGGTGGCGACCAGGTCGCCGTTGCGGCGCAGGTTGCGCTTCTGCGAGCTGCTGGGGGTGAATTCGCTGGCGCACACGCGCACCGACACGCACGCCGAACAATCGGCGCAGCTCGGGCGATAGGCGACCGACTGGCTGCGGCGGAACCCGATGCGGCCGAGCGCATCGTTCAGCTCGTTCGCCGTATTGCCGCTAAGCTCGGTGAACACCTTGCGCTCGGTCTTCCCCGCCAGATAGGGGCACGGCGCCGGGCTGGTGACGAAAAAGCGCGGAAAACGGAACGGTGCGGACACGCGGCTTGAACCTCCAGATATGCGATGCGGAGCCCCCCCGACGCGGGTCCGACGCGCACTATCCACCAACTATGCCGCGCGGCGTCAATGGTGCAAAGCCCGTTTACCATTTTGGAACGTCCCGATCTGAATCAGGTCAAAAATTATCTGAATCGCGCGGTAAGGATTGTGCCGATTTGAATCAAAGATACATCGTCGCCCCCGCGCAGGCGGGGGCCGCTGGAGGTTTACGAAGCGACGAAGGGGCAATGACGAAAGCGGCCCCCGCCTTCGCGGGGGCGACGGCTTATTATTGATGATCGCGGTTTCGCATTTCGCTCAGCTATAGCCGCGCAGTTCGTCGCCGGTCAGCGTCGCGACGTGCAGCACGTTGGTCGATCCCGGGGTGCCGAACGGTACCCCAGCCATCATCACCAGCTTGGCGCCGGCCTTGCCGATGCCGTGGCGCAGCGCCATGCGCTTGCCCTTGGCGATCATCTCTTCAAAACTGCCGATGTCCTTGGTCGGCACCGCGTGCGCGCCCCACAGCAGCCCGAGCCGCCGCGCCGCTTCCCTTTTCGGGGTCAGCACCAGCAACGGCGCGTTCGGCCGCTCGCGCGCGACGCGGCGCGCGGTCGATCCCGACGCGGTGAAACAGATGATCGCATCGGCGGCGATCGTGCCGATGATCCCGCCCGCGGCCTCGGCCAGCGCGTCGGCGGTCGTCGCGTCGGGCTGCGTCTCGGTGAAATGCAGGCGGCGGAAATAATCGGGGTCGCTTTCGACCGAGCGCGCGATGCTGTCCATCATCGTCACCGCCTCGATCGGCCAAGCGCCCGCAGCGGTTTCAGCCGACAGCATGATCGCATCGGCGCCGTCGTAGATCGCGGTCGCAACGTCGGACACCTCGGCGCGCGTCGGCGAGGGCGAAACGATCATCGATTCGAGCATCTGGGTGGCGACAACCACCGGCTTGCCCATGCGCCGCGCGGTGGCGACGATGCGCTTCTGCAGCGGCGGCACCGCTTCGGGCGGCAATTCGACCCCCAGGTCGCCGCGCGCGACCATCGCGGCGTCGGCGAGCTCGAGAATCTCCTCGATCCGCTGCACCCCCGACGGCTTTTCGAACTTCACCAGCAACGCCGCCTTGCCGCCGATCAGCGTCCGCGCCTCGGCGACGTCCTCGGGCCGCTGGACGAACGACAGCGCGATCCAGTCGACATGCTGTTCGAGCGCGAAGGTCAGATCCTTGCGATCCTTTTCGGTCAGCGCTGCGAGCGGCACGACGACGTCGGGGACATTGACCCCCTTGCGATCCGAAATCTTGCCGCCGACCTCGACCACCGTGTCAATCCGCGTCGGCGACACCGCCTGCACGCGCAGCACCAGCTTGCCGTCGTCGATCAACAGCCGGGTATCCGCCTCCAGCGCCGCGAACAATTCGGGATGCGGCAGGTGGACGCGCGTCGCGTCGCCCGGCGCCTTGTCGGTGTCGAGCGCAAAAGGCGCGCCCTTGACCAGCTCGACCGGGCCATCGGCGAACGTCCCGACGCGCAGTTTCGGCCCCTGCAAGTCGACCAGGATTGTCGTCGGACGCCCGGTTTCCTTTTCCAGCGCGCGGATCGCGGCGATCACCCTGGCATGACCCGCATGGTCGCCATGGCTCATATTGACGCGAAAGGCGTCGGCGCCGGCGCGGTGCAGCGCCGCGATCATTTCGGGATTGGCGCTTGCGGGGCCAAGGGTCGCCAGAATGCGGACCTTGCGCTGGCGTGGGGTAAAGCTCTGGGCCACAAATGCTCCGAATGACGTGGGGAAGTTAGGTCGGGGACGCTAGGGCAATGCCGCCTTGCCGCGGCGAAGGCAACCACCGTATAGCTATGCAATCATTCCCGAGGAGCAAGCATGTCCTGTAGCGACGACCAAATCAGAACCGCCGACGCGCTCGACAGCCTCGACGATGCGGTGGCGGCCGCCGCCTTCCGCCGCCTCGTGCGGCTGCTCCAGCATCGCAGCGACGCGGCAAACATCGACCTGATGGGGCTCGCCGGTTTTTGCCGCAACTGCCTGGGCGACTGGATCGCCGAGGCAGGCGGCATGGACAAGGAGATGGGCCGGACGATTGTCCACGGCATGCCGACCACCGACTGGAAGGCGCTGCATCATACCGCCGCCACCCCCGAACAGCTCGCGCGGATGGAGGCCAGCATGGCCAGGAACCCGCACGGCTGATCTTGCTCCGGTGCGGCTTTCGCGACATGAACGTGGCGCTTGCCGCACCGACGCGGCGATTGGGGAGAATAGGGCGATGCGCATGATCTTGACGGCCGCGATGCTGGGTACCGCCCTGATGGCCAGCGGCCCAATCGCCGCACAAACGTCCAGCGCAACCTATATCCACGCCGGCCGCCTGCTCGACCAGCCCGGACGCGAACCGCGCGGGCCGTCGACAATCATCGTCCGCGACGGCAAAATTGCCGAAGTGCGCGACGGCTTTGCCCCGCCCGAAGACGGCGCGAAGATCGTCGATCTGAGGACCGCCTTTGTCCTGCCCGGCCTGATCGACATGCACGTCCATATCTCGAGCGACGACAATCTGCTGCGCAGCCGCCTCGAATCATCCGGGCGCGACGTCGAGGATGTTTTCATCATCGCGCAGGGGAACGCGCGCCGCACGCTGGAAGCGGGCTTTACCACCGTGCGCGATCTGGGCGGCGATGGGCGGACCACAACCACGCTGCGCGACGCGATCAACAATGGCGTGATCGTCGGACCCACCGTCATTCCTGCCGGGACGATGATTTCGGTGACCGGCGGCCATGGCGGGGTCAATGGGCTGAACCGCACCCTGACCCACGCGGTTGCGGCGGAGCGCACCAATGTCTGTGACGGCCCTGACGGCTGCGCCAGCGCCGTGCGCGCCCAGATCTCGATCGGCGCCGAAGTCATCAAGTTCGCGGCGACCGGCGGGGTACGCTCGAACGTGGCCGGCGGGCTGGGCAAGCAGATGTCCGATGCTGAGATGAAATCGGTCGTCGACACGGCGCACAGCTTTGGCCGCAAGGTAACCGCGCATGCGCATGGCAAGGAGGGCATCGATGCGGCGCTGCGCGCCGGGGTCGATTCGATCGAACATGGCAGCTTCATCGACGATGAAACCGTCAAGCTGTTCAAGGCCGCCAATGCGGCGCTGGTACCGACCGCGGTCGCGCCGATCGCCGCGCTGGCGCAGGCACGCCGCGGCGATGCGCCCGCCCCGCAGCTCGCCAAGGCCGAAGAAGCCGCCGCCGCCCATGCCGCCAGTATGGCGCGTGCGATCAAGGGCAATGTCCGCATCCTTTTCGGTACGGACTCGGGCGTCGCGCCGCACGGCGACAATGCCAAAGAATTTGCGCTGATGGTCAAGGCCGGGATGACCCCGGCGCAGGCGATCAAGGCCGCGACCAGCGACAATGCCGCCGAACTCGACCGGCCGATCGGCGCGATCCTGCCCGGGCGCGACGCCGACATCATCGCCGTCGGCGGCGACCCGCTGACCGATGTCACGATGCTGGAGAAGGTCGATTTCGTGATGCGGCGCGGTGTGGTCCACAAACTGGACAGCAAGCGCCAGGCCTTTCCGCCCGAATGACCCGGCGCGGCCAAGAAAGCATGGCCAAAAATTCGCGAGGGCTTTAGGGACGCGGCAGCCGCGATTCTCGCGCCGCATCATCCCAATCACCGGAGCATAAAATGAGCGAAGCCACCGTATCCGACGAACAACTGCGCCTTTTCATCGAGCGCATCGAACGGATGGAAGAAGAGAAAAAAGGCGTCGCCGACGACATTCGCGATACCTATAACGAAGCGAAATCACAGGGTTACGACCCCAAGATCATGCGCCAGATCGTTCGCCTGCGCAAATTGCCGGTCAACGACCGCAAGGAAATGGAAGCGATCCTCGACGTTTACAAATCGGCGCTCGGTATCGACTGAGCCCCAACCTTCATCAGCCCAGGAGAGTGACGATGTTCAGCACCACCACCAATACCGTCGAAGGCCGTCCGGTTCGCGAATATCTGGGCATCGTCACCGGCGAGGTGATCGTCGGCGCCAACCTGTTCCGCGACCTGTTCGCGTCGATCACCGACATCGTCGGCGGCCGATCGGGCAAATATGAGGATGTCCTCGCCCGCGCCCGCCAGGAAGCGATCGCCGAGATGGAGGCCGAGGCGGCGCGCCTGGGCGGCAATGCGGTGGTCGGCGTCGACCTCGATTATGAAGTGCTCGGCCAGAACGGATCGATGCTGATGGTCAGCGCGTCGGGCACCGCGGTCGTTCTCTGACGCTGTTGTCTCTTTTGGGCCGCCGCTGTAGGGCGGCGGCACATTTCCCGTTTCGATGGAGGTAGGCCGTGGCCGGCCATAGTAAATTCAAGAACATCATGCACCGCAAGGGTGCGCAGGACAAAAAGCGCAGCACGCTGTTTTCCAAGCTCGCGCGCGAAGTCACCGTTGCGGCGAAGATGGGTCTGCCCGATCCCGACGCCAACGCGCGGCTGCGCGCCGCGGTCAACGCCGCCAAGGCGCAGTCGATGCCCAAGGACAATATCCAGCGCGCGATCGACAAGGCCGCGGGCGGCGAAGGCGATAATTACGAAGAAATCCGCTACGAAGGCTATGGCCCCGGCGGCGTGTCGCTGATCGTCGAGGCGCTGACCGACAACCGCAACCGCACTGCGACCAACGTGCGCACCGCATTCAGCAAGAACGGCGGCAACCTTGGCACCAGCGGCAGCGTCAGCCACGGCTTCGACCGGCTCGGCATGATCAGCTATGCCGCCAAGGCGGGCGACGCCGACACGGTGTTCGAAGCCGCGCTCGATGCGGGCGCCGACGATGTCGAATCGTCCGAAGACGGCCACGACATCTGGACCAGCGTCGACAGCCTGCACGAAGTGGCGAAAGCATTGGAAGCCAAGCTGGGCGAGGCCGAAGGTGTCAAGCTGGCGTGGCGCCCGACCTTGAAAAGCGAAGTCGCCGACGAAGCGATCGCGCAGTCGCTGTTCAAGCTGATCGACACGCTCGACGACGACGACGATGTGCAGACCGTATGGGGCAATTACGAGATCCCCGACGCGGTGATGGAGAAGCTGGGTTGATTTATCCCTCTCCCCCTGGGGGGATGCAGGGTTGAACTGCCCCCCGGGCAGTTCAAATTCGTGCCGGGGGCACGAACGACCCAGCATCGGTTGCGCAGACTTGCGGACTCTGCCCGCTAGTCGCAGCTGGGTGAGGGTACGCATCCGCCGCGATCCCTCACCAAGTCCGGCTAGCCAGACAAGCTGGCAAGCCTCCCTATCCTCTCCCCCAAGGGGAGAGGAAGCGGTATGATCATCCTCGGCCTCGACCCGTCGCTCAGCTGCACCGGCTGGGGCATTATCCGTGTCGAGGGCAGCCGGATCAGCCATGTTGCCAATGGCCAGATCAAGACCGATGCCAAGGCGCCCCTACCCGACCGCCTCGCGCATCTCGACACCGTGCTCGCGGCGGTGATCGCCGACCACACCCCAATCTGCGCCGCGGTCGAAGAAGTGTTCGTCAACGACAATCCGCAATCGACGCTGAAGCTCGCGCACGCCCGCGGCGTCGTGTTGCTCGGCTGCGCGCGCGCCGGACTGCCGGTGGGCGAATATGCGCCGCGGCTGGTCAAGAAGGCGATTGTCGGCACTGGCACCGCGGCGAAGGAACAGGTGCAGGCAATGCTACGCGTGCTGTTGCCGGGGGCGAAGGTCGTCGGGGCGGATGCGGCGGATGCGCTGGCCGTCGCGATCTGCCACGCGAACCATCGCCCGCGATGATCCCCCTCTCCCGTCGGGAGAGGATAAAGTTCGTGTCTTGTTCTCTTTTGTTGCGGCAACGATCAGTGCGCGCTAACCCGACAGCATGATCGCCAAACTCTCCGGACGACTGGACTCCAGCGGCGCGGGCCATGCCGTGATCGACGTCGGCGGCGTCGGTTATCTGGTCGAGGCATCGGCGCGCACCCTCGACGCGCTCGGCGCCATCGGCGGCGACGTTACCATCCACACCGAAATGCTGGTCGGCGAGGATTTCCTGCGCCTGCTCGGCTTTGCCAAGGCCGAGGAACGCGACTGGTTCCGCCTGCTCACCAGCGTCCAGGGCGTCGGCGCGAAGGTCGCGCTCGCGATCCTCTCGGCGCTCGAAATCACCGATCTGCAACGCGCCCTCGCGAGCGGCGACAGCGCGATGATCGCGCGCGCCAATGGCGTCGGCCCGAAACTGGCGCAGCGGATCACGCATGAGCTGAAGGATAAGGCCGGGGCGCTCGGCGGCATCGCAGGTTCGAGTCCTACCCGGGGAGCCACATCCGGCCCCCTCGGCGACGCCATCGCCGCGCTCACCGGCCTCGGCTTCAAACCCGGCGAAGCCAGCGCCGCGGTCGCCGCGGCGAGCGAGGAACTTGGCGTGGGCGCAAGCCTCGACGCGCTGGTCCGGCTGGCTCTGAAGAAGGCGGCAAAGTGACCGATCTTCCTGCCGCGGACGAGCCCGCTAAAGCCGCGGAGGACCGAGGCCATTTGCTGGGCGAGTATCCTAATTTCATTCGGAAAATCCTACAAACACTCGACGCAGTTACAGAGTCGATCGACGAAATGAAGGCGCACCCAGACCACCCTAACAACTGGAAGAATTGCGACTTTGCTTGCTTTGAACTACGAAAGATTTGCGAGTATCTGACACTAGTCATCGTGCTTGCGCACCATTGCGATGACGCGGAAGCAGTCAGCGATCTAAGCAAATGGCGTCCAAAAGATCTGTTAAATCAGGCTGGTAAGCTGAACGAACATCCAACCCCTATTCCAATTGGAAAGGATTTTGCCGCGGCAGAGGATGGCTCCAAGCAAATATTGCCTCTTTCGCGCCCCGCACGGGCCGCTGAAATTTCTGCGATCTATGGTCAATGCAGCGACGTTCTACATGCTGGTAGCCTCCAGCGAATTCTTGACAACAAATTGCCCGCCTACGATGTTGCAAAGCTCGAACGATGGAACGAAGCATTCAGGAAGCTACTTGAGCACCATGCCTTGCTTTTGCCGGGCATAAAAAGGGTTCTCATTTACTCAGATAACCAGTTTCTCGTTTTGGAATCCGATGGACTTGCTGTGCTTGACACTTCAAATTTGCCGGAGTTCGATCTTCTGTCATGACTGGCCACAGCAGCCCCACCCGCCATGCCTCGTGCCGCTGCGGCCAGCTCCGCATCGCCTGCTCGGGCGAGCCGATCCGCGTGTCGGTGTGCCACTGTCGCAATTGCAAGGCGCGGAGCGGCAGCGCCTTTGCAGCACAGGCGCGCTTCCCCGCCGAGAATATCCGCACAGAGGGCGAAGCGAAATTGTACCAGCATCCCGGCGGAAGCGGCACTATCGCAGACTTCTACTTCTGCGAAAACTGCGGCTCCACGCTCTGGTTCCTCAATCGCCCGGAGCTCGACAGCTATGCCGTGCCGATCGGCAATTTCGAACCGGGCCATGACTTCGAGTTGCAATTTTCAGTCTATGAGGATCGTCAGGAACCTTGGGTTTGTATCCTCGGCGAGGCAATAGAGCGTTATGACTGAGCCGGCCCTCACCACTCCCGTTCGTCTCCCCGAGGACGCCGACGCCGCGCTGCGTCCCAAGACGCTCGCCGAATTCGTCGGGCAGGCGGCGGCGCGCGAGAATTTGCGGATCTTCGTCGAGGCGGCGAAGGCGCGCGGCGATGCGCTCGACCATGTGCTTTTTTTTGGCCCGCCGGGCCTCGGCAAGACGACGTTGGCGCAGATCGTTGCGCGCGAGCTGGGCGTCGGGTTCCGTTCGACCAGCGGCCCGGTGATCGCGAAGGCGGGCGACCTTGCCGCGCTGCTCACCAATCTCGAGGATGGCGACGTGCTGTTCATCGACGAGATCCACCGGCTGTCGCCCGCGGTCGAGGAAATCCTCTATCCGGCGATGGAGGACCGCGCGCTCGACATCATGATCGGTGAAGGGCCGTCGGCGCGCAGCGTCCGCATCGACCTGCCCAAATTCACCCTCGTCGGCGCGACGACGCGGCAGGGGTTGCTGACGACGCCGCTGCGCGACCGCTTCGGGATTCCGGTGCGGCTCAATTTCTATACGCATGGCGAGCTGGAACAGGTCATCACCCGCGCCGCGCGCCTGCTGGCCCTGCCGATCGCGTCCGATGGCGCGCTGGAGATCGCCAAGCGCTCGCGCGGGACGCCGCGCATCGCCGGGCGGCTGCTGCGCCGGGTGCGCGATTTCGCGACCGTTGCGGGCCATGCCATTGTCGACGCCAAAGCCGCCGACGCCGCGCTCAACCGGCTGGAGGTCGATGCGCTCGGGCTCGACGCGATGGATCGGCGCTACCTGACGATGATCGCCGATATTTACCGCGGCGGCCCGGTCGGGGTCGAGACGATGGCGGCGGGCCTGTCCGAACCGCGCGACACGATCGAGGATGTGATCGAGCCCTATCTGCTGCAAGTCGGCCTGATCGCGCGCACCGCGCGCGGGCGGATGCTCAACGCGAGCGCGTGGAAACACCTCGGGCTCAATCCCCCCGCGGGATCGCAGGACGGATTGTTCGATAAATGATCGCGTCGCCCCCGCGAAGGCGGGGGCCGCTGTCGGTTTACGCCGCAACGGCGAAACAGGCCTATTGCGGCCCCCGCCTTCGCGGGGGCGACGGATAATATACCCACCAAACGGCCCCCATCTGCGACGAACCGTTGATCAGGGGTTTGCGACGAGTCGAAGGGCGGCTATCGATCAACCCCATGGTAAACGCCCCGCCCCCCTTCCTCCCCGGCGCCTTTGTCGGGGCGGCGCATCACTATCGGGCGCGTGTCTATTTCGAGGACACCGACCTGTCGGGCATCGTCTATCACGCCAATTATCTGCGCTATATGGAGCGCGCGCGGTCGGACATGCTGCGCATCGCCGGGATCGATCAGCGCGCCGCGATGGACGCAGGCGACGGCAGCTGGGCGGTCACCGACCTGGCGATCAAATACCGCCGCCCCGCAAGGCTCGACGACGACCTGCTCGTCGTCAGCACCGTCGAAGCGGTGCGCGGCGCCAGCGTGATCATCGTCCAGCGCATCCTTCGCGGGATTGACACGTTAACCGGCGAGACACTCACCGACGGGCGGGTCACCGCCGCTTTTCTGTCGCCCGCAGGTCGGCCGCGCCGCCAGCCCGCAGGCTGGGCCGACCGCTTTACCGCCATCATGAATGGAGAGAAAATCCCTTGCTAGACAATATTTCGCTGGCCGCCGACGCGGCGACTTTGTCCCCCGTCGCGCTGTTCCTCCAGGCCGATATCATCGTGAAGGCGGTGATGATCGGGCTGTTGCTGGCGTCGATCTACGTCTGGGCGGTGATCTTCACCCATGGCCGCAGCGTCGCCAAATTGATGCGGGCGTCCGAAAACTTCGAACGCGATTTCTGGCGCGCCGACAATATCGACAAATTTTTCGACAAGAACGGCAGCGAGGAATTGCCGAGCGCCAAGGTATTGGGCGCTGGGATCAGCGAATGGCGCCGTTCGACCAAGAGCAAGATCATCGACCGCGACGGCACGCGCGAGCGGCTGGGCATTGCGATGAACAGCGCGGTCGCGGGCGAGGTTGACCGGCTCGCCGAAAAAATTAGCACGCTGGCGACCATTGGTTCAGTTTCGCCCTTCGTCGGCCTGTTTGGTACGGTGTGGGGCATCATGCGCGCGTTCACCGAGATCGCTGCACAGAATAAGAGCAGCCTTGACGTCGTCGCACCGGGCATTGCCGAGGCGTTGTTCGCGACCGCGATCGGCCTGTTCGCCGCGATCCCCGCGGTCATCGCCTACAACGCCTTTTCGCAGCGCCTGAACCGCCTCGAATCGCGCCTCGGGCGCTTCGCCGACGGGCTGCACGCGACCTTCAGCCGCGAGCTTGAGGTCGAAGCCTGATGGGCATGACCGGCCCTTCCGGCGGCATCGGCGGACGGCGCGGTCGCGGCCATCGCCGCGCGCCGATCGCCGACATCAACGTCACCCCGCTGGTCGATGTCATGCTGGTGCTGCTGATCATCTTCATGATCACCGCGCCTTTGCTCGCCTCCGCTGTCCCCATCGACCTCCCCGAAAGCCGCGCCAAGCCGGTCGAGACCGAGGAGCAGGAACCGGTGCAGCTGTCGATCAACGCCGACGACACGCTGTATATCGGCGAAGAGGTGGTGCCCGAAGCCGAGCTTCCCGCCCGCCTCGACGCGATCGCGCGCGAGCGGCAGGGCGCGGACAAACCGCGCCAGATCATGCTGCGCGCCGACAAGGGGCTCGATTATGGCCGCGTGATGCGCGTGATGGGCGAGCTCAACCGCGCCGGGCTGACGCGCATTTCGCTGGTGACCACGGGCGCCGAGGGCGCCGCCGGCAGCGCGCCCGCCGCCGACGCCGCGGTCACCGACGGTTCAGAAACGGGGCAATAGGGTTCGATCATGGCCGCAACACGGGCAGAGAGGGGGAAGGAAGGACGCGGCATCGCCATCGCGGTGGCGGCGCATGTCGTCATCATCGGCCTCCTCTCGGTGCAGTGGACCGCGGGCGAACGGCGTTTCGACAACCCGCCGATGGAGGTCGACCTGATCGCCGAAACCGCGGTGCAGTCGACCGCCCCAGTGATCAGCGAAAACCCGCCCGCGGCGCGGCTGGGCGAAGAGGATATGACCGACATCGCCGCGCCCGAACCGATGCCCGCGCCGCCGCTGCCCGAACCGATCGTCCGCCCGACGCCTGCGCCGACCCCGAAGCAGGTCGCACGGCCCAAAGCGCAGCCCAAACAGACCCCGCCTGCCGCGGCCAAGGCGCAGCCCAAGGCCGCGCCCAAAGCCCCCCCGGCCAAGAACCGCCCCGCCCGCCCGACCGGGCGCCTCGACGGCATCGCCGAGGGACTGTCCAAATCGCAGCCCAAGACACCCGCCAGCAAGGGTGCGCCCGCCGCGGCGACCGCGGCCGAAGTCAAGCGCTCGATCGACGTCAGCATCAAGGCGGCGATCCGCCCACGGTGGGACAGTTGTCGCATTTCGGGGGTCGATGTCGACCAGCTCAAGACCGTCGTCAAATTCCGCCTCAACCAGTCGGGCGCGCTCGCTGGTTTTACCAGCGTGACGACTTCGGGCGAAAACGACAGCAACAAATTCCAGGTCCAGCGGCATCAGGAATGCGCCAAACGCGCCGTCGAACTCGCCGCACCTTTCGATCTGCCCGAGGAAAATTACAGCTTCTGGCAGAATTACACGCTCGATTTCATCAAGAGGTAAGCCCAATGTTCCTCCGCCCGATCGGCCTCTCGCTCGCCCTGCTTATGACCACCGCGCCGGTGGTCGCGCAGACCGCTCCCGTCCCGCCCACGATCGTCCCGACCGAACCGCGCGAAACGATCGAAGGGACGCTGTCGCAGGACCGTACCGTCATCGCGATCCCCGCGCTCGCGACCGCGTCGGTGCAAACCGTCGCAGGCCTGCGGACCGACAGTCTTGGCCGCCAGATCGCCGAAGTCATCGCCGCCGACCTGGAACGCAGCGGCCTCTACGATCCCTTCGGCCCCAGCGGCGTCCGCGCGATCACCCGCGCCGAGGTGCAGGCGCCGCGCTTTGCCGACTGGCAGGCGCGCAACGCCGAAAATGTCGTCCATGGTTTCGTCGATGCCGGATCGAACGGCAGCCTGATCGTCGGCTGCTATCTGTACGATACCGCGCTCGGCAGCGAGCTGGTGCGCAAGGGGTTTGAAATCCAGCCCGGCGACTGGCGCCGCGCCGCGCACAAATGCGCCGACGCCATCTATTCGCGCCTGTCGGGCGAGGCGCCCTTTTTCGACAGCCGCGTCGCCTATATTGCCGAGAGCGGTCCCAAGGGTAACCGGATCAAACGGCTCGCGATCATGGACAGCGACGGCGGCAACCACCGCTTCATCACCAACGGCCAGGCGCTGGCGATCAGCCCCCGCTTCTCGCCCGATTACAAAAAGATCGTCTATGTCAGCTATCTGAACGACCGCGTCCGCGTCTTCATCTATGACGTCGCCGCCGGGTCACAGAAGCTGGTGACCGAAAGCCGCAACACGACCTTCGCGCCGCGCTGGTCGCCCGACGGCACGCAGATCCTCTATTCGATGGCCGTAGGCGGCAACACCGACATCTATCGTATCTCGGCAAACGGCGGCACCCCGGTGCGGCTGACCAGCACCCCCGGCATCGATGTCGGCGGCAGCTTCTCACCCGACGGGCGCAAGATCGTCTTCGAAAGCGACCGGTCGGGCAGCCAGCAAATCTATACGATGAACATCGACGGGTCGAACCAGCAACGGATCAGCTTTGGCGGCGGGCGCGCCGCGACCCCCGAATGGTCGCCGCGCGGTGACCTGATCGCTTTCACCCGGATGGGCGGCGGCGAGTTCCGCATCGGGGTGATGACCCCGTCGGGCGGCGGCGCGCGGATGCTGACCAACAGCTGGCAGGACGAGGCGCCGACCTGGTCGCCGAACGGCCGCGTCATCCAGTTTTTCCGCACAACCCCGGGGCGCGAGGGCAAGTCGAGCCTGTGGCAGGTCGACCTGACCGGCGTCAATCTGCGCCGCCTGCCGACCCCGCAGGATGGATCGGACCCCAGCTGGGGCCCGGTGCTGCCGTGACGAAAGCGGAACCAAAAAGCGATATTCGGGTTCCCCTATCATGTTTTCACGCGGCGAAATGGCGCGCGCGCAAGAATTTCCGAGCAACAACAAGAGGACAGACAAGATGACGATACGCAAAAGCACCGCGATGATCGCGGCGATCACCATGCTTGCTGTGGGCGCCTGCGCGAAAAAGGCTCCTGAAACGCTTCCCCCCGTTCCCGAAGGCACCGGCACCGATACCGGCGCGGGCACCGGCACCGGCGTCGTCCCGGGATCGCAGGAGGATTTCCTCGCCAGCGTTGGCCTCGAAGGCGACCGGATCTTTTTCGACTTCGACCAGTATAATGTCGACAGCGCCGACATGGCGACGCTGCAAAGCCAGTCGCAATGGCTGCAACGCAACCCCGCCGTGCGCGTCACGCTGGAAGGCCATGCCGACGAACGCGGCACCCGCGACTATAATATCGCGCTGGGCGAACGCCGCGCCAATGCCGCGAAAAACTATCTCGCCTCGCTCGGTATCGATCCGTCGCGGATCAACGTCATCAGCTATGGCAAGGAACGCCCCGCCGAACTCGGGTCGACCGAAGAAGCCTATGCCAAGAACCGCCGCGCGGTGACGGTCGTCATCGGGCAATAAGCGGCCACAGCGGCACCGCGGCGAAAGCGGCGGTGCAGGCAAAGACACCGAAGGGGACCGGCCGCTGACCGAGCGGCTGGTCCCTTTTTCGTTGGAGCAGCAGCGCCCAGACGATGCCGCCCAGGCTGGCGAGCAACAGCATCAGCGGCAGCGCCTGCCAGCCGAGCCAGCAACCGATCGCCGCAACCAGCTTGGGATCGCCGCCGCCCATGCCGTCACCGCCGCGCGCGCGCCGATAGGCCCAGGCGATCAGGGCGAGCGCCCCGCCGCCGGCGAGCGCACCGATCCAGCGGTCGAGCAGCGGCGTTCCGAGCAGCGGCCCGGCGAACAACAATCCAACCGCTGCGAGTATCGCGCTCAGCCGGTCGGGAAGCCAGAAATGCCGCGCATCGAGCAACGCGAGCGGCAGCAACAGCCAGCCGAACAAGGCCCACAGCCAGCCCGTCGTTCCGGGCAGCAACGCCAGCGCAATGCCGCCGATCAGCGCGGCGCCGAGTTCGACATGGCTGTGGAAGCGGTCAATGGGCGCGCCGCAACGGCGACAGCGCCCCCGCAGCCACAGGGCCGATACCAGCGGGACGAGGTCTAGCGGTCGCAGCGGCTGCCGACAGCCGTCGCATTGCGAGCGCCCGAATACGGACCGTTCGGCGGGCCAGCGCAACACCAAAGTGGCGATAAAGCTGCCAAGGACCAGTCCGATCAGCGCGGCAAAAGCGACGCCCATGCCAAAGGGCAAGGCATCGAGGATGGCCACGTCAGAAGCGGCCCGTGGTCGCCAGCACAAAGCCGCCTGCACCAGCGCGAAACCCCAGCGCTGCCAGCGCCGCCGCCATCGCCGGATCGCGGTCGACATTGATCGCGAATTGGGCACGGTAAGCGCCGCTGCCGTCGAATGACAGGGTCAGCCGCTCCATCCCCGACTGGCTGGCCAGCACGGCCTGCGCGCGCCCGTTCGTGCACCGCAGCGGCCCCGACAGCCCGCGCGACAGGTCGAGCCCGGCGATCGGCGCGGTCACCGCCAGCTGGATGCGCCCGCTGGCGCCGGTGCATTTCCCGGCCGCATCGAACCGCAGCGTGGCGCCTTCAAAACGGATCGTATCGACCGGGATCATGCCCAGCCCGCCCGACATCGACGTCGTGCCGTTGACGTCGGAAACGCCGCGCGGGTTGCTGCCGTGGAGCCGCCCGGCGAGCGCGCCCAGCCGCTGGTCGGTGCGCGAAAAAGCGAGTTCGGTATCGCCGCCGAGCAGCGCCAGCGGCGACAGGTTGGCGCGCACCGTGCCGAGCGGCAGTGCGCCGAGCCGTGCCTCGACCAGTTCGCCCGACCATATCGGCCCGCGCACCTCGCGCGCCGTCACCCCGGCGTCGGTCGCCCCCGACCAGGCCAGCGCCAGCCGCATCGGAAAGGTCACGATGATCAGGACCAGCGCCAGCACCAGCGCCGCAATCCCCCAACGCCTGCGCGCACTCATTGGCCGCCCTTTCGCAGTTCGGCGGTCAACCCGACGGTGCCGTCGGCGGCGGGGGTGATCGTCAGCTGATCGATGACAAAGCCCTGCCCCTCGAGCGACGCCAGCCAGTCGGTGAGCACCGGCGCGCGCGCAGTGGCGATCGCAATGGTCGCCTGCCCTTGCCCACGTGCTTCATTGCGGTCGAGCGTCAGCCCAATTTCGCCCGCCGATTGCGCCAGATATTGGTCGATCGCTACCGCATCGACCGTTGTCGCGAGTGATTTCGCCGGGCGCTGCGTCAGCAATTGCACCTTTGCCGCCACCCGGCCCTCGCGCTCGATGGCGGCGCGGTGGCGGCTCTCCAGATCGACGATCGCGGCATAGGCCGGGCGCCCGAGACCCCACAGGATGACCGCGAGCGCCAGCACGCCCGCGATCCCGACCAGCCAGCGTTCGCGCTGCGACAGCCCCAGCCACCAGTTTTTCAAACGCTCGGTCATGGCACCGCCCGGATCGTGATATTCGCCATCTGCTGGCCGTCGCTGCCCGCCATCGGCTGCGCGGTGACGCGGTAACCGCGCGCCTGGAGCGCGAGCAGCACCGCATTGAGATCTTCGACCCGCGGCGCCGTAAGCGTCGTCGTCAGCGTTCCGTCGGTGCGATGCGACAATGTCTTGAGCGCAACGCCCGGCGCATCGCGCATCGCATCATACAGCGCCGACGCGGGAACCGAAAACGCCAGCGGGCCGCCGCCAGCCGCCGCGAGCCGCCGATCGAGTTCGGCCTCTGCCGCGGTGGCGTCGGGCGCGGTGACGTCGGCCTTTTTCGCCATCGCGACGACGGCGTCGTCGGCGCGGCCGCTGTCGGACGACAGGCGCAGCGCGTGGATGATCGGGATCAACAGGCTGACGACGAGCAGCGCGATCGCCAGCCGCTTGATCAGCCGCAACAGCGCCGGGTCGAGCGACCAGCTGCGCTTCGGCTTCCAGGCGCCGCTGAGCAGGTCGAGCGGCGGCGCGGCGAGCGTCAGCAGCAACGCCTCGCGCATCCGTTCGGCATCGAGCGGGGCGATCGCATGGCCGCCCGCGATCAGCGGGTCGAGTTCGGGATCGGAAGCGTAAGCGTGATCGACCGCCCGCACGATCTGTTCGCCGCCCACCTCGGCCGACCACAGGCTGTCGGGCTCGGGCGGCGGCACCGCCGCGGCGGCCGGGATGATCGCCACCGGCGACAGGTCGCGCGCCTTCAGCCAGTCGGTCCATCCGGTCATCGCCGCGTGCGTCGTGACCGCGACCGGAACCGCCTGCCCCGTTTCGGCGGGCTGGCCCGCGACGATATGCAGGAGGGCGCCGTCGCCCAGGCTGTCCTTCAACGTGTCGAGCCGCGCCGCCGATGCCGCCTGCGCAGGCGCCGCGTCGGGATAATGCCGCCAGCGCAGCGGCACGTCGGCAGCGGGGGCGAGGGCAATCAGGCGATCGTCGGCGCCGTCATCCTGCGGCTTTTCCCACGCATCGACCCAGCCGTCGTCCTGCCCCGAATCGACGATCACGCCGTCATCGACGCGCAGCCACGCCGGATCGGGGGCATCGGCATCGCCCAGCGTCGCCACCGGGGGCAACCACAAAACCAAAGTGCGGCTCATCTCAGTCGCTCTCGCCCCAGTCGCGGCGGACGATCACCGGCGCCGCCAGCCCCGCGGACGGCGCGCCGCCATTGGCATCGATGAGCGAAACTGCCGTCAAAAACCCGTCCCCCATCGTCACATTCGTCGTCAGCGCCAGCCAGCGGCTGGTCACCCCCGCCTGCTCGGCGACGTCGGTCGGCGGATCGAACCGTTCGAGCGGTCCCGCCTCCCAGAATCGCACGCTGCTGCCATAGCCGCCCGCGGGCCGCGCCGCCAGCGCCGCCCGCGCATCTGCCAGCGTCATTTCACCGGGCAGCAACATCGCGACCAGCGGCGCCTGTTCGGGCGCCAGCGTGTTGACGTTCAACCGCACCGGATCGGTCACCGGCAGCACGCAAATCCAGGGTTTCAGCCGCGCATAGATTTTGGGACTGACCCCGCGCACCGCGCGCAGCTCGCTGACATCGGCCATCTTGCGGTTCGCGGCCAGATACGCCCCGGGCAGCGATCGATAGACATTGTCCTCGGCGCCGAGCGGCCCGTCATTGCTGTCGCTGTCGATCCAGTCTGCGGTGGCCCCAGCGATCGCCTGCGCTTCGCCCGCGTCGATCCCGAGCAACAGCATCAGCTCGCCGAACTGGCGCATCGACCCCGACCGCTGACTGAACCGTCCCGGCACCGTCTCGGCGACCAGGCTGTTGAGGTTGAAACAGTTGTTCGCATCGCTCAGCTTGGCGCGTCCTTCCCCCCCCGGCAGCGGCAAGGTGAAATTGCGCCCCAGCCAGCCGCCCGCGAGCGTCAGCCGCGCCGGATCGCGTCCGACCAGATCGGCAACGCGGCGCAGCGCAATCTGCTCGGCGGCAAAGCTGTACGCGCGCCCCTGATCGACCGTGGCCGCGCTGCCCGCGATCCGCGTCGCCAGCGTCAGCCGGTCGAGCGCAGTCGCCGCGATCACGGCCATCACCGCGACGAGCAGCAACACGGTGAGGAGCGCGGCGCCGCGCTCGTGCGGGGGGCGGCGGATCATGGCGCGGGATTTTCGGCCGCAGGCGGTGGTGGCGGCAATGTCGGCGCGGTGAGAAACAACATCGTCAACGCCTCGCGCCCGCGGCGCGACACCCGTACCTCGACCGCACGCGGCAAGCGGTCGCCGGGTTCGGAGCTCCAGCTTTCGCCCCAATTGCCGGTGTCGTCGCGATAGCGCATCGCGACCGCGGCGACCTCACCAAGCAGCCGGTCGCCCGCATTCAGCGCCGTCCCGTCGAGCATCGGTTGCGTCGCGCGCCGCCACTCGCTGCCAACCAATGCGTAAGCCACGCGCTCGACCGCGGGCCGCGGCGATCCGTCAAGCGCGGCCGCGCCACCATGGACGAAGGCAAAGCCGTTGGGCGATCCGACAAAGGCCGGCACCGCCTCGCCCGCCGGCCCGCGCGTCGACCGCTGGACCGCTTGCGCGAGATCGTTCGCCATCACCGCGCGCAGCCGGTTGGCCCCGCCCATCGCCTTCAGCCGCGTCTGCACCGCATCCTGCGTATCGACGCTGCTGCGCAGCAGCCCGACGCCGATCGCCGCGATCGCCGCGAACAGCGACAGCGCGACGAGCATTTCGATGAGGGTGAAGCCGTTCGGACCTGCCCCGACTTCCGTTCGTGCTGAGCTTGTCGAAGCACCGTTCTTCTTCTCCGGCGTCGCAAAGAAAGAACAGTCCTTCGACAAGCTCAGGACGAACGGAAAAATGGGCTCAGCACCAAATTTCATCGCGATGACCGGATAATCGTCAGCGCCGCCTGCCCGCGCCCGCTTTCGGGGCGGACGATCAGGTCGATGCGCAGCAAGCTGTCGTCGGCGGTGCGCGCCACCCGCTGTTCGACGCGCCAGTTGCGTCCGGCGTTGGCAACGCCAATCGCACTATTGCCGATCGTCGGCGGCGCCGGGTCGGTCCATAGTTCGACGGCGCGATTCTGCGCCACGATCCCCGCAACGGTGCTTTCGTCGAGGTCGCCCGCCGTCCGCACCGCAAAGGCGTCGAGGCGGACGAGCGTCAGCGCCGCGATGCTGATGACGCTGAGCGCCACCAGCATTTCCAGCAAGGTGAAGCCGCGTTCGCCGCGATGGGCGCGCTCATTCGCCACGGCTGATCTCGCCCGTCGCCGACACACGCACAATTTCGCGCGCCTCGCCCCCGCTCAGCACGATGGCCTGCGGGGTCGGGCTGGTCCCGACGCGGTCGAACAGGATACGTGCCGCGCCCTGCCCGTCGCCCGCGACAAAACGCACGTCGCCGGGCCAGTTGCGCTGGGCAAAGGCGCGGCCGGGTAGCGGCTGCCATTCGCCCGCGATCCGGCGTTCGAAACCATAGCCCGACGGCGCAAAATTCACCGCGACGCTGCGCCCCTCGATCACGGCAATATCGCGCGCACCCGCCAGCCGCGCCGCAAGCCGGTCGGCCTCGCTGCGCACGCTGCGTTCCTCGCCGGGAATGGTCAGCACGACGGCGGTCGCGGCGAGCGCCATGATGGCCAGCACAACCATCAGTTCGACGAGGGTGAAGCCGTTGGCCTCGCGACCCGCGCGCGCCTTAGCCTTCGCTGCGAATATCCGCATTGTCGTCGGTCCCACCGGGGGCACCGTCGGCGCCGAGCGACCAGACGTCGAACGCCTTCCCGTTCGGGCCGGGCGCCTGGTAATTATACGGACGCCCCCACGGATCGGCAGGCAATTTCTTGATATAGCCGCCGCGGCGATAGCGTTCGGGCTGCGCGAGCGACGGCGGCGGCGTGCTGAGCGCGTTCAGCCCGTCGGTCGATGCCGGATAGGTCAGATTGTCGAGGCGATATTGTTCGAGCGCAGTTTCCAGCGTCGCAATATCGGCCTGCGCCTTGGTCACCATCGCGCGGTCCTGGCTGGGCAGCACGTTGATCATCACCACGGTGGCGAGCAGCCCGATGATGAAGATCACGACCATCAATTCGGTCAGGGTAAAGCCCCGCTCGTCCCTTTTACGGCGGCGGCGAACCGGCGGGCGGCCCTCGCCCGAAAAGGACGTGTCGAGCATCAGGCGGATGAAAAGCTGCATCAGCGACATCTATTATATTCCGGCAAGATTCTGCAACTGAAGGATCGGCAGCAGAATGGCGAGGATGATCAGGGCAACGCACGACCCCATAAGGACTATTATGACAGGTTCGAGTAAGGCCATCGAGGCCGCCGTAAAGCGGTCGAATTCGCGCTCGAGATAATCGGCGGCGCGCTCCAGCATCACCTCGAGCCGCCCGGCGCTTTCGCCGCTGGCGGTCATGTACACCAGCAGCGGCGGGAACACCCCGGCATCGCGCAGCGCCGCCGACAGACTGCCCCCGGCGCGGACCTGATCGACGATCGCGGCGGTCGCGCTGGCGAGCGCGGCGTTGCGGATCGTCGGCAGGGTCAGCCGCAGCCCGTCGACCAGCGGCAGGCGGCTCGACACCATCGTCGCCAGGGTGCGGGCAAAGCGCGCCGCGTAGAGATCACGAAGCAATCGCCCGAGTAGCGGCAGGCGCAGCAGCCGCGCATCGACCCGCGCCTTGAACGCCGGACGGCGCATCGCGGCGACCCAGCCAAAACTCGCCGCGACGAGCAACAGCGCGATCAACCACCACCAGTTCGCGGCAAAGCTGGAAATCGCGATCACCGCGCGGGTCAGGAAGGGCAATTGTTGGCCGACGTCGGTGAACTGCTCGACGACGCGCGGGACGACGAAGATCATCAGCGCTGCGACCACCCCGATCGCGACCACCGCGAGCACGATCGGATAAGCGAGCGCGGCAATCAGCTTGCCGCGCACCTCGGCCTGCCGTTCAAGCAGGTCGGCAAGGCGCGCCAGTATCGTCGTCAGGCTGCCCGTCGTCTCGCCCGCGGCGACCATCGCGCGATACAGCGGCGGAAAGCTCGCCGGCTGGCGCGCCATCGCATCGGCGAGGCGGCGGCCTTCGAGCAGCCCGGCATGAACGTCGCCGATGACCGTGCGGGCGCTTTCGGCCTCGCTCTGCCGGGTCAGCGTGCGCAGCGCCTCTTCGAGCGGCGCAACCTCGGCCAGCGTCGCCAGCTGGCGCGTGAACAGCGCGAGGTCTTTACTGCTCAGCCGCACGCGTCGGAACGCGAGCAGCGACCGGCTGGCGGGCTTCGTTCCCGCCGCCTCGACCGCGACGATATGAAATTTGCGCCGGACCAGATCGGCGCGCGCTGCATCGTCGTTGGCGGCGGTCAGCCGTCCCTTGCGCTCGCGGCCCTGCGGATCGATCGCCACATAGCGATAATCAGGCATCGATTTCCTCGCGCCGCGCGATGCGGATCGCCTCCTCGGCGGTGGTCAGCCCCTTCGCCACCATCGCGCGCGCCGCCGATGCCAGCGTCGGCGATTTCAGGAAGGCATGGCGCGTGATCATCGCCTCGTCGCCGCCGTTATAGATGTAACGGCGGACGGTGTCGTCGACCTTGATCGCCTCGAATACCCCGATCCGGCCCTTGTAGCCGGTGCCGCTGCACTGGTCGCAGCCCTTCGGCCGCCAGATGACGGTGCCGATGTCGAGGCCGAGCATCGCGGCGACGCTGTTGTCGGCCTGCACCGGTTCGCGGCAATTGTCGCAAAGTTTGCGCACAAGGCGCTGCGCGATGACGGCGCGCAATGTCGAGGCGAGAAGAAAAGGCTCTACTTTCAAGTCTTTGAGACGAGTTATTGCACCAACGGCATCGTTGGTGTGGACGGTCGACAGCACGAGATGGCCGGTCAGCGACGCCTGCACCGCGATGTCGGCGGTTTCGCGGTCGCGGATTTCGCCGACCATCACGACGTCGGGATCCTGGCGCAGGATCGCGCGCAGCCCGGCGGCAAAATCGAGCCCGACCTTGGCGTTGACCTGCGTCTGGCCGACCCCGTCGACGGCATATTCGACCGGGTCTTCGACCGTCAGGATGTTGCGCTGGCCATCGTTGAGCTGCTTGAGCGCGGCATAAAGCGTTGTCGTCTTGCCCGACCCGGTCGGCCCGGTGACCAGGATGATGCCATTGGGTTCGGCCAGCGCCTCGCGCAAAATCTGGTCGGCGGCGCCCGACAGGCCGAGCACGTCGAAATCGATCCCCGCCGCATCCTTGTCGAGGATACGCATCACGACGCGCTCGCCCGCGCGGCTGGGGAGTGTCGAGACGCGGACGTCGACCGCCTTGCCCGCCAGGGTCAGCCCGATGCGGCCGTCCTGCGGCACCCGGCGCTCGGCGATGTCGAGGCGCGCCATCACCTTGATGCGGCTGACCACGACCGGCGCGACGTGCGGCGGCATCCGCAGATGCTCGCGCAGCACGCCGTCGGTGCGCATCCGCACCACCAGCCCGCTTTCATAGGGTTCAATATGGATGTCGCTGACCCCTTGGCGCACCGCTTCGGCGATGATCGCGTTGATCAGGCGGATCGCGGGGGCGTCGTCGGCGCTGTCGAGCAGATCTTCGGCGCTGGGCAGGCTGAAATCGATGTCGTTATTGCCCACCGACCCCGCCATCGCCGCCGCCGAGCTGTCGACGGCATAATGATCGGACAGCAGCCGGTCGAAATCGGCGATGCTCGCGGTGGCGACGCGCAGCGGCTGTGCAAGGTAGCGCTTCACCTCGATCAGCACTGCCGGATCGGCATCTTCGCGCAGGGTCGCGAGCCACGCCCCGTCCTCGCCCGGCGCGATCACGACGCCATGCTGGCGCGCAAAGCCATAAGGAATGTCGACCGGCGCCGGGGGCGCTACGATCGGTTCGGCATCGGTCACGGATATTCTCCGGTCGGCGGCGCGGGTGCGTTCGAGATCGACGGCGGGACGTCGGTCGAAATCACCCGGCCATCGGCGCCGCGCAGTTCGGGCAGGTTGACGGGGCCGACGGTGATGTCGGCAGCGGTCGCCTCGGTCGGCACCGGCGGCACCGCACCCAGATAATCGCGCACCAGCGTATCGATCGCGGGCTCCTCATCGGGATTACGCTGCAACTGGAAATCGCGGATATAACCGTAGCGCCGCGCGGTCAGCGCCGCATTATCCTCGCGATTGCGCAGGATGGTCGGGCGGATGAACACCATCAGATTGGTTTTCGACCGCGTCCGGCTGCGCGATTTGAACAGCTCGCCGAGCAGCGGAATATCGCTGAGCAGCGGAATGCGCTCGATCGTCTTGCGCTCGTCATCGTTGAGCAACCCACCGATCGCCAGGATTTCGCCGTCGTCGACGGTCAGCACCGTCTCGAACGCACGCTTGTTGAGGATCAGGTCGCTGTTGCGCGACGACACCGGCCCAGCAACGCTCGACACTTCCTGACGCAGGAACATCTTGACCTCGCCCGCGCCATTGACCTGCGGGGTCACCTCGAGCTTGATCCCGACCTCTTCGCGCTGAACGGTGCGGAAGGCGTTTTCGAAATTGTCGCCCAGTTTTTCACCGGTGGTGATCGGCACATCCTGTCCGACCAGGAATTTCGCCGCCTGATTGTCGAGCGTGACGATATGCGGGGTCGCGAGCAGGTTCGACGTCGTGTCGGACTTCACCGCGTTGATGATCGCGCCGAAGATCGTGTTCTTGCCGATGTCGCCCGCGAAGCCCGCAAAGCCGCCGGTCGCCTGCAACAACGATGCCGCCGCCGCTTCCTGCAGGCTGTTGCCCAGCGAGCTGTTAGTCTGGGTCACCGTCGTGTTGCCGTTGACCGTCGTGGTCTCCTGCGACAGCCGGTTGGCAGCATAGGCGCCGCCCAGCGTCAGGATATTGGGTGACGCGTTGCTGTAGCTGGTCGCGACGAACGGGATATTCTTGCCGCCGAGCAGGAACTGGACCCCCAGCCGCTTGGCCGCGTCGTCGCCGATTTCGACGACAATCGCCTCGACCAGCACCTGCTGGCGCCGGCTGTCGAGCTGGCGGATCAGCTCGCCGAGCATCCGCTGGACGTCGCTGTTGGCGGCGACGATGATCGCATTGGCGCCTTCGTAACGCGTGACGATCGCCGGGCCGCGCGTTGCGATGCTGCCGCCCGCGCCGCCGGTCGATACGGTAGCGGCCGCCGCTGGTGCCGGCGTCGGCGTGCTGTTCCCGCCGGACGATGACGACGAGGTTGTCGCAGGCGGCAGCCCCGCCTTCTGCGCCGGATCGCTGCCGCCACCAACCAGCTGCTGGATCGTCGGCAGCAGCGTTTCGGCATTGGCATGCTCAAGCCAATAGACGCGCAGCTCGGTGCCCCCTGCCGCTTTCTGATCCAGATCGGTCGCCATCGCGACAAAGCGCGCGACCATCGCCTGATCGCCGCGCAGCGCGATCGCGTTGCTGCTGTCGATCGGCACGATCGCGACCGGCGCACGCGCCCCCTCGCCCGCCGCCGGGACCAATGCGGTCAACGCCGCGGCGATTTCGCGCGCACCGGCGTTTTTCAGCGTCACGATCTGGCTGGTCGAACTGTCGCGGTCGATGCTGGCGACCAGCGAGCGGATGCGGCGGATATTGTCGGCGAAATCGGCGACGACCAGGCTGTTGGCGTTGCGGTTGGCGGTCAGCGACCCCTGCGGGCTGACCAGCGGGCGCAGCGTTTCGACCGCCGCGACGGCATCGATATGGCGCAGGCGGATGATTTCGGTGACGAACTGGTTCTGCGCCGCGCCGCCGCTGCCGATCCGGCCCGGCTGCGCCGCGGCGCCGTCGATCGGCTGGACGCGGTAACTGCCGTTGGGGCCGGGCACGGCGACGAGGCCGTTCGAGCGCAGGGTCGACAGGAAAATCTCGAAATATTCGCTGCGCGACAGCGGCCGGTCGGTCACCACCGACACCTTGCCGTTGACACGGCCGTCGATGACGAAGGTCCGCCCGGTGATCCGCGCCGCGTCCTGGATGAAGGCGCGGATGTCGGCATCGCGAACGTTGAGCGTATATTGGGCGACCGCGGGTGCCGGCGTGGCGGAAACAAGCGCGGCGGCGAGCATCAGGGACAGTTTGAAACGCATAAAACCTATTGCTTCGAGAGGAAGATGGCGACGGGAACGACGCCGGCGCCGCGTTCGACTTCGAGCGAGATGCGCGCGCCGGGCGCAATCTGGTTGGCGAGTGCCGCCGCGTCGCTGGTCGACCCGATCGGGCGCCCATTGACCGAGCGGATGACGTCGCCCGGACGCAGCCCCGCAGCGCGGAACACCGCGCCGTCGCCCTGCGGCTGGACGACCAGCCCGGTGACGCGGCCGTTTTCGGCGCGCGGCGCAAAACCGACCCCGGCCTTGAGCGTCGCGGGCGACATTTCGCCGCTGGCGCTGACCCCGCTAGCCGCCGCCGATCCGACCTCGGGGGTCGGCGCGGGCAGCGGCGTCGCCGGATTGGCCACCGCCGCGTCGCCGCTCTGGTCGAGGAACAGGCTTTCGCGCGCGCCGCCGCGGTCGAGCAACGCATGGTCAAAAGCGACGCCGACCAGCTTCACCCCCGGCGCAATCTCGTCGCCGACGGCATAGCTGGTCTGCACCCCATCCTCGCCCGCGATGATCGCCGACCCGCCGCCCGTCGCTTCGTTGATATTGATCCCGAACAACGTCAGCCCCAGCGCGGTCACGGTCGCCGACGCCGGACCCTGCGGCGCGCTGCGGAAAAAGGGATCGAAGCTGGCGAACAGCGCGCGGCGTTCGGCGGGCGACGCAATGACCGCCGCCTGCGGCTGCCACGCGCCGAGCGGCGACAAGGGGGTGATGACGGTCCACAGCAGGCGGACCAGCTGCCAGCCCAGCAAGGCGCCCAGCACGGCCGCGAGCAGCACCGGCCCGATCTCGTGCGGCGAGCGCCGCCCGCCACGCAGCCATGCGGGCAAGCCGCGCGGCAGCCTGAAGGCCGATCCGGACATCAGCGTCGCCATGAAATCGTCCTGTCCCCCTGAGGCTGAAGTTGCCGTCGCGAATCGCCTAGGGGCGATTGGTGACAATCAGTTGACCGGAAGATTACAGTTTTTTGACGGGCGGGCGAGTCTGGTGCGGTGGGCGCGCCCGCCAACGCCCTCCCCTTCAGGGGAGGGCAGCGAGACTTGCCAGCTTGCTGGCTTAGTCGCAGCGGGTGGGGGCCATCGGCCTTACGCTACGCTGCGAGCCCCACCCCAACCCCTCCCCTGAAGGGGAGGGGCTTGCCGCCCTAGAACTTCAACGACGCGCTCAGCGAGAAGGTGCGGCCGAGCTTGTAGCGGTTCAGGAAGATGCGGTTGTCGCCGCTTTCCTGCACTTCCTGATATTTGCGCCCGGTCAGGTTGCGCGCCTCGAACTTCAGCTCGATTTCCTTGTCGAGCAGGGTCAGCCCCTGCCGCGCGACGAAATCGACCGAGATGCCCGGCTTTTCGCGGATGTCGGGCTGCCCCGACGGTCCGCGGCTGGTGACGCGCGGGCTGGCGTAGGTGACGAGGATCGTCTGCTGCGACAATTTGTCCTGATCCTCGAGCCCGATCTGGAAATTGATCAGATGGTCGGACTGGCCGGTCAGCGGCGATCCGTCGAAGAAGAAGTTGCGCGCATCCTGGACAACGCCGTTGATGACCGTGGTGTCGCCCGCGCCGACCTGGATCTCCGACTTGGTAAAGGTATAGTTGCCGATCAGCACCAGCCGGCGGCTGGCCCAGAAGCCCGCATCCGACAGCGTGTCGAGCGCGAAATATTTCTGCACCTCGACTTCGCCGCCATAGAGCAAAGCCTTGGGCGCGTTGGCAAAGCTGGTGTTGGCGACCGAGTCCGTGCTCAGCGAGGTATAGGCTTCGATCGGATTCTCGATCTTCTTGAAGAACCCCGCCGCGGTCAGTCGCTGATCCTTGGCGAAATACCATTCATAACGCACCTCGGCATTCCACAGCTCGCTGTCGCTCAGCGACGGGTTGCCGCGGAACTGGCGGTTCGATTCGGGATCCTGATAGATTTGCGCGATCAGCTCGCGGAACTGCGGGCGCGCGATCGTGTTCGATGCGTTGAGGCGCAGCTGCATATCGGGCGCGACTTCCCAGGTCAGCGTGACCGCAGGCAGCCAATAGTCATTTTTCAGATTGGTCTGCGCGATCGCGCTGCCGCCCGATCCGAACAGGTCGATCGGCACCACCGTCTGTTTGGCATCTTCGTACCGGATGCCGATGTTGGCGTTCATTCCCGACACGATTTCGGCCTGCAGCTGGACATATCCGGCGTGCGTCGTCAGCCCGGCGTCGAACGCCGCGGTGCCGTCCTGCGCCGATGTTTCGAGCAGCGTGATATCGTAGAGCTGGATCGTCGCGTCGGACAGCAGATAGTCGGGGCGCAGCTGTGTCACCGCGACCGGCAGCCCCGGGGCGCGAAACTGGAAAGCGCGGCGCACCGCGGTACGGCTGGTGTCGGTATAGGCGTAACCGACCGTCGCGGTGATCTGCGGCGCCAGCTCGTACGACAGATCGACGCCGCCCGACCACAGATCCTCGTTGAGGTCCGAAAAGGCGATCGTCGCATCGCCGCGGTTGCCGCCCAGATCGTTGACGAACTTGTTGCCGGTCGGATCCTGCGTCGTCGGCAAATTGGTACGGACATAGGTAAAGCCGCGCTCATAGGGCGCCTCGCGCTGCGAATTGGCATAAGCGCCGCGCAGGTCGACCTTCAGCGCGTCGAATTCGAACTCGCCGACCAGCTGGGTGTTGATCAGCTGGCGTTCGTACCAGGCGGTGTCCTGCTTCAGAATGTCGCGGCCGACCTGGTTCGCATCGGTCCCCAGGCCCAATCGCGCCTGCTTCAACGTGTCGCGGATATAGAGGTTGGTCCAGCGCAGCTTGTGATCGCCAAGCTCGAGCCCGAAGCCGATAAGGCCGTTCACGACGATGCGATTGTCGGTGATGACGCGGTTGTAACTCGTCTGCGGGTCGCCCGCGAGGTCGATGTTGAGCGAGGTCTGCTGCAACGTGTCGCGGGTGCGCCACTTGTTGCTGATCCCCGCGGTCGCGATGATCCCCAGCTCGCCATTGGCAAAGGGGATCGTCGTGCCGCCGGTGATCCCCGCCGACCAGTTGACCGGGATATGGTTGTTCTGCTGCAGCAGCGTGGTTTCGGCGTTGACCAGCTCCATCTGGATCGCTTCCAGATCGTCCTGGCTGTAATCGGCGCCCTGCAGGATCGGCTTGCCGCTGGCAAAGGCGGCTTTCAGCAGCGGCGGCACGTCGCGGGTGCCGTCGTCGAAACCGGTCCAGTCGGTGTCGCTGCCATAATAGGTATAGCCGAGCTCGTTCGTCGTCTCGCTGTCCCAGCCGATGCCGCCGCTGAAGGTCAGGAAGGGTTCGCGCGGAGTCGATTTGGTCGTGAGGTTGATTACGCCGCCGCCGAATTCGCCGGGGAAGTTCGCCGAATAGCTTTTCTGGACCAGCGTCGAATCGATGACGTTCGACGGAAAGATGTCGAGCGGGACGACGCGCTTCAGCGGCTCGGGGCTGGGCAGCGGCGAACCGTTAAGCAGCGCGAGCGAATAACGGTCGCCAAGGCCGCGGACATAGACGAAGCCGCCGCCAACGACCGACAGACCGGTGACGCGTTGCAGCGAGCCCGAAATATCGCCTTCGCCGGTGCGCGCGATGTCGGCCGAGGACAGGACCGACACGACCTCGGGGGTCGCACGGACGATATTGGGGGTATAGCGGCCGGTGACGACGATTTCCTGGTCGGCGCCGCCGGGGATCGAAATATCGCCGTCCTCGTCCTGCGCCGCCGCATCGTCGGCGGCCGGCTCTTCACCGGCCGGCGCTTCGGTCGTGACGGGCGGCGTATCGGACGCCGGGGCGCCGCCGCTAACATCCTGGGCAAGCGCCGCGGGCGCTACCAGCGCCGAGCTGATGAGGAGCAGGCTGGCAAAGATCGGCCGCTTGGTCATGTGGAAAGTCCCCAAATTTATGCAGGAAGGGAGCGGGCCAGCCCGTCAGGCGTGCCCGCTCCCCAATTGGATCGCGAGCGATCAGGTCGTCGGAATGGCGCTGCAGGCGCGGCTGGCGGTGCCGAAGTTCGCCGTCGAAGAGTTGCACGTCCAACCCTGATACCAGCTGTCATTGGCGTCGCGGACGGCGCCGACATAGGCGGTGGTGTCGAAGAAGGCGTTCAGCGTCCGCGCGTCGAAGGGCGTAAAGCCGGTTTCGGTCGCGCCGTTGACGAACAGGTTGGTCAGCGTCGGGACATAGTTCGAACGGTTGTTCGTGCCGCCGTCGAAGATCGCCTGCACCTGCGCGTCGGTGACGCCGCTGGTACCGCGGAACGGCGAGGCGTTGCACTGCATCGACACCGAACGGAACACCGGCGGCCCCTGTTCGTCGGCGGCGGCGCCCGCGGCCTGGACCGTGGTTGCGCTGTTCATGCCGAGGCAGCGGAAACCCGGCGCCACGATCAGGCCGTTGGCGAAGGTATAGTCGGCGCCGCCGCGGATCAGGATCGACACCCCGTTGCCCGCCGCATTGTTGCGGTGGATATAGGTGAAGTTCGACAGGTTCACGCGCTGGCGCGGCGAGGTGTCTTCGTTGCCGTTCGAGTCGATTTCCATCATCGAATCGCCGACCGCACCACCTTCGCGCTGCACGCCGATCACATACTGGATGTTGCCCTGGTACCCGACGTCGGTGTCGATGCCGTCATCTTCGGCGCCGGTCACGACCAGATGCTTCATGTTGACGCGGCCGCCGAACACTTCGATGCCGTCGTCCGAGCTGTTGTGGATCTGGACATGGTCGATCTGGGTGTTGTTACCCACGCCCGACGGGGTCAGGCCCTGCAGCTCGCTCGCCGCCGACAGGATGAAGCCCGAATAGCGGATCTGGACATAGGACAGGCGGCCCGAATTGTCGCCCGCCTGCGCGCCGCCATACAGCGCGTTCGACGTGCCTTCGGTATCGCGTTCGCACGCTGCGGTGCCGGGCGTCGCGCCGGGGGCGAGACAGTCGGTGATCGGCGCGCGGCCGAGCAGGACGATACCGCCCCACAACTGCGAGGTCTGGTCGTTCGCCGAACCGACGACATTGCCGCGGCCGGTGAAGATGATCGGCTGGGTCGGGGTGCCGACCGCGTCGATGCGGTTGCCGCGGTTGACCGCCAGGAACGACACGCCGGTCGCACCGAACACGGTGACGCCCGGGTCGATCGTCAGCGTGACGACATTGTTGGTGCTGGTCGCGCCCTGGTCGGTGCCGACGTCGACGCGGCCGGGCAGCGAGTAAAGCACGCCGGCGACCTTCGGGATCGCGGTCGTCGCGGTGAAGCGCGTCGGGAAGCCGCAGTTGCGCCATTCGCCGCCGGGGCCGCTGATCGTGCCCAGGTTCGCCAGCTGGTCGGGACCGGCGATCGTCGGACAGTTGGCCGCCGGGGTCACCGCGGTCGGGGTCGGGGTAGGCGTCGGCGTGGGGGTCGGCGTCGGGGCCGGGGTCGGCGCGGGAATGACGATCACGCCTTCACCCGGCGAAGCGACCCCGTCGGCACCGCAGGCGGCAAGAATAGAACAGGCCACGCCGCTGAGCATGACCATACGAACGCGTGCGAAAGCCGCCATGAAAATCTCCGTTCCCGGTGTGCGCCCCCAAATCGGTCGAGCGGCGCCCCTGATGAAAAATCACCGGTGAACGATGGTTCGCCCCCGGTGACGCCGCCACTAGGGTGATTCGATGACGGTCTGACGCCAGAGCCGTGACAGATGCGTGACTCTTTTGAGTCCTATCGGTGACACGCCGGGCACAGCGCGGGCCACGAGCGACGCGGCGCCTTCGCGCCCGCAAAAATAAATGCAGCGAAGCTTGCTTGCATCGCCCCAAAAGCTTTGCTAGGCGCCCGCTCCTACCCGGAGCCGGACCCGTTCGGCCCCATCATGATGTGCGGTCGTGGCGGAACTGGTAGACGCGCAACGTTGAGGTCGTTGTGGCCGAAAGGCCGTGGAAGTTCGAGTCTTCTCGACCGCACCATAGAGTCCTGCGGGACGACATGAGAGTCCGCCAGGACACCAAAAATCAGCAAGATAGATAGGCTACGCCGCGAAGGCGCGCTTTTGTGCGCCCCGCGATTAGGTCCGAGCCTGAAGCCAGAGACGCCCGATTTGATCAGCCCGGCGAGAGAGAAGAACCCGGTCTCGGCCCCGAGTCTTCCTGGCCGCAATTGACAGCCGGGTCTGGATGCCACGCGCCGCGGGAAAGCCGAACGCTCGCCCGCTGATGACGCCGCCTGTTTTCCGTTTGACGAACGTTTGACGTTCGCCGCGGTACGAGCGCCCTTCGAAGCGAGCCAGGCTTCCACCAATCCGCTTTCGCCGCTTCAGCAGCTGTCGGCGTGCCGTATTTCAGCTTCTTTGACCCTGCCTTGGACAAAGGTCTGCGAAGCAACAGGAGCAGATTATGCAGGATATGATCGCATTAAACAGGATCAGCCATCATTTCGATACGGCCTGCGAACGGATCGAGCTCTTCCATGGCCTTTCATTCACGATCCGGGCGAACGAAACGCTGGCCATCATCGGCCCTTCAGGCGCGGGGAAGTCCAGCCTGCTGTCGATTGCGGCGGGGCTGGAGATACCGGCGGGCGGCGATGTGTACTTCACCATCGATGGAGCCGAAGTGGACGCGCTGACGATGCGCGCCAATTCGGGTTTCATTTTCCAGCAATTTCACCTGATGCCGGAGCTCGATGCCATCGGCAATTTGGCGTTGCCGCTTCGCCTGAAGGGCTATCGGGACGCGTTCGACATCGCCGCCCTCTGGCTTGAAAAGGTGGGGCTGAAAGACCGTGCCCGGCACCGCCCCCACCAATTGAGTGGCGGCGAGCAACAGCGCATTGCGGTGGCGCGGGCTTTTGTTACCGCCCCGCGGTTTATCTTCGCCGATGAGCCCACCGGCAATCTGGATAGGCGCACATCCGAAGCTGTGGCCGGACTGATGTTCGACTGTGCCCGCGAGACAGGATGCGGCCTGGTGATCGTGACCCACAGCAAACAGCTGGCCATGCGCGCCGACGCAAGCCTGCTTCTGGAGAGCGGACAGCTGAAGGCAGCGGCATGAACCGATTCAAACTGATGCTTGAGAATAGCGTGCGTGACCTCAAGAGCAGCGACGGGCGCATCAGCCTGGCGACGCAAACCGCCCTGCTGTTTTTCCTCCTGACGCTGACGCTCACCAGTGCGTCGATCCAAAGCTATCTGGCCGACAATCTCGACCAGATGCTGGGGTCCGACCTCGTGGTTGAAAGCCATTCTCCCCCGACGAAGGGTGATGAAGCCGCATTCAAATCGCTGGCGGCGGGCCTGTCGGTGACGCAGTTGGCCGACATCACCCTGACGCACAAGGATGAATGGGCCCGCGTGCAGCTGAAGCTGGTCGATGACGCATATCCGTTGCAGGGTGATCTCCAGATCGGCGACACCCCGGCCGCCACGCAGCGCGCCGTCAGTCGAGGTCCGGGGGTCGGCGAGATCTGGATAGATTCGCGCCTCGCCATCAAGCTGGGGACGCGGGCGGGTGACATCCTCACCATCGGCGACACAGACTTACGGCTCAGTGCCATTCTGTTTCATGAACCCGACCGCATCATGGAAGGCCATACTACGGCCCTGCGCGCCATGGCGCACAGTGAGAGTCTCAACAGCGCATCGATCAAGACCAGTAAGGTCCGCACGCGCTATCTGGTCACGGCGGATAAAAGCCAGCAGCAGGCGATCGAAATCTGGTCGCGCAAGGCGCTGCCTGGCGCCAGCGTGATCAAGAAAACCGGCGGTCGGCACCCGCTGGCCAGTTTCTGGCAACGGACCGAAAATTTCCTTGGCCTGGCATCGGTGATCCTGTTTTTCATGGGCGCGGTGGCGCTCGATATGACCAACCGCCGCTGGCTTGCCAAAATGCGCTATCGGCTTGCGATTTACGCGAGCTTTGGCACGCGCACCCGCACCGACATGCTGATGGCGCTGGGCGAATGGCTGGCGGGTTTCATTCTGTCCATCGCCCTCGCCAGTACGCTGGCCATATTCGCATACGGGCTGATCGTCGCCGAACTGCAAGGATACTTCCCCGGGCTTAGCGCCGCATGGCATGTGGCACCGGCCGTGAAGACCATCGGCCTTTTCTTCCTGCTGCTGCTCGCGCTTCAGGTTCCCAGCTTCATCCAGCTGTCCCGCGCGTCGTTGCTTTCGCTCATCCGCAATCCGGCGGAAAGCGGCTATGTGTGGCAGCGGCTGTTCTGGAGCATCGCATCGGTCACTTTGCTCGCCGCCGCCTATTCCGACAATATGCTGCTGACCGGCATGACGCTGGCGGCCATCGCCGCGGCGCTCGCGCTGATGGTGGCGCTGACCTGGACAATCATCCGGCTGGGCGATCACTGGGGCCGCCGCCGTGCCGGCCTGCTGCCCTTTGCCTTTTTCATGATGCGGCAGCGCCTGTTTGCCAAATCGGCGCAGGTGATGGGTTTGGGATTGTGCGGGCTTCTCCTGCTGTTTTCGCTGATGCTGATGCGTGACCTGGGCACAACCATGGAAGGCTATGACCGTAGCCATGATGGCAATCTGATGATCGCCGAAGCCCAGACAGACCAGATTGAAGCGATCCGTCGTTGGGCCGGGGAGACCGGCAGCAGCGTGCGATCCCTGCGCCCATTTGTGTCTGCACAGCTGGTTGCCGTGAACGGCAAAGCCCTTGCAGACATCCAGAAACCCAGCGACACGCTGGCCACCCTCAAAGATCCGATCCGGCTGAGCTGGACGGACGCCATCCCGAAGAACAACCGTCTCGTCGGCGGTGACTGGTGGCCGGCAGGCACGGACAACTGGCGGCAGATTTCCGCCGAACCCGAAGTCATGACCGACATGGGGTTCCGCTATGGCGACACGCTCAGCTACCGGATCGGCGGCAAAGCCTATGACTTTACGCTGGTGGCCAGCCATGCCTATCAGCCCGGCGCGGGATCGATCACCTTCTGGTTCCAGGTTCCACTATCGGCCAGGGCGCATATCAATGCCCCGACCCGCTATATGGGCAGCATGGAATTGCCGGAACCGGCGTGGGATGCGCTGGCCGGGCTGTGGCAGGAACACCCCACCCTCTCGTTGGTCCCGCTGCAGGAACTGACCGAACGCTTCGACCAGACGCTCGGCATCGTCACCAAAGTGACGAGCGGCTATGCGGTGATGGTGCTTTTGCTGGCGCTTTTTGTACTCGCTGCATCGGTGAG
Source organism: Sphingopyxis sp. (assembly GCF_051861155.1). Classification (GTDB taxonomy): domain Bacteria; phylum Pseudomonadota; class Alphaproteobacteria; order Sphingomonadales; family Sphingomonadaceae; genus Sphingopyxis. The sequence goes on along the minus strand of NZ_JBHYDE010000004.1, from coordinate 44,247 downwards.
CGGCTTTAGCGCCGATGACCGCCAGAAAAATGGCCTGCTGATGAGCATGGGGCTTCGGGATAGCGATTGCCTGCGGCTGAATTTCTACGATTGGGGCGTCACCGCCCTGATCGCCGCCGCTGGGGCGATCGCGGGCACCTGGAGCGCCGGATTGCTGATCTATCAGGCCCAGTTCAACCTCACCTACAACCCCAACATTTTTTGGGTGGCCGCAATGGTGTTTGCCATGGTGGCGACCGTGTGCCTGGTGGGCTACCTGGCCTGCCGTCAAAGCCTCAAGGTCTCGGTTAAGAACCTGATGGCGACATAGGCAACGACCGCCCCCGAACAGACGGCGCCCATCCTCAATAGGCGCCCGACAGCAACGTTCCCGCGCCCGGCACCTGCGCCGCTAGCCCGAGCCGTGTCAGCATCTGGTGCGCGGTGCAGATCGCCGCCGACACCACCGGCAGGCCGATCGCATCCTCGACCCTTTGCACCGCGGGCAGCGACGGCATCTGGACGCACGCCGACAGGACAAGCGCGTCGATGCCGGTCAGGTCGAGCCGCTTGTAATGATCGAGCAGCTTCGCGGGATCCTGCGCCGCGACCTCCAGATTATCGGGGATTTCGAGCGCGAGCCAGTCGGCGACCGCGATCCCCTCCGCTTCGACATAGGAAACCACCATCTGGGTCAGCGGCTTCATATAGGGCGCGACAAGCGCGATGCGTTTGGCGCCGAGCGTGTGCAGCCCCGCAATCAGCGCCCCGGCGCTGGTGACGACGGGCGCGGCATGACCATTGTCGACGGTGCGCTGGTGCAGCCGCGCCTCAGACACGCGATGATAGCCCTCGCCCATGCTCATGATCGCAACGAGGCAGGCATAGCCGAGCACGTCGACCGCGGCGTCGGACAGTTCGAGCGCGCAGCGGTCGGAATCGGCGTCCATCGCCGCGAGTTCCTCCTTCGTCACCTTCTTCATCCGCATCCGCGACGAGTGGAAGGTGAAGCGTTCGGGCGCGATGCCCTCCCGCGCACGCAGCAGCGCCGGGATCTCTGTTTCCATCGTGACGTTCGAGCTGGGCACGATCTGCCCGATGCGGATGGGGCGTGTCATGTTACGCCCTCAGACCGCGACGATCGGGTTGCGAAGCGTGCCGATGCCCTCGACGGTGCATTCGACGACATCGCCCGGCCACATGAATTCCTGCGGGTCACGCCCCGCGCCGACGCCCGCGGGCGTCCCGGTCGCGATTATGTCGCCGGGCTCCAGCGTCATCACGCTGGAGATGTCGGCGATCAGCTGCGGCACGTTGAACAGCATGAAGCGCGTGTTGCTGTTCTGCTTCTCGACGCCGTTGACGTGGGTCAGGATATTGAGATTGTGCGGATCGCCGATCTCGTCCGCCGTGACGATGCACGGCCCCATCGGCGCGAAGCTGTCCTGCCCCTTCGACACGATCCACTGCCCGGCGCGGCGGCAGTCGCGCGCCGACACGTCGTTGATCACGGTGTAGCCGAACACATGGTTCAATGCGCCGGCTTCGGCGACGTGGCGCGCGGTGCTGCCGATGATCACCGCCAGCTCGGTTTCCCAATCGAGCTGCTGCGTGACCTTCGCATTATGGCAGATCGGGTCATTCCACGCGACCACCGCGGTCGGCGGTTTCGAGAAGATCACCGGCTGCTTGGGCAGTTCGTTCGACGTGTCGAGCGAGCGCGCCGATTCAGCGACATGCTCGGTATAATTAAGCCCGATTCCGAAGATATTCTTGCGCGGCCGCGGGATCGGCGCGAGCAATGTGACATTGCCCTCGGGAAGCGCGGTGCCGACGAGATCGGCGGTTGCCGCCGCGGCGACGGCCTCCTGAAGAAACCGCAAAGCCACCGGCCCCAGATCGATGAAATCGAGCATCGTCGAGGGCAGGTCGTGCCCGATCGCATCGCCGAAATATTCGACGTCGACCACAAGCCCGTCGTGGAGAAGGCCGAGCCGCGGCTCGGTCTCGATCGTACGATAGGTCACAAAACGCATGGTTGATGTCCGTCATTGTCCTGAAGGGCTTCCTCGATCCGGACGCCGAGCGCCTCCATCACGGGAAAATCGTTGAACGAGAAGAGGAAGGCTTCCTCGGAAGGGTCAAGATTGACATGCTCGTGCCACACCCACGCGGGCACGCAGAAAATGTCGTGCGTGCGCCAGTCGAACCGTTCGCCGCCGATGATCGAATAGCCGCGCCCGCCCGCGACATTGTAAACGACATTGCCGGTGTGGCGGTGCGCCTTGCCGCGGAAGCCGGCTTTGAGCAGCTGCATATGCGCGCCCATCGTCTGGAGCGCCCAGCCGCCGGTCAGCGGGTTCGAATAGCGCAGCATATGCCCGTCGAAGGGCGACCCGTCCGACACCTTGGCGAGGTTCCACAACGCATCACGCGTCGCCTCCCAGCGATAGACCATCACCGGCGAATAAGGCTTCTCCCACGCTGGCACGCCTTCGGGCCGCAGCCCGCTGCCGTAACTCAGCGGCAAGTCGTCGACCGGGAACGCCGCGGTCTGCGCGGGCTGGTCGTACACCGCATAGAAATTGGTCTCGAGGCTGTTCATCAGCGGGATGTCGAGCCCGTCCTGCCAGATCGACACCGCGCCGTCGGCGACGACGCCATGGTCGTGCCAGCAGCCCCCCGGCGTCAGCACATAGTCATTGGCGCCGAGCGTGATGGGATGCCCGTCGACGACGGTATAGGCGCCCTTCCCCTCCATGATGAAGCGATGCGCCGAGGCCGTATGCTTGTGCGCGGGGGTAATCTCGCCGGGGCGCATCGCCTGCATGCCGCTGAACAGCCAGCCGCACACCGCAACATTCTCGCGCCCCGCGTCGCTGTCGTTGAGCAGGGTGACGACGCGGCGCCCCGCCTCCTCGGGCTTCACCAGATCGAGCGCGCGCAGGCACATGTCGCGCATCTCGGCATAGCGCCACAGGGTCGGGCGATAGCGCGTCTCGGGCTCCCACGGCTCGATCGCATTGGCGCGCTTCCAGAAAGCCCCGGCGTTGCGTCCGGCGAGCTCCTCATAAAACGCCTCCAGTTCGGGCGTGTCGGTGACGCGCGCGCGGCCCAGCACATCGTCGCGCGGATCGATGATCGTGGAATTTCCGGTCATGACGGCTCCTCCTCGTCGGGATCGACGGGCGGCGGCGCGTCGACGAACAGGGCCGACGCGCGGGGAGTCCGGTCGACCGTCAGGTTGAAGATGTCGAAGCGGTTATAGCCGCCGATGATGTCGTGCATCAGCTTGGGGCGGATACAATCGCCAAGATCGATATCGGCGTAGACGATGCCTTCGTCGTCGATCAGCGCCTCGCCCACCAGATTGCCGTGCGGGTCGATCACGCCCGAAAAGGCGCTGTTCGGCCGCGATAGCAGGTCGCGGTTCTGCGGCCGGTCGGCGCTCATCGCGTCGATGATTTCGGGGCTCACCGCCGAGCAGGCGACGATGGTGAAGACCTTGCCCTCGAAGCTGTGCGCGGTGGCGCGGATCTTGATTGCTTCGGCCATATTGTACGACGCCGGCGCGACGGGCAGTGCGATATAATTGGCGACATGGACCAGTTCGCCTTGCGACAGCAGCGCGAAACGCGCGAGCGTGTTGGTGTTCTCACCGCACGCCAGCGTGCCGAGCGGCCCGACCGGCGTGTCGTAAACGCGGACCGAACTGCCGTCGCCGCCCGCCCAGGTCAGCTTCTCGGCCCAGGTCGGCACCAGCTTGCGATGGCGCCCGAGCAGGGCGCCGTCGGCGCCGATAATCAGGTTGCTGTTGTAGAGTGTGCCGACGCTGACCGGGTCGCGTTCGTTGATGCCGATCACAACGGTGCAGCCGTGATCGCGTGCCGCCGCGCAGAGTGCGGCGACCTCGGGCCCGTCGATCAGGAGCGACGCGCGATAGAGTCGCTCGTGCCACGCGGCGCCTTCGATCGGCGTCATCAGCCAGTTCCAATAGGGATAGGCGGAAACGAACACCTCGGGGAAAGCGACGAGCTCAGCGCCATTGCCCGCCGCCTCGGCGATCAGCGCGCACGCCTTGTCGACCGTGCGCGCGGTATCGAGGAAGACCGGCGCGGCCTGCACCGCGGCGACGCGCGATTTGGGCAGGAAGGGGGCTGATACGTCGCTCATGTCACCGCCGCCCGCTGATGATATTGCGGCTTGTCCCACGCGCGCGTCGCGCAGACCTTTTCGAGGCGGCGGGCCGTTTCGACGATGTCCTGATAGCGCAGGTACAGCGGCGTCAGCCCGAAGCGCAAAATGTCGGGGGCGCGGAAATCGGCGATGACGTCAAATTCCTTGAGCGCCTGCACGATCTGATACCCCTGCGGGTGGCCATAGGCGACCTGGCTGCCGCGCGTCGCATGGTCCTGCGTACTCACCAGTTCAAAGCCATAGGCATCGCACAAAGGCTGCATCTGCGCGATGAACAGGTCGCCGAGCGCGAGCGACTTGCGGCGGATTTCCGCCATATCGGCTTCGAGCATCAGGTCGACGCCGACTTCCAGCGCCGACAGGCCCAGCACGGGCGGCGTCCCGCACTGGAACCGTTCGATCCCGCCGGCGGGGTCATAATCCTCTTCGAAATCGAAAGGGCGCGCGTGGCCGAACCAGCCCGACAGCACCGGCGCGGCGGCATGGTGCCGCGCCGCCGCGAAGATATAGGCGGGCGCGCCGGGGCCGCCGTTGAGGAACTTGTAGCCGCAGCCAATCGCAAAATCGGCGTTGGCACCGTTGAGATCGACCGGGATCGCCCCCGCGCTGTGGCTCAAATCCCAGACGACGAGCGCGCCGACGTCATGCGCGGCTTTGGTAATCGCCGCCATGTCGCGCACGCGGCCCGACTTGTAATGGACCTGCGTCAGCAGCAGCACCGCGACATCGTCGGTCAGCGCCTCGACGACATCGTCGGGGGTCACGGTCACCGCCTTCACCCGCCCGCCCGAGAAAGCCTCGATCCCCTGCATCATATAAACATCGGTCGGGAAGTTCGTCGCCTCCGACAGGATCACCGTCCGTTCACGCCGCAACGAAAGTGCGGCAGTCAGCGCCTTGAAGATATTGACCGACGTCGAATCGGTCGCGACGATCTCGCCCGGCTCCGCGCCGATCAGCCGCCCGATCTTGTCGCCGATGCGCCGCGGTGCGGTCGACCATTCGGCACCGAGCCACGAGGTGATCAGCCCCTCGCCCCACTCGCCGCCGATCACCGCGGCGAGCCGGTCACCCGTCGCCTTGGGCAGCGCGCCCAGCGAATTGCCGTCGAGATAGATCAGCCCTTCGCGAAGGTGGAAACGGTCGCGGAAATGCGCGAGCGGGTCGGCGGCGTCGAGCGCCGCGACGTCGGTGGCGAAGATCGTATCGGTCATGCCATTTCCCTCAGGATCGCGCGCACGGGGCTGGCGTCGGCGCCGACGATGCGCAGTGGCAGCGCGACGAGCTCGTAGCGGCCGGGCGGCACGTCATCGAGCACCAGCCCCTCCAATATCCGCATGTCGGCCGCCTTCACCGCGTGATGCGCGTCGAGCGTCTTCGACTGTTCGGGATCGAGCGAGGCGGCGTCGGTGCCGATCAGACGCACGCCCATCGACCCGAGCCGCGCGATCACATCGCTGGCGATCGCGGTGAAATCCGAGTCCCATTGGTCGTGGGGAAAGTGCTCATAAGTCCGCAGCAGGACGCGCTCGGCGTCCTCGATCGCATCCCAGTCCAGATCGGCAATCTCGACCCGACCACGCGCATGGCGAACATCGAGCAGCACGCACGGCCCCACATAGGCATCGAGATCGCAGTCGGCCGACGAAGCGCCGTCATTGGCATAATGCAGCGGCGCATCGCCGTGCGTCCCCGCGTGCAGCGGCGTGAACATGCCGCCGACATTGACCGGACAGCCGTCGCCGATCACCGCATGGCTATGCAGCGCAAAGGCGGGCTCGCCCGGCCACACCGGCACCGCGGCGTGCAGCGGCTGCGAAATGTCCCAGATCCGGCTCATGCGCGCGTCCCCTCGGCATAATCGCCGCCTTCGCGCGGCGCGACCATCTCGGTCCGCATCGACCAGAGTTCGGGAAAAAAGCTGAGGCTCAGCGCCTTGACCAGATAATTGACCCCCGACGAGCCGCCGGTCCCCGGCTTGTGCCCGATCACGCGCGCGACGGTCTTCATGTGCTTGAAGCGCCATTCCTGGAAATAATATTCGAGCGCGGTGATCTTTTCGGCGAGCGTGTAGAGATCCCAGTGCCGCTCGGGATCGGTATAGATCGCGAGCCATGCCTTCTCGACCGCCTCCGACGCTTCATATGGCGTGGTCCAGTCGCGCTCCAGATGATCGGCGGGAATATCGAACCCGCGCCGCGCGAGCAGCTTCAGCAATTCATCATAAAGCGACGGCGCCTCGAACGCCGCGCGCAGTCTTTCAGTCGCCTGCGGATCGTCCTTGTGGACGATCATCATGTCCGCGCGCTTGTTCCCAAGCAGATATTCGAGCTCGCGATATTGCTGCGATTGGAATCCCGACGCGCGGCGCAGGAAACCGCGAAAGGTCAGGAAATCATGCGGGGTCAGTGTCGCCAGCACCTCCCAGCTGTGAATCATGTGGCGCTGGATCGTTGCGATGCGGTCGAGCCCCTTGCCCGCAATCGCCAGCCGGTCGGCCTTGATCGCGTCATACACCAGCCGCCCCTCGTGCAGCACCAGCTTCAGCCACAGCTCCATCGTCTGGTGCATGATGATGAACAGCATCTCGTCGGGCTTGTCGGACACCGGCACCTGCGCCGACAGCAATTGCGCGGTCTGCAGGTGGCGCGCGTAGGTCAGGCCATTGTCCCACTGGATCGTCTCGCCGTCGATTTCGGTTTCAAAAATGTCGGTGCCGCCGTCGCGCGTCTGCCTGATCATCGCGGTGCCTCCCGGTTCATAAAGGCCGGTCCCGGCCGGGCCGCCTGCAGCGCGCCTTCATAAGCCGAATCGCCGCGGAAAGCATCTGCGGGCTCAAGCGCGGCGTCGCCCGCGATCTTACGGTACAGGCTCGCGAAATCGGCCTCCTCGGTCGCGCGCAGCAAGGCGTCGAACCCCTCGACGACAAAATAGACGCCCTGGAACGCATCGAAATGATATTTGGTCCGCATCACCCGTTCGATGTCGAGCCAGATACGCTGTGGTTCGGGCGCGGTGAGCGCACGCAGCGTTTCGGCATAGCTCGACAGCAGGCCGCCGCCGAACGCGCGCAGCTCGCCGTCCTCGACCACCAGCCCGAACTCGACCGTGTAAAGCCACAGCCGCCCCAGATAATCGGCCGCGCCCAGCTTTTCGGCGCGCAGCCCCGCCTGGCCATAAGCGACGAGAAAGTCCGAGAAGGCCGGGTTGGACAGCATCGGTACATGGCCGAAAATGTCGTGAAACATGTCGGGTTCTTCGCTGTAGCCGACCTGCTCGGGGGGACGCAGGAAATTGGCCGCGGGGAACCGGCGATTGGTCAGATGTTCAAAGAAGGGCTGGTTCGGAATCCAGCCCGGCACCGCAACGATTTCCCATCCCGTCGCGGGCTTCAGATGGCGGTTGAGCTCGGCGAAGTCGGGCACCCCCGGTTTCACCGCGCGCAGGATGTCCAGCCCGCGCAGGAAATCGGCGCAGGCATAGCCATCAAGCGCCGCCGATTGCTGGTCGAACAGGGTGCGCCAGGTCTGGTGCTGCGCGGGGGTGAACGCCGCCCAATTCTGCGGCATCGTCCAGTCCGCCGCCACGCCCGGCGGCGGCGCGTCGAAAATATGGGTGGCGGCCACGGCGATCTCCCTGCTGTCGGCGCAGGATAGGTTCGTTCGCGGCGAACATTGTCCGTAATTTGCCCCCGCAACCGGTGCGGTTCCGATCATCGTTCGGTAAAATACCGATCCTGAAGCACGTCGTTCTTCGCAATCGCAAAATAGCTTGCATATTGGGGCAAATTATCGAATCGATGCGGAACAATCCGCGCGCCGTGAACAAGGCAGGGCAAGATATGAGCGACACCATCCTCCACGGCTATTGGCGGTCCAGCGCCGCCTATCGCGTCCGCATCGCGCTCGCCTTCAAGGGCATCGCCTTTGCGCAGGTCACCCACGACCTGCGCGCCGGCGACCAGCACGACCCCGCCTATCGCGCGATCGCCCCGCACGGGCTGGTTCCGGCGCTCGAACATGACGGCCGCATCCTGATCGAAAGCCCGGCGATTCTCGAATGGATCGAGGCAAAATGGCCGCAGCCGCCGCTGCTCCCCGCCGCGCCCGATGCGGCGGCCAAGGTCCGCACGATCGCCGCGCTGATCGGATGCGACATCCATCCGCTCAACAATCTGCGCGTCCTGACGCGGCTCCGCAGCCAGTTCGACGCGACCAACGCGCAGGTGAAGGACTGGATCGCCGGCTGGATCGGCGAGGGTTTCGGCGCGCTCGAACAATTGATCGCGCGCGATGGCGGCGCCTTTGCCTATGGCGACACCCCCACCCTCGCCGACTGCTACCTGGTCCCGCAGGTCTATAATGCCGAGCGCTACAATATCGATCTTGCCGCCTATCCGCGCATCCGCGCCGCGGCCGACGCCGCCCGCGCCCTGCCCGCGTTCGCCGCCGCGCACCCCGATGTGCAGCCCGACTTCAGCTGACCGGAGGGGCAGGATGGACAAGCTCGACTGGAAAATCATCGCCGGACTGGAGGCCGACGGGCGTCAGTCGTTCGCCGAGCTTGGCGAAGCCGTCGGCCTGTCCAAATCGCCCTGCTGGTCGCGGGTGCGCAGCCTCGAACAGGCGGGGGTGATCGCGGGCTATGCCGCGCGCCTCAATCCGGTGGCGCTGGGGCTCGAGGTGCAGAGCTTTGTCGAGGTGCGGATCAACCTCGACGCGCACACCGAATTCGAGGCCGCGGTCACCGCGCATCCCGCGGTCGTCGAATGCCACACCACCGCGGGCGACAGCGACTATATGCTGAAAATCTTCGCGCGCTCGGTCGACCATCTCGACGAACTGCTACGCCACGACCTGTCGAAACTGCCCGGCGTCCACCGCCTGTCGACCGTCGTCTGCTTAAAGACGATCAAGCAGCAGGGGCAACTCGCCGAATGGGCGCTGACGACCGAGCAGCGCGGCCGCTAGTCCGGCGCCGCACAGCTCGGCGGCCGCGGCCGGAGCAGCGCACGTCCCGCCGCCGCTCCCGTCGCGCGATCCCCGTCGAGCGCCAGCGCGCCGTTGACGAACAATTGCCGCACCCCGACGCTCAGCTCGCGCGGGCGCATATAATCGGCGCGCGGCGCATAGGCCGCCGGATCGAACACGACGACGTCGGCGAAATAGCCCGCGCGCAGATAACCGCGCCGGTCGAGCTTGTAGATGTCGGCGGTGCGCCCGGTCGACTGGCGGATGAAGGTCGGCAGGTCGATGACCTGACGCTCGCGGACATAGCGCGCATATTTTTCGGGGAAGCTCGCGAACATCCGCGGATGGCCGTCTGATCCGTCGGACGATGTCACCATCCACGGCTGTTGCATCAACAGGTCGACGTCCGCCTGCGCCATGTTGAACGACGCGACCGCGGCGCCGCCCTTGCGCCCCTCGCCCGCCACGCTCTGCCGGATGATCCGCAGCGCCGCGTCGCGGCTGTCGAGCTTCCATTCGCCCGCCACCGCCGCCAGCGTCTTGCCGGTCCATGGAAAACCCTCGGCGATCAGCAGCAAAGCGTCCGCCCCGCCGCGCCGCCGCAGATTGTCCTGCATCTCGGCGCGGATCCGCGCCAGCGTGGCGGGATCGTCCAGCCGCTTGAGCAGCGCCGCGCCGCCGCCATCGACCGCCCAGCGCGGCAACAGCGACGCGTCGAGGCTCGATCCCGATGCCAGCCACGGATATTGGTCGGCGGTCACCTCGACGCCCGCGCGGCGCGCCGCATCGATCGCCGCGATCACCGCGCCCGCCTGGCCATGCACATCGACGCCCAGCGCTTTCAGATGCGCGAAATGCACCGGCATCCCCGCGCGGCGTCCGATCGCGATCGCTTCCTCCACCGACCCGAGCAGGCCGATGCTATAGCTCGATTCGTCGCGCTGGTGGGTGTCGTACAGCCCGCCGCGGATCGCCGCCTCGCGCGCCACCGCGACCACCTCGTCGGTGCTCGCAAAGCTTTGCGGCGCATAGAACAGCCCGGTCGACAGCCCCACCGCGCCGTCACACATCCCCTTGGCGACCAGCGCCTTCATCGCTTCGAGTTCCGCCGCGCTGGGCGCGCGCGCATCCTGCCCCAGCACCCGCTGGCGCACTGGGCCGAACCCGACGAACGGCACGATATTGGTGCCGATCCCCGACGCCGCCAGCTTGCCGCTGTCCGCCGCAACATCGGGGGTGCCGGCGCCGTCGACCCCGATCATCACCGTGCTCACCCCCTGGTGCAGCCACGCGGCGTTGACGCGCACCGCCGGGTCCGGCGAGCGGAGGAAGCTGTCGGCATGGGTGTGCGGGTCGATGAAGCCGGGCGCGACGATCATCCCCTTCGCATCGATGACCCGCCGCGCCGCGATGCGCCCGACGCGGCCGACCGCGACGATCCGGTCGCCGCGGATCGCGACATCGCCGACGAACGGCTTGCCGGTGCCGCCGTCGTGGATCGTCCCGCCGCGGATGATGACGTCGACCGCCGTATCCGCCCGCGCCATCGCGGCTGCGACGCTCAGCAGCGCCGCCGCCGCCGCCAGCGCACCGATGGTCCGGCGAACCGGGAACGAGACAGGCGATGGCATCGGCGTGATCCTTGTTTGCGACCCGTGGCGAGCAACGCGAGGCGCCCGCGCGTCGGTTTCCAGTGCCCAAGATGTCCCGAACCGGCGCCCCGCGTCCAGAGGGGGGAGTTGCAGCCCCTATAACCCAATGGCATAAGGCGGCAACGTGCGCCGTTCGCGGCCCGATACCGACAGCTTGGGACAGCGACGACATGAACCTGCGCCAGATCGAAATCTTTCACGCGGTGTTCCTGCACGGCACGGTCAGCGCCGCGGCGCGCTCGCTCAACGTGTCGCAGCCGTCGGTGACCAAGGTGCTGCGCCACGCCGAACGCTCGATCGGGCTGACCCTGTTCGAACGGTCGAAGGGACGGCTGATCCCGACGCAGGACGCGCACACGCTGTTCGCCGAGGTGTCCGACATTCAGGACCGGGTGCGCTCGCTGCGGCAGGCTTGCCAGAACCTGCGCCACGGTCGCGGCGGGTTGCTGCGCATTTCGGCGCTGCCTTCGCTGGGGCTGGGCGCGATCCCCGCCGCGGTGGCGCGGTTCCTGGGCGACCATGAGGACATCATGTTCGATCTGCAGACGCTCCACCACGACGAGATGGTGCGCAAGCTCTACGAACATGAAACCGACATCGCGATCAGTTTCGAAGTGCCGCTGTCGGCCCCCGTCGCGCATCAGGTGATCGGTGAGGGCGAGCTGGTCGTCATCTACCGCGAACAGGATATGCCCGCCGCGCCGCCGCGGCTGCATCTCGACGAGCTGCGCGGGCAAAAATTCATCAGCCCGGTGCAAAGCGGCCCGATCGGCCGGATGCTGTCGAGCGAGCTCAGCCGGCTGGAGGTCGAGCTCGACGAGGTCGTGTCGGCGCGCACCTATTATGTCGCCGCGGCGCTGGTCAGCGCCGGGGTCGGCATGGCGATCGTCGACAATTTCACCGCCCACGCCGCGCTGCCCCCCGGCCTCGCGAGCCGACCGTTGCAGCCCGCGATCACCTTCGACATCAACGCGGTCTATTTGCAGAACCGCCCGCTGTCGCGAACCGCCGCCGACTTCCTCACCGTGCTCGCCACCGTGATCGAAGGACTATAGCATCAGGCTATAGGATAGGAGGCGCTGGATATTGGGGCCGGGCGGCGGGTGAAGGTAAAGTCGGCGCCTTCATCGTCCCGCAGGTTGCCCCGAGCCATGATCGAAACGCCCTATCTTCTCTACCTCGGCCACTCGAGCGACCCGGCCGACATCAAGACCTCGCGCGGCCTCGCGGTGTTCCGGCCCGACATCTGCATCGGCGAATATCGCCACGATGATTGCCCGCTGACGCTCGATCTGCCGCGCATGGATTTCGCCGCGGCCCATACGGCGGGCGCGCGGACCCTGGTGCTGGGGATCGCCAATGCCGGGGGCAAGCTGGGCGAGGATCTGGTGCTCGACGCGCTGGCCGCGATGGAGGCCGGGCTCGACGTCGCGTCGGGGCTGCACCACCGCCTGAACGCCGAACCGCGGCTGATTGCCGCAGCGGTGCGGCTGGGGCGCAAGCTGCACGACGTGCGCGACCCGCGCCCCGACATCCCGATCGGCAACGGCAAACCGCGCGCGGGCAAACGGTTGCTGACCGTCGGCACCGATTGCTCGGTCGGCAAGATGTACACGACGCTGTGCCTTGCGAGCGCACTCGAAAAGCGCGGCGTCGCCGCCGATTTCCGCGCCACCGGCCAGACCGGCATCCTGATCGCGGGCGACGGCGTGCCGCTCGATGCGGTGGTCGCCGATTTCATTTCGGGCGCGATCGAACAGATTTCGCCGGCGCGCAGCGACGATGGCTGGGATCTGATCGAGGGACAGGGCTCGCTCTATCACCCCTCGTTCGCCGGGGTGTCGACGGGGCTGCTGCACGGCGCCCAGCCCGACGCGCTTATCCTCTGCCACGATCCGGTGCGCCCGCATATGCGCGGCCTGCCGCACTATCCGCTGCCCGGCATCGCCGAAACGCTGGAGGCCAATCTGCGCGTGGCGCAGCTGACCAATGCCGATGTGCGCGTCGTTGGCATCGCGCTCAACACCTCGGCGATGCCCGAGGATGACGCGCGCGCGCTGTGCGCCGCGACCGAGGCTGAATTCGGCCTGCCAACCAGCGACCCGTATCGCTTCGGGGTCGAGGCGATCCTCGACCGGCTGCTGGGCACCGATGTCCATTCGCCCGCAGTCGCCGCAACCGTCTGACCGACCGGCGATGCCCCGCACCCTGACCGTCTTTGCCGAGACGTTCGCGCTACATACGCCCTTTCGCATCTCGCGCGGAGTCAAGACGGCGGCCGAGGTGGTGACGGTGACCATCGGTCAGGACGGCCTGACCGGTCGCGGCGAGGGCGTCCCCTATCCGCGCTATGGCGAGAGCATCGCCAGCGCGATCGCCGCGATCGAGACGATGCGCGGCATGATCGAACAGGGGCTGAACCGGCACGAACTGCTTCAGCGCATGCCCGCTTCTGCCGCGCGCAACGCGATCGACTGCGCGCTGTGGGATCTCGAACTGCAACTGGCGGGCAGCGATCTGGCGACGGCGCTCGATCTCGACCGCCCGCTGCGCCCGATCGTCACCGCGATGACGATCAGCCTCGATACGCAGGGCAATATGGCGCGCGCCGCCGCCGCGCTCGCCGATGCGCCGCTGCTCAAGGTCAAAGTCGACCGCAGCGATCCCGCCACCTTGCTGACCGCGGTTCGCGCCGCGGCGCCCAAACCAAAGATGATCGTCGATCCCAACGAAAGCTGGACGATCGAAGAGGTGCGCGGCCTGCAAGGGCTGATGACCGATCTGCGCATCGATCTGCTCGAACAACCGCTGCCCGCCGATGCCGACGGCGACCTCGTCGGTTTCCGCTCGGCGATCCCGATCGCTGCCGATGAATCGGTGCACGTCGCCGCCGATCTAGATGCCTTGCCCGATGGCTATGGGGTCGTGAACATCAAACTCGACAAGACGGGCGGACTGACCGGAGCGCTCGAACTGGCGGCCGCGGCGCGGGCGCGCGGGCTGGGGGTAATGACGGGCTGCATGATCTGTTCGTCATTGTCGATCGCCCCGGCCTGGGCGATCGCGGCAAATAGCGCGTTCGCCGACCTTGACGGACCGCTCTGGCTTGCCGAGGATCGCGCCGACGGGGTCAGCGGGGCAAACGGCCTGCTGTCGCCGCCGCGGCCCGGCTTTTGGGGCGGGATTTGACACGATCGGGGCAACAGGGCCGATGACAGGATTTTTTCGCCGCTGGTTCGCGGTGCCGCTGTGGCAACGGGTCTTGGGTGCCATGGTGATCGGCGTCGCGCTGGGCCTTGCCTGGCCCGCGGCGGCATCGGCGCTTGCGATCATCGGCGAATTGTTCGTCCGCCTGATCCGGATGCTCGTCGTCCCCATCGTCTTCATCAGCATCGCGTCGGGGGTCACCGCGCTCGCCGACCCGCGCAAGCTGGGGTCGGTCGGGGCGCGCACGATCGGACTGTTCGCCTTCACCACCCTTTGCGCGGTGTCGATCGGCATCGCCGTCGGCCTGCTGATCCAGCCGGGCGCCGGCGCCGCGCTGGGCGGCGCCGTCCCGCACGCGCTGGGCGAGGCGAAATCGCTGCATGACCAGCTGGTCGGCATCGTCCCCGTCAACATCGTCCAGGCGCTGGTCGACGGCGACATGCTGGCGATCATCTTCTTTTCGATGCTGTTCGGCTTTGGCGTCATCCTGGCGGGCGAACAGGGGCGCCCGATGGCGGACCTGCTGCAATCGGCGGGGCAGGTGCTGTTCCACCTTGTGCGGATCGTGATGGAATTGACCCCCTTCGGCGTGCTCGCGCTGATCGCCAAAGCGGTCGCCGACAATGGCGTCGCGGTGTTCGCCAACATCGGCTGGCTGGCGGTCGCGGTCGTGGCGGGGGTGATCCTCCAGATCCTGCTCGTCCATCTGCCGCTCATTGCCTTTGCCGCGCGCCAGCCGGTGCTGCGCTTTTACCGCACAATCGTCGATGCGCTCGCGGTGGCTTTCTCGACCGCCTCGTCGGCCGCGACGCTGCCCGTCGCGCTGCGCATCGCGCTCGACGATCTGCGGATCGCCCCCGGGGTGGCCAAGACCGTGCTGCCGATCGGTGCGAGCATCGGCAAGGACGGCACCGCCATGTATGTCGGGCTACTCAGCATCTTTGCGCTCCAGGCAATCGGGGTTGAACCCGACATCGGGATGCTCGCAATCATCCTGCTCACCGCTGCGCTCGCCGCGTTCGGCACCGCGCCGATCCCGTCGGCGTCGCTGTTCATGCTCGCCGCGGTGCTGTCGTCGGTGGGCATCACCCCCGAACAGACGGCGCTCGTCGTCGGCTTCATCCTGCCCTTCGACCGCCTGCTCGACATGACGCGCACGGTGGCGAGCGCGAGTGCCAATCTGACCGTCACGACGGTCGTCGCACGCGGCGAGAAGGCGATCGAAGCAGAGGCTGGCAAATGACCGCAACGGCATTAAATGCCGAGGCTCCGGCGGCAGCGTTTGCGAGCGGTAGCGACGCCAGGTCGGCGCAGCGACGCGTCCGCGCCCTCTATCTGATGCTCGGCTTTTCCGCCGGCCTGCCCTTTTACATGTTCTCGACCGTGCTGGCAGTGCGGCTGACCGATCATGGCGTCGCGCTGGCGATCATCGGCTTCTTCGCCTGGGTCCAGTTGTTGCCGACCTTTAAATTCCTGTGGGCACCCCTGCTCGACCGCTATGCGGTGCCGGGCTTCACGCGCTTCTGGGGAAAAAGGCGCAGCTGGATCATGTTGTCGCAGCTCGGCATCGTGACCGCAATGGTGGCGATGGCGTTCACATCGGCCGACGACAGTCTGGCGCTGACCGCTTTATTTGCCGTGCTGCTGGCTTTCTGGACCACGACGCTGGAGGTCGCCGCCGACGCGTGGCGGGTCGAGCTGGGACCGACACCCGCGTTGCAGGGGCCGCTGGCGGCGGCGAACCTGTGGGGGTATCGCACCGCAATGGTCGCGGCGGGCAGCGGGGCGCTGTTGTTCGCGGATGTCGGCGGCAGCCTGGCGCCGACCCTGCATTCGCTGGGCATCGCGCCCGGCTGGACCGCCGCCTATCTGTTGATCGCGGTGGCCGCCTTTGTCCCCCTGCCGATCCTCGCGGCGCTCCCTCCCGAACGGCGCGGCGACCGCGGTCGCTCGGCCGCGCTGGCGGGCGGATTGATCACGAGCGCGGTGATCCTGCTCGCGCTTGCCGCTTTGGTCGCGGCGGTCGGCTGGTTCTTGCTCGGCGCAGCCGCAAATATCGGCATCAGCGCCAAGACGAATGTCACGCCCTGGGTGCTCGGCATTGCGATGCTGCCGTTCCTGGCGATGGCCGCAATGCTGCCGCGCATCCAGGGCGCCGCGCCCGATTCTCGGCTGCGCGCTTCGGCGGCGCTCGGCCCCTATGTCGATTTCTTCTGGCGCTACGGCGGTCTCGCCATCGCCTTGATGGCCTTTGTTTCCATCTATCGCATGGGCGACGTGCTCGCGCTCAACCTGTCGAAACCGATGATCCTCGGGATCGGCTATACCAAGACGGAGATCGGCTGGGCCGACGGCGTGGTGGCCCTGGCCGCCAGCATCGTCGGCGTGGGCTTGGGCGGATGGATGACGACCCGCTGGCGTTTCGGCATCACCTTGACGATCGGGGCGCTCTTTGCCGCGCTCGGCAATTTCGGCTTCGTCTGGCTTGCGCACCAGCCGCACGACCAGACCCTGCTCTATATCGCGACCGCCGCCGATCAGTTCGGCAATGGCATGGCCGGTGCCATCTTTGTCGTTTACCTGTCGATGCTGGTGAACCCGCGCTATCCGGGCGCGCAATATGCCTTTCTGTCGGGCTTCGCCTTCTTGTTGCCGCGCCTCTTGTCGGGGGCGGGGGGCACCGTGGTCGGGCAGCTCGACGCAGCGGGATATAATGGCTTCGATCTGTTCTTTTTGGCCTCGGGCGTGATCAGCCTGGCGGCGATATTGTTCTTGCCGCTGATCGCGCGGGCGAAGGCCCGGGCGGACGATCGGCCATGATCGACGCCGCCTTTCAGCCGGTGGCGGCAGCGGTCGAGGCCGGGCGGATTCCCGGCGCCGCGCTGGGGCTGGTCACCGCCGATGGCGACAGCGCGGTGCGTTTCGCCGGCATGGCCGCGCTTGTCCCCGAACGCGAAGAGCTGACCCGGACCCACTGGTTCGACCTCGCCTCGCTCAGCAAGGTGATCGCGACCACCCCGATGATCCTGAAACTGGCGCAGCAGGGCCGCCTCGACCTTGACCGGCCGCTGACCGACGCGATCCCGGATCTGCGCCAATATGACGTCGCGAACGCCGCCGAGCGCCGCCTGACCTTTCGCGACTGCCTGATGCACCGCACCTTCCTGCCCGCGGTCGAGCCGATCTATACCTATGGCGGCGACCCCGCACGGCTGCGCGCCTTTGTCCTCCAGCGCGAATGGCGTCACGGTCCGCCCGTCTATTCGGACATCAACTTCATCCTGCTCGGCATCGCGATCGAGCGCCTCACCGGGGCGCCGCTCTCGGACTGGCCGCTGGGCGAAGGCCTGAGCTTCGGCCCACCCCCCGGCCCGGCGGTCGCCACGGAATATTGCCATTGGCGCGGCCGCGTGATGCAGGGCGAGGTTCATGACGAAAACGCCTTCGCGCTCGGCGGCGCGCCGGGGCATGCGGGGTTGTTCGGCACCATCGACGGGGTTCTGGGCTTTGCCCGCGCGATGCTGGGCGGCGCGCTGCTATCGCCCGCGATGATGGCCGAGGTCCGCACCGCGGGCGAACGCCACCGCAGCTGCGGCTGGGAACGCGCCTTCGCCGGATGGCATGGCGGGGGCGCCTGTTCACCCGAGACCATTGGCCACACCGGCTTCACCGGCACCGGCCTCTGGATCGATTTCGAGCGCGGCCTGGGCTGGGCGCTCCTCACCAACCGGGTCCATCCGACCCGCCACGCCGACAGCGGCATCGCGGCGCTCCGCCCCGCCGTCGGCGAAGCACTGATCAAGGCGTGGGACGCACGGGAGATACTATGAAAACTATGCTCAAACCGCTTGCCCCTGCCCTCGCCCTCGCGCTGCTGCTCGCCCCGGCGCAGGCGCGCACCCCGGCCGATCCCGCACCCGCCCCGCTGTTGTCCACCGTCGAGCAGAAACTGGCCGAGAGTCCGGCGGGATCGCGCTTCGGCCTGCTCGTCACGACGCTCGAAGGCGAAATCCTGCTGTCGATCGCGCCCGACCAGCGCTTCATCCCCGCCTCGAACACCAAGATGTTCACCACCGCGATCGGCTATGCCCAGCTGCCCGCGCTTCAACAGGCGGCAAAAGGCACCGGCGTCCGGCTCGAAACAGGTGCCGACGGCACGATCGACGTCATACTCCACGGCCGCGGCGATCCGTTCCTGTCGAGCGCCGCCGATTGCAAGACCAATTGCCTGCAAACCCTCGCCGACGCCGTCGCCGCTAAAACCCGCACGGTTCGTAACATTATCGGCGACGACCGCTGGTTCCCCGACGAGCGCTGGAGCCCGGGGATGAGCTGGAACAATATCGTATCGCGCTATGGCACCGGCAATTCGGCGCTGACGCTGGACGACAATGAGCTGGTGGTGAAGCTGGCGCCGGGCGCCCTCGGGGCCGCGCCGACCATCCAGACGTCCGGCTATTACAGCATCGATAATCGCGTCACGACCGTCGCGGGCAAGGAAGAAGCGATCGAGGCCGATCGCATGCCGAACAGCCGCGTCCTGCGCCTGACCGGGACGGTCGGCGCCGAAGCCGCGCCGCTGACCTTGCGTTATGGCATCGATGATCCGGCGCATTATGCGGCGTGGCACCTCGCCGAACTGCTCCGCGCGCGCGGGGTGCGCGTCGACGGCGCGGTCGAGGTCCGCCACCGGCCGCTGACCGCCACCGACGATCCAAAGGTCCGCAAGGGCGCGCCGGTCAGCCCGCCCGCCGAACCCGCGATGCTCGCCGAACTGCCCGCGCCGCCGCTCGCCGAAAATATGGTGCGGATCAACAAGGAGAGCCAGAATCTGCACAGCGAACTGATGCTGCGCCGCGTCGCGCGCCAATCTGGCAGCGGCTCGATTGCCGATGGGCAGGCGGCGGTTCGCCAGCTGATGACGCAGGCGGGCGTGGCCGAAACCAGCTACGACTTTTCGGACGGCTCGGGCATGTCGAGCTACAACCGTATCTCGCCGCGCGCCGCGGTCGGCCTGCTCAGCTGGATCGCGCGCCAGCCGTGGAGCATGGCGTGGCGCGGCACGCTGCCGATCGCCGGGCGCGACGGCACCTTGCAGAACCGCTTCAAGGGGACGATCCTCGAGGGCAAATTATTCGCCAAGACCGGCTCGCTCAACGCCTCGCGCGCGCTGTCGGGGTACCTCACGACGCGCAGCGGCCGGACGCTGATCTTTTCGGTGCTGGCCAACGACATGCCCGACGGCACCGACAGCCAGGCGACCGCCGCGGTCGACCGCACGCTCGTTGCGATTGCCGAGGGGCTTTAGAGAGTTAGCGCCACCCCCAAAAGCCGTTTGTGCTGAGCTTGTCGAAGCACCGTTCTTTTTCTTCGAGGTCGAAAGCAAGAACAGCCCTTCGACAAGCTCAGGGCAAACGGTTGAGGGGAGACGCCATCAATCCTTCGCAGGCGCCAGCACCAACCGCCTCGCCGCATGCCGGTCCACCGCCGCCTTGCTGAACCAGAGCGGCTGCATCGCCCCCGCCAGCCACTTCGGATAAAAATCGCGATAATGCGGGGAGCGCGGATCGGCCGACTGGCCGGGTAGCAGCAGGAAGCGGCTGTTGTCCCACGCGCCGACGTCGGCGACGAACAAATAGCTCGCGCCGTGCGACACGTTGAAACCGCGCCGCGCATTGAACCCGCGCGCCATCGGCGTCGTCCCGTCGCCCCCCGACCGACCGCCCTCGATCCTGGGAAAGGCCGCGGCAATCGCCGGGATCGACGACGCCAACGGATGCGCGATGGCCACCCGGTGCAGGTCGCCCCACTGCCATTTTGCCGGATCGGCGCCGCCCAGTTCGGCCGCCTTCGTCCACCCCGCCACCAGCGCGCGGTCGATCATCGCATCGCGCGCCGCGGCAGGGTCATCGCCCAGCCGCTTGTCGGGCGCGCCCAAGATGCGCAGCATTTCCGACAGGTTGACCGTCGGGATCAGATCTTTCGCCGCCGCCGGGACCACACGGTCGCGGAAGTCTGCCGACAACGCCACCATCACCATCTCGAACAACAGCGCCGCGGCGCTATCCGCCTCGATCCCGCAATCCCAGCGCCGCAGCAAGGCGGCGGCGGGCGCGGCTTCGGCCGAAAGCGTCGCCGGCAGCAGTTTCAACAGCGCGCGCGCGGGCAGTGACTGGACGTCGTGCTGCAACGCGATGCTGTCGGCGATCCGGTGCTTCGGCTGGCTGTGCAGCACTTCGGCGCAGCGGTCGTAGCGATAGGGGTCGCTCCAGGTAAAGCTGATGATCCGCTCGCGATAGGGATAGCCCGCGGGCAGGTTCATCTGGTTCGCCGACGCGAACCAGCCTTCGGGCGGGTTATAGACGTGCGGCATATCCTCGACCGGCAGCAGCCCGGTCCAGTCGAAATCGCCATCGCCGGGCGCGGGCAACAGCCCGTCATGCTTCGGCCGCCGCGGGGTAAAACCGATCGTCTGCCACCCGGTATTGCCGTCTATATCGGCATAATGGAGGTTGGTCGGCGACACGTGCAGCTTGAAGGCCTGGCGAAGCGATGCCCAGTCGGTCGCCAGATTGATCGCGATGATCGCAAAACGCATATTGGCACCCGGCAGCATGCTGACGGTGGCAAAGGCGACCGCGCGCTGGCGCGCCGCGTCCTGCGACACGATCGGGCGGCCCGCGGCATAGCGCAAGGTCACGCGCTCGGACGACGCGCCCTTGACGATTATCTCGTCCTCGAACGTCTCGAATGCCTTCCACGCACCCTTGTGCCAATATCGTTCGGGGTCGTCCTCCTTCGTGCGCAGGATGAACAGGTCGGTCTGGTCGATATGGAAATTGGTGCGCCCGAACGCAAAGCGGTCGGTGTGCCCCTGCATGATCCCGGGCAGCCCCGGCGACCCCGCACCGATGACGTCGAGCCCCGGCGCGGTCATGTGAACCATATGCCGCGGGCTGGCGCCGCCGATGCCCAGATGCGGATCGTTGGCCAATATCGGCCGCCCGGTCGCGCTGCGCGACGGCGAAATCGTCCACGCATTGCTGCCCAGCGCAAAGCGATCGGCGCCGCGCAGCTCGCGGTCGAGCGACGCCTCCTGAATCGCGTCGAACGGGACCGGCCGCGCGGCGGGGTCCAGCACGCCCAGGTCGGCCTCGCTGACCGCCGCGACGTCGAGTCCGTCGGGCATGGTGAACGACCAGGCGGGGCGCAGCGGCGCCATCAGCTGCTCGGCGTCGAGCAGGCCGCGCGCCTGCAACTGCGCGCGCCGCACCTCGTCGTCGGCATCGCCCAGCCCGATGCCGCGGCCGCGCACCAGATCGCGCACGTCCCAGCGCAGCGGGCTGATCCCCAATATGCCATATTCCAGCGGCAGCGCCGTGGGATCGGCCGCCAGTTCGTCGATCCGCGCGTTGACCCCGGCGACATAGCCGCGCGCGCAATCGAGCACGTCGGGGGGTAGCGCCGCCAGCTCGGCCTCGACATCGCCGCGATACAGGAACAGCCGCGCCGCGCGGTCGGCGGCGACAAAGCGCGGGCCAAAGGCCTCGGCCATCCGTCCCATCTCGCGGCGACGTTCCATGTCCATCTGGAACAATCGGTCGCGCGCGACCAGATAGCCCTGCCCGAAAAACGCATCGTGCCGCGATGCGGCGCGGACGTGCGGCACGCCCAGTTCGTCCTCGAGGATCTCGATCGGCGCCCGCGCCCCGGCCAGATTGACGGTGCGCGTGCCACCCTTGACCCGAGGTTTCGCCAAAAGGCTTCCCGGCATCGCGACAAGCGCGGCCGAAGCCAGCAGAAACGCACGGCGCTGGATCAACAGGGCCTCCCGAAAAAGCAAAACAGGGTGACGAGCCGCGACCCTATCGCAGCGGGACGGTGCGACCCCATAGCAAGCGGGCCGCCGCCTATAACTGCAAGCTATCCGCATCGCCGTCCGTCCGCGGGATGCCCATGCCTTGCGGCTATAGGTCCATATCGTCAGGGTGATCGCGAAGCAGTTGACCGACCGTAACCACCCTGTAACCTCGCCGTCACGCAACCGGCTGTCCGCCCGCCTCGAACGCGGCGACCGCCGGATCGGCGCGAGGGATATTCAAAAAAGATAACAAGGCGGCGCCGCGAGCCCGCCAAGCGGTCAGGCGGGACACAGGGGGGCGAGCCAGCCCGGGGCATCGGCACCGGGACTCCATCGAATGATGAGCGGCTTGGCCCTTGGGCAAAATAAGGGGACGGTTAACATGCGTGATCTTGGACGAATTCGCCGGTCGCTGGTCGGCAAACGCAACTTCGGTGCGGCGATGACCGCGCTTGCTCTTGTGCACAGCGCCCCGGCGCTGGCGCAGGAGACGGCGGCGCCCGCCGACACCGTCGAGGCCGCCGAAGCCGACCAGATCATCGTCACCGGCTCGCGCGTCGCACGCGACGGGTTCCAGGCGCCGACCCCGCTGACCGTGCTGAGCGAAACCGAGATCGCGAACAGCTCGCCGACCAACAACATCGCCGATTTCGTCAACACGCTGCCGTCGCTGGCCGGGTCGACCCGCCCGTCGAACTCGCGCCTCAACATCTCCAGCGGACAGGCCGGGATTAACGCGCTCAACCTCAGAAACCTGGGCGCCGAACGCACGCTCATCCTGGTCAATGGCCGCCGCTCGGTGGGTTCGACGATCACCGGCCTCGTCGACATCAACACCATCCCGCAGGCGCTGATCTCGAGCGTCGAGGTCGTGACCGGCGGCGCCTCCGCAGCCTATGGTTCGGACGCGGTCGCGGGCGTCGTCAATTTCGCGCTCAACAATAAATTTGAGGGGCTGAAGATCGAGGGCGATAGCGGCATCACCCAGGAAGGCGACGGCTTCAACTATTCGTTCAGCGCCGCGGGCGGCATGTCGTTTGCGGGCGGGCGCGGTCATGTCCTGCTCAGCGGCGAGATCGCGCACAACGACGGCATCCTGCAGGTCGATCGCGACTGGAACGCGATCGGTTTCCTGCGCTTCGAAAATCCGGCCTATCTTGCCAACGCCAACTCGGGCGCCCCACAGTTTATTTTCGTGCGCGGCGCGGGGCCGACCAACTCGACCCCCGGCAGCATCATCACCAACTCCGAGGGCGGCGCGGCCAACCGGCTGCGCGGCATCTATTTCGGCAACGGCGGGTCGATCAACCAGTTCGTCTGGGGCGATCTGACCTTCCCCTCGCAGACCGGTGCCGCGGTACCGCTGCGCACCCGCGGCGGCGACTGGCGCGTCAATGATTCGGGCCGCAACATCGGTCTCGATCCGCGCGACGACCGCTACGGCGTGTTCGGCCGCCTCAGCTACGAGGTCAGCGACGGCGTCGAACTGTTCGCCGAGGCCGCGTACAACAGGCAGGAAGTGCTGTTCAACGCGGGTCCGAACCTCCAGACCGGTATCCGCCTCAACGCGACCGGCTGTACCCAGACCCCGGTGCCGATCACCTGCAACGCCTTCCTGCTCAACACGATGGGCGCGGCGGCGCTTCAGGGCATCACCAGCGTCACCATCGCGACGACGTCGGCCGACCTGCCGTTCCGCGGCATCAACAACAAGCGCGAGGTGCAGCGGTATCTGATCGGCGCCGAAGGCGATTTCGATGCTTTTGGCAAGTCGGCGCGCTGGGACATCTATGGCCAGTACGGCCGCGCCGACCTGCGCGAACAACTGCGCGACATT
Source organism: Sphingopyxis sp. (assembly GCF_051861155.1). Taxonomy (GTDB): domain Bacteria; phylum Pseudomonadota; class Alphaproteobacteria; order Sphingomonadales; family Sphingomonadaceae; genus Sphingopyxis. The sequence continues at coordinate 20,544 of NZ_JBHYDE010000004.1, read as the reverse complement.
CAGAATATTGCGCGGATCAACGCCGCGCGCGACGCGGCCTTCGCCCCGGCCGGCAGCGGCTTTCCGACGGGATCGATCCAGTGCCTGATCAACGTCGACGCCAATCCGAACAACAATGACGCGGCGTGCGTGCCGCTCAACCGCCTCGGCCTCGGCGTCGCCAACCCGGCGGCGATCGATTATGTGCTCGGCGATCCGTATCGCAAACAGCGTCTTGAACAGATCATGGTCGGCGCGAACGTCTCGCTGACCCCGTTTGCGACCTGGGCAGGCGACGTCAGCGTCGCGATCGGCGCCGAATATCGCAAGGAAAAGATCAGCGGCTTCGTCCCCGACGAATTCCAGCCGGTGCCGACCCGCGACGCGGCGGGCAACGTCATCGGCGCCACCAACCGCTGGTCGGTGGGCAATTACCTGCCCAGCTTTGGTTCCTACAACGTCAAGGAAGCCTATTTCGAAACTGTCGTCCCGCTCGGCTTCGGGCTGGAATTCAACGGTGCGGTGCGCGCGACCGATTATTCGACCGCGGGCTATGTCACGACCTGGAAAGCGGGCGCGACCTGGCAGCCGATCGACGATATTCGCCTGCGCGTCACGCGCTCGCGCGACATCCGCGCGCCCAACCTGAACGATCTGTTCCAGGCGGGCACCGCGAACAGCGATTCGGTCAGCAACCCCGGTTTCATCACCGGCACCAGCCCGTCCTTCGTCCCCGCCGGCCAGCCCCCGCAGGCGGGCTACAGCTATTCGGGTTTCGCGACGGGCAATACCGACCTGGCACCCGAAAAATCCGACCAATGGAATGTCGGCGCGGTCTTCACGCCGACATTCCTGCCGGGGTTCAACCTGGCGGTCGACTATTTCGACATCAAGCTGAAAAGCGGGATCAGCGCGTTCAGCGCGCAACAGATCGTCAATCTGTGCTTCCTGGGCGAACAGGCGTTCTGTAACGCGATCAGCGTCGATCCGGCGCGCACCCAGAACCCGGCGCAGCCGTATCTGGTCATCCTGACGCGGCCGTTCAACGCGGCGAGCCAGGAAGTCCGCGGCCTCGACATCGACGCCTCCTATCGCATCCCGCTCGGCGGCAGCAGCGGCGCCTTCACGCTCCGCGGCCTCGCCACGCGCTATCTGGAAAACCGCTTCGACAGCGGTGTTCCCGGCACGGTGGTGCTCAACACGGTGGGCGTGAACGGCGGCCAGTTCAGCACGCCGAAGTGGATCTACCGCGTCAGCGCCGCTTATGATCATGATGATTTCAGCATCACCGCGGTCGGCCGCGGCGTCAGCGCGGGCAAATATGTCGCCAACGGCATCGAATGCCAGACCACCTGCCCCGTCTCGACGGTCAACGCGCCGACCTATGAAAGAAACCGCGTCAAGGGCGCCTTCTACGTCGACCTCAACCTGACGCAAAAATTCTCCGCCCGCAGCAACGCGGACGGCGAGTTCTTCATCAACGTGACGAACCTGCTCAACGGCAATCCGATCCTGCTGCCCGAAACCGGCCTTGCCGCGAACAGCACCTATTCGGACCTGCTGGGCCGCAGCTTCCGCGTCGGCGTGCGCTTCAAGACGCGCTGAGGCCGGGCAAGCGGACCTGCCGGGTGGAGGGGACGGAGGGGGCCGTCCCCTCCACCCCATGCGGCGGCTCAGGCGGCGGCGCCAACGGCAGCGACGGCAATCCGGCGGCGCAGCAGGAACAGCCCGCCCGCCAGCAGCGCGGTGGGCACCAGCATCAGCGTGAACGCCGTCCGCCCGTCGAGATTGGCAAAGATCGCGCCGGTAATCACCGACCCGGTGGTCCCGCCCAGCGCCGAAAACACCACCACCAACCCCATCAGCGGCGGATGATTGCGCCGCGGCATCGCGCTCAGCATCACCGAAATGATCGTCGGATAGACGGGTGCCAGGGCGATGCCGATCAACGGGAACAAAAAGGCCGCGGCGGGCGCATCCGCCCAGCCGGCAATGACGCCCGGCCCCGCCCCCTCGGCCAGCGGCAGCACGACGACGATCAGCGCCGCGAGCACCGCGAGGCAGATGTTGAGCACCGGATACCAGTCGAACCGCGCCATCACCGCACCCGCGGCGAACCGCCCGATCGCCAGCGACGCCGCAAACAGGCTCGCCGCCTGCACGCTCATCTGATGCGGCAAATGCAGCACCTCGTTGTTGAACGTCGGCAGCCAGGTCGCGATCCCTTGCTCGATCAGCACGAACACGAACGCGCAAAAGACAAAGACGAGGACGAGCGGCAGCGCCGCGAGCCGCAGCATCGCGATAAAGGGCGCAGCGTCGGGTGCCGCCGCAGTATCGCCGTCGGCGCCGGGCGCCTCGTCGACCCGCGCCGTCAGCAGCAGCAACAGCGCCAGCCCGCACACCCCCGCCAGCACCCAATAGGCGTTCAGCCAGCGCAGCCCGGCGGGGTCGATAAAGGCGCTGAACACCCAATAGGATGACAGCACCCCGACCATGAACATGCCCTCGATCAGGCTGGTCAGACTGGCATGCTGCCGCGCGTCGGCGGTGACCAGGCCGATCAGCGAATAGACGACGACCTTGGCGACCGCAAAGGCGGCGCCGACCATCGCGAAATGCAGCTGCGCCGCACCGAAACTGCCGAGCAGCGGCATGACGAGACAGGCCAGGATGGCGAGGACGAGCGCGGCGAGCAACGCGTTGCGCAGCCCGAACCGCGGCAAGTAACTCGCGGTAGCGAACGACACGACCGCGATCGTGATGTCCTTGAAGCCCTCCAGCGTGCTCGCCTGCGGCTTGGTGACGTCGAAACTCGCGATCGACTGGAGGATCACCGTCCCGACGCTGTTGAGCAGCATCGCAAAGGCGACATAGGTCAGGATCAGCGCGGCGATCAGTCGGGTGCGGGCCATGACCTTGTCCTTAGCAGAAAAAGAAGGGGTGGCCGCGAAGAGGCCGCGGCCACCCAGTAGGGGGAGAACCCTAGAATTTATACGCGGCGCTGAACCGGAACGACCGGCCCAGGATCGGCCGCGCGTTGACCACCTGCCCGCCGGTCTGCCCCAGCGTGCGCGGATCGCCCTCGGTCAACCCGGCCTTGTCGGTCAGATTGTCGGCGGTCACCGCAAATTCCAGCGCGTCGTTGACATCGACCCGCACCCCGGCGTCGAGCTTGAAATAATGCGGCAGCGACTGGGTGTTCGCGGTGTCGGAGAAACGGTCGCCGACATAGCTGAAGGTCGAATAGAGCGAGACCTTGCTGCCGCCGCCGAATTCGATGTCATAGGACGGCGTCACCCGCCATTGCCACTTCGGCTGGCGCTGCACCCGATTGCCGCTGAGGTCGATCGTCCCGCCGCCCGCAAAGAAATCGCGATATTTGGCGTTCAGCCAGGTTCCCGAAAAGGCGATTGTGAAATTGTCGACCGGGCGCAATTGCCCTTCCAGCTCGATCCCGGTGCTGCGCGCGCCGCCGATGTCGGCGACCGGCGCCCCGTTCTGGATCACCGTCGTCACCAGCCCGGTGAACTTGGTGTGGAACAGCGTGGCATAGAGCGACACCGGATCGGTGCGCACCTTCAACCCGCCCTCGAAATTGTCGACCCGCGGCGACACGAAAATCCCGTCGCGCAGATTGTCGAAGAAGGGGTTGGTGTTGCCGCGGTTGTAGCGGACATAGGCGCCGACCGACGACGAAATGTCGTAATTCAGCCCCGCGGTCCACGACCAGGCACCCTTTTTATACGCGATGTTGCGGAAGGTGCCGTTCAGCACCGCGGTGCCATTGTTGTAGAGTGTGTTCGGGTTGTTGTCGGTATCGACCCCGAAATTGTTATTCTCCAGCGTCCCGCTCGCCTTGTAATTCTGGTAGCGCACCCCGGCGTCGAAGCGCAATTCCGGGGTGATCTGATATTCGTCGGTCGCGTAAAAGGCATATTCGCGGCCGTCATAGGCGGCGTTGACGTTAAAGAACGACCCCTGGGTAAAACCGCGGTCGGTCGCGACTTGGCCGTTGGCCAGCGTCAGGTTGAGCAACCGCGCGTTGTTCTCCGCGGTCAGCAGATGGACATTGCCCAGATTCCACTGATCGTTCGATGAAAAATCGGCGAAATAGGCGCCGACGGTCAGCTTGTTGCTGCCGCTTTCCCATTCGAGCGCCAGATCGTTGGCGAAATTCTCGATCTGCTTGCGGACGATCCAGGTGCCGGCGCGGATGACCTGCTGCGTCCCCGCCACCGCCTGGCCGCCGTTGACATAGGTCAGGCTGCCGATCGTGCTGCCCAGCGAGGCGGCATAGGCGTTGGCGGTCGTCGCGGTGCTCGCGGGGACCAGCCCGGTCGTATCGGCGTCGCCCTTCAGGTAACTCGCACGGTAGCGCAGCTGCAGCCCGTCGCCGACCTCATAGTCGAAATTGGTGCCGAGGTTGACCAGCTTGGCGCCGCGACCGTCGGCCAGGTTGGCGCGCGTCCCGTCGGGCAGCGTGCTCAGCCGCGTTTCGGGCCCGGCAAGCACGCCCGACCCCAGGTCGATATTGCCGAACCGGCGGACCTTGTCGCCGTCGCGGATCACCGGGATCGGCAACAGCCACTGGCCGCGATCGTTAAGGTAGCGCGCAAAGACAAGGATCGATCCCTTGCCCAGGTCATGACGGACATTGGCGGTGATCTGACCGCCCTTTTCGGCGGTGAAGCGTGGGTCGCGGATACCGTTGCCGCTGGCATAATAGCCGCCGACCATGAAGCTCGTATTCTCACCCAGCGGCCCCGACAGCAGCATGTCGCCGCGCAGGTCGCCATAATCGGTGACGCTGGCCTTCACCAACCCTTCGAAATCGCGCCCGCCTTCCTTCTGGACGAAGTTGACGGTCAGGCCGGGCTGGCCGTTGCCGAACAGCGCGCCGGTGCCGCCGCGCACCGCCTCGACCCGCTCGATCGTCTCGTCGATGCGGATCAGCTGGGTGTTTTCCAGGAACGACAGCGTCGGCGGCGAGAAAAAGGGCACGCCCTGCACCGTCAGCGTGACGAATTCGGCGTCGCCGCCCGACGGATAGCCGCGCACGAAGATGTTGGCGCCATTCTGGCCGCCCGAACTTTCGGCCGACACGCCGGGGATGACCTTGAACAGGTCGGCGGTGCTGTTCGGCGCCGCGCGATCGATCGCGTCGGAATTGATGCTGGTGATCGCGAACGCCGCGTCCTGGCGGTTGATGCCGCCGCCGGCGGTGCCGGTGACTATGATTTCCTCATTGGCCGCCGCCGCGTCGTCGGGCTGAGGCGTTTCCTGGGCGAAAGCTGCGGTCGGCAGCGCCAGCAGCGCGATCGACGACAGCAGATAAGTCCTCTTCAACATGGCATATCCTCCACTTTACCTGTTCTGGTTGATCGGTTTCCCTGCCCCGCCGCTGCCTGTTCTGCTGACAGGATCTGGCCGAGCGAAAGGTCGCCGATGGCGGGAACGTTCAGGTCGGCATCGGGCAGCGCCTCTTCTGACCCGATGCCAATGGCCACCATGCCCGCCGCATGGATGGCCGAAATTCCGGCGCGTGCGTCTTCGACGCCGATACAATCTTGGGGGGACAGGCCCATGCCGGCGGCACAGGCCAGGAAAATGTCGGGGGCCGGCTTGGCGTTCGGCACCGCGCCGGCATCGGCGATGAAATCAAACGCGTCGGCAATACCCAGCAGGCGCACGACGTCGCCCGCGTTGCGGCTCGCCGACGCCAGCCCGATCTTCAGCCCCGCGGCGCGCAGCGCGCCGAACAGCTCGGTCACCCCGGCGAACAGGTTGGCGGGCGAATAATCGGCCAGCCGCACGCGATACGCCGCGTTCTTTTCGGCGAGCATCGCATCAAACACATCGGGCGCGATGTCCGCCGCGGCCTGCCCCAGGATCAGCCGCAACGACCCGGCGCGATCGACGCCTTTCAGCGCATGGTTCGCCTCGCGATCGAACGCAAAGCCGTGCCGGTCGGCAAGCGCCTGCCACGCCTGATAATGATCCTCGGCGGTGTCGGTCAGCACCCCGTCAAGGTCGAAGATCACGCCCTTCAGCGCCGGGCGCGCCATGGTGACCGGATCGCTGCCGACGCACAGCGGGCGGCCATGGTCGAGGATGATGATCGGGGCGCCCGCCAACAGGCGATAGGTGCAGCCCATGTTATCGACCGCGAGTTCGACGGTGCTGCCGCGCCATTGCAGGCGAAAGCGATAGCCGGTCCATGCCGCGGGCAGCTGCGGCCGGAACGACGGCGCGGCGCCATCGAGACGCAACCCGCCCCACCCCTGCGCCAGCACCAGCCAGCTTCCCGCGAGCGCCGCCATATGCAGCCCGTGCGAAGTGTTGCCGTGGCGATCCTCCAGATCGACAAAGGCACATTCGCGCAGGAAAGCGAGCGCCGCCGCCTCGTCGCCCAGCCGCGCCGCGGCAATCGCGAACGACACCGACGACAGCGTCGAATCATGCGTGGTGACCTGGGCATAATAGTCGAAATTGCGCCGCTGCCGCGACAGCGGCATCGCGGTCAGGTCCATCGCCATCGCCTGGACGACATTGCCCTGTTTCGCGACCTGATGGCGGAACAGGATCATCGGGTGATAGCGCATCAAGAGCGGCCCATGGCCATCGCCGGACGCCAGCCCCGGCAGTTTGGGACGGCCCAGAAACGCATCGTCCTGCGGATTGACGCCCAGTTCGGCATCGACCGGCAGCCACATCGCCGCCGCCGCGCGGCGCCACGCGGCAACTTCGGCGTCATCGACATCGGCGGCGGCCGAGCGGGCACCGACGCTGCCGCGCAGCCAGTCCGCGGTGTCGGCGGCATAGGCCAGATGGCGGCGCGCGATCGCGTTGGTATAAAAATCATTGTCGACCAGCGCCGAATATTCGTCGGGTCCGGTCACCCCATGGATGCAAAAGGCACCGCCGCGCCGCGGATCGAACGCGCCGATCTCCATCCAGATGCGCGCGGTGTCGAACAGCATCGGCGCGGCCTGGCTGCGGAAATCATCGTCGCCGGTCGCTGCGACATACAGCGCCAGCGCATAGGCGATGTCGCCGTTGATATGATATTGCGCCGACCCCGTCGGATAGTGCGACGAACATTCGTCGCCGCCGATCGTCCGCCATGGATAGAGCGCCCCGCGGGCGTGGCCGAGCGCCTTTGCATGCGCCCGCGCCCGGTCGAGCTTGGCAATGCGATACGCCAGCAGAGTGCGCGCCTTGGCGGGCGCCTGCAATGCCAGCACCGGCAGCATGAAGGTTTCGGCGTCCCAGAAATAATGGCCTTCATAGCCCTCGCCGGTCAGCCCCTTGGCGCCGATGCTGTGGTGCGGATCGCGGCTCGCCGACTGGTGGAGCTGGAACAGGTTAAAGCGCAGCGCCGCGGCGAGCGCGTCATCGCCGGTGATCGCCAGCCCGGCATGGTCCCACAGCTGCCCGGCCGCCGCGCGCTGGCGCTCGGCGATGGCGTCGAAACCGGTCGCCGCACCATCCAGCGCGGCGAGATCGACCGGGCGGCCGCGCGAGCTGGCCAGCGCGACCACCCGGTCGATCGTCAGGACGCCGCCGACGACCAGCTCGCCATGCACGACATGCCCGCCCACCACCGCGGCGACCGGCGCGGCGGGGCAAGTGACATGCTGGGCGTAGGCAAGCTCGACGGCGTCCTGCGCGAACCGGGTAACCGATGATGGGTCGCCCGGCAGGGGGGAAAGGATCGTCCACGCCGGGCGCAGCCGCGCCGAAATGCGCGGATCATCGGCTTCGGCGCCGGTCGGCGCGGCGCTGTCGGCGCCATAGGTCAGCGTCGCTGTCACGGCGCCGCCGAAATCGAGCGCCCGGATATGGATACGCGACGCAACGCACGCCGCGCCCGCCAGCGGCACGATACGCTCGGCGGCAATCTCCAGGCTGCGTCCCCCGGCCAGCCGCCAGCGCGTCATGCGGCGCAGCGTGCCAGTGGCAAGATCGAGCGTGGTTTCGGTGTCGGCAACTTCGGCGGCGGCAAAATCGACCGGCGCGCCGTCGATCGACAGGCGCAGCAGCACCGGGCTGGGACACGCGATCCGCGTATCGGTCGCGGTCGCATAGCCCGGGAAGCTTTCGTGATACTCGATCGGGCGGCGGACATACGCATCGGGCAGATAGGCCGCCGGCGCCGATGCCAGCTCGTCGATCACCCCTTCGACGCCGACCAGCCCGTTCGCCAGCGCGAACAGCGCCGCCGCCTGCGCCCCGGTGGCGTCGCTACCGCGCCGGACCAGTTGCATCGTCCCGGCGTCGCGCAGCGCCGACGGCATGACTTCAGGGGTTTGTTCGGAAATCGCCACCGCATCCTCATCCCGGCACGGGCTGCTCGACCCCTGCTCTGAAACGCGGTTTCCCGCAAAATGGTATCGATGTCAAGGTATCGATACCATTTTGCATTTCAGGTCATGCTACGCGGCACTTTCGTCCACTTCCGGCTAACTCTCGCGGATGATCAATTCGACCGGCATCGCCCGCGAATCCACGGCCTTTCCGGCGACCAGGTCGAGCACCTTCTGCGCCAGCAGCTCGCCGCCCACCCCCCAATCCTGCCGGATGCTGGTCAGCGGCGGCGAAAACAAACCCGCCCCCGGCGAATCGTCGAAACCGACGACCGACACCGCGTCGGGGACGTCATGCCCCCGCACCCGCAGCGCCTCGATCGCGCCCATCGCGATCGCGTCGCTGCTCGCAAAAATGCCATCAAAGCCCGGCGCCGTGCCACCCAGCAACGGCGCCACCGCCTCGCGCCCCGCCGCGACGGTGAAAGCGCAGGGGATATTGGCGACAATCGCGGCATCCGACCCGGCGAGCCCGGCGCGAAAGCCGTTCAGCCGGTCCTCGGCCTCGCCATGCCCGGCATCGCCCAGGAACAACAGCCGCCGCCGTCCGCGCCCGACCAGATATTCAGCCGCAAGCCGCCCTCCCTCGCGATTGTCGCTGCCGACGACGATGCGTTCGGGCGGCCCATGTTCGGCGCCCCAGACCACATAGGGCAGCCCCGTCGCCTCGATCACCGCCGCGGCATCGTCATGCACCCCCTGCCCCAACAGGATCACGCCGTCGGCCGACGGCGGCGCCTGCGAAAACAGGTCGATCGTGGTCAGCACCATATTTTGCCCCGCCGCGGTCAGTTCCTGCAGGATGCCGCCGAGCAAAAGCAGCGGATAAGGCTCACTCATCAATCGTTCGTGCGACGGCGTCATCTCGATCACCACCGCGATCGTCCGCGTCCGCTGTTGCCGCAAATTGCGCGCCGATACGTTAAGCCGGTACCCCATGCGCTCGGCGGTCTCGCGGATCAGCGTCCGGGTGCTGTCCTTGACCGTCGATTGGTTCGACAGCGCGCGCGAGACGGTAATCTTGGCAATGCCTAGTTCCTTCGCGATATCCGCCATCGTCGGGCGCGCGTTGCCGCCGCCATGGGAACCGGTGCCACTTGCCATCCCTGCCCCTTAACGCGCCGCGCCGATGTTTCACAAGGGACTAGGGGTTCAGTTCGTCCAGTAGATATAGTCCTGCCCATTCCGCCACGCGGCATTCAGCGGCACGTCGATCCGCACCGGCCCCTCGACCAGCCCCGGCCAGATCGGTTTGGCCATGCCCTTGTTCTGTGCCTCGATCATCGCGCGCAGCGCGGCAACGCGCTGCGGGTCGGCGGCCGCGAGGTCGTGGCGTTCGGTGGGATCGGCGGCAAGATTGTAGAGGCGTGCCTGTTCGGGCCGCTTCGTGACCTGCAATTTCCAGTCGCCGGCGCGGACCGCGCGATAATCGCCCGACCGCCAGAACATCGCCGGACGCTTCGCCGGGCCGGCCAAGATATTCTCGCTGTCGATCGGGCGGTCCTGCGGCACCGCGGCGCCCGCCGCCGCCGCGATCGTCGCGAAGATGTCGAGATGACCGGTGACGTCGGCGCGCTGCGTCCCCGGCGTAATCCCGGCGGGCCAGCGCATGAACAGCGGGGTGCGGATCCCGCCTTCGAAAAAGGTCGCTTTCCAGCCGCGGAAGGGCGCGTTCAGATTTTCGATGCCGTTGTACCAGGCGCCGCCATTGTCGCTGGTGAAGATGACGAGCGTATTGTCGTCGATCCCCTGCTCTTTTAGCTTCGCCATGACATCACCGATGCGCCGGTCGAGCTGCGCGATCATCGCGCCATAGACGCGCGTCTTGTGATCCTTGATCTGCGGCAGCCGGTCATAATCCGCCTTGGTCGCCTGCAACGGCGTGTGCGGCGCGTTGAACGCGAGATACAGGAAGAACGGCCGGTTGCGATTGGCCTCGATCGCGCGGATCGCCTCGTCGGCGAAGTAATCGGTCATATGGCCGCGCGGGTGAAAGCGCTGGCCGCCGTTAAAGGTCACCGCGTGGCGCAAATTCGCCCACAGGAAGCGATCGATCGGATCCCAGGGCAGCTTCGCATTGACGACCCCCGGATCATCCTCCGCCATGAACATCGCGCCTCCGGCGAGGATCGCGAGGCTTTCGTCGAAGCCCTGCGCCTGCGGTTGCAGCGCGGGTGCTTCGCCCAGATGCCATTTGCCGATGTGCAGCGTGCGATACCCCGCCGCCTTCACCGCCTCGGCAATCGTCACTTCGCTCGCCGGGACGCCCATGGCCGGATAGTCGGGGATGTCGGGGGTCACCAGCTCGCGGTGGAAAATCGCGCGATGCGGCCCGACGCCCTCGCCATGCGCCAGATTTTCGGCGAACTCCACCGGCACCGCAGTAAATTCAAAGCCGAAGCGCGCCGGATAACGCCCGGTCATCATCGCCGCGCGCGATGGCGAGCAGGTCGCGTTGGCGGCGTAGGCGGAGGCGAAATTGGCGCCCTCGCGGGCAAGGGCGTCGATATTCGGGGTCTGCACGATCCCGCCCGCGACGCCGCCTCCGTTCAGGCTGATGTCGTTATACCCCAGGTCGTCGGCGACGATCAGGATGATGTTGGGCGGGCGTCGGCCCGCGGGCGCCTGGACCGGCCCCTGCTGCCAGCGCACCGCGCGGTTCGGCGCCACGGGATCGCGCCAGTCCTGCACGATGCCGGGCAGACGATATTGGTTCGCCTGATACGCCCAAGTGCCGCCCGCGGCCAACGCCGCGAGAAGCGTCGCGGCAATCCATCGCATCTTCATGGCCATCCCCACCCATGCCATCGATATTATGACACTATATGTGTCACTATATTGATGGCGGCGCAAGATCGTGCGACACGAGCCCATTGACCCCGGCGCCAAGCTGGGCCAGCGAAGGGGGCATGACCAAGGCGGCGAGCAAATCGATTGCGACAAAGGCCCAGCCCGTGCGGATCGACGGGCGGCGCGAACGCGGCCGGTCGAGCCACAAGCGGATCGTCGAGGCGATGATGGAGCTGATCATCGCGGGCGACCTGGCGCCAAGCGCGGCGCGCGTCGCCGAGGAAGCAGGGATCGGCCTGCGCACCGTGTTTCGCCATTTCGACGACATGGACTCGCTCTACGCCGAAATCACCGCGACGATCACCGAGCAGGTAATGCCGATCGTCACCGCGCCCTATCCCGACCAGGACTGGCGCGCCAATGTCCGCGACATGGTGCGGCGCCGCGTCCGCGTGTTCGAAACGACGCTGCCCTTTCGCCTCGCCGCCAATATCAAGCGGTACCAGTCGCCGTTCCTGATGGGGCAATATGGCAAGGTGGTGATGCTGGAGCGCGAGCTGTTGCTGCGCCTGCTCCCCGGCGCGGTGCTGACCGACCGGATCAATGTCGAGGCGCTGTGCGCGGCGTTGTCGTTCCAGAACTGGCGCGCGCTGCGCCACGATCAGGGCCTCTCCGCCGAGGAAGCCGGGACGGTGACGATGCACATGGCCGAAACGCTGATGGCGACAATCGGCGACGCGGCTTGAAACGCAGCGTTGGCCGCCTGTCGGCGCTGGCGCTGCTCGGCGCGATGGCGGGGTGCAGTTCGCCGGAGGACGCGCCGCCGGTCGCCGCCGCGGCGCCCGAGTGCCCCGCCATGTCGGCCCGCGACTATGTATGGATCCCCGGCGCGACCTTTGCGATGGGCACCGATGCGAAGTTGCCCGAAGAAGGTCCGGCGCGCGAGGTCAGCGTCGCAGGCTTCTGGATCGCGGCGCACGAGGTGACCAACGCCGAATATGCCGCGTTCGTGAAGGCCACCGGTTACAAGACGATCGCCGAGCAAAAGCCGCCCGCGCTGCCTGGTGCGCCGCCCGACATGCTGGTCCCCGGATCGGCGGTGTTCACCGCGCCGACCGACGGCAATCCGAACTGGTGGCGCTGGGTCGTGGGGGCTCAGTGGCGCCATCCTGGGGGGCCAGCATCGACTATTGCCGGGCGCGACCGCGATCCGGTGGTCCAGATCGGTTATGACGACGCGCTGGCCTATGCCCGCTGGGCAGGCAAGACGCTGCCGAGCGAGGAACAATGGGAACTCGCCGCAGCGACCGGCGGGGCCGACCGTAACGTCCCCGTCGATGCTGCAGGCAAGCCGCAGGCCAATTATTATCAAGGGGCGTTCCCCACCCGCGACCTCGGCACCGATGGCTTTACGGGCCGCGCGCCGGTCGCCTGCTTCCCCGCAGACGCCCACGGCGTCCACGACCTGATCGGCAATGTGTGGGAATGGACGACAAGCACGGCGGGCAGCGAGCGCAATATCATCAAGGGCGGCAGCTTTTTGTGCGCCGCCAATTATTGCGCGCGCTATCGCCCCGCCGCGCGCCAGTTTCAGGAACGCAGCCTAGGCACCGACCATATCGGTTTTCGCCTGATCGACCCGAAGCGCCCGGCGCCGACGGCGCCAGTGCCAGACCAAGGCTGACAGCAGCAGCACGAACCCACCGATCCACAGGCCAAGGCGGATCAGCCGCGGCTTGCCCTGCTGTTCGAACGCATAGCGGTTGATCTGTTCGTCGGCGGTGTAGCCCGCGGGCATGTCGAGCACGCCATTCGCCTTGGCATAAGCGCGGTAGTCGGCCAACATCGCCGCAAAGCGTTCGGGCATCGCGGCGGCCAGGTCGCGTACCTCGCCCGGATCCTCTTTGAGGTTATAGAGGCGCCAGCGCCCGTCGCCGGTGGGTGCGAGGTTACGCACCAGCTTGAAATCACCGCGGAACAGCGCGGCGTTGCCTGAGAGTTCGTAGCCAAGCGGCGTATCGCCGTGGACGCTCTCGACGTCGCCGGTCAGCATCGGGACCAGGCTGCGCCCGGTCACCGGCTCGACCGCCTTGCCCTGCCACGCGCCGTCATGGCCGGGGATACCGGCCAATTCGGTCAGCGTCGGCACGATGTCGGTCACATGCGCGAGGCCGTTGCTGACGCCGCCTGCGCGCAGCGCTGCATTGCCCGGCCACGCGATGATCAGCGGCACGCGGAGTCCGCCCTCGGTCGCGCTGAACTTATACCCCGACAGCGGCGAGGCCGCGGCGCTCGCCCAGCCCGGCCCGATCGCCGCAAAGCTGCCGCGGCGGCCGATATTGGCGGTCGACAGGTCATATTCCATGTCGAGGAACAATCGGTTGCGCAGGCTGCCGAAGGGGTTGGTCGGCTCCGCGCCATTGTCCGACAGGAACACAAAGATCGTATTGTCGTAATCGCCGGTCGCTTTCAGATGCGCGACCAGTCGGCCGACCTCGCGGTCCATCGCGGTCGCCATCCCCGCATAGGCCTGCATCACCCGCACCGCGGCGGCGCGTTCGTCGGCGTCGAGCTTGGTCCAGTCGGGCGTCGTCGGCATCGTGACGATCGGCACGCCCGCTGGGACGATACCGAGCGCCGCGGCGCGCTTTGCCCGCGCCTGGCGCAGCACGGTCCAGCCGTCGTTGTACAGCGCCGCATAGCGCGCGATGTCGCTGTCGGGCGCCTGCACCGGGATATGGTTGGCGAGGAAGTTGACCGAGGCGAGGAAGGGTTTGCCGCTCGCGCGATCCGCCTCGACATAATCGATCATCTTCTCGACGACGAAGCGCGACGAGTAATAGTCCTTGGGCAGCGTCGCGGGCTTGCCGTCCTCGGTCCACGCCGCGCTGTCGTACATCCCCTCGATCGGGCGCTGCTCGAAATTATCGGCGCCGGCGTCGGCCAGGCTGAACGCCCGGTCGTAACCGCGCGCGTGCGGCAGGCGCGTCGCGTCGCTGCCCAGGTGCCATTTGCCGGTGAAATAGGTGCGATAGCCCGCCGCCTTCAGCAGCTGCGCGATGGTCACGACGCGGTGGTTCATCACCGTGTCGTATCCGGGCTTGCCGCGATGTTCGTCGGGGATGGTTTCGGGCATGTTGCCGAGGCCATTGCGATGGTTCATCACCCCGGTCTGGAGCATCGCCCGCGTCGGCGAGCACGACCCCGCAACATGGAAATTGGCAAAGCGCGTCCCGGCAAAGGCGAGCGCGTCGATGTTCGGGGTCGCAAATTCGGCGCCGAACGCGCCAACATCGCTGAACCCCCAGTCGTCGGCAAGCAGGATAACGATGTTGGGCTGGCGCGGCGCGGTCGTTTTCGGCTGTCCCTGCGCAGGCGTCGCGACAAGCAGTGCAGCGCAGGTAATGATGGCAGTGCGCTGGAACCGGCCCTTGCGACCCGGCACCTTGCTGGTCCTCACGCGCACTGCCATCGCCCCTCCCCCTGGGATACTGGCACTTACTATGCCAATATATCGGCGAGTCAATATGGGGCGAGCGGACTATCGCTCGCGATAGTCGGGGGCGCGTTTTTCGAGGAAAGCGGCAAGCGCTTCGCGATGGTCTTCGGTGGCCGACAGGATCACCTGCTGGCGATCCTCGATCGCCATCGCGGCGTCGAGGCTCTGGGCATCGATGTTGAGGTTCAGCGCCTGTTTCGACAGCCGCAGCCCGTGCGGGCTGGTCGCCAGCATCTCGTCGGCGAGCGCCAGCCCGCGTTCGAGCAGCGCGTCCTCCTCGACGATCTCGCTGACCAGCCCGGCGCGCAGCGCCCGTTCGGCGTCGATGAAGCGCCCGGTCAGGATCATCTCGGCAGCCAGGCTGGCGCCGACCAGCCGCGGCAGGAAATAGCTCGACGCCATGTCGCAGCCGCCAAGCCCGATGCGGATATAGGCGGCGTTGACGCGCAGCGACGGCGCGGCGTAGCGCACGTCCGACGCCAGCAGCAGCGACAGCCCGCCGCCGCACGCAGCGCCGTGGCCGAGCGCGACGATCGGCTGCGGACAAGCGCGCATCTTGCGATAGATGTTGCCGATGCGGGTCTGGGTGCGGAGCGTACGGAGAACCGGGGTCTCGTCACTCGACCGGTCCTCCTGAATGTCGAGCCCGGCGCAGAAGCCGCGCCCGGCGCCGCGCAGGATGACGACGCGAACCTCGGGGCGATCGGCGAGCCCGCCGAAATAGGCGTTGAGGTCGTCGACCAGTCCTTCGTTCAGCGCGTTGAGCCGGTCGGGCCGGTTGAGCGTCGCGATCTCGACCGCGCCGCGCGGCTCGATCAGCAGCGCGTCGGTCACAGGCATTGCCCGTCGTCGACGGTGATGACGCTGCCCGTCACCCCGACCGATGCGTCCGACGCGAGGAACAGCAGCGGTGCGTGGAGGTCGCTCGCGGGGCGCGTCCGCTGGCGCGGGAAGCTGGCGACCAGCGCCTTGCCGACGTCGCTGGCGAGCATGTCGCCGGTCATTTCGGATTCGAAATAGCCCGGCTGGATGATGTTGACGTTGATGCCGCGCCGCGCCCATTCGCGCGCCAGGCTGCGCCCCAGATGGCGCACCGCGGCCTTGGTGGCGCCGTACATCGACGATGCCGGATAGATTTTCTCGGCGGTGATCGAACCGATCAAGATGATCCGGCCATGGCCCTGTTCGCGGCTGCCCGCCTTGTCGAGGCGTCTTGCGCCTTCGCGCGCGGTCAGGAAAACGCCGCGCAAATTGGCGGCGAGCAAGGCATCGACCTCGTCGATGCCGAGCTGCATCGCCATTTTTTCGGTCGCGATGCCGGCGTTGGCGATGATCGTGTCGACCGTGCCGAACGCCGCTTCGGCGGCGTCATAGGCGGCGATGGTCGATGCTTCGTCGGTGACGTCCATCGTCACCGCGACGGCCTGCCCGCCCGCTGCCTCGATCGCGGCGACCTGCGCGGCCAGTTTGTCGGCGCGCCGCGCCGCAAGGACGACCTTTGCGCCCGCGGCGGCGAGCGCTTTCGCAAAGCCTGCCCCCAGGCCCGAGGAGGCGCCGGTGACCAGGGCGACCCGCCCCGAAAGATCGAACGTCGGTTGCGCGGCCATCATGCTTCCCCTTCGGCTTCGCTCCGCCTTGGAACCGATTGACGTTTACGTCAACTGCCGCGCGCCTGTCAGAAAAGTCAGGAAAACGGGTTGACTTATGACGTTTGTTCCTGTAATGTTCTCATGTCGACACCAAACCTCATCCCCCGTCGCAGCCGCCAAGCGTGGCGGGCGGGGGATAAAGGTTTTTACCCATAGCGACGTCTCCGGCAGGCCGCTTCGCGCCGCCGCCCGCGATTCCGAACAGGATCGCGAGTAAGGATTGATCGTCGCGGCAAAGGTCGGCAGACAGGACCGGATCGGGCAGGCAAACAGGGGCTTACCATGGCATCATCACCCGGCGTCTTCGCCGACCGGACCTGACCCGATGCACGCGGTCGAAACCTTCGAACTGGTGCTCGGGCTGTTGGCGCTCGTCGTGGCGCTGCACTGGCTGGCGCTCAAGCTCCACTGGCCGCCCGCGACCGCCCTGCTCGTCGGCGGCGGCGCGCTCGCCTTCATTCCCGGACTGCCCGCCATTTCGCTCGACCCCGAACTCGCACTGGTGCTGTTTCTGCCGCCGCTGCTGATGGACGGCGCCTATTACACCGCGCTCGGGCGCTTCCGGCGCCATCTGCCGGGCATCCTGTCGCTCGCGGTCGGCGCGGTCGTGTTCACCACGTTGGTTGTCGGGGTGGTGGTGCACTGGATCTTGCCCGAACTGCCCTGGGCCGCCTGCTTTGCATTGGGCGCGATCGTGTCGCCGCCCGATGCGGTGTCGGCGCGCGCAGTGCTGAAGGGTGTGCATCTGCCGCGCCGGCTCGAGGCCTTGCTGGAGGGTGAAAGCCTGCTCAACGATGCGACGGGGCTGATCCTGTTTCGCTTTGCAGTTGCCGCGACGCTCAGCGGGGTGTTCCATACCGGCGAGGCGGTACAGAGCTTTGCCGTCGTCGCGGTGGGCGGCGCGATCGTCGGCGTGGCGGTCGGCGCGGTCTGGCTGTTCCTTGCGCGCCGCCTGCGCGACCGGATGCTCGTTGTCCTCGTCACCCTGTCGCTGTGCTGGGCGGCGTATATCGCGGGCGAGGCGGTGCATGTGTCGGGCGTCATCGCGACCGTCGCCGCGGGGCTGGTGATGGGGTGGTACCAGCATGTCGTGCTGTCCGCCGACGTCCGGCTGCTCGGCAGTTCGGCGTGGCAGATCATGGTCTTTCTGCTCGAAGCGCTGGTGTTCATCCTGATCGGCTTTTCGCTGCGCGGCGCGGTCGAGCGAATCGGTGGGATCGATGCGGTCCCGGCGTCGATGATCGCGGTGGTGGCCGCGGTCGTCGTGACCGTGGCCGTCGCGCGCTTCATCTGGGTTTTCGGGTCGGAAGCGCTGCTCGCGCTCGCGCGCAAGACGGGCATCGAGCGCGCCCGCCCGCTCGGCTGGCGGCGGGCCACGGTGCTCAGCTGGGCGGGGATGCGCGGCGTGGTGACGCTGGCGGTCCCGCTGACCCTGCCCGTCGACATGCCCGGCCGCGACCTGATGCTGATCTGTGCCTTTGCCGTCATTTTCGTCACCGTCGTGGCGCAGGGGTCGAGCCTGGGCTGGGTCATCCGCAAGATTACCCCGGTCGATGCCGATCCACCGGCGAAGATGGCAATGCCCGCCGCCGAAGCCGCGATGGCGCGGGCACGCAGCGCGGTGATCGAAAAGCTTGCCTTTGATGCCGATGGCACGCTGATCCACCCCCACATGCTGGAGGAGCATCGCAAGCGCATGCGCTTCATGGAGCGGTACGAGGCCGACGCCGCGGCCGCGATGGACGATCTGCGCCCGCATTTCGACATCTTGCTGCAAGCGATCGCCGCGGGCCGCGCCGAACTGATCCGCATCCACCGCGCCGGGCATATCGAGGACGAGGTGCTCCACGAACTGGAACGCGACCTCGATATCGAAGAAATGGCGATCACCTTCCAGCGCGGCGAATAGGGCGGGATATGGGCACCGGCTGGCTGGGGCGGCAGGAACCTCACCTAAGGAAAAGCCGCACCCCAAAAAGCCCTGTTTTCGGCCAATTTCGCGTGGCACCAGTTACGACTGGCTACACTCACTGGCTACAGTTAGTGGCATCGCAGACCAACCGCAATAGAACATCGGTGCCGCGTTCCGGACAGTCGCTCCAGGTCTTCCGCTGCGCGTTGCCCCATCCGTCTCGCGGGCGTAGTTCGGACAGCGCACGCCGCCTGTTCTCGTCCAAATGAAGGCACTTTCCCCTTAGCTATCCCACCTCGCACGCCCTGCCCTACCTTCTCCGCTAACAGAGATCACCCATCGCTCCGCATCCCGCTAGGTTAGTCCTTAGCCAAAGGGCTGCCCGCGCGGCGACTGCACCTTAATCAGCGGCGCAAACTTACCTTAGCAACGACCAAGCACGTCCATTCGCCTGCGCACCTGCGCCGCGACGATGCCCCTCGGAAGACTTCCTCGGTGCTGCCCTCAATGCAACCGGCGGCCCGCTGCGTTGAGGTCAGGACCGATCGAAATTTGAATAATTGAATAAAATTTCTGAGTAGCTTGGGAGCAGCTTACGACGATCCTATAACTCAGGGTCGGCGAAATAATCTCGTCCGACGAGCTTTAACATTAGCTCCAAGGAGAATGAGAATGAAGAACAGGTTTAATAGAAAAATCGCGATGGATTTCGTGATTTGCCTCGGTAGAATGATAACACTCAGGTGGGAAGTAGATGGAACTCCCTCTAGAGAGGCTGCATTCACTGTTGCGCAAGCAGGGAATGAGCATGGTTTTGAGCAGGCGGCCAAAGAAGCCAACAAAGACCTGATTGTGCTTGCCTTCAAGCCCGGGAAGGAACGCCGTGGACCCGCCAATATCGCGGTTTATGAGAACTATGACGGTAAAGTGAAGACGTGGCCTCAATGCTCGGTATGGGTTCTTTCCAGGGAAGGACCGGCTCTGATAGTTCCCAAGGGCGCGGATTTCGGCTTTGCTTATCACGATGCGGCACTTTGTCGGGTATTGGACATCCCGTTGGACCATCGGGCTGATCGGATCAAAATGGCGCGTGAGATCCTGTCACTGATGCCGCAGATCATGGCATGCGATCCCAATACTTATGAAAGGGTTCATTGATCCCGCAGGGCGCCACGAGAGGTCGCTGGCAAGGCCGCGCTCCCAATCGGAGAGGAAATAAGTATCATGGTGCGAGCGAACACCTGCCATCTGATGAACCCCTGATATCGGGCTCGCATAATGATATATCCGGCTGGCCCAGGCGTCGATAATTCGATTGCCGACACCTGGGCTCAGCAGATTCCCTTAGCGATTAGTGGGATAGAGCGAGCGAAACGTCGTCACACTCATTGTCGTGCGCATGGCGGCGCGCAACAGCTTGCGATTTTCCGACGACGCGGTCCAAATCGCTGGAATTTGCCGACCGTTAAGCGCTTCCACGATCTGAGTGTACCTAGCGGTCGACAGCCGGTCGGCAATACAGATGATTAGCAATGCAAACAGGCGCGGCATTTCGCGCATAAAAATGACCGTCCCGCACACGGCAACGAGCACGACAATTGGTTCGACGTTAAACATTTCTTTTCTCCTCTGATCTTCGGATCACTCCCCCCCGCTCGATTCCTCTCCTCGTCGAGCCCGTGGACATTGCGGTCCGATCCATCCAAAGCGCCAGAAACGGCAAAGCGGCAGCCGGGATGAGAGGCGCCGGGCGTTGTCGGTGCCCGGTGCCGTCAAGATCTCAGCTGGAGATTTGGGACGTCGCCGCCGCCATGACATATTGCGGCGGGACGATCCCGGTCCACTCCCACCAGCGCTCGGCCAACCGCTTGCGAGAGTTCTCCGTCCGCAGCCAGTTCTGGCGGACCTTGCCGTAATCGCGGTGCTCCGGGTCATACCCGAACCGCCCGACGTGGCGGCCTTGTCGAACGCGGTGCCGCGGACGGTCAAGACGAGCTTGGCATCCGACGATTCAACGGTCGCGATCGCGTTGCCGGCGTAGATCGGGCGGGTGAAGGTCTTCGGACCCTCAACCGACAGGATCTCGCTGATCTGCATCACGTCGAGCAAAGCGGCGACGCGCGGCGCGATATTCTTGCCGGTGGTCGTCGCGGGCGCGAGGAACGCGTCGTGGCTGGCCATCAGCTCGGCAACCAGCGGCGCGATATTCTCGGGCAGATTGTGACCGAAAGCGGCATTATCGGCGACATGGACCTTGCCCACGCCCGCGATCTGCGCGGCTTCCTTGGCGACCGCATCGACGCCCGAACCGGCGACGAGCAGATGGACTTCGCCCAGCTTCGACGC
>NZ_JBHYDE010000003.1:0-444353 GCF_051861155.1 Sphingopyxis sp. | reverse complement strand
GCCAGCAGGTGTTCGACGCGTGGAGCGCCGAGGGCAAGGACGTCAGCGCCTATGACCGCGCCAAGCTGATGAGCGTCGATTATGACGGCACCCCGCTCGGCGACGAAGCCGATAACCGCATCCGCACCTTCCAGCGCGATTCGGCAAAGCGGGCGGGCATCTTCCACCACCTGATCACCCTGCCGACCTATCACACCGCGGCGCTGTCGACCGACAATCTCGCCAAGGAATATTTCGGCGACGAAGCGATGCTGGGTTACGTCAAGGGCGTCCAGCGTGCCGAGATCCGTCAGGGCATCGCCTGCGTGAAGCACCAGAATATGTCGGGCAGCGACATCGGCGACGATCACAAGGAATATTTCGCCGGCGAAGCGGCCCTCAAGGCGGCGGGCAAAGACAATACGATGAACCAGTTCGCCGCGTAAATCCCGAGCTTGGCGCGGGGGCCCGTTGCACCCCCCGCGCCTTCCCTCTTGGTGCGGGGGCTAGCGACCCAGCCCCCGCGCCTCCCGAGCTTTCCTGGGGAGGAAAGCCTGTCCGTCGGAAACCGCAAGGCTTCCGGCGGACATTTTTATGGTTGCGGCAACGCGTCCTCTTGGCGCGTTTTGACCAGCGACCAGATGATGCCGCCCGCGATCAAGCCCACCGTGACGCCCAAGCTGACCAGCGGCGGGAACTTGTCGCCGCCCAGGATGAAATCGGCGACGAAGATCTTCGACCCGATGAACACCAGCACCAGCGCGAGCGCATATTTGAGATAGTGGAAGCGGTGCACCATCGCCGACAGCGCGAAGTACAACGCGCGCAGGCCGAGGATCGCCATGATGTTCGACGTATAGACGATGAACGTGTCGGTGGTGATCGCAAAGATCGCCGGCACGCTATCGACCGCGAACACCAGATCGGCGAGGTTGATGACGACGAGCGCGAGGAACAAAGGCGTCGCCGCCAGCACCAGCTTGCCCGTCTTGCTATCCGGCACCCGCACAAAGAATTTCTCGCCGTGCAGCTCGCCCGTGATCGGGATGTGACGCGACAGCCATTTGACCACCGGATTGCCCGCGACGTCCATCGGCTTGTCGCCCGCGAACAGCATCTTGATGCCCGTGAACACCAGGAACGCGGCAAAGACGTAGAGCAGCCATTCATATTCGGTGACCAGCGCCGCGCCGCCCGCGATCATGATCCCGCGCAGCACGATGACCGCGACGATGCCCCACAGCAGCGCGCGATACTGGTAGCGCGGCGGGATCGCAAAGGTCGCAAAGATCAGCGAAATGACAAAGATATTGTCGATCGACAGCGCCTTCTCGATAAAGAAGCCGGTGTAATATTGCAGCCCCGCCTCGCCGCCCTTCGCGGCCCAGACCCAGGCGCCAAACGCCATCGCAATGCCGATGTAGAGCGCCGAGAGCCGCAGGCTCTCGCCAATCCCCATCTCCTTGTCCTCCTTGTTGAGGACGCCAAGGTCGAAGGCGGTGAGCGCGATGACGAGCGTGATAAACGCCAGCCAGAACCAGGCGGGCGTGCCCAGCCAGTCGGCAAACAGAAATTCCATGGTGATTGTCCCTGGATACGCCAGAAGGCGCCGCCCCGGCGGGGCGACGCTTCCGGTCTTGGTTAGGATCGATTAGCGCGCGAGCGCCGGGCGCAGCGACAGCGCTGCCAGGCGCCGCTTGACCGCGAGCTTCAGCGTTTTGAGCCGTAGCAGCCGAAACGGATCGGCCCCGCGCCGCCGCGCTTCGCGGCGCGCCGCTTCGTCGAGCTGGCGGTGCAACATGGTAAGCCGATAAAGATTGGGATTAAGCGTCATGAAAATGGGCCTCCTGATTGAAAATCAAGCAGGTGACGCCGATGTCGGACCCAGGGTTTAAGGGGGGAGGAGGGCCCAGAGCATCGGTGTCACCCGATGCGGTCCGACATCACGTGGCAGGAATGATCCTGCCGACGCCAGAGGGGCCCGGCCCGCATGAGTCCGATTTAGGGCGCCCGCATCAGCGTTTCAAGACCCCGGACGATCATGCTAGCGGAAAAAATACCGATCCCGGCGACAGGTCGGCAACAGGGGAGGTTCGTTTGTCCGTCATCATCAGCCGAGATGGCCCCGTCATGATCGTCACGATTGACCGCCCGGCGCGCCGCAACGCGGTCGACCCCGGTACAGCCATCGCATTGCGTGAAGCCTTCGCCGCCTTTGCCGACGACAGCGACGCGCGCGTCGCTATCCTGACCGGCAGCGCGGGGCATTTCTGTGCCGGCTTCGACCTCAATGCCGTCGGCGCTTCGCGCTACGACCCCGACGGTCCCGGCCCGATGGGACCGACGCGGATGCTGCTGGACAAGCCGGTGATCGCCGCGGTCGAGGGGCATGCCGTCGCGGGCGGGCTCGAACTCGCGCTGTGGTGTGACCTGCGCGTCGCCGCCGCCAGCGCGGTGTTCGGCGTCTATTGCCGCCGCTGGGGCGTGCCGCTGATCGACGGCGGCACCGTCCGCCTGCCGCGCATTGTCGGGCAAGGCCGCGCGCTCGACATGATCCTGACCGGACGATCGGTCGAGGCGCAAGAAGCCCACCACATCGGCCTCGTCGACCGCATCGTCGCCGATGGCGAAGCGATGTCCGCCGCGATCGCACTCGCCAAACAGATCGCCGTCTTTCCGCAATTGTGCATGAACAGCGACCGGCTGAGCGCCTACCGCCAATGGGACTTCGATCTCGAAGCCGCGCTCGCTCACGAAGCCCATGCCGGGACCGCTCCTTTGCGTGAGGGCGCGACGGCGGGGGCCAAACGCTTTACCGAAGGCGAAGGACGCGGCGGCAGCTTCGCTACTTTCACGGGAGAATGACGGAGAAGCCAGGGATCGCAGCTACGCTGCTCGGTGCCATATCGCGAAATGGGACAAGGCGGCCCCCGGGGGCAAGCCCGGGGTGCCGAAGGTTGGGAGGGGGCATTGCGCGCGTGCGACGTCTGCAATTTTGCGGACGGCGAACGCGTGAGGACCGGCATTTCTTCGTAGCGCCTGGCGATGCCGGCGGTCGCGATCAAGAAATTCGATTAAAGTGCGTCGTTTCCAATTTTTGAAGCTTGTCGCTGGACCAGACAATCGTTTCGGTCATGGATTTCAAATCCTTGGCGACGGTATAGACTCTCGTCGACACCCGCGCCCCTGCCTTTCCCAGTGTCATCACCAATGTGTCCGGCGCTGGCTGACGCAGGGCAACAGTGTCGATGAAATCCATATTGCCGGTGATCGGTACAGGAACGCCATCAAGAGCGGCGGTCGATTCCGCATGCCTGCGGGAGCCGTCTGGCGCGACGATTTCGACACGCGTTGTCCATTTGCCGTCTTGCGATGCGCGGAAAGTCATCGTCACCCGTTGAGGCTGTTCTTCCTCGGGCATGAGCGACGCGTCCAGCGACCAGCTTCCGACCAGCGGCCGTTGCTGGGATGCCGCGCCGTAAACGGCGGCGGGTGCTCCGACCTGATCGGCGGAAGGGGCGGTTGCGACCATTAACCCAGCGGCGGCCAGCGGTATTGCAATGAGCATGACGATCTTTCCTTTCAAACCACGAACCCCGACGGTTGCGGCGTGCGCCAAACCTTTCACCGGGTACCGTCTGCTCGAAAGATCGATATTTTCGTCACAAGTTTTCTGGGGGTCCAGAAGCCGCGCCAATTCGCGGCTGCTGCCGACGCCTGTCTTACGGCGGGCGGAGCGCAAACGCTCGTTAATCGAGGTCTCCGAACGGCCTAGACGCGCTGCGATGGTCTTGACGGTATGCCCAGCGACCAACAGACGCAAAACTTCCATTTCCCGGTCGGTCAGGCATGCGGACAAGCCGATGGATTGTTCCTTGGCAGACATATCTTTGCTCACCACAGGCACGGTGACACGTCCATCCCAATTAATTTGGGAGGCAGTTGCGTGGACAGATCGAGCATTGCGGTAACGGGTCGGGTGTCAACATCGTCAAAGGCGGGGATCGGCGGTGAATGCCCAAATTAATCAACCGCAGGATATGACGAGCCTGTCCGTGTCCGGGAAATTACCGTGTTGGTGACGCCCATCAACGCCCGTCGTTCCCGCTTACTACTTCCCCATCAACTTCATCGCCATCGCGGTCAGCGCCTCGGTCGCGGTCGCGATCACCTTGTCGGCCTCGGGCGCCCAGTACGGCGAGTGCAGGCTCGGCAGCGTCCGGCCTTCCTTTTTCGCCGCGTCATACTCGGCCTGCGGGACGCCGCCGACCCAGATGATCAGGCTTTTGATGTCCTTGTCGTCGCGCGAAAAGCGGCCGAAATCTTCGCCGCCCATCACCGGCGGGATCTGCATCACGCGTTTGTCGCCGAAACTGTTTTTCAGATATGCCGCCATCTCTTCGGTGAAATCGGGGGTGTTGAAGGTCGATGGCGTGAACTCGTCCTTGGCGACGCTCACCACCGGCATCTTGTCGTCGGGAATCCCCGCCGCAATCGCCTCGCCCCTCGCAATCCGCGCGATGCCGTCGAGCAGATGATTGCGCACCTCGTCCGAATAGCTGCGCACCGTCAGCTGCAACCGCGCCTCGTCCGAGATGATATTGTGCTTCGCCCCGGCGTGAAAGCTGCCGACGGTCACCACCGCGCTGTCGAGCGGGCTGATCTCGCGCGACACCAACGTCTGCAACGTCGACACGATGCGGCTGGCCAGCACGATCGGATCCTTGGTCGTCTGCGGATAGGCGCCGTGGCCGCCGACGCCCTTCACCAAAATGTCGACGCTATCGACATTGGCGAGCGCATAGCCCGGGGTGTAGCCGATCATTCCCGCGGGAAACTGCGCCGCGTCGTGGAACGCCAGGGCATATTGCGGCTTAGGGAAGCGCGTATAAAGCCCGTCCTCCAGCATCATCCGCGCCCCCGCGCCGCGTTCTTCGGCGGGCTGGCCGATCATCACCAGCGTCCCCGACCATTTCGCCTTGTTCGCCGCCATCAACCGCGCGACGCCGACCCACGCGGTCATATGCGTGTCATGGCCGCACGCGTGCATCACCCCGGTCTCGACGCCTTCCGCGGTCGTGACGCGCACCTTCGACGCGCCGGGCAGCCCGGTCTGCTCGGTCACCGGCAGCCCGTCCATGTCGGCGCGGACCAGCACCACCGGTCCGGGGCCGTTCTTCATCACCGCGACGATGCCGGTGCCGCCGACCTTTTCGGTCACCGCAAACCCCAGCTTGCGCGCCTCGGCCGCCAAAATGCCCGCCGAGCGCACCTCCATGAAGCTGAGTTCGGGGTTGGCGTGCAGATCGTCATAAATTTTCATCAGCGACGGCATCTGCTTCTGCACCTCGCCGCCCAGCTGCTGCGCCGCCGCGGGCGACGCCCCCGATACCGCGAGCGCCAGCGCCGCGGCGCCCGTCCACAAAGTTCGCATCTGATTCCCCTGTATCAAGCTGTTATGAGCCGAACCCAATCCGTTCGTGTCGAGCGAAGTCGAGACACCCCGCAGCGTAGCGCGCCCCAAGCGTGTCTCGACTTCGCTCGACACGAACGGGAAACAGAAACGGGAATAAAGAATCCACTCAAACGCTTGTCAGCCCGCCGGGACCAGTTCGATCACGTCGACCAGCGATTCATACGCCGGGGCGGGCAGCACAAGCCGCCATCGATTGTCGCCGATGCGTTCGACCAGCCCCGCCATGTCGCGCATCCGGTCGCTGCCATAATTCACCGCCATCTTCTCGTCGCCCAGCTCGAGCGTGCCGAGGAAAATCTGGCGTTTCAGATGGTCGGGAAAGATCAGCCCCACGGGGCGCTGCGACCCGGTCAGCTTGGTCAGGCTCGACAGCCCCTGTTCGGGCGCCACGCGGCAGCGGAACCAGCCATAAGCGATATAGCTGAGGCCGCCGCGCCCCTTCGCGCCGACCTTGATCGTCCGACAACGATAATCGCCCGCGGGCAGATGCGCGTTGGGCAGCGCCGCCATCGGCTGCAGCAGCACCCCCTCGCGATCGATTTCGGCGCCATGCCCCTTCGCCCGCGCGTCGGCCAGCGCCGTCTCCCAGCTGGCGTACCAGCCGCGAATCCGCTCCTTGTCCGCGTCAGTCGCGGTGGCGCGCCAGCTGCCGGGCGCGGGCGGTTCGTCGGCC
This sequence comes from Sphingopyxis sp., assembly GCF_051861155.1. Lineage (GTDB taxonomy): Bacteria > Pseudomonadota > Alphaproteobacteria > Sphingomonadales > Sphingomonadaceae > Sphingopyxis. Next base: position 438,225 of record NZ_JBHYDE010000003.1, on the reverse strand, counting down.
GCCGACGGCGGCAGCTTGGGCACCGTCTGGCAGGCGCCAACGCTCAGCCCCAGCATAAGGGCGAAAATAATCCTGGTGCGACCCCTCATTCTCCGTCTCTCCCCTGATCCGGCTCTGTTAACCTTAGGAGGGCAAAGGGGAATGCTCAAGGCTTACGGAGTATCAGGCCGCGGTCCAGCCGCCATCGACACTCAGGTTTGCGCCGGTAATGTTCGCCGCCTCGTCGCGAGTCAGGAACGACGCGAGCGCCGCGACCTGCTCGACCGTCACGAACTGCTTGGTCGGCTGCCCCGCCAGCAGCACGTCGTTGATCACCTGCTCGCGCGTCATCCCGCGCGCTTTCATCGTGTCGGGGATCTGCCCTTCGACCAACGGGGTCCAGACATAGCCGGGGCTGATGCAATTGGCGGTGATCCCCGCGTCAGCCACTTCCAGCGCGACGGTCTTGGTCAGCCCGACGAGGCCGTGCTTCGCCGCAACATAGGCCGATTTGAACGGCGAGGCGACGAGCGAGTGCGCCGACGCGGTGCCGATGATCCGCCCCCACCCCTTTTTGCGCATGCCGGGGACCGCGTGGCGGATGGTGTGGAACGCCGAGGTCAGGTTGAGCGCAAGGATCAGATCCCATTTCTCGACCGGGAAATCCTCGATCGGCGACACGAACTGTGTCCCCGCATTGTTCACCAATATGTCGACCCCGCCCATGTCGGTATCGGCGCGCGCAAACATCTCGGCGATCGCATCGACCTTGGTCAGGTCGGCGCCGTCATAGCTCGCCTTGCCGCCGCTTAAGCCCTCCAGCGCCACGCGCTCGGCCTCGATCGCCGCGGCGTCACCGAACCCGTTGATGATGACATTCGCGCCCTCGCTCGCCAGCGCCTTGGCGATGCCCAGCCCGATGCCCGAGGTCGATCCGGTGACGAGGGCGGTTTTTCCTTTAAGACGCATTATGGGAGTCCTTTCGGTGGGATAATGTCAGTTGATGTCGGGATCGGCCTTGGCCCGCAGCGCGTCGGATTGCACCGCAAAGCTGCCCGACCGCCCTTCGGCGATGCTGTCGGCGAGCAGGTGGCCGTCCTTCATCGCAGCCTCGACCGCGGCGCGGCCCAGCGCCCAATTGACCTCCATCGTCGAGCGCGAAAATTCAAAATCACGCGCGCCCGTCTGCCACACCGGCGGCTGGTGGATCAACTGGACGACGTTCAGCGCCTTGCAATCGACCATCCGCTGCACCGCCTTGACCTCCGGCAGGTCAAGCCACTCCGGCGGCAGTTTCGCCAGCATCCGGTCGATCAGCCGGTGTTCCTTGCGCCGCCGCACCAGCCCGTCCGAAATCCGCCGCGTGCGGCTGGAATAGCGAATGTCCTTCTCGCGCGACCAGGCCTCTTCCATATCGTGCGGCCGGTCGCCGCGCGCCGGGAACAGGTCGACCTGGAACACCAGCATATCCTCTTTCGCGGCATCGACGACATGCTCGAGCGGGGTGTTCGACACCAGCCCGCCGTCCCAATACCAGCAACCGTCGATCTCGACCGGCGGCAGCCCGGGCGGCAGCGCGCCCGACGCCAGGATGTGCCGCGCATCGAGCGTTTCTAACTTGGTGTCGAAATAGCGGAAATTGCCGGTTTCGACCGCCACCGCGCCGACCGACAGCCGGACATTGCCCTTGTTCACCCGGTCCCAGTCGACCAGCCGGTCGAGCGTCTGGGCCAGCGGCGCGGTGTCGTAAAAACTCACCGCCTCGGGGGTCTGCCGCTCGGCAAAGGCGGGCGGCGGCCAGCGCGGGGTGAAGAAGCCGGGCACTCCAAACGCCGCCACCTGCCCCGCCGCGGCCATATGCGCCCATTCGCGCGCCCAGTCATTGTCGGCGGTGGGCAGCGACGGCAGCGCCGAAGATACGCCGTCCCAGAATTCGCGCAGCTTGCCCACCGCGTCGTCGCGCGGATTGCCCGCGATGATCGCGGCGTTGACCGCGCCGATCGAAATCCCCGCGACCCAGTCGAGTTCGATGCCCAACTCGATCATCGCCTCGTAAACCCCCGCCTGAAACGCACCGAGCGCACCGCCGCCCTGCAGGACAAGCACGACGAGGTCGGGAAGCGGAAGCGCGGCGGTTGCGGCACGGCGTGACATGGACTCGGGGGTTCCTTTGGCCCGTGGAAGCGCGATTGGTGCGCCGCAGCATAGATGAATGCAAGCGCCGCGTCGCGCGCGAAGTCTCTTTCAATTGCCCGTCGCTGCTGTAACTATCGGGACGAACAGACACTTTAGCGGCGGAGAACCCCCATGCGCCTCGACGATTATGATCCCGGCGACGACATTCGCGACCTTGGGCGCGGCGGGGGCGGCGGCTTTGGCGGCGGCGGTGGTCTCGGCGGGCTGCTGATCGGTTTCCTGCCGATGCTGCTCGGGCGCAAGATGGGCTGCGGCACGATCCTGTTGATCGGCGCGGTCGCCTTTTTCCTGCTCGGCCCCGGCGCCAACATGCTCAGCAGTGGCGGCGGCACCGCCGACCCTGCGGCCGACAGCCGCGGTGGCAGCGGCGTTGCCTGCGACACCGCGTCGGAGCGTTTCGCCTGCAACGTGTTCGGATCGACGCACACAGTATGGGAAGGGCTGGTCAGCGGCTATCAGAGGCCGACGCTCAACTTCTTCACCGACCGCAACAGTTCGGAGTGTGGCCCGGCGCAGGCCGCGATGGGCCCCTTTTATTGCCCCGCCGATCAGGGCGTCTATCTCGACACCAGTTTTTTCCGTGAGCTCGAACAAAAATTCGGCGCCGCGGGCGACGCGGCGCAAGCCTATGTGATCGCGCACGAGGTCGGCCATCATATCCAGACGATCAGCGGTATTTCCAACCAGGTCCGCCAGGCGCAGCAACGCGCGTCGCAGGCCGAGGGCAATCAGTTGCAGGTTCGCATGGAATTGCAGGCCGATTGCTACGCCGGCGTCTGGGCGGCGCGCGCGCGCAACAGCGCCGGTCAGCCGGTGCTCGAAGCGGGCGACATGGAGGAAGCAATGCGCGCCGCCAACGCGATCGGCGACGATACGCTGATGCGCTCGGCGGGTCAGCGTCCGGTCCCCGAAAGCTTTACCCACGGCACCAGCGAACAGCGGATGAGCTGGCTGCGCCGCGGCCTGCAATCGGGGGATCCGCGTCAGTGCAACGCGTTCGACACCGCCATCTGATCGCCGCGCTCGCGGCGGCACTCGCCGCGACGCCCGCCGCGGCGCAGACACTCTATGTCCAGGCCGGGCGGCTGATCGACGGCGTTTCGGACGACGCGCGGACCGGCCAGTGCATCACGATCGAGGCCGAACGGATCAAGGCGGTCGGGCCGTGCGGCGCGCCCCCCGCGGGCGCGACGCGGCTCGACTGGTCGGGCTTTACCGTCCTGCCCGGGCTGATCGACCTGCACACCCACCTTGCTGATCTGGGCCAGAGCGCCGACCTTGCCGCGCCGATCAAGGCCTCACCTGCCGAAACCGCCCTCGTCGGCGCGCGCAATGCCCGCGTCACCCTGAACGCCGGTTTCACCGCGGTTCGCGATGTCGGCACCTATCGCGGGCTCAGCGACGTGACGCTGCGTAACGCGATCGAGCGCGGCAATGTGCCAGGGCCGCGGATGTGGGTCGCGGGCGCCTATCTCACCATTCCCAAGGGCGGCGGCGAACTCAACGGCGTCGTCCCCAACGAAGACCTGCCGCCCGACATGCGCCTGGGCGTCGCCGCAACGCCCGAAGAAGCCGCGGCGAAGACGACATATTTGCTCGACCATGGAGCCGATTTCATCAAGACGATCGCCACCGGCGCGGTGCTCGCGATCGGGACCGAACCCGGCGCCCCCGAACTGACCGTCGATCAGCTGCGCGCGATCGTCCAGGTTGCGCATGCCCGCGGCAAAAAGGTCACCGCGCACGCCCATGGCGCGATCGGTATCCAGAATGCGATCAACGCCGGGGTCGACAGCATCGAACACGCCAGCCTGGCCGACCAGGCGACGCTGCAACTCGCCAAGAAGCACGGCACCTGGCTGGCGATGGACATCTATAACGGCGATTATATCGAGGATGTCGGCACCAAAGAGGGCTGGCCGGCCGAATATCTGCGCAAGAACCGCGAGACCACCGACGCCCAGCGTGCCGCCTTCCGCCGCGCCGTCGCGCTGGGGGTCAATATCGGCTACGCGACCGACGCCGGCGTCTATCCGCACGGCCTCAACGCGCGCCAGTTCCGCTACATGGTGCGCTATGGCATGACAGCGATGCAGGCGATCCAGTCCGCCACCGGCCGCGCCGCAGTCGAAATCGGCCGCGAAGACATCGGCGCGATCGCGCCGGGCCGCTATGCCGATATGGTCGCGGTGAAGGCCGACCCGCTCGCCGATATCGCTGCGCTCGAACAGATCGATCATGTGATGAAGGGCGGCGTGATCGTTCGTTAGCGACGTCGTCAGGATGACGCGGGCGCGGTCTGCAAGGTCGACACTAATATTCGATGATGATCCGGACCCTGTCGGCGCTGATGCCGCCGGCACGGGCGATCTCTTCGCGGCTGCGGTCGATCAGGTGCTGGAACTCCTCGCACACGGCGTTGTCGATCACCGGATCTGCGCCAACTTCGTCAACGCCGGGCGCCGGGGCGATGGCAGTGGTCAGCTCAGGCGCCGCAGCGACGGCGCTTTTCAGTTCCACCGCGCTCAGCGTTGCGGACGATACCGGGCCTTCGAACTGGCACCCGAAAAGGCGCCCGCTGGCCCATATGACGACCGCGGTGATGTCGCCAGCATGCGGCAGCTCGATTTCGATCCTGTCGCAGGCGACCAGCTTGATATCGCTTTCGAACAGCAAGCCCGTTCCAGAGATGTTGTGGATCTGGACCTCGATGCCGGTGCCGTCATGCTGCATGCCGCGGGCAAGCAGGCTAAGTTTTCGGCGCACGTCTTGACGCTGGTCGCCAGCAGACGCGGACGGCAAAAAATGTCCGAGAATAGCCATGCGCCGTTGTTGGAGTTGGCTGGTTAAAAGAAGGTTAGCGGGCGCAGTGAAAGATCGCGCCCGGTCCAAAATATCCGGATGCCGGCCCTGGTGCACGGCGCGCAGATACTTGACCGCCCGCCCCCGAAGCTCTGACGACGAACTTGCTTGAACGCACTGGCCACCCCGCTACACCGCTTTCATGCGAAACCATATCCTGACCAGCGCCCTCGCGCTTGCCGCCGCCCTGTCCACCCCTGCCTTTGCCCGGCCGATGACCGAGGTCGATCTCGCGACGCTGAAGCGCGTTGCGGCGCCGACCGCGTCGCCCGACGGGCGGTGGGTGGTATTTCAGATGACCGAGACCGACACCGCGACCTACAAGCGCTCAACCGGGCTGTGGCTGATCGATCGGGGAGCCAAAGACGCCGCGCCGGTGCGCGTCGCCGACACCGCCGACAAGAATGAAACCGCCCCCGCCTTCCATCCCGACGGCAGCCTGTATTTCCTGTCGAACGCTTCGGGCAAAAGCCAGGTGTGGCGGATCGATCCCAGGGTCGGCGGCGGCGCGGCGCAGGTCATCGATACCGCGGCCGATGTCTCTGGCTTCAAGATTTCGCCCGATGGCAAGCGCCTGCTCGCATGGGGCGATGTGCCGCGCGAATGCACCGACTTCGGTTGCGACGCGAAGGACAAGGGCGCGGTTCCCGGCCCTGGCACCGGCCGCCTTTACCAGGACGGTGCGGGTTTCGTGCGCCATTGGGACAGCTGGGAAACCCCCGGCACCTACAGCCGCCCCTTCGTCTTCAACCTCGACGGCGGCAAGGCGAGCGTCGCGCGGGCCGTTGACGGCGGGCTGATCGGCGACAGCCCGTCGAAGCCCTTTGGCGGCGGCGAGGAACTCGCGTGGGGCGCCGACAGCCGCACCGTCTTTTTCACGCTGCGCAAGGCCGACAAGGACGAACCGACCTCGACCAACCTCGATATTTACAGCTGGCTGGTCGACAGCCGGATGATGCCGCAGAACCTGACCGCGGATAATCAGGCGACCGACACCCTGCCCGCCCCCTCGCCCGACGGCCAATGGCTCGCCTATGCCGCCATGGCGCGCCCGGGGTATGAGGCCGACCGGCAGGTGCTGATGCTGCGGAACCTCGCCAGCGGCGAAACGCGCAAGCTCACCGACGCATGGGACCGCTCGGTGGGTTCGATCGCGTGGGCGGCGGACGGCAAGTCGCTCTACGTCACCGCGCAGGATGTGCTCGACCACCCCGTCTTTCGCGTCGATGTGAAGACCGGCAAGGTCACCAAGCTCAAGGCCACCACCGACGCCTATGAAGGCAATATCGGCGACGTCACCCCGCTGCCCGGCGGCGCGCTGCTCTATTCGCGCAACAGCGTCGCGGTGCCGACCGACCTGTTCGTCCGCGATGCGAAGGGCAAGGTCACCCGCCTGACCGACGTCAACCGCGCGCAGCTCGCCGAAATCGACCCCGTCGATGCCAAACGCTTCAGTTTCAAGGGCGCGAACGGCGACACCGTGTGGGGCCAGATCGTCAAGACCGCCGATGCCAAGGGCAAGGTGCCGGTCGCCTTTCTCGTCCATGGCGGGCCGCAGTCGAGCTTTGGCAACAGCTGGTCGACGCGGTGGAACCCGAGGCTGTTCTCGGCGCCCGGCTATGCCGCGGTGACAATCGATTTCCACGGGTCGACCGGATATGGACAGGCGTTCACCGACAGCATCAATCAGGATTGGGGCGGCAAGCCGTTCGAAGACCTCAAGCTCGGCCTCGCCGCGGCGGGGGCGCAGGACGCCAATGTCGATACCGCCAACGCCTGCGCGCTCGGCGGATCTTATGGCGGCTATATGATGAACTGGATCGCGGGCAATTGGCCCGACGGTTTCAAATGCCTGGTCAACCACGCCGGGGTGTTCGATCTGCGCGCTATGGCGTTCGAGACCGAGGAAACCTGGTTCGACGAATTTGATCATGGCGGTCCCTGGTGGCAGCGCGCCGAGGGCGAGAAATGGAACCCGGTGAACCATGTGACCAAATGGAAAACCCCGATGCTGGTGATCCACGGCGAAAAGGATTTTCGCATACCCTACAGCCAAAGCCTCGCCGCATTCCATGCGTTGCAGCGGCAGGGCGTCGAAGGCGAATTGCTGGTTTTCCCCGACGAAAACCACTGGATCCTGAAGGGTCAGAACAGCGTCCAATGGTATCAGACGGTGTTCGGGTGGATGGGCAGGTATTTGAAGAAGTAGGAACCCCTCAATTCCGTTCGTGTCGAGCGAAGTCGAGACACCGCGAAGGCGCGCGCCAACGATGGGCATCTCGACTTCGCTCGATCCGAACGGAAACTCTATGGTTCCCCCTTGCCGCGCCGCACCATGGCTGGCAAAGCGCGGCGCATTATGCCGATGGAAAAAACATTCGATCCCGCCGCAATCGAGGCGAAATGGGCTCACGCATGGGAGAGCCGCGGGCTGTTTCGCCCGCACCGCCCCGACGCCACCCCCTTTACGATCGTCAACCCGCCGCCGAACGTCACCGGCGCGCTGCACATCGGCCATGCGCTCGACAACACGCTGCAGGACGTTCTCGTCCGCTATGAGCGGCTGCGCGGCAAGGATGCGCTGTGGGTCGTCGGCATGGACCATGCCGGCATCGCGACGCAAATGGTCGTCGAGCGCCAGCTGGAGGCGAGCCAGGACAAGCGCACCAATTACAGCCGCGAAGATTTCATCGACAAGGTGTGGCAGTGGAAGGCGGAAAGCGGCGGCCAGATCACCGGTCAGCTGCGCCGTCTCGGCTGCTCGATGGACTGGTCGCGCGAGCAATTCACGATGGACCCGCATTTCACCGCCGCGGTGGTCAAGGTGTTTGTCGACCTCCACAAAAAGGGCCTGATCTACCGCGACAAGCGGCTCGTGAACTGGGATCCCAAGCTCAAGACGGCTATTTCGGACCTCGAGGTCGAAACGCACGAGGTGCAGGGCGGCTTCTGGCATTTCAAATACCCGCTCGCCGACGGCGTGACGCTCGACGACGGGCGCGACCATATCGTCGTCGCGACGACGCGCCCCGAAACGATGCTCGCCGACATGGCGGTCGCGGCGCACCCCGACGACCCGCGCTACCAGAGCGTGATCGGCAAGGACATCCTCCAGCCGATCACCGGCCGCCGCTTCAAGATCGTCGCCGACGAGCATGCCGATCCCGAACTAGGCAGCGGCGCGGTGAAGATAACGCCGGGGCATGATTTCAACGACTTCGACGTCGGCAAGCGCGCGGGGTTCAAACCCGGCGAAATGCTCAACATGCTCGACGGCGACGCGAACGTCATCCAGACCGCCGACGGGCTCATTCCCGACGAATATCTCGGGCTCCATCGTTTCAAGCGCGATGGCAAGGACGGCGCGCGCGAACTGGTCGTGATGCGGATGAAGGAAGCGGGCTTCCTGATCCCCCATATCGACAAGGACGGCGGCGAACACGACGCCGAGCCGCGCACGATCCAGACCCCCTTCGGCGACCGCGGCGGCGTGGTGATCGAGCCCTGGCTGACCGACCAATGGTATGTCGACGCCGAAACGCTCGCGCAGCCGCCGATGGCGGCGGTGCGCGACGGGCGCATCAACATCGTCCCCAAGACGTGGGAAAAGACCTTCTTCAACTGGATGGAGAATATCCAGCCGTGGTGCGTCTCGCGCCAGCTCTGGTGGGGGCACCGGATTCCGGCGTGGTACGCCGAGGACGGCCGCATCTTCGTTGCCGAAACTGAAGAGGAAGCACAGGCCGAAGCCGGTGCAGGCGTGACTCTTACCCGCGACGAGGACGTCCTCGACACGTGGTTCTCCTCCGCGCTCTGGCCCTTCGCTACCCTCGGCTGGCCCGAGGACACCGAACTGCTTCAACGCCACTATCCCAATGACGTCCTGATCTCGGGCTTCGACATCCTCTTTTTCTGGGATGCGCGCATGGCGATGCAGGGGATCGAGTTCATGGGCGATGTGCCGTGGAAGACGCTCTATCTCCACGGCCTCGTCCGCGCGCCCGACGGCGCGAAGATGTCGAAGTCGAAGGGCAATGTCGTCGACCCGCTCGGGCTGATCGACCAATATGGCGCCGACGCGCTGCGCTTCTTCATGGCGGCGATGGAAAGCCAGGGCCGCGACATCAAGATGGATGACGCACGCTTGGCGGGATACCGCAATTTCGCGACCAAGCTTTGGAACGCCGCGCGCTTCTGTGAAGCCAACGGCATTTCGGCCTCGACCACCCTCGCAGCTCCTGCCGCTACCCTGCCCGTCAACCGCTGGATCATCGGCGAAGTCGCCGCGACCGTCGCCGCGATGGAAACCGCCTTCGCCGCTTATCGCTTCGACGAAGCCGCGAACGCGATCTACAGCTTTGCGTGGGACCGCTTCTGCGACTGGTATCTGGAGCTGATCAAGGGCGCGATCGACGATGAGACCAAGGCCGTCGCAGGCTGGGTGCTCGACCAGATCCTCGTCATGCTCCACCCCTTGATGCCCTTCATCACCGAAGAGCTGTGGACGGGACTCGGCGACCGCGCGGATTATCCGCTCATCACCGCGAAATGGCCCGAACCGAACGCTGCGCGCGACGCCGACGCGAGCGCTGACATCGACTGGCTGATCAAGCTCGTCAGCGAACTGCGCACCGCCAAGGCCGAACTCGGCCTGCCGCCGGGCGCGCGCCTGACCGCGCATTTCCCGGCGTCGCTCAAAGGCCGCACCGACAAGCTCGCGGCGCAGCTCGACCGGCTCGCGCGCCTGCAAGCCATCAGCTTCGACCCCGCGCCCGCGGGCGCGTCGGCGCAGCTCGTCGTCGAGGGTGAGACGATCACCGTCCCCCTCGAAGGCGTGATCGACATCGCCGCCGAACGCGACCGCCTGAGCAAGGCACTCGCCGCCGCGGCCAAGGAACGCGACGGCCTCGCGGGCCGCCTGGGCAACCCGTCGTTCGTCGAACGCGCCAAGCCCGAGGCGGTCGACAAGGCGCGCGCCGATCACGCCGCTAAGGAAGCCGAGGCCGACCGCCTGACCGCCGCATTGGCAAGGCTCGGTTGAGCGAAGAGGCGCCCGTCACGCCGACCCCGGTCGCTGCGGCGGCCGACCCTGCCGCCAATCCCATGCCGCCGCGCCAGACCGCGCGCGGCGGCATGGATTTGACCAGCGGGCCGATCGCCAAGACGCTGATCATCTTCGCTCTCCCGACGCTGGCGTCGAACGTCCTCCAGACGCTCTCGGGTTCGGTGAACTCGATTTGGGTCGGGCAGTTTCTGGGCAACAGCGCGCTCGCCGCGACCGCCAACGCCAACATCATCATGTTCCTGATGTTCGCCACGTTCTTTGGCTTCGGAATGGCGGCAACGGTGCTGATTGGGCAAGCGATCGGGCGCGGCGACATCGACGCCGCGCGGCGTGCGGCGGGGGGTGCGATCGGGCTGGCGGCGCTGTTTGCGGTCGTCATCGCGGTCGTCGGCTGGTTCGCCTCCGACGCGATCCTGCGCCTGCTCGAAACCCCGCCCGAAGCCTTTGCGCTGGCGCATGATTATCTCCGCGTCACCTTTGTCGCGATCCCGGCCAGCATGATTTCGGTGACGCTGATGATGGCCTCCCGCGGCGCCGGCGACGCGGTGACGCCGCTGCGCTTCATGGTGCTCACCGTCGTCATCGACATCATCCTCAACCCGGTGCTCATCCTCGGGCTCGGCCCCGTCCCGCGCCTCGGCATCGCGGGCAGCGCGCTGGCGACCGCGATCGCCGGGACGATCAGCCTGATCGGCATGGTCATCTGGTTCTATGCCAAGGATCATCCGCTCCGCCTGCGTGGCCGCGAGCTTGCCTATCTGGCACCCAGCTGGCGCGAACTGCGCTTCATCGTCGCCCGCGGCCTGCCGATGGGGGCGCAGATGCTGGTGATCTCGGGCGCCGGACTCGTGATGGTCGGGCTCGTCAACCGCGAGGGGCTGGTGACCGCCGCGGCGTACGGCGCGACGCTCCAGCTGTGGAACTATATCCAGATGCCCGCGCTCGCGGTCGGCGCCGCGGTCAGCGCCATGGCGGCGCAGAATATCGGCGCGCAGCGTTGGGACCGCGTCGCGACGATCACCAATAGCGGTATCGCCATCAACCTTGCGATGACCGGGGTGCTGATCGCGCTGCTCCTCCTGTTCGACCGCGCCGCACTCGCGCTGTTCCTCGGCAGCGGCAGCGAGGCGATCGAGGTGTCGCGCCATATCCAGTATATCGCGACCTGGACCTTCTTGCCCTTTGGCACCACGATCGTCATCATCGGCACATTGCGCGCCAACGGCTCGGTCGTCCCGCCGCTGATCATCCTCGCGCTGTCGATGTTCCCGATCCGCTTCGGCATCTATTATTTCGCTTATCCCGCGCTCGGCGCCGACGCGATCTGGTGGAGCTTTCCGCTCTCCTCGCTCGCTTCGCTGGCGATGGCGTGGACGGTGTACCGGCGCGGCAACTGGCGCCGCGCGCTGCCGCAACCCGGCGCGAGCTGACGGCGCAGCTTTCGACCAAAGCGCACGCCCCTTCGACTGGCGGCCCGGTGCCTGCTATCCTTCGCCCCGGTTTTGACGCTAAAGCAGGCGCAATGAACATGACTCTTCGTAAAGACGCGCTGCGCGACCAGCGCGCAAAAATGCTGGCGGCGGCGCCCGACTGGCGCGCCTCCGACGCCCGCGTCAACCCGCGCGTCGCGATCGGATCGATCATCGCGATGTGGCTGATCTATTTCCTGATCACCACCGGGCTCGGCCTGCTCACCGGCGTCGCCGAACAATGGGCATCGGCGGGGCGGCGCGGCATCGTCGTCGTCGCGGGCATCCTGTGCACCTTCGTGCTGTATCAGCTGCTTCAGCGCGCCCAGCCGCAAAGCTTCGGCGCGCGCCTCGCCGCCGCGCTCGGCGCCGCGGTGCCGCTGGTCATCGTCTATGCCTCGGTCAATCTGCTCGTCTTCTATTACTGGTTCCCGGTCGCCGAAGCCGCCAAGATCATCGAGGAAATGCAGGCGAAATTCCCCGGTGCCTGGGAAACGGTGCTCATCCTCGACAGCTCGATCCGCTGGTATTTCTTCTTCGCCGTATGGGCCGCGCTCTATGTCGCCTTCGGCTATGCCAATGAAATGCGCGCGGTCGAACGGCGCGCCAATCATTTCCGGCTCGAGGCGAAGAACGCCCAGCTGCGCGCGCTGCATTACCAGGTGAATCCGCACTTCCTGTTCAACACGCTCAATTCGCTATCGACCCTCGTCATGCGCGGTTCGAAAAGCGAGGCCGAGACGATGATCATGAACCTGTCGTCCTTCCTGCGCTCCAGCCTAGCGGTCGATCCCGAACAGCTGGTCAGCCTGGACGAGGAAATCGCGCTGCAACGCCTGTATCTCGACATCGAACAGACGCGCTTTCCTGACCGGTTGCAGGTCGAGGTGACGATGCCCGACGAGTTGAAAAACGCCTGCGTCCCGGTGCTGATCCTGCAACCGATCATCGAAAATGCGATCAAATACGGCGTCGCGCCGACCAAGGGCAAAATCGCCATCCGCCTGCACGCCAGCGCCGAATATGGGTTGCTGGTGCTGCGGATCGACAATGACATCGATGCAAAGGCGCCGGCGCCGCCGTCGGGGACCGGGCTCGGCCTTGGCAATGTTCGCGAACGGCTGCTGACCCGCTATGGTCCGACCGCCGGGTGCGAATGGGGACCGTCGGACGATGGCGGTTTCGTCGTGTCGCTGTGGTTGCCACTGTCACGGGAGGCCCGCTAAGCCATGATTCAGACGCTCCGCACCCTGATCGTCGACGATGAACCGCTGGCCATCGAACGCCTGCAGATCCTGACCGGACAACAGGACGGCGTTTCGCTGGTCGGCACCGCCAGCGACGGCGCCTCGGCACTGCGCATGGTCGACGCGCTCGCCCCCGACCTCGTCCTCTGCGACATTGCGATGCCCGACCTCAACGGGCTGGAGGTCGCCGCCGCGATCGACCGGCTCCACAATCCGCCAGCGGTGATCTTTGTCACCGCCTTCGATCAATATGCGGTCGCCGCCTTCGATGTTGCCGCCGTCGACTATCTGCTCAAACCGGTGGCGCCCGATCGCCTCGCGCGCGCACTGACCCGGGTGCGCGAATGGCGCGCGACCGAACGCGCACCCAGCCAGAAAAGCAAATGGATCAACGAATTCTGGGTCCAGAACCGCGGCGAAATGCTGCGTATCGACGCCGGTCAGGTCGATCTGATCGAGGCCGAGCGCGACTATATGCGGCTGCACGTCGGCGCGCGCAGCTGGCTGATCCACCAAACGATCAAATCGCTAGAAGCGCGGATGAACCCCGATCAGTTCATGCGCATCCACCGGTCGAAAATGGTGCGCCGCGACGGTATCGTCGGGCTGAAACACCATGGCGACGGCGCGTGGAGCGTCGACCTGGGCGACGGCGGCGTCCACCGCATCGGGCGCACCTATCTCCACGACGTCAAGGCGATCATGCACGCCTGAGCCCGAACGGCAAAAGGCGGCCACGCCCGCCGGGGCACGACCGCCTTTCGCCAGCGTCCGGTCGCTATCGCCGGTCCCTCGGCGATAGCGACCGGGGGCCGCGCCGTCAGGGCGCGGAAACCAGGATCGTCTGGCCGCGATCGGCCAGCCGGGTGCCGTCGCCATTGAGCAGGCCGGCCAGCTTCACGCCCGCATCGGCCAGCGTCGCCGCCTCGCAATTCTGCGCCAGCGCCAGTTCGTTCAGCGTCGCGCGATAGTGCGGGCGGCTGTTGCACACCGTGCGCACCGCCGATTTGACGCGCGAATTAAGTCGTTCGCGGCCCTCGACGCTCGCCAGGTTCAGGTCGTGATAGCGCACCACGACGGTCCGCCGCTCGCCATCGTCCTTGGCCGCGGCCACCGCGGGGATGCTCAGGCCGATACACGCCAGCGGCGCGCTCAGCAGGATCAGAGAAAATTTCGCCATGGGGGAGTCCTTTTTTGGGGGATGATGCGGGACACGAAGGCTCCGGACCGGGGAGACCGGTGCCCCCGCATCCCGCAAGTTGGTGATACCCCCTAGACGGCATGAGAATCGCGTTTGGATCGATCGGCGCAAACGGCGGCTCGATTACCGGACGAAAGCCGTTCATCCATCGACGAACGGTCGGCGGTCGGGCAATTTCATGGCGCCGGGCTTGCATCGGACATCGCAACATGACCAAATCATGACATGGTGAGGAAATTATCTTTCATCGCGAGTCGCTTGAACAGCCGCCGGGCATCCCGCTGGTCGCGGGTCGCGCTCGCCGGGACGATCGCCGGAATGTTGTTGGGGGAAATGGTCGCTGGTCCGCTCGCCGAACAGCGCGCGAGTGCGGCGGCGTCGTTTTCGCGCCTCAGCGCCAATCCCGACGCGCAAATGGCGCAGGGCGAAGGCGCGGCGCCCTGTTTCGATTGTCCCGACAGCTATGGTGTCGCGGCCCGGCTGCGCGCCGCTCGCGACCAGCGGATGAGCGATGAATTTCGCGAACTGGGCGCGGTGGAACTCGATCCACCGGCGCCCGCCGATCCCGACGACGGCTACCGCTACGGCGGCCGCTTTCCTGACCCGCCGCCGCGCGAACCAAAAGCGCTCGATACCCCGCCCGCGCCAGCCGCCGCGGCGGACGAAACTCCGCCGAACACCGACGCGCTTACGCCGCCCGCGATCTATTGATCGTTCAGCGCGGCGGCACCGCCGGCTTGGCACAGCGCGTCGTGTCGCCGGCCTTGCACGCCGCGACATCGGCCTCCCACTTCATCCGTTCCTCGGCCGACATCGCCGCAACACGCGCCTTTTCGGCTTCATAGGCCGCGGTTTCGGCGGCAAATTCGCTCTGGTCGTGCGCGACCTGTTGCGCCGCCGCCGACACTTCCTGTTGATAAGTCACCGTTTCGGCCTTGGCGCGCGATGCCTGTTCGGCGTTCAACCGTGCTGTATTGGCGCGTTCTTCGGCGGTCGTGCCGTCGGGCAGCTTCTTCGCGGTTGCAGCCGCGGGTGCCGGGGTTTCGGCGGGTGTCTGCCAGGCCGCGGCCTGCCCCGCCCCCAGCAACGCCAGCGCGGTGGTCGCCGCCAAAATCATTCTGGTCATCGAAGCTCTCCTGCGATCAAATCCTCTGCCGCTCCAACGCGCGGGCCGATGGGGCGTTCCCGGCATCGAATTGACCCCGGCGCGGCCACGCGCCATGTTGCCCGCCCCACCCTGTCCGATCGGCCCGTCCTTTGCCAGCATTGTCAAAGCTTTCCAGCCATCGCCATCCCATCAACCGCGCGGTGTTCTATACCCCGCTCGCGGTGCTGCTCGCCGCGGTGATCCTCAGCCTGTGGCAGGGCGCTGCCGTCCTCGCCGCCGAAACCGCGATCAACGACTGGATTCTGCGCCACTTCTCGCCGCTGTTCGCCTGGGCCGGGCTCGCCTTTCTGGTGCTGCTCGCGGGCATCGCGCTCTCGCCGCTCGGCGGGCGGACCATCGGCGGGGCGCAGGCGAAACCGATCCTCAGCCGCTGGCGCTGGTTCGCGGTGACGCTCTGCACCACCATCGCGACCGGCATATTGTTCTGGGGCGCCGCCGAACCTTTGTTCCACCTCAACGATCCGCCCGCGATGTTGGGGCTACAGCCCGGCAGCGATGCCGCCGCGACCTTTGCGATGTCGACGATGCTCCTGCACTGGACGCTGACGCCCTATGCGATCTACACCGTCGCCGGGCTCGCCTTCGCGCTCGTCTATTACAATCGCCGCGAACCGTTCAGCCTGTCATCGCTGTTCGTCCCGCTGATCGGCCAGCGTGCGCATGGCCCCGTCGGCACCGGCATCGACATCATCTGCCTCTACGCCCTCGTCGCGGGTATGGCGGCCTCGCTCGGCGCCGGCTTGCTCGCGCTTGCGGGCGGGATCGAGGGCATCGGCGGCTTCGATGGCGGCGCGGCGCTGCGCTGGGCGATCGCGGCGGCGATCGTCGGCAGCTTCCTGATCTCCGCGGCGACCGGTCTGCAAAAAGGGATCGCCGGGCTGTCGGTACTAAACACCTGGCTGTTTTTCGCGATCATCGCGTTCGTGCTGATCGCCGGGCCGACCGCCCGGATGTTCGACCTCACGCTACGCGGCACCTTCGACTACTTCCAAACCTTCATCCCCCGCAACCTCGGCCTCGACGTCGATACCGGCTGGCACCGGCAATGGACGATCTTCAACTGGGCCAACTGGTTCGCCTGGGCGCCGGTGACCGCGCTGTTTCTCGGCCGCCTTGCGGTCGGCTACAGCGTCCGCGCCTTCATCCTCTACAACCTCATCCTGCCGTCGCTGTTCGGCGCGGTGTGGATGACCGCGATCGCGGGCGCGACGATCGCGCTCGACCAGCAAAGCGGCGCCAGCCTTTACGCTGTCCTGATCGCGCAAGGCCCCGATCCGGTGCTATTCCGGCTGTTCAGCGCGCTCGGCGGCGGAACGGTCGTGGCCGGGATAGTGCTGTTCGCAATCTTCCTCTCCTACGTCGCCGGCGCCGACGCCAATGTCTCAGCGATGAGCGCACTGTCGACCCGCGGCATCACCCCCGACGCGCCCGAAGCGCCGCTCGGGGTGCAGGCGGTGTGGGGCATCACCGTCGGGCTGGTCGCGCTCGTGCTCGTGGCGAGCGGCGGTATCGACGGCATCCGCATGATGTCGGTCCTCGGCGGCTTTCCCGCGCTGTTCGTGATCGTCGGCGCGGCGCTGTCGCTGGTCGTCATGGCGGTACGGGGACGGCACGAAACCGCCCCCGCCCAATCCTGAGAAAGGGGCCTCAGGATTACCAGATCCGCGTGCGCTCCTCGGGCTTCAGATAATATTTTGCGCCCGCCTGGACACTGAACGCCTTGTACCACGCATCGACGTTGCGCACCGGCCCGATGATGCGCCAGCGCGCCGGGCTGTGCGGATCGCTCGCCACCTGCTGCTTGACCGCATCCTCGCGCTGCTTCGTCCGCCACGCCTGTGCGAAGGCCAGGAAAAAGCGCTGATCGCCGGTTAGCCCGTCGATCACCGGTGCGGGCTTGCCGCCCAGCGAGCGGCGATAGGCGTCATAGGCCACCTCCAGCCCCGCCAGATCGGCGATATTTTCGCCCATCGTCAGGTCGGGATTGATGAACGCGCCAGGAGCGGCTTCATAGGTCGCATATTGCGCCCCAAAAGCCTTCGCTGCGGCGTCGAACTTCGCCGCGTCCTCGGCGGTCCACCAGTCGCGGACCGCACCGTCGGCATCGATCTTGCGCCCCTGATCGTCGAAACCATGGATGATCTCGTGGCCGATAACCGCGCCGATCGCGCCATAATTGACCGCATCGTCGACGCTTTCGCTGAAATAGGGCGCCTGCAAAATGCCCGCCGGGAACACGATCTTGTTCTCCAGCCCGCCGTTATAGGCGTTCACCTCCTGCGGGTTCATCGCCCATTTCTTGCGATCGACGGGCTTGTTCAGGTCACCCAGCGCATAAGCATATTCGAACGCCGAACTGCGCTTCACATTGCCGTAAAGGTCGGTCGGATCGATCTTTAGCGCTGCGTAGTCGCGCCATTTGTCGGGATAGCCGACCATCACGTCCATCTTCGCCAGCTTTGCCAGCGCCGCGTCCTTGGTCGCGGGCGCCATCCAGCTGTTGGCGCGAATACGGTCGCCCATCGCCAGTTTCAGGTTGGCGACCAGCACCTCCATCTTCGCCTTGGCGCTCGCCGGGAAATATTGCGTCGAATAGGTCTCGCCGACCAGCTCGCCGAGGCTGCCGTCGACCAGCGTCAGCCCGCGCTTCCACCGCGGCCGCAGCTCGGACACGCCGCTCAACGCCTTCGAATATTCGAACCGGCTGTCGACAAACGGCTTGGACAGATAGGGCGCAGCATTGTCAGCGACATGGAACTGCTGCCACAGCTTGATCGTGTCGAGCGGCGTCTTGGCATAAAGCGCCGCGATGTCGCGCACCGCGGTCTTTTCGTTGACGATGATACGCTTTTGCGGCGCGATCCGCGCCCCCGCGAACCACGCCGCCCAGTCGAGCCCGGGCGCATAGGCGGCGAGCTCGTCCGACGACATCGGGTTGTTGATCTTGCCGATGTCGCGCCGGTCAGCGATCGCCCAGCTGACCTTTGCAATCTCGGTCTCGAACGCCAGCACCGCATCGGCGGCCTTTTCGGGGTCGGCATGCCCTGCCATCTTCATCGTCCGCGCGATATAGGCGCGGTACGCATCGCGCTGCGGCTTGAAGCCGTCGCTGAGGTAATAGTCGCGTTCGGGCAGGCCGAGTCCCGCTTGGCCCAGCCACAGCACATTGACCGTCGGGTCGGCGGTGTCGGCATAGGGCCCACCGCTCACAATCGTCGCGCCGAACGTCCCCTGCGTGCCGCCCATGAAGCGCGCCATTTCGGTCTTGTCCCTGATCGCCGCAACGGCGGCGATGTCGGCGAGCAGCGGCTTGGCGCCGAGCGCCTCGACCCGCGCCTCGTCCATGAAGCTTTGATACAGCCCGCCGACCTGGCTCGTCGCCGGCGCCCCCGCGACCACCGCGCGCAGCTGGCGCTGGGTCAGGTTGTAAACGTCGTAATCGACCCCCGCCGACGCCTGATCCGACGGAATTTCAGTGCGCGCGAACCAGCCGCCATTGGCATATTTGTCGAAATCGTCGCCGGGCTTCACCCCCGGATCGCGCGCGCCCAGATCGACGCCCCAGGTGCCGAAGGTCAGCGCTTTCAGCGATTCCGCGTCGCCCGCCGCTTCCTCGGCACCGGCTGCATGCAGCGATGCGGCCGCGGGTGCATCCTTCGCCAGCGCCGGTGTCGCGGCCAATGCGATAGCGATCGCAAGGCTCGCGGCCCCGCCCAGATATTTCATCATTCCCCAGTCTCCCTATGTCCCCGCGTCGCCCGAAACCGGACAACGGCCATAGTGCGACTGTCCGCCCGCGCTGCCAAAGGGTCAAGCGAGGGGGATGACGCTGGTCGAAGACATTGGGAAGTTGGTGGAAAGTCGGCAGCCTTTACGTGGCCACCCCGATCTGCATCGCATAAAAATGGTCCAGCACACCGCCGGTACCGAAACGAACACGCAGAAAGCCGTCGTTCCCCCATCCCTGTCCCATACTATTGAGCAGGACAGCCGTTCGGGCGGGATAATCATATCCGACAAGAAGCATGCTGTGCCGCTTCGCGGTGCCCGGATCGACCGGCGCAGAATAGATGTCATGCCTGCGAATATCCGGAAAATCAGGCGGGACATTCATTTCGACGACCATCGGGCCGTGCCTGACCAGCGAATTGAGCATCGGCGTTCCAGGCGCCACCCAGCCAAACCCCGACACCCCGATACGATCCTGCCCCAGTATTTGGCATTGTTGGACCGATAGCGGTGGTCCGTCTGTTACGGATTTCGCAAGCCCGTTCGCGGTTGCCGCGCGCGCCGCCGTTTCTGGGTTTACACCCTGCAACGGCTCGCTGATGCCGAGCAGACAACAATGGACGTAGGCGCCAGCTAGCCGGATGTTTTCATTGCGACGCAGTTGCCAGCGCGCCTCCGCCATCGCGGCGGTTGCATAGCTGGTACAGACGTTCGCGGCGCCCTGCGCCCGTGACACAAATGCCAACCCTCTCGTGCGCCAGTCGAAACGTTGTTCTACCAAGCTGGATTCGGACCAATGGTTGAAGGGTCGCGAATATTTATACTGTGCTGGGTTGGCATCGGGAGCATCGACAAAGGCGGCGAAGCGATCCGCGGTGGTCGCTTCAGCATCCGCGGCGTCACCAAGATGTGCGCCCACTACGGCTCAACCTGACTTTTGGCTTCGTCGAGCGCTCGCCGTCCTTCGATCAGTCGGCGTTCGGTGTCCAGCATTGCGATCTCGTCTTCCCATTGCTGCTTTTGGGTCGGCGGCGCCGTCACCTGCGCCTTGCGCGCCGCAGCGATCTTTCCGTCGATCTCTAGCAAAGCCAGTTCGGCCTGCTTGTCCTTGAGCGCGCGGCCATCCAGTGCCGTTTTGACGCCAGCCACCTCCGTGACGGCAGTGCTGAGCAAGCCTGCCGCGACTTCGCCCGGCGCCTTGCTGTTGGTCGTGCCCGCTTCGCTGACGCGGCCATTCTCGTTGAACGCCAGACTACAACTGATCGACGTGAGGGGCTTGCTTACACAGGGCAAGACAAAAACGCGGCCGAGTTGTAGAAACTCGTAGCGCTTCTCCTCAGAAACTTCCCACGCCCCGGTCTCGTTTTTCGTTCTTACACGCATCAACCCCCAATAGGGATTCCGGTACGGAATACCCTTGGCAAGGTCGGTCGCGGGTAATGTCCTTGACCCTCCAGCCTGCACATAGGGACTGTTCGGTTGTTCAGCTTCGATTTCCAGCTTCACCGCCAAACCAGCCAGATCAGCCGGGTTGATCGAAACCGATGCCGCGCCACCTTTGAGCCATTTGTTAAATAGCGGCGCGAGTTGATCGCTCGTCGGCACGATCTCTTCGGACATCAGCACGCCATTCCTCGGCCAGTTGAGCGCTACCGAAATGCTAAGCGCCTTCTTTGCGGCATCGAGCGCCTTTTTGCTGTCGGCAAGCCCTTGCAATGCGCCCTGCAACGCCATGTAATCCTGGGTAAACTGCTTGCGCAATGCAGAGGGTATTGCGGCACCCGCTGCGTCGATCTGCGCCTTTCGTTTGTCAAATATTTCTTGCGCGCTTTTCACTACCGCAGTTCTGGTCTTGACCAATTGCGTCAGGCGATCGAGTTCCTTGATCGCGGCATCGGCCTCCGTTGTGCAGGCGACGACTGCGGTCATTCCGCCTCCGCCGGCTACCAACTTGGCGATGCCGGCGGCTGATTTGATCAGTGACCCGGCGATTTCCGCCGTGCGGTCATCGGCCTTTGCGTTGATCGACGAAGGCATGCCGTTCGGAAAATATTTGATCGTTGCCTCGGCGGTCTTGTTAAAGGCGGCAAGGCTGTTCGGGTCGATGACGTAGCTATGCTCCGGATCCGCCGAACGGATGCGCTCGACGACCTCCACCGACGTTTTGAAGATCAAGTCTGAATCGCACTTTGCCAGTTGATAATTTATCGAAACGCGAAATTGATCAAAATAGAGTGGAAACGGTGCGCCAACCGGGGTGGCAGACCCGGTCAACGGCGCGACGGACAGGCGCGTCGTGCAACCGCCCAATACAAACGAAGACAAAATTGCCGCCACAGCGGCCGAACGCATATACCCCCGAACCATATTTGCCTCCCCCATAAGCTGGGAGAAGAGAAACGCCGACTGCCGCGACGGTATAGGACCGAAACGCCAAATTTGTTCCATTGTGGCAGCATTTCCGCGTCACTATGTTGCGGCCACCGCGCCCCTTGCGCATCAAGAACAAATCTGGAACATACCCCTCCCATGAGTCTCACCCATATTTCCGTCCGCGGTGCGCGCGAGCATAATCTGAAGGGCGTCAACGTCGACCTGCCGCGCGATGCGCTGGTGGTCATCACCGGCCTGTCGGGCAGCGGCAAATCGTCGCTCGCCTTCGATACCATCTATGCCGAGGGGCAGCGGCGCTATGTGGAGTCGCTCTCCGCCTATGCGCGTCAGTTCCTGGAGATGATGCAGAAACCCGATGTCGAGCATATCGACGGACTGTCGCCAGCGATCAGCATCGAGCAGAAGACGACGTCGCGCAACCCGCGCTCGACCGTCGCGACGGTGACCGAAATCTACGACTATATGCGCCTGCTGTGGGCGCGCGTCGGCATCCCCTATTCGCCCGCAACCGGCGAGCCGATTTCGGCGCAGACGGTCAGCCAGATGGTCGACCGCGTGATGCAGTTGCCCGAAGGCACCCGCGCCTACCTGCTCGCCCCCGTCGTCCGCGGGCGCAAGGGCGAGTATAAGAAGGAGCTGGCGCAGTGGCAGAAGGACGGCTTCACGCGCGTCCGCATCGACGGCGAATTTTACGAGATCGGCGAGGCGCCGGCGCTCGACAAGAAATACAAGCATGACATCGAGGTGGTGGTCGACCGCATCGCGGTGCGCGAAGGGCTCGGCACCCGCCTCGCCGACAGTTTCGAAACCGCGCTGAAGCTCGCCGAAGGGCTTGCCTATGTCGATCTGGCCGACGGCCCGGTCCCGGGTCGCGAAGAGGAAGACACCGGCGGCGCGATGAAGGGCGCGGGCATCCCCGCCAATCGCCTGATCTTTTCCGAGAAATTCGCCTGCCCGGTCAGCGGCTTCACGATCGCCGAGATCGAACCGCGCCTGTTCAGCTTCAACGCCCCGCAGGGCGCCTGCCCCGCGTGCGACGGGCTCGGCGAGCGGCAGGAGTTCGACCCCGACCTCGTCGTGCCCAACCATGCGCTGAGCCTGAAAAAGGGCGCGGTCGTCCCGTGGGCAAAATCGAACCCGCCCTCGCCCTATTATATGCAGGTGCTGGAAAGCCTGGGCAAAGCCTATGGCTTCGAGCTGACAACGCCGTGGCAGGATCTGCCCGGCGAGGTGCAGCTGATCATCCTTTATGGCAGCGGCGGCAAGCCCGTCGAGCTGACCTTCAAGGACGGTCGCCGCAGCTATACGACGCACAAGGCGTTCGAGGGCGTCATCGGGAACCTCAACCGCCGCCTGCTGCAAACCGAGAGCGCGTGGATGCGCGAGGAGTTGAGCAAATATCAGACGCCGCAGCCGTGCGAGACCTGCCATGGCGCGCGGCTGCGCCCCGAACCGCTGGCGGTGAAGATCGCGGGCGAGGACATCAGCCTGTCGGCGCAGCGCAGCGTCGCCGACGCGCTGGCGTGGTTCGGGACGCTCGAGGACAAGCTCAACGACACCCAGCGCCAGATCGCTCGGGCGATATTGAAAGAGATCAACGAGCGGCTCGGCTTCCTCAACAATGTCGGGCTCGATTATCTCAACCTCAACCGTACCAGCGGGACGCTGAGCGGCGGCGAGAGCCAGCGCATCCGCCTAGCCTCGCAGATCGGTTCGGGTCTCTCCGGCGTGCTCTACGTCCTCGACGAACCGAGCATCGGACTCCACCAGCGCGACAATGACCGGCTGCTCGCGACGCTCAAACGCCTCCGCGACCTCGGCAACACGGTGATCGTCGTCGAGCATGACGAGGATGCGATCCGCCACGCCGATTATGTCGTCGACATGGGGCCGGGCGCGGGGCTGCATGGCGGCGAGATTGTCGCCGAGGGGACGCTGGAAGAGGTTCTCAAGAGCGACAAGAGCCTGACCGCGGCGTATCTCAACGGCACCAAAAGCATCGCGATCCCGAAACACCGCCGCAAGGGCAATGGCTTCGACCTGGTGCTGAAGGGCGCGCGTGCGAACAATCTCAACAATGTGACCGCGAAAATCCCGCTCGGCACCTTCACCTGCGTCACCGGGCTGTCGGGCAGCGGCAAGTCGAGCCTGATCATCGACACGCTTTACGCCAGCGCGGCGCGGGTGCTGAACGGGGCGCGGATGATCGCGGGGCCGCACGACAGTCTGAAGGGGCTGGAGCATTGCGACAAAGTGATCGACATCGACCAGTCGCCGATCGGCCGCACCCCGCGCAGCAACCCCGCGACGTACACGGGCGCCTTCACGATCATCCGCGACTGGTTCGCGGGGCTGCCCGAAAGCCAGGCGCGCGGGTACAAGCCGGGGCGCTTCAGCTTCAACGTCAAGGGCGGGCGGTGCGAGACCTGCACCGGCGACGGGCTGATCAAGATCGAGATGCACTTCCTGCCCGACGTCTATGTGACGTGCGAGACGTGCCACGGCAAACGCTACAACCGCGAAACGCTCGAGGTGAAGTTCAAGGGCCACAGCATCGCCGACGTGCTCGACATGACGGTCGAGGATGCGACCGAATTCTTCAAGGCGGTGCCGTCGATCCGCGAGAAGATGGCGATGCTGGTCCGCGTCGGGCTAGGTTACATCAAGGTCGGGCAGCAGGCGACGACGCTGTCGGGCGGCGAGGCGCAGCGGGTGAAGCTGGCCAAGGAATTGTCGCGGCGCTCGACCGGGCAGACGCTGTATATCCTCGACGAACCGACCACCGGGCTGCATTTCGAGGATGTCCGCAAGCTGCTCGAAGTGCTGCAGGCGCTGGTCGAACAGGGCAACAGCGTGATCGTGATCGAGCATAACCTGGATGTCATCAAGACCGCCGATTACATCCTCGACCTGGGCCCCGAGGGCGGGGTGAAGGGCGGCGAGATCGTCGCGGCGGGGACGCCCGAGCAGGTGGTGAAGGAGCCGCGGAGCTTTACCGGCCAGTATCTCAAACCCTTGCTGGAGGCGCAGGCGGGGAAAGGGTAATAACGCCCACGCTATGCAGCGGGAGGATCATGTGATGCCCCTCAATTTTGTGCGTATTGCCCTGCCCTTCGCCGCGGCGCTGCTCGCGGCGGCGCCCGCGCACGCGGCCGCGCCATCCTCGCCCGAACAAGCGCTGGAGGCCTATGTCAGCGGGCTCCGGACGGGGCGCGTCGAGGCGTTGCAAAAGCTGTTCCTGCCCGACGGTCAGTTCTGCACCTTGTCGGACGACGGCGATACCGGGGTCGGTTGCCGGCGCTTCGCCGAGGTGCTCGGCAGCTGGGCGGCGCGCCCCGATCCGGCGGCAACCGGGCGCGTCCTCGACCGCCGCGACGCGACGCCGTCGATGAGCGCGGTCACCTATGAACTCACCTTCGGCGGCGACCGCTATATCGACCAGCTGCTGCTCTATCGTACCGCGGCCGGATGGCGCGTCGTGGCGAAGACCACCGCAGTGCAATAGATCAACGCCACACCACCGACAGCGGGTAGAGCGCGATCAACCAGATCAGGCACCCCACCACCACGCGGCGGTCCTTGGCCGCGATCGCGAGCAGCGCGACGGGGAAGAAGGACCAAGCAATGATGACGGCGCGCAAGCTGGTCGGGGCGGGCAAGCCGCCCAGCCAGGTGACGACGCCCATCAGCGCGACATTGCACAGGAACACCCCGCCGATCACCTTGCGCCGGTGCTGGTCGAAATGGGCATTGAGGTCGCCCCATCCTTCGGGATCGTCGGGGAAGACGAGCGACGCCGCGACATAATAGATGGCGGTGACGATGAAGCCGCAGAACAGCACCGGCCAGTTCAGCGGCAGCGCGTCGCGCACCGCCCAGCCGTACATCCAGAAGGTGACGACGTCGCACGACACGAACAGCCCGAGCAGCGCGGTCGGCCAGCCGATGCGGACGCGGTGCGACGCCTTGAGCGCGCGCGCCAGCCCGCCCAGCCCCTCGGCCAGCGCGAGACCGAGGATCAGTCCGAACAGCGAAAAGATGAATTCAAACCCGCTCATAGGCCCCCCGGCGCTTTATCCTTGCCGCCCCGGCACAATCCGGGGTCGATTGCCCTGCCCTATCGGAACGCGGCGCGGGATCAAGCCCGCGCGCGCCCGAACAGCGGGAGCGCGGGCGGCGGGGCGCGGCATGTTGGTCCAAAGTTCAGTGAAGTTCAGCCTTGTGCGCTGATGTGCCGTTGCCGCATCCCGGAGGTGGGATGATCGACCGCCAAGGTTGCGCGCGCTGGGCGACGACCGCTTTTGTCGGTGATTTGAAAGAGCCGGGATAAAGGCTGGCACAGCGAAAAAAGATAGGAAAGCGGTTATTTTTCCACCCCGTCACCCCGGATCAAGTCCGGGGTGACGAAGGAGGCGAAAGCCCCTCCCTTCAGGGAGGGGTTTGGGGAGGGCCTGTCACCCTCGCCCACAATCCGAACAGGCCCTCCCCCGACCCCTCCCATGAATGGGAGGGGAGATTTACCCCATCACCCGCGCCGTCACATCGTCGCCCGAGAAAATCCGCATCACCGGCGGCTGCGGCGAGAGGGCGCGCATTTCGGCGACGAAGGCGCCCGACGCGGGGACCGCGAAATGGGCGCGCACCGCGGCCATATCCGCCCACTCCTCGACAAAGACGAGGCGGTCGGGCTGTTCGACATCGACATGGCAGTTGTGCGCCAGACACCCCGCCTCGCCGCGCGACCGCGCGCTATGCTCGGCGCCGAGCGCAATCATGCGCTCGCGATGCTCGGGGGTCAGGATGACGTGGCCGGTGATGAGGATCATTCGCCTAATGGCCAAATTGAAGAGGCATATGTTACCTCATTTGCTCCTCTATAACCCAATATTGCTGCTGCCATTTTTGCAGGCTTTTTCTTGACAATTTCACCAGCTTTTCTTTGATAATCTAGGTATGTATTCATTATATTTTCATCGATTTTCAAGATCGTATTCTTGTCATCGCAGAATGAATAGTGATGCGCCCACCCTTTCGCCATTCCGGATATCCGATTGAGGGTTCGAGGGATGCTAAATTGCATATCGAAATCCGATGGTTCTTCCGATTTTCGGATTGCTCGAAGGGACTCAACCGCTACATCTTTGCAGCGAAACTCAATGCTCCTTCGTGATCGTTTTGATGGCCTCAGCCCTGCCTTTGAAAACTCTATTCCAAGATATTCGAAGGGCTCGT
This sequence comes from Sphingopyxis sp., assembly GCF_051861155.1. Lineage (GTDB taxonomy): Bacteria > Pseudomonadota > Alphaproteobacteria > Sphingomonadales > Sphingomonadaceae > Sphingopyxis. The sequence goes on along the minus strand of NZ_JBHYDE010000003.1, from coordinate 411,683 downwards.
GAAACGGTATTGGAACGGCGCTAGATTTGTCGGGTGCAAATCTCATTCCCATCTCATTCAAAATCCCACTAGCAAGTCGAAAACGAGCCGAAGCGGCGCGCCCCGATGGCGCTACGATGATTACATCATCAATGTATCGAATACATCGACAGTCTCCATCATTCATCGCCTTGTCGAAGTCTGATAGTATTAGATTTCCGAGGAATGGCGACAAGCAACTTCCCTGCGCCACACCTAAATCTCCGTATGGGAACTGGTCTTTGAACTTCCAGAGGCGAGCCGCATTTTCGAGATCCACTGATATAGATTTCTCAAATAGAGAGAGGAAATGGCTATCATCAGTAAATCTCTTGACCATATTTACACAGCCAGATTTCGAGATCCGCGTAAAAAAACCTTCGACGTCCGCTATCATTACGTGAGTTTGGCCCTGCTTGGCGAATTCGATCAATTGATGAATCGCGGCAGGCACTCCCGCCGAGCTATCTTTCGATACTTTTGGAATGCCGCCAAAGCTAAACGGCTGGAAGGCCTGTTTGCGTATCGCATCCGTCGCAGTCAATGCATCGAGTACGCATCGCTGGACTATCCGATCTTCCGTTTTCGAGATTACAATTGGTCGGACTTGACCCGGCTTGCCGGTCTTCGGGATCGCGACACCTCTCGATGGTGAAAAATGAAATGTCTGACGGTGTATTTTCGCGGCGATTGAAGCGATGCGTGTCCGTACATCCGCGGCAAAATCCTCGGCTTGCTCTTTAACGTAAGGCGAGGTTGAGAAACGGGAATTCGAGCGCACAGCTTGCCAAGCCTTCGTCAGGCTGGAATGTTTGCGGACATATTTCCTCAGGCTATCGTCCAAGTCTCCGGGCCCCTGCTCTCGCCACCCATCCGACTAGCACTGTCCTCCGAGGAACCTGCACGGGGCCGATTCCAGACGACGGCCAATGCGCTTGCGCACACTGAATCATCGCCGCTCCGCTCGCTCGACACACCGACAATGTCGGCTTTCAAAGCTGGCAGCGCAAGAGGCAAACACAGAATCACGATAAGAACCGTGGCCCCGCGCCGCGCCCATTTGGCACGTTTTTGCATGCTTCCCAGAACGCCCGCAAAACATCCGAAGAAAATCGAACCTCCGCGTAAAATTCTCGTTGCATGCCCGCATTCCCTTCCTTGTAAAATAACCTAATAGCCGTCGAGCAGGGTGCCCTATTGGACTGAACTACGGCTTCTCTTCGGTCAAACACGGACGGGTCAGCACTGTCCTCCGAGGAACCTGCACGGGGCCGATTCCAGACGACGGCCAATGCGCTTGCGCACACTGAATCATCGCCGCTCCGCTCGCTCGACACACCGACAAAACCGGCTGTCAAAGCTGGCAGCGCCAAACAACGCTTCCATGTGTAGCGCAGCGGGAACAAAAAGGGAAGATCGAGATTCCAAGGCCCGCATCTTCTCGCGCATCATGACATATATATGACACTCCCTGTCACAAACACGTCACACAAAACCCCCAAATGGCGCTCAGCGAGTCGCCGCGGGGGTGGTGGCTTGGTTCGGTAACGACCCCCATCAACAGGATTTTCCATGGCTCAGAAATTCGCGCCCCGCACCCTTGGCGTCGTTGGCGCCGCCGTGTGCGCGCTGGCGCTTTCCGCCTGTCAGGATCAGGCTTCGTCGGGTGGCGGCGCGCGCGATTATATCAGCGCGGTCGGCTCGTCGACCGTCTATCCCTTTGCCACCGCGGTCGGTGAGAAGTTCGCCGAAGCGACGGGCAACAAGACGCCGAAGATCGACAGCACCGGCACCGGTGGCGGCTTTGAACGTTTCTGTTCGGGCGTCGGCGGCGAAACCCCCGACATCGCCAACGCATCGCGCCGGATCAAGAAGAAGGAATTCGACACCTGCGTCGCCAATGGCGTCAAGGACATCGTCGAAGTCCAGATCGGCATCGACGGCATCGCGCTGGGCGAAGCGACGCGCGGTCCGGGCTTCCAGCTGACCGAAGAAGATGTGTACAAGGCTCTCGCTGCTAACCCCTATGGCAAGCCCAACACGGCCAAGACGTGGCAAGACGTCAACCCGGCGCTGCCCGCGGTGGCGATTTCGGTGTTCGGCCCGCCGTCGACCAGCGGTACCTATGACGCGTTCAAGGAGCTGATCCTGGGCCGCGGTTGCGACGCCAACCCCGAGATGAAGGCGCTGAAGGACAGCGACAAGGACAAGCATGAGGCGGTGTGCACCGCGCTGCGCGGTGCGCCCTTCTATGTCGAGCAGGGCGAGAATGATAACCTCATCATCTCGAAGCTCGACAAGAACCCGACCAGCCTGGGCATCTTCGGCTTTTCGTATCTCGATGCGAACAAGGACAAGATCAAGGCCGTCCCGGTGCAGGGCGTCGCGCCCAGCTATGCCGCGATCGCCGACGGCAGTTATCCGGGTTCGCGCCCGCTGTTCATCTATATCAAGAAGGCGCATGTCGGCGTCGTCCCGGGGCTGGCCGAATATGTCGCCGAGTTCCTGAAGGGCGCGGGCGACGGCGGGTATCTGAACGCCAAGGGCCTGATCGTGTCGCCCGCCGCGATCGCCGCGACGGCGACGGCGAACGGCACCGCCATGACCGCGTTGAACGGCGCCGAGCTGAAGTAAGTTTCCCCCCGCTGGCGACCGGGGCGGGTTTTGGCCCGCCCCGGTCGCCGGTTTTTTCTGGACCCGCCTACGCTCGTTAGCCAACCACATCATCCGTTCGTGCTGAGCTTGTCGAGGCACTGTCCTTCTTTTCTTCAAGGCAAGAACGGCCCTTCGACAAGCTCAGGGCGAACGGATTGCAAGTTGGCACCAGAACCGAGGACCAAGTGACCTTCAACGCCGCCGCCCTGTTGCTCCTGATCGCCGGCCTCGCGCTGATCGGCTGGATTGCCGGTCGGCAGCGATCGAACCTGCTGGCGGGGCGGTCGGGGACCAAGCTGCATTCGCGGCCGCAATATCATGGCTGGTATGTCGCGCTGTGGCTGTTCGCGCCCGCGGCGCTGTTCCTGGCGGTGTGGTCGTCGGTGTCGCCGGGGCTGATCACCAACCAGGTGCTGGCGAGCGACGCGGCGCAGAGCCTGCCCGCCTTCGGTTTCGAGCGCGGCGCGATCCTGTCCGACGCGCGCAGCGTCGCGCTGGGGCAGCAGGAGCGCGTGCGGCTGACCGCCGCGGCGCCGCTGGTCCAGCCCTATGCCGACGCCGCGCATAAATATGCATGGATCGGCATCGCGGCGATGCTGGCGCTGGCATTGGCGGGCGGGCTGTACGCCTTTACCCGCATCAAACCCGATTTCCGGGCGCGGACGCGGGTCGAGCGGATCGTGATGGCGGTGCTGTTGCTCGCGTCGCTCGTCGCAATTTTGACGACGTTCGGCATCGTGTTGTCGCTGCTGTTCGAATCGATCCGTTTTTTCCAGCTGGTGTCGCCCGCCGAGCTGTTGTTCGGGACCAATTGGGCGCCGCAGAGCGGGGCGCCGGTCGACGATACGTTCGGCGGCATTCCGTTGTTCTGGGGCACGGTGCTGATCGGCGCGATCATCGCGATGATCGTCGCGATCCCGATCGGGATGATGACCGCGGTGTACCTGACCCAATATGCCGCGCCGGTGGTGCGCCGCTGGGTCAAACCGATCCTGGAGATTTTGGCGGGGGTGCCGACCGTCGTCTACGGCTATTTCGCCGCGCTGACCGTCGCCCCTGCCCTGCGCAATTTTGCGGTGCTGCTGGGCATTCCCAACGCCTCGACCGAAAGCGCGCTGGCGGCGGGCATCGTGATGGGGGTGATGATCATCCCGTTCGTGTCGTCGATGGCCGACGACAGCATCAACGCGGTGCCGCAGGCGATGCGCGACGGGTCGCTGGCACTGGGCGCGACGCCGAACGAGACGATCCGCCAGGTGCTGATCCCCGCGGCATTGCCCGGGGTGATGGGCGGCATCTTGCTCGCGGTCAGCCGCGCAATCGGCGAGACGATGATCGTGGTGATGGCCGCCGGCCTGTCCGCCAACCTCACCGCCAATCCGTTCGCCAGCGTCACCACGGTGACCGCGCAGATCGTCAAATTGCTGACCGGCGACCAGGAATTCGACAGCGCCAAGACGCTCGCCGCCTTTGCGCTGGGGCTGGTGCTGTTCGTCGTCACCTTGCTGCTCAACATCGCCGCGCTGCGGATCGTCAAAAAGTATCGCGAAGCATATGAATAGGCAGACCAACCCCACCGACTGGAAGGGCGCGGCGATGCAGAAACGCATCGCGGGCCGCTACGCCGCCGAACGCCGCTTCCGGCTGATCGGGCTGGGCGCGGTGCTGCTCTCCGGCGCGTTTCTGGCGTTCCTGCTGTTCGTGATGGTCGGCAATGGCGCGCGCGGTTTTACCTATACCCATGTCGCGGTGCCGATCGATTTCCAGTCGACCCCGTTGGCGATCGATACGGCGCGGCTGGGCGATGCCGACGCCGATCAGGTGATCGCGAACGCCGGCCTCGCCGACATCGTCGCCTTTGCCGCCGACGAGGCGCTGGGCGATGGCGGGTCGGAGCTGATTTCCGAAAATGCGTGGAAAGAGGTCCGGGCGCAGATCAAGGCCGACCCCGAGCTGCTCAAGGGCAAGACGGTGTTCGAACTGCCCGCCGACAGCGCGGTCGACATCATGGCCAAAGAGGGCAGCCGCGGCGCGCTCGGCGCGCGGGTCGATGCGCTGGAGAAGGACGGCAAGCTGTCAACCGGCATCCACTGGCCGTTCTTCAAGAACGCCGACGCGACCGACCCGGCGGTGGCGGGGATCTGGGGCGCGCTGAAAGGATCGGTGCTGACGATCTTCATCGCCTTCCTGATCGCCTTTCCGACCGGGGTGCTCGCGGCGCTGTATCTGGAAGAATATGCGGCGAAGAACCGCTGGACCGACCTGATCGAGGTGTCGATCAACAATCTGGCCGCGGTGCCCTCGATCATCTTCGGTCTGCTCGCGCTGGCGGTGTTCATCAACTGGTTCGGCATCTGTCAGGCGAGCCCGCTCGTCGGCGGCCTGACGCTGGCACTGATGACGATGCCGGTGATCGTCATCGCCAGCCGCAACGCGATCAAATCGGTGCCGCCATCGATCCGCGACGCGGCGCTGGGCGTCGGCGCCAGCCCGGTGCAGGTGGTGTTCCACCACGTCCTGCCGCTCGCCCTGCCCGGCATTTTGACCGGCACGATCATCGGCATGGCGCGCGCGCTGGGCGAGACCGCGCCGCTGCTGCTGATCGGCATGCGCGCCTTTATCGGCGACGTTCCGGGCGGCATCTGTTCGCCGTCGACCGTGCTGCCGATGCAGATCTTCCTCTGGTCGGACGAAGTCGATCGGGGCTTTGTCGAGAAAACCTCCGCCGCGATCATCGTGCTGCTAATCGTGCTGCTGTCGATGAACGCCTTTGCGATCTATCTTCGCAACAAATTCGAAAAACGCTGGTGACCCCATGACCCAAGACGATCTTACCATCGCCGATCCCAAGATGAAGGCGCACGGCGTCGATGTCTTCTATGGCGAGAAACAGGCGATCAACAATGTGTCGATCGACGTCGGCACCGACATGGTCACCGCGTTCATCGGCCCGTCGGGCTGCGGCAAGTCGACCTTTCTGCGGTCGCTGAACCGCATGAACGACACCGTCGCCAGCGCCAAGGTCACCGGGCGTATCGAATTGGACGGTGAGGATATTTACGCGCCGTCGATGGACGTCGTCCAGCTGCGCGCGCGTGTCGGCATGGTGTTCCAGAAACCGAACCCCTTTCCCAAGTCGATCTATGACAATGTCGGTTACGGCCCGCGCATCCATGGGCTCGCCCCGGCCAAGGCCGACCTCGATGTCATCGTCGAGCGCGCGCTGGTCCGCGCCGGGCTGTGGGACGAGGTCAAGGACCGCCTGCAGGAAAGCGGCACCGCGCTGTCGGGCGGCCAGCAACAGCGCCTGTGCATCGCACGCGCGATCGCGGTCGACCCCGAAGTCATCCTGATGGACGAACCCTGTTCGGCGCTCGACCCGATCGCGACCGCGAAGATCGAGGAGCTGATCCACGAACTGCGCGGCAAATATGCGATCGTGATCGTCACCCACAATATGCAGCAGGCGGCCCGCGTGTCGCAGCGCACCGCCTTTTTCCACCTCGGGACGCTGGTCGAATATGGCAAGACCACCGACATCTTCACCAACCCGAAGCAGGAACGCACCAAGGATTATATCACCGGCCGCTACGGCTGAGCCCAGCGACCGAACAAGGACGAAGTAGATGGCAGTAGTCAATGATCACACCGTCAAGGCTTTCGACGAAGATCTGAACCGCCTGCGCGGGCTGATCAGCGAAATGGGGGGGCGCGCCGAACAGGCGCTGCTCCAGGCGATGACCGCGCTCCACAAGGGCGACCTCGCCCTGGCGGCGCAGGTCGTGCGCGACGATAAAAAGATCGACGCGCTGGAGGCGGAAGTCGAGCAGTTGGCAGTGCAGACGATTGCTCTCAGGGCTCCGATGGCCGACGATCTGCGCGAAATGATCGCGGCGCTGAAAATCGTCTCGGTCGTCGAACGCATCGGCGATTATGCCAAGAACATCGCCAAGCGCGTCGCGCTGATGGACCAGACGCGGTCGATCGAGGCGATCCCGCTGCTGATGTCGATGTCGTCGATCGTCGCCGAACTGATCCACGATGCGCTCGACAGCTTTGCAGCACGCGACGCCGAACTCGCGGTGCGGGTGACCGTCCGCGACAAGAATGTCGACGATTTCTACAACAGCATCTTTCGCACCCTCGTGACCTTCATGATGGAGAATCCGAAATATATCTCGGAAAGCGCGCACCTGCTGTTCGTCGCCAAGAACCTTGAGCGGATGGGCGACCATGCGACCAACATCGCCGAGATGGTCTATTATGTCGTGACCGGCGAACATATGGAGGAACGCGAGCGCGGCGAGCAGCCCGAAGATGGCGCCGCGGAGCAGGAGCAAGGCTGATGCCCCAGCCCGACCTGCTGCTGATCGAGGATGACGAGGCGATCGCCGAACTCATCGTCTGGCATTTCGCACGCGAAGGGTTTTCGGTTCGGCAAACGCCCGACGGCGAACAGGCGCTGGTGCTGGTCGAGGAGCGCGTCCCCGACATCGTCCTGCTCGACTGGATGATCGAAAGCCTGCCCGGCATCGAAGTGTGCCGCCGCCTGCGCCGCAACCCGAAATCGGCGAATGTGCCAATCATCATGCTGACCGCGCGCGGGGAGGAAGAGGACCGCATCCGCGGGCTGGAAACCGGCGCCGACGATTATGTCACCAAACCGTTCAGCCCGCGCGAACTGGTCGCGCGCGTATCGGCAGTCCTTCGCCGCCTGCGCCCGGCGCTGGCCGGCGAGCTGCTGACCTATGCCGACATCGAGCTGGACTCGGTCGCGCACAAGGTCATCCGCGGCGGCCAGACGGTCAACATGGGCCCGACCGAATTCCGCCTGCTGCGCCATTTCATGGAACATCCGGGCCGCGTCTTTTCGCGCGGGCAATTGCTCGACAGCGTGTGGGGCCAGGACAGCGACATCGAATTGCGCACCGTCGACGTGCACATCCGGCGGCTGCGCAAGGCGATCAACCTGCCGGGGACGAGCGACATCATCCGCACGGTGCGGTCGGCGGGCTATGCACTGGATTCGGGGAAAAGCGGCTGAGCCCTCGGGACTCGCTTAGCCGACAAAATTCAGTGCAGCGAAGATCGCGACCGCGGTAGCGGCGAAGATGCCCAGCGCGATCCAGAGCAAGCGCAGCGATGCCCGGAAGATGCAGACGACTGCGGCAATCGCAACGAGAAGCAACGATGTCGGCGGCCAGAGCGCCAGCAAGCGAAGCCACGCGCCGGAATCCCAGAATTTTGCCCCCGGAGCGTCGAACGAAAAACCGATCATCAACAACGACAGAAAGAATAGCAAATAGGCGCCCGCCAGCGCCACGAGCGCGCCGATTATGAGCAAGGCGGTGCGCACGCCTTTCGTCCCTGCGGGATCGGATATCCGCGCCGGGTCCATGTCGCTTTTTCGGTTCGATATGTCAGACATTGATTTTCCGCCTTTTGGCCGATGCGCGCAGAGCTTTATGCTCGCTCCAAATTTCCCAAGAGATTCAACCCACTAGTTGGAATGGAAGCAGCGATTTTTACTGGATTCGGATGTCATTTTGCCGGAGCGGGGAGCAGATATTTCAAGCCGCGGGTGAAGCCACGCGGTGCGACGGTGAAGTGATCTTCATCGTTCAGCACCTCCGTCTCCATGCGTAGCGAAGGATAGTTGCGCGATCGCAGCGCCCGGTCCATTGCGCGGGTATCGGTCACCATATTGACGTCCTTGGCATAGCGCGGGTCGCCCGGCCGCATTTCCTCATATTCACCGATATACATATAGACGCGCGCAGGCAGATCGTCATGCTTCTCGGCGTAAGCCTTTTCCCGCTCTGCCATATGGTGGCGGTCGTACCAGAAGGACGGGCTGCCGAGGATATAGCCGTCGAACAGGCGCGGCTCGCTGAACAATATTTCGCTGCCCAGAAGCGCGCCATAGGAATGGCCGAGGAAAAAGCGGCGGCGCGCGTCGGTCCTGTATTTTCCGGCGACAAAGGGAAAAACCCGGTCGCGGACATAGACGGCGTAGGCAACGGCCTTGCCATGCTCGGCGTCGGCGCGCGCGGTGCTGGGGCCGTTCGGCGTCGGCGTGTAATCGCGCCGCCGACTTTGCATCCCGCCCTCGCCCTTGGCATAGGACAGGCCGACGAGGATAAACTCTTCGACGGTCGGCCGCTCGACGTTCAGCCGCCGGGCGATCTGCTTGATCAGCGAAAAGGCGTAATCGGCGTCGGTGACATAGAGCACCGGGTAACGACGCTGGGGCTGGTCGCCATAAGAGGGCGGCAGGGCGACGAAGACCTGATAGGCACGACGCGAAACGGGGTCGGGAACGTCCCAGACTTCGGTGTCGGCGATTTCATACGGCAGCCCCTCGCCGCGCTGGGCGGAAGGGGCGGCGGGTTTGGGGGAAGCGGCCGCTTGCCCGTTGGCGGCGTCGGAGCAGTTCGCGAGAAACAGGCTGGCCAAGGCAGCGAACAAGAGGCTTCTGATCAATTCGATACTCCAGGTAAATGATCAGGCTGTTGCCAATGCAACCGAGCCGTCCGCGAGAGCTGGTGCGATGGTCATAAGCTTGCCGCGCATCGAAGGAAGGCGATTTCTGTACCGGTTCTGCGCTTTGCCAGGTGTTTGGCCGCATTGGTTCCGGATGAGATGGGGAGACGTATGGCGTCTGATGACCATTTCCTGTCATCCCCGCGAAGGCGGGGATCCCGTTTTGCGACGGCGAAGGAAAAAAGCGGGATTCCCGCCTTCGCGGGAATGACAAAGCTAGGTGAGAACGTCCGCTCCCCACCCCAAAGCAGACAACCCGCCCAAATCAAAAATCGATCTGCGTCCTGAGCCCAAATGTATCCGCCGTATAATCGCGATCCCCCGTCGCCGTCGCGATGCGGGCGTTGTCGATCCACAGTTTGCCGTAGTTGGCCGTGATGCGGATGTAATCGATGGGCGCCCACACCAGCCCGATCAGCGCCGCCTGTTGCCGTCCGCCGATAATCGCGCCGTCGCTGAGGTCGAGGTGGTCGTAGCGCGCGTTGACTTCGATCGCGCCGATGCCGCCAGCCGTGATCGGCTTCGATGGTTTGAGCCGGTCGAACGCGCCGTCCTTATACCCGCGCGCGTCGCCGCCGGTCAGCACCATGCCGACCTCGGCATAGCCGCCAAAGAAGGTCGGGTCGGCGGCGCCGCGGCGCTTCAGCGTCTGCCAATAGGCTTCGCCCGCGACGTGGAACGGCCCGGCGAGCAGCGCGCCTTCGACCCCGATACCGCGTTCGCTCGCGACGTCGAGCAGGCCAGTGTCGACCAGCCGCACGTCGGTGGTGTGGACGAACGGCCGCGCGCGATAGCGAACCGTCGCGGCGGGATCATTGGGGTCGCGCCAATGGCCCGACGCGCCAAGGTGCAGCTGGGTCTTGCCGAGCTTGGGCATCCACACAGCGCGGCCGTCGATGCTCATACTGTGGTTGCTGTCGCTGAGCAGGTCGCGGGCGTTGTCGCCGAACACCCCGCCCTGCAGCAGCACGGCCTTGCCCTTATATTGCGCCGACAGCCCGACCCGGCGTTCGAACCCGAAGGCCTGGACAAACGCCGCACGCTCCATGAAGCTGGTGAACAGGTCGCTCGTCATGTCGTCAAGCCCCCAGAAGGGTTTGACCTGCCCTGCGGTGACGGTGAGCGGGCCGGTGCCATAGCTCATGTAAATGTCGGTCAGTTCGACCTCGCTGTTCGCGATGTCGGCCTCGACCCGATAGGCAAAGCCGCCCGGGATCTTGCCGTCGACGCCCAGATAGACGCGGCGGAATTCGGTCGCGGTGCCGCCGCGGACCCCGGTGGCGCCCGCGGGAGTATCGACCCCGGCGATGTCGAGCTGGACCCGCCCGCGCGGCTTGAAGCTCCAGCCGTCGGCGGTCTTGATTTCGGGCGCGCCTTTCCAGCTGATGTCGGTGGCGGGTTTGGCGGTCACCGAGGGCGGCACCGGCGCCGGGGCGGGCGCCGGCTGCGCGGTCGCCGCGTCGAGCCGCGTTTCGAGTGTCTGCACCTGCGCCTTCAGTGCCGCGAGTTCAGCCCGCAACTGCGCCGCTTCCTCGGCCGTCATCGCCTGCGCGTGCGCGGCGGTAGGCAGACAGAACATCGACGTCGCCAGCAGGGCGGCGGTCAGGGCGTGGCGCATGAGGGACTTGCTCCGTTGCGAAAGGTGACAATCTGGGGGCGCTGGTATGACCGATAGATGACAGTTACGCGTCATCAAGATGACATTTCTATTGCACGCGACATTTTTTCCGCGCGTTCACCACCCCCTTGCCTGCGAAGCGTGAACGGCTAAGGACATCTCAGTTTTTTCGGGCAACCTTTCTGGGGACCGCCCTTTCCGGGAGACCATCATGACGATCAAGTTTGACGGGCGCGTTGCCATTGTCACCGGCGCCGGCGGCGGCCTTGGCCGCGCCTATGCGCTCGAACTCGCGCGCCGCGGGGCCAAGGTGGTGGTCAACGATCTGGGCGGATCGCGCGACGGCACCGGCCATTCGGACGCGGCGCTCGCGGTCGTCGAGGAAATCCAGGCGCTGGGCGGCACCGCGATGTCGAACGGCGGCAGCGTCACTGAATATGACCAGATGGTCGAAATGGTCGCCAAAGCGAAGGAAGCCTGGGGCGGCGTCCATGTCCTGATCAACAACGCCGGCATCCTGCGCGACAAAAGCTTTGCCAAGATGGAGCCCGAAGATTTCGACCTGGTGCTGAAGGTGCACGTCAGCGGCAGCGCGAATGTCACGAAGGCGTGCTGGGATCTGATGCGCGAGCAGGCTTATGGCCGCATCCTGATGACCGCGTCGTCGACCGGCCTCTACGGCAATTTCGGCCAGGCCAATTATGGCGCGGCAAAGCTGGGGCTCGCGGGGCTGACCAAGACGCTGCACCTGGAGGGCGCGAAGTACAACATCCGCTGCAACACCATCGCACCGGTCGCGGGCACGCGGATGACCGAGGACATCTTCCCCGCCGAACTGTTCGAAAAATTCACGCCGGAGAATGTGGTGCCCGCCGCGCTCTATCTGGTCAGCGAGGATGCACCGACCAACATGATCATCGGCGCGGGCGCGGGCGCCTATCACGCCGCTTATGTCACCATGACCCCCGGCGTTGCGCTGGCTGAGGGTGACCGCACCCCCGAGGGCGTCGCCGCGGCGTGGGACAAGATTATCGACCGTGCTGGCGAGATCGTGCCGCAGTCGGGGAGCGAACAGTCGATGAATGTGATGAAAGCGTTGATGGCGCTGGGGTGAGGCTGATAGGGACACCCCGAAGATCGGCGACGCCCCGGAGGGAGGGAGTCCGGTCGAAGGGGGCTCATGACGGACTGACGATGGGCGCAGGAATAGCCCTCCTCCAGCAACGCTGCAGGCTCGTAAAGGGCTTGCTCGTTGCCGGTTTTATCGTGCTTATCCTCGCTCTGGTTGGCCAGGTCGCCGAGTTGAACGGACGGGTCTCGCTCGATGATCAGGCGCCCGTCAAGGGTCTCAATGCGCTCTACCTTGGCGTGTCGGTCACCGACCTCCTGCTGGCGCTGACCACCAATGTGATTTTCTGCATGTGGATCTATCGCGCCGCCGCCAACGTCAAGGCAGCGCGCGTGCCCGGCTTCACGTTCACGCCGGCATGGACGGTCGGGTGGCACTTCGTCCCGATCGCCAACTTCTTCAAGCCGTTTCAGGCGATGCGCCAGATCTGGAACGTCAGCGACGGCGGCGACGGCGAAAGCCGGCATCGCGGCGAGCTCCTGCTGATCTGCTGGTGGGGGGTTTGGAGTTTCTCACTCGCCGTCGGGGCGATCCTTACCGCGGCGACAATCGACGCCAATTCGGCTGCCGAAGAGCGAGAAGCGGTGATTCTCGCGATCCTCTATTCGGTCATCAACCTGATCCTCTATCCGCTCGCCTGGCGGCTCGTCGACCGCATCACGCGCGCGCAAAGCGAGCGGCTGACGTCCGCGCAAATCTTTGCCTGATTTATCGTATTGCATCACTAATACACTTCTGCTAGCAGCGGTGCGGGGCAAGGGGATCGGTCTAACAAGGACGACCCCGATGTATAGTGAAAGCGACCTGCAAGCTGCGGTCGATGCGAAGGTTTTGACACCGGAGGCCGCCACGGCATTCCGGTCGCACATCGCGTCGGTCCGTTCCACCCCCGGTGCGGATGAAGAATCCTTCCGCCTGATCACCGGTTTCAACGATATTTTCGTCAGCATCGCGGCGGTCATCCTGCTCGTCGCGGTCGCGTGGATCGGCCAGTCGATCCATGCCGCGCTCGGCGGCGCGTTCGTCGCCCTCTCGGCGTGGTTCCTCGCCGAATATTTCACCCGCAAACGCCGCATGGCGCTGCCCAGCATCGTGCTGGTGCTTGCCTTTTCGGGCGGCATCTTTGCGACGATGGTCGGCTTCCTCGTCGAGCATGGCGAGGCGATTTTCGGCGAAGATCCCGGCGAGACCGTCGGTGCGATCATCATCGGCACCATGGCGTTGGTCACCGCGGCGGCGACCTGGGCGCACTGGCGCCGCTTCATGGTGCCGATCACCGTGGCTGCAGGGACGGCTGCGCTCGCCGCGACTGCAGTGGCGCTGGTGCTGTCGATCACCGGCATGCCCGAGCGCCCCGACGCGCTAGTGATGTCGCTGGTGCTGACCGCTGGCATTGGTGTGTTCGCGCTGGCGATGTGGTGGGACCGCAGCGACCGGGTGCGCCAGACGCGGCGCAGCGACGTCGCCTTCTGGCTCCACCTGCTGTCCGCACCGATGATCGCGCATCCGATCTTCCACCTGCTCGGCGTCACCGAGGGCAATAATATCGGCAGCGGCGCCGCGGTGATGGTGGTCGCCATCTATGTGCTGTTCGGGCTGATCGCGCTGGCGATCGACCGCCGCGCCTTGCTGGTGTCCGCCCTCGCCTATGTGCTGTTCGCGCTGACCCAGCTGTTCCGTGAATTCGGCGCGGTCGAGCTTAACGTGGCGCTGACGGCGTTCGTGATCGGTTCGGCGCTGCTGCTGCTCTCGGCCTTCTGGCAGAATGCCCGCGCGGTGGTGGTCGGGTTGTTGCCCGACAATCTGGCGAACCAGCTGCCTGCGACGACGCGGTCGGTCAGTCTCCAACCAGCTTCATAAGCTTACGTTCGACGGGGGCGAGTATGTTCGACAGCTCGTCCCCGCGCTTCAAAATCGCCCCGGCTTCGGAGACCAAGGCCCACATGCCCTGGCGGCTCCGCAAGGCGGGGCGTTTTTCGATGCGATATTCGGGGCGCTCGGCGGCGCGGCGAAAGGCCGAGAAGATTGCGGCGTCGCGGTGGAAATCCATCGCATAGTCGCGCCAGTGGCCTGCGGCGACCATACGGCCATAGAGATCAAGAATGCGCATCAGCTCGGGGCGTTCGAAACCGGTCTGCTGCGATATGGCCCTGTTCGCGAACGGCAAGGGCGTCACCGTACCCATCAGGCGCTTTTCCGGCTCCCTTTGCGCCGCGGCGCTTCATCCTCGACATTCGCGTCGCGCTCGGCGATCAAGGCGGCGAGCTGTTTCTGCATCTGCTCGAGCTGGCACTGGAGCAGCTCGACCTTTTGCGTCGCCGGATCGAAGGTCTCGTTGCACGTGCCATAGGGCACGAATTCGCGGGCATATTCGGCGGCGTCGACGAGGGTCGAGCGCGCCGGGATGCCGACCATTACCGCGCCCTCGGGCACATCCTTGGTCACCACCGCATTGGCGCCGATGCGCGCGCGCGGATTGACCGTGATCGGCCCCAGGATCTGCGCCCCCGATCCGACGATGACGTCGTCGGACAGCGTCGGGTGGCGTTTGCCCGCGATGCCATTGGCGGGATCGGTGCCGCCCAGCGTCACGCACTGATAGATGGTGACATTGTCGCCGATCTCGGCGGTTTCGCCGATGACGGTAAAGCCGTGGTCGATGAACAGGTGGCGGCCGATCTTGGCGCCGGGGTGAATGTCGATCGCGGTCATCCAGCGCGACAGATGATTGATGAAGCGGGCGAGGAAAAACAACCGCGCTTCGAACAGCCAGTGCGCAATGCGGTGCATGCCCACCGCGACCAGTCCCGGGTAGAGTAGAATTTCCCAACGCGACCGCGGCGCGGGATCGCGCGCCTTGATCGAATCGAGATAGGCGATCAGCCCGTTGAACATCGAATGTCCCCTGCGACCCTATTATGTACCGGACAAGATAGATGTTCGGGCGGCGCATTTCCACCCCCGGCGCATTTTTATCGTCAGCGGCCGATCAGGCCGAGACGAAGCAGCAGCAATCCCTCGCTGCGCCAGCGCCGTTCGCCATCGTGTCGGGCAATCGCGCCAGCCCAACGGTCGAGCATGAGCAGCGCCTTGTTTCCAGAGAATAATACGCGCTTCGGCGGCGGCAGGTTACGCGCCGCCGCGAAAAATGGCTGCGCCGCGGCGGCGCTTTCCTGTAGCGCGGCGCCCCACAACAGCCCCCAGCGCGCGCCGCCGCCCGCTGTCCCGCCCGCCAGTGCGAACAGCGCGCCGCCAAATGCCGTCGCCGCGGCCTGCCGCGCCGCCGCATCCTCGGCGACCAGCATCGCCTCTGCCGCATCGGCCAGCGCGTCGAGCCCGCCCTGCCCCGCCCAGCTTGCCGCGAGTTCGGCGAGCAGCGGCTCGCCCTTGGGCAACGCAGCAGGATCGGCGGCCAGCATCGCCGCCATGTCGCGCCACCAGGCGAGCTTGATCTGTCCGATCAACGGTTCGCGTGCGTCGAGCAGCAGCTTGGTCAGCCGTTCGGCAAATGCCCATAGCGCCCCGATCGCGGCGCGCCGTTCGCGCGGCACCGCGACCATGATGCGCGGATCGCGGGCGTTGGGGTAAGCGGCGAACTCATCCGTCGCCCCCGCGAAGGCGGGGGCCGCTGGCGGTTTACTCGGCATCGAAGGGCAAGGCCGACAGCGGCCCCCGCCTTCGCGGGGGCGACGGGCTAGCGATTGCGAACTGCCTTCACCGCCGCAACGACGCGCGGCACATCGACCAGCGCCGCTTTCTCCAGGTTCGCGGCATAGGGCAGCGGCACGTCTTCGTTGCACACGCGCATCACCGGCGCGTCGAGATCGTCGAAGCCATGCTCCATTGCGACCATCGCGAGTTCGCTGGCGACCGAACAGACGGGCCAGCCTTCCTCGACGACGACCAGATGGTTGGTCTTCTTGAGGCTGGCGAGCACAGTCGCGGTGTCGAGCGGGCGCAAGGTGCGCAGGTCGATGACTTCGGCGTCGATCCCCTCGCCCGCCAGCTGGTCGGCGGCTTCGAGCGCCAGTCCGACGCCGATCGAATAGCTGACGATCGTGACATCGCTGCCCGCGCGCATGATCCGTGCCTTGCCGATCGGCAGGACATGGTCGTCGAGGTCGGGAACGTCGAACCCGCGGCCGTAAAGCAGCTCGTTTTCGAGGAAGACGACGGGGTCTTCGCTGCGGATCGCCGCTTTCATCAGCCCCTTGGCGTCGGCGGCATCATAAGGCGCGATGACGATCAGGCCGGGCACGCTGGCGTACCAGGGCGCGAAATTCTGGCTATGCTGCGCGCCGACGCGCGATGCGGCGCCATTGGGGCCGCGGAACACGATCGGACAGCGCATCTGGCCGCCCGACATATAGTTGGTCTTGGCCGCCGAGTTGATGATGTGGTCGATCGCCTGCATCGCGAAGTTGAAGGTCATGAATTCGATGATCGGTTTCAGCCCGCCCATCGCGGCGCCCGCGCCGAGCCCGGCAAAACCATATTCGGTGATCGGGGTGTCGATGACGCGGCGCGCGCCGAATTCGTCGAGCAGCCCCTGAGTGACCTTGTACGCGCCCTGATATTCGGCGACTTCCTCGCCCATCACGAACACGCGGTCGTCGGCACGCATTTCCTCGGCCATCGCGTCGCGCAAGGCTTCGCGGACGGTCAGGCGGACCATCGCGGTGCCGGCGGGGATTGCCGGGTCGGAGGCGCGTTCGGTGGCGGCGGGCTTTTCAGCCTTTTCCACCGTTTGCCCTGAGCTTGTCGAAGGGCTGCTCTTTCCTTCGGGCGGCGGCGAAGACAAGGACGGTGCTTCGACAGGCTCAGCACGAACGGAATTTGAGGTTGCTTCTTCCCCCTCGCCCGTGATCGTCGCGATCACGGTGCCGACCTTCACATTGTCGGTGCCCTCGGCGACCAGGATCTGGCCGACTACGCCTTCGTCGATCGCTTCAAATTCCATCGTCGCCTTGTCGGTCTCGATCTCGGCCAGGATGTCCCCCGACTTGACCGCATCGCCTTCCTTGACGAGCCATTTGGCGAGCGTGCCTTCTTCCATCGTCGGCGACAGCGCCGGCATCTTCAATTCGATGGCCATCTCAATATTGCTCCACCAGCACGTCGGTATAAAGGTCGTGAAGTTCGGGTTCGGGCGCGCTTTCGGCAAAGTCGGCCGATTCCGCCACGATCGCACGGATTTCCTTGTCGATATCCTTGATCTTGTCCTCGCCGATCCCGGCATCGAGCATGACCTTTTTCAGATGTTCGAGCGCGTCGGATTTATCGCGCACCGCCTGCACTTCCTCGCGGCTGCGATATTTCGCCGGATCGGACATCGAATGGCCGCGGTAGCGATAGGTCTTGAGTTCCATCAGCACCGGCCCCTTGCCCGCGCGCACCCATTCGAGCGCCGCTTCGGCGGCGCCGCGCACCGCGAGCACGTCCATGCCGTCGACCTGCATGCCGGGGATGCGAAAGCTTTCGCCGCGGCGATAGAGCTGATCCTCGGCCGACGAGCGATTGACCGAGGTGCCCATGGCATATTGGTTGTTTTCGATCACGAAGATGATCGGCAGCTTCCACAGCTCGGCCATGTTGAAGCTCTCGTACACCTGCCCCTGGTTCGATGCGCCGTCGCCGAAGTAGGACATCGCGACGCCGCCGTCATTGCGGTACTTGTGTGCGAAGGCGAGCCCGGTGCCGAGCGACACCTGCGCCCCGACGATGCCGTGGCCGCCGTAGAATTTATGCTCGACGCTGAACATGTGCATCGATCCGCCCTTGCCGCGCGAAATGCCCGCGGCGCGGCCGGTCAGTTCGGCCATGATGACCTTGGGGTCGATGCCGTAAGCGAGCATATGGCCATGGTCGCGGTAACCGGTGATGACGCTGTCCTTCTCGCCGTCGAGCGCCGACTGCAGGCCGACCGCGACGGCTTCCTGACCGATATACAGATGGCAAAAACCGCCGATCAGGCCGAGGCCGTACAGCTGCCCTGCCTTTTCCTCGAAGCGGCGGATCAGCAGCATTTCGCGATAGAATTTTTCCAGCTCCGCCGGGGTCGCGTCATAGGGAGCGGGATCGCGCGGTCCTTCGCGATTGGTCGCGGGCGCCGGGGTTGATGCGGTCTTTTTGGGCGCGGCAGGTGAACGCGCGGGTGCTTTGGCCAAGGGAGGTTTCCTTTGCATTTAGCCGTTACGGCAAGGCTCCCTATAGGGGCCGTGCGCCGGGTTTGGCAACGCCCGCTTGGCCGCAAGTACGGTGCGATTACGAATGCAGCATTATCCCGTCATTGCGAGCGCAGCGAAGCAATCCAGAGCGGTTTACGCGGGCTCTGGATTGCTTCGCTGCGCTCGCAATGACGAGAGGCGGCTTACTTCGCCGCGGGCTCCATCGGAATGATCACCTCATCGGGGTGATAGGCGCCCAGTTTCTCGCGCACATATTCCTCAGCCAGATCGGGATCGACGCGCCGCCGGTCGAGCAGGTTGACGCGGTTCTGAAGCTCGCTTTCCTTCTTGGTCAGCTCGCTCAGCACCACCCGCTGCTTTTCGACCGACTGGCCGTAATCGCCCCAAGCATAAAGCCCGGTCGGTCCGAAAATGATGTAGCCGATCATCGCCAGAACCGCGATCACCGCGACCGCCGGGCCGATCGCGCGGTTCATCGATTTGCGGAGTTTGTGGCGCTGCGTCATCGCTGTCCCTTGAATCAGAGTTGATTCATGGCGTCAAGGCGTCTGACCACATATTATCGTCATCCCGGCGAAGGCCGGGATCTCGCCGTTGCGTTTTGACACGAGGTTGAGATCCCGGCCTTCGCCGGGATGACGAATAGACTCCACTCTTCGCCTTATGCGAAAATCGCCGCCCCCGGATACCGCGCCATGTCGCCCAGCTCTTCCTCGATACGGATCAGCTGGTTGTACTTCGCGAGCCGGTCCGAGCGCGCGAGGCTGCCGGTCTTGATCTGGCCGCAGTTGGTCGCGACCGCGAGGTCGGCGATCGTCGAATCCTCGGTCTCGCCCGAACGGTGCGACATGACGGCGGTGTAGCGCGCGCGGTGCGCCATATCGACGGCGTCGAGCGTTTCGGACAGCGTGCCGATCTGGTTGACCTTGACGAGCAGCGAGTTGGCGAGGCCGTCCTTGATCCCCTGTTCGAGGCGCAGCGGGTTGGTGACGAACAGATCGTCGCCGACGAGCTGGCACTTGTCGCCGACCAGGTCGGTGAGCGCCTTCCAGCCCACAAAATCATCTTCGCTCATCCCGTCCTCGATCGACTTGATCGGATAGTCGTTCACGAGCGCGGCTAGATATTCGGCCATCTGCTGCGGGCTGAGCGAAAGCCCCTCGCCGCTGATTTCATATTTGCCGTTCTTGAAGAATTCGGTCGCGGCGCAATCGAGCGCGAGCACAACGTCGGTGCCAAGCTTGAAGCCCGCCTGATCGACCGACGCCGCGATGAAATCGAGCGCGGCGCGCGTCGAGGCGAGGTTCGGCGCGAAGCCGCCCTCGTCGCCGACCGCGGTCGCGAGGCCCTTGGCCGACAGGCCCTTCTTCAGCGTGTGGAAAATTTCGCTGCCCCAGCGCACGGCTTCGGCGATGCTGCCCGCGCCGACGGGCATGATCATGAATTCCTGCACGTCGATCGGATTGTCGGCATGTTCGCCACCGTTGATGATGTTCATCATCGGCACGGGCAAGGTGCGCGCCGACACGCCGCCGACATAACGATAGAGCGGCAGGCCGCGCGCGTCGGCCGCGGCCTTTGCAGCCGCGAGACTGACACCGAGGATCGCGTTGGCGCCGAGGCGGCTCTTGTTCGCGGTGCCGTCGAGGTCGATCATCGCCTGGTCGAGTTCGCGCTGATCTTCGGCATCGAGGCCGATCAGCGCCTCGGCGATGTCGCCGTTGACGGCGGCAACCGCCTTGATCACGCCCTTGCCCAGGTAACGCGCCTTGTCGCCATCGCGCAGTTCGACCGCCTCGTGCGCGCCGGTCGAGGCGCCCGACGGAACCGCGGCGCGGCCGAAGCTGCCGTCCTCCAGCAGCACATCGACTTCGACGGTGGGGTTGCCGCGGCTGTCAAGGATTTCGCGGCCGTGAATGTCGATGATGGCGGTCATGGGATATGTCCTGCTGAAAGCCCTGTCGGCAGGGCGGTAGAGTGGGGTCAGAACCCACCACTGACGCGTTCGAGGCGCCGAAATGGCGAAGATATCGTCTTCGGGTGGCCGCTGCGGATGGTGGTTCCATCTGCAAGGCCGCGCGGGGGCGAGATCGAAGCCATTTCGGCGTCCCTTCGGGATTTGACCGATTTTGTCCATGGCTGCGTCGGCAAGGCTTGGAATATTTTCATATGCCTACGCCTTCCCTTCTAGCCCTGAACAAAATCGCTTCAAACCTCGAATGCGTCAGTGGTGGGTTCTGACCCCGAGGCGCCCGCCTGTTATCGGCGGGGTGCCCTTAGTGCAACCGTTGCATAGGAATTTTGCTCGCCTATGGAACCATTCGGCGCGCCTTGCTATATATTCAGACAGGACCAAAAGGGATGTTCGCCATTGCGGCGCCCGACATAAGAAGAAGAGGACAAAGCCATGGCCAAAGCCGCTACTCCCGCGACCAAGAAAGTCGCCGCTCCGCGTCCCAAGGCACCCGCGAAGGCCGGTGCGACCAAAGCCGCGCCCGCGCGCAAACCCGCGAGCGTGAAGGCCGCGAAGGATCATCCGATCCGCGATCAGCTGGTCGCGACCCGCGACACGATCAAGACCGAAGCGTCGAAAAAGGCGGCATCGCTGAAAGACGAAGCGACGGCGCTGAAAAACCAAGCCTCGACCGAGGCGCGCAAGGCCGCGACCAAGGGCAAGGACAAAGCTGCGAAGGCCGTCGGCAACCTCGCCAAGCTGCTCGAAGACAGCGCCGGCACCGTCGACACCAAATTCGGCAAGCAATATGGCGATTACGCGCGCTCGGCCGCGTCGACCGTCGCGGGCCTTGCCACCTCGCTCGACAAAAAGGATCTCGACGAGCTCGCCGCTTCGACCAAGGATATGGTGAAGAAAAATCCGGCGATCGCCGTCGGCGCCGCCACGGTGATCGGCTTCGTGCTCGCCCGCATGCTCAAGGGCGGCTCGAACGATTGACAAGGTCTTGGCCGCTTCCGACCCGAACACCCTGCCTCCGTCCGCCGCGCCCAGCTTTGACGGCATAAGCCACGGCTATGCGCCTGACGGGCCGCCGGTCGCGCCGCCGCCGGTGCCGCTCGAACAGATTGTCGGCGATGTCGTCGACAATCTGTCGGCGACCGCGCGGGCGGAGTTCGCGCTGATCGAGGCACGCGGTGAGCTGGCACTACACGGCGCCAGCCGCGCCGCGATCTGGGGCGGCGTGGCTGCGACGGCGGCGGGCGTCGCGCTGCTGGCGCTGGCCTTCGGCGCGATCCTGGCGCTATCACCGCACGTCGGCCCGCTGCTCGCGACCTTGATCGTCGTTACCGTCTTGCTCGCCATCGCTGGCGGGGCGGCGTGGCGTGCGCATCTCAACTATGGCGACATTCGCACCGCGCTGCGCCGCGACCTCACCAACGAAGGGTTCGACGATGCCGCGGACGCGTAACCGCCTGATCGCCGCGGCGCGCCGCTCGATGCTGCAACGCGCCGAGCTGCACCGGCGGCTCGACGTCGCCAAGGCGGCGTTCAAACCCGGCGCGCTGGTTGATCGCGGGAAATATCGCGTCAATGCCAAGATCGACGATGCCGCGCATGCGGTGCGGCAGGAATTTCGCAACAATCGCCTGCCGATCGCGTTGGCCGCCGCGGCGGGGGTGGTGTGGCTGCTGCGCGAACCGATCAAGGAGCACGCGCCGCGGCTGACGCAAAAGATTCAGGATATGGCGAATGCGGTCGCAGACCGGCTGCGCCCCGCCGACGAAACCGGCGCCGACGACGGCGACCATGACGAACCAGTGGAGAATGACGATGAAGCCGTTCAGTGAAACCGCCAGCGACGCGCGCGCAAAAGCGAGTGAACTTGCAGAGAAAACCGCCGAAAATGCCCGGCTGACCGCCGAAGCGGCGAAGGCGCGCATCCAGGACGGTTATGGCCGCGCCCGCGCCGCGACCGGCGATTTCGCCGCCAAGGCGAGCGAACAGGCGGGCGTCGCGCGCGAAGCGGCGGGTGAAGTCTATGAACGCGGCAAGGCACAGGCCAAGCGCGCGAACAGCAAGCTGAAGGATGCGGCGGAAAAGCAGCCGCTGGCGCTGGTCGCGGGCGCGGTGGCGATCGGTGCGCTGCTCGGATCGCTGCTGCCGAAAGGCCGCAAGGGCGACTGACCGGCTTGCCGTAGCGGCGTCGCGCTGTTAGGGGCCGCGCCTTCTCCCCTCCCCAGCGCCAGCCCGCAAGGAAAGCAGCCATGAGCAAATTGCATCTCGTGTTCGGTGGACGCGTCAGCGATCCGCAGGGCACCGACTTTGTCGACCTCCACAATCTCGACGTTGTCGGGCTGTTCCCTGATTATAAATCGGCGGAAAAGGCGTGGCGCGCCGCGGCGCAGCGCACGGTCGACGATGCCGAAATGAAATATGTGGTGGTGCATCTGCACAAGCTGTTGCAGCCGGACGCGGAATAAAAGCCAACCGATATAGTCAAATTCCGTTCGCCCTGAGCTTGTCGAAGGGCGGTTCTTTCTCGACAGCGCCGAAAACAAGAACGGTGCTTCGACAAGCTCAGCACGAACGGAATTTGTTGGTTCTGCCGCCTTACCGGAAATTGTCGGCGTAAGCCTGTATCTTCAACGTCCGCACCGGCGGCGCGACCACCTCGGCGTCGATGCCGTTGCGTTCCGCATAAGCGACCGCCTCGGCCTGGCTGGCAAAGCCGAGCCGGATCTGGCGCTGGGTATCACCGCTGCCCGCCCAGCCCATCAACGGGTCGGCGCGGCGCGCTTCGGCAGGGGCGAATTCCAGCGTCCAGCGCTGGGTTCCGGCACGCCCCGACTGCATCGCATTTTTGGGTTTCTGGAAAATGCGCGCTTTCATCGGGAATGTCCTGCGTTGGTTGGGCTGCCCGTGCCTTAGCGGCTTGGCGGGCCGACGAAAAGAGCCAACCTTATGCCCCGTCGCGCCGCGCCTGCGCCGCCTTGGTCAGCAGGGTCGGACGCGCCGTCGCGGGATCATCGGGCCAGCTGTGTTTGGGATAACGGCCGCGCATCTCGCGCGCCACATCGTGCCAGCTGCCGCCCCAAAAGCTGACGAGATCGCGCGTCGTCTGGATCGGGCGGTGCGCGGGCGAGGTCAGCGCCAGCACCAATGGCACCGGCGGATCGCCAATCGCCGGATGCCGCGCCAGCCCGAACAGTTCCTGCACCCGCACCGCGACCGTCGGCCCGCCGTCGGCGCCATAATCGATCGGGTGACGGCTCCCGACCGGCGTGACATAGTCGGCGGGCGCATGTTTTTCGAGCAGCTGGCGCGCCGACCAGTCGAGCAATCCCAGCAGCGCGTCGGTCAGCTTGCGGTCGCCAATGTCGCGCAGGCCGCGGCAGCCCGCAAGCAGCGGCTCCAGCCAGATTTCTAGGCTGTCGGCAAGCGCGCCGGTCGACAAGGTATCCACCCCGGCAAAGGAAGCACGCTGGCGCAGCGCCTGCGCCGCCGGTCCCCAGCCGATCAGCCCGAGCCCCTTGGTGCGCACCGCCGCCAGCCGCAGCGCGACATCGTCATCGGCATTGTCGCTGCGCCCCGCCTGCCCGCTGGTCAGCGCGATCGCGCCGAGCCGCCGTTCGCGGCGGTGATCGACGCGGTCGCTCGCGGCGTCATAGCTGCTCGTGGCATGCGCGATGATCCGACCCGCAAAGATCGCTTCGACCTCGGCCTGGTCGATCGGCGCGGCAGCGAGGATGCGGACTCCGGCAGCATGGCCCTGTGCGTCGGCGATCGCGAGCCATTCGCAACCGCTAAGCGGTTCGACCGGGTCGATGCGATAGGCGCGGCCGCCGACGCTGAGATATTCACCGCGCTGGCCCGCGCGCTGCCGCGCCACCCGGTCGGGCCAGGCGGTCGCGATCCAGCCGCCGATCGAGCGCGGCGCCTCCTCGCCCGCGTCCACCGCCAGCTTGCCACCGATCCCCGCCAGCCGCCGTGCCAGCCGGACCGCGCCTTCGCTGCGGTCGCCGCGCTGGCCGCGCCAGCGCCCAAGCCGCGCCTCGACATCGACGCCGCGCCCGCCGAGCCCCGGTTCGGTGAGCAGCACCGCGAGCCGTCCCGCCATCTCGCCCTCGCCGGCGCGCGCCGCGTCGAGCAGCATATGCGCGAGCGGCACCGGCAGCGGGATCGCGGCGAGCGCCTTGCCATGCGCGGTGATCCGGCCGTCGTCGGCCAGCGCGCCGATCGACTGCAAGCGCATTTTGGCATCGGCGATCGCGGCGGGCGACGGCGGGTCGAGCCAGCCCAATTGGCGCGGATCGATGATCCCCCAGCTCGCGCAATCGAGTACCACGGGCATCAGGTCGTTTTCGTGGATTTCGGGCGGGTCGAATGGCGGCATGCCCGTCGTCGCCGCGCCTTCCCACAGGCGGTAAGCGACCCCCGGCCCCTGCCGCGCGGCGCGGCCGGCGCGCTGGGTCGCCGATGCCTGGCTGGCGCGTTCGGTGACCAGCCGGGCAATCCCAGCCGCCTTGTCGAAGCGCGGCCGCCGCGACAGTCCGGCATCGATAACGATCCGTACCCCGTCGATGGTCAGGCTGGTTTCGGCGATGCTCGTCGCGAGGATCAGCTTGCGCCCGCCATCGGGGTCGCGGACGAGCGCCTTGCGCTGGAGCATCGGGTCGATCTGGCCGTGCAGGCGGTGAACGACGAGCGGCAGCCCCGCCGCCTCGACCGCCACCGCGGCGCGTTCGATGTCGGCGGCGCCGGGCAGGAAGGCGAGCATGTCGCCCCCCCTCTCTTCGGCGCCCTCGTCGGCCATCGCCTGCCGCACCGCGACCAATACGCTTGCTTCCAGTCGATCCTCGGCACGGCGGCCAATATGGCGGAGGTCGAGCGGAAAAATCTTGCCCTCGCTTCGCACCACCGGCGCGTTGCCGAGCAGCGCCCCGAAGCGCGCGCCGTCGAGCGTCGCCGACATGGCGATCAACCGCAGATCGTCGCGCAGCCCCTGCTGGGCATCGATTGCCAGCGCGAGCGCGAAATCGCCATCGAGGCTGCGTTCGTGCACCTCGTCGAACAACACCGCCGACACACCGGTGAGTTCGGGATCGGCGAGGATGCGGTTGCGGAACAGCCCGGGGGTCATCACCAACAGCCGCGTCGCCGCCGATTGTTTGCTGTCGAGCCGTGTCGCATAGCCGACCTTGCCGCCGACCGGCTCGCCCATCTCGTCGGCGATCCGCTCGGCCGCGGCGCGCGCCGCCAGCCGACGGGGCGACAGCAGCCAGACATCGCCGCTGCACCATGGCTGAGCGAGCAGCGCGGGCGCGACGCGCGTCGTCTTGCCCGCCCCCGGCGGCGCCACGACGACGGCATTGGGTTTGAGCACCAGCGCCGCCATGATGTCGGGCAAGACCTGATCGATCGGGAGCGGCTGCATCACGCCCGCGCCGCGGGATTGCCCAGTTCGGCGTTGAGGCGATGCGCCGCGGCGGCGAGGTGCGCGACCTGTTCGGCGATGACCTCGGTCGCTTCGGTCAGCACCAGATTGCCGAGTTCATATTTGCCGCTCGCCTTGATCCGCGGCTCGATCGCTCGCAGCCGCTTGCCGCGCCAGAAGCCGAGCAGGACGCGCTGTTCCTCAGCGCGGATCAGGATGCACGGCCCGTTCGCCATGAAAACCAGGTTGGTCCATTTGATCGTTTCGGCGAACGGCGCGGTGCTCATGATTGCCGCGCGCATCATTTCGGCACGGTCGCGCTGCCAGCCCGACAGCGCGGCGATATAGGCATCGGGAGTTTCCGCGACCGGACCCATTCCCATTGCCATCGCGCGGCTCAATAGGCGCGCGCGACGGCGAAGGCGACCGCCTCGGTCAGCGCCGCCTTCGCGTGGCTGGCGCGAAAGCCGCCGATCGCATCGACCGCGCGCTGACCATAGTGGCGCGCCCGCGCCAGCGTATCGTCGATCGTGCCATGTTGACGGAGCAGCCGGGTCGCGTGGGCGAGATCTTCGTCCGACGTGCGATGGCCAGTGATCGCGAGCTTCCAAAAGTCGCGCTCCTCGGCGCTGCCACGCGCATAGGCGAGGATCACCGGCAGCGTGACCTTGCCGTCGCGGAAATCGTCGCCGACCCCCTTGCCCATCGTTTCGGCGTCCGAGACATAGTCGATCGCATCGTCGACCAGCTGGAACGCGATGCCGAGGTTGCGGCCATAGGCGTCGAGCGCGGCTTCGGTCGCCTCGTCGCGTTCGGCGACGACCGCGGCGATCTTGCACGCCGCAGCAAACAGCTCGGCGGTTTTGGCGTTGATGATCGCGAGATACTGGTCCTCGCTCGTTTCGATCCGGCGCTGCGCCGAGAGCTGGTTAACCTCGCCCTCGGCGATCACCGCCGAGGCGCGCGACAGGATTTTGAGCACCTTCAGCGACCCGTCCTCGACCATCACCTCGAACGCGCGGCTGAACAGGAAATCGCCGACCAGCACCGACGCGCTGTTGCCCCAGATCAGGTTCGCGGTCTTGCGGCCGCGGCGCAGGTCCGATTTGTCGACGACATCGTCGTGGAGCAAGGTCGCAGTGTGGATGAATTCGACCGCCGCTGCCAGTTTGCAGTGGCGGCGGCCCGGATAGTCGAGCAGCTTGCCGCACGCGAGCGTCAGCATCGGGCGCATGCGCTTGCCGCCGCCGGCGATCAGGTGGCCGGCGAGTTCGGGGATCAGCGGCACTTCGGATTGCATGCGGTCGAGAATGACCGAATTCACCTCGTTCATATCGGCGGCGACAAGCGCCATCATCGGGTCGAGCGAGGGGGGCCGTTCGCCGTAGAGCTGGTGGATTTCGGCAGTCATGATGCGGCGAGCCTTGGCCGCGCGGCCGCGATTTTGCAACGACTTTCGGCTTGCCAGCAGGCCCTTGCCGGTGCCAAGCGTGCCCCGAACGAGAGGAGCCGCGCATGGACGACCAACTGAGCCGTTATCGCCAAAGCATCGACAATATCGACGCGGCGCTTGTCTATATGCTGGCCGAGCGGTTCAAGGTGACCAAGGCGGTCGGCGAGTTGAAAGCGCGCGACGGCCTGCCCCCCGCCGATCCGGGCCGCGAGGAGCGGCAGATCGAGCGGCTGCGGTCGCTGGCGCGCGACGCCGACCTCGACCCCGAATTCAGCGAGAAGTTCCTGCGCTTCATCATCGAGGAAGTGATCCGCCATCACCAGCAGGTGCGCGAGGCAGGCACGTGAGCGCGCCGCATCCGATCTTCGCGCGCTGGCCGGCGCAATATCCTGATCGGCTCCAGCTGTTTTCCGCGCCGACGCCGAACGGCGTCAAAGCAGCGATCATGCTCGAGGAAACGGGGCTGCCCTATGAAGCGCACCGCATCGACATCATGGCGAACGAAAGCCATGATCCGGCCTTTCTGGCGCTCAATCCAAACGGCAAGATTCCGGCGATCTATGACCCCGGCGGCCCCGGCGGCGTTCCGCTGGCGCTATGGGAATCGGGAGCGATCCTGATCTATCTTGCCGACAAGAGCGGGCAGTTGCTGCCCGCCGATCCCGGCGCGCGTTACGAAACGATCCAGTGGGTGATGTGGCAGATGGGCGGCGTCGGCCCGATGTTCGGCCAGCTCGGCTTTTTCCACAAATTTGCCGGGCGCGCATATGAGGACAAGCGCCCGCGCGACCGTTATGCGGCGGAATCGGCGCGGCTGCTTGGCGTGCTCGATGCGCGGCTGGCCGATCGGCCGTGGGTCATGGGCAGAGATTACAGCATCGCCGACATTTCGCTGCTCGGCTGGGTGCGCAACCTGATCGGCTTTTACGAAGCCGCCGAGATCGTCGGTTTCGACCGTTTCACGCAGGTCCAGCGCTGGCTCGATGCCGGGCTGGCGCGGCCGGCGGTGCAGCGCGGACTGGTGGTCACCGCGGCCTGAGCGATCACTTAAGCCAAGAACCCGGGGGGCGGCGACCCTGCCCCCCGAGCGCTTTAACGCTTAAAGGCCATCGAGCCCCTTGCTGACGAGGATATTCACCGCCACGCGGCGGTTCTGCGCCTTGCCTTCGGGGGTCATATTGTCCGCCGCCGGGTCGGCTTCGGCCATCCCGGTGGGGGTCAGCATGCGATAGGGTTTCCAGCCGCAAGCCTGCTGGAGATGATTGACGACGCGGCCGGCGCGCTTTTCGCTCAGCTCCTGGTTAAGTTCCTGGCTGCCGGTGGAATCGGTGTAGCCGACGACGAGCAGCAGGGCGTTGTCCATCCCCTCGGCCTGATTTGCAGCGGTGCACAGATCGGCCTTGGCCTGTTCGGACAGCACCGCCTTGCCGGTGTCGAAATTCACGTTGGTCGTGGCTTTGACATTATATTGGTCGATGTCGCCGACGCGGCTGCGCAGCGCCTCGGTCGCCGCGGTCTGTTCGGCAAAGCGCTGGTCGGTGCCGGTATGGATCATCGACGCGGTGCGCAGATCCTTGCTCTTCAGATCGACCTGGCTAGCGACGAGGCCGCCGTCCCATTGCAGCGTGTCGACCGTCACCGGCAGGCCGTTGAGCAGCGAATCGGCGGCCAGCTTGTTGCTGCTCAGGCCCAGGAAGCCGCCCTTCGACTTGATCTTGGTATAATCGGCGATCGCGATCGTCGTATTGTTGCCGTCGGCGGTGCGGATCCGCATCCGACCGTCGCTGCGTGCCGCGATGATGCCTTCGACCTGCGGTCCCTTGGTCATCTGGTCGGGCGACGGCAGCGTGCCATAAACGGTCGCCATGACGTCACCGTCGGCCTGCTCCTGTGCCGGTTCTTGGGCCGGTTCCTGCGACTGGGCCGCAAGGCTGACGGGCGCTGCCCCGGCCAGCATGGCGAGCAACAACAAAGTTTTTGGATTTTTCGAAATGGTACGCATGACCCTACTCCTTCAATGAGCCGCCCCCGCGTATTCCCGCCGCCCCTTCTGGCAACTCGCCGCGCGCCGCAAGACGGGACTGTCGCTTGCGCGGACAATTGGAGCGGATTGTGCGGCGAACCGATGCCGAGCGCCCCAAAATGGCGACGATTTGGGGCCTTCGCCGGGTGTGATCGAGCGATTTGGGAGGTCTGGCCGAACCGCGGCTCCTCCCCGACGCGGCTAACCGGCGGGCAGCCGCAGCCGCACCAGCAACCCACCCAGATCCTCGCTCTCTTCCAGCGCGATGCTGCCGCCATAGATTTCGGCGACGTCGCGCACGATCGCGAGGCCCAGCCCGGTTCCCGGCTTGCCGCTGTCGAGCCGCACGCCGCGGTCGAAGATGCGGGTCCGGTCGGCGGGCGAGATGCCGGGGCCGTCGTCCTCGATCAGGATTTCGGCCATCGTGCCGTCGCGCTGAATCGTTACGAAAACGCTGCCCCCGCCATATTTGGCGGCATTTTCAAGCAAATTGCCGACGAGTTCGTCGAGATCCTGGCGTTCGACGCGCGCGACCAGCTGCTTGTCGCCCGCCGCGTCGAGCCGCGCCTGCGGATAGAGCAGCGCCACCGCGCGCGTCACGCTGTCGACGCTATCGCGGACGTTGGCGCGCGCCTGCGCCGCGCCGCGGCGTCCGACTGCGCGGGCGCGCGCCAGATGATGCTCGACCTGCCGCTGCATCGTCGCCGCCTCGCGCCGCACCGTGTCGGCCAGCGGCGACGTCTGGCTGGTCGCGCTGTTGAGCAGCACGGTCAGCGGGGTCTTGAGCGCGTGCGCCAGATTGCCCGCGTGCAGCCGCGCTTCCTCGGCCTGTTTTTCGTTATGCGCGAGTAGCGCGTTCAGTTCGTCGACCATCGGCTGCACTTCCAGCGGCAGCGGCGCATCGACGCGCCGGTTCTGCCCGCCGCGCATCGCCGCGATGGCGCGGCGGATATGGCGCAGCGGCCACAGCCCGTAAAAGGTCTGGAGCGCCGCAAGGATGATGAGGCCAAGGCCAAGCAGCGCGAGGCTGGGGATCAGCGTCGCGCGCACCGCGCCGACCTGTACATCCAGGGCCTCGCGCGATTGCGCGATCTGGTACCGCCAGCTGACTTTGCTGCCCGGCAGGATGACATTGCGTTCCAGCACGCGCAGTTCCTCGTCGGGAAACTGGTTGCTGTCATAGGTGTGGATCTGGTCGTCGATATGCGGGGTCGGCGCCTTCAGCGACCGTTCCCACAGCGAACGCGAGCGATACGGCTCCTGATTGCCGCCGCTGATCTGCCAGTACAGGCCGCTATACGGTTCAAGGAACCGCTGATCGCCCAGCGGTTCGACCAGCCGCACCTCGCCGTCGGGGCCGATTTCCGATGAACGAATCATCGCGATCAGCACATATTCCAGGCTGGAATCGAAATTGCGCGTGATCGCGCCGGTCAGCACCCGGTCGAGCGCGAAGCCGCCGCCGATCAGCAGCACCGAAATCCACAGCGCCGCGATCGCGATCATGCGGCGCGCCAGCGAGCCGGTGATGCGGCTGGTCAGCGCGGCGGGTTTTTCCGCTGCATCGGGCGCCGTCGCGGTTGCCGGGGCTGGGTCCATATCGGCCATGGCCGAGCGGTTCAGCCCTGCGGATCGTCGAGCTGGTAGCCCAGACCGCGGATCGTCGTGATGATGTCGGCACCCAGTTTCTTGCGGATACGCGTCACGAACACCTCGATCGTGTTCGAATCGCGGTCAAAATCCTGATCGTAGATATGTTCGATCAACTCGGTGCGCGACACGACCTTGCCCTTGTGGTGGAGCAGGTACGACAAGAGCTTATATTCCTGCGCGGTCAGCTTCACCGGTTCGCCCGCCAGCGTGACCCGGCCCGAGCGGGTGTCGAGCCGGACATCACCCGCGATCAGCTCGCTCGACGCATTACCCGCGGCGCGGCGGATGAGCGCGCGCAGCCGCGCGATCAGTTCCTCGGTCTGAAACGGCTTGGCCAGATAATCGTCAGCGCCCGCGTCGAGCCCTGCGACCTTGTCCGACCAGCTGTCGCGTGCAGTCAGGACCAGCACCGGGAAATTGCGCTTTTCGCGGCGCCAGCGGTCGAGCACGGTCAGCCCGTCGATTTCGGGCAGCCCCAGGTCGAGGATCGCAGCGTCGTAATTTTCGGTCGAACCGAGGAAATGGCCATCCTCGCCATCGGTCGCCAAATCGACGGCATAGCCGGTCGCTTCCAGCGTCGCCTTCAGCTGCGGACCCAGCGTGGGTTCGTCTTCGACAATCAAGATCCGCATTCAGACGCCTTTCCTTGGCGAACCGGACGGGACCGGCCGCATGTTTCGACTGTGTATCAAGTCCGAACGATCATCGCAAAATCTCGTTGCGATGAATCGTTGGCGCCGGGGTTCGGCAGGCTGGAATGTCAGGGTTTGCGGCCGATGATCCGGCCGGTGCGCGCGTCGACATAGACGACGACGACCTGGCTGCCGTCCATGAACTTCAGCGCATAGATCATCCGCCCGGCGTCGAACTGCGGCCCGCCCAGATAGGTCATGCCGCTGTACGGCGCACGCGAACGGACATCGGCGATCAGCCGGTTGAGCGGCACGACCTGTCCCTGCGCCGCCGCTTCGCGCAGATTGTCCTGGTCGCGATCGCTGCGCGCAGCCGCGGGTACCCCGGCGGTGAGCAGCAGGGCAGACGTGAGGGCAAGGGTCAGGGTACGGATCATGGCCGTTTCTCTAATCCAAAGGCATTGAATAGGCGATGAATGATCGCGTCAGCCCCTGTTTCGGTTTTCACCATGGCCAAGGGGCCATGGTGGGCGCGACAGGGATTGAACCTGTGACCCCACCCGTGTGAAGGGTGTGCTCTACCGCTGAGCTACGCGCCCGTTCGGTTGCTGGCCAAAGCCCGACGTCCGAAAGCCGGACGTCCATAGCCGCTGCCACGATGATTGCAACGGGCTTTTGCATGGATTTGACGGCACCGATGCAAATCGGGCCGCGGCTTGCGCCACGGCCCGACATATTCTCACCCAAAGGGAAAGGCCATCAGTTGACGGCGTCCTTGAGGGCCTTGCCGGCCTTGAACTTGGGCTGGTTCGACGCCGCGATGGTCATCGTTTCGCCGGTGCGCGGGTTGCGACCGGTCGACGCCTTGCGCTTGCTGACCGCGAACGTGCCGAAACCAACGAGACGGACTTCGCCGCCCTTCTTGAGCGAACCGGTGATTGCTTCGAAAACGGCTTCAACCGCTTTGCTGGCATCGCCCTTGGTCAGGCCGCTCGAGTCTGCGACGGCGGCGATCAGGTCTTGCTTGTTCATGCCTAAGGAACCCCTGCTTATGGTTGGTTGAATGATTCATGGCCGTGCCATGGCGCGTCACTAACGCCGTTTCGCCCTGCCTTGTCAAAGCAAAAAAGGGCGAAAACCGCCGCTAAACGACGTTTTTGCGACGAAAAGCAGGCGTGCCAGACCCGAAACGACCGGGCTCAGTGACGAATCGTCGTTTCGGGGTCCGCACCGGGCGCCAGCGGCGGCGAAGCGGCGAGTTCGTCGGCTTCGGTCCACTCGATCGGCACGACCGGAGCGACCAGTGCCTCGGCAAGCACCTGATCGACATGGCTGACCGGAATGATCTTGAGCCCGCCGGTGATATTCGCCGGGATTTCGACCAAATCCTTTTCATTTTCTTCCGGAATCAGCACCGTCGTGATGCCGCCGCGCAGCGCCGCGAGCAGCTTTTCCTTGAGCCCGCCGATGGCGAGCACGCGGCCGCGCAGCGTGACTTCGCCGGTCATCGCGACATCGCGGCGCACCGCAATCCCGGTCAGGGTCGAAATCATCGCGGTGACCATGCCGACGCCCGCCGACGGGCCGTCCTTTGGCACCGCACCCTCGGGCAGGTGGATATGGATGTCCTTGCGTGCGAACAGGCTGGGCTTGATGCCATAGCTTGGCGCGCGCGCTTTCACGAACGACAGCGCCGCCTGGACGGATTCGGTCATCACCTCGCCGAGCTTGCCGGTGGTGCGCACCTGGCCCTTGCCCGACGCGGTCACCGCCTCGATCGTCAGCAATTCGCCGCCGACCTCGGTCCACGCCAGGCCCGTGACGGCGCCGATCTGATCCTCCAGATCGCCCATGCCGTGACGATATTTGCGCACACCCGAAAAATCGCTGAGATTTTCGGGCGTGATCGTCACGCTTTCGGCCTTGCCTTCGAGGATGCGACGCAGCGCCTTGCGCGCAAGGCGCGCAATTTCACGTTCGAGGGTGCGGACGCCAGCCTCACGCGTGTAATAGCGGATCAGGTCGCGCAGCGCCTCGTCGGTCAGCGTGAATTCGCCGTCCTTCAGCCCATGCGCCTCGATCTGCTTGGCGATCAGGTGCAATTTGGCGATTTCGACCTTCTCATCCTCGGTATAGCCTTCGAGCCGGATGATTTCCATGCGGTCGAGCAGCGCCTGCGGCAGGTTGAGCGAGTTGGCGGTGGTGACGAACATGATGTCCGACAGGTCGACATCGACCTCCAGATAATGGTCCTGGAACTTGCCGTTCTGTTCGGGGTCGAGCACTTCGAGCAGCGCCGAGGCCGGATCGCCGCGGAAATCCTGACCGAGCTTGTCGATCTCGTCGAGCAGGAACAGCGGGTTCATCGTGCCGGCCTTTTTGAGGTTCGTCACGATCTTGCCCGGCAGCGAGCCGATGTACGTACGGCGGTGGCCGCGGATTTCGGCCTCGTCGCGCACGCCGCCCAGCGACTGGCGAATGAACTCGCGCCCGGTCGCCTTGGCGATCGACTTGCCGAGGCTGGTCTTGCCGACGCCCGGAGGGCCGACGAGGCAGAGGATCGGGCCCTTCAGCTTATTGGTGCGCGCCTGCACCGCCAGATATTC
This sequence comes from Sphingopyxis sp., assembly GCF_051861155.1. Lineage (GTDB taxonomy): Bacteria > Pseudomonadota > Alphaproteobacteria > Sphingomonadales > Sphingomonadaceae > Sphingopyxis. The sequence continues at coordinate 377,774 of NZ_JBHYDE010000003.1, read as the reverse complement.
GACGATCCGGTCCTTGACCTTTTCGAGCGCATAATGGTCGTCATCGAGGACCTCCTGCGCCTTCGCGATATCCTTCTTGAGCTTCGACTTCTTGCCCCACGGCAGGCCGATCAGCGTGTCGAGATAGTTGCGGACAACGGTCGCCTCGGCCGACATCGGCGCCATCGCGCGCAGCTTTTTCATTTCAGCCTGCGCCTTGGCCTTGGCTTCCTTCGACATTTTGAGGCTGTCGATCTTGAGCTGCAGCTCGGCGAGGTCGTCGCCGCCCTCGCCATTGTCGTTGCCAAGCTCGCGCTGGATCGCCTTCAACTGTTCGTTGAGATAATATTCGCGCTGGCTCTTTTCCATCTGGCGCTTCACGCGGCCGCGGATCTTCTTTTCGACCTGCAGCACGCCAAGCTCGCCCTCCATGAAAGCGAAGACCATTTCGAGCCGCTTCGACGGCGCATCTTCGACGAGCAAAGCCTGCTTGTCCGAGACCTTGATGTTGAGGTTGCCGGCAACCGAATCGGCGAGGCGCGAGGCGTCCTCGATCTGCGACAACTGCACCGCGGTTTCGGCAGGCATCTTCTTGTTGAGCTTGGCGTAATTTTCGAACTGGTCGACGACCGAGCGCATCAGCGCGGCGGTGTCGACGCTGTCGTCGATCGTGTCGCCGACCGGCTTCACGCTCGCCATCACGGCCTTGTCTTCGTTGGTGAGCGCGAGCAGCTTCGCGCGTTCCTTGCCCTCGACGAGCACGCGGACGGTGCCGTCGGGCAGCTTCAGCAGCTGGAGCACGGTGGCGATCACGCCGACGTCGTACAGATCGTCGCGCTGCGGGTCGTCCTCGCCCGGATCGAGCTGCGCGACGAGGAAGATTTCCTTGTCGGATTCCATCGCGGTCTCGAGCGCGGCGACCGAACGGTCGCGGCCGACGAACAGCGGCACGATCATGTGCGGGAAAACGACGATGTCACGCAGCGGCAGCAGAGGAAAAGATTGCGTCATTACGGCTCCTGGGCGAGCGTCACGACCGGACGCACCGCCCTTCTTATAGGGTGTTCATCGCTAATATGGCGTAACTTGGTACGCATTCAATGTCGCTGCGCTGAACAGCGGGGGCAAAACCGCCTCAAAAGGGCAGCTTGAAGCCCGGCGGCAGGGGCAATCCGCTCGTCATCTTGCCCATTTCTTCGTTGCTGGCGCGGTCGGCCTTTTCGCGCGCGTCGTTGAACGCGGCGGCGAGCAGGTCTTCGAGCATCTGCTTTTCGGCGGGGACGATCAGGCTGTCGTCGATATTGATCGCCTTGATCCGCCCCTTCGCGCTGGCCAATATGCGCACCAGCCCGCCGCCCGACACGCCCTCGACCTCGACGCTGTCAAGCTTCGCCTGCGCCTCCTGCATCTGCGCCTGCACCGTGGCGGCGGCTTCTTGCGCCGCCTTCATCATCTCTTCGATCGATTTCATGGGTTGGACTTATGGCGATTGTCGGCGGGGTCTTCAAGGCTGGCGTCGGGAAAAGCCGCGAGCGCCGCTTTCACCACCGGCAGTTCGCGGATCCGCGCGTCATTGTCGGCCGCGGTGGCGGCGCGCACCTCGCCGAGGCTCGGTCGCGCCTCGCCCTCGCCGGTGCGGACATACCAGCGGCTGCCGGTCGCAGCGAACAAGGCGTCGCCAAGGTCGCGCGGAAAGGCCTCCGACAGCGCCGGGGTCGGGGCAAAGACCAGCTGTCCCGGTTCGAGGGTGATGACCCGCAGATGATCGTGAACCTCGACCGCCAGCCGGTGATGCCCGCTGCTTTCGAGCAATTGGTGGATCTGCGCGATCGTCAGCGACGCCGCCGGAACCTCGGCGGCGGGCGGTGCCGCTGCGACCGGCGCCGCTACGGCAGTCTCCTGCCCCGCCGCGGGCGGTACCGCGAGCGGCATCGTCGGCAGCCGTCCCGATTCGAGCAGTTTGGCGAGTTCGCCGGGGTCGGGCATCGCGGCGGCATAGATCACGCGCAGCAACAGCATTTCCAGATGCTCGAGCGGATTGTTCGCGCGCAGCACCTCGTCATGCCCCTTGAGCAGCAATTGCCACAGCCGATTCAGCGGCGCGAAGCCCAGCTTTTGGGCCCAGTCGCCAATGCGTTCGCGGTCGGCCTCGGCCAGCGCGGGGTCGTCATGCCGCGCCACCTTGGCGAGCGTCACCGCATGGGCCAGGTCCATCAACCCGCGCACCATCGCGACGGGCTCGATCCCGAGCGCATATTGCGCGCGCGCCAGATCGATCGCCGCGCCAGCATCGCCGCTCAGGATCGCTCCCATCAACTGCGTGATCGCCGAGCGGTCGGACAGCCCGAGCATGATCCGCACCTGGTCGGCGCTCACCCGGCCCCCGCCATCGAGGTCGGCGTGCGCGATCGCCTGGTCCAGGATCGACAGGCCGTCGCGCACCGATCCTTCGGCGGCATTGGCGATCAGCCAGATTGCCGGCGCCTCGGCCTCGACGCCTTCCTTTTGCAGGATCGCGCTGAAATGCGCGAACAGCATGTCGGGGGTGATGCGGCGCAGATCGAACCGCTGGCAGCGCGACAGCACCGTCACCGGCACCTTGTTGACCTCGGTCGTCGCGAACAGGAATTTGACGTGCGGCGGCGGCTCTTCGAGCGTTTTCAGAAGCGCATTGAAGGCGTTACGCGACAACATATGCACTTCGTCGATGATGTAGATCTTGTAGCGCGCCGACACCGCGGCATAGCGCACCGCCTCGATAATCTCGCGCACATCGTCGACGCCGGTGTTCGACGCGGCGTCCATTTCGATGACGTCGATGTGGCGCCCTTCGGTGATCGCACGGCAGGGTTCGCACACACCGCACGGATCGATCGTCGGCCCGCCCTGCCCGTCGGGTCCGATGCAGTTTAATGCCTTCGCGATCAAGCGCGCGGTCGAGGTCTTGCCGACCCCGCGCACGCCGGTCATCAGAAAGGCATGCGCCAGCCGGTCGCGCGCAATCGCATTGCCCAGCGTGCGCACCATCGCATCCTGGCCGATCAGTTCGGCAAAGGTTTGCGGGCGATATTTGCGGGCAAGTACGCGGTACGGGCCGACGGACGCCTGCGGCTTCACCTCGGGCAGGTCCATTCCCAGCATCGGGGGTTCGTCGTCGGCGGAATCGCTCATGGCATCGTCTTAGCCACGACCCGTCGAAAGACGAAGAGCTTAATCCAGCCCGACGCCCAATCGCGCCGCTTCCGCCGCCCAGACCGCGCTGAGGCGCTTCGACCGCTCGGTTCGTTGCAACAGATCGCTCGTCAGCAAGGCGGCGGTTTCGGCATAAGCTGCGCATATCTGGCGAGCATCATTAGATTTCCGGGCATCCTCGAGCTGCGGTATCGATATGATCAGCCCCAGCACCGCGGCGAGCGGGTCTGCCGGCGCGTCTTCGCGGCTCGCATCTTCCGCCGCAAACTGCAGTTCGTCGAGCTGCGCGGCATCGGCCTTGCCCGACTTTTCAAGGCGCCAGCGGAACCATCGTGCCAGCCGGTCCCAATAGGCGCGCTGGTCGGTCACCTGATCGACATAGGGGTCGGCGCCGCCGTTGAACACGGCCGTTGTCAGATCCCGTGTCGCGGCGTCCTTGCACTGGTCGGCGGTAATCGGCGTCGCCGTTATGGGCGACGGCGGTACGGGGCGCTGCGCCCCATCGGGCAGAACGCCTTCCGCTTCGCGTCGATCGAGCGCCAGCAAGTCCGCCCGCGCGCAAGCCAGCGTCAGCCGCCCACCACGCCAGCTCAGGCCCGCGTAGAGCAGCCCCGGCGCTCCGTCGCCGTCGATCGTCCTGCTGTAGAGACGGCTGGCGTCGGCAATTTCAGGGGCAGAGGGTGCGGGCTCGCGAGGCGCATCGCGGGCAATGGTCCAACCGGCCTTTTCGAGCGCCGATGCCACGCCCGCCTCGGCGGCAAGTCCGGCTTCCGCTTCAGCGATCTTGGCACGAAATTCGACCAGCATGACCGCATCGGACCAGCTCGTCGTAACGAGATTTGCGCCCGTGAAAGGGGCATATACGCGATCGAGCGTCACCCCCGCCGGACCTGGCCGCGCTTCGGCCCTTGGCGCGCCGAACCGGAATGGTCCCGCCTGTTCCCATCCGCACAGTCCGGGCAATGCCGATCCCGCAACGACGGGTTCGGCCGCGGCCGCCGACCCCGACGCCACCGTCAGCACCGCCGCTGCAACAAATCCCCACCGACGCATATCATCCCCCACCAAGTCCGACACGGAGTTGGCGGGCCATATGGGTCAAAGCAAGGCCCGTGATGTACCGGTCGGCTGGCGATGATTTTTGGGAGGGTGGAAGCCGGAACGACCCGCGGCGAATTCGTTGCGGCTGCTTCCTTCCGGACCTGACCGGGTTGGCGAAGACCACGTCCGCCCGACTTCCGCAGCGCATATGGCGGGGGATGGAGTGAAATGCAAGTTGTCATCCGAAAGCTCTCGCGTAGCTCAGCGCGGCCCCTGCATGTTGTGGCTTTCGCCCGGGATGTGCACGGTCAGGCCGTCCAGCGCCTCGGTGAGCAAAATCTGGCACGCGAGGCGGCTGGTGCGGCGCACGCCGGCGGCGAGGTCGAGCATATCCTCTTCCATCTCGCTTGCCGGCGGCAGGCGGTCGAAGTCCTCTTTCGCGACGATGACGTGGCAGGTCGAACAGGCCATCTGGCCTTCGCACGTTCCCTCCAGCGGCATCAGATGCGCCTGCGCGACGTCGAGCAGGATCGAGCCCGGTTCGGCGTCGGCATCGGTGCGGCCTTTGCCATCGGCGTGAATGAAGGTGACGCGCATCAATTGATCCCCTGTAACCGGGCCGCGGCCTTGATCGCGGTCAGCCCGTCGCGCAATTGCCCTTCGCTGGTGTAGCGGCCCCAGCCGAGGCGGATCGAGGCGCGGGCATCGGCTTCGCTGACGCCCATCGCGCGCAGTACATGGCTGACCTTGCCCGAGCCGCTGCCGCACGCGCTGCCGAGCGAAAAGGCGATGTCGCGCGCGTCGGACATCAGGCGAAGGCCGTTCACGCCCTCGCGGCGGATGTTGAGGTTGCCGTGATACCGCGCGCCCTCCGCGCCATTGAGCGTCCATTCGGGCAGCATGTCGCGGGCGAGCGACCAGAGGCGCTCGACGTGCTCGGCATCCTTGTCGAACCGCTCAGCCGCAAGCGCCGCGGCGGCACCAAACCCGGCGCACAGCGCGGGCGAGACGGTGCCCGAGCGCATCCCCTGCTCCTGCGCGCCGCCGAACATCAGCGGCGGCAGGTCGATGCCGTCCTTTACCCACAGCGCACCGATGCCCTTGGGACCGTGAATCTTGTGCGCCGAAATGGCGATCAGGTCGGCATCTTCCGGGATTGCGACGCGGCCATAGCCCTGCACCGCGTCGCAGAGCAGCAGGCTGTTCTTCGCATGCGCGGCGGCGGCGAAATCGGCGACCGGCTGGATCGTTCCGACCTCGTTGTTGACCAGCATCGCCGCGACGATGCCGCCTTCGGGGATCAGAGCGGGGTCGGGTGGCAACGCGACGCCATCGGCGTTCACCGGCAGGATCGTGGCGTGCAACCGTTCGAGGCATTGCAGCGACGCGGCATGTTCGATGCTCAGTCCCGCAACGCCGCCCGGCATCACCTCGGCGCCGCGCAGCAGCGCCCAATTGAGCGCCTCGGTCGCGCCCGAAGTGAAGAAGGTGCGTCCACCCTTCGGCAACAGCGCCGCGACCTGGTCGCGGGCAACCTCAACCGCGGCCGCCGCAGCGCGCCCGGCCTTGTGCGTGCTTGACGGGTTGGCAAAGCCCCCAAGGTCATTGGCGCCTTCCCCCTGCCCCGCCAGCCAGCGCAGCATCGCTTCGCGCGCCTCGGGAGCGAGCGGCGTTGTCGCTTGATAGTCGAGGTAGATCATGGGCGGCATCTGCCCCCTTATCCCGTTCGTGTCGAGCGAAGTCGAGACACGTTGGGTCGCGCACGTCTTCACGTGTCTCGACTTCGCTCGACACGAACGGACGAGAGGCAGCCTTTAGAACAAGTCTTATTGCGAACGATTCGCAAAAGTTGCAACATGCAACGCAATTTCTATATAGGCGCCATCTTCGCTTCGCCACCCCGCCAGCCCGGCGATTCGGCGGCCAGCCATAAAAGATAAGAGGTGCTCCCATGCCCGACGTGATTTTCCCCGGCCCTGAGGGCCGTATCGAAGGCCGCTTCTCGCCGCCGCCGCGCCCGCGCGCGCCGGTTGCGCTGATCCTGCACCCGCACCCGCAGGGCGGTGGCACGATGAACGACCGCATCACCCAGGCGATGTACAAAAGCTTTGTCGCGCGCGGCTTCGCCGTGCTCCGCTTCAACTTCCGCGGCGTCGGCCGCAGCCAGGGGACGTTCGACAATGGCATCGGCGAGCTCTCCGATGCCGCGTCGGCGCTCGACTGGGTCCAGTCGATCCATCCCGAGGCGCAGACGACGTGGATCGCAGGTTTCAGCTTCGGAGCGTGGATCGGCATGCAATTGCTGATGCGCCGCCCCGAAATCCGCGGCTTCCTGTCGGTCGCGCCGCCGGCGAACATGTACGACTTCAGCTTCCTCGCCCCCTGCCCCTCGTCGGGCATCATCGTCGCGGGCGGGCAGGACGAGATCGTGCCGCCGGTCGCGGTGCAAAAGCTGGTCGACAAGCTGCGCACCCAAAAGGGTATCACGATCCATCACGACGAAATCCCGCGCGCCAACCATTTCTTCGAGCATGAGCTCGACCAGTTGATGAAGTCGCTCGATAACTATCTGGATATGCGGCTCGCGCCCGATTCGCCGATCCGATGATATTGCCTGTAGCCCCCGCAAAAGCGGGGGCGACAAGAGCTATTTCACCGGCACCAGCCACACCGCCACATTGGCGAACATCACCAGCGCCGCGACCAGCATCAGCAGCGCGCGACGCTTGTCGCCGTTACGAAACACATAAGCAGCGCCGCCGGTCAGAACGACCCCGGTGAGCATCAGCACGGATATGACAGTGTCGGACATGCCGCGGCTTTATCGGCCGCGTCACAAATTTGCCACCTCGCTTATGGCCAATCCGCGCGGCTTCGCCTAAAGCGCGCTCATCGATTCCCTTGACCCAAGCGGGAGCCGCGCCGATGCGCATCGCGATTGCCTCTGACCATGCCGCTTACGAACTGAAGGCGCTGCTCGCCGACTGGCTGCGTGCCGAAGGTCATGCGGTCGAGGATCTGGGCACCAACGGGCCCGACAGCGTCGATTACCCCGATTATGGCTATGCGCTGGGCGAAGCGATGGCCGCGGGCCGCGCCGAGCGCGGCGTCGCGCTGTGCGGATCGGGGATCGGCATCTCGATCTCGGTCAACCGCAACCCCGCCGCGCGCTGCGCGCTGGTGTCCGAACCGCTGTCGGCCAAGCTGGCGCGCGAGCATAATGACGCCAATGTCATCGCGATGGGCGCGCGGCTGACCGGCATCGACATGGCCAAGGCGTGCCTCGCCGCCTTCCTGGCCACCGACTTCGCCGGCGATCGCCACGCGCGCCGCGTCGATAAACTATCGAATCCGCCTCAACTGGAGACCAGCCGATGACGACCAACACGCTCGACAAGCCCATCAAATCGGCCGGCTATTTCACCGACGGCGTCGGCACTGTGGACCCCGCGGTCGCCGCGGCGATGAAGCATGAGCTCGAACGCGAACAATATCAGATCGAACTGATCGCAAGCGAAAACATCGTCTCGAAAGCCGTGCTGGAAGCGCAGGGCAGCGTGTTCACCAACAAATATGCCGAGGGTTACCCCGGCCGCCGCTATTATCAGGGCTGCGCGCCGTCGGACGAGGTCGAAACGCTCGCCATCGACCGCGCCAAAAAGCTGTTCGATTGCGGCTTTGCCAATGTCCAGCCGCATTCGGGCGCGCAGGCGAACGGCGCGGTGATGCTGGCGCTGACCAAGCCCGGCGCGACGATCCTGGGGATGAGCCTCGACGCTGGCGGTCACCTGACCCATGGCGCGCCGCCTGCGATGTCGGGCAAATGGTTCAACGCGGTGCAATATGGCGTCCGCGCCGACGACCATCTGGTCGATTTCGACCAGGTCGAGGCGCTGGCCAAGGAACATCGCCCGGCGCTCATCATCGCGGGTGGCTCGGCCTATCCGCGCACCCTCGACTTCGCGCGCTTCCGCGCCATCGCCGACGATGTCGGCGCGCTGCTGATGGTCGACATGGCGCATTTCGCGGGCCTCGTCGCCGGCGGCGCGCATCCCTCGCCGATGGAGCATGCGCATGTCGTCACCACCACGACGCACAAGACGCTGCGCGGCCCGCGCGGCGGCATGATCCTGACCAATGACGAAGCGATCGCCAAGCGGATCAATTCGGCGGTGTTCCCCGGCCTGCAGGGCGGCCCGCTGATGCACGTCATCGCCGCGAAAGCGGTGGCGTTCGGCGAAGCGCTGCGCCCCGATTTCAAGGATTATGCCAAAGCCACCGTCGCCAACGCGCAGGCGCTGGCGGCGCGGCTGAAGGCGCGCGGCGCCGACATCGTCGCGGGCGGCACCGACACCCATCTGGCGCTCGTCGACCTCCGCCCGCTGGGCATTACCGGCCGCGATGCCGACGAGGCGCTGGAGCGCAGCGCGATCACCTGCAACAAGAATGGCGTGCCTTTCGATCCGCTGCCGCCGGTCAAGACCAGCGGCATCCGCGTCGGATCGCCCGCCGGCACGACGCGCGGCTTCGGCATCGCCGAGTTCGAGGAAATCGGCGACATGGTCGCCGACGTGCTCGAAGCGCTGCGCGACAAGGGCGAGCACGGCGATGCCGACGTCGAGGCCGATGTGCGCGGCCGCGTCCGCGCGCTGTGCGAACGCTTTCCGATCTATCAGGGCTGACGCCGATGGCCCGGCAACATCCCGAGGAACCGACGCTGGCCGAGCTGACGATCGAAGAGGTCAAGGCGATGGCCAAGCAGGGCATGGCGCATCCGTCGACCCGCCCGGTGCTGGTCGGCGGCGGCGTCGGCGCGGCGGTCGGCCTGCTGCTCGACGCGATCACTTGGCCGGTCGGACTGTTCGCAGGCGCCGCGATTGCGCTGCTGATGCGGGTGCGTCGCTAACCCATGCGCTGTCCCTATTGCGGCCATGAAGACAGCCAGGTGAAGGATAGCCGTCCGACCGAGGACGGCGCCGCGATTCGCCGCCGCCGCCAGTGCGAGGATTGCGGCGCGCGCTTCACGACATTCGAACGGATCCAGCTGCGCGACGTCGCGGTGCTCAAGGCCGGTGGCGGACGCGAGCCGTTCGATCGCGAAAAACTGATGCGCAGCGTCCAGATCGCGTGCCGCAAGCGCCCGATCGACGGGGCGCGGATCGAACGACTGGTGTCGGGCATCCAGCGCCAGCTCGAAACATCGGGCGACAATGAAGTGCAGGCGGCACAAATCGGCGCGATGGTAATGGAAGCGCTGAAGGGCTTCGACAATGTCGCCTATATCCGCTTTGCCAGCGTCTATCGGGACTTCACCGAGGCCAAGGATTTCGAGGAATTTGCTTCGTCGATCACCGAGGCGGCGCGGCCGTCGAAATGACGGCCGTCGCCCCTCTCCCGGTTATCGTCCTCGTCCGTCCGCAGCTGGGTGAAAATATCGGCAAGGCAGCGCGGGCGATGCTCAATTTCGGGCTGACCGAATTGCGGCTGGTCACCCCGCGCGATGGCTGGCCGAATCCCGATGCGGGGCCGGCGGCGGCGGGGGCCGATGTCGTGCTGGCCGAAGCCCGGGTGTTCGATAGCCTGGCCGAGGCGGTCGCCGATTGCACCACCATCTATGCCACCACGGTGCGGCGGCGCGGCGTCAACAAGCCGGTGCTGACCCCCGAAGCCGCAGCGCGCGCGGTGCATGCCGACGCCGGGCGCTCGGCCTATATCTTTGGTGCCGAACGATCGGGTCTCGACACCGACGATGTCGCGCTCGCGCACAATATCGTCACGGTGCCGATCAATCCGAAATTCGGATCGCTCAACCTGGCGCAGGCGGTGATCCTGCTCGCCTATGAATGGTCGAAGCATGCCCCGGGCGAAGCCGAGGGAGGCGTGGCATTGGCAAGCCCGCCGGAGGTGCCGCTGGATCCGGTGGCGCCGCATGCCGAGCTGGAGGAGCTGATCCAGCATCTGGTCCGCGACCTAGACGCCAGCGGCTATTTCACACCGCCCGAACGTACCGAGGCGACGCTCCGCACGCTGCGCACCGCGTTGACCAAGACCGGCTGGTCGCACAATGATATCAGGATGATGCACGGGATCATAACCAGTCTTGGCAGAAAGCCGCGAGCGCGATAACAGGCTCATCCCCTCCCTGGAGTCAAATCGTCCATGCTTACCCTGATGATGTCGCTGGCCCTTTCCGCAGCGACCGCCGAAACCCCCGCCGCACAGCCGACGACCGAAACCGCTGCCGAACCCGAAAAAACCAAGCCAAAGCTGGTCTGCCGCCGCATCGCCGACACCGGCAGCCGCCTGCCCCAGCGCGAATGCCGCACGCAGGAGGACTGGGACCGTCAGGCCGATTCGATCAGCAAGCGGCTGAACGGCGACAAATAATTCAGCTAACGCCGCCGCTGGCCAGGCCCGCGGCGGCGGCTCGATCGGGGCGTCAGCCGTCGGCGCGGATGCGATCCCACTCGGCCGCTTCATATGCGATCGATTGCTCGATCAGTTCGTCCCATACCGCGCGCAGCCGTGCGGGCGACAGCCCCGCGGCCGCGGCTTCGCGCGCGACATTGTCGAGCACCTCGGCCTTGCGCGCTTCGTCGCGGACGGTGGCGCGATCACTCTTGATGCGCGCGGCGGCGTCCATATAGCCAAACCGGCGGACCAGCAGCGCGACGAGCTGGCGGTCGACGTCGTCGACCCCGGCGCGCACGTCGGTCATGGTTTCGCAATGTTCGGGAGATTTGGCAGCAGTCATGCGCGCTGCCTTTAGCGGTTTTTGCGATGCTGTCGAGGCACCGTCCGGCCCGCGCCGTCACGCTTGACTTTGTGCCGCCTCCCGTCTAACCGCGCGCCTTCGCAATGGACCCCGCACCCCGGTGAAGCGGCGGTCGCATATGGCTCTTGCCCATATGGTGCGACCCGGGAACCGCCGAAATCCTTCGGCACACAGCATATTGGAGACGACATATGTCGAAGCGCCAGAGCGCCAAGTATAAACTCGACCGCCGGATGGGCGAAAACATCTGGGGTCGCCCGAAGAGCCCGGTCAACCGCCGCGAATATGGCCCCGGCCAGCACGGCCAGCGCCGCAAGGGCAAGGTGTCGGATTTCGGCATCCAGCTGCGCGCGAAGCAGAAGCTCAAGGGTTATTACGGCGACATCACCGAAAAGCAGTTCAAGAAGAATTATTTCGAAGCCAGCCGCATGAAGGGCGACACCGGCCAGAATCTGATCGGCCTGCTCGAACGCCGCCTCGACGCGGTGGTCTATCGCTCGAAATTCACCCCGACGATCTTCTCGGCGCGCCAGCTGGTCAGCCACGGTCACGTTTATGTGAACGGCGTGAAGTGCAACGTCGCCAGCCGCCTGGTGAAGCCGGGTGACGAAATCACCTTGGGCAAGAAGGCGCAGGAAATGGCGCTGGTCGCCGAAGCGCAGAGCCTGCCCGAGCGCGACCTGCCCGAATATCTGGCGATCGACGGCACCAAGGCGACCTACGTCCGCGTCCCGACGCTCGACGAAGTGCCCTATCCGGTGAAGATGGAACCGAATCTGGTCGTCGAATTCTATTCGCGCTGATCGGGGTTTTCCTCCACCATATCGCAAAGGGGCGGTCCGGCAACGGGCCGCCCTTTTTCGTTCGGGTATCGATGCGCCCTGGCGGTCTGGGCCGCCGCTGGAAAGTGGCGGAAATCTGTGCAACTTCACTCGCGATTTGATGTTCGAGGTGCGCGGCGAGCAGCCGACATCGCTTATCTCGTCACCCTGAACTTGTTTCAGGGTCCATGGCCTGCCTTTTCCTTCGACGCGGCGTAGAACAAGAGCTCGGGCCAGGGATGCTGAAACAAGGTCAGCATGACGAAATTGGGTGACCGCTTGCCACCGCAGAGCCGCCGTCCACGCCTGAATGCGCCCCGGCCTGTTCTGTTTGGCCTCGCTTCCCGGCGCAAAAACCGCGCAAAACTGCGCAACTTCACGCGCGATTCGTGGTGCGCGGGCGGCATTCCAGCGCAGTTCGCACGGTGCAGCGGGTAAACCGGCGGGAGCGCCGCGTGGATCGGGGAAACAGAAGGTCGTCATCCACCAGTTTGAAGCATGGCGGAAAATTATAGGAAAGCGCTTTTCACAGATCATCGACCTGCGCCGTAGTGGTGCAGTTCCCCGCTTGCAGTCGGCGCCGCCGCCCGCCACAAGACGGCATGACGAACCGGCTTTATTATGGTGACAATCTGGATGTGCTGCGCGATCATATCGGCAGCGAGACGATCGATCTGGTCTATCTGGACCCGCCGTTCAATTCGAACGCCAATTACAACATTCTCTTCAAGTGGGGGGGCCGCCCCCCCCCCCCCCGCAATGGATCACAAGCCATTGAATCTACGTCACAAATTGAAGCGTTCGAAGACACTTGGCATTGGAATGACAAGTCCGAACTGGCCTTTCATGATGTGATGACCAGCGGCAACACCGACGTTGCCGAACTGCTCCGCGCGATGCGCGGGTTTTTGAAAGAGAATGACATGATGGCCTATCTGGCCATGATGGCGGTGCGCCTGATCGAATTGCACCGGGTACTGAAACCGACGGGGTCGCTGTATCTGCACTGCGACCCGACCGCGAGCCATTATCTGAAGCTGTTGCTGGATGGGGTATTTGGCGGGGGCGCATTCCAGAATGAGATCATCTGGAGTTATCGTCGATGGCCGACGAAGGCAAACCGGTTCCAGCGGATGCACGATGTGATTCTATTCTATGCCAAATCCGACGGCACACAGACCTTCAATACCCTTCTGGAACCGCCAACTGCGAGTTCCATGAAGCGTTGGAAGGGAAAAGTTCAAAAGGTTACATTTGACGATGCAGGCAAACGAAATCCAACTTTAGAAGTCGATGAAGATTCAGCAGGCGTCGCTATGAACGCAGTTTGGTCTATTCCGATAATCGCGCCCGTCGCGAAAGAACGCCTCGGCTACCCTACCCAAAAACCTCTCGCGCTGCTCGAACGCATCATCGCCGCCTCATCGAACGAAGGCGATGTCGTGCTCGATCCCTTCTGCGGCTGCGGCACCGCGGTCGATGCGGCCCAGAAATTGGGGCGGCGATGGATCGGGATTGACGTCACCCATTTGTCGATCGGCCTGATCGAGCGGCGGATGCAGGATCGTTATGGCGACGCGCTCTATTATGAGGTGATCGGCACGCCGAACGACACCGACAGCGCGCTGCGGCTGGCGGCGGAGGAACCGCATCAGTTCCAATATTGGATCACCCAGGCGATCGGCGGCCAGCCGTTCCAGGGTGGGCGCAAGGGCATGGATCGCGGCATCGACGGTTATATCTATTTCACCAAGACGGGCGACACGCTGGGCAAATCATCGACCGAGGCGGCGATCATCTCGGTCAAGGCGGGGCAGCGCGTCGGGGTGGCGATGGTCCGCGACCTGAAAGGCGTGATGGAGCGCGAGAAGGCCGACATCGGCATTTTCGTGTGCGTGATCCAGCCGACGCGCGAGATGGAGCGCGAGGCGGCGGCGGCGGGGGTCTATACCGACCCCGGCACGCAGCAGACCTATCCGCGCCTGCAAATATACACGCTGGCAGAGTATTTCGCGGGCCTGCGGCCCAAGGTGCCGATGCTGGACCGGCAGGCGGGGTATAAGAAGGCTGGGCGCGCCGATGCGAACGAAGGGCGGCAGGGGAGTTTGCTGTAGCGGAGCGAGCGGCGGCGGCTTTGCCGTGATGTGCTGCCTTTCAAATCTCGTCATGCTGAACTTGTTTCAGCATCCATGACCTGATCTCTCGTCCGGCGCAGCGCCCAAGGAAACGGCGGACCATGGATCCTGAAACAAGTTCAGGATGACAATGCAATAAATGTCCTGTTTGGCCCGAGAGCGGCGTTTCCACAGTTCCGGACGCGCATCCCCCCACCCTTGCATCCCCTCCCCCGCGCTGGCACAAGCCCGTTCGTCGCAAATGAAACTTTCCGAGGACATTTTCCATGCTTCGCTTCCCCCGCGCCGCCGCGGCTTTCGCCGTCCTTCTTTCCGTCGCCGCGTGCAACGCGACCGACAAGGACGCGGCGACCGCCCCCGCGCTGCCCGATGTCCAGATCCCCGAACTGTCGCTCGCGACGTTGCAGGAGGTGACGAAGGAACTGTCGCTCGACGCCTATGAAGGCCGCGCCCCCGGCACCCCGGGCGAGGAAAAGACCGTCGCCTATATCATCAAGAAATATCAGGAAGCGGGGCTGAAACCCGGCAATAACGGCAGCTGGACGCAGGATGTGCCGCTGGTCGAAATTACCGCGAAAAATGCGACGCCGCTGACCTTTACCGGCGGCAAGGCGCCCGTCACCGCGCAATATGCCAAGGATTATGTGGCGTTCAGCTATCGCGTCCAGCCGACGACCGCGGTCAAGGACAGCGATGTCGTGTTTGTTGGCTATGGCATCAACGCCCCCGAAAAGGGCTGGAACGATTATGCGGGCCTTGATGTGAAGGGGAAGACGGTGGTCGTCCTCGTCAACGACCCCGACTGGCAGACACCCGAAGCCAAGGGCGAATTCAACGGCCGCGCGATGACCTATTACGGCCGCTGGTCGTATAAATATGAGGAAGCCGCGCGGCAGGGCGCCGCCGCGGTGCTGATCGTCCATGACACCGAACCCGCCGCTTATGGCTGGAACGTCGTCGAATCGAGCAACACCGGCACCAATTACCTCGCCGAAAGCAAGGATGGCGGCGCCGACCAGACCGTCGCCAACGGCTGGATCCAGCTTCCGAAAGCGAAAGAGCTATTTGCCAGCGCCGGGCAGGATTTCGACAAGCTGCGCGCCGCCGCGGGCAAAAAGGGCTTCAAACCCGTGGCATTCACGGGCGTGAAGGCGAATTTCGGCTTCGACAATCAGATTTCGAAGAAGATGTCGCGCAACGTCATCGGCGTGCTGCCGGGCGCCAAGCGGCCCGACGAATATGTCCTCTACACCGGCCATTGGGATCACCTCGGCCGCTGCACGCCGGTCGCTGGCGACGACATCTGCAACGGCGCGGTCGACAATGCGAGCGGCATCGCGGGCCTGGTGACGCTGGCGCAGGCCTTCCAAAAGGCGGGCGCGCCCGACCGCAGCATCGTGTTCCTGGCGGTCACCGCCGAGGAATCGGGGCTGCTCGGGTCGAAATATTATGCCGAAAACCCGGTCTTCCCGCTCGCGCAGACCGTCGGCGGGGTGAATATGGACGCGCTCAACGCGGTCGGCCCGGCGAAGGACATCGTCGTCGTTGGCCGCGGCAAGTCCGAACTCGACGCCTATCTGGCCAAGATCGCGGCCGCCGAAAAACGCACCGTCGTCGACGAACCGACCCCCGAGAAGGGCTTCTACTATCGCTCGGATCATTTCAGCTTTGCCAAGCTGGGTGTGCCGATGTTCAACTTCGGCAGCGGCGACGACCTGGTCGAGGGCGGGGTCGAGGCGGGCAAGAAGGCCGCCGAAGATTATGAAAAGAACCGCTATCACGCACCCGGCGACGAATATGAGGCGATCACCAACTGGGGCGGGATGATGGCCGACCTGCGCCTTTATTACGCCGCGGGCCGCATGCTGGCGATGACCGACGCCTGGCCGAACTGGATGGAAGGCGACGAATTCCGCGCCGCCCGCGACAAGTCGCGCGGCGCCGCGAAATAGAATATCGTCATCGCGAGCGAAGCGAAGCAATCCAGAGCGGCTTACGCTACCGCTGGATGGCCGCGTCGCTTCGCTCCTCGCGATGACGAGGTTTAAGAACTGAGGACGATCGACCCCATGACCCTACGCATGCCCGCCGAATGGGCACCGCACGAAGCGGTGTGGATCGGCTTTCCGCACCTTGCCGAAGAATGGTCGGGGCAGATCGACGCCGCGCGGCGCGATGTCGCTGCCTTTGCCAACGCCGTCCACGATGGCGGACGCGGCGAAGAGGTGCGGCTGGTGGTAAACGACGCGCGGCAGGCGGAGATCGCCGCCGCGCTCGTCGATCCAGGTGTGCGCATCCTCGTCCAACCACTCGGCGACATCTGGCTGCGCGATACCGGGCCGATCATCGCCGGAACCGGTGCGGCACGCCGCGCTCGCAATTTCGAATTCAACTGGTGGGGCGAGAAGTTCGTCATGCCGGGTGACCAAGAGGTTGGCGCCGCGCTCGCGGCCGAAAGCGGCCTTCCGGTCGACGATCAGGACTGGGTACTCGAAGGCGGCGGGATCGACGTCGATGGCACGGGGCTGTGCGTCACCACCGAAGAATGCCTGCTCAACAGCAACCGCAATCCCGCCCTGACGCGCGAGGACATATCGGTACGCCTGCACCAGTCGCTGGGCATCGACCGGCTGCTGTGGCTCGGTAACGGGCTGGTCGGTGACCATACCGACGGCCATGTCGACAATCTGGCGCGCTTCGTCGGCGAGGGCCGCCTCGCGCTGCCCATTGCGGCGGGCCATGACGATCCCAACGCGCATATCTATGCCGACGCGCGCGCGCGAACCGCGGCGTTCGGTGGGGTCGAGATCGTCGACCTCCCCTCGCCCGGCCGGATCGAGATCGACGGCGAGATCGCGGCGGCGAGCTATATGAATTTCTACATCGGCAACAGCGTCGTGGTCGTGCCGACCTATGACGCCGCGAACGATCAGGCCGCGGTCGATGCGCTGGCGACGCTTTTTCCGGGTCGCCGCGCCATCGGCGTCCCCGCACGCGGTATCATCGCCGGCGGCGGCAGCTTCCATTGCTCGAGCCAGCAGCTTCCGGCATAGCGCACCCATGACCCGCACGATCACCGTCGCCGCCCTGCAACTGCCCCTGCCCGGCCCCGTCCAGCCGAATATCGACGCGGTCACCGCGCTCGTCGAGGACGCCGCGGGACAAGGCGCGCAGATCATCCTGCCGCCCGAACTCTTCGAAGGCCCCTATTTCTGCCAAGTCGAGGATGAGGCCCTGTTCGCCTCGGCGCGCCCGACCGCCGAGCATCCGAGCGTCGTCGCAATGCGGGCGCTCGCCGCGAAGCTCAAGGTCGCGATCCCGACGAGCTTCTTCGAGAAGGACGGGCCGCATTATTACAACACGCTGGCGATGATCGGCGCCGACGGCGACATCATGGGGACGTATCGCAAGAGCCACATTCCCGACGGGCCGGGCTATGAAGAGAAATATTATTTCCGCCCCGGCAATACCGGATTCAAGGTGTGGGATGTCTTCGGCACACGCATCGGTGTCGGGGTGTGTTGGGACCAATGGTATCCCGAATGCGCGCGCGCGATGGCGCTGATGGGCGCCGAGCTCCTCTTCTATCCGACCGCGATCGGCAGCGAGCCCTATGACGCCGATCTCGACACCAGCCGCATGTGGCGGCGCGCGATGCAGGGGCATAGCGTGTCGAACTGCATGCCGGTGATCGCCGCCAACCGCATCGGGACCGAGGGCGACGCCAATTTCTATGGCCACAGCTTCATCAGCGACGAATGGGGCGATTTGACGCAGGCGTTCGGCGCTAGCGAAACCGGGGTGCTGGTCGAAACGATCGACCTTGATCGCACTGCGAAGCATCGCGCCGGCATGGGGTTTTTCCGCGACCGCCGCCCGCAGCTTTACGGACGGCTGGTCGAGGACATCTGATCGGGCGAAGCGGCGTCAGCTTTCGAAGCGGCGGATGCTTTCCAGATCGGCGCGATCGAGCGGCTGGGTCAGCCACAGCCCGCCGCGCCCGGCCCGCGACCAGCGCACGATGGCGCGGCGCTTGACCCCGCCCGCCAAGATCAGGTCGAGCTCCTTGCCGACGTCGAAATGGCCGTCGTGGAGGAAACCCGCGCCATGCTGCGACAGGTCGACAAGTTCGATATTGCCCGTGCCCTCGTCGGTCACCGCCTGCGCGCGGCTGTGCACCGGCAGGCGCGGCTGGCGATAGCCCGTCGCGCGCTGTTCGGCGGCGAGCTGCTTGAGCACGTCGGCGACGTCGACTTCCTTGTCGAACGCCACGCCGCAGCGCCCGTCATTCGACCACACCACACGGCCGCGCAGCGTAACCGTGTCGGATAGGGAAATTTCCAGTGCTTCGCCGACACGAACCGGGACATCGGCGGCGAGCATCATGCCGCGATCGGACATATTGCGGACGCGCCACAGTCCGGCATCGCCGTTGCGCACAACCTTGGCGATGCGCCACACCGTCCGGTAACGATCGGCGCCACGGCGATCGGTCGCGGCGGCGGCAATATCTTGCTCCTCCGCCGGGTCGGACAAGCGATGTTGATTCATGTCATCCACCTTATCGGAGCAGCGTGAGACGGAAACGACAAGTCGCGATCAATGCCGCAAATACGCAAATCAAGCTTGTCGCTCGTACCGGAAAACTCATTATTATTCAACGCTATTACAGATCATGGTTAATCCAAATCCAACGACTGTGGCTAAGTCTAACGCAAGCTTGATCGTCAACGGTGAATAAACTTCATATTTTGCACATTTTAACGGTGCCAGGATGGCGACATTAAGCGCCAAAGTGGGAGTATTGCGGGCAAAGACCCGCTATCGCGCGCGCCATCCGGCGTTGCGCGCCGCACGCTCGGCGTCGGCGTCGAGCGGCTCGCCGATCATCATCGCCGCGGCCGCGGCGGCGAGTTCGCCTGCCGACGCCTGCCGGTAATCGCCCCGCACCTGTCCGTGCTGGGTGCGTTCAAGCTGCCAGCGATCATCGTCGCGGCAACCGATGCCGTCGATCGTGGCGCTTTCGAAGCTTCTGCAATACCGTCCGTCGCGGTCGCGAAAGCTCAGCCCGATGCGCACCGCGGCATCGGCGGGCTGGTTCGACGCCAGCCGGGTGTCGAGCGCATCGGCCAGCGGCCCCGACGCGACGAGTACGCCATTGTCGCTCGCGACATCGGCGGCGGGCAGCCATGGCCGCAGCCCGATCGTCAGCCCGAGCACCAGCGAGGCCGCCAGCGCGCCCCAGTGGATGGGTTCAAAGCGCGCCCGCCTCGCCGCGCGGCGGTCGCTCAAACTGGTGTCGACCGTGTCCGCGCCGGCCAACAGCGCGCGCAGCCGTTCGGGCACCGCTTCCTCGGCGATCGGCGCATAATGCGCGGTCAGCTGGGCTTTCAGCGCGCGGTGGCGCGCGATTTCGGCCGCCAGTGCGGCGTCGTTTGCGGCCTCGCGTTCGATGCGGCGCGCGGTCAAATCGTCGAGTTCGCCATCGACAAAGGCCGCGATGGTGTCCGGGTCCACGCTCATGCTGCCTCTCCCAGATAGTGCATCAACGTCTCGCGCCCGCGCGCCAGCCGCGACGTGACGGTGCCGATCGGCACCTCCAATATGTCGGCGGCCTCGCGGTAGGCATAGCCTTCGACCAGGACGAGCATCACCACCTCGCGCTGTTCGTCGGGCAGCCGCGCCATCGCGCCGTCGACGTCGCCGCGCAGCGCGCCGGCCTCGACCTCGGCCGCGCCGTCGCCCGCGATCTGCGTCGCGGCGTCGTCGATCGGGCTATGAATGCCGCGGCGACCGGCGGCGCGGCGCTCGTCGATCCAAATATTTCGGGTGATGCGATACATCCAGCTATCCAGTCTCGTTCCCTCTTGCCACTGGCCGCGCGATTTCAGCGCGCGTTCGATGGCGGCCTGGCACAAATCGTCGGCGTCGCTCGGGTGGCGCGCCAGACCGCGCGCGAACCGGCGCAAGCGCGGTAACAATGCCACCAGTTCCTCTTCGAAGCGCATAATCGCCTTTTCATCGTTGCCGGGGAAGAAACGACACCACCCTATCGTTTCTTCCGCGACATGCTAAATTTTTCGAACAGTCCGGATCGCCGCCTACCGATCCGACCGAAACAAGGACACTCGATGCGCGTTCTGATCACCCTGACCCTGACAATATCGCTGCTGATTATCGGCATGGCGGCGCGCGTCGATGCGCAGATCGCGGTGCCGTCGGTCCAGCTGCCCGATGCGGCCCGCAACCTGCCGTCGCTGCCCGACATCGGCGCCGAGCCGTTGATCGCCGTCGGCGATACGCTGGCGCAGGCGCGCATCGATCGGATCACCGGCCTGCTGCGCGACCGCCGCGACCGTGTCGAGCCCGACCGCTATGGCCAGCCCGCGGTGCGCGGGGTGCTGGTCGCGACTGGCATAAACGACGCGATGATCGCCCGCGCGCAGCAAGACGGCTTCGCCCTGATCGACCGCGAGCGGATTGCCGGGCTCGATCTCGACATTGCGCGCTTTGCGGTGCCGCGGGGGCAAAGCCTGGCGCGCGCGCAAAAACGCCTCGCCAAGCGCCTGCCCGATGCCGCGATCGATGCAGACCATCTCTATTTTGCGAGCGGGCCGGGCGGCACGCTGCCCGCCGCAACGCTGGCCAGCGCGCCCGCGTCACCGGCTGGCGCGCCGCTCGGACTGATCGACGGCGGCGTCGCGGCGCACCCGTCGGTCGCCGGCCGCGTCGAACAGCGCGGCTTTGCCAGCGGCGCCCCCGCCGCTAGCCGCCATGGCACCGCGGTCGCATCGCTGCTGATCGGCGACGGCACCGTGCGCGGCGCCGCCCCCGGACGACGCCTCGCCGCCGCCGACGTCTATGGCAGCGATCCGGCGGGCGGCAACGCCAGCGCCATCGCGCGCGCGCTCGGCTGGCTGGCCGAGCGCGGGGTCGCGGTCACGACGATCAGCCTTGTCGGCCCCGACAATAAGCTGCTGGCGATCGCGGTATCGCGGGCACAGCAGCGGGGGATGCTGATCGTCGCGGCGGTCGGCAACGACGGCCCTGCTGCGCCGCCGGCCTATCCGGCATCCTACAAGGGCGTCTTCGCGGTGACCGGTGTCGATGCCCGCGATCGCGCGCTGCCCGAGGCTGGCCGCGCGCTGCATGTCGATTTCGCCGCCCCCGGCGCCGGGGTGCTCGCCGCCACCGGCGGCGCCAGCACCGATCGGCTGCGCGGCACCTCCTTTGCCGCGCCGCTGGTCGCTGGGCGGCTGGCGCAGCGCTATGCCGCGCCGGCAACCGGCCAGATCGCCGCCGCGGTTACCGCGCTGGTGCTGGAAGCGCGCGACCTGGGCAAAAAGGGCCGCGACAAAATCTATGGCCATGGCCTGATCTGCGGCACCTGCGGCGGCCGCTGACCCCGATCCGAAATTTCTCGGAAGAAATTCGCAAGCGCCATCGTTCTCTTGTCAGGCCCATCGCTTTGGGCCGCAAATTCAGGAGAAGAGCAATGGCTAAACATATCTTCATTTCGGCCCTCGCAATCGCTGCGTCGGCCATGACCTTTTCGGCGCCGGCTTCGGCGCAGCTGCTGGGCGGCAGCGGCGGGCTGGGTGGTGGCCTGGGCGGCGGGCTTGGTAGCGGTCTGGGCGGTACGCTCGGCAACCCCACCGGCCCGATCGGCGGCACCCTGGGTTCCGCTGGCGATCTCAGCGGCTCGGGCCGCGGCGACGCGAATGTCGATCGCCGTTCGGGCCGTGTGCAGGGCAAGGGCAGCGCCGACGCCAACGGCCGGGGTTCGGCCAACGGCAATGGCGACTTGCTGGGCAACAGCATCGGCGGCACCGCCAATGGGTCGGGTAGCGCCGCGGGCAGCGGCAGCATCGACGCCCAGGCGGTCGGCACCGATTTCGTCGGCCAGACCGCCCACGGCGCCGTCGGCACCGCACGGGGCACCGCTTCGACCGTATCCGGCACCGCACAGGGTGCGGTCGGGACTGTCCGCGATCGGACCGGCGGCGCGCTGTCAGGCGTCTCAGGCAGTGCCAGCGGCGCCGGATCGGTCGCGGGCAGCTTCCAGGGCAGCCTGGGCCAGCTTGCTGCCGCAGGCAGCGGCGCAGCGAATGGCAATGGCATGTTCGCGGTTGAACCCGGCATGCCCGTCACCGACCCGCGCGGCAAGGTGATCGGCCATGTCCAGGAGCTCCGCCAGACCGGACGCGGCGTCGTCCAGGCGGTGACCGTCGAAGTCGGCGACCGCGTCGCGACCCTTCCCGCCGCCAGCTTCGCCGGATCGGGCGACGTGCTGGTCACGGGGATGACCAAGGGTCAGCTGAAAAAAGCCGCGGAACAGCAGGAAACTGCCGAGTAAGCAATCGAACGGGGCGACCGGCGATGACCCCAAGCACGCCGGTCAAAACCTTGGCGGGCCGCAGCGCGGCTCGCCATTTTTTTGTCGTTCGCGGCAGCGAATGGATCGGTGATGGTGCCCCTGGCCGGACTCGAACCAGCACTCCTTGCGGAACCGCATTTTGAGTGCGGCGCGTCTACCAATTTCACCACAGGGGCCCGTGGACGGCGCCCCAGCCGGGAACTGATTCCCGCCGGGCGACCGATGCGGAGGAGCCGTTGCCACAGAAAGGTGGTTTTAGTCTAGTGGATAAGCGGTATCGTGCATAAGACGGGGGCATGACCGACAAGACCAAGACGGCCGCTGCCCGCTCCGCACCCCCCGCCGCCCGCGCCAAGCCCGCTCCCGCCGTGCCGTTCGGGCCCGGCCGGATCGCGATGGCGGCGGTGACCGTCATCGCGATCGTCGGCGTCGCATGGCTGGCGATCACCCTGACCCGCTTTTTCATGCTGGTGTTCGCCGCGATCGTGCTGGGGGCGATCTTTGACGCGATCGCCGGCTGGCTCGTTCGCCGGACCAAGATGAGTCGCGGGTTTGCGCTCGCACTGTCGGTCGCGGGCATCGTTGCCATCTTTGCCGGCGCCTTCATCCTGTTCGGGTCGCAGCTCGCGCGCGAAATCGACACCATCCGCGAGCAGGTGCCGCAAGCGCTGCGCGGCGTCGAAGCCTTTCTCGACCGCTACGGCCTCGGCGCGCGGGTGCGCGAACTGGCCGAGGTCGGCAGCAACGACATCTCGCAGATCGTTTCGCAAGCGGGCGGCTATGCGCTGGCGGCGGGCAGCGGCATCGCCGATTTCGTGCTGGTGCTGGTCGCCGCGATCTTCCTTGCCAGCGATCCCGCGACCTATCGCCGCGGGCTTTTGCTGCTGATGCCCGCCCGAGCCGAAGCCACCGCCGAGCTGGCGCTGGGCGATGCGGCGCGCGGGCTAAAGGGGTGGATGGTCGGCCAGGCGGTATCGTCGCTGGTCGTCGCAGCGCTGACCGGCGCCGGGCTGGCGCTGCTTGGGGTGCCCGCCGCGGGCGGCCTCGGCCTGATCGCCGGCCTGCTCGACGTCATCCCGATGATCGGCCCGATCATCGCCGGCCTGCCCGCGGTGCTACTCGCCTTTACCGTCTCGCCCGCCACCGCGCTGTGGACGCTGGTGCTGTTCCTGGTGATCCAGCAGTTGCAGGGCAATTTCCTGCAACCGATGATCCAGAAACAGGCGGTCGATGTGCCGCCCGCGGTGCTGCTGTTCGCGGTGGTCGCGGCAGGGGTGCTGTTCGGTTTCCTCGGTGTGCTGCTGGCGGCGCCGCTGACAGTGGTGGTCTATGTGCTGGTGCAGCGGGTCTATGTGAAGACGCTGCTGGGCAAGGACATCAAGATCGCCGGGCAGGACTAGCGCTAATTCCGTTCGCATCGAGCGACGTCGAGATGCCCATAAGGCATGCGCCGACGATGGGTGTCTCGACTTCGCTCGACACGAACGGAATCTTGAACTTTATTTCTTCAATTCCTTCGCCAGCGTCTTTGCCGTCGCCTTGCCATAGGGCGGCTTGAACCCCGCCAGCCCGGCGACGTCCAGCTTTGGCTGGCGGTACACCGCGCGCGGGTGGCTGAAGGTGCGGAAGCCGTCGATCCCGTGATAATTGCCCATGCCCGACGGCCCGACCCCGCCGAACGGCAGATCCTCCATCGCATTGTGGAACAACACGTCGTTGACCGTCACGCCGCCCGAGATCGTCCGCGTCAGCACGCGGTCCTCTTCGCTCTTATCCTGCCCGAAATAATAGAGGCCGAGCGGGCGGTCGTTCGCGTTCACATAATCGATCGCCTCGTCGATATTCTTGTAGGTTTTGACCGGCAGGATCGGGCCAAAGATTTCCTCCTGCATCACCTTCATGTCGCCCGTGGGATTGCGTACGATATGCAGCGGCATCTTGTGGCCGTTCGAGCTCGCAAAATCCTCACCGCCCGGATTGACCTCAATCACCTCGGCGCCCTTCTCGCGCGCGTCGGCGAGGTAGGATTGCAGCCGGTCGTAATTGCGCGTGTTCACCACCGACGTATAGTCGTCGTTCGCAAGCAGGGTCGGATAGAGCGCGGCCGCGCCCTTGGTCACGCTGTCGATCACCGCGCCTTCCTGGTCCTCGGCGACGAGCAGGTAATCGGGCGCGAGGCAGATCTGCCCCGCATTCATCATCTTGCCGAGCGCGACGCGCTGGCCGACCAGATCCTTGTTGGCGCTGCGCCCGATAAAGGTCGGCGACTTGCCGCCGAGTTCGAGCGTCACCGGAACGAGATTATCGGCGGCGGCGCGCATGATATGCTTGCCCACGCTCGTCGCGCCGGTGAAGATCATATGGTCGAAGGCAAGCTTCGAAAAGGCAACCCCGACGTCGGAATCGCCAGTGAATACCGCTATTTCGCTCTCGTCGAAATAATCGGGCACCAGCCGCGCCATCAGCGCCGAGACATTTTCGGTGAACTCGCTCGGCTTGATCATCGCGCGATTGCCCGCCGCCAGGATCCCCGCCATCGGCACGAACACCATCCCGACCGGGAAATTCCACGGTGCGACGACGCCGACGACACCCTTGGGCTGATAGACCACTTCGGCCTTGGCGCCGAGCAGTCCAAGCGGAAAGGTCGGCTTGCGCTTCTCGCCCTTTGCCCAGGCGGCCATATGTTTCTTCGCATGTTTGAGCGCGCTGACCGAGGGCATGATGTCGGTCATCAGCGTCTGCTCACGGCTGCGATGCCCAAAATCCTCGCTCACCGCCTTGGCAAAATCTTCGGCATTGTCAACGAGCAGCGCGATCGCGCGGTCGATGCGGTCGCGGCGAACCGCCAGGCTTTCGGGCATCGCCGCGGTAAAGCTGGCCTTTTGCGCCGCAAGCACGGCCGCCATGCGCTGCGTTTCACCGCTGATATTGGTTGCGACCGTTGCCATTGCCCATCTCCCTGATTTGATGGCGCGTGTTTGACCATGAGCCGCGGCGGGTTGCAAGATGAAACCGGCTCCCCATCTCGCGGATGCCCCTTTCGCAAGTGCAGCAATTCCGCTAATCGGGCCGCCGAACCCTGTTCCCTTACGGAGTCTTGTCCCATGACCGCCACCGATCCCGTCGTCTTCCTGTCCTATGCCCGCACCCCGATGGGCAGCATGCAGGGCAGCCTGTCGGACGCCAGCGCGACCGACCTCGGCGCCACCGCGGTCAAGGCGGCGGTGGCGCGCGCCGGCGTCAGCGGCGACGACATCGAGCGTATTTACATGGGCTGCGTCCTTCCCGCCGGGCTGGGCCAGGCACCCGCACGGCAGGCCGCGATCAAGGCAGGCCTGCCCAAATCGGTGCAGGCGACGACCGTCAACAAGGTGTGCGGTTCCGGCATGCAGACCGTCATCATGGGCGCCGAAGCGCTCGCCGCGGGCAGCGTCGACCTGATCGTCGCGGGCGGCATGGAATCGATGACCAACGCGCCTTATCTGCTCAAGAAGCATCGCGGCGGCGCGCGCATCGGCCACGACACCGCCTATGACCATATGTTCCTCGACGGGCTGGAAGATGCCTATGAGACGGGCCGCGCCATGGGCACCTTTGCGCAGGATACCGCCGATGCCTATCAGCTGTCGCGTCAGGCGCAGGATGATTATACGCTGGCATCGCTCAGCCGCGCCAAGGCCGCAATCACCGACGGCGCCTTCGCCGCCGAGATCGCGCCGGTGACGATTGCGGGCCGCAAGGGCGATGTCGTCGTCGATACCGACGAAGCCCCCAGCAAGGCGATGCCCGACAAGATCCCGACGCTGAAGCCGGCCTTTGCCAAAGACGGCACGATCACCGCCGCGACCAGCAGCTCGATTTCGGACGGCGCCGCCGCGGTCGTCCTGACCCGCCAGTCGGTCGCCGATGCCAAGGGCGCGAAGCCCGTCGCGCGCCTCGTCGCGCATGCCGCCCACGCGCAGGAGCCCAAGGATTTCACCATCGCTCCCGTCGGCGCGATCAACAAGGTGCTGGCCAAGGCCGGCTGGAGCATCGGCGACGTCGACCTGTTCGAGGTGAACGAAGCCTTCGCCTGCGTCGCGATGTTCGCGATGCACGACCTGGGCATCGCGCATGACAAGATCAACGTCCACGGCGGCGCCACCGCGCTCGGCCACCCGATCGGCGCCAGCGGCACCCGCATCATCACGACGCTGATCGCGGCGCTGCAGCGCCACGGCAAGACGCGCGGCATCGCCAGCCTGTGCATCGGCGGCGGCGAAGCGACGGCGGTGGCGGTCGAACTGGTCTAAGGCCGCTCAAGCCGCGTCATTAAGAGCGTAGCGAAGCAATCCAGAGCGGCTTTCACGCCCTGGATTGCTTCGCTGCGCTCGCGATGACGACGCCGAAAGGTTGCAGGAGCTGGCCGCACCAACCGCGCGCCCCATCGCTATCTTCGCGACAATTTGCGACACTAATGTCCTGAAAATAAACGCCGCATTCCGGCATCGTTCAAACGGGCTCGCCTATTCCATGTTTGTCATCGGGCAGATCCCCTCCCCCTGACCGATTGAAAGGAATGGCACATGAAGACCAAATTTCTCACCGCCGGCCTGATCGCCGCGATGATGGTCCCCGCCGCCGCGCAGGCCCAGACCCGCGAGATCCGGGAAGACCGCCGCGACGTTCGTGAAGAAAAACGCGAACTACGCGACGCCCAGCGTTATGGCGACCGCGACGACGTCCGCGAGGAAAGCCGCGAATATCGCGACGCCCGTCGGGATTTGCGCGACAGCCGCCAGGATTGGCGCCAGGACCGTCGCTATTCGAACTATCGCGCGCCGTTCCGTTACCAGCAGTTCCGCGTCGGCGCGACGCTCCGCTCGAACTATTACGCCCCGGCGTATCGTCCGAGCTATGACAGCCGCTGGGGCGTGCCGCGCGCCGGTCGCAACCTGACCTATGTGCGTCACTACAACGACCTGCTGCTCGTCAACGAGCGCAACGGCCGAGTGGTGAGAGTTTACCGCAACCACTTCAACTGGCGGCGCTAAGCGATAGAATTTGCGAGGGCCGGGCGGGAAACCGTCCGGCCCTTTTCGTGCGACCGGTCAATCGCCCCAGATATGGTCGGTCTGGATCCAGCCCTTGCGCCCCTTGACGTCGAACCGGCACCAGCCATCGCCACATTCGGTGATCCGCCCGACGACGCCGGGTTCGGCGCGATAGGCCACCGCCGCCGCCGCGCTGGCTTCTTCGCGCAGCGGGCGAATGTCGCCGGTGACGATCGCGGTGCGCGTGCGGCTCAGCAACCGCGCCGCCATCCACCCCTGCGTCCCGTCGGGATCCTCGATCTTGCGCCAGCTTTCGTGACGCGCGACGACCTTGACCGGCAGATCCTTGCGCCGATATTCCCAGATCACCGGCACGTCGGGCGACGGCCCCTTGCGCATCCGCGCCTCGTCGACGCTGATCGACGCCCAATAGGGCAATTTCGGGTCGGATTGGGCCGATGCCGGTCCCACGACGGCAAGGCTGAGCAAAATCAGGGCAGTTGTTCGGCTGGTCATGCGTCTGCCTTGTCAAAATCGCCCCGGCTTTTCAACCGCTCACCGCGCCAAAGGCTGCACTCGTCCACAAGCTTTTGCGCGAGCAGCCCCTTGACCACCGCCCATCGGCGCGCTCTATCGGCGGCCATGCCCGATTCCACCCGCCCGAAACGCCCGCGCGTCATCGTCACCCGCCAGTTGATGCCGCATGTCGAAGCGCGCATGGCCGAATTGTTCGACGTCGCGCTGTCGGCGCACGACCACGCCTTCACCAAGGACGAGCTGAAGGCCGCGGTCGCCGACTGCGACGTCTTTGTCCCGACGGTCACCGACGAGATCGACGCCGAGGTGCTGGCATCGGCAGGCGAAAGGCTCAAACTGATCGCCAACTTCGGCGCCGGGGTCGATCATATCGACCTGTCTGCGGCACGCGCGAAGGGAATCATGGTGTCGAACACCCCGGGGGTGTTTACCGAGGATACCGCCGACATGACGATGGCGCTGATCCTGTCGGTGCCGCGGCGATTGGCCGAGGGCGAGAAGCTAATGCGATCGGGACAATGGGCGGGCTGGGCGCCCAGCGCGATGCTCGGCCACCGCGTCGGCGGCAAATTGCTCGGCATCATCGGCATGGGGCGCATCGGCCTCGCGGTCGCTCGCCGCGCGCGCGCCTTCGGCCTGTCGATCCATTATCACAATCGCCGCCGCCTGCCCGAAGCGATCGAGGAGGAATTGGGCGCGAGCTATCACGCGAGCGTCGATACCTTGCTGCGGATCAGCGACATCGTGACGCTGCACTGCCCGCACACCGCCGAGACGCACGAGATGGTCAATGCGGCGCGCATCGGATCGATGAAGCCCACCGCATATCTGATCAACACCGCGCGCGGCGAGATCGTCGACGAAAAGGCGCTGATCGCGGCGCTTCAGACCGGCCGTATCGCGGGCGCTGGGCTCGATGTTTACACCCACGAACCCGCGGTCGACCCGGCGCTGCTCGCGCTCGACAATGTCGTGCTGCTCCCGCACCTGGGGTCGGCGACGATCGAGGGCCGCGAGGCGTCGGGCGAAAAGGTGATCGCCAACATCCGCGCCTGGTGCGACGGCCATCGTCCGGCCGATCAGGTGCTGGAGGGTTGGGCCTGACCGGGCCGCTCAGTCGAGCGGCTTGTTCTTCACCGCGGTCTGATCGGCTTTTTCCATCGCGTTGTCATAAAGCGCGATCAGCTCGTCGAACTTGCTTCGGAAGGCGATGGCTTCCCGCGCAAACGGAATTCCGCTCCCCTCCGCAATCGCATCGGACAACAGCCAGTCGAGATGCCGGTTCGCCGCGCCTTCGCGATCGCCCTGCGCGGTGTCGCGCTTGAGCGTCAGCATGGCGTCTTCGACCAGCTGATAGCGCTCGCGCCACACTTTGAGCCAGTTGTCACCCTGCTCGCCATAGCGCCGCAGCCAGACGATCTGCGGATCGTCGGGATCGATTTCGTCCGCCGTCGCGAGCACGACCCTGATCCGAGCATAGAGCAATTCCTGGAATAGCTGGTCGGGTTCGCGTTTCCACCGATCGAGCATCAGCGGGTCGGGATTATGATAATCGCCATCGGGAAAAAGGAAGCGGTCGACAAAGATCGGGTGGTCGAACGTGAGCGGCCGCAGCTCGGGAAATTCCAGATACACCGCCATTTCGGTATAGGTGCTCGCCTCGCGCTCGTTGCGGAAATTTTTGGCCTCGAGCGTTGCGAGGTTGATGGCCGCGATATGGGGCATGTTCGCGGCATGATAGATTTCGTGCAGATAGCGCAGATCGCGGATCACCGGATTGGCGTAATCGCACAGCAGGATGCCGCCCCACCAAGCCGAAAAATGGGTCCATTCGGCCTTTTCGTTCGATGCCTCGTAAAAAAGGCGCGGGACGCGGGCAAAGCGTTCGATCAGTTTGTGGACCGCCCCTCCGTTTTCGTGCGAGCGGCGGATGGGGCCGTCCGACCACAGCCCCTTTACATAGTCATGGATATCACAGGGCTGCATCAAAAGGCGGATCGTGTCGGTTTTCACGCGCGGAAATCCTCCTCGTTCGCCCACCGGGCCAACAGCGACGGCGCGCTGAGCGGCGCCATCGCCGGGTCGATCAGGCACGTCATGCTGGGCGTCAGGCATAGGCGCACGACGCGCTCATTGCCGCTGCCGCGAAACACGTTCCGGACCAAATCGCCCTGCCCCTCGTGGGCCGGCGCGATGCCGAGCAGCATCACATCGGCGGGCGCCAATTCCGGGACGTCGAGCGCCCGGCCCACGCGCCGCGCCGCTTCTTCCTGCACCGCGCGATATTTCAGCGACAGGTCGAATACCCCGTGGCGGGTCATCATTTCGGTAGCCCAGGCGAGCGACTGAAGATTTTTGAACCATTTGTTCCCAAAGAGCGACGGCAGTTCGCTCCGCGAAAAGACGCCGCCGACCCGGTGATAATAGCCGCCGAACGGCTTGCTGTGGCTGATGACGAAAGCGGGAATGTTGGGCGCGTGGAGATCCACCGAAAAGGCGCGCGCGACGCTGCCGACATAGGTCAGGTCGGGGATCACCGCGACATCGGGCCGCGCGCGCGCCATTCGTTCGATGAAAGGGCCGAAATCGTCCCAGACCATGCCATCGATCGCCGAGGGCTGGCTGATCCAGAACATCGCGCGCCCGCCTAATACTGCGGGGACATCGCGCCAGTTCGCCCGTTCATGGCGCACCACATCGATGCCAAGCGAGCCCGCATAGGCCGGAAAGCCTTCATATTCGCCGTCGAATATATGGATCGACGGATCGCTGCCGTCACGCCGGCACGCGACGAGATATTCGGCCATGATCTTGAATATTCCCTCGCTCGCCCCCGCGGTCGGGTAGCGAAAGGGAAAGATCGCGGCCGGAAAATCGACGATCGGACGCGACCATTGGATCCATTTGTCGAAATAGGCGACGTGCATGTCGTCCTGCTTTTGCGACCATGGCTCGCGATACATGTCGAAATATCGGCGGCGCGCATCGACGATGGCCGCGAGCGCCGCTTCGGATTCGGGCATCACCAGCGAATAGATCGTGCCCGACGCCCCGGCAGCGAGCAGCGCCGCCTTGATATGGGCGTCGGTATAGGCCGGCAGCTCGCCGGTCATGCTGGGCTCAATCCCCCGTCAAAATCCGGTCGACGAGCTGCTTCACCGTCGGGGTGAAGTTGTTCGAGTAAAAGGGATCGGTCTTGAAATTGAACGCGGCGTGGCCCGCAAACATCAGATTCTGCTCGGGATCGCCGCCGTGCGCGATGTCCTGCAGCGTCTTTTGGATGCAAAAGCTGCGCGGGTCGGCGAGGTAGCCGGTGGTGTAATCGTCATGGTCCTTCCACGACGAAAAGCCGCAATGCGACAGGCAGCCCATGCAGTCGGTCTGGTCCTTGCGGATCACCGCCTTGTCGTCGGGGGTCACAAACACCACCGTGTTATCGGGGGTCTTCAGCGCCTCGGTATAGCCCTCGGCCGCCCAGTCGCGCGCCCTTGCCCGGTCATGCGGGGTGACCCAGAAATTCTTGCCCTTCACCCCGACGTCGAGCTGGACGATATGATCGCCCGCTTCTTGTTTCGAGTAAGGAATTTGGCGCTCCGACCGCGCTTCGAGATCGCGCAGGAACGGGGTGCGCACCGCGCTGGAGTAAAAACCGGTGGGCGAAAAGCGGTGCAGCAGCACGTCGCCGTCGTCGAGGGTGCGGAGGCGATCCTTCCACGCCTGCGGGATCGGGCTTTCTTCGGTCAGCAGCGGGCGGGTGCCGTACTGGAACACGATCTGGCCAAGCTCGGGATTGTCGATCCAGTTTTCCCAATCGCGCAGATACCAGACGCCGCCCGCCATCACGATCGGCACAGAGTCGGCGATCCCCTCGGCGCGCATCGTTTCGCGCACCGCGGCGACGCGCGGATAGGGATCCTGCGGGACCAGAGGGTCTTCGGCGTTCGAAAGGCCGTTGTGCCCGCCCGCGAGCCACGGATCCTCATAAACCACCGCGCCCAGCAGATGCGGCACCTTGTGATAGGCGCGCTTCCACAGCGCGCGAAAGGCGCGGGCCGAGCTGATGATCGGCAGATACATGACATTGTGGCGCTCGGCGATTTCGCTGAGCTTGTAGGGCATCCCGGCGCCGCAGGTGACCCCCGCGACCATGCCCTTGGTCCGCGCCAGCACGCCTTCCAATATCTGCTGGGCGCCGCCCATTTCCCACAATACGTTGATGTTGATCGCGCCCTTGCCGCCCGACACCTCATAAGCGCGCTCGACCTGCGCCACCGCGCCTTCGATGCCGTAGTGGATCAGTTCCTCGTGGCGTTCCTTGCGGGTCAGCGACTTGTAAACCTGCGGGACGATCTTGCCCTCGGCGTCATAGCTGTCGGCGTTGACCGCCGACACGGTGCCGATACCGCCCGCCGCGGCCCAGGCCCCGCTCGACATATGGTTGGTCGCCGACACGCCCTTGCCGCCCTCGACCAACGGCCAGACTTCACGTCCGCCGTAAAGGATGGGCTTCAATCCTTTGAACATTTTAAATCTCTTTCTCTCCACCGGCCGTTCCCTTTCCGGCCAGTCCCCGTGCCGGTTCCGTAAGCGGAAGCGCGCGGCGAAAGTCAATGGTTCCGCGGCTGGCTAACCCGCAAACAGGCGGCGGCCTTTGAGCGCTTTACCATAGAGTTTTTGATACGCCGCGACCATCGTCGATTCATCGAACCGCTGAGCCGCCACGCGCCGGTTTGCGGTGCCGATCCGGGCGCGCAGCTCGCCGTCGGCGACCAGTGCAGCCAAGGCAGCGCGAAAAGCCGTTTCGTCGTTGGCGACAAAGCGCCGGTTGTCGGGCGCCACCATCGCCGCGACATCGCCGACATCGGGGCTCGCCACGGGCAGGCCCGCCGCCATCGCCTCGATCACCGCGATCGGCGCCTGCTCGCTTTGCGACGACAGCGCGAGCAAATCGAAATGGCCGATCCAGCACGCGGGCTGGGCCATGAACCCCGGCATCACCAGCCGATCGGCGATCCCGCACGCCGCCGCTTCGGCGGCAATCGCCGCGCGCTCCGGTCCCTCGCCGACAATGACCAGCCTGACGTTCGCGGGCAAAGCGGCAACCGCGCGCACCAGCCGCGGCAGATCCTTGACCTTGCGCAGCCCGGCGACGGTGCCGATCACCACCTCGCCCGCGCGCCGCTCCAGCCCCGGAATCGCCACCGACGGTTCGGCGCCATAGGCCGCGGTGTCGATACCGTTGCGGATCACCACCGTCCGTCGCCGCGCGCGCCATTCGTCGGCGGCGATCCGTTCGAGCAGCGTCGACGGCACCACGAGCGCCTCGGCCGTCGGCAGCGCGAGACGGCGAAAGCCATTGCGTTTCCAGTTGCGCCGGACGCTCTCATCCTCGTTGAACCCGTCCTCGTGGTGGATCAGCGGCGGCAAATCGCGGAACGGCGCCAGGACGCGGTGCGCCATCACCCCGTCCATCGCCCCCCAATTATAGCTGAGCACCAGGTCGAACTGTTGCATATAGGCGGCAAGGTTTCGGTAGCGCGCCGGTCCCGGCTTGCCGTGCAGCGGCGGGGCGTCAGCCGGAAATTCGACGTCGATCGCCGGGGCGATTGCATCGCGCGCGCCCATCGCATCGGGCACTGCCGACAATATGCTGTGACGCGCGCGCGGCCCCATCAGGTTCATCAGCCGAACGGCGCGCGCCTCCTTGCCGCCCAGTGAAAAGCTGGAATGCAGGTGCAGCAGGCGCACAGGAGCCTTGGCGCCGGTCACGCGGCGGGCAGCGCCGCCAGCCAGGCGTCGATCGCCGCGACCGCTTCGGGTTCGTCCATCGTCGGCGCGTGGCCGACCCCCGACACCTCGACCAGCCGCGCGTACGGCAGCGCGGCGACCATCTTCTCGCCCGCCGACCGCGCCAAAATATCCGACAGTTCGCCGCGCAGGATCAGCAACGGACCGTCGCCGAGCGCGCGATAGACCGGCCAGAGGTCGAAAGGCGCCTCGCCCCCAGGGGTACGCAGCGGCGCCGCGATTTGCTTGTCATAATCGGTGACGATGCGGCCTTCGGGGGTCAGTCGGTGGGTGCGCTTGGTCAGGCGCAGCCAGTCGTGGATACCGAAATGCGGATAGATCGCACCGTTGAGATCGGCATAAGCGCGCGCCGCGTGCATCCACGTGGGCTGGCTGCCCCCTGCGCCGATATAATCGCGGATCCGCTCCAGCCCGGCGGTTTGCAGTTCGGGTCCAACGTCGTTCAAAACGGCACCGACGAGCCGTCCCGGCAGCGTCGCCGCCATCAACATCGACACCAGCCCGCCCAGCGAGGTGCCGATCGTTGCGAAACGATCGATGCCCAGTTCATCGAGCAGCGCGACGACATCCTGGACATAGGTCAGCGGCACATAGGTCATCGGATCCTTGGCATAAGCGCTTTCACCGCGGCCGCGGAATTCGATGACAATCGTCTTGCGGTGCCGGGCGACGTGCGGCGCGAGCAGCTCGAAATCGCGGGCGTTGCGGGCGAGACCCGGCATGCACAGCACGGGTGGCGCCGTCCCGGCCCCCTCCGGCCCCGCATAGACGCGCGCATGCAGCCGCACACCGTCGCCCGACCACCAATATTGGTCCGACCAGTCGCGGCGGCTGTCCTGCTTGGCCAATATGGCACATCCCCTTGGCTGATGTCCTTGCGCGTCCCGGCGCGCTGGAGTCGCTTGCGTCTATCGCCAACCACGCCGCGCGGTGCAAGCAATCCGTCATAGCAAACCGCAGCGCAGGTTGCCGCCACCGCCTTTCACCGATAAGACCCGATCGACCATGAGCGAACCCCTGCTTTCCTTCGAACCCGCAACCGGCGAAGAACTGTGGCGCGGCGCGGTCAGCCATGTCGATGACGAAGTGGACATCGCGCGGCGCGCCTGGCCCGAATGGGCGGCCAAACCCGTTACCTTCCGCACCGAAACGCTGCGCCGCTTCGCCGATCGGGTC
This sequence comes from Sphingopyxis sp., assembly GCF_051861155.1. Classification (GTDB taxonomy): domain Bacteria; phylum Pseudomonadota; class Alphaproteobacteria; order Sphingomonadales; family Sphingomonadaceae; genus Sphingopyxis. The sequence continues at coordinate 342,897 of NZ_JBHYDE010000003.1, read as the reverse complement.
AAAGCCGAAGGCGAGGTTTTCGCCGACCTGATCGCGCGTGAAACCGGCAAGCCATTGTGGGAAGCGCGCACCGAGGTCGAATCGGTGGTGAACAAGGTCAATATTTCGGTCACCGCTTACGCCGAGCGCACCCCGAACCGGCGGATCGAAGGCGCGATGGGGCTGCGCAACGCGGTGCGCCACAAACCGCATGGCGCGCTCGCGGTACTCGGCCCGTATAATTTCCCCGCGCATCTGCCGAACGGCCATATTGTCCCGGCGCTGATCGCGGGCAATTCGGTGCTGTTCAAACCGTCGGAAAAGACCCCCGCGGTCGGCGCCAAGCTGGTCGAACTGTTCCACAGCGCCGGGGTGCCGGAAGCGGTGCTGCGCCTGATCGTCGGCGGCCCCGACACGGGCAAGGCGCTGGCGGGGCATGCGGGCATCGACGGCCTGCTGTTCACCGGCTCGGCGCGCACCGGCCTGGCGCTCAACCGCCAGTTCGCCGACCAGCCGGGCAAGATGCTGGCGCTGGAGATGGGCGGCAACAATCCGATCGTCGTGTGGGACACCGCCGACATCCGCACCGCCGCGATCCTGGTGGTCCAGTCGGCGTTCCTCAGCGCCGGGCAACGGTGCAGCAATGCGCGGCGGCTGATCGTGCGTGACAGCCTGGCCGACGCGCTGCTTGAAGAGGTCAAGACGCTCGCGGGCCGGCTCATCGTCGATCATCCGCACGCCGACCCCGCGCCCTATATGGGGCCGGTGATCGACAATGAGGCCGCCGATCACCTGACCGAAAGCTTTCTGATCCTGATGTCGAACGGCGGCCAGGTGATCCGCCACATGACGCGGCCGATCGCCGGGCGCCCGTTCCTGACCCCCGGCATCATCGACGTGACCGGCATGCCCGAACGCCCCGACATCGAGCTGTTCGGCCCGTTGCTGCAAGTGATCCGCGTCGACAGTTTCGAGGCGGCGATCGCCGAGGCGAACAACACCGCCTTTGGCCTGTCGGCGGCGCTGATCGGCGGGACGCCGCAGCTGTACGACCAGTTCTGGGCCAATGCCCGCGCCGGGGTGATCAACTGGAACCGCCCGACCAACGGCGCCTCGTCGGCCGCGCCTTTTGGCGGCGTCGGCCTGTCGGGCAATCACCGCCCCAGCGCCTTTTACGCCGCCGATTATTGCGCCTATCCGGTCGCGAGCAGCGAAAGCGACGCGATGCGCGCGTCGATCGGCGTGGGACTGCGCGATCCCGAAGGGTCGCAGCTGGTGACGAAGAAATATTTATAGACCCTATATTCCCCGTTCGTGCTGAGCTTGTCGAAGCACCGTTCTTCTTGTGAACGTCGCAAGGGAAGAACGGCCCTTCGACAAGCTCAGGGCAAACGGGTTCTGGACGCCCAATTTTACCTACACCCCCGTCAACAAAGCCTGCTTTGCGCTTTCCGGGTACGTGAACCATCTTCGCCAGCATGGAAAAGACTCTCCCCTCGGCTGGCAAGCTCTGGCTGGTCGGCGCTGGTCCAGGCGACCCCGATCTGCTGACGCTGCGCGCGGCGCGGTTGCTGGCGAGCGCCGATCTGGTCGTCCATGACGGACTGGTCGGTGACGGCGTGCTCGCGCTGATCCCGGCGCATGTGGAGCGGATCAGCGTCGCCAAGCAGCGCAGCCGCCACACGATGAAGCAGGAATTGATCAACGAACTGCTCGTCCGCGAAACGCGGGCGGGCAAGCAGGTCGTGCGGCTGAAGGGCGGCGATCCGTTCATCTTCGGGCGCGGCGGCGAAGAACTGGGCGCCGCGCGTGCCGCCGGAGTCGCGTGCGAGGTCGTCCCCGGCATCACCGCCGCAGCCGGTTGCGCGGCGCAGGCGGGGCTCCCCCTCACCCATCGCGATGACGCCAGCGCGGTCAGCTTCGTGGCCGGTCAGTGCAAGGATCTGTCCGATCAGGACTGGTCGGGGCTCGCGGGTCATGGCCGCACCCTCGTCATCTACATGGGCCTCGCGACCGCGCACGCCATTGCCGACAAGCTGATTGCCGACGGCGTGTCGCCGGACCTCCCCGTCGCGGTAATCGAGCGTGGCACCACCGCCGACGCCCGCGTCCTGCGCACGCTGCTGACCGATCTTGGCGACCTTGTCGCACGCGAGGCGGTGAAGAGTCCGGCGCTGATCATCGTCGGCAAGGTCGCGGCGCGCGCTGACGCGCTCGACTGCCTCGGCGCCCCCGGCGTTGCCGAAAAACTAGGGAATTTTGCATGAAATTGCTCACGGGCAACGACCTGAAAACAGGTTTCGTCACCTGGTGGACCGGCGCCGACTGGTCGCTGCATATCGAGGACGCCGCGGACGTCGGCGAGCATGGCGAGGCGATCCTTGCGGTCGAGGAAGCCGCGCGCCGCGTCAATGCGCCCTATATCATCGCGGGCGAAGCCACCGCCGACGGCCCGCGCCCCGCGCATATCAAGGACCGCATCCGCGCATTGGGTCCGACCGTGCGCCCCGACCTGACATTGAAACCCGCCGACCCCGCGGCCGGCGACTGGGTGATCTGATATGTATAAATATGACGAATATGACCAGCAGATGGTCGACGCACGCGTCGCCGAATTCGCCGATCAGGTAAAGCGCCGCCTGGCGGGCGAAATCACCGAGGATCAGTTCAAGCCGCTGCGCCTGATGAACGGCCTGTATCTCCAGCTTCACGCCTACATGCTGCGCGTCGCAGTGCCCTATGGCACGCTCGACGGGCGTCAGTTGCGGTTGCTCGCGCACATCGCGCGCAAATATGACCGCGATTACGGCCATTTCACTACCCGCCAGAATATCCAGTATAACTGGATCAAGCTGGAGGATGCCCCAGCGATCCTCGAAGACCTGGCGTCGGTCGAGATGCACGCGATCCAGACCAGCGGCAATTGCATCCGCAACATCAGCTCCGACCAGTGGGCGGGCGCCGCCGCCGACGAGCGGACCGATCCGCGTCCGTGGGCCGAACTGCTCCGCCAATGGTCGAGCTTTCACCCCGAATTCAGCTATCTGCCGCGCAAGTTCAAGATCGCGGTCATCGCCGCCGACGAAGATCGCGCCGCGATGCGGCTCCACGACATCGGCATCCAGATCGTCGAGCGTGACGGCGTGCACGGTGCCGCTTTCTATGTCGGCGGCGGCATGGGCCGCACCCCGATGATCGCGCCGCTGATCAAGGATTTCGTGCCGCTGGACGATCTGCTGAGCTACGCCGAGGCGTGCCTGCGCGTCTACAACCGCTATGGCCGCCGCGACAATATCTACAAGGCGCGGATCAAGATCCTGATCCACGAACTCGGCGCCGACGAATATCGCCGCCAGGTCGATGCCGAATGGGCGCATGTGAAGTCGCTCGGCATCGATCCGCCCAAGGCCGAATTCGACCGCATCGCGGCGCAATTCGCCATGCCGCCGCTCGATACCAGCGCACCCGATGCGATCGATCGCAGCGACCCCGATTTCGCAGTCTGGGTCGACCAGAATGTCGCGGCGCACAAGGTGCCGGGCCACGCGATCGTCAACATCAGCCTGAAGCCCATCGGCGGCATCCCCGGCGACGCCAGCTCGGCGCAGATCGACCTGATGGCCGACCTCGCCGAGAAATACAGCCATGACGAGCTGCGCGTCACCCACGCGCAGAACATCGTCCTGCCCCACGTCCGCAAGGCCGATCTTTACGCGATCTGGCAGGCGCTCGACGGCGCAGGTCTCGCGACGCCGAACCTCGACCTGATCAGCGACATCATCGCCTGCCCCGGGCTCGATTATTGCAGCCTCGCCAACGCGCGCTCGATCCCGGTCGCGCAGAAGATCGCGCAGCGCTTTGCCGACCCGGCGCGGCAGCGCGACCTCGGCGAGCTCAAGCTCAAGATTTCGGGCTGCATCAACGCCTGCGGCCATCACCACGCCGGGCATATCGGCATATTGGGCGTCGACCGCAAAGGCACCGAAAACTACCAGCTGCTGCTCGGCGGCTCGGGCGCGGAGGACGTCTCGCTCGGCACGATCACCGGCCCCGGTTTCGACGAGGACGGTATCGTCGACGCGATCGAACGCGTCACGGACAAATATCTCAGCGAACGCACCGACGGCGAACGCTTCGTCGACACCTTCCGCCGCGTCGGCATGGCGCCGTTCAAGGAGGCGATCTATGGTTGAGCATCTGCACAGCGATGGCGAGGAGCCCTGCGTCACCCTCGACGCCTTTCTCGACCAGTCGAACGCGACCGCGGTGCGGCTCGAATCGGATGAGGACGCGCGCGCGCTGATTCCGCATCTCGATCGGCTCGCGCTGATCGAGGTTGCGTTTCCGAAATTCCGCGACGGCCGCGGCTATTCGTCGGCGCGCATCCTGCGCGAGGCGGGCTATACCGGCGAACTGCGCGCGCAGGGCGACGTGCTGGTCGACCAGATCGCCTATCTGAAACGCTGCGGTTTCGACAGCTTCGCACCCGAAAAATCGCTCAATCCCGCCGATGTCGAGGCCGCGCTCAGCCGCTGGCCCGAACATTATCAAACCGCCGCCGACGCTGCGGTGCCGATCTGGAAGCTGAGGCATGGCTGACGTGAAGGCCTCTCCCGCCACAGGCCGCGAAGACCGCACCCGCGATCGTATCGACGTTGCGCCGCGTTTCACCGACGCCGACGTGATCCGCCTGAACAATCTGTTCCGCGGTCAGGACGCCGCCGAGGTGGTCGCCAGCGTCATCGGCGCGGGCCTGCTCGGCGACACCGCGATCGTCTCCAGCTTTGGCGCCGAAAGCGCCGTGCTGCTGCATCTGGTGGCCCAGGTCGCGCCCGACATGCCGGTGCTGTTTCTCGACACCGGCAAGCATTTCCCCGAAACTTTGGCCTATCGCGACATCCTCGCCGCTCGGCTCGGGCTCAATATCGTCAACCTGACCCCCGACACCGACGATCTCGCGGCCAAGGACGCAACCGAATTGCGCTGGTCCTATGACCCCGACGGCTGCTGCGAAATCCGCAAGGTCAAACCGCTCGAAAAGGCGCTCGCCGATTTCGATGCGTCGATCACCGGGCGCAAGGGCTTCCAGTCATCGACGCGACAGGGCCTGCCGCGCTTCGAGCTCGATGGCACGACCGGCCGTTTGAAATTCAATCCGCTCGCAAACTGGACGCGCGCCGATCTCGACGCCTATTTCGACGCGCACGACCTGCCGCGCCACCCGCTGGAGGCCCAAGGCTATCCGTCGATTGGCTGCTCGCCGTGCACGTCAAAGGTTCAGCCGGGCGAAGATCCCCGCTCGGGTCGCTGGCGCGGCTGGGACAAGACCGAATGCGGCATCCACGAAACGGTGTCGCCGATCGGTGACGACCCGGCGAACGATCCGGCATTCTGACCCTTGCGTCACCCCGGCGAGGGATGACGACGGCAGCTACTCATAATCCTCATACGCCATGCCATTGTCGGCAAGGTCGCTGAATTTCGTGATATGCGATTCGAACCGCAACCTTATCCGACCGGTCGAACCATGGCGCTGCTTGGCGATGATCAGCTCCGCCGTTCCATGGACGCGCTCCATTTTTTCGTGCCAGTCCACATAGGCCTGTTGCAGCTTCGTATCATTCTGGTCGGGTTCCTGCGCGGCGAGGTAATAATCTTCGCGGAACACGAACATCACCATATCGGCGTCCTGTTCGATCGAGCCTGATTCGCGCAAGTCCGACAGCAGCGGGCGCTTGTCCTCGCGCTGCTCGACCGCGCGGCTAAGCTGCGACAGCGCCATCACCGGGACGTTCAATTCCTTCGCCAGCGTCTTTAAACCGCGCGAAATTTCCGAAATTTCCTGCACGCGGTTGTCGCCCGCTTTTGACGTTCCCTGAAGCAGCTGCAGATAGTCGACGATGATCAGACCGATGCCGTGCCGCCGCTGCAAGCGCCGCGCGCGCGTTCGCAGGCCCGCGATGGTCAACCCCGGCGTGTCGTCGATGAACAGCGGCAGCGTCTGAAGCTGCTGCGCCGCGCGCGACAGCTTTTGAAACTGTTCCTTGCTGATCTTACCCATGCGCAGCGCTTCGCCCGACACTTCCGACTGTTCGGCGAGCACGCGGGTCGCAAGCTGGTCGGCGGACATTTCCAGGCTGAAGAACGCGACCTTGGCGCCCATATTCTTTTCGGGCGGGATGCCGTCGCCTTCGTCGCGGCGGAACCGCTCGGCCGCATTATAGGCGATGTTGGTGGCAAGCGAGGTCTTGCCCATACCCGGACGCCCCGCCAGGATCATCAAGTCGGAATTGTGCATGCCGCCGATCTTGGCATTCATGCTGGAAAGACCGGTGGTAACGCCCGACAGGTGACCGCCCGAATTGAGCGCGCGCTCGGCCCCGTCGAGCGCCATCTTGGACGCCTGGCTAAAGCTTTTGACCGTCCCCATCTCGGCCTCGCCGCCCGCGACGCGATACAGCGCGGTTTCGGCTTCCTCGATCTGCGACTGCGGATCAACGCGTTCGCTGGTGTCGAGCGCATTGTCGACGAGCACCCGGCCAACCCCGACCAGTTCGCGCAGCAGCGCGAGGTCGAAAATCTGTCGCGCAAAATCGCGCGCGCCGATCAGGCCGGCGCCGCTGCCGGTCAGCTGCGCGAGATAGCCCGGGCCGCCGACCGCCTTCATTGCTTCGTCGCTGTCAAAAAACGGCTTCAGCGTCACCGGGGTCGCGATGCTGTTGCGCTCGATCAGCGCCATCGCCTGCTGGAAAATCCGGCCGTGCAGCGGCTCAAAGAAATGATCGGGTGTGAGCGCCACCGGCAGATCCTCGACGACTCGGTTGTCGATCAGGATCGCGCCGAGAAACGCAGCCTCGGCCTCGATATTGCGCGGCAATTGGCGTTCGTCGCCGGCGGACGCCGACGGAGAGAGGCGGACAACATCTAACATGGTCGCTTCATGCTCTGTCGCTGCGCGAGGCGCAACCGGCCAGGCGATTCCTTTCTGCGCCGCCGTGGAGGCATCTGGGGATAAGTCCGAAATTCCGTTCGTGTCGAGCGAAGTCGAGACACGTTGGGTCGCGCACGTCTTCGCGTGTCTCGACTTCGCTCGACACGAACGGGAGCAGGGGGATCTTTACGCCCCCTTGCCCTTCGCCCCGCGCCAAGTAGAAGCACAGGCAGTATGGCCGACGCAGACCCTTCCCGACAGCGCATCATTTCGGTCGAACTCGACGAGGGTTCGATCGTCTGGCGCAACCCCGATGTTGAACAGGAACGCCGCGTCGCGATCTTCGACCTGATCGAGGATAATAAATTCGTGCCGCAACGCGGCCACCCCGATGGCTATGCCGGTCCTTACCGCCTGATGCTGCGCGTCGAGGAAGGGCGGCTGATCTTTGAAATCTCGCGCGAAGACGGCTCGCCGCTCGAAGCGATCATCTTGGGGCTGGGGCGTTTCCGCCGCCCGATCCGCGACTATTTTGCAATTTGCGACTCTTATTATCAGGCGATCAAGACTTCGACCGCGCAGCAGATCGAAACCGTCGATATGGCACGCCGCGGCCTGCATAACGAGGCGGCCGAGATGCTGATGGACCGGCTCGACGGCAAGATCGCGGTCGATTTCGACACGGCGAGACGGCTGTTCACGCTGATCTGCGTCTTGCACATCAAGGGTTGACGCGTGGCGACGGGGGCCATCAAACGCAAGGGTCCGGCCAGCCTGGGCAGCAATTGGCGCGCCGCGGTCGCGCGCCTGCTGCGACGCATCGGCGCGGCGATCGTGCTGACGCTGCTCGCGGCGGGCCTGTCGCTGTGGTGGGCGGCGCGATGGATCCCCGACCGGGCTCTCTATCCGACGCAGGGGGTGACGATCGACGCGGGCAATGGCGACGTCCAATGGGGATCGATCAAGGCCGCAGGCGCCGATTTTGCCTATGTCATGGGGACCGATGGCACCCGCGGCATCGACGCCAAATTCGCCCGCAACATGGCCGCGGCGCGCGAGGCGGGGGTGCAGACCGGTGCGATCCACCGTTACAGCCTGTGCCAGCTGGCGACCGACCAGGCGGCCAATTTCATCCGCCACGTTCCGCGCCGCGCCGACGCGCTGCCCGCGGTGGTGTGGCTCGACTATGATGATCGCTGCCCCGACCGCCCCACCCGCGCGCTGCTATTGTCCGAACTCGCGACCTTTCTGGCGCAGATCGAGGCGCATATGGGCAAGCGCAGCCTGATCGCGCCCGGCCCGGCGTTCGAGAGCGACTATCAGGTGACCAAAGGCATCGCGCGCACCATCTGGCTGCGCCGCGATTTTTTCGAACCCGATTACGCCGCGCACCCCTGGGCGATGTGGCAGGCGAATGATTATGTCCGCCTGTCGGGGGCCGATGGCACCGTCGGGTGGAACGTCGTCCGCCCCGAAGGAGACTCGCGATGACCGAAGCCCGTGACGAACTGATTGCCGCCGCCCGCGATGCCGCGAGCCGCGCCTATGCACCCTATTCGGGCTTTCACGTCGGCGCGGCGCTGCTGCTCAAGAACGGCGATGTCGTCACCGGGGCGAATGTCGAAAACGCCAGCTATGGCCTGACCCTCTGCGCCGAGACCGCCGCGGTCGCCAAGATCGCCAACGAGGGCTGGATCGGCGAGCTTGCCGAAGTCGCGATCATCGGCGGCCGTCCCGACGGCGACGCGCTGCTGGGCAGCGACCCGGTCAACCCGTGCGGGCGCTGCCGCCAGATATTGAACGAAGCCGCCGAGCGATCGCAGGCAGACATCCTCGTCCATTGCGCGTCGGGCGACGGGACGTTGGTCAAGACCTACAAACTCAGCGAGCTGCTGCCCGCCGCCTTTGGGCCGAAGGATCTGGGGCTAGTCTGAATTCCCGCTGCACCGTGCCCCTGCGAAGGCAGGGGCCCATCTCCGACCGTGGCATCACGGCGGCGCGGTGGCGAAGGGCGAGAGCTTGGGTGATGGGCCCCTGCCTTCGCAGGGGCGCAGGAATATCGTCGACTGACCGCTTGCGCGAATCTGCGCACGCCGACAAACAGCGGCATGGCCATTCTTTCCGATCGCTGGATTCGCGAAGCCGCCCAGACGCAGGGCATGATCGAACCGTTTGTCGAGGCGCAGCGCCGCGACGGGTGCATCAGCTATGGCCTGTCGTCCTACGGCTATGACGCGCGCGTCGCGCCCGAGTTCAAGATCTTCACCAACGTCGATTCGACGATCGTCGATCCCAAGGATTTTGATCCCAAGAATTTCGTCGACCGCGAAACCGACGTCTGCATCATCCCGCCGAACAGCTTCGCGCTCGCCCGCACCGTCGAATATTTCCGGATACCGCGCGACGTGCTGGTCATTTGCCTCGGCAAATCGACCTATGCGCGCTGCGGCATCATCGTCAACGTCACCCCGCTCGAGCCCGGCTGGGAGGGTCATGTGACGCTGGAGTTTTCCAACACCACCCCCCTGCCCGCCAAGATTTACGCCAATGAGGGCGCGTGCCAGTTCCTGTTCCTCCAGGGCAACGAGCCGTGCGAGACGAGCTACGCCGACCGCGCGGGCAAATATATGGGGCAAAAGGGCGTCACGCTGCCCAAGCTTTGACGCGGAACCTCCACCCGCCCCGCGCGTCCTGACAGGACAAGCGGATGGGGCATCGTTTGGAGGATAGACGCATGTCCATGATTGCCGTTTTTATCGGGCGCCTGTTCATCGCCGTGATTTTTATCGTGTCGGGGATCAACAAGCTGATCCACGTCAACGACACCACCGCCATGATTGCCGCCGCGGGGCTGCCCGGCGGGCTCGCGATCCCGACCGGATTGTTCGAACTCGTCGCCGGGGTGTGTATCGCGCTCGGCATCGCGGTGCGGCTGTGGTCGATCCTGCTCGCGGGCTTCGTCCTCGCGACGATCCTGTTCTTCCACCGCGAATTTACCGATCCCGTGCAAGCCATGGCGGCGATGAAGAATCTCGCGATCGCGGGCGGCCTGCTCAGCCTGTTCGGCTACGGCCATACCCGCTGGAGCTATGACGCACTGCGCCAGCGTCGCCGCGACGAGCTGACAGCGCACAAGGCGCAGCAGCATGCGGCGGAAGCCGAGCTGCGCGCCGCGCGCGCCGAAGGCCGCGCCGAGGCGGTCGGCGCGCCCGTGGTGGTCGAAAAGCGGCCCTTCTGGCGTCGCTGACTCACACTTCACCGGTGCTCCGACGCTTCGCGCTTGGCATCGGCCCCGCGCTGCGCTAGCCTCCCTTTACGTTTACGTAAGGGGAGGCTTTCATGGCCAGCCGGGAATTTGACATCATCGTCTATGGCGCCACCGGGTTCACCGGTCGGCTCGTCGCCGAATATCTTGCCGCACATTATGCGAGCCGCAAGGACGCGCCGAAATGGGCGATGGCGGGGCGCAGCGCCGCCAAGCTCGCCGAAGTGCGCGACCTGATCGGCGCGCCCGTCGATACGCCGTTGGTCGTCGCCGACGCCAGCGATCCCGCGACCCTCGACGCCATGGCGGCGCGCACGCACGTTATCCTGACCACCGTCGGCCCTTATCAGCTGTACGGCAGCGAACTGGTCGCTGCCTGCGTCCAGGCGGGCACCGCCTACGCCGATCTGTGCGGCGAACCGGGCTGGATGCGCGAGATGATCGACGCGCATCAGGATGCGGCCAAAGCGTCGGGCGCGCGGATCACCTTCAGCTGCGGCTTCGATTCGATCCCGTTCGACCTTGGCGTCCATTTCCTGCAAGCCGAAGCGGTGAAGCGCCATGGCAAACCCGCGCCGCGGGTCAAGGGCCGCGTCCGCAAGATGGCGGGCGGCGCATCGGGCGGCACCATCGCCAGCCTGACAGAGACGTTGAAGGCGATCGCCAAAAAGCCCTCGCTCGCGCTGCTCCTCAAATCCAGCTTTGCGCTGACCCCCGGGTTCGAGGGGCCGTCGCAGCCGACCGGGCTGATCCCCGAATATGACAGCGCCACCGGCACCTGGACCGCGCCCTTTGTCATGGCGCCGATCAACACCAAGAATGTCCACCGCACCAACTTCCTGCTCGGCCACACCTGGGGCGCCGATCTGGTCTATGACGAGATGGTCATGACGACGATCGGCGACGCCGGCAAAGCGATGGCCGAAGCAATGGCAAAGGCCAACCCGTTCGGCGAATCCAAGCTCAAACCCGGCGAAGGGCCGAGCCAGGAAGAGCGCGAAAACGGCTTTTACGACATATTGTTCATCGGCGAATATCCCGACGGCACCACCGTTCGTGCCAGTGTCCAGGGCGACCGCGATCCCGGCTATGGCTCGACGTCAAAGATGCTGGCCGAAACCGGCATCGCGCTGCTCGCGAACAAGGGCGACGGCGGGGTGTGGACCCCGGGCGCCTTGCTCGGCGACGCGCTGATCGCGCGGCTGACCGAACATGCCGGACTGACCTTCCAGATCGAGGGCTGACCCCTTGTCCGTTCGTGCTGAGCCTTTCGAAGCACTGTTCTTTCCCTCTCTGCCGGAAAAAGAAAGAACGGCCCTTCGACAAGCTCAGGGCGAACGGCGTTGTTGGATCCAATGAAAAGAACAGAACCCAAATGACCGACCAAACCTCCCCCAGCGCGCTCGACGCGCTGCTTTCGACGCTGCGTACCGAAGGCGGCGTGGCGAAGGCGCATATCGACGACGGCTGGATGCAGGGCCGCACCGCTTATGGCGGGATCAGCTCGGCGGTCGCGCTGGCGGGAACGATGGCGCTCCACCCCACCGACACGCCGCTGCGTTATGCCCAGATCAGCTTCGTCGGCCCGGTCGGCGGCGATTGCACCGTGAACACCCGCGTCCTGCGCCAGTCGAAATCGTCGCTGTTTGTCGAGGCGGGGGTATCGAGCGACGCCGGTTTCGGCACCGCCGCGATGTTTGCGTTCTCGCCCGATCGTCCGAGCCACCTCGATCACAACCGCCTGTCGATGCCCGACTGCCCAGCGCCCGAAACGCTCGCCCCGGTGCCCGACCATCACGCGCGGCCATCGTTCGTGCGCCATTTCGACATGCGCCCGACGACCGGACCGCGCTTTGCGTGGAAAAGCGAGGTCGGCGAATATCTGACGTGGGTGCGCTTTGTCGAGGAACCCGCCTGCCACCCCGCGGTCGCGCTGCTCGCGATGGGCGACGCCCTGCCCCCCGCCGCGATGGCGCTGTTCAGCGAATTCGGCCCGATCAGCTCGATGAACTGGACCGTCAACATGCTGACCGGCGATCCGCAAACCGACGACGGCTGGTGGCTGCTGTCGGCCAAGACCGGCTTTGCCCGCCACGGGCTGTCGGTGCAGGACATGATGTTGTGGAACCGCACCGGCGAACCGGTGCTCAGCGGCAGCCAGGCGATCGCGATTTACGCTTAGGTCGCGGTCGGCAACGCCATCACCGCGTCCAGCCCACAGTCGGCGCGATTGACCAAGGTCAGCGTCCCGCCCTCGCCCTCCGCAATGTCGCGCGCGATCGACAGGCCCAGGCCCGACCCGCCGGTCGCGCGGTTGCGCGAGCCTTCGCCCCGTGCAAAGGGCTCGATCAACGTCCGGATCTGCTCATCGGTCAGGCCGGGGCCGTCATCCGACACGATGATCCGCACCTCGCCCGCGGCGCGTTCGACCGACAGGCGGGCACACACACCATAGGTCGCCGCATTGTCGATCAGATTGCGCAGCGCGCGGCGCAGCAGCAATGGGCGCGCCATCACGGCGGCATCGGCGGCGGCGGCGACCGTCACATCCTTGCCGCGCTCGCGATAATCGGCGGCGAGTTCCTCGACCAGCCCGCGCAGCGCCACCGGCTCGCGCGCCTCGGTCCCCGCCCCCGATCGCGCGAGCGCCAATATATCGGTCAGCATCGCCGCCATTTCCTCGATCGAGGCGACCATCTTGTCGCGCAGCGCGTCGTCATCGACTTGCTCAACCCGCACCCGCAGGCTGGCAAGCGGCGTCCGTAAGTCGTGACCGACCGCGCCGAGCATGCGATCCTTGTCCGACAGCATCGTCGCAATCCGGCCGCGATAGGCGTTGAAGGCAATGATCAGGTCGCGAACGTCCGATGGCCCTTCCTCCTCGATCGGGGTCGCATCGCGCAGCGCCGGATTGGACCGGGCTGCGCGCGTCAGGTCGCGCAGCGGCGCGGCGGCGCGCCAGGCAATGACCATGATCGGAATAAGCAGTAACAGGTAGAGCGACAGCGTTTGCCAGACCAGAAATCCCTGCAGGCGATTGCCGCCGGTCTGGATCCGGCTGCGCACCGCAATGTAGCGATTGTCGATCTTCGCCGACACGATCACCGTGCGGCCGGGGAAATTGGGTCGCAGCCGGGGGCGCTGTGGCAGCGCCCAGGCGTCGACCGCCTGTGCCTGCATATCGGCTTCGTTCAACAGATCGGCAACATAATCAGAGAGTTCGGGCAATCGCACCGCCCCGGTCGGGACGGCAACCGGGCGATCCGAAATCACCAGCTTCCTGGGGTTTTCGCGCTCGTCGTGGGCGCTGCGACGCGGGTCGGGCGCTCCGCGGAAATCGCCGCGTCGGTCGCGATCGACCGCATCGATAATCCGCGCCACCGCCATGCCGCCGCCATGCGCCAAAGTCTGCTGTTTCTGCCCGCGCACCAGCAGCGCGAAATTGATCGCCTGTGCGACGAACAGCATCAGCGCGACGGCAAAGACCAGCTGGCCGATCAGGCTGCGGGGCCACAGGCGGATTTTCACGCTGCCGGTCCCATCCGCTTCACTTCGCACGCCAGCGTATAGCCGCCGCCCCACACCGTCTTGACGATCTGCGGATGCGCTGCGTCGATCTCGATCTTCTTGCGGAGGCGGCTGACCAGGTTGTCGATCGCGCGGTCGAAAATATCGGCCTCGCGCCCGCGCACCAGATCGAGCAGCCGGTCGCGGCTCATCACCTGCCGCGGATGGCGTACCAGCGCATGGAGCAGATGATATTCGCCCGACGATAGTGCGACCTCGTTACCATCGCTGTCGACCAGCACCCGCTCGACTTCGCGGAGCACCCAGTCGGCAAAGGCATAGCTGGTGCCGCCGGGGTCGAGCATCCGCCCGCCCTGCTGCGTCCGCCGCAGCACGGTGCGGATGCGCGCGACCAGCTCGCGCGGGTTGAACGGTTTGACGACATAATCGTCGGCGCCGATCTCCAGCCCGACGATCCGTTCGGTATCCTCGGCGCGCGCGGTCAGCAGAATGACGGGAATACTGCTCGCCTCGCGCAAATGGCGGGTCAATGACAAGCCGTCCTCGCCGGGCATCATGATGTCGCTGACGACCAGGTCGACCGATTGCGCGCGCAGCACCGATCGCGCCTCGGCGGCGCTCGCCGCGGCGGTCACCGCAAAGCCCTGCGCCGCCAGATATTCGGTCAGCGGCTCACGGATCGACGGCTCGTCGTCGATCAGCAGGATGCGCGGGGAATCGGTGTCGGCCATCGTCGATCCATTGGAAATGCTGGTTCGCCCACCGGCCGAAGGGCCGATGGGCGATAGCTGGCAGGGACCAGCGGCAAAGGCAATGCCGGGAGGGGGGAAGAAAGCCTGCCCCGTACCGCTGGCCCCGGCCAAATGCTTATTCGCCGGCGGGGGCGGCCGACGGCGCAGCGCGCTTGGCGCGCCATTCGCCGCGCTGCGCCTGGCGCTCCTCGGCGGTCACCTGACCATCCTTGTTGGCGTCCGCCGCATCGAAGCGCGCGAGCGCAGCGGTCTGGAATTCGGCCTGGCTGATCGCCTTGTCGCCATTGGTGTCGGCCTTGGCCATCATGCCCCCGCGCATGCCGTGGTGGCCGCCGCGCTTGCCATGACCGCGCATGCCGTGGCGCTTGCCTTCACCAGCCTCACCGGCATCGGCGCGCTTGTCGCCACGTTCGGCGCGCTTCGCGGCGCGATCGGCGCGATGCTGGTCCCATTCGGCCTTGCTGATGCTGCCATTGCCGTCGGCATCGATCGCGGCGAACATCTTGGCCTGCCGTTCGGTATGCTGCGCGGCGCGGTCGGCGGGGTCGATCTTGCCGTCCTTGTTCGCATCCATTCGCGCGAACATCTGGGTGGCATGCGCCTGCGCTTCGGCGCGGGTCAGCGTGCCATTCCCGTCGGCATCGCCCTTGGCGCCGGGGGCGGCGATCACAGGCACGGCGATCAGCGCCGCACCCAGCGTCAAAAATGCGATTTTCTTGTTCATGTCCGAACTCCTTCATGGGTGTTCCGGGCAAAGGCCGGATCCCGATGAGGGCGTTCTAGGCGCCATTTGTCCCAGTCGGTTGCCGGATCGGCGCAAAATTGTCGCAAAATGTCGCAATCCGGCCGCGCCGTTCATCGTGGCGCAAAGCGTGCGGGGCCGCGCGGTCGCAAGACGACCGGTCGCACCATCGCGTCGGTCGTCCTGCCAAGGCGCTTACGGGCTGACCGGCGCGTCCTCGTCGCCATCGGCGACCAGCACGATCGCGGTAATCCCCGCGAGCAGGCCGATCAGCCCGATGATCCAGCTCGAATTGCCCTCGAGTTCGCTTTCGCCCGCAACTGCCGATCCGGCGCGCGCGCCCGCGGCGGCCGACGCCGCGACCGGCGTCAACACGGCGGACGATGCCGCCAGGGCGATCACAAGCTTTTTGACCATGCGCATGTCATTCTCCATCGATTGAACAAGAAGGTTGAACCCGAACAACGGCTCGGCGGCGGCGATTGATCCCGCCGCGCGCGGCGTTCGTCGCGTTAATCGGACGGGTGAACCGGAGCGCGGCAAACGCGGGCGGCGCAGATTGGGGATTGCGCAATCGGTCGCGGCTGCGTCTATGCAAGGCGATGACAACAGGAGAGACTATGCCCGCATCGCTACCCCGCCACCTGCTGCTGGCGGCCGCCGGCCTCGGCCTTATCGTTCCCACAGCGACCGGCGCCGAACCCACGCAGGGTACCGCCTGGCTCAACCGTCAGATGGCGGCACTCGCCCAGCGGCACGGCGCCGACGGCTGGCACGTCACACCCAGCGGGCTGCGCTGGCGCCGCATCGCCGGCGACGGCAGCGGCGCGCGGCCCGGCCCGACCGACCGCGTGACGGTCCATTATGTCGGCACTCTCGCCGATGGACAGGAATTCGACAGTTCGATCAAGCGCGGCCTGCCCACGACCTTTCCGCTGAATCGCGTCATCAAGGGGTGGCAGGAAGGGGTCGCGCTGATGGGCGTCGGCGACAAGGTCGAACTCGCGATCCCCTACCAACTCGCCTATGGTGCCGAAGGCAAAGGCCCGATCCCGGGCACGGCGACCTTGCTATTCACGGTCGAGCTGCTGGGCGTCGAAACGATGGAATGATTGGCGAAGTCTGGAGGTAGCGGGAACAGAAATTGTTGTCGACCATGGCGACGATCTGCCTAGGCTTTTTGATCCATCGCCACCGTCGGCGCTTGCAACTCGCCATCGATACGCCTCGAAAGGCGCCATGGATTGCTGTCCCGAAGCGCCGGCGGCAGCATTTCTTCCGGGAGATTCTGAAAGCAGAACGGACGCAGGAAGCGCGTGATCGCAAGCGATCCGACGGAGGTTGAGCGAATATCTGAGGTGGCCGGGAATGGCCCCCCGTGCACCATCGCATGGGTCACTTCGACCCCCGTTGGCCAGCCGTTGACCAACAGCCGGCCCGATTTGCCAGCAAGCAATGGTACCAGCGCCTGCGCGGCCGCCATGTCGCCGTCATCCATGTGGATCGTCGCGGTCAGCTGGCCTTCCATGCCCGCAACGACGGCCGCAACCTCGGCAAGGTCGCGGCACCGGATGACGACCGCCGCGGCCCCGAACACCTCCTCGCCGATCGACGCATCCCGCGCATAGGCTTCCGCCGTCGTGTCGAACAGCGCCGGAGCGCAGCGGTTGTAGGCGGCACCGCGCATGCACACAAGGTCCATGACGCTGCGCTGCGCGCCGACGGCAAGCAGGTCGTCGACCTGACCCCCGCGGCGATCGGTCCCTATACGATCCCGACCGTCAACGGTGAGGACAATCTCGACGCGGGCAACGTCAATATGGTGACCTGCGGCGGACAGGCGACGATCCCGATGGTCGCCGCGGTCAGCCAGGTCGCGACCGTCCATTACGCCGAGATCGTCGCGTCGGTCTCGTCGCGCTCGGCGGGCCCCGGCACGCGCGCCAATATCGACGAATTCACCCGCACGACTGCCGGAGCCATCGAAAAGGTCGGCGGCGCGGCGCAGGGCAAGGCGATCATCATCCTCAACCCCGCCGAACCGCCGATGATCATGCGCGACACGGTGTTCACCCTGTCCGAAGGCGCCAACGAGGACACGATCCGCGCGTCGGTCGAGGCGATGGTGAAAAAGGTGCAGGCCTATGTGCCCGGTTACCGCCTGAAGCAGGAGGTGCAGTTCGAGCGCTTCGGCGACAACAACAAGCTCAAGATTCCCGGGCGCGGCGAGTTTACGGGCATCAAGACGATGATCCTGCTCGAGGTCGAGGGCGCGGGCGACTATCTGCCCAGCTATTCGGGCAATCTCGACATCATGACCGCCGCCGCCAAGGCGACCGGCGAACTGCTCGCGGAGCGTATCCGCGAAGGAAAGAAGGTGACCGCATGACGAAGACATTCAACGTCGAGGCGGGCGACAAGCTCTATATCCAGGACGTCACGCTGCGCGACGGGATGCACGCGATCCGCCATATGTATGGCATCGACGACGTGAAGGCGATCGCCAAGGCGCTCGACGACGCGGGGGTCGACGCGATCGAGGTCGCGCATGGCGATGGCCTCAGCGGCGCAAGCTTCAACTATGGCTTCGGCGCGCACACCGACTGGGAATGGCTGGAAGCGGTCGCTTCGGTGCTGACGAAGTCGGTGCTCACCACGCTGATCCTGCCCGGCGTCGGCATGGTCGAGGAACTCCGCCGCGCCTATGACCTCGGCGTGCGCTCGGTGCGCGTCGCGACGCATTGCACCGAGGCCGATGTGTCGAAACAGCATATCGGTATTGCGCGCGATCTTGGCATGGACGTCGCGGGCTTCCTGATGATGAGCCATATGATCGAGCCCGAGGCGCTCGCGCAGCAGGCCCAGCTGATGGAAAGCTATGGCGTCCAGTGCGTCTATGTCACCGACAGCGGCGGCGCGCTCGACATGGACGGCGTCAAGGCGCGGCTCGAAGCCTATGACCGCGTGCTGAAACCCGAAACGCAGCGCGGCATTCACGCGCACCACAACCTCTCGCTCGGCGTCGCGAACAGCATCGTCGCGGCGCAAGCCGGCGCGGTGCGCATCGACGCCTCGCTCACCGGCATGGGCGCGGGCGCGGGCAACGCGCCGCTCGAGGTGTTCATCGCCGCCGCCGACCGCAAGGGCTGGAATCATGGCTGCGACGTCAATGCGCTGATGGACGCGGCGGAGGATCTGGTGCGTCCGCTTCAGGATCGCCCGGTCCGCGTCGACCGCGAAACGCTCGCGCTCGGCTATGCCGGCGTCTATTCGAGCTTCCTGCGTCATGCCGAAAAGGCGGCCGAGACCTACGGCCTCGACACGCGCACGATCCTCGTCGAACTCGGCCGCCGCAAGATGGTCGGCGGGCAGGAAGATATGATCGTCGACGTCGCGCTCGACATGCTGAAGGCGCGCGAGACCGCCGCATGAGCGATTTCTCCGCCGCTCGCCCCTTTTCTCACGAACAGGTCGAGCGCTGGGACGGCGAAACCGATGTCGCGATCGTCGGCTTCGGCGCCGCGGGCGCCTGCGCCGCGATCGAGGCGGCCGAGGGCGGCGCCACGGTGACGCTGTTCGAGGCAGCGTCGGGCAGCGGCGGCGCCTCGGCGCTTTCGGGCGGCGAAATCTATCTCGGCGGCGGCGGCGGCACCGACGCGCAGCGCGCCGCGGGCTTTACCGACACCACCGAAGCGCTCGAAGCCTATCTGATGATGGCGGGCGGCCCCGATGCCGATGCCGCCAAGGTCGCGCTCTATGCGCGCGAAAGCCTCGGCCATCATCAATGGCTCAAGGATCAGGGGATCCCGTACAAGGGGAGCTTCCTTCCCGGCAAGATCATCGAGCCCGCCGAAGACGACACGCTGATCTGGTCAGGCAGCGAGGCGGCCTGGCCCTTTTCCGAGGCCGCGATGCCCGCGCCGCGCGGGCACACGATCCAGTTCATGGGCTGGGGCGGCGGGCGCATGCTAATGGACATATTCGAGGCGCGAGTTCGCGCGAGCGGCGTCGATGTCCGCTGCGACGCGCGCGTGCTGTCGCTGATCGCCGACGCCGGCGGCCAGGTTACCGGGCTCGTCGTGCGCATCGACGGCACCCCGCAATTCATCCGCGCCCGCCGCGGCGTCATCCTCGCCACCGGCGGGTTCTGCATGAATCAGGACATGCTCCGCCGCTATACGCCGCAGACGCTGCGCCTCGCGAACCCCATCGGCGAAAACGACAATGGTTCGGGCATAATGATGGGCATGGGCGCCGGCGGCGACGCGATCCATATGGACGAATTTTTCACCACCTGCCCGTGGATCATTCCCGAAAGCCTGGTGATGGGCATTTTCGTCAACGAACGCGGGCAGCGCTTCATCAACGAGGACTGCTATCACGGGCGCGTCAGCCGAACGATGCTCGACCAGCCAGGCGACCGCGTCTTCCTCCTCGTCGACAATGCGATTTTCGCGCGGCCGCTCGACCTCGCGCGGATCGAGATTGCCGCGGTGGGCGACAGCTGGGAGGAGGTCGAACGCGAGCTCGGCCTGCCCGAAAACACGCTGGCGCCGACCGTCCACACCTTCAATCGCTATGCCGCCGAAGGTCATGACCCGATCTTCAACAAGGCGCCTCAATGGTTGAAGGTGTTGAACGAAGGGCCTTTCGCGGCGCTGGAACTCAACATCCGCACCAGCTTCTTTTCCTTCTTCACGCTGGGCGGCCTCAACACCCGCCCGTCGGGCGAGGTGCTCGATCGCGCCGGCCAGATCGTTCCCGGCCTCTATGCCGCCGGCCGCGCCACGTCGGGCCTGCCGCGCTGGGGGCATGGCTATAGCTCGGGTCTCAGCCTCGCCGACTGCACCTTTTTCGGGCGCATGGCGGGGCGGGCCGCTGCGTCGGTTTGAAGCAAGATCGCGAACCTTCCCCCTCAATGGGGGAAGGATATGGAGCCTTATCGCGAAGCGATTAGGCGCAGTTGGATGGGGGTGACGCTGCGCCCTCGCACCGTCAGCTTCAGGCCGACACCGTACCCCCACCGCTGCGACTAGCGAACAAGTTCGCAAGTCTCGCTGCCTCCCCCATCAAGGGGGAGGGCCGAACTTTCCTAATACACCACTGCGGGGTTCGGCTCGCGCGGGCTGCCGAGCATCTCGCGGTGCGAGGGCGGCATCTTGCCGCGATCGGTGATGCCATAGCGTCCAGCGATCTCGGCGCCGATGACCGTGTGCCCCGACAGCTCGTCGCCCTTGGGGTCGGTGGCGATCGCGTGGATGATATGCCCGGTGAACTGCGGCATCTCGGCCATCGCCATGAAGCCTTCATATTGCTCCTTGTGGACTTCGGCCGCGCCCAGCGCCCGTTCGGTGATCTGCGGCCCCAGCCAGATCGAGACGGTACGGACGCCATGCGGCCTGAAATCGACCGCCATATCGTGCGCGAACTTGTCGACGCCCGCCTTTTGCGCGCCATAGGCCGCGCCGTGCATGTAGCAGCTCGCGCCGAAGGAAGAGGTGAAGGCGATCAGCCCCGATTTCTGCTCGACCATGACCTTTGCGGCGTGCCAGCTCGCGACATAGGCCGAGCGCAGTCCGACGTTGAGAATCTCCACCGCCGCAAGCTCCTTTTCCCAGAAAGGCGCCTGCGTGATGAGCTGGTGATGGATATAGGTGGCGTTGTTCACGAGGATGTCGAGCCGCCCCGATTCCTTCCGCACCCGTTCGAAAAGCGCCGCGACCTGCGTATCGTCGGCGTGGTCGCAGGCGACCGCGATGCCCTTGCCGCCCGCAGCGGTCACCGCCTCGGCGGTTTCGTGGATGGTCCCCGCGAGCGGGGCGCCGTCCCACCCCGTCGCGTCGCTGCGATCGCTGCTGCGGCCGGTGACATAGACGGTCATCCCCTTTTCGCCGAGACCGATCGCAATGCCCTTGCCCGCGCCGCGGCTGGCGCCCGTCACGACGGCGATTGCCGGATTTGTCATGTCACTCTCCCGATTGCCAATGCCCACGACTGACTCCGCCTTCAGGCGGCAACCTCGGCCTTCACCATTTCGAAATCGTCGAAGTCGGGCTTCGCCATCACATCGGCGAAATGGCCGTAGCTCCACGGCCAGGTCATCGGCACGCCGTCCTTGCCGAGATACCAGCTCGAGCAGCCCGAGGCGAAGATCGTGCCTTTGGCAGCCTCGGTCCGCGCCTCGTCGTAGCGCGCCATCGCATCGGGCGTGACGCAGATTTCGGCGCATTCGCCGCTCGTCACCTTGTCGAGCAATTGTTCGATATAGCCCCACTGGCGCTCGGCGACGTCGATCAGCGAGAAATTGCCGACCGGCCCCGTCGGCCCGTTGAGGAAAAAGAAGTTCGGGAAATCGGGTAGCGAGATCGCGTTGTACGCGGTCGTATGTTTCGCCCACATGTCGTCGAGCGACGCGCCGCCGCGTCCGGTCACGACCGCAGGGCGGATGAAGCGGTCGGCGTGGAAGCCCGTCGCCAAGATGATGAGGTCGAGTTCGTGGAGCACCCCGTCGCTCGTGCGGATACCCTGCGGCTCGATCCGCTCGATCCCCTCGATTACGATGTCGACGTCATGCTGCTGGACGACCTGATAATAGTCGGGCGAGAAGATCAGCCGCTTGCACGCCGCGCGATAGTTCGGGCGCAGCCGTTCGCGTAGCACCGGGTCAGCAACCCCCTGCTCCAGATTGTCACGCACGATCGTCTCGATGATGTGCATCTCTTCGCTGTCGGGCTTGATGATCCCCGCGGTGAAACGCAGCACATTCGCCTGATAGTCGGGATCGTAGCGAACCGCGTCGATCAATGCCGGGTCGCGGCGGAACGCTTCGCGCTGCTCCTCGGTATAGGGCGTGTTCGGCATCGGCATGATCCATTGCGGCGAGCGCTGGAAATGGCCGAGCTTGCTCGCGCGCCCAGCGAGCGCCGAGACGAGCTGGACGCCGGTCGAGCCGCTGCCGACGACGCCGATGCGCTTGCCGTCGAGCGCGATCGTATCGTCCCAGCGCGCGCTGTGCGCAACGGTGCCGGCAAAGCTGTCCAGCCCCTCGATCTCGGGCATGCGCGGATGATGGAGGACGCCGGTCGCGGTGATGACGACATCGGCCTCGACGGTCATCCCCGTCTTGGTCGTGATGGTCCACACACTGTCGGCATAAGTGCAGCTATCGACCTCCTGCCCGAAATGCGCGATCTCGCGCAGGCCGAAACGGTCGGTCACATCCTCGAAATAGTCCTGGATTTCGGGGCCCGGCGCCAGATAACTGCTCCATTCGGCATTGGGCGCGAAGCTGTAGGTATAGGCGTGCGCTGGAACGTCGCAGTTGAGCCCCGGATAGCGATTCTCGCGCCAGGTTCCGCCGATCGTATGCGCCTTTTCCAGCAATATGACGTTGCGGCATCCCGCCTCGCGCAGCCGGATGCTCGCCAATATCCCCGACATGCCCGCCCCGATGACGACATATCGCAAATCCAGATTGCGCTGCACTATCCCACTCCATTTTTCACTTGCTCTTACGCCACTCCCTACGTTTGCCATGCGGCGCCCACATCACTCAAACGGACGAGATCGGCAGTGGAGGAGCAACGCCGCCGGTTAGGATCGGCCTAGGGCTATGGTTGCAATGCAGCATGTCATCTGGCGCGCGAAGACGGGTACGGTCCTGGGCTTGACATAGATTGCTGTCAGCGCCCGGCGAAGATCGCGCGCGGGATCGAAACGCAGGCGTTGTCTAGAAATTGGAGCGGGTAGCGGGAATCGAACCCGCCTAGCTAGCTTGGAAGGCTAGAGCATTACCACTATGCTATACCCGCTCACCAAGGTCGGCGGCGATTGCCAGCTTGCCCCCTCCCCGTCAAGCCCGGCGTCAAGGCCAACGCCAAGCGCATCATTGAGAACATCGTGGCAACATGCTAGGGTGAGCGGGTGGAAGACGCCGCAGAACCCGCCCCCGACGCGCCGCCGGACGCTCCCGTCCGCAAGATCATCCATGTCGATATGGATGCCTTTTACGCGTCGGTGGAACAGCGCGACGACCCGTCGCTGCGCGGCAAGCCGGTCGCGGTCGGCGGCGCGTCACGGCGTGGGGTGGTCGCCGCCGCCAGCTATGAGGCGCGCAAGTTCGGTGTCCGGTCGGCGATGCCCAGCATCACCGCCAAGCGCCAATGCCCCGACCTGATCTTCGTGCCGCCGCGCTTCGACGTCTATCGCGACATCTCGCACCAGATCCGCGCGATCTTCAGCGACTACGCCGACGAGGTCGAGCCGCTGTCGCTCGACGAAGCCTATCTCGACGTCACCGCCGACAAGGCAGGACTGGGCAGCGCGACAGCCGCCGCGAAAGCGATCCGCCGCCGCATCCGCGACGAAACCGGTCTCACCGCTTCGGCGGGTGTGTCGTACAACAAGTTCATCGCCAAGCTGGCGTCGGATCAGAACAAGCCCGACGGGCTGACCGTCATCCCGCCGGGCAAGGGCGCGGCGTTCGTCCAGACGTTGTCGATCCGCCGCTTTCACGGCATCGGCCCGGTGACCGCGGCGAAGATGGAGGGGCTCGGGGTGTTTTCGGGCGCCGATCTGGCAGGCAAAGACCCCGTCTGGCTCGCCGAAAACTTCGGCAACAGCGCCGAATGGCTCTACAACCTGGCGCGCGGTATCGACCATCGGCGGGTCAAGTCGAACCGGCCGCTGAAATCGCTGGGCGGCGAGCGGACCTTTTTCAACGACCTCACCACCGACACCGAAATCCGCGAGGCGCTCGCGCATGTCTGCACCGTGGTGTGGGACCGCGCCGCCAAAAGGGGCGCGCGCGGGCGGACGGTGACGCTCAAGCTGCGCTACGCCGATTTCAAGACGATCACGCGCGCGAAATCGGTGGCGGCGCCGATCCTCGACGGCGCCGCGCTGCTGGCGGCGGGCGAGGCAATTTTGGCACCGCTGCTGCCGACCGAACAGGGAATCCGGTTGCTCGGGCTGACGCTCAGCAAGTTCGAGGGGGAGG
The DNA here is from genome assembly GCF_051861155.1 of Sphingopyxis sp. Lineage (GTDB taxonomy): Bacteria > Pseudomonadota > Alphaproteobacteria > Sphingomonadales > Sphingomonadaceae > Sphingopyxis. The sequence continues at coordinate 318,702 of NZ_JBHYDE010000003.1, read as the reverse complement.
AGGATGAGGCGGATGGGGCCGATGTGGCCGATGTGGCCGCGAACGACCTGCTGAGTCTCATCTAACGCCGCATTTTTGGTTCGCACAAAGCCACGAAGCCACAAAGATACTATCCACCCGTTCGCCCTGAGCTTGTCGAAGGGCCGTTCTTTCTTGCGACGTCAAAGGAAGAACGGTGCTTCGACGAGCTCAGCACAATCGGATTTGGGTTGAATCTTTGTGGCTTCGTGGCCTTGTGCGAAAAATAATCCTACTCCGCCAAAGCCCCCAACCGCCGTTCCTTGGTCGCCGTAAACCGGATATCCGGATTGCGCTGGGTGATATAGCCCACTTCCCACCCGTCCTTCGCCATGAACACCGGAGCGCCGTCGCGGTCGGTCGCGCTGGCGCCGCGATGTTCGGACTGGAACGTCTTGAGCTTCGCGGCGTCGTCGCTGGCAATCCAGCGCGCGGTTTCCCATGGCGACTGCTCCAGCTTCGCCTCGACCTTATATTCGGCGTCGAGGCGGCTGATCAGCACTTCGAGCTGCAATTGCCCGACGACCCCGACGATCATGTTCGCGCCGATTTCGGGATAGAAGACCTGGATGATCCCCTCCTCGGCCATGTCGTCGAGCGCTTTGCGCAATTTCTTCGTCTGGGTCGGGTCGACCAGCGCGACGCGGCGCAGCAATTCGGGAGCGAAATTGGGCAGCCCGGTGATCGTGATGTCAGTGCGTTCGGACAAGGTATCGCCGACGCGCAGCGTGCCATGGTTCGGGATGCCGATGATGTCGCCCGGAAAGGCTTCCTCGGCCATTTCGCGGTCCTGCGCCAGGAACAGCATCGGGCGGCTGATCGCGATCGCCTTGCCCGTCCCCCCCTGCATCAGCCGCATCCCCCGCTCGAACTTGCCCGAACACAGCCGCATGAACGCGATGCGGTCGCGGTGCGCAGGGTTCATGTTCGCCTGCACCTTGAACACGAAACCGGTGACCGCGTCGTCGGTCGGATCGACCGGCGCCGGTTCGGCGGGCTGCGGCTGCGGGCCGGGCGCATGGTTTGCGAGCGCCGACAGCAGGTCGATGACCCCGAATTCTTTCAGCGCCGAGCCGAAATAGACCGGGGTCAGGTCGCCATTTCGATACGCCGCCGCATCGAAATCGGCATAGCAGGCCGACGCCAGCTCGGTTTCTTCCTTCAAATGCGCGAGCGCACCGGCGCTAAGCTCGGCCGCCAGCGCCGGATCGCCGAGCCCCGCCACCTTGGCGCGGTGGCCCTCATACATCCGCGACGCATCGCCGCCGGGTTTCATGATCGCCGGATCGACCAGATCGTAAATCCCCTCGAACTGCCCGCCCATGCCCGCGGGCCAATTCATCGGGCAGACGTCGAGCGCCAGCCGATCGGCAACCTCGTCAAGCAATTCGAACGGCGGCAGCCCTTCGCGGTCGACCTTGTTGATAAAGGTGATGATCGGCACCGAACGCAGGCGGCACACCTCGAACAGCTTCAGCGTCTGCGGCTCGATGCCCTTCGCGGCATCGATCACCATCACCGCGCTGTCGACCGCGGTCAGGGTGCGATAGGTATCCTCGCTGAAATCCTCGTGCCCCGGGGTGTCGAGCAGGTTGAAGACCAGCCCGGCATGTTCGAACGTCATCACCGACGAGGTGACCGAAATCCCGCGCTGCTGCTCGATCTTCATCCAGTCGGACCGCGCGCGCCGCGCCTGCCCGCGCGCCTTGACCTCACCCGCGATATGGATCGCGCCGCCCGCGACGAGCAATTTCTCGGTCAGCGTCGTCTTGCCCGCGTCGGGGTGCGAAATGATGGCGAAGGTGCGGCGGTCGGGATGGGGAGCAATCATCGCGCGCGCCTAGCAGGGGGGCGGTGATGTGGGAAGGGGGTGGTGGGGTGGCGACGTCAGCATAGATGGCATCTGAGGTTCATGTTTCCGCTCGACACGAACGGAACTGGAAACAGACGCCCATGCCCCCCCTTCCCCCTTGCCATCGCCCGCCAAATGAGTCACAACTTTACGTGAACGTAAAGGTAAAGACGCGAGAGGATTTCTTCCCCATGACCGACATCCCCACCTTCGACACGATCAAACTCGAAATCGCCGACAATGTCGCGACGATCACGCTCAATCGCCCCGATCGGCTCAATTCGATGCCGCCGGCGATGGCCGACGATATTCGTGAGGCGCTCGATCATTTGCCGGGCCTTGGCGCGCGCGCGTTGCTGATCACAGGCGAGGGGCGCGGTTTCTGTTCGGGCGCCGACCTGGCGGGCGACCGGTCGGCGGGCGGCGCGGTCAGCGGCGGCGCGCGCAGCCGCAATGCGCTGCGCGGGCATTATAACCCGATGCTGCTCGCGCTCGCGAACCTCGACATTCCGGTGGTCGTCGCGGTCAATGGCCCCGCGGCGGGCGTCGGGTGCAGCTTTGCGCTGTCGGGCGACTTCACCATCGCGGGCAAGAGCGCCTATTTCCTCCAGGCTTTCGTCAATATCGGCCTCGTTCCCGACGGCGGCTCTTCGTGGCTGCTGCCGCGCCTGGTCGGCGTACCGCGCGCGCTGCAGATGATGATGCTCGGCGAGAAGATTTCGGCCGATCAGGCGGCCGACTGGGGCATGATTTACAAGAGCGTCGAGGATGCCGACTTGCTCGCCGAGGCGAAGGCGCTCGCCGGCCGCCTCGCGAACGGCCCGACGATCGCGCTTGGGACTATGCGCAAGGTGCTGCGCGACGGGCTGACGCAGGATTTCGCGACGACGCTCGACGCCGAAGCCAAGGGCCAGTTCATCGCGGGCGGCACCGCCGACGCGATGGAAGGCATCATGGCGTTCCAGCAGAAGCGCAAGACCGAGTTCAAGGGGAAGTAGGCCGCGACCAGCTTTGTTCGTCATCCCGGCGAAGGCCGGGATCTCGCCGGTGCGTGAACCCGATAGGGTGGGATCCCGGCCTTCGCCGGGATGACAATCGAGGGTAGATGACCGTTGCGGGTAGAGGCTTACTCGGCCGCTTCCTCGACCATCACCTTTTTGTAGATACTGTTCTTCGGATAGCCGCAGACCCGCATCACCATCGGCTCGAAAAACGCCAGCGGTTCGCTGGCGTAGTCGGGATCGAATGCCGGCGCGTCATATTTTTCGCAGAATTCCGCGCATGCCGCATAATGCGTGCTATCCTTGAACTGGTCGCGCATGTCGCGGTCGAGGCCGATGTAGTGGAAGAAATAATGGCCCTGGAAAATCCCGTGGTGCTGGACGATCCACAGATTTTCCTCTGACAGGAACGGCTTCAGGATCGCCGCCGCGACGTCGGGATGGTTGAACGCGCCCAGCGTGTCGCCGATGTCGTGGAGCAACGCCATCACCACATATTCCTCGTCGCGGCCATCGCGGTGCGCGCGGGTAGCGGTTTGCAGGCAATGCTCGAGCCGATCGACCGGGAACCCGCCATAATCGCCGCCGAGCAGCTTGAGGTGATCGAGGATGCGCTTGCCATTCTGCGGCGCGAATTCCTTTTGTTCGCGCGCGATGATGTCCCAATCTTCCTGCGTTCCGTCGATCATCGAGCGGAAGGTCGCATGGTCGTGCGTCATCTCGTTCATGGCAGCCTCTCCTGTCTTTGAGGCCAGCCTATCCTATTCGTTGTTATTTGCAACGTTGTACGATTTGACCTCGGCCTGCGTCAGGCAGCGCCGCGTCGACTTGTCCTCGGCGTTCGCCAGTGCCTTCTGCTGATACATCACCTCGGTCAGCAATTTGCGCGACACCCCCATGCGGATCAGAAAATCATTGTCTTCGCTGGCCAGCAGCGCGGCGTCCTGTTCGATGTCGCCGATCAGCTCGCGCGTCGCGTCGGTGCCCATCGCGACGCTCATGTCGATCGTGCTGCGGTCGCCGGTGCGCGTGAACATATGGACGATGAACAGCCCGCCCGGATCAATGACCCGCGGCTGCCCGCCCATGAAGATGAAATTGCACGCGCTGAAACAGGCCCAGCCCGCCGGGATGCGCGTCACCAGGCCAAAGTTCGAGCGGATGATCCGCCCCGCCGCATTGCCCGCGCGCGCATCGCCGCCCTGCGAACGCAGCCACACTTCGCCGACGTCGGGATTGGCGGCCAGCGCGGCTTTCAACCGGTCGGGCAGCCCGGCGTCGATCCGCCCCTCGGCCAGCAGCACCTTGGCGCCGCCCTTGACCACCGGGGTCAGTTTCATCGTTGTATTGGCCGACCAGTCGGGGGTTAGCGGGCAGGTCGGGTTGGCCGGGTCCATCTTGACCTTCGCAGCGCCGGTCAGGCATGCGAGCAGCCCCGCCGCCAGCGCGATCCGGCCGATCTTACGCGGCAAGGACATAACGTGCCTGGCCCGGTCCTTTGCACATCCGCTTGGATACGCGGGTTTCCTCGCCCTCGACGATTATGATGTCGGTGACATTCATGCACTGGGTGCCGTCGGCCAGCTCGTTCCTGGCCGCGACGGTCGACGATCCGCTGACATTCTCGCGCGTCGCGCTGGTCCAGTTCGATGTCGCGCCGACCGCTTCGCCGCGCGTGACCTCTTCGGTCGCCGCCGCTGCCTGCACCTGCTCGGCGGGATCGAGCCGACACGCGATCGCGTCGGTCAGCGTGCCGCTGACCTCTCCGATCGGCACATAGCTGTACACCCCCGCCTTGCTCGCCGCATCGCCGACCGCATCGTTCAGCACATTGCCCAGGATGTTACGCCCGATGCTGCTGCCCTTCTTGCCCTTCGGACAGCCGCCATTACCCTCTTCGCTCGGTTTCGGGGCCGGGGTCGTCACCTTGCGCAACAGTCCGCCGAACTGCGCCTGCGCGGGGGTCACCGCGAGCATGCACGCCGCCAGCACCGCCGGAGCCGCCAGAAATTTACGCACCATCCACTTTACCCCCAAATCATCGCCACAAACAGCATCTTGGCGGCACTGATACGCGCCGTTCATGCCACCCGCTGTGATTTTCATCAACTCTTGGCGAAATCTCATCCAGACAGGTTGAATTAAGCCTGAATATGTCACAGTAACCCGCCATGCTTTCGCAAAAGACCCGTTATACGATCCGCGCGTTCCAGCATCTTGCCGATCATTGGGGCAAGGGGCAGGTCCAGCTGGCGGATATTGCGGAGGCGCAGAATATTCCGCCCAAATTCCTGACCGTGATCCTGTCCGAAATGGCGCGCGAAGGCCTGCTGATTTCGCAGCGCGGACGCGACGGCGGCTATCAGCTCGCCCTTCCCCCGATCGACATCAGCTATGGCGACCTCGTCCGCCTGACCCGCGGTTCGCTCGCGCTGGTCCCCTGCGCGGCGCGCAACGCGCACGAACATTGCAAAAATTGCCTGCCCGAATCCGAATGCCGCCTGCGCAGCCTGATGCTGAAAGTCCGCGACGACACCGCGTCGATCCTCGACCGCATCACCCTGGCCGACCCGATCGCGCTGGAACCGCTGTTTGATGAGGTTGCGGGGTAAAAACGCCCGCGATCGGACGTCACGACCGGATTCGAGCGGAAGTGGACCTTATCCCCTCCTCTTCAGAGGAGGGGTAGCGAGACTTACGAACTTGTTCGTTAGTCGCAGCGGGGTGGTCATCGAGGCTGGGCGTGATGGCGCGATGACCACCCCGCTCGACTAAAGGCCCGGCTGCGCCGGACCAAGTCTTGCTGCCCCTCCTCTAAAGAGGAGGGGATAGGCAGCGCCCGCCTCCCACCCCAAAGCGGCAATCGACATGGCCAACCCGCGGCACCCCGCAACCAACAAAAAAGGCCCGCTTTCGCGGACCTTTTTGAAGAAGTGGTGGAGCCTAGCGGGATCGAACCGCTGACCTCCTGCATGCCATGCAGGCGCTCTCCCAGCTGAGCTAAGGCCCCACATCTTCGTTTGATCGCCCTACCATTGCGGCTGCTGCGATCGGGTTGCCGCCTTTAACAGTGCGGGCGGGCGATGCAAGGGGCCAAATGCAACTTTCGATGCCTTTTGGACCCTGCACCCGAAAAATCAGGTTTCGACGTCGTCGTCGTCCGCCGTCGCCACACCCAGATCGTCGTCGCCGCCCAGGTCGACGTCGTTGTCGGGCGAATCATTGTCCTCGTCGACATCGACGTCCAGATCCAGATCCTCATCGACGACGACCTCTTCCTTCGCGGCCTTGCCGGGCTTTTCGACCTCGAACGGCATCGGCTGCTTCGATTTCAGCACCGATTCCGGAATCCAGTTGTAACCGCAGCTGATGCAGTTGACCGGGTCATCCTTGGTCAAATCATAGAATCGGGTGGCGCATTTCGGGCAGCTGCGTTTCGTGCCCCATTCAGCCTTGATCATAAATGCCTCGTAACCTTCTGGAAACAGTATCAGAATATTGGAAGAGCGACGGTGTCTGAATAGCTATCCGTCAAATCGGCGTGCGCCTTGCCAGATTGTAAGGGCGCTGTCAAAAGCCGCTCGCCATGATCGATCAAACCGCCACCCCGCGCAGCTTTTCCACCTCCGTCCCGCTCCAGGGCCGGATCGCGATTCCAGGCGACAAAAGCATCTCGCATCGCTCGCTGATGTTGTCGGCGCTGGCGGTCGGGACAAGCCGCGTTACCGGCCTGCTCGAAGGCCATGACGTGCTGGCAACGGCTGCCGCGATGCGGGCGATGGGTGCCAGCATCGAACGCCGCCCCGACAGCGAATGGGTGATCGACGGCGTCGGCGTCGGCGGGCTGCTCCAGCCGCGCGAAGCGCTCGACATGGGCAACAGCGGCACCTCGACCCGGCTGCTGATGGGCCTGGTCGCCAGCCACCCGATCACCGCGACCTTCATCGGCGACGCCAGCCTGTCGGGCCGCCCGATGGGCCGCGTCATCGACCCCTTGTCGCAAATGGGCGCCGACATCTCCGCCTCGCCCGGCGGCCGCCTGCCGTTGATGGTGCGCGGCCTCGCCCCCGCCGTCCCCCTCGCCTACCGCCTGCCCGTCGCCTCGGCGCAGGTAAAAAGCGCGGTGCTGCTCGCCGGGCTCAACACCCCCGGGATCACAGAAGTCATCGAACCCGTCCCCACCCGCGACCATAGCGAACGGATGCTGCGCGGCTTCGGCGCCGACCTGTCCGTCGAATTGGGTGCCGACGGCACCCGCCACATTCGCATCACTGGCGAAGCCGAGCTCAAACCGCAGACGATTATCGTTCCCGGCGATCCGTCGTCGGCGGCGTTTTTCATCGTCGCGGCGCTGCTCGTCCCCGGTTCGGACATCACGATCGCCAATGTCGGACTGAACCCGACGCGCGCCGGGCTGATCGACGTGCTGCGCCAGATGGGCGGCGCCATCGAACTGATCGATCCGCGCGACGTCGGCGGCGAGCCCGTCGCGGACCTCCGCGTCCGCCACAGCGCGCTCACCGGTATCGATGTCGATCCCGCGGTCGCGCCCAGCATGATCGACGAATTCCCGATCCTGTTCGTCGCCGCGGCCCTGGCACAGGGCCGCACGACAACCACCGGCCTCGACGAACTGCGCGTCAAGGAAAGCGACCGCCTCGCGGTGATGGCGACCGGCCTCAAGGCGATCGGAGCGCGCGTCAGCGAAAGCGAGGACGGGCTGGTCATCGACGGCACCGGCGGCGATCCGCTGCCCGGCGGCGCAACGATCGCCGGCCATCTCGACCACCGCATCTGCATGAGCTTTGCCATTGCCGGACTTGTCACCGGGTCACCGGTGACGATTGACGACATGGCCCCGGTGGCGACAAGCTTTCCCAACTTTGAGAGCCTGTTGGGAGAATTGCAGTCATGACGATCCATCGCAAAGCTGCCGCATCGGCGCTGGCCATCGCCGCGCTGCTGATCAGTGCCGTCGGCGCGCATGGCAAGCCCGCCATCGCCGATCCCTTGGTGCGCGCCGATACCAGCTTTTCGCGCTTCGCGCTGAATCAAGTGACCGATCCGAAAGTAATCGGGCGGTTGGTCAACGAACAGGATTGCACGGAAACTGCGATAGATTGCGAATGGCAGGACAGCGCCGGTGTCCGCCACATCATTTTCGGTGAGGCCGTCGCCATCAAAATTATCAACGCGGCCGAAGTTGGCAACCGCGACATTGCCGCGCTGAATATCGGTACCGCCCGCGCGCGGCCCGAGGTCATGGCGCGCGTCCGCGCCTTCCTGCCCGAAATCGCGATCGACTGCCTCGAACCCGGCCAGGCCGGCGAAGGCGACGGCATCTCGTCGTGCGGCGGGTCGTTCAAGCCCGACGGCTGGATCAAATTGCTGTTCGGTCCCGACAACCGGCTGACATTCGTGCGCATCGACGCATTTCAGGGCAACTGATGATTATCGCCGTCGACGGCCCGACCGCATCGGGCAAAGGAACCATCGCCCGCGCGCTCGCCGAACATTTCCGCCTGCCCGTGCTCGACACCGGGCTGCTCTATCGCGCCGTCGGTTACCAGACCCAGCTCGACCATGGCGATGCCGACAATGCCGCCGACGCGCTCGCCGCGTGCGATTTCCCGGCCAGCCTGCTCGATGATCCCGCGCTCCGCTACGAAACCACCGGCGGCCTCGCCAGCCGGGTGTCGGTGCACCCGCAGGTGCGCGCCGCGCTGTTGCAGCGCCAGGTCGATTTCGCGGCGCAGCCCGGCGGCGCGATCCTCGACGGGCGCGACATCGGCACCGTCATCGCGCCGCACGCCAACGCCAAGCTGTTCGTTACCGCCAGCGCCGAGGTGCGCGCGCGCCGCCGCCATGCCGAGATGCTGTCGCGCGGCGTCGATGTGACTTATGACGCGGTGCTGGCGGACGTTCACGCCCGCGATGCGCGCGACACCGGGCGCGCCGACGCGCCGCTGCGGCGCGCGCCCGACGCGATGCTGCTCGACAACAGCGACATGCCGCGCGAGGCGGCGATTGCAGCGGCGATCGCCTTTGTCGAAGCGCGCGTACAGGGCCGCGGCTAAACGGGCTTTCGACCTTGCCTTTGCGGGGTTTGCGGACTATAGGCGCCCCGTCCGACGGGCCATACAGCCGGTCGAGGCATGGACAACCGCCGCCCGAACCGGGCGTCGGGCGTGACGGGCCTGCCCCGCCGCGCCCTTTTTGCTTTGCCCCTGCCCCGTCCGTCCTGGTCCGAAGGATGTTCCGCATCGCATCCGGCGTGTGGGACATATCGGCCACAAGACCAGCGGAACCAACCGCTTGGCCGGAACAAATGAAGTAAGGAACTATCTCTATGGCCACTACGGCTTTCCCGACGCGCGACGATTTCGCCGCGATGCTCGACGAATCGCTGGGTGGTGCCGACGGCGGCTTTGAAGGCCGTGTCGTCAAGGGCACCGTGACCGCGATCGAAAACGACCTGGCAGTGATCGACATCGGCCTGAAGAGCGAAGGCCGCGTGCCGCTTCGCGAATTCGCCATGCCGGGCCAAAAGGCCGACATCAATGTCGGTGACGAAGTCGAAGTCTATGTCGACCGCGTCGAAAACGCCAATGGCGAAACCATGCTGTCCCGCGATCGCGCCCGCCGCGAAGCCGCCTGGGACCGCCTGGAAGAAGAATTCAACAAGGAAGCCCGCGTCGAAGGCGTCATCTTTGGCCGCGTCAAGGGCGGCTTCACCGTCGACCTCGGCGGCGCCGTGGCGTTCCTGCCCGGTTCGCAGGTCGATATCCGCCCGGTGCGCGACGTCGGCCCGCTGATGGACCTGCCGCAGCCGTTCCAGATCCTCAAGATGGATCGCCGCCGCGGCAACATCGTCGTGTCGCGCCGCGCCATCCTCGAAGAAACGCGCGCCGAACAGCGCTCGGGCCTGATCCTCAACCTCGAAGAAGGCCAGATCATCGAAGGCGCGGTCAAGAACATCACCGATTATGGTGCGTTCGTCGACCTCGGCGGCATCGACGGCCTGCTCCATGTCACCGACATGAGCTACAAGCGCGTCAATCACCCGAGCGAAGTCATCAACATCGGTGACACCGTCCGCGTCCAGATCATCCGCATCAACCGCGACACGCAGCGCATCAGCCTCGGCATGAAGCAGCTCGAAAGCGATCCGTGGGAAGGCGTCGCCGCCAAGTACCCCGTCGGTGCGAAGCTGTCGGGTACGGTCACGAACATCACCGATTACGGTGCGTTCGTCGAACTCGAAGCCGGCATCGAAGGCCTGGTCCACGTCAGCGAAATGTCGTGGGTCAAGAAGAACGTCCACCCCGGCAAGATCGTTTCGACCAGCCAGGAAGTCGACGTCATCGTCCTCGAAGTCGACAGCGACAAGCGCCGCATCTCGCTCGGCCTCAAGCAGGCCCAGTCGAACCCGTGGGGCGCATTCGCCGAAACCCACCCGGTCGGCTCGGTCGTCGAAGGCGAAGTCAAGAACGCGACCGAATTCGGCCTGTTCGTCGGCCTGCCGGGTGACGTCGACGGCATGGTTCACATGTCGGACATCGCGTGGGGCATCTCGGGCGAAGAAGCGCTGCACCTCCACCGCAAGGGCGAGGCCGTGCAGGTCGTCGTTCTCGACGTCGACGTCGAGAAGGAACGCATCAGCCTCGGCATCAAGCAGCTTGAAAAGGGCGCTCCGGCCGTTGGCGGCGGTGCCGCTGCTGCGGGTTCGGTGAAGAAGAACGACGTCGTCACCGTCACCGTCCTCGAAGTCCGCGACAACGGCCTCGAAGTCCAGGCTGGCGACGATGGCGCCACTGGCTTCATCAAGCGCGCCGACCTTGGCCGCGACCGCGACGAACAGCGCGCCGAACGCTACCAGGTCGGTCAGAAGTTCGATGCGATGGTCATCGGCTTCGATCGTTCGAAAAAGCCGAACTTCTCGGTCAAGGCGATGCAGATCGCCGAAGAGAAGCAGGCCGTGGCTCAGTACGGTTCGTCGGACTCGGGCGCATCGCTCGGCGACATCCTCGGCGAAGCATTGAAAGCCGGCAAGAAAGATTAATTTCAAACTTGCATAGTGAAACGAACGAAAAGGCCCGCAGAGTGTCCCTCTGCGGGCCTTTTTCTTTCAGTGATATATTTTGACCAAACAGTGATTCATGATACCTTCTGCGCGCGTTGGGAGGGGTCTCACGCAAAGAAAGGACCGGCAACGACCGGACGCCTGCTTCGGCGGGAAACGCGTGATTTATAATAGGGGAAGCCAATGATCCGGTCAGAACTGGTTCAGAAGATCGCGAATGAAAACAGCGATTTGCGGGTCGACGAAGTCGAACGCATCGTGGACACGTTTTTTGATTCCATCGTCGATCAGCTTGCGGCGGGGGGCCGCGTCGAGCTGCGCGGCTTTGGAGCATTCTCGACCCGCGCGCGCGAATCGCGCACCGGTCGCAATCCGCGCACCGGCGCCTCGGTCGATGTGAAGGCAAAAAATGTGCCCTATTTCAAACCCGGCAAGGAAATGCGCGAGCGCCTGAACGACTGACATCGTCGTCCGCAAACAACGTCGGCGCGCTCGCCGGCGTTAACTTTGCGTCCGTTTCAGCCTGCTTTCAATCACATCGAAACACCGCGCGCAGGCACCCGCCGCACGGCGCTCACGGCTGTCCATTGGCCTGACCATGGAGCCGCCGATGGTCTGTCGGCGGCCTCCATGCGGTCCAGTGTCTCGCCCGTCAGGGGGCTTTTACACCGTCGGCGCGCAGCCGGGCCAGCCCGTCGATCGCGTAGCTGTTTTTGGGATCGGCGCCGAGCGACCTGTCGAACATCGCGATTGCCTCGGCCTTGTCGCCCTTCACCGCGGCAATATCGGCGAGCCCGTCATAGCTGTACGCCGACTTCGGATATTGCCGGAGGTTATATTCGAATACCGCCTTCGCTTCGGCCAGCCGTCGAACCTCGAACAGGTCGTATCCCATCGTGACGAGCGTCTCGTCGCCAAAATCATAAGCGGTCGGCGCGGTGCGTTTGAGTTCGGCATGGTGCGCCAGCGCGGCCGCCACACCGCGATCGCGCATGACATTCCACAGCAGATCGCCCAGTTGTTCGACCGGCAATTTATACGGGGCACCAAAGGCGATCGCCGCCAGGTCGTTGCCCACCCGCCCCGCGTTGGTCCGGTCGCTGTTGCTGAGTATGATGACGGTCAAACCATCGGCCGGAAAGCGGGTGATATTGGTCGAAAAGCCGTTGTCGCTGCCCGAATGAAACTGGGCGGCCCGGCCATGTCTTTCGGCCGTGAACCAGCCATAGCCATAGCCGCCCTTGTCGGGGGTGAACATCGCGTCGCGCGATGAGCGCGAGATCAGCCGATCGGCGGCCAGCGCCCTGTCCCACCGCAACATATCACCCACCGTCGAATAGACGCCGCTGGAGCCAAGGTCGACCGTCGGGCTGACCAGCCGCGCGCTGATAAAATCGGTTCCGGCCGAATAATATCCCGTCACCTGGCCGGGCACGAGCGCGCGCGTTTCGCGTGTATTGGTGCGCGCCATGCCGACGGGTTTGAAGATGTTCTCGTGAAGATATTGCTCGTACCGCTGCCCCGAAACGCGTTCGATAATCACCCCGAGCAGCGTATATCCCGAATTGGAATAGTCGAACTTTTCGCCCGGCGCGAAGTCCAGCGGCAAGTCGCGAAATAGCGCGATCAGCTCGGGACGGGTGTAGCTCAGCATCGCCAGTTTCTCGTCCCACCCGGGCAGGCTCGTAAAATTGGGGATGCCCGACGTGTGGGTCAGCAGATGGTGCAGCGTGATCTCCTGCCAGCTTTTCGGACAGGTTTCCAGGTACCGGCAGATCGGATCGCCGACCTTCAGTCTCCCCTGCTCCTGCAATTGCAGGATCGCGACCGCGGTGAACTGCTTGACCACCGATCCCAGCAGATAGCTATTGTCGGCCGTGTTCGGCGCCCCCAATTCGTAATTCGCCATGCCATAGCTTTTGACGAAGATGGGCGCGCCATCGCGGGCGACCAGCGCGGTGCCGCTGAACATATCGTTCCGCATCTGCGCTTGCAGATAGGCATCCATCGCCTGCCATTTCGCGCTGTCGACATCGGCGTGCGACGGCGGCGGGGCTGGCACGACGGCGGGCGCCGCGCTGGCGTGGGCATCCACGGGCGCGGCGACCGACATTAACGCTGCGCAAGACAGCAAAACATGATGGAACCGGGTCATCTTCACACTAGCCACTCGATCGATCTCCACGCCAGAATATTGCCAGAGGGATTTATCTTCATATAAAGATTAATTGCAACGGATGACCTCGGACGAAGCACCGGTACATATGACGACACCGCCCGATCTGATCGACAATCTGGTCGCCGACTGGCGGCGCGAGCGGCCCGCGTCGGACGCCGAGGCAATGCAGGTCGTCGGCCGGATCATCCGGCTCGGCCGCACTTATGAGCAAGAGGTGTCGCAGTTGTTGCGCCCCCACGGCATGAGCTATTCGGACTTCGACGTGCTGGCGACACTGCGCCGCTCGGGACCGCCCTATGAAAGCGCCCCGACCCAGCTACAACATAATGTATTGCTGACATCGGGGGCGATGACCGCCTGTTTGCGGCGGCTCGAAAGCGCCGGCCTGATCGTGCGTGGAACCTCGCCGCAGGATCGGCGCCGATTGTCTGCAAAATTGACGCCGAAAGGCATCGCACTGGTCGACGGCCTCATCGACCGCCGCTTCGCCTTGGCCCGGCAATCGCTCGCCGGGGTCACCGCGGATCAGATCGCCGCAGCGGAAGGCCTGCTGCGCGGCCTCGGCAGCTGATCGACGGTCAGTTCTTGAGCCGGTACCCGGTACGGAACATCCAGAAGATAACGCCCAGGCACAGCGCCAGGAACAGCGCGACTGCGCCCATGCTCACCCCGATTCCGACGTCGCCCTGACCAAAGAAGGTCCAGCGAAAGCCGCTGATCAGATAGACGACGGGGTTGAACAGGGTCACCGTGCGCCACGCCGCGGGCAGCATGTCGAGCGAGTAAAAGGCGCCGCCCAAAAAGGTCAGCGGATAGATGACGAGCATCGGGATCACCTGCAACTGCTCGAAACTCTGCGCCCAGATGCCGATGATGAAACCGAACAGGCAAAAGGTCACCGCCATCAGCAGCATGAAGCCGACCATCAGCAGCGGGTGCGCGACCTGGACGTCGACGAACAGATGCGCGGTCGCAAAGATGATCGATCCGATGATCACCGACTTGGTCGCCGCGGCGCCGACATAGGCGATCACTGTTTCCAGCGGCGACAGCGGCGCCGACAGCATCTCGTAAATCGTCCCGGTCCATTTCGGCATATAGATGCCGAACGACGCGTTGCTGATGCTTTCGGTGAACATCGTGAGCATCATCAGCCCCGGTACGATGAACGCGCCATAAGGCACGCTGCCGACTTCGCTCATCCGGCTGCCGATCGCCGATCCGAACACGACGAAATAGAGCGCGGTGGTGATGACGGGCAGCGCCAGGCTGGTCCACACGGTGCGCCCGAAGCGCGCCAGTTCGAACGCATAGATTGCGCGCACGCCGCGCCAGTTCGCGGTCATGCGGCCTCTCCCTTGGTTTCATGCACCAGCCCGACGAAAATATCCTCGAGCGAGCTTTGTTTCGTATGCAGATCCTTGAACGCCACCCCGATGTCGGTCATCCGCCGCAGCAACGACGGCACCCCCGTCGCCTCGGCGTGGCTGTCGAATTCATAGACGAGCTCGTGCCCGTCGCCCGCCAGCGCCAAATTCCAGTCGGCCAGCTCGGCGGGCACCGCCTCGACCGGCTCGGCCAGGTTGAGCGTCAGCGTCTTGCGCCCCAGTTTCTTGATCAGCGCGTGCTTTTCCTCGACCAGGATCAACCGCCCGCCGGTGATCACCCCGACGCGGTCGGCCATTTCCTCGGCCTCTTCGATATAATGGGTGGTCAGGATGATCGTCACCCCGCGCTCGCGCAGCCCATGGACCATCTGCCACATGTCGCGGCGCAGTTCGACATCGACCCCCGCGGTCGGCTCGTCGAGGAACAGGATTTCGGGTTCGTGAGAGAGCGCCTTGGCGATCATCACCCGGCGCTTCATGCCCCCCGACAGCTCCATGATCTTCGACGTGCGCTTGTCCCACAGCGACAGGTCGCGCAGCAATTGTTCGATGAACGCCGGATCCCTGGGCTTGCCGAACAGCCCGCGCGAAAAGCTGACCGTCGCCAGCACCGTTTCGAACGCGTCGGTGTGCAGTTCCTGCGGTACCAGCCCGATCATCGTGCGCGCCGCACGATAATCGCGCGCATGGTCATGCCCCGCGACGGTCACCGTCCCCGCGCTGGCGGTCACGATACCGCAGACGATGCTGATCAGCGTCGTCTTGCCCGCGCCGTTCGGCCCGAGCAGCGCGAAAATCTCGCCCTTGTTGATCGAAAGATCGACATCGCTGAGGGCAACGTGACCGCTTTTATAGGTTTTCCCGAGGCCGGAAATTTCAAGGACTGCTGTCATGCCCCGCCGTCTAGCCGAGCGGGGTCGCCGGGTGAAGCGGCAAACAGCGCTTGACCTCCCCCGGCCCATCGGCTTGACCGGCAGGCCAAGCGGACGTGGCGAAATCGGTAGACGCAGCAGACTTAAAATCTGCCATCCTCTGGGTATGCGGGTTCAAGTCCCGCCGTCCGCACCATCATCATCGTGAGCACCGCAGGCGCGCCGGATGTCCCTTCCGGTTTCGCGCCTTATGGCTATGATGGGGCGATGATGCCGACAGCAGACAGCGTGAAAAACCGGCGGCCGATCGCCGCCGCGGCGGGCCTCATCCTGCTCACCCTCGCCAGCTGCGGCCTGTTCGGCGAGCGCGGGCCGGTCAAAATCGCCGCGATGGGACCGCTCAACCCCGCCGCCACGCCGCTCGCGGGGGAATTGTCGGCGGCCAACACCGCGCTGCTCGATGCCACGTCGCAGGGGCTGGTCAGCTATGATGGCGAGGGACAGATCGACACCGGCCTCGCCGATCGCTGGACGGTGACGACCGACGGGCGAAGCTATATCTTCCGCCTGCGCGAGGCGAAATGGAGCAACGGTCGCAAGGTCACGGCGCAGGATGTCGCGGCGATCCTGCGCTCCTATCTCACCCCCGCCAGTCGCCACATATTGAAAAGCGATTTTCCCGAGATCGAGACGATCAAGGCGATGACCGACACGGTGATCGAAATCCGCCTGTCGGTGCCGCAGCCCGCGATCCTCGAACTGCTCGCGCAACCGTCGATGGCGATCGTCAACCGCGGCATGGGCTGGGGTCCGATGCGCGCGCGCAAGATCGGCCGCGCCATATTGCTCTCGCCCGTCCCCGACCCGCTCGCCGAAGACCAGGCGGCCGCCGAAGCCGCCGCGAACGATCCCGCCGCGTCGATCGAGCTTGTCGGCACCTCGCCCGCGGGGGCGCTGGCGCGGTTCAAGAATGGCTATGCCGACGGCGTCATCGGCGGCCGTTTCTCTACCCTGCCCTATTTCGCCGCGTCGAACATCGGCCGGTCCCGGCTGGTTGTCGATCCCGCCCCGGGGCTGTTCGGCCTGTCATTCGTCCGCGCCGAAGGCTTTCTGGCGACCGACGCCAATCGCGACGCGTTGACCCGCGCGATCCGGCGCGAGCGGCTGGTCGAAGCCTTCGGGCTGGAGGAATGGCAGCCGCAGCTGACGCTGCGCCCCGCGGTGCATGTTCGCGACGGCGGCCCCACCCCGCTGCGCCCGGCGTGGGCCGATTATGACGATGCGTCGCGGCAGGCGCAGGCAAAGCGCGTCGTCGATGCCTGGCGCGCGGCGGGGCGCGAGATCGAACCGCTGCGCATCGCGGTCCCCGATTCGCCGGGCGGCCGCATCCTGTTTGCCTATATCGCCGCCGATTTCGCCGCGATCGGGGTGCCCAGCCGCCGCGTCGCGATGGCATCGACCGCCGACCTCCGCCTGATCGACGAGGTAGCCCCCAATGACGATGCACTGTGGGCGCTGCGCCGTCTGTCGTGCCGGCGCGATACGCTGTGCAATCGCGAAGCACAGGAACTGATCGAACAGGCGATGCGCAACATCGACGTCGGCCAGCGCGCTGCGCAGGTCACCGAAGCCGAAGTCGTGCTCGCCCGCTACGTCCCCTTCATCCCGCTCGCCACCCCGCTGCGCTGGTCGGTCGCGTCGCAGCGGCTGACCGGCCTGCGCCCCAACCCCCGCGCCCAGCACCCATTGAATCATGTCATCGCCGCTCCCAACTAAAATGATGGCGCCGATACTGGCGCTTTAGGAAAGCACGCCCATGGCCCCCTCGCCGCCCAATCCCGACGCCATTTTCGACGCGCTGATCCAGAACCGGAACGACCCGGCGGCGCTGCGCAAGCGCGTCGAGACGCTGGAAATCCTGCTCGAACGCAGTTTCGTCATCCCCGGCATCAACCGCCCCGTCGGCCTCGACGCGATCGTCGGCCTGGTCCCCGTCGTCGGCGACGTCATCGCCGCGACGATGGGCGCCTACCTGATCTGGGAAGCGCGCAACCTCGGCATGCCGAAATGGAAGATCTGGCGGATGGTCGGCAATCTCGGCGTCGACACCGCGCTCGGCGCGGTGCCGCTGGTCGGCGACGCCTTCGACTTTTTCTTCCGCTCGAACACGCGCAATCTCAAGATCATCAAGCGCCATCTCGACAAGCATCATCCGGGGACGATCATCATCGATCAGTGATTTTTCCTGTCATCCCGGCGAAGGCCGGGATCTCGACGTCGAGTAAAATCGCAGCGATGAGATCCCGGCCTTGGCCGGGATGACAGGTGCTTCCTTGTACTGTGTGACGGTGCTAGCACAGCGCCACCACACCCCAGGGGAGATTATCGGATGATCCGCGCCAGCCTTGCCGCGCTTGCCCTCAGCTGTTCGCTTACCGCCACCGCCGCCGCCGCGCAGGACGCCGATCCCTATCTCTGGCTCGAAGACATCGAGGGTAAAAAGGCACTCGATTGGGTGGGCCGGGAAAATGCCGCGACCGCCGAGCTGATCACGACCCGCCCGGGGTTCGAGGCCGACCGCCAGCGCGCCCGCGCCATCCTCGACGATGATCGCCAGATCGCGATGCCCGGTGAAGTCATGGGCGATATCATCACCAATTTCTGGCGCGACGCCGCGAATCCGCGCGGCATCTGGCGCCAGAGCCCGCTCGACGCCTATCTCGCGGGCAAGCCGCTGTGGACGACGCTGATCGACGTCGATGCGCTGGGCAAGGCCGAGAAACAAAGCTGGGTGTGGCACGGCGCCGACTGCCTCGCGCCCGACTACCGACGCTGCCTCGTTTCGCTCAGCCCCGGCGGCACCGATTCGGACATCGTGCGCGAATGGGACCGCACGGCCAAAAGCTTCGTCTCGGACGGCTTCACCCTGCCGCAGGCGAAAAGCAGCGTGACGTGGGAAAATGCCGACACCCTGCTCGTCGCGACCGACTATGGCGCGGGCAGCATGACCGCGTCGGGCTATCCGCGGATCGTCAAGCGCTGGAAACGCGGCACGCCGCTGGCGTCGGCCGAAACCGTCGCCGAGGGCGAAGCCGAAGACGTCGGCATGAACGTCTTTGCCTTTACCGACGGCGACAAGCGCTGGCCGATGATCAGCCGCGGCAAGACCTTTTACACCGCCGACATCAAGCTGCCGAATATCGACGCCTCGCGCTATATCTCGACGATCATTCCCGACACCGCGAGCGTCCGCGACGTCATCGACGGCCAGCTCATCATTTTTCTCAACCAGGATTGGTCGGGCATCCCGGCAGGCTCGCTTGTCTCGCTCTCGCTCGCCGACATGGCGGCGGGCCGTCAGGTGCCGATCGTCACCGCGATGACCCCGACCAAGGCACAGGCGATCGAAAATGTCGCGGCCACCGACACTATCCTGTGGGTCAAGGCGCTCGACGATGTCGAGGGCAAGTTGTTCGCGCTGCGCCGCGACGCAGCGACGGGCAAATGGAGCCAGAAGGAGGTGCCGCTCGCCGCCAACGCCACCGTCGGGATCGCCGGAACGATCGGCAAGCGCGACATCCTGCTGGCGACCGCCGAGACGATGCTGACGCCGCCGACGCTCTACGCCATGTCCGAAGGCCAGGCGCCGCAGCCGGTCCAGAGCCTGCCCGCGACCTTCGACGCCAAGGACATGCGCGTTGAAAAGCGCTTCGCGACGTCAAAGGACGGCACCAAAATCCCCTATTTCCTCGTCCGCAAGGCGGGCGCGACCGGGCCCGTTCCGGCGCTCGTCCATGCCTATGGCGGCTTCCGCGCCGCGCAGACGCCGGGCTACCTGACGGGCCAGCCGTACCGCGCCGGTCCGCTCGGGCTGTTCTGGGTCGAGGGCGGCAACGCCTATGTCCTCGCCAATATCCGCGGCGGCGGCGAATATGGCCCCGCCTGGCATCAGGCGGCGCTGCGCGAAAAACGCCAGAACAGCTTCGACGATCTCCATGCGGTGGCCGAGGATCTCGTCGCCACCGGGATCAGCGCCAAGGGCAAGATCGCCATCTCGGGCCGCTCGAACGGCGGTGTCCTCGTCGGCGCCGCGATGACGCAGCGCCCCGATCTTTACGGCGCGGTGATCTCGGGCTCGCCGCTCAAGGATATGTGGCGGTATGACAAGATGCTCGCCGGGGCATCATGGGTCGCCGAATATGGCGATCCAGACGTTCCCGCCGACTGGGCGTTTCTGTCGAAATATTCGCCCTATCAGGCGCTGCGTAGGGGCGTGACCTATCCGCCGATCTTCCTCTATCTGTCGACCAAGGACGACCGCGTCCACCCCGGCCATGCGCGCAAATATGCCGCGCGGCTCAAGGAACTGGGCAACGCGGTCTATTACCACGAATATGTCGAGGGCGGCCATTCGGTCGGCGCCGATCACGCCGAGGACGCGGTGCGCGCCGCGATGCTCCACGCCTTCCTGCTGCGCGAACTGGTGGAGAAGAAATAGCGCCGTTGGGGTCGAGGCGCCCGCCCCTCGGGGCGGTGGTGGACAGGGCTGGATTCGAACCAGCGTACGGAAACCCGGGCAGATTTACAGTCTGCTGCCTTTAACCACTCGGCCACCTGTCCATGGGGTCCGCTTTGGGAAGCGGTCCAATGGCGAAACGATGCTTGCCTGTCAATGGCAGTCGTGGGAAAGGCGCGTCGTTATGCGTCAATTTTCCCGTCATCGCCGCCCCGCCGGTCAAAGCCCGCGCGGTCAGGCCATTCGCTTCTGGGGCCGCCACGCCGTCCTCGCCGCGCTCGCCAACCCCGAACGCACCGTGAAGCGCATCTGGGGCACCCGCGACGCGCTCGGCGAGCTCGACCTGCCGCCGGTCGTTCCCATTTCTTATGCCGAGGTCACCGACCTCGCGCGACTCGTCGCGCGCGACGCGCCGCATCAGGGGCTGGTGATCGAGGTCGACCCGCTCGAGGGCGTCTATCTGGGCGATTTGTTGCAGGCCGAGGTCGATGCCGACAGCTGCCGCCCGCTCATCGTCCTCGACCAGGTCACCGACCCGCACAATATCGGCGCGGTGCTGCGCTCGGCGGCCGCGTTCGACGCCGCGGCGATCATCACCCAGGACCGCCACAGCCCGCCCGAAAGCGGCGTCATCGCGCGCTCGGCGTCGGGCGCGCTCGAAATCGTGCCGTGGATCCGCGTCGTCAACCTGTCGCGCGCGCTCGAAGAAGTCGCCGAGGCGCAATATTGGCGCATCGGGCTGATGGGCGACACCGAAACGACGCTCGGCTCGACCCTCGACGGCAGCCGCGTCGCGCTGGTGCTCGGTTCTGAAGGCGACGGAATGCGCCACAATGTGATGGAACATTGCGACGTGCTGGCAAAACTGCCGATCTCGCCGCGCATGGAAAGCCTGAATATCTCGAACGCCGCGGCGATCGCGCTCTATGCGGTGGCGACGGCGGCAAAGTAAATCGTCGCCCCGCGGAGGCGGGGGGCCGTTGGCAACCACAATCCATCTTGTTCCCCGGCGAAGGCCGGGGTCCAGGGCGTTAGAGAGCAAGCGTTGCCCTGTTGCGCTCTGGACCCCGGCCTTCGCCGGGGAACAAAAGTGCAATGCTGCGTAAACCGCTTGCGGCCAGTGAAGGGTTGGACATGCCCCCGGCATGTCCAAGGGTTGTCCGGGGGACAATCCGACCCTTCACTCTTCCGCTGGGGCGACGGTTTTAATCCTCCGCCGCGATCCGCACCTTCAACCCGTCGAGCGCTTCGCTGAACGGCAGTTGGCACGACAGGCGCGAGCCCGCATCGCGGTCGGTGGTCGAATCGAGGAGGTCGTTCTCGTCCTCGCTCATCGCGGGCAGCTGGTCGGTCGCCCCCGCCTCGACATGGACATGGCACGTCGCGCACGAACAGCAACCGCCGCACAGCGCCAGCAGTTCGTCGAACCCGGCGTCGCGGATATTTTCCATCACCGTCAGGCTGGTGTCGCCTTCGATCTCATGTTCGGTTCCGTCACGCGTCACTACAATCAGCTTGGCCATGCTAGTCCCCATATCTTCTCTGTCGCTGGCGCTATGTCGCGCGTTGCGCGGCAAATCAAGCACTGCTAGTGATAGCCAAAGGAACAAAAGGGGAATATGATATGGGCCTGACGCAGGAGCAGCTGAACGCCGGAATCGACGCGCTGGCGGCGCATGATGCGAATTTCGCGCGGGCGCTCGGCAACGCCGGCTACCCCGAACCGCGCATCCGGGCGCCGGGATATACCACCCTGCTCCGCACGATCGTCGGCCAACAGGTCAGCGTCGCCGCCGCCACTTCGATCTGGAACAAGCTCGAGGCGCAATTTGGCGAAGGCTGCCCGGCGCAGGTCGTCGCGGCGGCCGATTTCGACACGCTGCGCGCCTGCGGTCTGTCGGGCCAGAAACAGGGCTATGCGAAAAGCCTCGCGCAACTGATCCTCGACGGCGAACTGAAATTCGACGCCCTGCCCGCCGACGACGAAGAAGCGATCGCGCTGCTCACCAAGGTCAAGGGCATCGGCCGCTGGTCGGCCGAAATCTATCTGCTGTTCGCCGAGGGACGCCCCGACATCTGGCCCGCCGGCGACCTGGCGGTCCAGGAAGCCGTCGGCCGCATCCTCCAGCTCGGCGCAAGGCCGAGCGAAAAGGCCGCGCGCGAACTCGCCGAACCCTGGCGCCCCCACCGCGGCGCCGCGGCGATTTTCAGCTGGCATTGCTACAATATGGCGGTGATTTGAAATGCTTTTCTCCGGTAACCCTGATGGAGCAAGCTATTGCTCAGTTGGGCTCCACCCATGGCGCGGCGATCCGGCACTAGTATCTTTGCGGCGTTCAAATGGGCCTGAAAGGTCGTTACACCCACGACCGATATGCATCCCGCGAACCGATGACGCGGGTCAGGAGGCAAAAAGATGATCCGACTTCTCGTTGCGCTCGCAGCATCCATGTCGGTCGCTGCCAATGCCGCCGTAATTCGTCACGATGTTGACGATGCAAAGTATCGAATCGCTGCGTCGGAGTTTACGGCGCTGGTCGACATGCCTGGCGCTGGGCACGGTACGCTTATTGCGCCGCGCTGGGTGGTCACTGCGGCCCACACCATTCAGCCAGGCCAAGTGCTCAAGCAGGTGGTTATCAACGGGCAACCGCGAGCAGTGGAGCGGGTCGTCGTGCATCCTGGCTACAAAGCAGTGCCCCAGGATCTTATTGATCAGGCAATGGCGACGGGCGAAGCGGTGCTGATCCTTACTTTTCTCGCGGCTTCCGACGACATCGCCCTTATCAAACTCAAAGATCCAGTCAGCGGCGTCGAACCTGTCAGACTATACACGGGAAACGATGAATTTGGGCAGATAATCCGATTACTGGGCAAAGGTGCAACGGGCGTCGGAACTGAAGGGCACAGCGCCGCGGCCCCGCAGCGCACGGAGCTTAGGCAAGGCTTCAACAAGGTCACAAGTGCTCACGATCGCTGGTTCTGTTATCAGTTTGACAAGGGCCTGGCCGCGCTGCCGCTCGAGGCAATTGGCGGCAATGGAGACAGCGGGGGGCCGGCCCTTATCCAGGCCAATGGCCAATGGCTACTCGCGGGCATGATGTCATGGAAATTTGTGGAAGGGGATGTCCGCACATCAAGGCCGGGCCGTTACGGCCAGATCAACTGCAACGTCCGCCTTTCGCACTACAGGCTCTGGATCGAGAGCGAGATGGCTTCCATCGCGAATGAGAGCTAACTGGTGAGCAGTTCCGCGCAAGCGGAAACAGAAGAGAGGGGAAACAAAAAAGGCCGGGTGGAGCATCCTCCACCCGGCCTTTTTTGTTGATCGTCAGCCGCCGCTTATTTCTTCGCAGCGGGCTTTTTCGCCGGAGCCTTTTTCGCCGCCGGCTTGTCCTCGGCGGCCTTCGCCGGCGCAGCCTTCTTCGCGGCAGAAGGCTTTTCTTCGGTCTTGGCTTCAGCCTTCTTCGCCGGTGCCTTCTTCGCAGGCGCAGCCTCGGCGGCTTCTTCCTTCACATCGGCCTTTTTCGCAGCAGGCTTTTTCGCCGCCGCCTTCTTGGCCGGCTTGTGGTCGTGATCATGGTCGTGGCCACAGCCCGGCCCGTGGACATGGCCGCTGTCGTCATCGGCTTCGATCGCCGCTTCCAGCTCCTCGCGGGTGGTTTCGCGGTCGCTGATCTCGGCCTTTTCGAACAGGAAGTCGACGACCTTGTCCTCATACAGCGGAGCACGCAGCTGTGCCGCGGCGAGCGCGTCCTGCTGGACATATTCCATGAAACGGCCGCGATCTTCGGGGCGATACTGCTGCGCCGCCTGCATGATCAGCCGCTGCATTTCTTGGCTGCTGACCTGCACGCCATGCGCCTGGCCGATTTCGGACAGCAGCAGGCCCAGGCGAACGCGGCGCACCGCGATCGCGTGATAATCGTCGCGGTCGGCTTCCAGCTCGGCCTTCGCCGCGGCGGGATCGTCCTCGCGTTCGACTTCCTGCTCCAGCTGCTGCCAGATCTGGGCGAACTCGGCCTCGACCATCGTCGGCGGCACGTCGAAATCATGCGCCGCGGCCAGCTGGTCGAGCAGCTTGCGCTTCATATAGGTGCGCGTCAGGCCGTTCAGTTCCTGCTCGACCTGATCCTTCATCAGCTCTTTCAGCTTGTTGAGGCTTTCGAGGCCAAGCGATTTGGCGAACTCGTCGTCGATCTTCGACGCCGCCGGAACCTTCACTCCCTTCACCGTCACGGCGAATTCGGCCTTGGCACCCTTGAGGTTCTCGACCGGATATTCGTCGGGGAAGGTCACCTTGACGGTCTTGTCGTCGCCGACCTTGGCGCCGATCAGCTGGTCCTCGAAACCGGGGATCAGCTGGCCCGAACCGATTTCGACCGCCATGTCTTCGCCGGTGCCGCCGTCAAAGGCGACGCCGTCGACGCTGCCGGCGAAATCGATGATGACCTGGTCGCCCGCCGCAGCCTTCTTGGTCTTCGGCGCGTCTTCGAAGCGCTTCATCTGCGCGGCGAATTCTTCGATCTTCGCCATCACCGCCTTGTCGTCGGTGGGAACGGTCAGCCGCTCCAGCTTCAGCCCGTCGATCGACGGTGCCTTGATGTCGGGCAGCACTTCCAGCGCCACGGTAACCTCGGCGTCCTGGCCGGTTTCATAACCATCGGCCAGCGTCACCGCGGGCTGCAGCGCCGGGCGCAGCTTTTCCTTGGCCATCAGGTCGCGAACCCCGGCGTCGATCGCCTTGTTCAGCGCGTCGGCCGACAGCGCCGGGCCGTGCATCTTGCGGATCAGGTTCGGCGGCACCTTGCCGGGGCGGAAGCCGGGCATACGGACGGTCGGGGCGATGCTCTTCACCTCGTCGTCGACGCGCGCGTCGATATCCTTGGCGGTGATGGTCACGCGATATTCGCGCTTCAGGCCTTCGTTCAGCGTTTCGACGGTCTTCATTGCCTTGGTCTTATCCTTGCTCAAAATCTCGTATCGATGAACCCCGGCCACATGGCGGGGTTCCCCTATCCCGGCTCCATCCCCATCAGATCGTCAGAACTGGTGCGGGCGAAGGGACTCGAACCCCCACATCTTGCGATACTGGTACCTAAAACCAGCGCGTCTACCAATTCCGCCACGCCCGCAGGAGCTGTCGGCCGGGTGCACAAAGCCGCGCGCTATGCCGCGCACGCCCGTGCGGGCCGCGCGGGGCTATAGCAGACGCGGCGCACAGGGCAAGCGCGGAAAGCCCGCCATTTCGCGGGCGGAACATGCGCCGCGGCCGTTCGTTGATAGCGTCAAGGAGAACCCCGATGACCTATGCGTCCAACCTGCACGTCCGCGCCACCGACCCCTTGCCCAAACCCAAGCCCGACATCATCGAACCGATGGCGCCGCCCGAACATCCCGCCCAGCCGACCCCGCAGGAAGACCCCGCCGGCCAGCCGCTCGAAATCCCCGGCAGCCCCGGCGGCGGCGACATCGACGAACCGGGCCGCGGCCCCGACGAAATGCCGCCGCAGCAGGTGTAGCCGCCTCTCAAAGCCGCGTCAGCCGGTGCAGAAAGCGATAAACTCTTTGATCACCTGCTTGCCGCGCGCGGTGCCCGCCATGGCGACCGTCCCGCGGCCGTCGGTCATCCGCAGCCAGCCGTTCGCGGCAAAGGCCCGGATCAGCGGAGCGTCCCCGGCGATTTCGTCGGAGGAGAAAAAGGGCATTTCGTCGACCTCGGTGGTCCCGACTACGCGCAGCGTCACATCGCCCGACATCAGCCCGATTGCCTTGAGGTCGGGCGAATTGCCCGAAATCCCGGCAAAGATGCGGTTGCCGCCCTCTTCGCAGGTGAAGTTGAGCGGCTGATCGTCGGTGCCGTCAACCTCATAGGCTAGGATCGCGCTCGCCGCGCGGTCCTCGTCATTGACCCGCATCGCCCAGTCGTAACCCGCGTTCACCGCGGGCGCCGGCGCCGCATTCGCCGCGCCGCTTAGCGCCACCGTCCCGACCAATAGCAAAACGCGCTTCATCATCATTCCGTCCTTCGTCATCAATATCGGCATCCTGCCGACGCCTATGACATCGAAGCAACTGAATTTGCTGTGAACTCGATCACTTGTGACCTGCCCTGAAGGAACGATCAGGCGAGTGCCTTTTTGAGCAGCTCGTTGACGACCTGCGGGTTCGCCTTGCCCTGCATCGCCTTCATCGTCTGCCCGACGAAGAAGCCGAACAGCGCTTCCTTGCCGCCCTTATACTGCTCGACCTTGTCGGCATTGGCGGTCAGAATCTTGGCGATTTCGGCTTCGATCGCGCCGGTGTCGCTGGTCTGCTTCAGCCCGTCGCGCTCGACGATCACGCCGGCGCCATCACCGCTCTCCAGCATCTTTTCAAACACCGCCTTGGCGATCGTCCCCGAAATCGTGCCGTCGGCAACCAGCCCCAGCAATTCGGCCGCCTGCGCGGGCGATACCGGCGAATCGGTCAGGTCGCGGCCCATGCGGTTGAGCGCCCCGAACAGCTCGCTCGTCACCCAGTTCGCCGCCGCGACCGGCTTGGCGCCCGCCTCCAGCAGCGTATCGAACCAGCGCGCCGCCTCGACCTCCGCCGTCAGCACATCGGCATTATAGGCCGAAATCCCCAGCGCCAGATAGCGCGCACGCTTGGCGTCGGGCAGTTCGGGCAAGCTGTCACGGCATTCGGCCAGAAACGCATCGTCGAGTTCGAGCGGCAACAGATCGGGATCGGGGAAATAGCGGTAATCATGCGCATCTTCCTTCGACCGCATCGACCGCGTCTCGTTGCGGTCGGGATCGTAGAGCCGCGTTTCCTGCACCACCGTGCCGCCGCTTTCGATCAGCGCGACCTGGCGCTTCGCTTCACCCTCGATCACCGCCATCACGAAGCGCACCGAATTGACGTTCTTCGTCTCTGTTCGCGTCCCGAATTCGTCGCCGGGCCTCCGCACGCTGACGTTGACGTCGGCGCGCATCGAGCCTTCTTCCATATTGCCGTCGCACGACCCGACATAGCGCAGGATCGCACGCAGCTTGCGCACATAGGCCCCGGCTTCCGCGGGCGAGCGCATGTCGGGCTTCGACACGATCTCCATAAGCGCAACGCCGCTGCGGTTCAAATCGACATAGGACATCGTCGG
This sequence comes from Sphingopyxis sp., assembly GCF_051861155.1. Classification (GTDB taxonomy): domain Bacteria; phylum Pseudomonadota; class Alphaproteobacteria; order Sphingomonadales; family Sphingomonadaceae; genus Sphingopyxis. The sequence goes on along the minus strand of NZ_JBHYDE010000003.1, from coordinate 291,652 downwards.
ATGCTGGTCGTGCATCAGCTTGCCGGCGTCCTGCTCGACATGGATACGCTCGATCCCGATCACCTTGTCGCCGGGGATCCCCGCCTTTTCATCGGCTGCGATCGTCAGCGAACCTTCGCCGACAAGCGGATGATAAAGCTGCGAAATCTGGTAACCCTGCGGCAGGTCGGCATAGAAATAATTCTTGCGGTCGAACCGCGACCAGCGATTGATCTGCGCCTCGATCGCCATGCCCGTGCGCACCGCCTGGCGGATGCACTCGCGGTTCGGTACCGGCAGCATCCCCGGCATCGCGGCATCGACCAGCGACACCTGCGTGTTCGGCTCGGCCCCGAACGCCGTCGCGGCGCCCGAGAACAGCTTGGCGTTGGTGGTGATCTGGGCGTGAACCTCCAGCCCGATCACGACCTCCCACTCGCCGGTTTCGCCCTTGATGCGATAATCGCTCATCTTACCACCACTTCTCGGCACGCGCCGTAAAGCCCGCCCGCTCTTCAATTGCCAGCCCGGCGTTCAGCACGCCCTGCTCGTCGAATGCCTTGCCGATGATTTGCAGCCCCAGCGGTAGCCCTTCGCGATTCAGCGCCGCGGGCACCGACATCGCGGGCAGCCCCGCGAGGCTCGCGGGCACCGCGAACACGTCGTTGAGGTACATCGCCAGCGGATCGGCGGTCTTTTCGCCCAGCCCGAACGCCGCCGACGGCGCGGTCGGCGCGAGGATCACGTCGCACCCCCCGAACGCCTGCTCGAAATCGCGCGCGATCAGCGTCCGCACCTTCTGCGCCTGCGTATAGTACGCATCATAGAAGCCCGCCGACAGCACATAGGTGCCGATCATGATGCGGCGCTTGACCTCGGGCCCGAAACCGTCGGCGCGCGTCGCGGCGTACATGTCCTGCAACCCTGCCCCATCGGGCAAATCGCGCAGCCCGTAACGCACGCCATCATAGCGGGCGAGGTTCGACGACGCCTCGGCGGGCGCGATGATATAATAAGCGGGCAGCGCATATTTCGTGTGCGGCAGGCTGATCTCGACGACCGCCGCCCCCGCATCCTTCAGCATCGCGATCCCGGCATCCCACATCGCGTCGATGTCGGGGTCGATGCCTTCGAGGCGATATTCCTTGGGAATCCCGACCGTCTTGCCCTTGAGATCACTCGACAAAGCCGCTTCCCAATTGGGCACCGCCATGTTCAGGCTCGTCGCGTCCTTCGGATCGAAGCCCGCCATATTCTCGAGCATGATCGCGCAATCCTTGACGTCGCGCGCCATCGGCCCCGCCTGATCGAGCGAACTGGCGAACGTCACGATGCCCCAGCGCGAGCAGCGGCCATAGGTCGGCTTGATCCCCGAAATCCCCACGAACGCCGCAGGCTGGCGGATCGATCCGCCGGTGTCGGTCCCCGTCGCCGCCGGACATAGCCGCGCCGCGATCGCGGTCGAGCTGCCGCCCGATGAGCCACCGGGCGCGAGCGCGGCATTGCCGCCATCCTTGCGCTTCCACGGGCTGATGACATTGCCGAAATAGCTCGTCTCGTTCGACGACCCCATCGCGAACTGATCAAGGTTCAGCTTGCCCAGCATCCCCGCGCCCGCGTCCCACAATTTCTGGCTGACGGTCGATTCATAGCGCGGGACAAAGCCCTCCAGCATGTGGCTCGCCGCGGTCGTCTGCACCCCATCGGTGCAGAACAGATCCTTCATCCCGATCGGCACGCCCGACAGGGGCTTCAGCATCCCCGCCGCGCGATCGGCGTCGGCCGCCTTTGCCGCGCTCAGCGCATGCTCGGGTGTCTCGACGATAAACGCATTCAGCGCCTTCGCGCCCGCGACATTGGCGCTGAACGCCTCGGCCACTTCCACCGCGCTGAAATCGCCCGCGCGGTGGCCGTCGCGGATTTGGGCTACTGTTAGATTCGTAAGATCAGTCATCATCAAAACCCGTTCGTGCTGAGCTTGTCGAAGCACCGTACTTCTCTGCTCAGACGGGAAAGAAAAGAACGGCCCTTCGACAAGCTCAGGGCGAACGGAGAGAGGGGCCAAAGCATCACTCGATCACCTTGGGAACACCAAAGAACCCGTGCATCGCCGCTGGCGCGTTCGCCAGTACATCGTCGCGGCGGCCGCCGCCGGTCAGCGGGTCGGCGTCGATCACATCGTCGCGCAGCCGCAGCTGGTTCGGGATCACCGCGGTCATCGGCTCGACCCCGGTCACATCGACCTCGCCGAGTTGCTCGACCCAGCCCAAGATGCCGTTCAATTCGCCTTCCATCGCGGCGGCTTCGGCATCGCTGATCGCGATGCGCGCCAGCGACGCTATTTTTCTGACCGTTGTCTGATCGATTGTCATTGGGTTCCTGCCTTTGCGGGGAAGCCGCGCCGCTAGCATTCCCGCCGGATCGCTTCAACCTCCGTCGAACACCAGCATGCCCTCCCCCTAGATGGGGGAAGGATACGAAGCCTTATCGCGCAGCGATGAGGCGGAGTTGGATGGGGGTGATGGCGCGTCCTTGCGCCGTCACGTCAGGACGAGCGCAGACTCCCACCGCGGCCTCTGCCGTAAAGGGGGAGGAAACTCACTCGAACGCCCCCGATTCCGGCACGCCATTCACCAAAATCCGCCGCTGCTCGACCGTCTCGACCGTTACCGTCGCTTTCGATAGATCGACCGCGGGCCGCGGCGCCCCGGCTTCGCGGCCAAGGTCGCCCTGCACCCAGCGCCCGTCCTTGTTGCGCGACACAAAATCGAAATTCGTCGCCTCGCCCGGCTCATTCTGCCCCAGCACCCCGATCCGCTCGGCGCCCAGCCACACCGCGACGCACGCCTTGGCGCGGCTGCACATATAGGTGCCGGCGATCCGCTCCAGCGCCTCGGCGGGCAATGCGCGCTCGGCGGGGATCACGCGCAGCCGCTCGGCAAGCGGCTTAAGCAGCACTGGCCCTTTCGGCCCGGTCAGATCCCAACGGTTTTTCGCCGCCAGCGCCGCCTTTGCTGCGTCGGCACGCGCCTTTTGCGGCGAGCGCGCCAGTTGCTTGAGCGCGGCGCGCCCCTTGGGCCCGAAATCATAGGCCATCGCGGCCCAGTCGAACTTGTCCACCGGCGTTGTCCCCGCCGTCAGCCGCGCCAGCTGGTCGCGCGTCGAAATCGCGCCGAAATCGACGATCGGCAGCGCCAGCAGCAACGCCAGCAACGCCACCCCGATCGCCAGCTTCTGCTGCAACGGGCGCAGCACATCGTCGAAATCGCGCCGCCCCCTCACCACCGCCCACAGCCCCGCCAGCCCATAGGCCAGTGCGATCGCGGCCGCGATCACCCCCCAGATGCGCTCGGGGGTCCAGCCGTACTGGATCACGCGCAGGTGCATCGAATAAAAGGCGATTCCGGCGAGCGGCAGCACCGCAACCGCCAGCACCGGCGCCGCCCAGCGCAGCATCGGGTTGGTCGCGCGGTCGTCGGCGCCGTTGCCGATCACCGCATTGGCCAGCAGCACCGCAAAGGCCGCCGCCGCCAGCATCAGCGCCGCGGTCGAAAAGCCCGAATCCCACAGCTTTTGCAGCCCCGTCCCGGCCAGCGAGAGCAGGAACAGCACCAGCGCGACCGCCAGCACCGGCGCCAGCACCGCCAGCACCATCATCACCAACCGCTGCAACGTCGCGACCAGTCTGTCACGCTCGCGCAGTAGGCCCACCGCGCCGCCGAACGCTGCGCCTGCCAGCATCCAGCCGAACCATTCGTCGTTCAGCAGGTCAAAAATCAGGTTGATCCCGATCAGCTTGAACATCTGCCCGATCAGCACCGTGAGCAGGAACGCGATCCCGACAAACGCCAGGCTCGCCGCGCCGATGACCGCGTCGGTCCACGCATGGCTGTGCAGCCGGTCATAGGGCATCGCCCACAGCTTCCAGAACCGCCAGTCGGGCGCGACGTCGCGCCGCGTCTGGAACAGCGGGGTCGCGACCAGCACCGCCAGCATCCCCGACCAGAACGGCCATTCGATCGGATTGCCCTGCAAATTATACGCCGCCGTCTGCCACGCGATCAGCCCCAGCACCGCGCCCCACAGCAGCGCAAAGCCCAGCGCCCAGTGCCAGCGGCGCAGCTCGACCCCCAGCACCAACACCACCGCCGCCACCGCGACCGCGGTCGCCAGCGCGCTGCGCCACTGCGCCAGTGCGTCGTCATAGGATTGATCGACCAGCGCATGAAAGGCGAGCCCCGCCGCGGCGCAGAGCGCCGCCATGATCCACGGCCGCAGCGGCCAGGGCGGATCGCTGTTGTCGAGCCGCTGCGAGGCGGGGCGAGGCGAATCGGGGGCGATCGGCAAAGAGGTGTCGGTCATGCCCGCAATCTGGGCTTGTTTCGCCGGGCGCGGCAAGTCAAAGCTGTGTACCGTTACATGCGACATTCCCCGTTGCCGTTCGTGTCGATCACTGCCGAGACACCCACCGGGATCGCGCCGGACCTGCGAGGCGTCTCGACTTCGTGCGGTGCGAAAGGGTAAAGAGGCCCGAAACCGCTCTCCCCCCTCCCCCATGGAGCCCCCATTTGGCCCGCAAATTTCTTTACGTCATCGCCGCCATCATCCTGCTGATCCTCGCCGCCGGGATCGTGTACCAGCTTTATCCCGGCTGGCTTGCGCGCGTCGCGTTCGTCCCCAGCGCTGAGTTCAAACAACAGGTCGCGGTCGAACCCAACGCCTATGACGACCCCAAAATGTGGTTCGCGCGGCCGGGAATGGACAATGACCCGTCGGCGTGGCGCCCCGCCGCCGAAGGATCGAGCCCGCCGTCACCCGACAGCGCCGCCGCGCAATCGCGCGACCGACTGATCCCGCCCGCCAATGCCGCCGAAACCGCCGCAGCGCCCGTCGAACAGGGCGACGCCGCGGTCTTTTTCGTCCACCCGACCAGCTATTACAGCCGCTCGAGCTGGAACGCCCCGCTCGAGGACCGCGATTCGGACCACCGCGCCAACCTCTTCGTCCAGGGCATGGCCAGCGCCTTTGCCGACGCCGGCGAAATCTGGGCGCCGCGCTACCGCCAGGCGACGCTCGGCGCCTTCCTCGCCGAAGATCGCGTCACCGCGGGCAAGGCGATCGACGCCGCGTACCGCGACGTCGAGGAAGCCTTCGACGCCTTCGTCGCCGCGCAGCCCAAGACCAAACCGATCATCCTCGCCGGGCACAGCCAGGGCGCACTCCACCTCACCACCCTGCTCAAGAACAAGATCGCCGGCACCCCGCTCGCGAAGCGCATCGTCGCCGCCTATGTCATCGGCTGGCCGATCAGCCTCGACACCGACATGGCAGCGCTCGGCCTGCCCGCGTGCGAGACTCCCGAACAGAAAGGCTGCATCCTCGGCTGGGCGAGCTTTGCCGATCCCGCCGACCCCGAAATGGTCACCGCCGCCTATGACGGAACGATCGGCTTCGACGGTCGTCCGCGCGCCGAAACGCGGATGTTGTGCACCAACCCGCTCACCGGCACCCGCGACGCCGAAGCCGCCTCCGACGCCAACCTCGGCACGTTGAAGCCCACCGAGGGTTTCAAGAGCGGGGCGCTGATCGCGGGCAAGATCGGCGCCAAATGCGACGACACGCGCGGCCTGCTGATGATCGGCGATGCCGAGATCGCCAAAAACTATGTCGTCGCGGGCTATGTGCTGCCCGGCAACAATTACCATGTCTATGACATCACCCTGTTCTGGGCGAACGTCCGTGCCGATGCGTTGCGGCGGCTCGCAACCTATGAGGGCAAGCCGTCGCCGGTGCCGCCCGCGGCGGTGCCCATCGCAGCACCGCCTGCAGCCGCAACGCCGAAAACCTAAACCCGTCCGTGTCGAGCCCTTCGACTGCCTTGCAGGCGCTCAGGATAAACTTCGGTTCTTGGCCGAAGTCGAGACACGCTTGGCGCGCGCACCCTTCGACGTGTCTCGACTTCGCTCGACACGAACGGTTAGAGAGGGCGATATGATCACCACCGCCGCCCCCGATTTCGCCGCCAACTTCGCCCATGGCGGCCGGCTCGCGGGCCTCGACGTCGGCACCAAGACGATCGGCGTCGCGACCTGCGATGTGAACTGGAGCTTCGCGACCCCCGACAAAACGATCATCCGCAAGAAATTCGCCGCCGACCTCGCAACGCTCAAGGCGGTCCTGGCCACGCACAGCATCGTCGGCCTCGTCGTCGGGCTGCCGCTCAACATGGACGGCAGCGACAGCCCGCGCACCCAAAGCACCCGCGCCTTTGCGCGCAACCTGCTGCCGCTCGGCCTGCCCATCCTGCTCTGGGACGAACGCTGGTCGACCGCCGCGGTCGAGCGCGCGATGATCGCCGCCGACGTCAGCCGCGCCAAACGCGCCGAACGCGTCGACAGCGCCGCCGCCGCCTTCATCCTGCAAGGCGCGATCGACGCGATGACGCGCGGTTGATCGAATATATCCTCTATTGGCTCGCCGCAGCAAACGGCGTCGCCTTCGGCCTGATGGTCGCCGACAAGCGCCGCGCCGAAGCAGGCGCGCGGCGGATATCCGAAAGCACCCTGCTCGGCTGGTCGTGGCTCGGCGGCGCCATCGGCACCTACGCGGCCTCCCGCATCGTCCGCCACAAAACGCGCAAGCAGCCCTTCGCGACCTGGATGATCACGCTCTGCGCCGCCGAAATCGTGCTGCTCGGGCTCTGGGCGCTTGGGCTACTAGATCCGATTGTCGCCAAAATCTGACCGCGCCCCTGCGAAGGAGTATCGGGTCGGTGCCAGTTAGAACCGGCGGGAGATGGATCCCTGCCTTCGCAGGGATACGGGAACAACCTATGTGCGATTTCCGCACGCAACAACTTGCGATTTCTGCAACTCCTGCGTAGACGCTCCCCTTTAATGACAAGCTCCAACATCCGACCCGCCAGCGACTATCCGCCCGGCGGCGATGCCTTTCGCCATCGCCACCTGATCGGCATCGCCCAGCTGACCCCGTGGGAGATCAGCTACGTCCTCGACGCCGCCGAACAATGGGTCGACCTCAACCGCAGTGGCGCCGCGAAACACGACGACCGCCTCGCGGGTCTCACCATCATCAACGCCTTTTTCGAGAATTCGACGCGCACGTTGCTGTCCTTCGAAATCGCCGGAAAACGCCTCGGCGCCGACGTCGTCAACATGCACGCCGCGCAATCAAGCGTGAAAAAGGGCGAGACGCTGATCGACACCGCGATGACATTGAACGCGATGCGCGCCGATGCGATGGTGATCCGTCACGGCAGCTCGGGCGCCGTCCAGCTGATCGCCGACAAGGTCGACTGCCCCGTGCTCAACGCGGGCGACGGCCGCCACGAGCATCCGACGCAGGCCTTGCTCGACGCGCTCACCATCCGCCGCCGCCTCGGCCGCGTCGAAGGCCTCACCATCGCGATCTGCGGCGACGTCCTGCACAGCCGCGTTGCGCGCTCGAACATCCTCGCGCTGACCCTGCTCGGCAACGAGGTGCGCGTCGTCGCGCCGCCGACGCTCACCCCGCCCGCGATCGACCGCATGCATGTGACGACCTTCACCGACATGGACGAAGGGCTGAAGGACGCCGACGTCGTGATGATGCTCCGCCTCCAGAACGAACGCATGGACGGCGCCTACCTCCCCAGCGCGCGCGAATATCACGCGCTCTACGGCCTCACGCCCAAACGGCTCGAAAAAGCCAAACCCGATGCGATCGTCATGCACCCCGGCCCGATGAACCGCGGGGTCGAAATCGACAGCAGCATCGCCGATCACCCCACGCGCTCGACGATCACCGAGCAGGTCGAAATGGGGGTCGCCGTCCGCATGGCGTGCCTCGACATCCTGACGCGCCGCAAGCGGGGGGTCGCGGGATGGAACTGAAGCCGCTCCTCATCGCGAACGCGCAGCTGATCGACGGCGACACGCCGCGCCAGGGCAGCCTGCTCGTTGTCGATGGCCGCATCGCTGCCATTGACCCGACCGAAATCCCCGACGGCACCGAAACCATCGATGGGAAGGGCCAGTGGCTCGCTCCCGGTATCGTCGATCTTGGCGTTTTCGCTACCGACAAACCCGCCTTTCACTTCGGCGGCATCACCCGCGCCGCGCTGATGCCCGACGCCGGGCCGCTCGACGACCCCGGCCTCGTCGAACGCGCCGCGAAGGGCGGCAAGCCCGACCTGTGGGTCCACCCGCTAGCCGCCGCCACGAAAGGCCTTGCGGGCAAGGAACTCGCCGAAATCGGCCTGATGAAAAGCGCCGGCGCCCGCGCCATCGCTACCGGCCGCGGTCGCATCGCCGACAGCGGCGTCATGCGCCGCGTGCTGTCCTACGCCGCCTCTCTCGGCCTCGTCACGATCATCCATGCCGAGGATGAAGGGCTGACGGCGGGCGCCGTCGCGACCGACGGCGAAATGGCGACGCGCCTCGGCCTCGCCTCGGCCCCTGCTATCGCCGAAGCGATCGCAATCGCGCGCGACCTCGCGCTCGTCGAGGAAACCGGCGCGCCCGTCCATTTCCGCCAGGTCACCACCGCGCGCGGGCTCGATCTGATCCGCGCCGCCAAGGCCAGGGGGCTGCCGGTCCTCTGTGGCATCACCCCCGCGCATCTGTTCCTGTCCGACACTGCGATCGGCGATTTCCGTACCTTCGCGCGCCTGTCGCCGCCGCTGCGCAGCGAGGACGACCGTCACGCGTGCCTCGCCGCGGTCGCCGACGGCACCATCGACGTCCTCTCGTCGGGTCACGACCCGCGCGGTCCCGAGGACAAGCGCCTCCCCTTTGCCGAAGCACTCCCCGGCATGGCGGGCGCCGAAACCCTGCTCGCGCTCGGCCTCAATCTTGTCCGCGACGGCCATGTCGCGCCCGGCCGCCTGTTCGACATGCTCGCCGCCACCCCCGCGTGCCTGCTCGGCCTCAATGCCGGGCGCCTGACCGTGGGCATGGAGGCCGACCTCATCCTGATCGACGACGGCACCCCGTGGCAGGTCGATGCCAAGAAAATGGCGGCCTATGCCGGCAACACCCCCTTCGACGGCATGCCCGTGCAGGGCCGCGCGACGGCGATGTGGAAGGGCGGGCTGCGGGTGCGATAGGGGAGCGGATCCTCCCCGGAACGGGGAGGATCGGCGGTAGCCGCAACCGGTCGATCACCTACCACACCCCATCAAGCCGCCCACTCCCCCGGATCGTCCTCTTCGCCGATCAACGCCAGTCCATGCGCGATCGACGTCAGTTCGCCGCCGCTCGCAATCCGCTCCGCGCCGAACCGCCGCTCGAACAACGCCCGGATCGCGGGGATCAGCGACGATCCGCCGGTCAGGAACACGCGGTCGATGTTTCCCGGCGCCACGGCCGCACGCCCCAGCGCCGCATCCATCGCCGCCTCGATCCGCCGCAGATCGTCGGCGATCCACGCCTCGAAATCGGCACGGCGCACGTCGGCCTCGATTGCGACCCCATCGCCCGAAAAACGAAACGCGGCCTCTTCGGCACTCGACAGCGCGCGCTTCAGCCGCCCGACCGCATCGTACAGCGGAAACCCCTGCTCATGCTCGATCAGCGCGATCATCCGCCCGATCGGTTCGGGATCGACCGCGTCGCGCTGCAACCGCTCGAGTTCGTTCAGCGTCCGCCGGTTGCGCATCAACGCCAGCCGCGACCAGTCGGCAAAATCGCGAAAATATCCGCCCGGAATCTCCAGCAGCTTGTCGAACGAGCGATACATCCCGCCCTTGCCGAGCAAGGGCAGCACCAGCCGGTCGACGATGCGGTAGTCGAAACGGTCGCCCGCAATCGCGACGCCCGATGATGCCAGTGGCACGCAGCGCCGCGGGCTTCCCGGCGCCGCCACCCGCACGATCGAAAAGTCGGTCGTCCCGCCGCCGAAATCGGCGACCAGGATCGTCGCCGGCTCACTCAGTCGCGCCGCATAGCTGTGCGCCGCCCCCAGCGGTTCGTGGACATAATATATTTCGGTGCCGAACGCCTCAAGCATCGCGTCATAACGCTGCCGCGCCAGCGCTGCATCGGGCCGCGCCCCGGCATATTCGACCGGCCGCCCGACGATCACCCGCTGCGGCAGCGTGTCGAGCCGCCCCCCGGCGTGCGCGACCAGCCGCTGGAGGAACAGCCGCCCCAGATCCTCGAACCGGTAAGGCTTGCCCCAAATCAGCGCGCGCTCGAACGACGCGCTCGCCGCGACGCTTTTGAACGACTGGATGAAGCGGCTGTCGAGCGGCGACTGGAGATATTCGGCGATCGCCCAAGGCCCCGCCTCATGCGCCACGCCCTGCCACGCGCGCTCCTCTTCCCAGAAACACAGCGCCGACCGGAACACCGCGCCGGTCGCATCGTCGCCGGCAAATTCGACCAGTTCCGACCCGCCCTGCCCATCGGTCAGCGCGACGACGCTATTGGTCGTCCCGAAATCGAGCCCGAGCGCGCGCGGCGTGGGATGACTGGTCATGGATGCTCCTGTGGGTCCGCCGGGGGGCGGCGCCTATTGCACGCGGCGGTGCGGGGGGCAAGGCGGTGGTGAGTGGTTCGGAAGACACTGCTCCGAATGGTAGCTCAGAGCTCCCTTCCTCTCGTCATCCCGGCGAAGGCCGGGATCTCACCGGTGAGAAAGTCTGAAAGGGCGAGATCCCGGCCTTCGCCGGGATGACGAAAATATTTGGGCGCAACGAATGAATCCTATCCCCCCCAACAGAAAAAGGGGTGCGGCTCTGCGTCCGCACCCCTGTCCTTGAATCCCGCCGACAGGCTGGGAAACTTAAACTACCGCGAAGCCAGCCGCAGCGGGGCCGCTTTCGACGCCCATTGAATGCTCTCGCTGCCGCCCATCGCGCGGATGAAACAGGTCTGACCCTGCGCCTTGAGTTCGCGGCACAGATTGTTCGCATCGGCGCGCGTCGCCAGACCGTTGACCGTCAGGCGATAGAAGGTGCGGCCCTTCACCGTCGCCGCGTGGCTCGATGCCGGGAAATTCGCCAGCACGGCGTTGCGTTTTTTCAGCCCGCCCCATTTTTCCTTCGCAATGCCCAGGCTGTCATAGGCGCCAAGCTGCACCGCCCAGCCGGTCGGCTTTTTGGCGTTGAACGCGATCGCTTTCGGGATCAGCACGGTCGCCAGTTCCAGCGCCTGCTGCTGCGCCGGGCGAATGCGCCCTTCGCCCGCGACGCGCGGTGCGGCGCGATAGGGGGCGGCGTCGGCCAGAATGACGTCGCTCGCGGCCTTCGGCTGCGGCAATTCGGTGACCGGCACGACGCCATCGGCGTTGCGCTCGGGCATCGGCAGTTCGACGCTGCGAATGGCATTGCCCGCATCGGCCAGCACCGGCGCGGCGACCGGCGGCGGCGGTGCATAAGCAGCGACCGGCGCCGGATCGGCACTGGCGAGTTCCACCGGCGCTTCGACGGGCGCCGTTTCGGCCGCAGCCATCTGCGTCTCGCCAAAATTGCTCAACGCCAGGCGCACCGGCATCCCGGCGTCGATCTGCGCTTCGGTGCCGATCAGGCTCGCGACGCGCAGCTGCGCGTTCGGGCTTTCGGCCAGTTTCGACCATTCGGCCATCCGCGTTTCCAGCTTGGCGGCCGACAGATCCTGCGATGCCAGGATACGCGCCTGCGCCCAGCGCCCCGACAGGGCAAAGGCGAGCGCCAGATTCTGCCGCGTGCGCGCCCCCGCATCGGGTGCGCGCGCCGCTTCGGTCAGCACATAGATCGCGCCTTCGCTGTCACCCGCCAGCGCCAGCGCCAGCCCGGTGTCCGACGCCGGCACGGTGTCACGATGCGCCTGGAGCAGCACGATCGCGTCGCCGGTCTTGCCCTGCGCGATCTGCGCCAGCGTCAGCGCGATGATCGTGTTGCTGTCGCTCGCGCCCAATTCCATCGCTTCGGTCAGCGCGCTCGTCGCCGACGCAAAGCGCCCGTCGTTCAGATACGCCTGCCCCAGCAGCGCGCGATAGCTCGCGTCGCGCGGGCTGCCGGCAACCGCGGCTTCGGCCAGGCCGACCGCCTTGCTGACCTTTCCGGCTTCCAGCGCGGCGCGCGCCTGCGTCGCCGATTTGGCGGCGAGCGCGGGCTTGCCCGCGGCGCGCGACGGCGCTTCGGCCATCGCCCCCATTCCGCTGCACCCGGTGGCAACGCCCAGGACAAAGCCCGAAACGGCCAGGTTCATCAGCATCTTGCGGTTCATCACACGGTCCCCCTTATTTGGTTCAGCGCGGCATCGTCTGGCGCGTCGGACGCGCGGCCGGCAGGCGGCTGGCCATCGCGTCGATTTCGGGCAGCGACGACAGATATTCGTCGAGCAGATCGGTCAGGATCACCTGCGACGACCGGTTGGTCACCGCGCTCGCCAACCGCAGGCGCAGATGGCGTTCGGCGTCGAGGCGCAGGGTAAAGGCCGCCTTTTCGCGGGCCCGAAGGGTGCGCGGCGCCTTTTCCTTCTTCGGCTTCGGCACCGGCCGCGCTTCGACCTTGCGCGCCACTGCGGCGACGCGGTCGATCAGCGATTCCTGCTGACGCACGATTTCGGGCACTTCGGGCGCTTCGGCTTCAAACGCGTCGGCGCCATAATCTTCGGCGGCATATTCTTCGGCCACCGCATCGGTCAGCTCGTGGCCGACGCTCTCGTCGACGGCATGTTCGGCCTCGACATTATGCGCCAGCACCGACCCGGTCAGCAGCGGCTTCAGGTCGAGCATGCGCGCCGGTTCGCCCGACTGGTCGGGGTCGACGTCATAGCCCATGTCGTTCCAGCCAAGGTCGTCGTATCCGACCGCGTTGACCGGTGCGGGGCCGCTGCCCAGCGGCTGGCGCCGCATCGCGGGCCGTGCGCCGCCCTTACGAGCGAGCAGTCCGGCGCTCAGCGATGCGAGGGGTTTCGGTTCGCCCATGGTTCCCATCCCTTCCGTCACTGGCCAGCGATGCGGCGGCCAAAGCCACCACCCATCGGGCGGACCGCGCCATAATTGCCCTGCGTCGGAATCGGCGCGGCAAACACGGTGCGACGGAAATTCTTTTCCAGCCGATCGTTCATATACGCCCACAGCTGGCGGATCTCGTCGGCCGACCGGCCGTTCGGATCGACTTCCATCACGGTGCGGCCGTCGATCATCGACGCGGCATAATCGGTACGGTGGTGCAAGGTGACCGGGGCGACGGTGCCATGCTGCGACAGCGCGACCGCGGCCTCGCTGGTGATTTTTGCTTTCGGGGTCGCGGCGTTGACGACGAACACCAGCGGCTTGCCGGCGCGTTCGCAAAGGTCGACGGTGGCGCCGACGGCGCGCAGGTCATGCGGGCTGGGCCGCGTCGGCACGACGATCAGTTCGGCGACCGAAATCACGCTCTGGATCGCCATCGTGATGGCGGGCGGCGTGTCGATAACCGCCAGCTTGAAGCCTTGTTGGCGCAGGATTTCCAGGTCGGAGGCGAGCCGTGCGACGGTGGTCTGGGCAAACGCCGGCAGGTCGGTTTCGCGTTCGTTCCACCAGTCGGCGAGCGAGCCCTGCGGATCGATGTCGATCAGGACGACCGGCCCCGCCCCCGCAAGCTGCGCCTGCACTGCGAGATGCCCCGACAGGGTCGTCTTTCCCGACCCGCCCTTTTGTGAAGCCAATGCCAAAACGCGCACAGCTGTCCCCCTGAAAAACCACGAATTGGCGGTGGAATGCCATGCGGGGCGCTAAAATTGAGTTAACGATGATAAAAAGAAGGTGAACGCCCTGCTCGCCAGCATGGTTAACCAGACCTCAACAGCAACTTGTCCCGAAATGGACCAGATATGCTACAAGGCGCGGGTTGCTAACGCGGTGTTAGCCATTCCACGCTAAGAAACCCCCGGGGACTGCAGCGATGCCAGTCATTGGAGAATAAGATGCGTCATTTCCGCACCGCCGTTTCGCTGGCGTTGCCGCTGATCGCGGCGACCCTGCTGACCGCACCCGCCCATGCCGACGTCAAGGACGGCGTCGATGCGTGGCAGCGCGGCGACTATCAGGGCGCCGTCGCCCAGTGGCGTCCCGCGGCGCTCGCCGGCGACGCCGATGCCCAGTTCAACCTGGGTCAGGCGTACAAGCTCGGCCGCGGCGTTCCCGCCGATCTTGTCCAGGCCGAAGCCTGGTACCGCCGCGCCGCCAAACAGGGGCATTTGCAAGCCGAGGACAACCTCGGCCTCGTGCTGTTCACTGCCAACCGCCGTGACGAAGCGATGCCCTTCATCATCCGCTCGGCCGAACGCGGCGAACCGCGCGCGCAATATGTCCTTGGCACCGCGCACTTCAATGGCGACCTTGCCGCGCAGGACTGGCCGCGCGCCTATGCGCTCACCAAACGCGCCAGCGACGCCGGGCTCGGTATCGCCTCCGCCCGCTTGGCGCAGCTCGACACCCTGATCCCGCTCGACCAGCGCCAGCGCGGCCTCGCGATGCTGCCCGAGATTGAAAAGAACGAAGCGCGCGCGCGTCTGTCGGCGGTGACCGCCGCGGCGCCTGCCGCGGCAAAGCCCGCTCCCGCCTCGCCGATCAGGACCGCCAGCCTGCCCGCCTCGGCCCCCGGCACCAGCTACACCCCGCCGCCGGTGATCGCGCCGACGCCCGCTGCCTCGACGCCCGCTGCGCAAGCCGCCACGATCGCTGCCGTCGAAGCCACCGCCGCTGCTGACGCCGCCAAGGGAAAACCCGGCACGACCTATGCCCCGCCGCCCGCCAGCGGCACGCTGCCGCCCGCTCCGGCCAAAGCCAAACCGCCCGTCAACAACGCGCCTATCGCAGTCCGCGAAACCCCGACCCCGGCCCGCCCGGGCGGCGGCAGCAGCCCCTGGCGCGCCCAGCTCGGCGCCTTCGGGGTCGAGGCCAATGCGCGCAGCCTGTGGGCGTCGCTCGGCAAAAAATACCCCGCCGTCGCCGCGCGCCAGCCGACCTACGTCAAGACCGGCAAGGTCACCCGCCTCCAGACCGGAGGCTTTGCCAACAAGGGCGAAGCCAACAACTTCTGCGCCGCGCTCAGCAAGGGCGGACAGGCGTGCTTGGTGGTCGATAAATAGCGGGTCGCCGATCCGCTAACCCTGAAATCGCGCGATACTCTCCAGGTCGGCACGGTCGAGCGGCTGGGTGAACCACAGCCCGCCGCGCTGGCCCCGCGACCAGCGCACCAGCGCCTGCCGCCGCAGGTCGCCATGCGGCAGCAACAGGTCGAGCATCGTGCCGGGCTCGATCTCGCGATGATAGAGGAACCCCGCGCCGCTCTGCGATATATCGACCAGGTCGATCGGGCGTGCCCCCTCGCGCAGGATCAGCACTGCCTCGCTCGCCACCGTCAGCCGCAGCGCGCGATACCCCTCGGCCAGCTGTTCCTCGGCCAGTCGGCGCAGCGTCGTTTCGGCATCGATCTTCTCCGAAAAGGCGACGCCGCAGCGGCCACCCTCGGCCCAGACGATCGTCCCGGCGACCGTGATGCTCTCGGACAGCGCGATCTCGATTTGCTCGCCGACGGTCACTGGCACATCGGCGGCCAGCATCAGCCCGGCATCCGAAATATTGCGCACGCGCCACAGCCCCAGATCGTCGCTGCGCCGCACCCGCGCGATGCGGCATACGGCGCGGTAACGATCGGCGCTGCGGCGATCGGGAGGTTTGGGTTCGTTATCGTCGGCGGGCCCAGACGCGCCGCTATCATAGGAAAAATTGCCCCTGTCCATCATATCCACCCTACCGGGGCACGCGTTTGCTGGAAGGACAAGCCGCATGCCGCTGGCCGAAGCCGGACAATATTGCCCCACGCGATACGGCCATCGGCTCCACGCCGTTGCCCGGGATATGCGGTCCTGAAACCCTGATATAGGTAATTTCCCTTACGGCAAAGTTAAGTTTTTATGGCAGCACCACGCGAGTGGCCCGGATCGGGCCATTGGGCCGCCACGCCGCCCTATTTCGCCCTCTCTTCGGCCAGCCGCCTTGCCAGCGCCTTGCGCGACCGCTCGGCATAGGCGCGGCACGCCCCCGGGCGGTTGTTATAGCGCCCCTCGCCCGCATTGTCGGGGTGCGCCGCGATCAGGATGTCGCACGCCAGCGCATCCATCGTCCGGTAACTTTGCGCAAAACCCGCCACGAACGGCGCGCCTGCCGGGCTGGTAAAGCGATAATCGTCCGCCGATACGGCGTTCAGGCTCGATGCGAACACGATCGCCTTGCATGCCTTGCCCTCACACGCCTGCCAGCTCCAGCTCATGCTGCCCATCGTATGCCCCGGGGTCGCGCGCGCGGTGATCGCCGCCTTACCCAGCCGCAGCACCTCGCCGTCCGCCATCACGCGCATCGATGTGGTGACCGCCGGCCAGCTGCCGCCATAGGCCAGCTGCGGATCGTCCTTCGCATGCTTGCCCGCGCGCAGCCCCTCGGCGCCGCGCGCGCTCGCCACCACCGTTGCGCCGGTGTCGCGTGCCAGCGCCGCCAGCCCGCCGGCATGGTCGAAATGCGGCTCGGTGCTCAGAATAAATTTGATGTCTTTGGGGTCGAACCC
This sequence comes from Sphingopyxis sp., assembly GCF_051861155.1. Lineage (GTDB taxonomy): Bacteria > Pseudomonadota > Alphaproteobacteria > Sphingomonadales > Sphingomonadaceae > Sphingopyxis. The sequence continues at coordinate 275,136 of NZ_JBHYDE010000003.1, read as the reverse complement.
CAGCGCGCGGACATTGGCCAGGATCGCGGGCGCCGCCTGCGGCAAGGCGCCGTCGACCAGCACCAGCCCGGCCCCGGTGTCGATCAACGCAACGCTCATCCCGCCAAAGCCGACCAGATAGCTGTTGCCATAGATCTCTTCCGGCGGCGCGGGCGCCAACCATTCGGCCGACCGCGACGTCGTGATCGGCTGGGTCAACGGATCGACCGCCGGAACCGGCGCGCCGCCCGCCGCGGCGAGCCAGGCCAACAGACTGATAGCTTCGAACATCTTTGTCTCCCTTCGCCGCCAAAAATGCCCAGCCGCAGCGCGCGGGGCAAAGCATCATTTCTCGACAAAGCCATGAGAATAATTGATGACGGGTCATGGACCGCGCCCAACTCCCCTTGAACGCCCTGCGCGCCTTCGACGCCGCGGCGCGCCATCTCAACTTCACCCGCGCCGCCATCGAACTGTGCGTCAGCCAGGGTGCGGTCAGCCACCAGGTGGCGCAGCTCGAACGCCGCCTCGGCACCCGCCTGTTCCACCGCCTGCCGCGCGGCCTCGCGCTGACCGACGAGGGCCATGCGCTTGTCCCCGTCGTCGCCGACGCCTTCGACCGCGTCGCCGCGACGCTCGACCAATATGCCGGTGGCCGCTTCCGCGAGGCGCTGAAGGTCGGGGTCGTCGGCACCTTTGCAACCGGCTGGCTGCTCCCGCGCCTCGACGCCTTCGCGCGCGCGCATCCGGGCATTGACCTGCGCATCTCGACCAACAACAACCGCGTCGATCTGGCGGGCGAGGCGCTCGACTATGCGATCCGCTTCGGCGACGGCGCCTGGCACGCCACCCACGCCGAACCCCTGCTCGCCGCGCCCATGGCGCCGCTCTGCACCCCGGCGATCGCCGCGCGGCTGAAATCGCCCGCCGACCTGATCCCCGAACGCCTGCTGCGCTCGTACCGCGCCGACGAATGGGCGCTGTGGTTCGCCGCCGCCGGGGTCGCCGCCCCCGTTCTCCGCGGCCCGGTCTTTGACAGCAGCGCTTTGATGGCGAGCGCCGCGGCGGCCGGCCACGGCATCGCCCTCGCCCCGCCCGCGATGTTCACCCGCGAACTCGCGTCGGAACAGCTCGTCCAGCCCTTCGCGGTCACCATCGACGCCGGCCGCTACTGGCTCACCCGCCCGATGTCGCGCCCCGAAAGCGACGCGATGGCGCGCTTTCGGGGCTGGCTAGTCGGCGAACTCATGGTCGAAGCGCCGTCGCCGTGACCCCGCCCGCCGCCGCGCCCGGATCGCCAGCACCAGGTCGCGGTGGCGGCTGCGTTCGACGCGCAGCGTCCGGCGAACGCGGTCGCCCTGGACGATCAGCAACGCACCCGTCAGCGCCAGCGGCATGCCGATCAGGACCGCGATTGCCTGTTGCACCGTCCGATCGGGCAGCAGCTCGCCCGCGAGCGGAATTGCATAGCCCGCCGCCATCAGCCCGAAGCCCGCGATACGCCACGCACGGTCACGCCGGATCATGCTGCCGCCCGCTGGGGCAGGCGCGGCGCGGCGCCACCGATGACGATGCGCCCTGCGGCAGCCGCCGCATCGGCGATGTGCGGGCGACTCCCGGCGCCGCCTGCCCACAACAGGATGTCGGCAGGAAATTCGGCTTCCTCGGCCAGCGCTGTAAGCAAATCTGTCGCTTCAAACACCAGCCCGATGGCCGGGTCGCGCAGCGCCGCCGCCGCCGCGCGCGCGCCGCGGATCGCCGTCGGATCGGCATCGATCCCGCGCGCTTCGATTGCGGTAAAGCCCATTGCCCGTGCGTAGCGCGCGGCCTGCAACAGCAGGCGCCCGTCGCCGCATTCGGCATCGACCATCCGCAGGCTGCGCCGCCGTGCCGCGCACAGATGTTGTATAGCCGCGGCGACTGCAGGCCAACGCGCGTCGATGAAAAGCCGCGCCGATGGGAGCGAATTGCGATGGGCTGTAATGTCGATCATCATGATCAGCGTGATTAAGCGGCCAGCGCGTTAAGTTTCGAGAGCGATTACCGCGCCGCGCATAAGGATGGCATAAAGCCGTGTGGGTGGGGTGGGAGGCGATCCTGCACCCGTTGCCATGCCAAGGGTGTTCGCTCGCCTGACCCTAGCCGCGCAAGATCTTCTCCATCTTCTTCCCCCGCGCCAGCTCGTCGATCAGCTTGTCGAGATAGCGCAGCTCGCGCATCAGCGGCTCCTCGATGGCCTCGACGCGGATCCCGCAAATCACTCCGGTAATCAACGACCGCGCCGGGTTGAGCCGCGGCGCCGCCGCAAAGAAATCCTCGAATGTCGTGCCCTTCGCCAGTTCGGCTTCCAGGGCTTTCTGGCTATATCCTGTCAGCCAGCGAAAAATCTCGTCGACCTCGGCTTTCGTCCGCCCCTTCTTCTCCGCCTTGGCGATATAATGCGGGTACACGCTCGCGACGCTGATCGAATAGATGCGATGTTTGGTCATGGGGCCTCCACCGTCCAATTATCCTGAGCGCTTGCACGGCAGCCGAAGGGCGCTGCCACCTCCCAATGGCTCCGCCACGGGCAGGATCAATCGCTGCAATCGGTCAAAAACGGTCAACCGCGCGCCTCCTTCGCCAACGTGCTCACCGCCCCCCACGCGATCAACGCCTGCCCGCCGAAATACAGCGGCCAAACCAGCCATAGCGTCACATCCTTGCTCAGCGTCCCGCCCTCCCCAGCAAAGATGAACAGATCGCTGGCGAGGAACGCCATCGCGCCGATGCCGGTGCGATAGCGCGGGAAACGGCTGGTCCACGCGGTCGCCGCCATGATCGCCACCCCGCCGGTATAGGCGATCGCCGCGCCCATCAGCGCCGCCTCCGCCCCGCGCGTCAGCCCCCAGGCGATCAGCAGCGCCAGCGGCACCAGCAGCCACGCCAGCGCCCGTTGCGGCGCTGTCAGGCTGGCCCGCCGGTTGCGCAGATACAGGATGATCGCGATCAGATGCCCGGTCGCGAACGCCGCCGCGCCCGCCAGCATCCCGACCGCATCGAGCAGCCAGTCGCCGAGCGCGCCGAACGCCAGCACCGCGGCGATCAGCCTGCCGTCCGTGTTCCGCGCATTCATCGCTGTCCAGACCGCGAGCAGTCCGACCCCCGACGCCTTCCACGCCCAGATCGCCGGACCGTCGAGCCGCATATATACCGCCGCAAAATAGCTGATCCCGCCGACCAGCCCCGCCAGCCACAGCCAGCGCGCGCGATCCCAACCCTGCTCACTCATGCCCCGCCCCTTTGCATCTTGCCCTTAACGCGCCTACTGCGCGGCGAATTGGTCGCAAGTCAACGGATAGGGTAAATGGCGCAATACGACGTGCACATCATCGGCGGCGGCCTCGCCGGATCCGAAGCCGCCTGGCAACTCGCCGAAGCGGGGTATCGTGTCCGCCTGTCGGAAATGCGGGGAGGCGGTGACATGACCCCGGCGCATCAGGGCGACGCGCTCGCCGAGATGGTGTGCTCCAACAGCTTCCGCAGCGATGATGGCGACAGCAACGCCGTCGGCCTGCTCCACCGCGAGATGCGGACGCTGGGCTCGATCATCATGCGCGAGGCCGATGCGACCAAGGTGCCTGCGGGATCGGCGCTCGCCGTCGATCGCGACCTGTTTGCGGGCGGCGTCACCCGCGCGCTCGAAAGCCATCCCAATATCACCATCGTCCGCGAACGCATCGACACCCTGCCGAGCGAAGGCCTCACCATCGTCGCCACCGGCCCGCTCACCGCCCCCGGCCTCGCCGACAGCATCGGCGCCGCGACGGGCAAGGATGCGCTCGCCTTTTTCGACGCGATCGCCCCGATCGTCTATCGCGACAGCATCGACATGGACGTCGCCTGGATGGCCAGCCGCTGGGACAAGGTCGGGCCGATCGGCGACGGCAAGGATTATATCAACTGCCCGATGGACAAGGACCAGTATCACGCTTTCGTCCAGGGGCTGGTCGATGGCGACAAGACCGAGTTCAAGGAATGGGAGACCAACACCCCCTATTTCGAAGGCTGCATGCCGATCGAGGTGATGGCCGAGCGCGGCCCTGAAACCTTGCGCTTCGGCCCGATGAAAGGCGTCGGCCTCGACAATCCGCGCACCGGGCGGTGGCCTTACGCGGTCGTCCAGCTGCGCCAGGACAATGCGCTCGGTACGTTGTGGAACATGGTCGGCTTCCAGACCAAGCTGAAACATGCGGCGCAGGTCGAGCTGTTCCGCACCATCCCCGGCCTCGAAAAGGCCGAGTTTGCGCGGCTGGGCGGGCTTCATCGCAACAGCTTCATCCGCTCGCCCGAACTGCTCGACGGTGAGCTCCGTCTGAAATCGGCGCCGCATATCCGCTTCGCTGGCCAGATCACCGGCTGCGAAGGCTATGTGGAAAGCGCCGCGATCGGCCTGATCGCCGCGCGCTTCGCCGCCGCCGAGCTCGCTGGCCGCGACCTGCCACAGCCGCCGGGCGAAACCGCGCTCGGCGCGCTGCTCGGTCACATCACCGGCGGCGCCGACGCCGCGAGCTACCAGCCGATGAACGTCAATTTCGGCCTCTTCCCGCCGCTCGCCGAGGATGTCCGCAAGAAGGACCGCAAGCTGGGTTATACGCAGCGCGCGGGTGCGGCGCTGGCGGAGTGGGTGAAGACGGCGGAGGGCGTGGCGGCCTAACAGTTACACTTCGCCTTCACCGACCGCTTCGGCGCCGTTGTCGCGAACTCGACCCGCGTCAGGTCACCCGACCGGTCGCCATCGGCGCCTGCAAACCGCTCCCCCGTCGCCGCCGCCCATTCCTCAAAGGTCAGCAGATTATTGCCGTCCTTGTCGAGCTTGCGAAACGCAGCGGTGCGCGACGCCATCAGTTCGACGCGGCTGATCCGGTCGTTGCGGTCGCGGTCGAAACGGTTGAAGCGCCGCTCCTCGCGCGATGCTTCCTTCGCCGCGGGCAGTGCGGGCGGCGCCGGGCCGCGCGTCGGCGCATTCGCGCCCGCCACCGGGATCGCCGCGAGCGCGGGGGGCGGATCGGGCAACACCTCATCCTCGGCAATCTGCGTATAGCCCGCCCATAGGAACAGGCCGCCCGTCAGCAGCAGCGCGCTCGCCACCCCGCCGACCAGAAAACGGGAAACCGCCATCCATCCCTCCGCCTTGTTTCGATCCGACTGGCTATCACGCTCGCGCGAAGATCGGCAACAATCGCCGCCACTTTGGCGACGAATAATTATCGACAAAAACATTCAAAACAATGCCGTTCATGGCTATATCCGATCAATGCAAAATTACCTGCCGACCCTCAAACAGATGCAATATCTCGTCGCGCTGCACGAACATGGCCATTTCGGCCGCGCCGCCGACGCGTGCAACGTCACCCAGTCGACGCTGTCGGCGGGCATCCGCGAACTCGAAACCTTGCTCGGCCAGACGCTCGTCGAACGCACCCGCCGCGTCGTCCGCTTTACCGGGCTCGGCAATGCGATCGTCGAAAAGGCGCACCGCGTGCTGCGCGAGGCCGAGGAACTGGCCGACATGGCCGCCGCCGCTGCGGCGCCGCTGGTCGGCGAACTTCGGATGAGCGTCATCCCGACGATCGCCCCCTTCCTGCTTCCCGGCATGCTGCGCCTGCTGCGCCGCGAGCGCCCCGCGCTCAAGCTGTTCCTGCGCGAGGAACCGAGCGCGCAGGCATGCGAATCGCTGCACCATGGCACCGTCGATTGCGTACTGCTCGCGCTCCCCTACGGCTGCGGCGACGTCGAAAGCGAGCCCCTGTTCGACGACGCGCTGTTCGTCGCCTTCCCCGGCGACCAGTCCGACGATCTGCCCGCGATGGTCAGCGCCGATCAGATCGACCCGGCGCAGATGCTGATGCTCGAGGACGGCCATTGCCTGAAGGATCACGTCCTCGCCGCGTGCAACCGCCCCGAACTGCGCGCCGGGGCGCGGATGATGGGGACGTCGCTGCACACGCTGGTCCAGATGGTCGACAACGGCCTTGGCATCACGATGCTGCCGCAGATGGCGATCGAGGCGGGCATCCTCGACCACACCGACATCGACACCCGCCCGCTCGACTCAGACCATGACTGGCGCACGATCGCGCTGGTGTGGCGCAAGGGCAGCCCGCGGGCGGATGAGTTCAAGATGCTGGCGGATATTTTCAGGAATCATCGGGAGACATAAACCGCCCCCTTCGCCGTTCGTGTCGAGCGAAGTCGAGACACGTGAAGGAATCCGCGAACCAGGCGTCTCTCGACTTCGCTCGAGACAAGCGGAGGTTCGCTTACCCCCACCGCGCCGCGCGCGCATCGTCCCCGGCCCGCGCCTCGACCCACGCCACCCGCCCGTCGGCAAAGCTCTCACGCTTCCACAGCATCACATCGGTCTTCAGGCGGTCGATCAGAAACTCGCACGCCGCCAGCGCCTCGCTGCGATGCGGGCTGCTCGCCAGCACCAGCACGATCGTGTCGCCCGGCGCCATCGCCCCCACCCGGTGGACCAACGTCAGCGCCGCCAGTTGCCACCGGTCGGCAGCCGCATGCGCCAGCTCGCCCAGCCCCGCCGCGGTCATCTCCGGATGATGCTCAAGGAACAGTTCGACCAGCTCGCCTTCGCCGCGCACCCGGCCAATGAAACTGGCGCTCGCGCCGTGCCCGCCCGCGTCGTGCAGGTCGAGTTCGGCGCCGACGTCGATCGCCGCGGGCTGGACCGCGACGCGGATCATCCTCCCGTCACCGGCGGGAACAGCGCCACCTCGCGCGCCCCTGCAAGCGGGGCATCGGGGTTCATCATCATCACGCCGTCGATCGCGGCGCGAATGCGCTGCGGCTCGGCAAAGGCCAAAGCCCCGCGATCGTCGCGCGCCGACAGCCACGCCAGCAACGTGGTCAGGTCCGCAACGTCGGCGGGCAGCTCGACAACCTCCTCGGCCATCCCCATCCGTTCGCGCACCCAGGCAAAATAGGCGATATTCAGCGACACTAGACGCTCAATCCATATGCTTCAGGCCGACGCGCAGATAATCCCAACCGGTGATCAGCGTCAGCACCGCGGCGCCCCACAGCGTCGCCAGCCCGACCGTCTTGACCCATTCCAGCGTGGGCAGCGCCCCCGCCAGAATCAGCGCCCCGAACGAGACGAGCTGGAAGGTCGTTTTCCATTTCGCCAGCTGGGTCACCGGCATGGATACCTGCAACGTCGCCAGGAACTCGCGCAATCCCGACACGATGATCTCACGCAGCAGGATCATCAGCGCCGCGATGACATGATAGCCGGTGATGTCGCGGGTAAACACCAGCAACAGGATGACAGCGGCGATCATGATCTTGTCGGCGATCGGGTCCAGAAAAGCCCCCAGCCGCGACACGATGCCGCGCGACCGCGCGACATAGCCGTCAAAATAATCGGTGATGCCCATCAGGCAATAGAGGCCAAAGGCGAGCGCATAATCGATCGGCTTGGGCTGGTGCGATCCTTCGACGACCCCCGGCCACAGCAGGAACAGCAGGATCGGCACCGCCAGGATGCGCGACAATGTCAGAATGTTCGGAAGACTGAGCATGACCCCTGATTCCCGCCGCGATGGCGCGCTAGTCCCAAAATGGGCTTTGACCCTGCCAGCCCTAGCCGATAAGTCCCACCAGCGACAACCGAATTGCCCGCAAATCGCGTGGTGACCGAATATATCTGAAGAGATTGGACCACGCATGACCGGCTCCTTTGCGCTGTTGAAGCAACGCCGGTTCCTCCCCCTTTTCGTCACCCAGCTGCTCGGCGCGTTCAACGACAATCTGTTCAAGAACGCGATGGTCCTGTTCGTCGTGTATGGGGTGTTCAACGACGAGGCATCGGAAACCGCGTTCAGCGCGGTGGCGACCGGCCTGTTCATCCTGCCCTTCTTCCTGCTCTCGGCGCTCGCCGGACAATTGGCCGACACGCGCGACAAGGCGCGGATCATCCGCATCGTCAAATTCTGCGAAATCCTGATCATGATCGTCGGGGCTGCCGGGCTCGTCCTCGCGTGGCTGGGCTTTGCGGTCCATCTGATCGCCATCCCGCTGATGATGCTCGCGCTGTTCGCGATGGGCGTGCACTCGACCTTCTTCGGCCCGATCAAATATGCCATCCTGCCGCAGCACCTGAAAAGCGATGAAGTGCTGGCCGGAACGGGACTGGTCGAAGCGGGCACCTATATCGCGATCCTCGCCGGGACAATTTTGGCGGGCGTCATCGACGTCGAATGGGCCGCGCTCGCTGTTGTCCTTGTCGCCGCGGTCGGTTACTGGACCGGGCGCAAGGTACCCCCCGCACCGCCCGAACATGAAGAAACCGGCATCGACTGGCACATCATCCGCTCGTCAATCACCCTCGTCCGCGGCACGATGCACATCCCGCGCCTCTACCTCGCGATCCTGTCGATCAGCTTTTTCTGGACGATCGGCGCGGTGCTGTTCATCCAGTTCCCGCCGCTGGTGAAGAACATCCTCCACGCCGACAAAAGCGTCGCCAGCCTGTTCCTCGCCATCTTCTCGATCGGTATCGCCATCGGCTCGGTCGCGGTGAACCGCCTGCTCAAGGGACAGGTGTCGGCGCGCTACAGCCCCGCCAGCGTCATCGTGATGGGCGGCTTCGTCCTCGCCTTTTACTGGGTGTGCCGCAATTGGGCGCATGATCCGTCGGGCGTGATGTACGGTATCGACGGGTTCCTGAACCACGCCGACGTCATCCCCCTGCTCGCCAGCCTGCTCGGCATCGCGATCAGCGGCGGCATGTTCGTCGTGCCGCTCTACGCCTTCCTGACCACCACCGTCCCCAAGGACCAGACCGCGCGCACCGTCGCGGCGAACAACATCGTCAATTCGGGCGCGATGGTCGCGGGCTCGCTGCTCGCCATCGGCCTGGGCTTCGCCGGCATCGGCGTCGTCGATCAGCTGCTGATGAGCGCGGTGATGTGCCTGATCAGCGCCTGGCTGGCGGTGAAGCTGCACCGGGCCTGTGACTGAGGCGGCACTTCGTCGGCGATCGATTGACGGGGGTCATCCGATGCCGGGCGCGGTTAATCACAACGTCAGACCCCGCGATTAAGCATCGCGTTGCTTGACCGGTCGCGCGGGAACGCCGACCACGGTTACTGCTGCCGCGACGTCGGCGGCGACGACGGCACCTGCGCCAATGACGGCATTTTGGCCCACGCGAACCCCCGGCAGAATTGAGGCGTTTAAACCTACAAAGACGTCAGGCTCGACCCGGACGCATCCACCCAGGCAGGCGCCTGGGCTGATGTTGCAGAAATCACCGACCGTACAATTGTGATCGACGCTTGCGGCATGGTTGATGATCGCGCCCCGACCCACAACGGAAAGCGGCCCCAGTATCGCGCCTGCAAGAACGGCCGATCCTAAACCAACCCTGGCACTTGGAGAGACTATCGCCGCAGGATGCTGGACGCTTTGAAGGGACGCCCCCTGTGACTCGAGCGCCTCAACCGTGCGGCGGCGCAATTTGTTGGAGCCACATGCAACAATGAAGCGACTGCCCAGAGCTATTTTCGACGCGGCAATCTGATCTAATCGGCCTAGCCAAGGGCAATCGAATATGGGAACGGGATCGGCGGCGTCGATGGTCGCAAAGCCCGCAACGATCACGCCCGACAGGATCGCTGCCTCATACACGACGGCGGCATGCTGCCCGCTCGCGCCCGCAACGATTACAAGTGACATTGCTGCTCTCCGATCGACACGACTATGTCGGTTATCGGGCGGCCCGCAAGGCCTCCTGAGCGCCAGACGGCGAACCGAACCGCGATGTCAAATCAGAAACATCATTGTCGCGGTAAAAAACATCGCGAAGCTCTGCAAAAACAGCCGCAGATCGCTGCCCGCAAAGATCGTCACCGGCTCACGGTGCGCCGCCAGCGCCTGGCGCAATTCGCCCTGCCAATCGGCGGGCGCGCTCAGCCGCGCGATCGTCAACTGACGGGCGCCATGTGCCTGAATCCGGCGGCGAATGTCGATGTGATCCGAGTCCATGCCCGGCACGCTAAGACGGTCTTAACGATTTGGTAAGGTTAAAAGATCGTTAACAAATCCAGCGTGTCAAAGCGGCACAGCGGCTAGCCCTTCACCATCGGCCGGACCCGCACCGGCCGCGGATCGCGCGCGCCGACCTGAAACGGCTTGCAGCGCTGCGGCCGCATCCGCGGCCCCAGGCACAGCCGCACCTCTTTCAGCCACCCCTGCCGGTCGGTCGTCACCGCGATCATCGGCGCCGTCACGCCGCGATTGGCCGCGGCAAAGGCGCGGCGGATGCTGCCTGCGGTTTGCGGCCGCGCCGCCAGCACCGCCATGTCGGGAAAGCGCACCGCGCGGAACAGCAGCGCCGCCGAGCGGAAATAGGCGGCGGGATGCGGACTCATGCACGTGCCATGCTTGGCCCATTCATGCTGGAGCAACTGCGGCGACGGCGTCATGCACAGATGCTGGCGCAGCACCGGTTGCGGCACGATCTTCGCCGGGCGGCACCATTGCGGGTAATCGCGGCTGTCGGTTTCGGGCCACAACCCGTGCAGCACCCAGCCGAAACGGTCATTCTCGCCCGCACATTGCAACCGGTCGCGCGCGTCGCGCGGATCGCGGACATTGGCGCAATGCTGCGGCGACCAGCTCATGCTGAGCAGATAGCCGGTGATTGGGGGCTTGCGTACCGGCTCGCTGCGCCGCGGCTGTTCGAGCCGCGGCACCGGGATGCGGTCGGGGATATTGCAGGCGAGCGCCTGGGCTTGGGCCGCGGTGGGTGCGAGCATCAAGCTGAGCGCGGCGACGCTAGACCAGCGCAAAATCGAGCCCGACGTCGACAGCAGGCGCCGACTGCGTCAACCGCCCGACCGACACATAGGTCACCCCGGTCGCGCCGATCGCGCCGATCGTGTCGAGCCGCACCCCGCCCGACGCTTCGGTCGGCACCTTGCCGCCGACGATGGCGACGCAGGTCCGCAGCTCATCGAGCGTCATATTGTCGAGCAACAGGTGCGTCGCCCCCGCCGCCAGCGCGGGTTCGACCTGCGCCACCCGATCGACCTCGACGATGATCCGCTCGATCCCCGCTGCGACGGCGCGACGCACCGCTTCCTCGACCGACCCGGCGACCGCGACATGATTATCCTTGATCATCGCCGCGTCCCACAATCCCATGCGGTGATTGGTCGCGCCGCCCATCCGCGTCGCATATTTCTCCAGCACCCGCAGGCCGGGGATCGTCTTGCGTGTATCGAGCAGCGTCGCGCCGGTTCCGGCCAGCGCGTCGACATATTGGCGTGTCATCGTCGCGATGCCCGACAGATGTTGCACCGTGTTCAACGCCGATCGTTCGGCGGTCAGCATCGCGCGCGCATTGCCCGACAGGCGCATCAAATCGCTGCCCGCGGCCACTTCGGCGCCCTCGGCGACTAGGATTTCGATTTCCATGGCAGGTTCGAGCGCGCGAAAGAAAGCTTCGGCGATCGGCAGCCCCGCGACAATGATCGCATCGCGGCTGTCCATCACCCCGCCAAAGCGCGCGTCGGCAGGAATCGTCGCCATCGACGTAATGTCGCCCCCCGCCCCCAGATCCTCGGCCAAGGTGGCACGAACAAAGGCATCGAGGTCGAAATCGGGCAGCGCGAATTGGGTCATAGCCCTGCGATAATGGGCGCCCTGCGCAAATCAACTTGACGTTTACGTAAACTAACGCTGACATGCACGCCACGTGGCACTTTAGCCCACATCGGAGAGGCCCAATGCAATCCCCCATCTGCGCGATGCTCGACATCGAATTCCCCCTCCTCGCCTTCTCGCACTGCCGCGACGTCGTCCTCGCGGTGTCGAAAGCGGGCGGCATGGGCGTCTTCGGCGCCGCATCGCTGCCGCCCGAACGGCTTGAAGAGGAACTGGCGTGGATCGATGCGCATATCGGCGGGCGCCCCTATGGCGTCGACCTGATCGTCCCTAACAGTTTCGCCGGCAAGGGCGAGGCGCGCACCGAAACGCCGCCGATCCCCGCCGAACATAAAGCGTTCGTCGCCGACTTGCTCGGCAAACATGGGGTCGATGACGGCAATCTCACACTCCCCGCCGTCGGCGGCGGCCTCGGCGAAAATATGACCGACGACGGCGCCGCCAGGCTGCTCGAAGTCGCCTTCCGCCACCCGATCAAGCTCATCGCCAACGCACTCGGCGTCCCGCCGCCGCTGATGCTCGAACTCGGCAAGCGCCATGATGTGCCGGTCGCCGCGCTGGTCGGTACCCGCGATCACGCATTGGCGCAGGTCCGCGCCGGGGTGGACATCCTCGTCGTCGCGGGCGGCGAAGCGGGCGGTCACTGCGGCGAGGTTGCGACCATGGTGCTGGTGCCCGAGGTTGCGGCGGCGGTCGATGCGGTCGGTGCGACCACGCCAATCCTTGCCGCGGGCGGGATCGTCACCGGGCGCCAGATGGCGGCGGCGATGGCGATGGGCGCGCATGGCGCCTGGACCGGATCGGTGTGGCTGACCACTGCCGAGGCCGAGACCAACCCGGTGGTGAAGGAAAAGATGCTGCTCGCCAGTTCGCGCGACACGGTGCGATCGAAAAGCCGCACCGGTAAGCCTTCACGCCAGCTGCGCTCGCCATGGACCGACGCGTGGGAGGCCGAGGGTGCGCCGAAACCGCTGCCCATGCCGCTGCAATCGCTGGTCAGCGAACCCGCGCTGCGCCAGGTCGATAAGCTGGCTGAAGGCGGCCACGAAGGTGCCAAGGCGCTCGCGACCTATTGGGTCGGTCAGGGCGTCGGGCTGATGAACGAAGCGATGGGCGCCGGACAGGTCGTGCAGGAGTTCAAGGCCGACTGGATCGCCGCCTGCGAGCGGCTGAACGGTTTCGTCGGCGAATAGGCAAAAAATCCCCGCCGAAGCGGGGATTTTCAGATCAGCCAACCGTCGCTTTGACGATCTTGCCCGGCTCGCGCGGCGGCTCGCCCTTGGGCAGCGCGTCGACATTTTCCATGCCTTCGATCACTTCGCCCCAGGCGGTGTATTGATTGTCGAGGAAACGCGCGTCGTCGAAGCAGATGAAGAACTGGCTGTTCGCGCTGTTCGGGTTCTGCGCCCGCGCCATCGAGCACACGCCGCGGACGTGCGGCTGGCTGTTGAATTCCTGCGGCAGATCGGGAAGCGGGCTACCGCCCATGCCGGTGCCGGTCGGATCGCCGCCCTGCGCCATAAAGCCCGGGATCACGCGGTGGAACACGACGCCGTCGTAAAAGCCTTCGCTGGCGAGCTGGGTGATCCGTTCGACGTGCAGCGGCGCCAGATCGGGGCGCAGGCGGATGACGACATCGCCGGTCGACAGCGAAAGGGTGAGGGTCTGGTCGGTCATGATCGGCTCCTGTGAAAAATATTGGCGGTGCCATAGCGAGACGCGCCGCCAAAGCCACGCATTAATTGCCCCAGCCTCCTCCCCCGGCGTTGCCATATGATGGCGCTCGGACTAGGGGGAGGGCACGGCCCGTCGGCGAACCGCCGACTTTGACAGGGAGGACCGCGCGATGGACAACCGCGAAGATTCCCGGTCTGCCGAGGATGTCGCCATCACCGACGATCGCGACCGCGATCCCGTCGCGCGCGAAACCGAAACCGAACTCGACGAAGACGATCGGCTAAGGCCGGAATTCGTCCGCGACGTCATCGAACTCGCCGAGGCGGGCGAAGGCGAAGCGGCGCGCGAGCGCATCGGCCGCCTGCACCCTGCCGACATCGCCGACCTGTTCGAACTGGCGCGCAGCGACGAGCGACCGATGCTCGCCGCCGTCCTCGGCAATATGCTGTCCGCCGACGTGCTGGCGGAAATGAACGATTATGTGCGCGAGGAACTGATCGACCTGCTCGCGCCCGAACAGGTCGCCGAACTCGCGTCCGAACTCGATACCGACGATGCCGTCGCGATCATCGAGGATATGGAGGCCGACGAGCAGCAGGCGGTGCTCGACGCGATGGAGCCCGAGGATCGCGCGGCGATCGAGGACGCGCTGTCTTTTCCCGAGGAATCCGCCGGGCGTCTGATGCAGCGCGACCTGGTCGCGGTCGCCGAACATGTCACCGTCGGCGACGTCATCGACCGGCTGCGCGAAGATGCCGATCTGACCAGCGACTTCTGGGAAATCTTCATTGTCGATCCGATGCACCGCCCGGTCGGCACCTGCCAATTGAGCTGGATCCTGCGCACCCCGCGCGACATCGCGATCAGCGACGTGATGAAGCGCGAACAGACCTTGATCCCGGTCGACATGGACCAGGAAGAGGTCGCGCTGCGCTTCCAGAAATACGCGCTGATCTCGGCCGCGGTGGTCGACAAAGCGGGACGGCTGGTCGGGATGATCACCGTCGATGACGTCGTCCATATCATTCAGGAAGAAGCGGGCGAAGACATATTGCGCCTGTCGGGTGCCGGTGACGGTGACATCAACGAACCGATCCGCGAAACATACAGCGCGCGGGTTCGCTGGCTGGTCGCCAACCTTGGCACCGCGCTGCTCGCATCGTCGATCGTCGGATTTTTCGGCGGCGCGATCGAACAGATGGTCGCGCTCGCCGCGCTGATGCCGATCGTCGCCGGGGTCGGCGGCAACGCCGGGACGCAGACGCTGGCGGTGACCGTCCGTGCGCTGGCGATGAACCAGCTCACCGATTCGAACAGCTGGCGCGCGATCTGGCGCGAGATGAAGATCGCGCTGCTCAACGGCGGAACGATTGCGCTGATCGCGGGCTGCGCCACCGCCTTGTGGTTCGCCAATCCACAGCTGGGCGCGGTGATCGCCGCAGCGATGGTGGTGAACATTTTCGTGGCAGGCGTCGCCGGGGTCGCGATCCCGCTGCTGCTCGACCGGCTCGATCAGGATCCCGCGGTCGCGAGTTCGATTTTTGTCACCATGACCACCGATTCCATGGGCTTTCTGGCCTTCCTCGGCCTCGCGGTGCTCAGCGGCCTGACCACGCTGGGGTAATCAAGGCACTGGAATCAAAAGTCGATTTTAGCACACGCGAATAATCGAAAAATAATTTCAGCCCTGTCATTTTTTTCGGGAACTTATCCGACATTTGGCTCGTTTCCCATTCGAGCAGCGATCATCGCCCCCCCGCAGCGCTGCTCAGCAACATTGGCCCGGCCCGCATTCCCTCCCCCCCCTCGAAGCGCGCCGGGCCATTTTGCACCCCATTCAGAGAGGTTTGAAAAAATGACGAGTTTCCGCGCTATCATTCTCGCCGTTTTGGCAAGCGTTGTCGTCACCGGCTGCAACACCGTGAAGGGTGCAGGCCGCGACATCGAATCGGTTGGTCAGGCTGGCAGCGACGCCATCGACTGATCGGGATTACCCGCTTACCCGCAACAAGCTACTGGGCCTCTTCGAGAGGCTCGACAGGCGCCTCTCCGGCGCCTGTTTTGCGTCGGCGCTGGGTAAACCAGATCGCGAACAGCGACAGCTCGTACAGCAGGATCAACGGGATCGCGAGCAAGAACTGGCTGAGAATATCGGGCGGCGTCGCGACCGCGGCGATCGCGAACGCGGCAACGATCATGTACCGCCGCGCCGACACCAGCTGTTCGCGCGTCACCAGCCCCGACCGTTCGATCAGCATCAGAAAGATCGGCAGCAGGAACGCGATCCCGAACGCCATGATGAACTGCATGATGAAGCTGAGATAATTGGCGACCGAAGGCAGCGCTTCCTGCTGGATCCCGCCCATATCGCCCTGATAACCGAGCAGGAATTTCAGCGCGACCGGAATGGTCACGAAATAGGCCAGCGACGCGCCCGCCGTGAACAGCACCGGGGTCGCCAGGATGAAGGGCAGTAGCGCGCGCTTTTCCTTGCGGTACAGGCCGGGTGCGACAAATTTCCACAGCTGGTTCGCAATCACCGGAAAGGCGATCATCATCGACGCGAACAGCGCGACCTTGATCTGGACGAAAAAGGCCTCGAACAGCTGGGTATAGATGATCTTGCCCTGCCCCGCGGCGACCAGCGGCTGGACCAGCACGCTGAAAATCGGTTCGGCGAAATAGAGACACACGCCAAAGGCAAGCCCGATCGCGACCAGCGACTTGAGCAGCCGCGAGCGCAGTTCGATCAGATGGTCGAGCAGCGGCATCTTGCCGCCCGCGCCATCCTCTTCACTCGCGGCGATCGGGGTTTCAGCGGTCATGGCAGCGGTCCGTCGCGCGGCGGCACCGCATGGGTTTCGGGCGGCGTTGCTGCCGCGGCCTGATCGGCGTCGGACTCACTCGGTTCGGCAGGCGGGACGGGTGAAGATGCCGGCGAGGGCGAGGGCGCGGGTGCGTTGACGTCGTCGATGCGCGGAAATTCGCGCATGATCGCATCATTCTGCGCGCGCCACTGCTTTTCGAGTTCCTCCAGTTCGGCCTCGCGCATCATCGTGTCGAGCCCGGACCGGAAATGGCGCGCCATGCCGCGCGCCTTGCCCATCCATTTGCCGACGAAGCGCATCGCCTTCGGCAAATCCTTGGGGCCGATGACCACGAGGGCCACCACGATGACGAGCAGCAGCTCGGTGGGCGCGACATCGAACATGACCTAGAACTTCCCCCGCGCGCCGAACAGGATCAGAGCTTGTCGTGCTCGCCCGTCGGCGTCGAAATCGGGGCGCCGTCGGGCGCGCGCTGACCCTCGATATGCTTCGGCGCGGCGGGCGGCACATCGTCCTCGGCCATGCCCTTCTTGAAGCTTTTGATTCCCTTGGCGACATCGCCCATCATGTCGGAAAACCGGCCCTTGCCGAACAGCAACAGGACGAGGATGCCGACGATCAGCCAATGCCAGATGCTGAAGCTACCCATCTAAATTCTCCTTGAGAGGCCCATCTAGGCCTCTTCGCCATCTTTTACTAGGTCCAGCTCGCCCATCGCCTCGTCAAAAGCGAGATCGACGGGGTCGAGCAGACCTGCCGCGCGCAGATCGTCAATGCCCGGCAAATCCTTGCGGCTGCTAAGGCCGAAATGCTGCAAAAATGCGTCGGTCGTCTTGTAAATCAGCGGCCGTCCCGGCACCTCGCGGCGGCCCGCGGGGGCGATCCATTCGGCCTCCATCAGCACGTCGAGCGTTCCCTTCGACGTCTGGACCCCGCGGATCGCCTCGATCTCGGCGCGGCTCACCGGTTCGTGATAGGCGACGATCGCCAGCACTTCGGCGGCGGCGCGCGACAGCTTGCGTGGATCGTCGCGCTCGCGGCGAAGCAGATGCGCCAGGTCGGCGGGGGTCTGGAAATGCCAATGACCGCCGCGTTCGACCAGTTCGATGCCGCTGCCCGCATGGCGCGCGGCGATCGCCTGAATGAAGGCGCGCACGTCACCGATGCTCCAGTCGCCGCCGAGCCGCGCGACGATCTGCCGCGGGTCGAGTGGTTCGTCGCTGGCAAACAGCATCGCTTCGATGGCGCGTTCGCGGTCGTCGATCGGGTTCATGTGGCGGCTTGTCCCATCGCAGCGGCTTTCAGATAGAGCGGTTCGAACGCGCCCGCCTGTTTCAGGTCGACGCGCCCCTGCCGCGCGAGTTCGAGCGCAGCGACAAAGCTCGACGCAATCGCCGAGCGGCGCAGCGGACCTTCATAGTCGGGCGGCAGGAAATCGGCGAGTTCGGCCCAGTCGAGCTTGACCCCGATCATTCGCTGCAAATGATGGAGGGCGGCGTCGAGCGTGATCACGGGACGCCGCGACACCATATGGACGACGGGTTCGCTGCGCAGCTTGACCTGGCCATAAGCCGCCAGCAGGTCGTAAAGGCTGGCGTCCCAGCGGCGCAGCTTGACGTCGCGCAGCCCCTCGGGCTTCGTGCGCAAGAACACGTCGCGGCCAATACGGTCGCGCGCGAGCAGCCGCGCCGCGGCTTCGCGCATCGCCGCCAGCCGCTGCAACCTCAGTTGCAGGCGGAGCGCGAGCTCGTCGGGCGAGGGATCCTCCAGCGGATCCTTGGGCAGCAGCAGCGCCGATTTGAGGTAGGCGAGCCATGCCGCCATCACCAGATAATCGGCGGCAACCTCAAGCTTCAGCTCGCGCGCCTCGGCGATGAAGGCCAGATATTGTTCGACCAAACCGAGGATCGAAATCTGTTTGAGATCGACTTTCTGACAGCGCGCCAGGGTGAGCAGCAGGTCGAGCGGCCCTTCCCAGCTTTCGAGCGAAATTTGCAGCGCATCTTCGCGCTCTTGCGCCGCGGGTGCGAGTTCGAAATCGAGCGCCAGTTCGTCCATCGCTTGGCTTATGCAACCGCAAGCAGCGCGTCGCGCTGGTCGACCAGCGTGGCAAACGCGCGCTCGTCACCAGCCCCCGCTATGCGATCCATCGCGCCCTCGAGTCGCGCGCGCGACACGGTGCTGATCGGGTCGAGCGCGTTGGCAATGCCGACCATGTCGTCCATCTTGCCCCAGCAATTGAGCGCGATATCGCACCCCGCGGCCACCGCATCGGCAGCCCGCGACGGCACATCGCCCGACAACGCCTTCATGTCGAGATCGTCGGACATCAGCAGCCCGTGAAAACCGATGCGCTGGCGGATCACGCTGTCGATGATGATCGGCGACAAGGTCGCAGGCCTGTCGGGATCCCACGCTTCGAAAATGACATGGCACGTCATCGCCATCGCCGCGTCGCGCAGCGCGGCAAAGGGCGCGAGATCGGTTTGCAAATCGCGGTCGGGTGCGGTCACCACCGGCAGCGCCTCGTGCGTGTCGAGCAGCGCGCGGCCGTGGCCGGGGATATGTTTGACGATGCCGACAACGCCGCCGTCCTGCAAGCCGCTCAGGATCGCGCGGCCGAGCGCGGCGACGCGCATCGGTTCGCTGCCCAGCGCGCGGTCGCCGATGACGTCGCTGGCGCCCGGCTGGCGCACGTCGAGCAGCGGCAGGCAATCGACGTTGATCCCGACCTCGGCCAGCATCGCGGCGAGCGCCATCGCGTTGAGCCGCGCCGCCTCGATCGCACTCGCGGGGGCGCGGTCATACAGCGCGTCGAAGGTCGCGCCGCTCGGGAACAGGGGCCATTCGGGCGACCTCATCCGGGCGACACGGCCGCCCTCCTGATCGATCAGGATCGGCACATTGCTCCGCCCGTCGAGCGCGCGCAACTCATCGGTCAACCGCCGCAGCTGCTCGCGATTCTCGATATTGCGCCCGAACAAGATATAGCCCGCAGGATCGCTGTCGCGAAAGAAAGCGCGCTCGTCATCGGTGAGGGTCAGTCCCGACAGGCCGAAAATGGCGGGTATCATCGTATCACAAACTCCATCGGCCGCCGCCCCCTCATGCGGCTACCACGCCGTGCAACATGCCATAGCGGCGCGATTGTACCAACGGAGTCTGCGGCCAGACGGGCCGAATCAGCGAACGATGACGCAATTTTCACCCGCAACGCGCAATTTGCCGCACAAATTCGTAGCGTTAGCCGCCGTTCCCGCCGCCACGCGCAGGCGATAGACGGTGCCATCGCCGACCTTCGCCGGCGACACCGACTTGTTGAGGTCGGCGAGATAGGCAAAGCGCTTCGACAGATTGGTCCACGCCTTGGCCGCCGCCGCATCGCTGCTGAACGCGCCAAGCTGGATCATCGCCGACCCGGTCGCCGCAGGTGCTGCCTTGGGCGCCGCGTCGGGCGTCTTTGCCGCGGTTGCGGCGGGCTTCGACGGTGCCTTTGCGGCAGCGGGGGCCGGTGCAGGCTTGGCCTTGGCTTTTGCCGCCGCGGCCTTGTCTGCCGCCAGCTTGGCGGTCGCCGCTTCGCGCTCCTGCGGGGTCACCGCGGGTTCTTCGGGCATCCGCGTCGGATCGACCTTGCCAGCAGGCTCGGCACCTTCGCTCGCCGAGAAGCTGGCATCGCCCTCGCCTTCAAAGCTCTTGGCGCCGTCATTCTTCGGCGCGACCTTGTAGTTACCGTCCTGCGCCGCGATCAGTTCGCCCTTGCCGCGCGCGCCGCCGTTCTGGACCCACCACAGGCCGCCCAGCACGGCGCCGATCAGCAGCAGCCCGCCGAGCACCATCACCAGCAGGCGCGCGGGCGAAACCTCGCCATCCTCTTCGATGCCGTCGGCGGCCTCGAGCCACGGCAGCCGGTCCTCATTGTCGAGCCCCAGCCCCACTTCGCCCTGGTCGGCGTTCTTGTCCTCGGCCATCAGTTCATCTCCTCGAGCGCCTCTACCCCCATCAGGTGCAGCCCGTTGCGGATAACCTGCCCGATTCCGTCGGCCAAATAAAGGCGCGACGCGGTCATTTCGGGGTCATTTGCCAAAATGACACGCGCATCGGGGCGATCGTTACCAAGGTTCCACCACGCATGAAATGCGGCGGCGACGTCACCCAGATAGAAAGCGATACGATGCGGTTCGCGCGCCGCCGCCGCGGCTTCGACGATGCGCGGGAATTGCGCGAGCAGCTTGACGAGGCCGAGTTCATAATCGTCCAAGCGCGCGGCGTTCGGCGCCGCCGGCGCCACGCCCGCCTCAACCAGCTTGCGCTTGAGCGATGCGATCCGGGCATGGGCATATTGGACGTAAAACACCGGATTGTCGCGCGACGCCTCGACCACCTTGGCAAAGTCGAAATCCATCTGCGCGTCGGCCTTGCGGGTCAGCATGGTGAAGCGCACCGCGTCCTTGCCGACCTCGTCGACAATGTCGGCCAGCGTGACGAAATTGCCCGCGCGCTTCGACATTTTGAACGGTTCGCCATTTTTGAGCAGACGCACCATCTGGACCAGTTTGACGTCGAATTTCTTCTTGCCGTCGGTCAGCGCCGCGACCGCCGCCTTGATCCGCTTGACCGTGCCGGCATGGTCGGCGCCCCAGATGTCGATCAACTCGTCGGCCTGCTCGGCCTTTTGGAAATGATAGGCAAGGTCGGCGCCGAAATAGGTCCAGCTGCCGTCCGACTTCTTGATCGGACGGTCCTGATCGTCGCCGAATTTGGTCGAGCGGAACAGCGGCAGTTCGACCGGCTCCCAATCCTCGGGGGTTTCGCCCTTCGGTGCTTCGAGCACGCCGTCATAGACTAGATCGTGGTCGCGCAGCCATTGCTCGGCGTCAGCGGGTTTGCCCGCCGCCTGCAACTCGGCTTCGGATGAAAACAGGTCGTGATGGATGCCAAGCTTGGCGAGGTCGGCACGGATCATGTCCATCATCGCACTGACCGCTTCGGCACGGAACAGTCCGAGCCACGCGCTTTCGGGCGCACCGACGAAGCGGTCGCCATATTCGGCCGCCAGCTTGCCCGCGACGGGGATCAGATAATCGCCCGGATACAGCCCCTCGGGGATCGCGCCGATGGCCTCGCCCAGCGCCTCGCGGTAGCGCAGATGGACCGAGCGGGCTAGGACGTCGACCTGGCCGCCCGCATCGTTGACATAATATTCGCGCGTGACGTCATGTCCGGCAAATTCGAGCAGCGCGGCCAGTGCATCGCCGACGACCGCACCGCGGCAATGACCGACGTGCATCGGGCCGGTCGGGTTCGCCGACACATATTCGACATTGACGCGCCGCCGCTGGCCGATCGCCGAGCGGCCATAATCGTCGGCCTCGGCATGGATCAGCGCCAGTTCGTCGCGCCAACTGCCGTCGACAAGACGCAGGTTGATGAACCCCGGTCCCGCAACGCTGGCCTCGGTCACTTCATCGACCGCGCCGAGTTCGTTCACGAGCAGATCGGCAAGCGCGCGCGGATTCATCCCGGCAGGCTTGGCGAGCACCATCGCGGCATTCGTCGCGACGTCGCCATGCGCCGGATCGCGCGGCGGTTCGACGCTGATCGCGGCGCGGTCGAGCCCTGCAGGCAGCGCATCGCGCGCGGCGAGCGCATCGAGCGCGGTGCCGATATGGACGGAAAAGCGGCTGAACAGGGTCACGGGGCAGGCCTATCTTCGATCGGAAAAAGTCTTGCGCGCGCCCTATCGCAGCTTGGCGCACGCGAAAAGCCCTGCGTCGCCGGATCGGCGCGCAGGGCGAAATGATGCGAACGGCGCCGCAGCGCCGCCGCGGTCCTATCGTCGGACGTTATATTCGAGCTGTTCCTGCGTCAGCTGGAAACCGATCAGCAGTTCAAAGCTGGCGCGCTGCACCGCGGCGCGCACTTCGGGCTGGCTCAGCGGATCGATCGCGGCGTCCTGATCGCCCGCCTTGCGTCGCCGTGTAATGCGCTCCTGAATGTCGGCGGGCAGCGTCGCGGCGGCGCGGTCGACATAGGCCGATGCCTGCGCCCGGCCGGTGCCGCGCGTCTGCCCCTCGGGGAACGACACGACGACATTGCCCAGCCGTTTGGCCACCACGGCGGTGCCGCCCTGCAGCACGGTGCCATAATAGGGCAGCGTCACCGACCGCGCCGGACCGGCATCGCGGCGCGTCGCGACGACGTCGAAGGTAGCGAGCTGATAGACTTTTTCGCTGGCGTCGTTGCACTGCGGTGTCACGTTGGTGATCGCGGCGACGATGTCGATGGCACGCGCATCGCGGCTCGTCGCGGGATCGAACAAGGTGATGTCGCCGGTGTGCAGCGGCACCGCAACCGCGGGGCAGGCGCTGCGCGTCGCGGTGATGCCGACGCCCCCCGCGACATCGATTTCATTATCCTTCGCGCAGCCCGCCGCCGTCGCCATGGCTGCCGTGCCGCACAGCACGGTCAGAAACTTACGGGACGGAAGCGAAATGGACATCATGATAATCGGGCTTTCCAAACAGGCGTGCCAATGCGGCTTTTCGTGCATCGGGACGGTTGATCCCGCTTCATGCGCGCCGCTTCTTATCGGTGCGATGAACGCGGCGCAACACGGACGAACTTCTTTACCCGGCGCCGCATGCTGCGCTAGAGCGCCCCCATCATGAACGCTCCCCATCCGACAGCGCACCCCAATGGCGGCGAAACGGCAGAACTCAAGGTTTTGATCGCAGCACCGCGCGGCTTTTGCGCCGGCGTCGACCGCGCGATCCGTATCGTCGAACTCGCGCTCGAACGCTTCGGCGCGCCGGTCTATGTGCGGCACGAAATTGTCCACAACCGCTATGTCGTCGATACGTTGAAGGCCAAGGGGGCGATTTTTGTCGAATCGCTCGATCAGGTTCCCGACGGCGTCCCCGTCGTGTTCAGCGCCCATGGCGTGCCCAAGGCGGTCCCGGCAAAGGCCGAGATGCGCGGGCTGGACTATATCGATGCCACCTGCCCCCTGGTGTCGAAAGTCCACCGCCAGGCCGAACGCGCGCATGAAGCGGGGCGCCATATCGTCTTTGTCGGCCATGCCGGTCATCCCGAGGTCATCGGCACCCTCGGCCAATTGCCCGAAGGCGCGATGACGCTGGTCGAATCGGTTGACGATGTGACGGCGCTGGCGCCGCCCGATCCCGACATGCTGGCGTTCCTGACCCAGACCACCCTGTCGGTCGACGACACGCGCGACATCATCACCGCGCTCCAGCACCGTTTCCCTTCGATCTCCGGGCCGCGCGGCGAGGATATTTGTTATGCGACGTCGAACCGGCAGGACGCGGTCAAGGCGATCGCCGGCGATTGCGACCGCATGATCGTCATCGGCGCGCCGAACAGTTCGAACAGCCTGCGGCTGGTCGAGGTCGCGCAGCGCATGGGAACCCCCGCCCATCTGGTGCAGCGCGGCAGCGACGTCGATCCCGACTGGCTGGCGGACATCGCGACGCTGGGCATCACCGCGGGCGCCAGCGCCCCCGAAACGCTCGTCCGCGAAGTCATCGACGCGGTCGCGGCACACCGGCCGATCGTCGAGGATGTCGTGGTGACCGCCGAGGAGAATATGGTGTTCAAGCTGCCGCGTGGGCTTGAACCGGCGGCCGCCTGATGGCGGTCTACACCCATGTTGACCCCGATGACCTGGCCGCGCTCGTCGCGCGCTATGACATCGGTACCGTACAATCGTGCAAAGGCATTGCCGAGGGCGTCGAGAACAGCAATTTCCTGCTCGAAACCACCGGCGGGCGCTTTATCCTGACGCTCTACGAAAAACGGGTGAGCGAAGGCGACTTGCCGTTTTTCGTCGATCTGCTGGCCCATCTGACGACGAGCGGCTGCCCCGTCCCGGCGATGATCCGCGACCGGGACGGCGTCGCGGTCCAGCGCATTTCGGGCCGCGCCGCCTGTATCATCCAGTTCCTGCCCGGCATCTCGCTGACCCACCCCACCTCTGCGCAGTGCGAGGCGGCGGGCGCCGCGCTCGGCGCGATGCACCGCGCGCTTGAGGGATATTCCGGCGCGCGCGACAACAGCATGGGGCATCGTCAGTGGCGGGGCATCGCCGCGGCGACGGGCGATCTCGACGCGGTGCGCCCCGGGTTGCAGGCGATCGTCGATGCCGAGCTGGCCCATCTCGACGCGCATTGGCCGACCGGCCTGCCCGCGCATGTCATCCACGCCGACCTGTTCCCCGACAATGTCCTGATGCTTGGCGACCAGGTCACCGGCCTGATCGACTTCTATTTCGCCGCCAGCGATTTCCGCGCCTACGACCTGGCA
This sequence comes from Sphingopyxis sp., assembly GCF_051861155.1. Classification (GTDB taxonomy): domain Bacteria; phylum Pseudomonadota; class Alphaproteobacteria; order Sphingomonadales; family Sphingomonadaceae; genus Sphingopyxis. The sequence goes on along the minus strand of NZ_JBHYDE010000003.1, from coordinate 250,600 downwards.
ATCACCCATGCCGCATGGGCCTTTTCCGCCGACGGCAGCAGCTGCGACGCGGCGCTGGCGCGGGCGCTGATGCGCGGATACGCCCGCGAGATCGCGCTGAGCGAGGCCGAGCTTGCCGCGCTGCCGCTGCTCGCGCGCGGTGCCTCGCTGCGTTTCCTGCTGACGCGCGCCCACGACTGGGTCCACACGCCCGCCGACGCGCTGGTCACGCGCAAGGATCCCTCGCCCTTCCTCGCCCGCCTGCTGCGTTATCGCGCCGCCGACGCCGCCGGACTGTTCGCCGCCGGATGACCGACGCCCAGGCCAGGACCGTGATTGTCGCCACCGACGGCGCGTGCAAGGGCAACCCCGGCCCGGGCGGCTGGGGCGCGGTGCTGCGCTGGGGCGATGTGGTGAAGACATTGTCGGGCGGCGAGCCCGACACGACGAACAATCGCATGGAATTGATGGCGGCGATCGAGGCGCTGGCGGCGCTCAAGCGGCGCTGCAACGTCGAACTGTCGACCGACAGCGTCTATGTGCGCGACGGGATCACCAAATGGATCTTTGGCTGGCAAAAGAACGGCTGGAAGACCGCGGCCAAAAAACCCGTCGCCAATGCCGATCTGTGGCAGCGGCTGATCATCGAGGCGAAACGCCACGACATTGAATGGCTATGGGTCAAGGGGCACGCCGGTCATGGCGACAATGAAATCGCCGACCAGCTGGCGAGCGACGCGGCGCTGGCGGTTGCGCGGCGAAAATAGCGCGGGCGCGCAGGGCGCCCGCGCGCACAAACTCTATTCGGCTTCGCGGATCTCGGCGCCGGGTCCGTTTTTCAGGATCGACTCGATGGCATTCTTGGCGGAGGCCTTGCTCGAATAGCCTTCGGTCCAGAAGATGCTTTCACTGTTATATTTGAAATAGGCCACGAACTCGCCGGCCTTGTTCTTCTTGATCTCGAAATAATGGGCCATGCCATCCTCCACTGGTCTTCGCCGCGTCGGGGGTGGCGCGACGCCGTCATCGTAAACCGGTGATAGCAGCGCGCAAGCCACTGAATAGCGTCAGGCAAAGCGCGCCGCGGCAAAGGGCGCAGGGTCGACGCCAGCGATCGCGCCGACCGGCGGCGGCGCGCCCAACTGGGCGGCGAGCAGCGCCGCGATCGCCGGCGCGGTCTGAATGCCAAAGCCGCCCTGCCCCGCGCACCAGACAAAACCCGGCTGGTGCGGATCGGCGCCGAACACCGGGATACGGTCGGGCGCAAAGCTGCGCAGCCCCGCCCATTTGCGCTCGACCGCGGCGATCGGCCAGTCGACCACCGATTGCAGCCGGTCGATCGCGATCGCGACGTCGATCTCTTCGGGGGCCGCATCGTGCGGATCGACCGGGGTTTCGTCGTGCGGGCTGAGCCAGACGCGCCCCGCGCTTTCGCCCTTGAAGTAAAAGTCGCCGCCGACGTGGATGACGAGCGGCAGATCGGCGGGGACCGGCGCCCCCAGCCGCAGCTGGATGACGGTGCGGCGATACGGCTGGATGCCGATCGGCGCGACCCCGCACGCCGCAGCGACGCGGTCGACCCAGGCGCCCGCGGCGTTGACGATCACCCCGGCGCGGATCGACTGCCCGCCGACCTGAGCCTCCCATCCGCCGTCGATCCGCCGCGCCGACGTCAGCGGCGCGCGCGTCGCGATAACCGCCCCGGCGCGGCGCGCGGCGCGCAGGTAGGCGGCGTGAAGCCCCCCGACATCGATGTCGCTGCACGCCGCTTCATAGGCGGCTTCGCTCCATTCAGCGCGGACGCCCGGGATTTTTTCGGCAATCGCCGCAGCGCCCATCCGCACGACGTCGACGTCCTTGGCGATAAACTCGGCGGTAAAGGCATCGACCGCGGCGGCCTCTGAGCGATGGCCGATCGTCAACGCGGCGCGCGGCGACAGGAAACCATGGTCCGAAAATTCGGGTTCCGGACGGCTGAGCGTCGCGAAGGACGCGACCGACAGCGGCTGCACCCGCGCTCCGCCATAGGTTTCGTGCCAGAAGGCCGCCGACCGGCCGGTGGCATGATACCCCGGTACCGCCTCCGCCTCGATCAGCATGACGCGGCGCCAGGGCGCGAGCACGGCGGCCAGACTGGCGCCGGCAATGCCCGCGCCGACGATCAGCACGTCGATGGCGGAGGGCGGCGCGTCGGTCATGCCCCGCCGCATATCCATTGGCCCGCGGAATGCAAGCGACGCCGTCGCTCAAATCCGGGACCGAACCCGGCATGGACATGGTTACCCTTTGGTAAGCCATGTTGCTTAGGAGGACGGCGATGGACAGCGGCACGATCTCCCTTGGCCTGATGGCCGTTCTTGGCCTGTTGATGATCGCCGCGGCGATCAGCGACCTCAGGTCGCGGTCGATCTCCAACGAACTCAATGCCGCGATGGCGCTGCTCGCCATCCCCTTTTGGATCGCCAGCGGCCTTGCCATATGGCCCGACATGCCGATCCAGTTCGGCGCGGCCTTTGCCGTTTTCCTGGTGTTTGCCGGCTTGTTCGCGATCGGCGCGATGGGCGGCGGCGATGTGAAGATGATCGGGGCGGTGATGCTCTGGATCCCGCTGCCACTGTTCCTGCCGACACTCACCGTCATGGCCATCGGCGGCGGAATCTTGTCCGCAGTGATGCTCATCCATTTGAAATTGCGTCGATCCGACAAAGTGGTGGAGGTACCCTATGGGGTCGCCATCGCCGTCGCCGGACTTTGGGCGCTTCACCAACAATATCTTAACCAGTTTCAGGCTATCGGTTGAAGCTGAGGGCAAACACCGCTGTCTCTGGCTGGTGTTAGGAGGCGAAAAATCGTCATGGATACGCGAAAGATTATGCTGATCGTCGGCGCGCTGGTCATTGCAATCGGCGCTGCGTTCGGGGTCAACCAGATGATGCGCGGAGCGTCCGCTCCGGAAGCTCGGGCCGCTGCGGCGCCGGAGATTACCGGTCCGATGATCCTGGTCGCGACGCGGCAGCTGCCGGTGGGGACGATCATCGGCCCCGACAGCTTCCGTTTTCAGCCCTGGCCGAAAGAACTGGTCGAAAAGGCGTATTTCATGAAGGAAAAGACCGACGTCAACACGTTGGTCGGCACCGTCGTGCGCTACCCGATCACCGCCGGTCAGCCGCTGACCCAGGGCGCGCTGGTCCATCCCGACGATCGCGGTTTCCTGGCCGCGGCGCTTGGCCCCGGCATGCGTGCCGTGACGGTCAAGGTCAGCCAGGAACAGGGCGTCGCGGGCTTCGTCTTCCCGGGTGACCGCGTCGACGTGCTGCTGGCCCAGACCATCGAGGTCAAGGAAGGCAGCGCCTATCCCGACGACCAGATCTTCACCGCCGAAACCATCGTGCGCAACGTTCGCGTCCTCGCCACCGATCAGCGCTACGATGCCGAGGACGAGACGGGCAAGACTCCGGTTCGTACCTTTGGCTCGGTGACACTCGAAGCCACGCCCGAACTCGCAGAACGCATCGCGGTGGCGCAGAGCATGGGCAAGTTGTCGCTGGCGCTGCGCCCGCTCGCCGAAAGCAGTGGCGAACTGGAATCGGCCATCGCGTCGGGCGAAATCAACGTTCCCGTCAAGGGTGGCGCCGCCGCCGAACGCCGTATGCTGGCGCAGGCCCAAGCGCGCCCGGTGACGGCCAAGACGGCGACCACCGGCGGCGACGTGTCGCGCTTCTGGATCCCGGTCAGCGGCCGCGTCGGCGGCGGCGGATCGCGTCCGCAGCCGCAGATGAGCAGCGGCCCGGCACCGCAGGGTGGCAGCTACGCATCGGCCGCATCCAGCGGCCCGGTCGTTCGCATCACGCGCGGCGGCAAAGTGACCGAAGTTTCGGTTGGGGGTAAGTAAGATGAACAGCAAAGCCAATTTCAAGGCAGCGGCGATGGCCCGCACCCTGGCCATCGGCCTGGTGGCAGCCACGCTGATCTCCGCCCCGTCGCAACCGGTGGCCGCGCAGGCGACCCAGAACGCCAGCAGCAGCATCGACCTGTCGGTCGGTCGCGGCCGCCTGATCAGTCTGCCCGCCGCCATGACCGATGTCTTCGTCGCGAATGACGAGGTCGCCGACGTCCAGGTCCGCTCGGGCCGCCAGCTCTATATCTTCGGCAAAAAGCCGGGTGAAACCAGCATCTACGCCACCGATGCCAGCGGCCGGGTCGTATTCTCGACCGTCGCGCGCGTCGGCAACAATATCGAAACGATCGACCAGATGCTGTCGCTCGCGATGCCCGACGCCAGCATTTCGGCGAACACCATGAACGGTTTTGTCCTGCTCACGGGTACCGTCCAGTCGCCCGACGACGCGGCCGAAGCCGAACGGCTGGTCCAGGCCTTTGTCGGCGACGCCACCAAAGTCCTATCGCGCCTGCGCACCGCGACGCCGTTGCAGGTCAATCTGCAGGTCCGTATCGCCGAAGTGAACCGTACTTTGGTCAAGGAAATCAGCGGCAACGTGCTGACCCGTGACCGCGACGGCCCGCTCGGCAACGGCTTTCTGGGCAGCGTGTTCCGCGGCCGCAACGCCGGCACGATCACTTACAACGCCGACGGCAGCACCACTTATGGCATCAACAACCAGGCGGGCACCAATAGCCTGGCCGGCGCCGGCCGCCTGTTCGGCCTCGACCTCATCGCTTCGCTCGATCTGGGCGAACGTTCGGGCATGGTGGTGACGCTGGCGCAGCCGAACCTGACCGCGATTTCGGGCGAAACCGCCGACTTCCTGGCAGGCGGCGAATTCCCGGTGCCGATCCCCGGCAACCTGGCGGGGACAACGATCGAATATCGCAAATATGGCGTCAGCCTGGCTTACACGCCGACGGTGCTGTCGAACGGTCGCATCAGCCTGCGCGTCCGCCCCGAAGTGTCGGAACTGTCGACTGAAGGCGCGATCGAACTCGACGGCTTCCAGGTGCCCGCCCTGACCGTCCGCCGTGCCGAAACGACGGTCGAACTGGGGTCAGGCGAAAGCTTCATGATCGCCGGCCTGATGAACAACCGTTCGATCGGCGCGATCGACAAGATGCCCGGCCTTGGCGACGTGCCGCTGCTCGGCATGTTGTTCAAATCGGACAGCTTCCGCCGCGGCGAGACCGAGCTGGTCATCGTGGTGACACCCTATCTGGTCCAGCCGGTGTCGGCGAACGACATCAAGCTGCCGACCGACGCCTACCAGAATTCGAACGACCTTTCGCGGTTGCTGCTCAACCAGGACAACAACGGCGTGACCGGCGGCGATAGGCCGAAGCCGCGGCTCGACACGAGCGTCGGCGATGCCGACCGCCCGCGAGGCAGCGGCGATGCGTCGCCGGGCTTTAGCATCAAGTGACGCGCTGGATTTCAGGAGCAAAGTGATGAAGAAAATCGCAACTTGGACGGTCCTGGCTCTGGCCACGTCGCTCGCCGGATGTTCGGGCGCCGCCTACAGCAACCGCAGCCTCGATTCGGTGCATCAACCGGTCGTGCGCAACGCCATCTATCAATTCGACGTCGCTGCATCGAGCGGCGAGCTGGCACCCAGCGAACAGGGCCGTCTGCAAGGCTGGCTCGACGCGATGGGCGTCCGCTACGGCGATCGCGTCGCGATTGAGGATCCCTCGGTTTACGGCGCCACATCGGCGCAGGCGACGGTGCGCTCGATGATCGAGCGCCGCGGCTTGCTGATCAGCAACGACGTGCCGGTAACCACCGGAGCCGTGCCGCAGGGCCATCTGCGTGTCATCGTCACCCGCGCGTCGGCTTTCGTGCCGGGCTGCCCCAATTGGGACACCAAGTCAGCGATCAACCCGGCGAATGCGACCTCGTCCAACTATGGCTGCGCGACCAACAGCAATATCGCCGCGATGGTGGCCGACCCCAATGACCTGATCAGGGGTGCCCGCAGCGATCGCAACGATCCGTCGATGGCGACGCGCGCGATCAAGACCTTCCGCGAAAAGCCGCCGACGGGTGCCGGCGAACTGCGCGGCGAAGCAACCAGCAACGGAGGTGGCCAGTGAACGCTCCTTTCAAATCGGCAGGACTGCGTGATCCGTTCAACGCCTTTGTGTGCGATGACGACACGCTGGAGCTGATCCGCACTGCCGCCAACGACATGGGCTGGCCGATCGAAAAATGTAACAAGGGCGGTCTGCGTAACGCCGTGCAGTCGCTCTCGGTGTCCGCCAGCCCGAACATCCTGTTTGTCGACATGTCCGAATCGGGCGACCCGATCAACGACATCAACGCGCTCGCCGAAGTGTGCGAACCGGGCACTGTCGTGATCGCGGCCGGCCAGGTCAATGACGTGCGCCTGTACCGCGACCTGCTGTCGAGCGGCATTCAGGATTATCTGCTCAAGCCCTTGTCGCTGGAACAGGTCCGCGAATCGCTGACCATGGCGCAGACGATGCTGACCGCACCAAAACATGCCGATATGCAGGACGACAAGCCGCATCACATGATGGCGGTGGTCGGGGTGCGCGGCGGTGTCGGGGCCTCGCTGGTGTCGACGTCGCTCGCCTGGGCGATGAGCGAACAGGCAGGCCGCCAGACGGCGCTGCTCGACCTCGACGTTCATTTCGGCACCGGCGCGCTGACGCTCGACCTCGAGCCCGGCCGCGGCCTGATCGATGCGATCGACAACCCCAGCCGCATCGACGGGCTGTTCATCGAACGCGCCATGGTGCGCGCTTCGGACAAGCTCAGCCTGCTGTCGGCCGAAGCGCCGATCCACCAGCCGGTGATGACCGATGGCTCGGCCTTTTTCCAGCTGGAGGAAGAACTGCGCGGCGCGTTCGAAATGACGATCGTCGACATCCCGCGCCAGGTTCTGATCCCCTTTCCACATCTGGTGTCGGAAGCGGGGACGATCCTGCTGGTCAGCGACGTGACGCTGGCTGCAGCCCGCGACACCATCCGGCTGCTGTCGTGGTTCAAGCAGAATGTTCCCGGCGCCCGCGTCGTGCTGGTCGCGAACAAGTTCCAGAACGCCGTCGGCGAACTGTCGCGCAAGGAATTTGAATCGTCGATCGAACGCCAGATCGACATCGTCATCCCGTTCGACCCGAAACTGGTCAGCCAGTCGGCCAAGCTCGGCAAATCCTATGCCGAGATCTGCAAAGGCACAAAAACCGCGCAGGTGTGGAGCAATCTGATGCGCCTGATCCTCGATGGCGCCGATGTCGAAGCCGAAGAAGCGCAACAGGCAGCCGCAAAGAGCAAATCGGGCGGTTCGCTGCTCGGCAAGCTTGGGCTGATGACGAAAAAGGGCGCGAAACAGGCGGCATGACATCCCGCCCGGCGGGACGTTACCACCATCAGCGATAGAAGCGGACATCAGCCGACATGAATCTGCCAGTCATCCTTATCATCGCGGGGGCCTTTCTGGCCTTTGCCATCCTTGTGATCCTGCTTGGTGGCCCGTCGGCCGGCAAGGCAAAGTCGCGGCGGCTGGCGATGGTCAAGGATCGCCATGCCGCGTCGACCGAAGCGGTAGTGGCAGCGCAGATGCGCAAGACCATCCAGTCGGGCGGCCGAAGTGCCTCGACCCTGACCAGCCTGATGCCGCGCCGCGAAGAGATGGAAATCCGGCTTCGCCGTACGGGTAAGGGGTGGACGCTGACCCAATATATGTTCGCGTCGATGGCGTTGTTCGTCGTCGTCACCGGCGGCCTGCTCGTTGTCCGCGCCCCGATCCTGATGGCGGGAATGATCGGCCTGCTCCTCAGCCTCGGCCTGCCTTATCTGGTCGTCGGCCGCGCGATCAAAAAGCGCGTCGCGCAGTTCAACACCCGCTTTCCCGACGCGATCGACCTGCTCGTGCGCGGCCTGCGCTCCGGCCTGCCCGTCACCGAAACCTTCCAGGTGGTGAGCCAGGAACTGCCGGGGCCGGTGGGCGAAGAATTCAAGGGCGTTGTCGAACGCATCCGCATCGGCAACACGATGGAGGCCGCGCTGCAGGAATCGGCGGTGATGCTTGGAACACCCGAGTTCCAGTTTTTCTGCATCACCATTCAGATCCAGCGCGAAACCGGCGGCAATCTGGCGGAGACATTGTCCAACCTGTCCGACGTGCTGCGCAAGCGCGCGCAGATGAAGCTCAAGATCCGCGCGATGTCGTCGGAAGCGAAAGCTTCCGCCTATATCGTCGGCGCCTTGCCCTTTTTCGTCTTCGGCGTCGTCTGGTCGATGAACCCCAGCTATCTGGCGGGATTTTTCTACGAACAGCGCCTGATAATCGCCGGGATCGGCGGGCTGATCTGGATGAGCATCGGCGCCGGGATCATGGCCAAAATGATCAGCTTCGAAATCTGAAGGGGCAGGACCAGTGATCAGCAGCCTCCTTCTTACCACTTTCACCGGCGCTCAGGCGGGCCCGACGCTGATGGGCGTCGATGTCATCTGGGCCGGCACGCTGCTCGCCGCGGTCGGTGTGTTCGCGGTCCTGTTCGCCATTTATGGCGCGTTGACCGTGCGCAATCCGATGACCAAGCGCGTCAAGGCGCTCAACGAACGCCGCGAACAGCTCAAAGCCGGTATCACCGCGTCGACCGCCAAACGCCGCGCCAAGCTGGTCCGCAAGAACCAGCATGCCGACAAGATGCGCACCTTCCTCGGCAAGCTCCAAGTGCTGCAGGAAGGCCAGATCAAGGACGTCCAGCAGAAGCTGGCGCAGGCGGGCATCCGATCCAAGGATCTGGCCGTCGCGGTGATTTTCGGTCGCATGGTCTTGCCGATCGTGTTTGGCGGGCTCGCCGCCTTCCTGATCTACGGCATCGACATATGGCCCGACCTGACCCCGTTCAAGCGCTCGGGCGCGACGATGGCGGCGCTCGTGCTCGGCTACAAGGCGCCCGACCTGTTCGTCCAGAACAAGCGCGCCAAGCGCACCGATGCGATCCGCAAGGGTCTGCCCGACGCGCTCGACCTGCTCGTCATCTGCGCCGAAGCGGGCCTGACCGTCGACAGCGCATTTTCGCGCGTATCAAAGGAATTGGGTCGCGCTTATCCCGAACTGGGCGAAGAATTCGCACTGACCTCGATCGAACTCGGCTTTTTGACCGAGCGGCGTCAGGCATTCGAAAACCTGGCCTACCGCGTCAATCTGGAATCGGTGAAGGGCGTGGTCACGACCATGATCCAGACCGAGAAATACGGGACGCCGCTCGCCAGCGCGCTGCGCGTGCTGTCGGCCGAATTCCGTAACGAACGCATGATGCGCGCCGAAGAAAAGGCCGCGCGCCTGCCCGCGATCATGACCGTGCCGCTGATCCTGTTCATTCTACCGGTGCTATTCATCGTGATCCTTGGCCCGGCGGCCTGTTCGCTCAGCGACGCCATGTCGGGCGGCAGCTTCGGCTGATCACCGCAACCGGTACGAAACAGACGAAGGGGCGGGTGCGAACCCGCCCTTTTTTTTGTTCAGGCGACCTGCTGTTCGATCGCACCGAAGATGCTGTGATGCCGCTCGTCGTCCATCCAGATGCGCACCATGTCGCCTTTCTGCATGAACGGCGTTTTGGGCTCGCCCTGCAGGATCGTCTCGACCGTCCGCACTTCGGCCAGGCAGCAATAGCCAAGGCCCCCATCGGCGATCGGCTTGCCAGGGCCACCGTCGGCGTCGCGGTTCGACACCGTGCCCGACCCGATGATCGTCCCCGCGCCAAGGTCGCGGGTCTTTGCAGCATGGGCGATCAGCGCCCCGAAGTCGAAGGTCATGTCGACCCCCGCATCGGCGCGGCCCAGCGGCTGGCCGTTTAAATCGACACACAGCGTACCATGCAGCTTGCCGTTCTGCCAGCGCGCGCCCAGCGCTTCCGGGGTAACGAACACCGGCGACATCGCGCTCGACGGCTTCGACTGGAAAAAGCCGAAACCCTTTGCCAATTCGCCCGGAATCAAACCACGCAGCGACACGTCGTTGGTCAATCCGACCAACAGGATTTTTTCGCGCGCCGCCGCCGCATCAATGCCCGCGGGAACGTCGCCCGTCACCACCACGACTTCGGCCTCCATGTCGCAGCCCCATGCCGGGTCGGCGAGCGGGATCGGGTCGCGCGGGGCGAGGAACGCGTCGCTGCCGCCCTGATACATCAGCGGGTCGTGCCAGAAGCTGTCGGGCATTTCGGCACCGCGCGCCTGTCGCACCAATGCGACGTGGTTCACATAGGCGCTGCCGTCGGCCCATTGATAGGCGCGCGGCAGCGGCGAGGCGGCGTCGCGCTCGTGAAAGCGTTCCTTGGGGATCGCATCGTGATTCAGGTCTTCGGCCAGCGCGGCAAGGCGCGGCGCGGCATAGGCCCAATTGTCGAGCGCCGCCTGCATCGTCGGCGCGATCTGACCGGCGTCGGCGTACCAGGCGAGATCGTCCGAAACGACGACAAGACGCCCGTCGCGGCCCTGTTTGAGCGAAGCTAGTTTCACGAAAACTCCTTTGGCTGGCGACGCGGCTGAACCGACATCGCCTGCAAAGGAGCGAAAATCAGCGCGACGTCGTAATCGACGCGAAACAGGTAAAGCCGCTCTGCCCCGCCTGCAAGCGCCGGATATACTGCAGATAGGCCTGCGACTGATTATAGGTCGTGCCGGGCAGCGTCTGGCCGCGGAAAGCGCGCTTCACTTCCTCGCCGGTGAACGGGCGCAGCGCGCCGGGAAAGGCGCCCTTGGTTCCCGGCGGCACCAGCTTGCCCTGGGTGTCGATAAATTTTCCGGCGCCGCTCGGCCCCGGAACCGGGATCTGGCAATTCATCACCGATACCGCCGTCTGCGCAAAGGCGGGGCGGATCGTCAGCGCCGCCGACACGCCGACGGCGCCGAGCGCCAGCATCCGGCGGCGCGAGGGAATAGCTTCGCCCGTTTCCACGGGGGTTTCGGTCGGAATTTCGCGATTATCCATCCGCGGCGCATAACCCAATGAGAGGCCAAGGAAAAGCAAAACACCGCTCGCCCCACTTCACTTCCCGCTTTGGGACATCCGCGGCGCACACGTTAACGGCCGCAAATCGCCTTGCGCCCGCCCCTCGCTTCGTGCGAGGCGCGCAGACGATGTTCGATCGCCTGTCCAGCTTCGTCATTGCCCTTACGATGGTTGCCATCGCGGCGATCTTTGCCGCGCTCTCGGGCGGCGATCCGCTGTCGATCGCGATCATGGCGGTCGCGGGGTTGGTCGCCGCGGCGACCGTTTATGGCGCGCTGCCCGCCACTACGCCCGAACCGCAGGGGACGGCGCCGCCCGCCGCCGAAAACGCCCCCGCGTCGCTGCTCCGCCACCCCGATTTCGCACATTGGGTCGATCAGGAAAAGGAGCCTTTGCTGGGCACCGCGGACAATATCGTCACCATCGCCAACGACGCCGCGGTGCGCCTGCTCGGGCGGCATATCGTCGGCGCCGACGTGCGAACCGCGATCCGTCATCCCGCCGCGACCGAATGGCTGTCGCGCATGCAGGGCGGCGCGGCGCTCGAAACGGTCAACCTGATCGATTTCCCGCGGCCCGGCCAGCGCTGGACGATGCGGGTCGCGGCGTTGTCGGGGAGCGAATATATCATCTTCCTGTCCGACCGCTCGGCTATCGACGCCGCCGACCGGATGCGCTCCGATTTCGTCGCCAACGCCAGCCACGAACTGCGCACGCCGCTCGCCGCGATCCTCGGCTACGTCGAAACGCTGCAGGAAATGAACGGCGACACCGACGCGCCGACGCGCGACCGTTTCCTGTCGATCATCGAACGCGAGGCGCGGCGGATGCAGCAATTGGTCATCGACCTGCTGTCGATCTCGCGGGTCGAGGCCGACCGCTTTCGCCGCCCGACGACGACGGTAGATCTGGCCGCGATCGTTCGCACCACCATCGCCCAGCTCAGCGACAGCGAGCCGGTGCGCGCGAAGGATGTGGTCGAACAGCTGGGAGATACCGCGCAGCCGATGCTCGGCGACGCGGCGCAGCTCAGCCAGCTTGCCCACAATATCATCTCCAACGCGATGAAATATGGCCACGCCGGTACCCCGGTAACCGTCGAACTGGTGCGCGAGGGGCGCCGTATCCGGCTGTCGGTAAGCGACATCGGCGACGGAATTGCCCCCGATCACCTGCCGCGCCTGACCGAACGTTTCTATCGCGTCGACGAAGCGCGCAGCCGGTCGGTCGGCGGGACGGGGCTGGGGCTGGCCATCGTCAAACATATCGGCGAGCGCCATCAGGGCCAGCTCGACATCGATAGCGAAGTCGGCAGGGGAACGCGGGTTTCGGTGACGTTCCCGTGCGTCGCCGAGAGCTGACGGCGCACGGTCAAAGGCGCGAAGCCTTAGCGATCCTTGACTTTTCGCCCCCCCGCCCCCATCTTCGTCCGGCTATCGTCGCCTACGACGGATTTTTTTGCCTCACTGGCGGACAACTCCTTCCTCACGCTACCTGGCGCCACCGGCATCGGCCGGTGGTAACTCCGATTCCGTGAAAGGAACGACCCCATGCCCATCGGCACCGTAAAATTCTTCAACACCGAAAAAGGTTATGGCTTCATCGCCAACGAGGATGGTTCGGGCGACAATTTCGTCCACATCACCGCCCTCGAACGCGCCGGGATATCGACGCTGAACAAGGATCAGCGCGTTTCCTACGACCTGGAAACCGACCAGCGCGGCAAGACCGCCGCGGTCAACATCCAGCAGGCCTGATCTTTGGCCAAAGAGGAACTTTTGACCCTCGACGGCCAGATCGATGAAATTCTTCCCGACGGGCGTTTTGGCGTCGTACTGGAAAATGATCATCGGATCATCGCTTATACGGCTGGCCGGATGCGACGTTTTCGCATCCGGTCGGTCGTAGGCGACGCCGTTCGCGTCGAAATGACGCCGTATGACCTGACCAAGGGCCGCATCGTCTATCGCGATCGCGGCGCAGGGCCAGCCGGCGGCGGCCCGCGCAAGGGCAACCGGCGCTGAATACCCAACCAGAACAAAACAATGATTACAGGATATTATGAACTTTAATTTGAATGCTTTCCCTTCCCTCCTTCGGCCCTTTGCCGCGATCGATGCACCGGCCGAAAAGACGATCCGGCGCTCGCCGACCCTGACGCGCCGCGAACTGCGCCGCCTGATCGCCCAGATGATCGACTGATCGCGTCGTCACCCCTCCTGTCACCCCCCAGCCCCAAGGATATCCGCCATGTCGAACACCAGCGATTTTTACCTGACGCAGGCCGACAAATGCGCGGCGGATGCGGCGGCCAGCGCGCTGTCGCAGGTCCGCGACCGCAATCTGCGCGCCGAACAGGCGTGGCGGACGATGGCCGAACGGCTGATCCAGACCGAAGCGACGCGGGCGCGGCAAACCGCCGCCGCCGCCGCCAAGGCAGAAGCGAACGCCGCCGCCGACTGACGCGTCACGCCGTCAGTCGATGCGGTCGAGCAAATCGGCAATCTTTCCGAGCATGACGTCGATCTGCGGCTTTTCGACGATCAGCGGCGGCGACAGCGCGATGATGTCGCCGGTCGCGCGAACCAGCAGCCCATTGTCGAAACAGGCATGGAACAATTCCATAGCGCGCGCCGTTGGGGCACCGGCGCGGGGTTCGAGTTCGATCCCCGCGACCAGCCCGATGGTGCGAATGTCGATGACATGCCGCCGCCCGTTCAGGCTGTGCGCCGCATCCTCCCAATAGCTGCCGAGTTCGTTGGCGCGGTCGAACAGCCCGTCACGCGCATACAGGTCCAGCGTCGCCAGCCCCGCCGCGCTCGCCAGCGGATGCCCCGAATAGGTGTAGCCGTGGAACAGCTCGATCCCCGCCTCGACGCTGTCCAGCACCGCATCGTGCAGCGTGCGCTGCACCGCCACCGCGCCCATCGGCACCGCGGCGTTGGTCAGCCCCTTTGCCATGGTGATGATGTCGGGGGTCACCCCCCACTGCCCCGCCGCTGTCGCACCGCCGACACGGCCGAAGGCGGTTATCACCTCGTCGAAGATCAGGATGATGCCGTGCCGATCGCAAATCTCGCGCAGCCGCTGCAGATAACCGACCGGCGGCACCAGCACGCCGGTCGAACCCGCCATCGGCTCGACGATCACCGCCGCGATCGTTTCGGCGCCGTGGAGGTCGACGAGGCGCTGGAGGTCGTCGGCAAGCTCGGCGCCGTGCTGCGGAAAGCCGCGCGCGAAGGCGTTGCGCGCGATGTCGTGCGTGTGGCGTATGTGGTCGACACCGGGCAGCCCGCCGCCAAAGGCGCGGCGGTTGTTGACGAGGCCGCCGACGCTGATCCCGCCAAAGCCGGTACCGTGATAGCCGCGCTCGCGCCCGATCAGTCGGGTCCGCGCCCCCTGCCCCTTTGCCCGCTGGATCGCGAGTGCAATTTTCAATGCCGTATCAACCGATTCGGAGCCGCTGTTGGTAAAGAATATCCGGTCGAGCCCGTCGGGCATCAGCGCCGCCAGCCGCCGCGCCAGTTCGAACGGCAGCGGGTGCCCCAGCTGAAACGTCGGCGCGAAATCGAGCGTCGCCGCGGCGTTCGCGATGGCTTCGGTGATCTCAGGCCGGCAATGGCCCGCGTTGCTGCACCATAGTCCAGAGGTGCCATCGAGGATCGCCCGGCCATCGCCGCTCTGATAAAACATGCCGCTCGCGGACACGAGCTGGCGCGGGTTCGCCTTATACGCGCGGTTGGCGGTAAACGGCATCCAGAAGGCTGCCAGCGGATCATTCTCGCCCTTCATCGCGCACCGTCTCCCGCTCTCAGATACCGTCATCGCGAGGAGCCGAAGGCGACGCGGCAATCCAGGGTGGCCTAAACCGCCCGTGGATTGCGTCGCTTCGCCCGCAATGACGAAGGATCATCTATCCCAATCTGTCCTAGTGCCCGCGCACTGGCAACTCGGAAAATGGCCGTTAACGGCCCCTCTGGCGCTTCGTCCAACTTCACGATAGGCTGGCCTTCCACAAACGGGCCGGCTCCTCGGCCCAATCGGGGGCGCATGTCAGTCAATCTGGACCAATGGATCAGCGACCATAAAATCGACGAAGTCGAATGTATCGTCCCCGACATCAACGGGGTTCAGCGCGGCAAGGTGCTGCCGGCCAAGAAGTTCCTGGCATCGGTGAAGGACAAGTCGCTGCGCATTCCGGGCAGCGTCTTCATCTGCACGATCGACGGCCACTATCCCGAGGACATCGACGACATCTGGGACAAGGATCCCGACAAGATTTTGATCGCCGACCCCGGCACGATCTGCGTCGCGCCGGGATTCAAGTCGCCGACCGCTTTCGTCATCGCCGACGCCCTCAACGGCGATGGCAGCGAAGTTGACATCGCGCCCCGCACGATCCTGAAAAAGGTGCTCGCGCTTTATGCCGAAAAGGGCTGGCGCCCCATCATCGCGCCTGAGGTCGAGTTCTACCTCGTCTCGCCCAATGTCGACCCCGATTTCCCGTTGACCCCGCCGACCGGCCAATCCGGACGCAGCGAGACCGCGAGCCAGCCCTATGGGCTGGAGGCGATGAACGAATATGAGGAAATCATCGATCATATCTATGACGATTGCGAGCTGATGGGGCTCGACATCGATACGATGATCCACGAAATGGGCGCTGCGCAGCTCGAGGTGAACTTCATCCACGGCGACCCGCTGCGCCTCGCCGACGAAGTCTTCCTGTTCAAGCGCGTCGTGCGCAACGTTGCGAAACAGCACGACGTCTATGCGACCTTCATGGCGAACCCGATGGCGGGCCAGCCGGGCAGCGCGATGCATATTCACCAGTCGGTGGTCGACGCCACGACTGGCAAGAACCTGTTTTCTACGGCCAACGGCCGCGATAGCGCGATGTTTCGGAGCTATATCGCCGGGCTAGTGCGATTCATGCCGCAGATCTCGCCGCTGTGGGCGCCCAATGTGAACAGCTTTCGCCGCATGCGCCCCGACAGCGCCGCGCCGATCAACGTCCAGTGGGGCGAGGATAATCGCTCGTGCGGGTTCCGCGTGCCGATTTCCGACAAGGCGAACCGCCGCGTCGAAAACCGCCTGCCCGGTGCCGACAGCAACCCCTATCTCGCCATCGCGGCGTCGCTGATCTGCGGCTATATCGGCGTCGTCGACCGCATGGTGCCGGCCAAGGCGATCACCGGCAGCGCATACAACCGCGCCCGCACCCTGCCCCGCACTTTGGAGGCGGCGCTCGACCGCTTCGCGTCGTGCAAGAAGGTCCGCAACCTGCTGGGCGACGATTTCTTCGAAATCTTCTTTGCGGTGAAGGATTATGAGCTGTTCAACTACCAGTCGGTGGTGTCGAGCTGGGAACGCGAACATCTGTTGATGCGGGTCTGACCCGCCCCGCGGCCATGACCGATCCGCTGAACCACAGCTATTATGCCGCGACCGCGCATCCATGGCGGTCGTCCTATGACATGGGCGAAGACTTGTCGTTCGACATTGCGGTTATCGGCGGCGGCTTCACCGGCCTGTCCGCGGCGCTCGCCTGCGCCGAGCGCGGCTTTTCGGTGATTCTGATCGAACGCGCGCATGTCGGTTTCGGCGCGTCGGGTCGCAATGGCGGGCAGCTGATCCCCGGCTTGCGCTGGTCCGCCTCCGAACTGGAGGCCGAATTCGGCGGCGAGCGCGCCGAGGCGCTGTTCGACCTGTGTTGGCGCGGCAACCGTGTGAAAGCGCGGATCGCCAAACACGGCATCGATTGCGACCTCAAGGCAGGACATCTGGAAGCGGCGTGGACGCCCAAAGACTTTGGTGCGATGCAGCGCGAGGCCGAATTTCTGGCGACCCGCTTCGGATACCACAGCAATGTGGTGGCAAAGCAGGATATGCCGGGTCATATCGCCAGCTCGCTCTATCACGGCGGTATCCACGATCCGCAGGGGGGACATTTTCATCCACTAAACTACGCGATCGGGCTCGCGCGCGCCGCCGAGGCCGCGGGCGTTTGCATCTGGGAAGGTGAACGCGTTCACCGAATCACCGATACGCCCGAGGGCGCCGGGGTGATGACCGACCGCGCGCATATCGCCGCGCGCTATGTCATCGACGCGACCGATAGCTGGATCGGCGACCTCGAACCCGATCTCGGCCGTTACACCGTGCCGATCATGAACTATAATATCGCGACCGAGCCGCTGCCGAACGCCGACGCGTTGCTGCCCAGCGACGCGGCTGTCGCCGACAGTCGCTTCGTGCTCAATTATTTCCGCCTCTCCGCCGACAAGCGCCTGATTTTCGGCGGCGGCGAGCGCTATTCGCAGACCCCGCCGCGCGACATCGCGGCGTTCGTGCGGCCCTTCATGGCCGAGGTCTTCCCGCAGATCGCCGGTGCCAAGATCGACTATGGCTGGGGTGGTGCGGTCGCAGTGACGATGAACCGGCTGCCGCATATCGGGCGGCGCGGGAATGTCTTCTTCGCGTACGGTTTTTCGGGGCATGGCGCGCTGGTGACGACGCTGGCAGGTGAGCTGATTGCCGAGGCGATGGCGGGGACGGCCGAGCGGTTCGACGTCTTGGCGAACCTGCCCAGCCGCCCGTTCCCCGGCGGCAAATGGCTCCGCCAACCGCTCGCCACGTTGGGACTGCTCTATTATGCGATGAAGGACCGGCTCGGATGATCGTCGAAGCCGCGATTGCGCGCGTCGCAACCTGCGAAGCCGAGCGTTTCCGCGCCGCCAACCCGCGCGCTTTCGCGCATCATGCCGCCGCGACCGGCTGGTTCCAGTCGGTCCCGTTCCACTGGATGCGCGACTGGCCCAGCCCGGTGCCGATCGTCGCCGCAGCGGCGAAGGGCGCGACGCGGACCAGTATCGACGGCCAGACCTACGACGATTTCTGCCTGGGCGATACCGCCAGCCTGTTCGGGCATTCGCCGCCCGCCCTCGCCGCGGCGCTGGCGCAGCAGGCGAGCGAAGGTCTGAGCTACATGCTCCCGACCGAACGCGGTGTCGCACTTTCGCAGCGTCTCGCAGCGATGTTCGGCCTGCCTTTATGGCAGGTCACGACCACCGCCAGCGAAGCCAATCGCGCGGTCATCCGCTGGTGCCGCGGGATCAGCGGGCGGGCGAAAATCCTGACCTTCAACGGCGCCTATCATGGCGCGGTCGACGACGCTTTCGTCGACCTGAAAGACGCCGCGCCGGTCATGCGCGCCAGCCTGATCGGCCAGGTCCACGACCTGCGCGATACGACGACGGTCATCGAGTTCAATGACGAAGCCGCGCTCGCCGCGGCGCTCCACGCCCGCGACATCGCCTGCGTGCTTGCCGAGCCGGTGATGACCAATGTCGGCATGGTATGCGACGCGCCGGGGTATCTGACGACGCTCCGCCAACTTTGCGACGAGACAGGCACGCTGTTGGTGTTCGACGAAACGCACAGCGTCTCGTCGGGCTATGGCGGCCATGGCGTCGCGCACGGGCCGACACCTGATCTGATGGTCGTCGGCAAGTCGATCGGCGGCGGCGTCCCCTGCGCGGTCTATGGCTTTTCGGCCGGTGTGGCCGCGCGCATGGCGGCGCTCAACCAGTCACGCCCGCCCGGACATAGCGGCATCGGCACCACGCTCTCCGCCAACGCGCTCGCGATCACCGCGATGGATGCGATGCTGTCCGACGTCATCACCCCCACCGCCTACGATCATATGCTGCGCGGCGCCGCGCGGCTGGTCGCAGGGCTTGCGGCCGAAATCGCCGCCGCCGGGCTCGACTGGCACGTCACCCAGGTCGGCGCGCGCGTCGAATTCCTCACCTGCCCCACCCCGCCGCGGAACGGCGGCGAGGCGAAGGCGGCGATGCACCCCGAACTCGAAGCCGCGATCCACCTGTTCCTCGCCAACCGCGGGATTTTGCTGGCGCCGTTCCACAATATGATGTTGGTGAGCCCGGTTACCGGCGACGACCAGATCGACCGGCTGGTGGGCGGCTTTGCCGACTGCACAAAAGCGTTGAAGGAGTAGACGGGCGATGTCGAAATCATCAGGCATTGTGGCGCCGCGGTCGGAGGCCGAGGCCTTTTTCAAGGCGAACCCCGACGTCGATTCGATCGAGATGATCTATACCGACATGGGCGGCGTGCCGCGCGGCAAGCGGCTGCGCCAGCACGAAGTGATGGCGGTTTACGAAAGCGGGCGCATGTTCCCCGGATCAATCACCGTCGTCGACATCACCGGGCAGGATACCGTCGAAACCGGGCTGGTGTGGGAGGATGGCGACGCCGACCGGTCGATGAAGCCGATCCCCGGCACCCTTGTCCGCACCCCGTGGGGCGGCGACCATGCGGCGCAGTTCCTCGTCGATTTCTACGAGCTCGACGGCACCCCGCACGACCTCGATCCGCGCCATGTGCTGGGCGGCGTGATCGACCGCTTTGTCGCCGACGGGCTGACCCCGGTGCTCGCGGTCGAGCTGGAATTCTATCTCGTCGATCCGCGCCGCGCCCGCGACGGCACCGTGCGCCCCGCCCGCCCCGGCTACAGCCGCGACACGCCGCGCAATGTCGAGGTCTATGGCCTGCGCGAGCTCGACGATTTCCGGCCCTTCTTCGACGCGCTTTATGCGGCGACCGACGCGCAGGGCATTCCGCTCGAAAGCGCGATTTCCGAATTTGCCCCCGGTCAGTTCGAGCTGACGCTGCGCCACAAACCCGACGCCCTGCGCGCCTGCGACGATGCCATCATGTACAAGCGATTGGTCAAGGCGGTCGCGCAGCAGCACGGCCTGGAAGCCACCTTCATGGCCAAGCCGTTCGCCGAGCAGGCGGGCAGCGGCATGCACATCCATGTCTCGGTTAACGATGGGTCGGGCACCAACATCTTCGCGAGCGACGACCCCGAAGGCACTCCCGCCTTGCGCCACGCGATCGGCGGCATGATCGCCACCGTCGGCGATGCCTTCGCGCTCTTTGCCCCGCACGCCAACAGCTATCGCCGCTTCAAGGCGAACAGCTACGCACCGGTCGCGCCGACCTGGGGGGTCAACAACCGCACCGTGTCGTTTCGCATCCCCGCCGGCCCACCGCCAAGCCGCCATGTCGAGCATCGTGCTTGCGGCGCCGACGCCAACCCCTATCTCGCGGTCGCCGCGGTGCTCACGGGTATGCATCATGGCGTGGCAAACAAGACCGACCCCGGCGCCGCGGTCGTCGGCAACGGCTACGACCGCGACAACAGCGGCGACGACAAGCCGCCGTCGAACTGGTTCGCCGCGGTCGATCGCTTCCATGGCTCGGCGCTGATGCGCGATTATCTGGGGACACGCTTCGTCGATATGTTCAGCATCGTCAAACGTGTCGAGCAGGACCGCTATTTCGGCGTCGTCCCGACGCTCGATTACGATTGGTACCTGCGCAACGCATGAATATTTCAAAGATTCCTGTTGCGGTGCAAAATAACCTCTTTTCAAGCCGCGCTTATTGAGTCAGCTTGACGCCACAAACAGGGAGGCCGTCATGGATCTGAACGAACTGATCAAGCAAACCCGCGGGCGCCGGTCGCTGCTGCAGGCGATGGGGGTCGCGGCAATCGGGATCAGCTTCGGCGGCCTCGCGGCGTGCAGCAAGGGCGAAGGCAAAAAACTCGCCAATGGCGAAGAGGGCAAGCTCAACTTCTACAACTGGGACACCTATATCGGCGAAACGACGCTCGACGATTTCAAGGAAACCTCGGGCGTCGAGGTTAAGATGGATCTGTTCGACAGCAACGACGTGCTGTTCGCGAAATTCAAGGCCGGCAACCCCGGTTACGACGTCATCGTGCCCTCGAACGACTTTGTCGAACGCATGGCACAGGCGGGAATGCTGCAGGCGCTCGACCATGCCCAAATCCCGAACATGAAAAATGTCGATCCGACCTTCATCGACGTCGAATATGACAAGGGCCGCAAGTTTTCGATGCCCTACACCTGGCTCGCGCTCGGCATCGGTTATCGCAAGTCAAAGGTGAAGGCGAAGCCCGACAGCTGGAAGGTGCTGTTCGACAGCCCAGAATATGCGGGCCGCATCGCGCTGTTGTCGGAGGCGGGCGACATGTTCCGTCTTTACGGCAAATATCTCGGCAAATCGGTCAACGCGCTGACCCCCGCCGACATCGCGACCATCGAAGCGCTGATGATCAAGCAAAAGCCCAATGTGAAGAATTTCCACGTCGACGACGGGCAGGATCTGCTGCTCAAGGGCGACGTCGACCTGGTGCTCGAATATAATGGCGACATCGCGCAAGCGATGACCGAGGACGACGACATCGATTTCGTCGTGCCCAAGGAGGGCAGCCAGCTCAATTCGGATAACCTCTGCATCCCGAAAGGCGCGCCGCATCCGAAGAATGCGCACGCCTTCATCAACTATCTGCTCGACGGCGAGGTTGGCAAGAAGATCACCGAGACGATCCTCTACCCGACCCCCAATGCCGCGGCCAAGGCGCTGATGCCCGACAGTTACAAGAACAACCCGGTCATCTATCCGCCCGCCGACGTGCTGGCGAAATGCGAATATGCCAAGTTCAACCCGACCTTGCAGCCGCTGTACGAAGAAGCCTTCACGCGGGTGCGGGCGGCGTAATCACGGAAGGCTTGGGGGGGTGGCCGAACAGGATTGGAAGACGAGCAAAAGGACTTTCGCGGCGGTGTCGCTGCCGACGCTGTTCTGGGTGGTCGCCTTCTTCCTCGTGCCGATGGCCATCGTCTGGCTCTACAGCTTTGGTGAGAACCGCGGCCTGACCGAAATCGAATTTTCGGGTACGCTCGAAAACTACAAGCGCGCCACTGAGTGGCTCTACCTCTCCATCTTCGGCAAGAGCTTCGCGGTCGCCGCGCTTGTGACGCTGATCTGCCTGATCGTCGGTTTTCCGGTCGCGATGGCAATCACCTTTGCCAGCGAGAAATGGCGGCCGTGGCTGCTGCTCGGTATCATGCTGCCCTTCTGGACCAACCTCCTCATCCGCACCTATGCGCTGATGATGCTGCTCGGCACGCAGGGCTTTGCGAACAAGGGCATGGGCGCGCTGTGGGAAGGGACGAGCTGGATCAAGACGCTCGTCGGGCTGCAGCCGCTCCCGACGTGGGAGCCGGTGCAGCTGCTGTTCAACAATTTCGCGGTCGTCTTCGGGCTCGTTTATGTCCACCTGCCCTTCATGGTGCTGCCACTCTACGCCGCGCTCGACCGGCTCGACCGCAGCCTGATCGAGGCGAGCCTGGATCTTGGCGCCGGGCATTTCCGTACCATCATGCGCATCGTCGTGCCGCTGGCGGCGCCCGGCATCATCGCCGGGGTGATGATCACCCTGATCCCCGCGCTCGGCGCCTACCTCACCCCCGATCTGATGGGCGGCACCGACAGCCAGATGATCGCCAACGTCATCGAACGCCAGTTCAAGAAAGCCAATGACTGGCCGTTCGGCGCCGCGCTGTCGTTCCTCCTCATCTATGCGATGTTCATCCTGATTGCGCTGCAATCGATGCGCAAAAAAGTGCCGGAGGTCCGCTGATGGCGCTCTTCGCGCGCACGCCCGTCGCCCCGCTCGAATATAGCCGCACCTTGTGGATGCGGCTGTGGGTCGGCGCGGTGATGGTCTTCCTCTACGCGCCGCTGGTCGTGCTGATGATTTTCAGCTTCAACGACAGCAAGCGCAACGTCGTGTGGCGCGGCTTCACCACCAAATATTATGAAAAAGCGCTGGGCAACGACCAGTTGGTCGAGGCGCTGATCAACTCGCTGACCATCGCGGCGCTGGCGACGCTGGCCAGCCTGGTGCTCGGCACCCTCGCCGCGGTGATGCTGTGGCGCTTTCGCTTTCCGTGGAAGGGCGCGATCGACGGCACGATCTCGCTGCCGATTATCGTCCCCGAAATCTGCCTCGGCGTCGCCTTCCTGATGTTTTTTGCCGCGGTCGGTTGGCCGACCGACCTCGTCTGGCCGTTCAACCTTGGCGCGATCACCATCGCGCACATCACCTTCTGCTTCCCCTTCGTCACCATGGTCGTCCGCTCGCGGCTCGCGACCTTCAACCGCGAGCAGGAGGAAGCGGCCAAGGATCTCGGCGCCAGCGAGGGTCAGGTGTTCCGCGACGTGCTGATCCCGCACATCAAGCCCGCATTGGTCGCGGGCGCGCTCCTGTCGTTCACGCTCAGCCTCGACGATTTCGTCATCACCTATTTCACCAGCGGCCCCGACACGATCACCTTTCCGGTGAAGGTCTATTCGATGGTCCGCTTCTCGGTGACGCCCGAGGTCAATGCGGCGTCGACCCTGCTCATCATCCTGACCGTCGTCCTGACCTTCATCGCGCTCAAGGCCCAGGGCGTAAAAGCCATTGCGGAGACGCATTGATGGACCACCCCCTGTTTCCGTTCGTGTCGAGCGAAGTCGAGACACCCCGAAGGCGGGCACTGCCGATGGGCATCTCGACTTCGCTCGATGCGAACGGTGTTGTTAGGTTGAACCTTTGACAATGACCGAAGCGCCCAAACCGATCATCCAGATCCAGAATGTCTCGAAACGCTTTGGCAAGGTGACCGCGGTCGACAATGTCAGCCTCGACATCAACGCCGGCGAATTTTTCGTGCTGCTTGGTCCGTCGGGCTGCGGCAAGACCACCCTGCTCCGAATGATCGCCGGGTTCGAACTGCCGACCGAGGGCAAGATCCTGATCGACGGGCAGGACATGGCGGGCATCCCGCCGAACAAGCGCCCGGTCAACATGGTGTTCCAAAGCTATGCGGTGTTCCCGCACATGAGCGTCGCCGACAATGTCGCTTACGGCCTGAAAATCGCCGGGGTGAAAGGCGGCGAGATCAAGGACCGCGTGGCTGAGGCGCTCGACCTGGTCAAGCTCGGCGGCTTTGGCGAACGCATGCCCGATCAGATGTCGGGCGGCCAGCGCCAGCGCGTCGCGCTCGCGCGCAGTCTGGTGATGCGGCCGAAAGTGCTCCTCCTAGATGAGCCGCTCTCGGCGCTCGATGCGAAACTCCGCGCGCAAATGCAGTTCGAGCTGTCCGAATTGCAGGAAAAGGTCGGCATCACCTTCGTCACCGTCACCCACGACCAGGACGAGGCGCTGTCGATGGCGTGCCGCATTGGGGTGATCAACAAGGGCGAGGTGGCGCAGCTCGCGACCCCGTCGGACCTCTACGAATATCCCGCCAACCGCTTCGTCGCCGACTTCGTCGGCTCGGTGAACATTTTCGAAGGCAAGCTGACGCTCGACGAACCCGACAAGGCGGCGGTCGAATGCCCCGGCCTTGGCAAAGTCTATCTGAACCATGGCGTCACCGGCCCGCACGGCGCCGACGTGTGGATCGCGCTGCGCCCCGAGAAAATCTATCTTCACGTTCCGGGCGAAGGCAAGGCGGTGAAGGCAGCGGCGCAGGATGCCCCCGACGGCTATAATTTCGCGCGCGGCAAGATCAAAGGGATGAGCTACCTCGGCGACATCACCTTGTTCGAGATCGAACTGGAAGCGGGCGCGCGCATCCGCGTGTCACGCCCCAACCTGTCGCGCCATGACCAAGAGGATTTCACCTGGGACGACAAGGTCAGCATGCACTGGCGCGCCGATAGTCCGGTGGTTTTGCTGGGGTAATTTAGCCCCTCCCCTTCAGGGGAGGGGTTGGGGTGGGGTTCGCGGCGCAGCGCAAGGCCGCTGACCCCCACCCGCTGCGACTAGGGAACAAGTTCCCAAGTCTCGCTGCCCTCCCCTCAAGGAGAGGGCGAAATCAGTGGGCCTTCTTCCCCGGGACCAGATGCAGCGCCGCAACAATCACCCCGCCCAGCACCAGCCCGAACACCCCAGCCCCGCCAGCGTTGATCAGCCATTCCCACAAGCCCGCGGCAGGCAGATTTCCCGCCACCGCATGAGCAAAATCGTGCAGGCTGTGGCCCAGATTGCCGATATGATATTCGTCGAGCCCGTGCAGCACGATCTGCCCCCCGACCCACAGCATCGCCGCGGTCCCGATCAGCGCCAGCGCGGCGAGCAATTTGGGCATGAACGACACCAGCCCGCGCCCGATCGCCTTGCGCGCGCTATTGCCTTCCTTCGCCATGTGCAGCCCGATATCGTCCATTTTGACGATCAGCCCGACCGCGCCATACACCGCGATCGTGATTGCGATCGCCACCACGATCAGCGTCGCGGCGCGCATTGCGAACGGCTCGGTCAGCACTTCATTGAGGGCGATCACCATGATTTCGGCCGACAGGATGAAATCGGTGCGGATCGCACCCTTCACCATCACCTCTTCATGGTTGGGATCGACAACCTCGGCGGCGTCCTCAGCCAGGCTGTGTTTTTCGGCGGCAAAGCTGTGCCAGACCTTCTCGGCACCCTCGAAGCACAGATAGGCGCCGCCGACCATCAGCAGCGGCGTGATCGCCCATTGCGCCACCGCCGACAGCAGCAGCAAGACAGGCAGGATCAGCACCAGCTTGTTGAACATCGACCCCTTGGCGATGCGCCAGATGATCGGCAGTTCGCGACTGGGCTGAAAACCCGTGACGTAGCGCGGCGTCACCGCGGCGTCGTCGACCACCACCCCCGCGGCCTTCACCCCCGCTTTCGACGCGGCGGCGCCAATATCGTCGATGCTCGCCGCCGCCACCTTGGCGATCGTGGCGACGTCGTCGAGCAGGGCAAAAAGGCCGGAGGGCATAGGGTGTTGGTCTTTCCTGTTCAGAGCGCCCGGAGCTTGGGCAGCACCTCATCGAGCGATTTGCGGATGATGGCAACCATCTCGTCGATCTGCCCCTCCGAAATCACCAGCGGCGGGCACATCACCAGGCTGTCGCGAATGCCGCGGACCATCAGCCCGTTCGCGATGCACGCGTCACGCGCCATCGGCCCCGCGGTGCCCTCGGCCCCGCCAAAGCGCCCCCGGGTTGCCTTGTCGGCAACGATCTCGACCGCGCCAAGCAGCCCGATCGAGCGCGCTTCGCCGACCAGCGGATGGTCGTTCAGGCTCGCCAGCGCCTTCGCCAGATGCGGGCCGGTGACGCTGCCGGTGCGCTCGACCAGCCCCTCACGCTCAATGATCTCGATATTCTTGAGCGCGACCGCCGCCGCGACCGGGTGGCCTGAATAGGTAAAACCATGGACAAAATCGCCGCCGGTCTTGAGCACCTCGACAACATGCGCCGCAACCGCGGTTGCCGAGATCGGAAGGTAGCCCGACGACAGCCCCTTCGCCATCGGCATCAGGTCGGGCGCGAATCCCATCGTCTCATGCCCCCACATCTTGCCGGTGCGCCCGAATCCGCAGATCACCTCGTCGGCGACGACCAGCAGGCCATATTTGCGCGCGACCGCCTCGACCTTGGGCCAATAGCCCTTGGGCGGGATGATCACGCCGCCCGCACCCTGCACCGGCTCGCCGATGAACGCGGCGCAATTTTCGGGGCCGACCTCCAGGATCTTGTTCTCGATCGCCTGCACACAGGCGTCGCAGAATCCCTCCTCGGTCATCCCCTGCCCTTCGTTAAAGGCATAGGGTTGGCGGACATGTTCGACCCCGGCGATCGGCAGGTCACCCTGCGCGTGCATCGCCTTCATACCGCCCAGCGAAACCCCGGCGACGGTCGAGCCATGATAGGCATTCCAGCGGCTGATAAAGACGGTCCGGTTCGGTTCGCCCTTCAGCTTCCAATAATGGCGCACCATGCGGAACACCGTGTCATTCGCCTCGCTGCCCGACGCATTGAAAAAGACATGCGGCAGGCGATTGTTCGTCAGGCTCGCGATCTTTGCCGCCAGCGTCACCGTCGGCGGCGTCGCGGTCTTGAAGAAGGTGTTGTAAAAAGGCAGCTCGCGCATCTGCGCCGCCGCCGCCTCGACCAGCTCCTCGCGGCCATAGCCGACATTGACGCACCACAGGCCCGCCATCCCGTCGAGGATGCGATGGCCGTCGCCGTCATGAATGTAACAACCCTCGGCATGGGTGATGATGCGGCTGCCGCCGAGCTTTTCGATTTCGGCCCAATCGGCCTGCGCGGGAAGATGGTGCGCGACGTCGAGGCGCTTGAGTTCGGCGATGTCGTGATTGCGGGGCATGTTAGTCTTCCTGAAGTCCCCCTCCCGCTTGCGGGAGGGGTTAGGGGTGGGCACGCGCGCAGCGCGTCCAAGGGACGAGAGGATGGATGTTCGCCTGTGGCTCACCCCACCCCCAACCCCTCCCGCAAGCGGGAGGGGAGTCCTTGCTCAGGGCGAGAAACAGAGCCGCGCGAGATAGCGGTCATAACGGGTAACGCGCCGGTTCATAATTCGCCCCTTAGCGCGCGGCCCAGCAAGCGGAAATAGGTCTGGCTGTCATCGCTTTCGCCGGTCGCCCATTCGGGGTGCCATTGCACCGCGAGCAGCGGCGCGCCGTTCGGGCGCGCGCTATATGCTTCGACCAGCCCGTCGGGCGCCTGTGCCTCGATCGCCAGCCCGTCGGCGAGGTCGCCGACGCCTTGATAGTGCACCGAATTTACGTCGAGCGACGCGGCGCCATAAGCCGAGGCCAGCATCCCGCCCGCGACCAGATCGACCTGGTGACGATGGTCGAACATCGCGTCGAAATCGGCGCCGTCGGGGGCGTGGTGGTGCAGCAGCTCCGCGCTCGCAGAGGTATCGCGGCGCAACGTGCCCCCCAGCGCAACATTGATCTCCTGAAAGCCACGGCAGATACCGAACAGCGGCCGCTGCGCCGCGATCACCGCTTCGACCAGTTCGAGCATCATGCGGTCGCGGTCGGGATCGAACGGGCCCTCGCCCGCCCCCGCGTCGCCATAACGCGCCGGTTCGACGTTCGATGGGGTTCCGGTCAGCAGCACCCCGTCGAGCCGCCCGACCACCTCGTCGGCGCGCATGAATTCGGGCAGCGACGGGATGATCAGCGCCGCGCAATCGGCATATTGCATCGCCGCGGTCGCATAGCGGTTCATCACCGCCTGCGCCGTCTCGACCCCGACAATGCGGTTGCAGGCGATGATGCCAAGGACAGGGCGCGCGGACATGGTCCTTAGCTGCCGATTTTCGCGGCGGCGCGCCAGTGCTAATTTAGACGTATTGGCGCGCAAACGCCGCCGCGGCGCCGAACAGGCCGGGCTGCGGATGGGTGATCAGCTTCACCGGCAGCGCCGCCATGAACCCTTCGAACCGACCCTTTTCGATGAAGCGTTCGGGAAAGCCCGAACGCACCAGGCTGTCGCGGATGCGCAGGCCCAGCCCGCCGGCGATGACCACCCCGCTCGCCCCTTGCGCCAATGCCAGGTCGCCCGCGACGCTGCCCAGCGACAGGCAGAAGCGGTCGACCGCCGCGGCGGCAAGGCTGTCCTGCCCGCCGAGCGCCGCGGTCCAGATCGCCTTGTCGTCGAGCGGGGTCACCGCACGCCCTTCGAGCCCCGCCAGCGTTTCGTAAATATCGACGATCCCCGGGCCCGAAACGATCCGTTCGATCGACACCCGCCGGTGCCGCTTGCGCAATCGCGCCAGGATCGCATCCTCGATGCTGTCGAGCGGCGCGAAGTCGATATGCCCGCCCTCGGTCGCCTGAACGCGGTAGTCGGCGCCGTCGCGCCAGATATGCGCAACGCCCAGCCCGGTGCCGGGACCGATGACGCTGATCGTGCCGGTCTCCGGCAGCGGCTCGTCGGGGCCGGTCAGCCGCTCGAAAAAGCTGGCGTCGGCCTGCGCCACCGCATGGCCCACCGCTTCGAAATCATTGACCAGCACATGGCGATCGACGCCCAGCTTTTCGCCGATCAGCGCCGGACGGATGATCCACGGATTGTTGGTGAAGCGGATGATCTCGCCGCGCGTCGGCCCGGCGATCGCGATTGCGACGGCGCGCGGCAGGCCGCCCTGACGCTCGGCAAAATCCTCCCACGCGGTCTGAAAGCTTGCATGATCCTTGGTATGCAGCGTCGTCGCCTCGCCCAGCGACAGCACGCGGCCGCCCGCGATCTCGGCCATCGCAAAACGCGCATGGGTACCGCCGATGTCGACCGTGACGATGGTTTCGCTCATATCTCTCCCTCGCCGCTCGGTTGCGGCTTTGCCGTGCGGGAATGTCGCATGCCCCGCAGCGATGCAACAGGGCATAGCTATGCGCTCGGCAAAGGGCGGGATGTCCGGATTTGCGGAAATGGCGCACCCGGAACGATTCGAACGTCCGACCCCCAGATTCGTAGTCTGGTGCTCTATCCAGCTGAGCTACGGGTGCGTGGAGAGGCGCCTTTAAGGGGCACCGCGCGGGGGCGCAACCCCCTATTTCAGCTTTGTGACCGTCGCGCAGGATGATTGACGCCGCACCGCGTCCAGCCCGCCGATTTCCTTGGGGTCTTTGAGCAGCAGACGGATCAGCGCGATGCCGCGGTCGTGACCGGTGCGCACGACCTCGGCCCCCGCCGGCACCGCCTGCCCGTCGCGCGCGACGACGATTCGGAACGGTTTGCCGCCCGCCTCGACATCGTTGCGGACAAAAATCACGTCGGTCGCGGCGTCGAAGATGCTGAGCGAGGTGTAGCGCCCGGCCACCGGCCCCACGTCGATCGCCAGCGGCCCCGCCGCCAGGTCGTAGGGGCAGCTCGAATAGGCGAGATCAGGGCTGGGGCGCACGACCGGCTGGCGCGCCGGGGTCGCCAGATTGCCATAGGACATGATATTGACCCCGCCCTGCCCCAGCCGCTCCATCGCGACGTTCATCAGGCCATAGGGGATATAGGCAATCGCCGCCCATGCCGTCGCAGCGGCCAGGATCAGGCCAAGCGCGAACGGACCAAGCCAGTTTCGCATGTCAGCAGCCCTCCTGCACGATTTGCGGCAGCACCGCCTTGGCGGGATCGGCGCGGAACCCCGGCCCCGGATTATACATGCGCAAGGTCAGGTGAAAGCGCTGGCCCTTGATCCCCGGCAACCACGCCCCGGCGGCGGGCTTCGTCGGCGCGATGGTGACGCGCCATTCGCCCCTGGCATCGAGCGCGACATTGGCGCCATTGACCGACCAGATGTTCGCCGGATTGGCGACCAGATAGCCCGCTTCGTCATAGATGGTGACGCTCCACCATCGCGCATCGAGCGGCGCGCCCGACAGGCGGTAGCGGCAATTGCCGTCGAGCGGCGCGCCCGCAGCATCGGTCTTGGCCGACCAATAGACGGTTTCCTTGGCAGGCAACGCAAGCAGCCCCGACCGCGCGACCATCGCGCGGGTCAACGGATCGGTCGCCTTGGTCCCGTAACCCAACGAGGTCGTCCACGGCCCGTTGCGGATCGCGCCGTCGCCCAGTCCGCCGTTGGTCAGCGCCCAGGCGGCGCCAAGCCCGACAGCCAAGCCGCCCACCAGAGTGATCGCATAGCGGTGCCAGCTTTTCACGCGCCTGTCCCCTGCCCGTCGCCCCCGCGAAGGCGGGGGCCGCTGGCGGCGTTGTGCAAGGCCGATAGCAGCCCCCGCCTTCGCGGGGGCGACGATTATTTCGCCTTCAACGCCGCCTGTGCTGCCGCCAGCCGGGCAATCGGCACACGGTAGGGCGAGGCGCTGACATAGTCGAGGCCGGTTTTCTCGCAGAAATGGATGCTCGGCGCGTCGCCGCCATGCTCGCCGCAAATGCCCAGCTTGACGTCGGGGCGCGTCTTGCGGCCGCGATCGGCGGCGATCTCGATCAGCTGCCCGACGCCCTCGACATCCAGGCTGACGAATGGGTCGGTCAGGAAGATGCCCTTGTCGACATATTGGGTCAGGAAGCGGCCCGCGTCGTCGCGGCTGATGCCGATCGTCGTCTGCGTCAGGTCGTTGGTACCGAAGGAGAAAAACTCCGCTGTCTCGGCAATCTCGCCCGCCATCAGCGCGGCGCGCGGCAGTTCGATCATCGTGCCGACAAGGTACGCGATCTCGCGCCCCTTTTCGGCGAACACCGCCTTCGCCTGCGCGTCGACGACCGCCTTCATCAGGTCGAATTCGCGCCGCGTCGCCACCAGCGGAATCATCACCTCGGGGATCGGCGCCGCACCGGTGGCAGCGGCCACGTCGCACGCTGCCTCGAAAATCGCCCGCGCCTGCATCTCATAGATTTCGGGGTAGGTGACGCCGAGGCGGCACCCGCGATGACCCAGCATCGGGTTGAATTCGTGCAGCTCGTTGGCGCGCGCCTTCAGCGCTTCGATCCCCACGCCCGCCGCGGCGGCAACGTCGGCGAAATCCTCTTCGCGCGTCGGCAGGAATTCGTGGAGCGGCGGATCGAGCAGGCGGATGGTGACCGGCAGCCCCGCCATCACCTCAAAGATCGCGGCAAAATCGCCGCGCTGTTCGGGAAGCAATTTGGCCAGCGCCGCGCGGCGACCCGCTTCGCTGTCGGCCAGGATCATCTCGCGCACCGCGGTAATCCGCGCTGCGTCGAAAAACATATGCTCGGTGCGGCACAGCCCGATGCCCTCGGCGCCGAAATCGCGTGCCACTTGCGCATCCTGCGGGGTTTCGGCGTTGGCGCGCACCTTCATGCGGCGCACCTTGTCGGCCCACGCCATCAGCGTGCCGAAATCGCCGACCAGTTCGGGCAGCAGCGTCTTGACCTCGCCCGCCATCACTTCGCCGGTCGATCCGTCGAGAGTCAGGATGTCGCCCTCGCGCAGCTCGCGCCCGGCGACGCGCAGCACGCGGGCATGGCCGTCGATCGACAACCCGCCGGCGCCCGATACGCACGGCCGCCCCATGCCGCGCGCGACCACCGCCGCGTGGCTGGTCATCCCGCCGCGGGCGGTCAAAATGCCCCTGGCGGCGTGCATGCCGTGGATGTCTTCGGGCGATGTCTCGACGCGCACGAGGATCACCGCCTCGCCCATTTCGGCGGCCTTTTCGGCCGAATCGGCGGTGAACATGATCTTGCCCGACGCCGCGCCGGGGCTGGCGGGCAGCCCCTTGGTCAACACGTCGCGCGGTGCATCGGGGTCGAGCGTCGGGTGGAGCAGCTGGTCGAGCGCGCCCGGATCGACGCGGCCCACGGCTTCCTCTTCGGTGATCAGCCCTTCCGCCGCCATATCGACCGCGATCTTCAGCGCCGCCTTTGCAGTGCGCTTGCCCGACCGCGTTTGCAGCATCCACAGCGTGCCGCGCTCGACGGTGAATTCGATGTCCTGCATGTCGCGATAATGGGTTTCGAGCGTGTCGAAAACCTGGCCGAGCTCGACAAAGGTCGCGGGCATCGCCTCTTCCATCGACAGCGGCTTCGCCCCCGCCCGCTCGCGCGCCGCGGTGGTCAGATATTGCGGGGTGCGGATGCCGGCGACGACGTCCTCACCCTGCGCGTTGATCAGCCATTCGCCGTACCAGGCGCGCTCACCGGTCGCGGGGTCGCGCGTGAACGCCACCCCCGTCGCCGACGTGTCGCCCATGTTGCCGAACACCATCGCCTGGACATTGACCGCGGTGCCCCATTCGGCGGGGATCGAGTTCAGGCGGCGATAGACTTTCGCGCGGTCGCTTTCCC
Organism: Sphingopyxis sp.; assembly: GCF_051861155.1. GTDB lineage: Bacteria > Pseudomonadota > Alphaproteobacteria > Sphingomonadales > Sphingomonadaceae > Sphingopyxis. Next base: position 218,174 of record NZ_JBHYDE010000003.1, on the reverse strand, counting down.
AGCTGGCGAATACCGCGCCGACCGCGCCCCACAGCTGGTCGTTCGGCTCCTGCGGGAACGGCGCGCCGGTCTCACGCTCGACGATCGCCTGATAGTCCTTGACCAGCGCCTGCCAGTCCGCCGCCGACATTTCGGTGTCGAGGTAGAAACCACGGTCCTCCTTGGCGATTTCCAGCGCCTCCTCAAACTCGGCATGGTCGAGCCCCATGACGACGTCGGCGTACATTTGGACAAATCGGCGATAGCTGTCCCACGCGAAGCGCGGGTCACCCGACGCTTCCGACAGGCCGACCACCGTACGGTCGTTGAGCCCCAGGTTGAGCACGGTGTCCATCATCCCCGGCATCGACACGCGCGCGCCCGAACGCACCGACACGAGCAGCGGGTCGGCGGCGTCGCCGAATTTTTTCCCCGTAATCCCTTCGATATGCGCGATCCCGCTCGCGACCTGTTCGATCAGCCCCGCGGGAAATTGTTCGCCGTTCGCATAATAAGCGGTGCAGACGTCGGTGGTGATCGTAAAGCCCGGCGGCACCGGCAGGCCGATCGAGGCCATTTCGGCAAGGTTCGACCCCTTGCCGCCCAGCAATTCCTTCGAACGCTCGGCCGTGGTGGCCGCGCCGCCGAACAAATGCACCATCTTCGTCATCATATGCTCCTGCTGCCCCGGGGAGGAGGTTGCGGCTGGATAGGTATGCAATCGCGGTTGGTCGATTCAGTTTTGCTTCGTTCGCTATAAGCTGCGGCGCATAGCGGGGCTGTCAGCCCTCGATCTTCGAAAAATCGGCCACGCCGTGCACCGCACCGGTAAATCGGGCGAGCAGGCCAAGGCGATAGGCGCGGACGTCCGCGTCGGGGTCGTTGACCATCACGCCGTCGAAAAACGCGTCAATCGGGGCGCGGAGCGAAGCGAGCGCGGCCATGGCGTCGGTGAAGCGTTCGTCGGCGACGGCGGCGGAAGCGGCGGGTTCGGCGGTGTCGAGCGCGGCGAGGAGGGCAGCGTCATGCGCCGTCATGCTCTCCGGCGGAAGCCGGAGCCCAGGGCGTGCATCCGCAGACGTCGGTTCTTGGCGGCCCTGGGCCCCGGCTTCCGCCTGCTTCAAAATATTAGCCGCACGCTTATACCCCGCGAGCAAATTCGCCCCGTCATCACTCGCCATAAAGGCCTGCAACGCCTTCACCCGCGCGAGCAGTCGCACCAGATCATCCTCACCACCAAGCGCAAACACCGCGTCGATCAGGTCGTGACGGACACCGGCCTCGCGTTGCTGGACCTTGAGGCGGTCCAGTAAGAACGCTGGCACTGTTTTGAAAGCCTGATCGCCACCGCTTGCAAGCGAGAGCATTTCGTTAATAGTACCCAGCAAATAATTCTCGTAGAGATCAAACAGCTTCGGCTCCGCAGTACGAAGTGAACTTACACGTTCTCCCAACTCGTCGTTAGGAGCAGTTGCAGGAAACTCGGGCCAAATAAGGTGCAGAAGTCGTTCGAACTCCTCATCCTTCCCAATTCGATTGATACCTGGACTTCTAGCAACCACACCGGCGACGAGTGCTATTGAGCGTTGGAGGTTGAGGCGAAGCGCTTGCTTTTGGAGCAAGGCCAGAATGCCCAAACCAGATCGACGCAGCGCATATGGATCTCTCGATCCAGTCGGTACTTCTCCCACAATGAAGAAGCTGACTAGCGTATCCAGCTTATCCGCCAATGCCACAGCCACCGTCACCGGCGCAGTCGGCACATCGTCACCCTGCCCGACCGGCTTGTAATGGTCGCGGATCGCATCGGCGACCGCATCGCCCAAACCTTCGGCGCGGGCGTAGTAGCCGCCCATCAGGCCTTGCAGTTCGGGGAATTCGCCGACCATTTCGGTGACGAGATCGGCCTTGCACAGGCGCGCAGTGAGTTCGGCCTGGTCGGCCAATTCCGTCGTGTTCCCCGGCGAAAGCCGGGGCCCAGGGCTGCCTTGCGCCCACGTTTGCTCGGTGCCGCTCTGGGCCGCGGCGTTCGCCGGGGAGCGGTCTGTGACGATGCCTTCTTCAACCAACCATCGCGCCAGCTTCGCGACGCGTTCGACCTTGTCGGCGACGGTACCGAGCTTTTCGTGGAAGGTAATACGATCCAGCTTCTTGGCGTGGTCTGCGAGGCTGGTCTTGCGATCCTGCTCCCAAAAGAAGCGCGCATCCGACAGCCGCGCCGCGAGCACCTTGCGGTTGCCCGCCACAATCTCTGCCCCGCCATCGACCGCGTCAATGTTCGCGGTGCAGACGAAGCCGTTCGCCAACTTGCCCGTCGCATCATTCACGACGAAATATTTCTGATTCACCCGCGCCGTCAGCTGAATGACCTCAGGCGGCACCTCCAGAAACGCTGCGTCGAAGCGCCCCAGCAGCGGCACCGGCCATTCGGTCAGCCCGGCATTCTCGATCACCAACCCCTCGTCCGCGACCAGCGTCAGCCCCGCATCGGCTGCAACTTTCGCCGCGCCGTCGCGGATGATGTTCTGCCGTTCTTCATGGTCGACGATGACATGGCACGCGCGCAGCTTTTCGGCATAGTCCGATGCCGAGCCGATGGTGATTTCGCCCGGACAGTGGAAGCGGTGGCCGCGGGTCGCGTAGCCCGACGCGACCCCGCCGATGTCGCACGGCACCAGCGCCTCGCCAAAGATCGCGACGATGCCGGACAGCGGGCGCACCCAGCGCAGGCTCTCGCTGCTCGCGCTGTCTTTGCCCCAGCGCATCGACTTGGGCCAGGCAAAGCCGCGGATGATCGCCGGGATCGCCTCGGCCAGCACGTCGGCGGTGGCGCGGCCGGGTTTGTCGATCACGGCGAAATAGACGCCATCGCGGTCTTCGAGCTGGTCCTGCGTCAGCCCGGTCTTGCGCAGGAAGCCTTCGAGCGCCTGCGGCGGCGCGCTGCTGCGCGGGCCTTTGAGTTCTTCGCTGACCGCCGCGGTCGCGTCGGGCAGGCCTTTGGCAATCAGTGCGAGGCGGCGCGGGGTCGACCAGATGGTGAGCTCGCCGACAGCGAGGCCCGCGGCGGCCATCTGTGCCCGGAACAGCTTGTCGAGCTCAGCGCGCGCACCGGCCTGCATCCGCGCCGGGATTTCCTCGCTGCGCAGTTCGAGAAGGAAGTCGGTCACAGCGTCCACCCCGGATATTTCGCGGTCCACGCGGCCGATTGGCTGTCGATCCACGCCTTGCAGCTGCCCTTGGCGAGGTCGCGGACGCGCGCCATGTAATTGGCGCGTTCCTGGACGCTGATCACGCCGCGCGCCTGGAGAAGGTTGAACAGGTGGCTGGCTTCGATCGCCTGGTCATAGGCCGCGAGCGGGACATTTGCGGCGATGGCGCGCTGGCACTCGGCCTCGGCCGCCTTGAAGCCCGCGAACAGGCTGTCGGTGTCGGCGACCTCGAAATTCCATTTCGAGAATTGGCGTTCGTTTTCCAGGAACACATCGCCATAACTGACCCCCGGCACGTCACCGACGGGGTCGGAAAAGCGCAGGTCGTACACATTGTCGACATTCTGGATATACATGGCCAGCCGTTCGAGGCCGTAGGTCAGCTCGCCCGCGACGGGCTTGCAGTCGAAGCCGCCCATCTGCTGAAAGTAAGTGAACTGGGTGACTTCCATCCCGTCGCACCACACTTCCCAGCCCAAACCCCACGCGCCCAACGTCGGGCTTTCCCAGTCATCCTCGACGAAGCGGATGTCGTGGAGCAGCGGGTCGATGCCGATCGCCGCCAGCGACCCCAGATACTGCTCCTGCAGGTCGGCGGGCGATGGCTTCAGGATCACCTGATACTGGTAATAATGCTGGAGCCGGTTCGGGTTCTCGCCATAGCGGCCATCCGTAGGCCGGCGGCTCGGCTGGACATAGGCGACGTTCCACGGCTCTGGACCAAGGCTGCGCAGCGTGGTCGCGGGGTGGAACGTCCCGGCGCCGACGCGCATGTCATAGGGTTGCAGGATCGCGCAGCCGCGGGCGCCCCAATAGGCGTGGAGGGTCAGGATCATGTCCTGAAAGCTTAAGGGTTTCGTCTCCGCCGCGTCCGCCACTGTCCGCTCTTTCGCACGTGCAACAAGTGTCGCCGCCCTTGGCGCAGCGGGGTCGCAGGGTCAAGGGCGCGTGGCGCGCGGATGTTGGCGAAAGTGCCGCGCAGCGCGACATTTGCGGAAAATGTCAGGTGTTGTTGACACAGTCAGCGAATCATGTCATTTAGTCAATAACACCTGACATTCGGTCAGGGACGCATGACGGGATGCCGATGAACAATCAGCTGAAGGTGCTGCGCGCGATGCGGAACTGGAGCCAGGCCGAACTGGCCGACCGGCTCGATGTGTCGCGGCAGGCGGTGAACGCGATCGAGACGGGGAAATACGACCCGTCGCTGCCGCTCGCGTTCAAGCTGGCGCGGCTGTTCGCGATGCCGATCGAGGAGATTTTCGATGATGGCCATGAAGGACATGACGATGGCGAATGACCCGAGCGAGCGCCGCGCGCCGAGCATGATCTGGCCCGTCGCGATCGGCATTGGCACGGCCATGCTGGCAGGCGGTTTTGCAGGCTATAACGAAGCCGCCGCCGAACACGGCGACGCGGTGCTGGCGCCGTGGATCGGCCCGGTCGTCGCGATCCTGCTCGGCGGTCTGGCCTTGGCCTATTATGTCCGGCGCCATGCCGACTGGTTCCGTAAATGGTCACCGCGCAAGCGGCTGTACTGGATCAGCCTGACATTGTCCGGGGCGCTCGGCTTTGTCGCCGCCATGGTGATGCAAGCCGGGGGCGACGGACCCGAGGGGCTGTTCAGCAACGCCGCAATGACCCCCATGGTCGCTATCGGCCTGTCGGCGATGTGGGTGGTCGGGCTGACCATCGCGCTGGTCCTCTATCATCGCACCGTCGATGACCACGAGCGCCAGGCCTATCATCTCGGCGGGCTCGCAGGCTTTTACGCCTTCGTCTTTCCGTGCCCCGTCTGGTGGGTGCTGTGGCGCGCCGATCTTGCGCCCCCGGTCGAGGCGATGCCGCTGTTCGCGCTGTCGCTGGCCGCCAACGCTCTTTTTTACTTCTGGTTCAAATTTCGCTGACCGAATTGCTCTCCCCTTCCCCCACCGATCCGGCCATAAGGGCCAAATAAGAAAGGACATTCTCCCATGAAGACCTGGTTCAAGACCCTCGCCGCCACCTGCGCCGTCATTCCCTTTGCCCAGTGCGCGGTGCTGCCCGGCAGCAACATTGCCAGTGCCGCAGAACCGGCCGCGGCGGTGGCGCCGGCCACGACCGCGTTGACCGACGCCGATCCGGCGCTGTGGGTGGTGAAGGATGACGACACGACGATCTATCTGTTCGGCACCGTCCATGTGTTGAAACCCGGCCTGAGCTGGTTCGACGAGGCGGTGAAGACCGCGTTCGACAAATCGGACGAGATGATGCTGGAAATCGTCCTGCCCGAAGATCAGGCCGCGGTCGCGCAGACGATGATGCCGCTGGCGATGGACATGACCGGCAAGACGATCCCGTCGCGCCTGACCGCCGACCAGCTGAAGGCCTATCAGGCGGCGATGGTCAGCGTCGGGATGCCGGCGAACGCCTTTGACGCGTTTGAACCCTGGTTTCCGGCGATGACGCTGTCGATCCTGCCGCTGACCAAGCTTGGCTATGATCCCGAACAGGGCGCCGAAAAGCTGCTGACCAAATTTGCCAAGGCGGCGGGCAAGCCGATCGCGGGGCTGGAAACGCTCGAACAGCAGCTCGGCTTTTTCGACACCCTGCCCGAAACGCAGCAGGTCGCCTTCCTCAATTCGGTGGTGAAGGATATGGACAAGCTGGGGCCGACGCTCGACAAGATGGTCGTGCTGTGGGCCAAGGGCGACCCCGCCGGTCTGGCCGTCGCCATGAACGAGAGCCTGGCGGCGACCCCCGAACTTGCCACGACGCTGCTCTACGACCGCAACCAGCGCTGGGCCGACCAGATCAAGACGCGGCTGGCAAAGCCGGGAACGGTGTTCATCGCCGTCGGCGCGGGGCATCTGGCAGGCGAAAAGAGCGTGCAGGATTATCTGAAGGCGCGCGGGCTGACCGCCGAGCGGGTCCAATATTGACGGCGGATACGCATCTTGTCCGACATCGGGGTCGCCGCCTTGCGGCGGCCCTTTTGCCGTTTTTGCTAGCGGCGTGCGGCACCGCCGAGCCGGCGCCCTCGGCGCGCCCGGCGATGTGGCTGGTCGCCGACGCCGATACGCGCATCTATCTGCTCGGCACGATGCACGCGCTGCCGCGCGGGACCAGCTGGGACCAGGGCAAGGTCGCGGGCGCGATCGGCGCCGCCGACGAGCTGGTGATGGAATTGACCCCGGCCGAGCTGGCCGCGGCGGGCGACGAATTTCGCAAACTCGCGCCGCGCACGGCGCCACTGGCGATCGACGCGCGGCTCCGCGGCGCGGCGCTCGCCAATTACCGCGCGCTGGAGGATGACGGCAGCGATTTTGGTGGCGACGCGCTCGACGACTGGGCGGTGATGGTGCTGATGGGCCAGCGCGCCGCGCAGCGCGCCGACCTGTCCCCGGCCGCGGGGGTCGAAAACGGGCTGACCGAAAAATTCCAGGCGGCGGGCAAGCCGATCGCCGGGCTGGAAACCGCGCGGACCCAGCTGATGCTGTTCGAAACGCTCGACGCGCCGACCCAGCGCGCGCTGCTGATCCGCGCTGCCGAGGGGGCGGACGACGCGGCGGCCGAAGTCGCGGCGCTCACCGCCGCGTGGCGCCGCGGCGACGTCGCGGCGCTCGAGGCGATGATCAACGAGGACATCGACGCGGTCCCGGCGGCGCGCCGCGCGATCATCACCGACCGCAACCGGCGCTGGAGCGCCTGGGCCAAACAGCGGATGGCGGCGCCGGGAACGGTGCTGATGGCGGTCGGCGCGGGGCATCTGGTCGGCGCCGACGGGGTGCCCGCGATGCTGGCGGCCGACGGGCTGACGGTGACGCGGGTGCAATAGACTATCGGTTTTCAGCCACCGCGTGCTGCCCGCCGAACAGCCGCGCGATCGCATCGTCCAGATAGGGGCGATCGACGAACAGCCGCATCGGATCGCGGCGATTGAGCCAGAAGCCGGCGCCATGCCGGTCGGTGAGCGCGCGCCGCGTCGCATCCTGAAGCAGCCGCAGCCGCATCGCCGCGGTTCGCCGCGCAGTGCGCAAATCGGCCGCCGCGTTCAGCGCAAAATGCCCGCGGATCTGTTCGACCCGCGCCGCGACGACGTCGCTATACCCCTGATGCGGCCCGCGGTGCAGCGCATGGCCCGACAGCAGTGCCGCGGGCTCACACGCGGGCAGTACCAACCCGTTGCGCGGAAAATGATCGAGCGCAAAACCTTCGACCCGCAACGCGTCGAACATCGCCGCCATCTGGGTCCGATGGAGCAGCGCGATGGGGATCAGGTGGTGGCGCTGATAGCCGGGTTGCGGCGGCGGGGCGCCGTGCCAGCCGCGGCGCGGCATCAGATGACCCTAGCGATCGTGGCCGAACTCGACGACCACGGTCGATCGCTGCGCCCCGATGCGCGGCGACGGCGACAGGTCAATCCATTCGCCCGCCTCCAGCCCGCGCATCGTGCGCGCGTCGCGGATCGGGCCGTTGAGCATCATGTCGAGCGCGAGCCGCGACAGACGCCGCACCATTTCGGCCACCGTCCAGCCGCCCGGGATGCGCCCTTCCAGCTCCTGCCCCGCGAACAGCGCCAGCCCGCGCGTCCCCATGCTGGCGCCCGCCGCATCTTCGCGGCGCCGGAACGCGACCAGATGCAGCACCGGCGGCATCCCGCTGACCAGCATTTCGGCGATCGAGGCGCGAAATTGCGGCGCGTCCGACCACAGCCGCGCCGGCGACCAGAAAATATGGCTGGCGTCGAACAGGTCGATCAGCAGCACCATCATCTTGAAAAATTCGCGCATCCGTGCCGGTTGTTCGGTCGCCGCGGCGGCATCGGGGTCGGGGTCGGGGATGAAGATCCAGCAGTGCCCGGCGCGGCGCCAGTCGCGCGGGAGGCGGGCGGCGAGCAGGCTGGTTGACGGATGATCGGGGTCTGCGGTGTCGAGCGCCGCATCGGCGGCGCGGCCCGCCAGCACCGACACCGCGCCGAAATGCAGGCGAAAGCGCGGCGCCGCGATGCGCGCGGCGATGGCGGCATCCTTTGCGGTCAGGCGGTCGGGCCGCAGCCCCATATGGCGCAGCGCGGTTTCCAGCGCATCGTCGGCATCGCCCCGCCGCGCGGCGCCGACGATCAGCGCAAAGGGTTCCGGCGGTACCGGCAGGATCAGAGCGTCGCTGTTGCCCACGTCCATATCGCTCGCCGACCTCCATCGGTTGGCGCTTGCATTGCAAGACTGGCGGCAATGTTCAAACGCTTAATCGAACCTATCGGTAAGTTAATGTCGAGGCGCGGGTCAGATCGCGACCTGGCTGCCCAGTTCGACGACGCGGTTGGTCGGCAGGCGGAAATATTCCATCGCGCTTTCCGAATTGCGCAGCATCCATGCGAACAGCTTTTCGCGCCAGATCGGCATCCCCGGCTTGCTCGCCGCGATCAGCGTCTGGCGCGACAGGAAAAAGCTCGTCTCCAGCATCTTGAACTCGCCGCCACAGCTCGTCACCCGCTTCAGCGCATCGGGCACGTCGACCGGCTGCATGAAGCCATAGTTCAGGATCAGGCGGTGGAACCCCTGCCCCAGATCTTCGAGCGCGCAGTGATTTTCCTCGCGCACGAACGGCACGTCGGCGACCTTGATGGTCAGCAGGATGATCCGCTGGTGCAGCACCTTGTTGTGCTTCAAATTGTGGAGCAGCGCGTGCGGCACCCCGTCGCTGCTCGATGTCATGAACACCGCGGTGCCCGGCACGCGCGTCGCGCTGTTCGCCGCCGATTTGACGAACACCGGGATCGGCATCGCGCCCTCCGCCATTTCCTGCTGCATCAGCTTGCGCCCGCGCGACCAGGTCGTCAGCAGGGTGAAGATGATGAGGCCGATGACCAGCGGCACCCAGCCGCCGTCGGGCACCTTGATCAGATTGGCGCCGAAATAGGCGATGTCGACGATGAAGAAGACCGCGAGTACCGGCAGCGCCTTCCACGCCGGCCATTTCCACAGCGTGAAGAGGACGACCGAGAGCAGGCAGGTGTCGATGAACATCGCGCCGGTCACCGCGATGCCATAGGCGGCGGCGAGGTTGCTCGACGATCCGAAAAACAGCACCAGGATGATCACCATGATCATCAGGAACCAGTTGACCACCGGGATATAGATCTGCCCCGCCGCCGACGCGCTGGTGTGTTCGACGCGCAGGCGCGGGATGAAGCCGAGCTGGATCGCCTGCTGGGTCAGCGAGAAGGCGCCCGAGATCACCGCCTGGCTGGCGATGATCGTGGCGAGCAGCGCAAGGATGACGACCGGCACCTCGAGATATTCGGGCATCATCTGAAAAAACGGGTCGGAGATCAGGTCGGCGCGCGGCCCGGCTTCGGCAGCAAGCACCATCGCCCCCTGCCCCATATAGTTGAGCATCAGCGCGGGCAGGACAAACGCAAGCCAGCTGATCCCGATCGGGCCGCGCCCGAAATGCCCCATGTCGGCATAGAGCGCCTCGGCACCCGTCACGGCGAGGACCACCGCTCCCAGCGCGATGAACGCGGTAAAGCCATCGACATAGAAGAAACGCAGCGCATTCACCGGATTGATCGTTTCGACAATAATCCAGGGATTATCGGCGATGTGCATGATGCCCAGCCCGGCCAGGGTCAGAAAATAGAGCAGCATGATCGGCCCGAACAACGCCCCGACCTTGGCCGTTCCATGCGACTGAATCGCGAACAGGCCGATCAGGATCGCCAGCGCGATCGGCACGATATAGGGCGCGAAGCCCGGGTCGATATACCGCAGCCCCTCGGTCGCCGACAGCACCGACATCGCCGGGGTGATCATGCTGTCGCCATAGAACAGCGCGGTGGCAAACACCCCGAGCAGGATGATCGGCCAGGTCCAGCGCTTCTCGCCCGACGAGCGGCTGATCAACGCGAGCAGCGCCAGGCTGCCCCCCTCGCCCTTGTTGTCGGCCTTCATGATCGTCAGCACATATTTGAAGGTGACGACCAGCATCATCGACCAGAACACCAGGCTGAGCACGCCGTAGATGTGCAGCCGGTCGGGCTCGATCGGATGATGCCCGGCAAAGGTTTCGCGAAACGCGTAGAGCGGGCTGGTGCCGATGTCGCCGAACACGACACCGATCGCACCGACGGCAAGCTTCAGCTTGCCGTCGCTGGCATGGTCGTGGCCATAATGGCCGGCGTTGGCGGCGGTCGGAGCGGCGCTGTCGGCGCCGCCTGCCGCGGTGTGCGACTCAGCAGTCATCGCCAGCCATTAGACGAGCCGGAGGCGTTGGAATAGCGTCCATATCAGGGGGTTTGTCCCGATGCGGGCGGCAATTGCGGCCCCAGCGCCTGCCGCAGCTGCGCCAGCCGCATTTCCAGGTCGGGGCGCCAGGGCGCATCGGCGGGGCTGCGCGCGAGCAGCTCGCCCCACACCGCCTCGGCACCTTTCAGGTCGCCGCCCTGTGCCAGCGCCAATCCGGCAAAAAAGGGCGGCGCCGGGTGCGCCGGATCGCGGCGCGCCGCCTCGTCGAACGCCAGCGCCGCGGCAGGCGACATCATGCCGCCGCCATGCGCGGCGAGCGCATTGCCGAGCCCGACCCACAGATCGACATTGTCGGGATAGCGCTCCAGCCCCTTTTCCAGCGTCTGCGCCGCGAGTTCGGTCTTCCCGGTGCGTGCAAAGCCATCGGACATGCCCAGCCATTGCGCCGCGGGGCCGAAGCGATCGGCCATGCCCTGCCGCTGGTCGGTGATCGCATCGCCGAACCCCGCGGGCTCCTCGGGCGCGGCGACCGGCTTGCCGGGCAGCGCGGGGCTGCCCTGCAGCGCATAGCCCGCCAGCCCCAGCATGACCGCGGCGCCGGCGAGTGGCCGCGCCGCGGCGGGCAGCCTGCCCAGCACGAACATCGCAGCAATGGTCAGCAATGCCGCCAGCATGACCCACAGCCAGATCATGCGCCGTCCTCCGCATCGTCGCTCGCGCCGCGCCGGAAGCGCCCGAACGCCAGCCAGCCGCCGAGCAGCAGAAACAGCAGCGGCCCCAGCCACAGGAACGCGGTCGCGCCGTCGAACGGCGGATCGTAGCTGACCCAATTGCCATAGCGCGCGACTAGCCACGCCTTGATCTCGTCGGGGCTTTCACCCGCGGCAATCTTGCTGCGCACCTCGTGGCGCATGTCGCCGGCGAGCGGCGCGTCGCTGTCGGCAATCGACTGGCCCTGACAGACCAGACAGCGCAGCTCCTCCATCAACGCCTTCGCACGCGCTTCCTTCGCCGGATCGCGCAGCTGTTCATAGGCGTAGGGCGCCGGCGGCAGGCGGTCCTGCGCGGTCAGGGGGGCTGTGAACGCACCCAGCAAACCAAGCGGGACGAGCAGCAATCTCACTTCATCGCCTCCAGCTTCGCCACGATCTCGGGCACCTGATCCGCCAGAATCACGCCCTGGATCTGCTCGCGAATGACGCCCTTGCCGTCGATCAGGAAGGTTTCGGGAACCCCCGACGACCCGAGCGCGATCTGGACGCTGCTCTGCATGTCTGCCCCGATGCGGTCGAAGGGGTTGCCATATTCGCGCAGGAACATCGCGACATCTTCGGGCCGGTCGCGGATCGCGATGCCGTCGATCGGCACCCCCGCGGCCTTCAAGGCTTCCAGCTGCGGCGCCTCGGCGCGGCACGGGATGCACCAGCTGGCGAACACATTGACCAGCCGCGGCCGACCGTCGGCCAGCTGGCTGCTTTTCAGCCCTGCAACCCCGGTGGTCGCGGGCGGCAGGTCGAACAGCGGCATCGGCTTGTCGATCCACTGCGACTGGATCAGCGTCTCGGCGGGCGTGACCAGCCGGTAGATGAAGGCGCCGAACAGCAATCCCATGATCGCCAGCGGCACGAAAAGAACCCAGCGGTTGGTCATGGCGCGAAACGCTCCTGTGCTTTCCGGTTACGCCGGGCGCGCCAGATGCCCGGCAGTTGCGCGCGGCCGAGCAGCGACAGCGCGGCGCCCAGCGCGATCAGTCCGCCGCCAAGCCAGATCCACCACACCAACGGCTTCCACCACAGGCGGATCTGGTAACGGTCGCGCGTCCCGTCGTCGCTGGTGACCGGCTGTCCCAGCACCGCATAGAGCTGCCCGCCCGGGCGCGTCAGCAACGCCGCCTCGTTGGTCTCGGTCGGCGCGGTGCCCATCAGCCCGGGAAAGGTCCGCGCCTCGGGCCGCATCGTGAACGACGCCCCAGCCGAGGTCGTCGCGACCAAAGTCCCTTCGATCGCGGTATAGTTCGGCCCGGCGATGGGTTTGACCCCGACAAATTTGACCGCGAAATCGCCGACCTTCACCACGTCACCCGGCGCCGCAGCGACCAGCCGCTCCTTGATGAAGGCGCTTTCGGCGCCCATCCCCGCGAGGCACACCGCGACGCCGAAATGCGCGATCATCATACCCCAGGTCGGCAGCGGCGTGCGGCGAAGGTTGCGGCCCCACAGCGGCGCAAGGCTGGCGACGGCGACGACCCCGGCGACGGTCATGCCGAGCAGCGGCAATACCCCGACCTTCCCGCCGAACAGGATCAGCGCGAACAGCACCGCCGCCCCGGCGAAGATCGCCAGCGGCAGGCGCGACCACATCTTCTTGCCGTCGTCCCTGCGCCAGCTGAGCAGCGGTCCCGCGACCATCACCAGACACAGCGCCAGCGCCAGCGGCCCGGCGACGCGGTTGTAATAGGGCGGCCCGACCGAAATCTTCTCGCCCATCGCCTCGGCGACGATCGGATAGAGCGTGCCGAGCAGGACGAGCGCGAGGATCGTCGTCAGCAGCAGATTGTTGATCACCAGCGCGCCTTCGCGGCTGAGCAGCGCGAACTTCTTCCCCTCCGCCACGCTTCCCGCGCGCAAGGCGAACAGGGTCAGCGCGCCGCCGATATAGATCGCCATCAGGACGAGCAGAAACGTCCCGCGCTCGGGATCGACCGCAAAGCTATGCACGCTCGTCAGCAGCCCCGAGCGGACGATGAAGGTGCCGACCATCGACATCGAAAAGCCAATGACGGCCAGCATCACCGTCCACGCGCGCAAGGCATTGCGCGTCGCCGTCACCGCGACCGAATGGAGCAGCGCGGCGCCCGCGAGCCAAGGGATCAGCGAGACATTCTCGACCGGATCCCAGAACCACCAGCCGCCCCAGCCGAGCTCATAATAGGCCCAATAGCTGCCCGCGGTGATCCCGATGGTCAGGAAGATCCAGCTGAACAGCACCCACGGCCGCATCGCGCGGGCAAAGGCCGGGCCGATCTCGCGCGTGATCAGCGCGCCAACGGCAAAGCTGAACGCGACCGACAGCCCGACATAACCGACGTAAAGCGTCGGCGGATGGAAGGCGAGCCCGATGTCCTGAAGCAGCGGGTTGAGCCCCTGACCGTCGGGCGGCGCGACCGGCAACCGCTTGAACGGGTTCGACGAAAAGATCAGAAAAGCAAAGAAACCAAGGCCGAGTGCGGCCTGCGCGCTCAAGGTCGCGATCAGCGTATCTTCGCGCAACCGCTTTTCAAACAGCGCGATCAGCGCCCCCGACAGCGACAGGATCGTCAGCCACAACAGCATCGATCCTTCATGATTGCCCCATGTCCCGGCGATCTTGAAGATCATCGGTTTCAGGCTGTTGCTGTTGCGCGCGACCAGCTCGACCGACATGTCGGAGCGTATGAACAGCGCGATCAGCAGGCCGAACGCGGCCGCGGTAAGCACCCCCTGCGCGATGCTGGCCGGGCGGACGAGCGCGGCGAGATCCTTTTGCCCGCCGCGCAAATACAGCGTGCCCGCGACAAGCGACAGACAGGCGAGCGCCGCGGCGATCCACAGGAGCGCGAGGCCGAGTTCGGCGATCATATAGCCGTCGCCCCCGCGGAGGCGGGGGCCGCCGTCGGTTTACGCGGCGCGGGAGGAGTAGGCCGATAGCGGCCCCCGCCTTCGCGGGGGCGACGAATATTCCTCATACCACCGGCGCCTTCATATTCTTCGGCATGTCGCCCATCTGCGGCGGCATGTAACGCTCGTCGTGCTTCGCCAGGATACGGTCAGCGACAAACGTCCCGTCGGCGCGCATCCGGCCGTCGGCGACCATGCCGCTCTCTTCGCCGAACAGGTCGGGGACGATGCCTCTATATTCGACCGGTACCGACGCCTTGCCATCGGTTGCAACGAAGCGGATCGTCAGCCCGTCGCTCTGGCGCTCGATGCTGCCCGCGGCGACCATGCCGCCCAGCCGCATTGGTTCGCCGACGGTGGCTTTGCCGCCCTTGATCTCCACCGGCGTGCGAAAATAGGCCGCCTCGTCGCGCAGCGCACTGGCCGCGAGCACGCCCGCGCCCGCGATACCGGCCAGCGCGACCAGCGCCAGCACCAGCCGTTGATGCTTCGCTTTCATTTACGATCCCGCCGCAGCGCATCGCTGCGCCGCTCGGCCTTCGCCATCGCGCGCCAGCTCGACCACAGCACGCCGCCGGTCAGCAGGACGGTCAGCGCATAAGCCGCCGCCACATAGGCCCATTGGCCGCTGCCGCTGATCACCCCCGTCACGCTTAACTCCCCTCGTCGTCGGCCAGCCGCCGCAGCCGCGACGCGACGCGGTTGTCGGCGATGATCCGCCGCATCCGCATCAACACGATGGCGCCGAATAACAGCGAAAAACCGAGCAAGGTCAAGCCCAACGGCCACAGCAGCGCATTGTCGATGCTCGATCCGCGCAAGGTGATGCTGGGCCCCTGATGCAGGCTGTTCCACCACACGACGCTGCGGTTGATGATCGGGATATTGATCGCGCCGACCAGCGCATAGATCGCCGCGCCGCGCGACAGCGAGCCGCCCTGCCTTTGCCCCTCATCGCCATTGGTCAGCGCGATAAAGCCCGCATAGAGGAACAGCAGGACCAGCATCGACGTCATCCGCCCGTCCCATTCCCACCAGGTGCCCCAGGTCGGCTTGCCCCAGATCGATCCGGTCGCGAGGCACAGCGCGGTGAACAACATCCCCGGCACCGCAATCGCGCGCGCCGCGATTCCCGACAAGGGGTGGCGCCAGACGAGTTGCACCAGCCCGGCGATGGCAAGGCTGGTCCAGCCGCCCATACCAAGCCAGGCAGCGGGGACATGAATATAGAGGATCCGCGCGGTCTCACCCTGCTTGTAATCGCCCGGCACCTGCGTCAGCCCGGCCCACGCGCCCGCCAGCACGAGCAGCAGGCCAATACCGAGCAGCCATGGCGTCAGCGGCTTGGCAATCGCCAGAAAACGGGTCGGATTCGCATAAGCGTGCATCGGTTCGCGTCCTTAGGGGAGCGTGGCGTGAGGGTCCAGCGATTTGCCCGAGGTGGCGGGGTGGCGCTGTGTTGCCCGCGCGGCGCGCGGGCAACGGCTGCTTGCGACCGGTTGCTGCCGTTCGACACCAGCGAGGCACCCATTGATTGCCGCCATTCATTCAAATGAAGCGCTAACAGAAGGTTTGTTGTGGTTTGAAGACTGGGAAAGGGCCGCACAGACCGACTTCCAACAGTCGAAGGAGGCCGTTTTTTGCAGGGAAAGCCAGAATGGGCGTAAAAGTTGCGCAACCGATCAGACAGTTATTTTCGGATCTGCAAGGTTTGCTTTCATGCAGTTCACGCCCATTATACTACCGATGATTTCTGCAACGCTTCCCCCGAGCCCATCGCATTCGACCGGTTCGTTCGAGCCGATAGAGCGGGTCGCAAACCGGCTGGTCGGGGCAGCGTTTTCGCCGCATCGGCACGATACTTACACCGTCGCTTTGACTATGGCTGGGGTGCAAGCGTTCAATTATCGCGGGGCGATGCGACATTCGCTGCCTGGGCAGGTGCTAATCCTCCATCCCGAAGAAATACACGATGGACATTGCCGCGATGAGGCGGGATTCAGCTATCGGGCAGCCTATGTTCCGCCAACTCATGTGCAGACGGTGCTTGGAGGCGCGGAGCTGCCGTTTGTGGCCAACGGCGTCTCGACAAATCCCGCCTTGATCGCGGCGGCCATGAGCATGGTGACAGACTGCACGGGCGTCGAGGATCCCGGCGCTTATGAAGACGCTCTCTACGATCTGGCGCAAGCCATGAACGAGGTGGCTGGCAAGGTGGCAGCTGTGAGGATCGCCAACCGAACAGCCGTGATGCGGGCACGCGAATTTCTCGATTCCGCCGTCGTTTCCGGTGCGCGACTTGATGAACTTGAACAAGTGGCCGACTGCGACCGCTGGCAGCTTTCGCGTGATTTCCGGGCATTGCTTGGCACCAGCCCCTATCGCTATCTGCAGTATCGGCGGGTCGATCTCGCCAAGCAGCTCTTGCGCGAAGGCGCGAAGCTGGCCGATGCTGCCCATGGGGCTGGCTTTGCCGATCAGAGCCATTTTGGCCGCACATTCCGCAAGACCGTTGGCCTCACGCCGAAGCAATGGCTTCGTTCGGACTTGTTCCGCACGATCATTCTATAGCCGTCCGCTGCCAGCGGGTAGCTGCGGCGGCATGACACAGATGATCTTTTCCGACGAACCGGCCAAGGGCTGGATACCGCCGAGTATCGCCGCCCCCTTTATCTGCATTTTCCTTCTTGTCATCAGCATGTTGCCGGGTGATCTCGGCCTCGCATATCTCGGCTTTACTGAGCCGATGGGCGCCCCGCGCGGACCTTTGGGCTTTTTCCTGATGCTGGTTTCGTTCATCGCCTTCGGGCTTGCGATATCTGGCTGGGTTCGCTGGGTCGAAAAGAGAAGCCTCGCCAGTGTCGGACTTTGCGGCGATGGGCGGCTGAAAAAGTTCCTGACCGGACTGGCCGTTGGCATAGCGATGATGGGCGCGATCGTGACGGCGATAGCCCTTTCCGGCGGATACCGTGTCGCTGATCTGGCCCCCGCCTTTGCCAGCCCCGCTGCGCTTGGCGGGGTCGCCTTGTTGCTTGCCGGCTTTGCCGTACAAGCGAGCGTGGAGGAGTTCGTCTTTCGCGGCTGGCTGTTCTCAACCATCATGCGGCGTTGGAACATGACTGCCGCCTTCATATTGTCGTCCGCCGCTTTCACCTTTGTTCACTTTTCGCCCAGAGCAACGCTGCTGGAGTTGGTCATGACCTTCATCTTCGCGATTTTCGCCTGCGCCTGGGTGCGGTATTCGAATTCGATCTGGGGGGTGATGGGCTGGCACGTCGGCTGGAACTGGTTTGGGGGCACCGGCTTTGATGTGCCGATTACGGGTTTGGATACCGGTCTGCCCGCACTGGTGGTGAAATTGGTGCCTGTCGGGCCGACCTGGCTCAATGGTGCCGGGGAGGGACCGGAAGGGAGCGTGTTTACGCTTGGCCTGCTGACCGTGGCTGGCCTGATCCTGCTGTTGCTTGGAAGGTCGCGCGAACCAAACCGAATCGATCCGCCACGTTCAGAACACCAACCCTAGCCGATTCGCTCCACAAGACCTTAGGGGACGGAAGGTCGGTAAGATGACCGAGCCCGAGAGCGCACCTGCAAAAGGCCGTCAGTGCGCTGACGGACTTGGCCCGCTGAGATTTCGCCGAATTCTGTGACCAGAGCCTTTCAAGTGAGGTGCAAACACCGAACGCCTCGGAAAAGGCGGAAAACAAAGATTCGAGACCCAGCTTCTATTCAATCAAAAGCGAACAGGGCCTAGGATACCGCGTTGAGCTATGCCAACCATCTGAATCGACGTCGCGGTTGGCGGATTGGAAACGGCAGTTTTCGCAATTTCCCGCCCAAAACCAAACAGTCAACACCCCGCCCCAACCCGGCCAAATCCTGCGCTCACCCCTCGGGCCGGGTCCAGATCCAGCTGCCCCCCACCGCTGCGGCGATGATCGGCGCCATCATCCACGGCCACGGCGCAAACAGCAACGCCAGCACGATGCTGAACGCAAAGGCGACGCTCGCTGCAATCTTGCCCTTACGGCTTATCGCGCCCTTTTCGCGCCACGCCAGAATGTGATGACCAAAAGTCGGATGGCTCAGCAGCCACGCCTCCAGCCGCGGCGACGATCGCGCGAAGCAAAAGGCCGCGAGGATGACGAAGGGCACCGTCGGCAGCAGCGGCAGGAACGCCCCGATCGCGCCGAGCGCGAGCGACGCCCAGCCGCCGACCAAAAACAAATGCCGCTTCATTGGCGGTGGCTTAGCGGAAATTTAGGGACGTGCCAGCCTTCGCCTAAATGGCGCACCCCAAATCCGTTCGTGCTGAGCTTGTCGAAGCACCGTCCTTCTTCTGGCAGCGTCAAAAGAAAGAACGGCCCTTCGACAGGTTCAGGGCGAACGGAATCTGGGTACCGTCCTTGCGACTACCCCCGCCCGATCAGCTTCTGCGCCATCCGGTCGGCCACTGCCGACGCCGGGGTGCCGCTCGCCTTGCTCTCGGCCCAGATTTCCGCCAGCCGCCCTGGGATCAGGTGGATGCGGCTTTCGACTTCGTCGCGGCTACCATGCCCCAGATATTCCAGCGCAACGTTGATGATGCCGCCGGCATTGATCACATAATCGGGGGCATAGGTGATGCCGCGGTCGTGGATGCGCTGGCCGTCGGCGGCGGTCGCGAGCTGGTTGTTGGCGCCGCCCGCGACGATCGGCACGCGCAATTTTTCGATGCTGCGCTCGGTCAGGATCGCGCCCAGCGCATTGGGGCTGAGCACATCGGCCTCGATTTCCATGATCGCCGCCGAATCGGCAAGATCGGCGCCCAGTTCCTCGGCGAGTTCCTTGGCGCGCGCCAGGTTGACGTCGGCCAGCGTCAGCTTCGCGCCCTCCGCCGCCAGCCGCCGCGCGACGCCGCCGCCGACGCTGCCGACACCTTGGATCGCGACGCGCACGTCACGCGCGCTGTCGGCGCCCAGGCCCTGCTTGATCGCCGCCTTGATCCCCAGATAGACGCCGAGCGCGGTCAGCGGGCCGGGGTCGCCGCCCGCCGCGCCGCTCGCCACCGGCAGGCCGCTGACATGCTTGGTATGCTTGGAAATCGCGACCATGTCGGCGTCGGACATGCCGACATCCTCGGCGGTGACATAAGCGCCGCCCAGCGATTCGACCGCGCGGCCGAACGCCGCGAGCAGTTCGGGGGTCTTCGCCGCGCCTTCGTCGGCCAGGATGACGCCCTTGCCGCCGCCCATCGGCAGCCCCGCCATCGCATTTTTATAGCTCATGCCGCGCGACAGGCGCAGCGCATCGGTGATCGCCGCCGCGCGCTGCGGATAGTGCCAGTAGCGCACCCCGCCCGCGCCGGGGCCAAGGTGCGTCGAATGGACCGCGATGACCGCCGTCAGCCCGCTGGCCCGATCGCGGAACATGTGGATATGCTCATGATCGTCGAAATCGGCGAAATCCCAGACTGCGGACATGGACTCAATCCTCGCGTTAAAAAATTACGTCAGAGCGTAATAATCAGACGCGAGCGCAGAGTCACGCCGAAACGCTGCCCGAACGATTGTCAGCAGGAAATGGGGCGACCAACGGGGCTCGAACCCGCGACCTCCGGTACCACAAATCACCTCGCCTGCAAGCATAAGACGCTTTTCTAGGCGTTAGCGGCTGGTCTCTACTCGACACACCCGCCACCAAATCGAGAACATCGCAGGAACACGCAGCCTCTTGGGTTCAAGTGAACTTAGGAGCACCGTTCCTGTCTGAACCCCAGAAAAGGAGAAGAACATGATCGACCGCATCACCGTGAAGAAGAAGGGCAAGAACGGCATCGTTGCCACCACCCGCATCGACTTGGTCCGGGATCGCGATCAGCGCCGGGGCTTGGCGAACGCCATCAAGGGCGCGCTGTTCGGTGGCAAGAGCACCTTCCGGCGCAACCACGATCGCGGCGCCGCTGCGTTGGCTGCTGCTAGGGCCTAGCACGCAACACTTGGGCAATCGCCTGCTTGCGGCGTAGCTCCACCAGCCTCGGCTCCGTGGTGTTCATGCGCCGCTTCGCCTCCACCTTCGACATGCCCCCGCTTGCCATCAGTTCAACCCCGGTGGCGACTAGCGCCTGCTGCTGCACGTAGCAGTCGGCGAGGGCAGCGTCGGCAATGTCCTCGGCTGGTGCCTGCTTAGGTGCCAGCTCGATGACGCTGTCCGTGATGCACAGCTCCCATGCCAGCTTGGCAGCGTCCATGTTCTGCACGGCTTGCTGGTCAGCCCAGCTCAAGTCCGGGGCAGCTTGCATCATCAGGGTCAATAGCAGCGACATAGGCGATCTCCTCCAAGGGGCGCCGCCCTTACCCAGATTATCCCCCAGTTTCAAGGAGACATCCCATGAACGGTACTCTCAACGCCGCATCGGCGTCCTCGCTTCTCCGCCGCCTCAAGGAAACGGAGTTCTCTCTGGTCCATCACCGGCTTGGCCGGGAGGGCAAGGAACAGCACCTAGGCACCATCCGGTCCCTCCGCAACGAGCTGGGGTTCGAGCAGCTCCCGCCGTACAACAGCACGGCCTTCTGCCGGTGGTCTCAGCACGTCTCGACCCGGGGCGACGAGGGATCGCCCTATCCGAGCCGCCTGTTCGCCACGGAGCCGAGACGCGGTCGAGCCTACCAAGAAGCCCGCAGGCAAGCGGCATGAGCCTGCCCTCGCTGACCTGCCCCGAGTGCGGGAGCAGCGAGGGTCTCTATGTCCGAGCCGACCTGCGCTGGATGCCCGAGGAGGGTGCCTTCAAGCTCCTCCCGGACATCGAAGAACCGATCGACTGTACGGCCTGCGACCACCGCTGGTGGTGGACCGACACGGGCATCGACCCCCTCGTGAGCGCCGGGATCAAACCCGCGTAACTCTCCCACTCTCCGACCCCCAAATGCAATTCTGACAAGAGGAGGCAGCTATGCCCAAGATGACGCGCACCCACTACAACCTGATCGCCGACGCCACCAACCAGATCATCGCGATGTTCTCCGAGCTGCTGCCCGAGAACGCCCCGGTCATCAAGGCGAAGGCTGCCCAGCTTATGACGGACGCCGTCGCCGGCACCACCAGCCAGTTCAAGGCTGACCGGTTCAAGGGCCGCTGCCTCGGCATCCGGCAGGGGCGGTGACATGAGCACCCAGCGCATAATCGACGCCGCCCAAGCCCTAGTGGACGCGGTGGACGGGGACATATTCACGGACGCCCCAGAGTGTACCGAGGCGGTCCAAGCGGTGTTCTACGCCGCCCGGCTAGTCGAGATCGCGATCCTCGCGAACACCAGCACGGTCGCCGTCACCTTCACCGCCGCTGACGTACCGGACTTTGTCGCCGATCCTGCGGACTTCATGGATCGCAACGGCAAACACATCCGGGACCGCCTGATCGAGCTTGGCAACGAGGTCATCCACGATCTCGCTGGCGAGGAGTTCGACCCGTTCGAGGAGGACTGACATGGCCGGGATCATCATAAAAGACCGAGCTGCCGTGCTGGCGAGGGTTGTGGACGACATGACCACCCGCTGCCTGAGCGACCCCGCACTTAACCGCTGACGCTCTCGCCTCTAAGGTGTGGGCAGGTATGCAACGGCGCGAGGTCGAGACTGTTGGCGAGGTCGTCGAGGCCTATCTCAACCAGCTCGGAGGCAAATATCAGGAGACCCGCAAGCGGGAAGCGTGGATCGCAGCAAAGCCCTTCTGGAGCAGCCGCAAGATCACGGAGGTCGAGGAGGCGCACAGCGCCGAGTACCTCAAGTGGCGCAAGCGAGCCGTCAATACCATGCGGCAAGAGCTGTCGCTGGTTCGCACGGCGCTGCGCTGGGGCTGCGACAATCGGCTGACCGATCGAACGCCCAAGGTCCTCGTACCCGACCCGCCTGAGACCAAGGTGACGCACCTTACTAAGGCGCAGTTTCGCACCTTCCTCAATGGCTGTGTAATGCCCCACGTCAAGCTGTTCGCGGCGCTGGCTGTCGCCACCGGGGCGCGCAAGACCGCCCTGCTCCAGCTCCAATGGGATCAGGTTGATCTAGACCGAGGTATCATCGTGCTCAAGCGGGATGAGATCGAAACCCACGCAGACGGGACGGTGCAGCAGCGGAAGAACCGCGCGACCGTCCCACTCAACGACCAGATATTACCCTTGCTCCGCGAGGCTAAGGAAAGTGCGATGACCGACTACGTCATTGAGCATCGGGGCCTGCCCGTGCTGGACGTCAAGAAGGGTATCGCCCTCGCCAGTCAGCGTAGCGGGATTAAAGCCCACCCGCATATGTTCCGGCACTCCGCCGCTGTGTGGATGGCCGAGGATCGCGTCCCCATGCCCGAGATTGCGTCCTTCCTAGGTCACCGGGACATCAACGTAACCACCCGGGTGTACGCCAAGTACAGCCCGGACTACCTCAAGAAAGCAGCAAGGAGCCTGACATGGTAGTCCTGTTCACGCCGACGTGCTGGGCCGAAGCGTTGCCACTCATCCGAGCGGAGAACGCCGAATGGGCCGCAAGGTGGGCAATTGCCAAGGCGAAGGAAGCCACCCGAGCCGCAAACCGCGCGAAACGCCGGATTGTAGGGACTACCGGGATCGAGGTCGCAAGGTCCAGTAGCAGGTCCATTGCCTTAGCGTAGGTTCAGTTGAACCTTAGACCTCCGGTCCTGCACTAGCAAAACTGGCGGAAAAGGTGGGGCGACCAACGGGGCTCGAACCCGCGACCTCCGGTACCACAAACCGGCGCTCTAACCAACTGAGCTATGGTCGCCACACACGCGGCGAGGGCGCCAGAAGCGGCCTCGACAGCGCGCGGCGAATAGGCGCGCATCGCCCCGTTCGTCAAGCATTGTTCGCACGCGCTTCCCTGCTAAATAGCGCGTCATGGCTGCAAATGATCCTGTCGACATGGCGACCTCGGGCGCCGACCGCACCGCAGCGCGGCTTGCCGCGGTCGCCGGTATCCGCCGCGCGCCGACGCCCAAGCTCGAACAATATATGCTGCCCGGCTTTCTCGACGCCGAAACCTGTGCCGGGTTGATCGCGCAGATCGACCGCGATGTGCGCCCCTCGACGATCGCCGATCCCAATGGCGACGAGGCGTTTCGCACCAGCACGACGTGCGACCTCGACCACCGCGACCCGCTGGTCATCGCGGTCAACAATCGCCTCCACGACCTCACCGGCATTCCGCTCGCCTATGGCGAACCGATGCAGGGTCAGCGTTACGACGTCGGGCAGGAGTTCAAGGCGCACACCGATTATTTCGACCCGCACGGCGCCGACTGGGAAACCTATTGCGCCATCCCCGGCCAGCGCAGCTGGACCTTGATGATCTACCTCAACGAGCCGGGCGCGGGCGGCGCGACGCGCTTCCTCGCCACCGGCAAGCTGCACCAGCCCGAGCTTGGCAAGCTGCTGGCGTGGAACAATGTCCGCCCCGACGGCAGCACCAACGCCGACACGCTCCACCACGGGATGAAGGTGCGCAAGGGGCGCAAATATATCATCACCAAATGGTTCCGCGAACGGCCCTGGCCGTGGGCGGAGGGGGAGTTGGGCTGACCCACCCATAACCCCGTTCGTGTCGAGCGAAGTCGAGACACCATGAACAGCGCGTGCGGCATGTCCCTCGACTTCGCTCGGGACGAACGGAAAACGGGAGTCGGCGTTAACCGACTCCCAACTCCCAACAGGTTACCGCACCAACCGATACTGAAAATTCAGCGTCAGCGTGTTCGACACGCGACCCGGCTCGACCGGCGTCGCCTTCCCCGCCGCATCCATCGCCTGCATCCGCACCATCGGCATCGGCGGGTTCGGGCCAAAGCTGCCGCCTTCGCTGAGCGACACCAGCTCGGCGCCGCGGAAACCGGCGAGCCGCGCATAGTCGGCCGCCTTGGCTTCGGCCGCCTTGATCGCGGCGCCGCGCGCGCCGACCAGCTGCGCGTCAGGGTCTTTCATGCCGAACGACGGGCCATCGATGTTCGTGCCGCCCGCAGCAACGAGGGCGTCGAGCAGCGGACCGATGTCGTCGATCTTCGACGTCGTCGCGCGGACCGTGTTCGACACCTGATAGCCCAGAAAGCGCGGCGGCTGGCCGTTGCCCTGATTGTTATAATCATATTGCGGCGACAGGCTGATGCCGCTCGTCTGGATGTCCTCGGCCTTGATGCCGCGCTTCTTCGCCGCGGCGATCAGCTTGTCCATCGCGGCGGCGTTCAGCCGCATCGCCTCGACCGCGGTCGGCGCGGTGGTGGTCACCCCGGCACCGACAGTCGCCTGATCGGGGCGCGAGCGCACTTCCTCGCTGACCGAAAAGGCCAGGATCGGTCCCTGCGTCGTTGCTGCGGTCACCGTCGACCCTCCCTGCTGCGCAAAGGCGGGCGCTGCCGCCATCATGGCCAGTCCGGCCGCCATCACGGTGAACAATTGCTTCGTCATGTCATTCTCCTGCCGGCCGGACCCCCGGCCATTTCCGATTTCCGACCCGTAACGCAGACGGACCAGACCCGTTCCGGCCTTTGTGCGCACGGCGCTTGCATGATGCTGAACACCTCAGTAGCGAGCCGTTCATCATGGCAGCTCCCATTCTTTCATACGAAGGCCTTGGCCTTGTGCAGGGCAGCGGCTGGCTGTTCCAGGATCTCGACATCTATGTCGGCGAGCGCGACCGGCTGGCGCTGATCGGCCGCAACGGCGCGGGCAAGACGACGTTGCTCAAATTGCTCGCGGGACAGATCGACGCCGACAAGGGCAAGCGCGTGATCGTCCCCGGCACCCATGTCGTGATGCTCGAACAGGAACCCGATTTTTCGCGGTTCGCGACGCTGATGGATTTCGCCGTCGCCGCGCCGGACGCGCCCGAGGCGTTCGAGGTCGCCGCGATCGCCGACCAGCTCGGCATCGACATGTCTCGCACTGCCGCCAGCGCGTCGGGCGGCGAGCGCCGCCGCGCCGCATTGGCAAGGGCATTGGCGCAGAACCCCGACGTGCTGCTGCTCGACGAACCGACTAACCACCTCGACCTCGCCGCGATCGACTGGCTCGAGAGCTGGCTGGCGCGCTACACCGGGGCGTTTGTCGCGATCAGCCACGACCGCACCTTCCTCACCCGCCTGACCCGTCAGACCCTGTGGCTCGACCGCGGCAGCATCCGGCGCAAGGAAATCGGCTTCGGCGGTTTCGAGGAATGGAGCGATGCGGTCGCCGCGGAAGAAGCCCGCGCCGCCCAGCGCCTGGATTCGAAACTGCGGCTCGAGGCGCACTGGCTCGAACGCGGCGTCACCGCGCGCCGCAAGCGCAATCAGGGCCGCCTCGAGAAGCTGAAGGAAATGCGCGCCACCCGCGCCGCGATGATCGGCGGCCCCGGGGTCGCCAAGCTCGGCCTCGCCAACGACGACGTCCGATCGAAATCGGTGATCGTTGCCGAGGGGGTCGCGAAAAGCTTTGGCGACCGCGTCATCATCAGGGACTTCGATTTCCGCGTCCAGCGCGGCGACCGCATCGGCATCGTCGGCGCGAATGGCGCCGGAAAGTCGACCCTGCTCAAGCTGCTGACCGGCGAAATCCAGCCCGACAAGGGCAAGATCACCCTCGCCCCGACGCTCGACGGCATCATCATCGACCAGCAGCGCAGCCTGATGTCGCCCGACAAGACCGTGCGCGACATTCTCTCCGACGGCGGCGACTGGATCGAGGTGCGCGGGGTCAAAAAGCATATCCAGGGCTACCTCAAGGAATTTCTCTTCGAACCCGGCGTGGTCGAGGCCAGCGTCGGCGCGCTGTCGGGCGGCGAACGCTCGCGGCTGCTCCTCGCGCGCGAATTCGCCCGCGAATCGAACCTGCTCGTGCTCGACGAGCCGACCAACGACCTCGACCTTGAAACGCTCGACCTGCTCCAGGAAGTCATCGCCGACTATGCCGGCACCGTGCTGCTGGTCAGCCACGACCGCGACTTCCTCGACCGCACCGTCACCGTGACGCTCGGCCTCGACGGATCGGGCAAGGTCGACATCGTCGCGGGCGGCTATGCCGATTGGGAAGCCAAGCGGGTCAAGCCGAACGCCGCGAAGGCCAAGGCCGCCAGCGCTGCCCCCCCGCCCCCACCGACCGCGCGCAAGAAATTGAGCTACAAGGACCAGCGCGATTACGACCTGCTGCCAGGACGGATCGCGGCGATCGAGGCTGAAATGGCCGCGATCGAAAGCGACCTGTCCGACGGCAGTCTATTCACGCGCGATAACACCCGTTTCAATGCGCTGACAAAGAAACTCGACACGCTCCGGGACGAAAAGACTGTCGCCGAAGATCGCTGGCTGACGCTTGCCGAAGAGGTTGAAGCGCTGGGATAATCTCGCAGTTGCACGGCCCACCTTCATTCGCCACAAGGGTCGAGGGGGATGTGGGCATGACGGATTTTACGGAAACACCGGAACTGAAGGGCGTCGCCGGCTGGCTGCGTCTCTTCGTGATCATCCTCGCGGTGATTTCGCCGATACGCGCAATCCTTCAGACAGCCACTCTGCTCCAGATCGACCCAGCGATAGAAGCCCAATTGGGGCGCGAATGGGCGATCTACGAAGGCTTTACCTGGTTCCTGACGGCGGCGACGGTCGCCGCGACGTTCTATTTCGCCTATCGCCTCATTTGGGTGCAGAACCGGTCGACGGTCCGCCTCGTCATCCGGGGCTTGTGGATCGTCACCGTCGGAGCGCTCGCGCTCGACTTTATCGTGGCGGGCGCGCTGTGGCCCGAGGATATTGCCCAGATCAACGCCGAATATGTGAAAGGCGTTTTCCAGTCGCTGGTCTTTGCCACCATCTGGTCGCTCTATCTCGCCAAATCGCGGCGCGTCGCCAACACATGTGTCGATGACGAGCACGAGGCCCAGCGTATATTCGGCTAGGTTCACCCCACCCCGTAAAACCGTGCCAGCCGGTCCAGCGCCAGCCCCAGCACGAGCTTCCCCGACCGCGCTGGCCACCCCAACCCCTTCTCGGCCCCGCCTATCCCCTCACCCGCACAAATCACCCGCCAACAAATGTCGGCCAAGCCCGGCCCCGCCGCATCGAGCGCGCCATGAAAACGCCGATGCGCGTCGATCCGCGCCAGCGAGGCGTCCGCCGCGCGCGCGCCGCCGCGGCTTTTCGCGGGCGGCGCCGCGTCCCAACGCATCGTCACCCGCGCCGCGAGGCCCGCGCGCTCGTAATCGGCGCGCAGCCGTTCGCCCGCATAAAGCTGCGCCTGCGTCAGATGCCCGCGCGCGGCCAGCCATGCGATCGGGCTTTCGGCCATATTGATCGTCACCTGCCGCATCGCTTGCAGGCCGGTCTTGGCCGGGTCGATGCGGTCGTCGGGGTGCGGGCGGGTGGCAAGCTGGCGTGTCGTCATTCCAATCTCCTTAAACAGAAGACCGGGCTTGACACTGGAATAATTTGTAGGAAAGAAGAAACCGATTTGGTTATTTGAGGGTTTTGCGATGATCAACAGCATTCGCTCCGTCCGCCGCGCCAAGGGCCTGACGCTCGAAGAGGTCGGCGCGCGCTGCGATCCGCCGACCACCGCGCAAACGATCGGCCGCCTCGAAACCGGCACGCGCACCCTCTCGCTCGGCTGGATGAACCGCATCGCCGCGGCGCTCGGGGTCGATGCCGCCGAGCTGGTCCAGCTGCCGCAGGATACCCAGCTGACGATCACCGCGCACCTCGGCGCCGACGGCGCGCAGGCGCCGACGCGCGTCGAGCAGGCGCTGACCGCGCGCCCGGGCGAGGATATGGTTGCGGTGCGCGTCACCTCGTCGATCGGCGATTATCGCGCCGGCGACGAAATCTGGTGCCGCCGGATCGCGGGCGACTGGACCAGCGCGCTCAACCGCGACCTGCTCGTTCCGCGCCCCGCCGGCCGCTTTTTCTTCGCACGGCTGCTCAACGTCGACGGCGAGAAATTGCACCTGCTGCCGCTGGGCACCGGCGCCCGGCAACAGGTCGTCAGCAACCCGCCTTGGGCGGCGGTCGCGGTGCGGTTGATCCGGTCGCTCTAATCCAAGTCCGTTCGCCCTGAGCTTGTCGAAGGGCCGTCCTTTCTTCTACCGACGCCAAGGAAAAACGGTGCTTCGACAAGCTCAGCACAAACGGATGAGAGGGTGCGCATGACCCGCCTCCGCATCCTGTCGATCGCCACGCTCTTCCCCGACACGGCGCGCCCCAACTTCGGGCTGTTCGTAGAAAAAAGTCTGCGCGCGCTTGCCGCGCAGCCGGGGGTCGACCTCACCATCGTCGCGCCGGTCGGCCTGCCGCCCTTCCCCTTGTCGCTTCATCCGCGCTACCGCCAGCTCCGCGCCCTGCCCCGCGCCGAAAGCTGGAACGGCCTTGTCGTTCACCGTCCACGCTTTCCGCTGATCCCGCGCATCGGCGCGCGCTTCAACCCGGCAATGGTCGCGCGCGCCGTGCTGGCGGCGGTGCGCGGTCAGGCGTTCGACGTCGTCGACGCCCAATTCTTCTACCCCGACGGTCCCGCCGCGATGCGCGTCGCGGACGCGCTTGGCCTCCCCTTTTCGGTCAAGGCGCGCGGCGCCGACATCAGCCATTTCGGCCATGACCCGGCAACCGCGCCGCAGCTGATCGAGGCCGCAGACAAGGCCGCAGGCCTGCTCGCCGTGTCGGACGCAATGCGCCGCGACATGGCGGCGATCGGCATCGATCCCGCCAAGATCGCGGTCCACTACACCGGCATCGACACCGCCCGCTTTGCCCCCGGCGACCGCGCCGCGGCGCGCGCCGCGCTGGGTATCGGCGACGCGCCGATGATCCTGACCGTCGGCGCGCTTATCCCGCGCAAGGGGCAGGCATTGGTGATCGAGGCGCTGCCCGCGCTGCCCGGCGTCGATTACCGGCTCGCCGGGGCGGGCGAAGCCGAAGGCCACTACCGCGCGCTCGCGCAGCGGCTCGGCGTCGCCGATCGCGTCCATGTCATGGGGCCGGTCGCCAATGCCGACCTGCCGATGCTCTATCGCGCCGCCGACGCGGTGGTCATGCCGTCGGTCAGCGAGGGCCTGGCCAATGCGTGGGTCGAGGCGATCGCGTGCGGCACCCCGATCGTCATCAGCGATGCCGGGGGCGCCGCCGAACTGGTAACATCGCCCGCCGCGGGGCGGATCGTCCAGCGCACCCCCGAAGCGATCGCCGCCGCGGTGCAGGTGATCCTGGCGAACCCGCCCGCGGCGTCGGACGTCGCCGCGAGCCTTGGTGATCGCTTCGACTGGGACCGCAACGGCCGCGAACTCGCCGCGCATCTGCGCCGCTGTGCGGGTTCTCGCGAATAGTTTGAATCGTCATTGCGAGCGAAGCGAAGCAATCCAGAGCGGCTTGTCACACGCTGGATTGCTTCGCTCCGCTCGCAATGACGAAGAGAAGATTACGCCCTAAACAACCGCGCCGTCGTCCTTGCGCTCGACCCGTTCGCCGCCGGTCATGCCCGCGGTGGTGCGCGGGACAAAGCTGTCCGGGCCGACCTTCAGCCAGACCAGCACCGGGGTCGACATCAGCACGGACGAATAGCCGCCGATGAACACGCCGAACAGCATCGCAGCGGTAAAGCCGAAAATCACGTCGGGGCCAAAGATCAACAGCACGCCGAGCGCGAGCACCATCGCCAGGGTGGTCATGACGGTGCGCGACAGCGTTTCGTTAATGCTGAGATTGAGGAGCGGAACAATCTCCATCTTCCGGTATTTTTTCAGATTTTCGCGAATGCGGTCATAGACCACGATCGTATCGTTGAGCGAATAGCCGACGATCGTCAGCAAGGCCGCAACGCTGTTCAGGTCAAACTGCATCTGCGTCACCGCGAACAGGCCGAACGTCAGCGACACCTCGTGGAACAGGCGGCCCAGCGCACCGACGCCGAACTGCCATTCGAACCGTATCCAGATATAGATCGAGATGCCGATGATCGCGAGGCCCAGGCTGATCGCGCCGGTACGGATCAATTCGCCCGACACCTTGCCCGACACGGTTTCGACCGAACCCGCCTTCGCGGTCGGAAAGGCTTTCTGGATACCCGCTACCAGCTGCTGCCCGGCGCGCTCGGCGGCGGCCTTGTCGCCTTCGGGCAGCGCGGTGCGGATCGATACCGCCTTGTCGGATCCGAACTGCTGGATCGTTGCTTCGCCCAGGCCGATCTGGCCGACCTTTTCGCGAATTTCATCGATCGGCGGCATATTCTGCGCGAATTCGACCCGCACCGACTGGCCGCCGACAAAATCGACGCCGAAATTAAGCCCTTTGACCGCGACCAGCGCAATCGACACGGCCACCAGGAAAAAGCTCATGAAAGAGGCGAATTTCCGCCACCGCAGAAAGTCGATATTCGTGTCGTCGGGGACGAGTTTCAGCAAGCGCATCTCTTCGCTCCCTTTAGATGTTGATCGACGTCGGACGCGCCGTCCGCAGCCAATGGGCCACGAACATACGGGTAACGGTGACGGCGGTGAAAACGCTGGTGACGATGCCGATGGTCAGCACCACGGCAAAGCCCTTGATCGGGCCCGAGCCGAACCAGAACATCAACACCGCGGCGATGACGTTGGTGACGTTGGCGTCGAAAATCGCACGGCTGGCTTCGGAATAGCCCAGGTCGATCGCCTGGAACACCTTGCGTCCGCGTTTCAGTTCCTCGCGTATTCGCTCGTTGATCAACACGTTGGCGTCGACCGCGGCGCCGATGGTCAGCACGAAACCCGCGATGCCCGGCAATGTCAGCGTCGCGTTGAACGCCGCCATGATCGCGATGATCAGGAACACGTTAAAGAACAGCGCAATATTCGCATAGATGCCGAAACGGCCATACACGACCATCATCAGCACCAGCACCGCGACGGTGGCGATGATGCCCGCGATTGCGCCCTTGCGGATCGAATCGGCGCCAAGTTCGGGAGTGACGGTGCGTTCCTCGACCACCGCCATCTTCACCGGCAGGGCGCCCGAGCGCAGCGAGATCGCCAGCGCATTGGCGCTCGCCACCGAAAAGCTGCCCGAAATTTGCGCGCTACCGCCCAGGATCGGTTCGTTGATCGACGGCGCCGACAGCACCTTGCCGTCGAGCACCATGGCAAAGCGCTTGCCGACATTCTGCGCCGTCACCTTGGCAAAGGTGTTCGCGCCGCCCGAATCGAAACTGATCGACACGACCGGCTGGTTGTTCTGCGGATCATAGCTTTGCTGCGCGTTGATCAGCTGCTCGCCGCTGATCATCACCTGGCGGCGCAGCACTTCGAACGACGCGCCATTGCCCTCGCCCTCGGCATAGGGGACGATTTCGCTGCCCACCGGGACGCGGCCCGCGGCCGCCTCGGCAGGGTCGGCGTTGGGATCGACCATGCGGAATTCCAGCCGCGCGGTCTTGCCGATCAATTCCTTCAGCGCCGCCGGATCCTGCAGGCCCGGCACCTGGACGACAACGCGGTCGTTGCCCTGGCGGATGATCGTCGGTTCGCGGGTACCGAGATCGTTGACGCGCTTGTCGATGATGTCGCGCGCCGAATCCATCGCATCGGCGACCGCCTGCGTCTGGCCGGCGGTGGTCGGGGTCATCACGATGCGGGTGGTATCGATGATGTCGATATTCCAGTCGCGCTGGCCGGTCATCGCGGCGCCCTGCGTCTGGCTGAACAACCGGTCGCGCGCCTCGTCGAGCTGCGCCTGATCGCGGATCAGAAAGCTGATCTTGCCGCCCGCGGTCGCCAGTTCGCCGATCGCGATATCGTCGTCGGGGCCGCGCTCGCCGCGCATCGCGGTGCGCACGGTCTTTTCCATGTTGGTCAGCTGGGTCTTGCGCAGATCCTCGATGTCGGCCTCGAGCAGCAGATGGCTGCCGCCGGCGAGGTCGAGACCCAGGTTGACCTTGGCCTGCAGGAACGACGGCAGGCTGTTCAGCGTCTTTTCGGGCAGGAAGCTGGGGACGGAAAAGATGATACCGAGCAACAGGATGATGCTGATGCTGATGGTTTTCCAGCGCGGGAAATCGAGCATGGTCTAAAGGTCCGATAGCATGCGCGGGGCGGCGACGCCGGCCCCGCCGCGTCAGTCGTTGGCGGGCTTGGCGCCGGGCTGCATCACGTCGGCCAGGGTCGATTTGACGACCTTGATCTTGACGCCCTGCGCGATTTCGACGTCGGCGAAATCATCGTCGACGCGCGTGACCTTGCCGACGATGCCGCCGCCGGTCACCACCTGATCGCGCGGCTTCACCGCCGCGATCTTGGCGCGATGCTCCTTGGCGCGCACCTGCTGCGGGCGGATCAGAAAGAACCAGAACACGACAAAGATCAGCAGATAAGGCACCAGCATCAGGAAACCGGCAGCCCCGCCGCCCGATCCGGCCGCCTGGGTCAGAAGCAATTGCGTCGACATGGGTGAAAAACTTTCCGTTTGAAAACGCGGCCCGTTCCAGGCGGAACCGGCGCGGATGAATGGCGCGGCGCCTATCATGCAGGGGGCCAGCGCGCAACCGGTCGCTGCGCCGCCCCCTTTCGCAGGCGCCGCCGAAATGGGGAGGATGGCGCCAAGGTCAAGGGCGCCAGGGCACGCGATCCGTCTGCCACCTCGCGCCGCGCCTTTGCTCAGGAGAGCCTTGCATCCCCCGCCAACCCGCGCTAGGGGCCTCGCCTGCCCAACAGGGCCGGTCGGGACGTAGCGCAGCCTGGTAGCGCATCACACTGGGGGTGTGGGGGTCGGAGGTTCGAATCCTCTCGTCCCGACCAATTATTCCATAAGGCCCGCCGCGACCCGCGCGGCGCTTTGGTGGACCGATCTCAATCCAGCCCGAGCAGCTTGCGCGCATTGCCGCCGCGAATTTGCGCGCGCTCGGCCTCGGTCAGGTCGAGCTTGTCGAGTGCATCGAGGGTTTGCGGCAGCGACATCTGCGGAAAGTCCGACCCCAGCAGCACTTTGTCGACCCCGACATTGCGGATCGTCCACACAAACTCGTCCTCGATCGGCGAATCGGCGGCAATCAGGACGGTGGCGCTGATGTCGAAATAGACATTGTCGGCGAACAGATTTTCCGCCGTCCGCGCCAGCGCCAGCATGTTCCAGAAGCGGAAATTGAGCGCCCCCATATGGGCAAAGATGAACCGCGTCTTCGGCGCCTGCAGCGCGAGGTTGAACAGATTTTCATTGTCGTTGGCGACGATATTGGCGTTGTCCATGACGACGATCAGCCCGACCTCGCCCGCCCGCCGCACCAGCGCCAGCACCCGCGGATCGGCGGCATCGAACCGCTGCGTGTGCGGATGGATCTTGAGCAGCTTGACGCCGCGCGCGGCGACGCGCTCGACCTCGGCAATGGCGGCGGCGCCGTCATAGGGGTGGACGGTCGCGATCGCGATCATGCCCGAATGGCGCGCCGCGAGCGCGATCAGCGCGTCGTTGTTGGCGCGAATCCGCTCGGGATTGCCCGCCAGTGCCTGGTTGGGGCCGCCGAACCACATCGCGCCGAACGCCGCGACCGACTGGCCCTTGGCCTTCAGCTGTGCCCGATAGTCGCCGATCGACGCTTCACCCTTGTGCAGATGGACATGGGTATCGATCACGACGTCTTGTGCGGCCGCCAACCCCGGCGCGGCGAGCGCGAAGGCCAGCAGGGAGAGCGCCAAAGCCAGGGTCCGCATGATGGTTCCTTTTTCGATGGGCAAGCGATGCGCCGCCCTGCCACGCACTGCCACAGGGCGGCGGGGCAGGACAACTACGCCCGGGATAAAGCCCGGCGGGTCAGGGGCGCAGCACGACCTTCCCCACCACTTCGCGCCGTTCGAGCATCGCAAAGCCCGCGCGCCAGTCGGCAAGGTCGAGCGCGGCGTGAACGTGCGGGCGGATCGTTCCCGCCGCCGCCAGCGCATCGATCGCCGCGACATTCTCCGCCCCGCGCGCTGGAAAGCGGCGGCCATATTCGCCCGCGCGCACCCCGACGACCGAAAAACCCTTGATCAACGGCATGTTCACCGACACCTCCGGAATGCGGCCCGACGCAAAGCCGATCACCAGCAAGCGGCCGCCGAAGGCGATACAGCGCGTCGATTCGTCGAAGACATCGCCGCCGACGGGGTCGAAGATCACATCGGCCCCGTCCTGCCCTGCGCTGCCGCCGGTCAATTGCTTGACGCGTTCGCGAAACCCCGGCCCGCCGTCGATCACCGCATCGGGGGCGTAAAGCCGCGCGATCGCATCCTGCTTGGCGGCGCTGCTCGCCGCAGCGATCACCCGCGCCCCGAGCGCCTTGGCCAGATCGACCGCCGCCAGCCCGACGCCCCCCGCGGCGCCATGCACCAGCGCCCATTCGCCGGGCTCCACGCGCGCCCCGCGGACCAGCGCCACATAGGCGGTGAGGTAGGCGACCGGATAGGCCGCTGCTTCGTCCCACGACAGCCGATCGGGTTTCGCCCGCAGCGCCTCCGCCGGCGCGACGCAATATTCGGCCATCGCGCCATAGCGGTTGCCGCCGACCACCGCGTCGCCGACCCGCCAATCCGCGACCCCCTCGCCCAGCGCGTCGATCTCCCCCGCAAACTCCAGTCCCGACACAAAGGGCAACGGCGGCTTCAGCTGATAATCGCCGCGCGTCATCAACAGGTCGGGAAAATTGACCGCCGCCGCGCGCACCCGCACCCGCACCTCGCCCGGCCCGGGCTGCGGCACCGCCACCTCGCTCAGCGCCGCCCCCGCATGATCGGGCAATAATTCGCGCACCTGCAACGCCCGCATCGAAAAAGGCCTTTCCTACAATTTTCCAATATGGTTCGTTACTGAACATAGAACAAACCACAGGAGCGAATCATGTCCCGAACCGATTGCCCGCGCGTCGACGCCGACGCGCTGATCGATGCCGTCATCGACCGCGAAGGCCGATATGTAAACCACCCCGCCGACCGCGGCGGCCCGACCTGCTGGGGAATCACCGAAGCGGTGGCGCGCGCGCAGGGTTATGACGGGCCGATGCGCGACCTGCCGCGCGCCGACGCGGCGGCGATCTATCGCCGCACCTACTGGCTGCGCCCCGGCTTCGACCGCGTCGCTTTGCGCGCGCCCAAAATCGCGGCCGAGCTGTTCGACACCGGCGTCAACATGGGGACCGGCACCGCGGCGGGGTTCCTCCAGCGCGCGCTCAACGCGCTCAACCGCGCCGCGCGCGACTATCCCGACATCGCGGTCGATCGCGACATCGGCGCGCGCACCCTGTCGGCGCTCGATGCCTTTCTGCGCGCGCGCGGCGTCGGCGGCGAGACGGTGCTGCTGCGCGCGATGGAGGCGCTGCAGGGCGAACGTTACATCGCGCTCGCCGAACGCCGCCCCAGCCAGGAAGCCTTTCTCTACGGCTGGCTCGCCAATCGCATCGGCGAGCACTGACGCCGTTCGGCGCGCCATTGGGCTGAACTTCCCTGAACTTTGAACCTGCAAGGAGTATCGCCATGAGCATCATCGAAGGCCTGATCGGGCCGATCGCCAAGCTGATCGACAAGATCATCCCCGATCCCGAAGCGCGCGACCGCGCCAAGCTGGAACTCCTCAAGATGGAGGGCAGCCAGGAAATGGAAGCGATCCGCACCCGGATGACCGCGATTGTCGCCGAGGCGAACAGCGCCGACCCGTGGACCAGCCGCGCGCGGCCCAGCTTCCTCTATGTCATGTACACGCTGCTGCTCTGGGCCATCCCGATGGGCCTGATCGCCGCGGCGCGGCCCGAGATGGCAAAAGGCATTGCGGAAGGGATGAACGCCTATCTCGCGGGGATTCCCGAGCCGCTCTATGCGCTCTTTGGCACGGGGTATCTGGGCTACACCGCGGCACGCGCGTGGGGGAAGGCAAAGGGGGTGGAAAGTTGAGTTAAATCGTCGTCCCCGCGAAGGCGGGGACCGCTGGAGGACTGCTCGGCATCGCTGCGTAAACCGCCAGCGGTCCCCGCCTTCGCGGGGACGACGTTCAGCCCTCCACGACCTTCGCCAAATTCGCCAACGACGAATTCAGCCCTTCCAGGTGATCCTTCGCCGAAATCCCCGGCGGCACATGATGCGCGTCGATCGTCACCAGCGTGCCGCCGCCTTGCCGCGACAGATACCAGTGCATCGCCATCGTCCCCGAAAAGCGCGGGTCGTCGGACGCGAATTCGACCTCCCACACGATCAGGCGGCCGTCGTCGAGCGTCGGGATATAGACCTCGACGACATCGCTGTCGTCGTCGCTCTTGGTCTCGACGTCGGCATCGTCGAACGTCAGCCGCATCAGAAAGCCGCCGCCCGGGC
The DNA here is from genome assembly GCF_051861155.1 of Sphingopyxis sp. GTDB lineage: Bacteria > Pseudomonadota > Alphaproteobacteria > Sphingomonadales > Sphingomonadaceae > Sphingopyxis. The sequence continues at coordinate 181,806 of NZ_JBHYDE010000003.1, read as the reverse complement.
GCAGGTCGACATGCTCGAATTCGCCCGTCGCCCCCTCGGGCGGCAACCACCGCGCCAGTTTCGCCTCGCTGGTGAAGGCCGAAAAGACGTCGACCAGCGGCGCCGCGATCAGCCGTTCGGCATGATCGGTGCGCCGCGTCTTCTTGGTCGGTTTCAAACCAGTGCGGCTTTGACCGCGGCCACCGCGCTATCCGCCGCGCCGCCGTCGGGACCACCGCCCTGCGCCATGTCGGGCCGCCCGCCGCCGCCCTGCCCGCCGAGCGCCGCGACCGCGAGCTTGACGAGATCGACCGCATTATGGGGGGCGCCGTCGGTCACCCCGACCGCCACCGAAGCGCGCCCATCGTTGACCGCGACCAGCATCGCGACGCCGCTGCCGACCTGCTTCTTCAGCCCGTCAACCGTGCCGCGCAGTTCCTTGGGATCGAGCCCGTCGACCACCTGCGCGATGAACGCGGTGTTACCGACCTGCTCGACGGCCGGCCCGCTCGCCGCACCGCCGCCGCCCATTGCCAGCGCCTTCTTCGCATCGGCGAGCTCGCGCTCGGCTTTCTTCAGCGCCTCGGCCAGCTGCGCCACGCGCGCCGGGACGTCGTCGGGCGACGTCTTGAGCGCCGCGGCCGCTGCCTTCAGCGCCTCGTCACGGCCATTCAGCCACACCCGCGCGGCGTCGCCGGTCAGCGCCTCGATGCGCCGCACCCCCGACGACACCGCGCTTTCGCTGATGATCTTGAACAAGGCGATGTCGCCCAGCGCCCGCACATGCGTGCCGCCGCACAGCTCGACCGAATAGTGATTCTCGGTCGCCTTGCCCATGCTGAGCACGCGCACCTCGTCGCCATATTTCTCGCCAAACAGCGCCAGCGCGCCCGCCGCGACGGCGTCGTCGGGGGTCATCAGCCGCGTCGTCACCGCTTCATTGCCGCGGATCTGGGCGTTCACTTGCGATTCGACGTCGGCGATCTCTTCGGCGCTCAACGCCTTGGGATGCGAGAAGTCGAACCGGAAACGGTCCTCGGCAACCAGGCTGCCCTTTTGCGTCACATGCCCGCCCAGCCGATTGCGTAATGCCGCGTGCAGCAAATGCGTCGCGCTGTGATTGGCGCGGATGCGGTCGCGGCGTTCGGCATCGACGGTCAGCTGCACCGTGTCGCCGACCTTCAGCGTGCCCGCCTCCAGCTTCGCCTGATGCGCGTGCAGCCGCCCGAGCGGCTTGCCGGTGTCGCTGACCGATGCCCTCGCGCCGCCCAGCGTCGCGATCGTGCCGCTGTCGCCCATCTGGCCGCCGCTTTCGCCGTAAAAGGGCGTCTGGTTGGTCAGCACCACCAGCTCGTCGCCCGCCTGCGCGGCATCGACCTGAACGCCGTCCTTGACCAGCGCGATCACCTGGCCTTCGCCCACGGTGGCGCCGTAACCGGTGAATTCGGTGCTGCCGTTCGTTTCGGCCAGGTCGAACCAGATTTCCTCCGACGCCTTTTGCCCGCTGCCCTTCCATGCCGCGCGCGCCGCCGCCTTCTGCTGCGCCATCGCGGCGTCGAAGCCCGCACGGTCGACCATAATGCCTTGCGTACGGAGCGCGTCCTCCGTCAGATCATAAGGAAAGCCATAGGTGTCGTAGAGTTTGAAGGCGACATTACCCCCGAGCGTCATCAACTCACCATCGGGGTTATGAGATTTGATCGTTTGCACGGCCTCATCAAGAAGCTTCAGCCCCTTGTCGAGCGTCTGGCGGAACTTGGTTTCCTCGCGCTCCAATGTCTCGGCGATCAGCGGCTGGGCGCGGATCAGCTCGGGATAGGCGGCGCCCATTTCGGCGGTCAGCGACGGCAGCAGCCGGTACATCAGCGGATCCTTGGCGCCGAGCAGATGCGCGTGGCGCATCGCGCGGCGCATGATCCGGCGCAGCACATAACCGCGCCCTTCGTTCGACGGCAGCACCCCGTCGGCGACCAGGAAGCTCGAGGCGCGGAGATGATCGGCGATCACCCTGTGGCTCGCCTGCGTCGCGCCTTCGGCCGGCACGCCGGTCAGGTCGACCGACGCCGCGATCAACGCCTTGAACGTGTCGGTGTCATAATTGTCGTGGACGCCCTGCAGCACCGCCGCAACGCGCTCCAGCCCCATGCCGGTGTCGATGCTGGGGCGCGGCAGGTCGACGCGGTCGCCGGGGCCGCGCTGGTCGTACTGCATGAACACCAGGTTCCAGATTTCGACAAAGCGGTCGCCGTCTTCCTCCGGCGATCCCGGCGGGCCGCCCCAGATATGGTCGCCATGGTCGTAAAAGATTTCGCTGCACGGCCCGCACGGCCCGGTGTCGCCCATCGACCAGAAATTGTCGTTGGTCGCGATGCGGATGATCCGCTCCTCGGGCAGGCCCGCGATCTTCTTCCACAGGTCGAACGCCTCGTCATCGGTGTGATAGACGGTGACCGTCAGCCGTTCGGGCGCCAGTCCCCAGGTCTTGGTAATCAGGTTCCACGCATGGTGGATCGCCTGCTCCTTGAAATAATCGCCGAACGAGAAATTGCCCAGCATTTCAAAGAAGGTGTGGTGGCGCGCGGTGAAGCCGACATTGTCGAGATCGTTGTGCTTGCCGCCGGCGCGGACGCATTTCTGCGACGAGGCCGCCGTGCTGTACGGCCGCTTTTCCAGCCCGGTGAAGACATTCTTGAACGGCACCATCCCGGCGTTGACGAACATCAACGTCGGGTCGTTGTACGGCACCAGCGGCGCCGACGGCTCGATATGGTGCCCGGTGCCCCCGAAATAGTCGAGGAACGAGCGGCGGATGTCGTTGGTCGATGTCATGCGCGCGAATTAGGGATTTTGCTGCCATGCGACAAGCCGCTTCGTGTCGATGATCATCAACGCCGTAATCGATCAGAAAGCGGTGGCGATCCCCTTGCCCAGATAGCAGGGCAATTGGCGCAGCACGTCGGCCTTTGGCACCCCGTCCTCGATCAGCTCGGCGGGCACTTCGGAGGTGTCGGTGCGCACCACGGTCCACTCGGCGCCGGGCGCGGTGCGGTGCACCGCGACATAACCGCAATCCATCGTCCCGTCCTGGCGATTGCCGCGGAAATCGAAGGCGGCGTAGAGCCCCGGCGGCTGCCCCGCGGGGTCGGCATACCAGTTCAGGCGCAGCACGCGGAGGGTGCCGTCGGCCCACAAGGTCGGGCGCTTGCGCAGTTTCATCTCCCATTCGAGCCGCGGGTTCGCCGCCTGGAACGACAGGCGCAGCATCGCATAGGCGCTAGCGTAGTCGCGCTTCGCGAGCGCCATCGTGTAGGCGGCGAAGCGGCCCATCGCGGCGCTTTCGTCGGCCGCCGGGGCGGTGAAAGTTGCGCCGTCGGCGCCGGTCGCGATCCGCTCGACCTCGGAGCCGAGCGGTGGCGCCTGCGCCGCCGCCGCGCCGGCGATCAGCCCCAGCGCGGCCAGCGGCAACCAGCGCCGCCGGTCAATAGCCATAATAGGCGCCGCCCTTTTCGCGCGCGCGCTGCCACGCCGGGCGCGAATGGCAGGCGTTCACAAAGGCGGCGAGTTTGGGATAGCGCGGCGCCATCCCCTGCATGATCGCGATTTCGGCCGGGAAGCTCAGCATGATGTCGGCCGCCGACAGGCTGTCGCCGATGAAATGGCCGGTCTCGCCGACGCGGCTTTCCATATAGGCGAAATGCGCGTCGAGTTGCTGGTTGATCCGCGGTTCGAGCGGCGCCGCCGCCTCGCCCAGCCGCGCGGTGTAGATGCGCAGCAGGATCGGGGTCATCGCCGATCCTTCGGCGAAATGCAGCCATTCGAGGTGGCTGACATGGTCGTCGGTGCCGCGCTCGGGCACCAGATGCCCGCCGCCGTGCCGTTCGCACAGATATTCGGTGATCGCGCCCGATTCGATGATCACGCGACTACCATCCGAAATCACCGGCGACTTGCCGAGCGGATGCACCGCGACCAGCTCGGGCGGCGCCAGGTTGGTCGTCGCGTCGCGGTCATAAAATTTGATCTCGTACGGCGCGCCGATCTCCTCGAGCAGCCACAGGATGCGCTGCGAACGGCTGTTGTTCAGATGGTGGACGATCAGGGTCATGATGCTCTCCTCAAAGGGTCAGGTCTTGTATGGGCCGTTGCGGTCGATCAGCGCCGCGAGTTCGCGAACCAGCTTCGCGCCGAGGATCGCGGTGACATCGCCGATATCGCGGCCGGGATGATGCTCGACGATGTCGGCACCGACGATCGGCGCGGTCTGCTTGTGCAGCACCGCCAGCACTTCGCGCACCGTCAATCCGCCGGGTTCGGGATGCGCGACGCCGGGCGCCGCCGACGGATCGATGCCGTCGAGGTCGATCGAGATGTAGAGCGGGCCGTCGAGCACGGGGACGCGATCGGGGGTAAAATCGGCCATCGGAATGATCTCGACCCCGAAGCGCGCCGCCTGTTCGCGGCAATGGTTGGTGAGCGTGCGGATGCCGACCTGCACCAGCCGCGCCGCATGGCCGGCCTCGCAGATGCGGGCAAAGGGCGAAGCGTGGCTGCGCGGATTGCCCGCAAAATCGTCGTAGAGATCGGGGTGGGCATCGAGATGGAGGATGCTCACCGGCCCAAAGCAGGTCGCCGCGGCCTCGACGAGCGGAAAGGTTACCGCATGGTCGCCGCCGAGCGCCAGCGGCACCTCGCCATCCTCATGCAGCATCACGACGTGGCGGCGGATCGCGGCATCGTCCTGCGCGGTGTTCTCGGTCAGCGGCAGGTCGCCATCGTCGGTGAACGCGATGTCGGTGCCGATTTCGGGACCGAGCTCGCTCGCCATATTGCCGCGGTCGCTGAACAGCGCGGCGCGGATCGCGGCGGGTCCGGCGGCCGCGCCGCGCTCGAAGCTGCTGTTGATATCGGTGGGCAGGCCAAAGAGGCGGATCGCAGGCATGGCCCGCTTGTAGCTGTTGGTCGGGGGTGTGCAAGGCGCGGCGAAGCTAATTGCAGTCGCAGGAGAGCATGTGCAGCATGTACGTAAATCACCTAGCCGTTGAAGCCGACTTATCGAACCCGATTGTGGACGTTGATCAACTCAGGCATCGTTCGCCTATGTCCCCACGCACCACCCTCCGGTATCTGCCTATCCCAACCGGATGGCAGGCGCTTCGTTATGCCATTCTGTCAGATGGTAACTTGGCCGTTGTCGCGACGGACGTTGACCTTGCGAAGGAATGGTCGCGCATTTTTGACGGTCTTGGAAGTGACGGGCCGATTGCCCCGCCGAGCCGTATCGACCAGCTAACCGACAGCGGGCGGGCGCGTCTGCTGACTTGGGACGCAGGAAGTTGGCAAGATGGTCCCGTCTTTCCGCTTGAGACCCCGCATCCGTTGGTTGATCGCTTTGCAGATGGCCGATGGCTTGTGGTGGGGGCTCGCGCAGTCGGCAAACCAAACGCGAGGGTACTAACCCCAGAAGGAGCGTTGCTAGCCAGATTCATGCTTGGCGACGGGATTGAACACATTGCGATCGACGATGCAGACCGGATCTGGGTCGGCTGGTTCGACGAAGGCATTTTTGGCGAAGGATGGAGCGTGCCGGATATGGAATGGCCGCCTTCCAGCAATGGTGTTGCGTGCTTCGCGCCAGACGGGAGCTTGGTGGACTTACCGTTATTGCCAAAGGAGGCTGGTTTCATCGCCGACTGCTACGCGCTCGCTCCTGCTGGGTCCGGTGTATGGGCATCGCCCTTCACCGACTTTCCGTTGGTTCGCTTCGTTCCCGGTATGCCGACGCGTTGGTGGCGAAGCGAACTTGATGGGCCGAAGGCGATCGCGGTCGATGGCACTTACGCGCTGGTCGCGGGAGGCTATCGTAACGACGCCGCGCGGTTGGCTTTGGTCCAACTTGAAGGACCGGGAAACGGTGAAGAGGCGATGCTTCTCGCGACATGGAGCATGCCGTTACGCTCCGCGCCTCCCGCTCAAAATGATCGGGTGCCAACGTGGGAGAGTCCGGATCTGCTAGCGGGTCGAGGCGATACCCTGCACCTGCTCGACGATGGTATGTGGCATCAATGGCGAGTAGCGGATGCCGTCGCTGCTCTCGGGCATACATAGAAACGAATGATAGCTTTGACCTGCTTGCCGCCAAAAAAGCAGACCTTCCCTAATCCACTCCAAAGCGGACGGGACGTTGCTCGCCCGCAAAACCGCCACAGCACAAAAGGTCAACGGCGGGCGGGTCGACCTGCGGGGAGAGGGGCGTGCAGGTGCCCATAGTTACAAGGGGGCTGAAGACCCGCCGCCGTTTCCCGGTCGGCGCCAAACCGGCACCGACCGGATCGGGATCAATTGTCGTCGTCGCCGTCGTCGTCGGAGCCGACCATCATTTCTTCGGCCACCGCGTCGGTGCGGCTGCGGATCGCGGCTTCGAGCCGTTCCTTGAGCTCGGGATTTTCCGTCAAAAAATTCTTCGCATTTTCGCGGCCCTGACCGATGCGGATCGAATCATAGCTGAACCAGGCGCCCGATTTTTCGACGAGGCCAGCCTTGACCCCAATGTCGAGGATCTCGCCGATCTTGGAAATGCCCTGCCCGTACATGATGTCGAATTCGACCTGTTTGAACGGCGGCGCGACCTTGTTCTTCACCACCTTCACCTTGGTCGTGTTGCCGACGATCTCGTCGCCATTCTTGATCTGGCCGGTGCGGCGGATGTCGAGGCGGACCGAGGCGTAGAATTTGAGCGCGTTGCCGCCGGTCGTCGTTTCGGGGTTGCCGTACATCACGCCGATTTTCATGCGCAACTGGTTGATGAAGATCACCATGCAGCGCGAGCGACTGATCGAACCGGTGAGCTTGCGCAGCGACTGCGACATCAGGCGCGCTTGCAGGCCGACATGGCTGTCGCCCATCTCGCCCTCGATTTCGGCGCGCGGGACGAGCGCGGCGACCGAGTCGACGACGAGCACGTCGATGGCATTCGAGCGCACCAGCGTGTCGACGATTTCGAGCGCCTGTTCGCCGGTGTCGGGCTGCGACACGATCAGTTCGTCGATGTTGACGCCGAGCTTGCGGGCATAGACCGGGTCGAGGGCATGTTCGGCGTCGACGAAGGCGACGGTGCCGCCGCCCTTTTGCGCCTCGGCGAGCGTGTGCAGCGCGAGTGTCGTCTTGCCCGAGCTTTCCGGACCGTAGATTTCGATGACGCGGCCGCGCGGCAGGCCGCCGACGCCGAGCGCGATGTCGAGGCCGAGCGACCCGGTCGAGATCGCCTCGACCTGCATCGCCTCCTTCGAGCCCAATTTCATCACCGAGCCTTTACCAAAGGCGCGGTCGATCTGCGCGAGCGCGGCGTCGAGCGCCTTTTGCCTGTCCGTGCTGTTCACTGATTTCCCCGATTCGACGAGTGACAATTGACCGGCCATCTGCCGTCCTTTCCTGCTCTAAAGCGAAGGCTGAACCACCGCAACGCCCGAACGATGTACGGCATTTGTTCCTATAGAACAAGAGAGGAACAAAAAGAATCTGTCATATTGTTCCGGTCATCCCGGCGAAGGGTGTTCAGAGGCGCGTGACTCTGAAACACGATCTCGCCGGTGCGTCGGCCCGCGAGGTCGAGATCCCGGCCTTCGCCGGGATGACGATTATGGTCGAGCTAACTCCCGAATTCGGCCAGCGCCGCCTCAATATCGCTGATCCGAAAGGGTTTGGCGACCAGCGTGCGGTGGGCATGCGCCGGCGGCAATATATCACCGCCGCCCGACGTGAAGGCAAATGGAATCCCCCGCTCGGCCAGCGCGTCCGCCACCGGCCAGCCCTTTTCATCGCCAAGGTTGATGTCGACGAGCGCGCCGCCCAAGGATTCGGCGGCGATGATCGTCAGCGCCTCGTCCATGCTCGCCGCCTGCGCGGGTTCGGGCAGCCCGAGCGCGTCGAACATGTCGGCGAGCATCATGCCGATCAGCACATCGTCCTCGACGAGCAGGATGCGCAGCGGATCAGCCATTTTTCACCCGATGCGCGGCATCGTCGAGCGCCGCCGATGTTGCCTCGGCCAGTTGCGCGACCGAAAAGGGTTTGGGCAGGAAGGCGACATCGTCGATGTTGATCGACTGGCGCAATTGTTCCTCGGCATAGCCCGACATGAACAGCACCGGCAGATCGGGCCGTTTGGCGCGCAGTGCGCGCACCATTGCGGGGCCGTCCATCGTCGGCATGACGACGTCGCTGATGATCAGGTCAACCTCTGCCATCTGGGCAAAGCGTTCGAGCCCCTCCTCGCCCTGCGACGCGGTGACGACCGTATAGCCCGCGCGGGTCAGCGCGCGTTCAGCCACCGCGCGCACCATATCTTCGTCCTCGACGAGCAGGATGGTGCCCGTGCCCCACTGGCTTTTCTTGGGCTTGGCGGGCGGCGGTACCACGACCGGGGTGTCGCTGCCGACGCGGTGGACGGGCAGATAGATGACGAAGCTGGTCCCCTGCCCCGGCTGGCTGTCGGCAAAGATGAAACCCGCCGACTGTTTGATGATGCCGTAAACGGTCGACAGGCCGAGGCCCGTCCCCTTGCCGACATCCTTGGTGGTGAAAAAAGGTTCGAAAATCTTGGGCAGCACGTCGGGCGCAATGCCGGTGCCGGTGTCGCTGACCCGGAGCGCGCAATAATCGGCGGGGGGCATGAATTCATTGCCCATCTGCCGCACGTCCGCCGCCGAAACCGGATAGGTTTCGATCGTCAGCGTCCCGCCGCCCGGCATCGCGTCGCGCGCGTTGACCGCGAGGTTGATGATCACCTGTTCGAGCTGGCCGGGGTCGGCGCGCACCGCGCCCAACCCGCGACCATGGTGGACCGCCAGCTGGACGGTCTCGCCGATCAGCCGTTTCAAAAGGTGCGACACTTCCGAAATCACGTCGGGCAGTTGCAGGATCTGCGGCCGCAGCGTCTGTTGCCGCGAAAAGGCGAGCAATTGCCGCGTCAGGCTGGCGGCGCGGTTGGCGTTGCTGCGGATCTGCTGAATATCGTCATAGTCGCTGTCGCCGGGGGTATGGCGCATCAGCATCAGGTCGCACGCGCCGAGCACCGCGGTCAGGATGTTGTTGAAATCATGCGCGACGCCGCCGGCCAGCTGGCCGACTGCCTGCATCTTCGATGCCTGCGCAACCTGGCGCTTCAGCCGCGATTCCTCGCTCGAATCCTTCAGGCTGAGCAGCACCGCCGCCTCACCCAGCCCACGCACCCCGACAACGCGCATCGACACGGGGTCGCCGCTTTGTCCCGCGAGCCGGATCGACAGGTCGCCGCCGACCTGCTGGCCGCTGCTGTGGCGGCGGATCATGTCGGCCAGCGGCCCCTTGTCCTCGCCGACGACGATGTCGCCGGGGTAGCGCGGCATCTTCCCGTCCCCGAGATTCGCCGCGCGCACGAACGCGCGGTTCATGTAGAGGAAACGCCCGTCGCGATCGACCATCGCGAGCCCGAACGGCAACAGCGACAGCAAGGTTTCGACATAGGTTTGCGCGGTGCCGCGATCGGCCGGCCCCATTTCCTCGTCGAGCATCGCGAGCAGCACCGGGGTGTTGTTGTCGGCGGGAGCGAGCGGGATTTGCAGCATCCGCACCGGGGTCGCACGGTCGCCCTCGCGCGCGAAATACAGCGCGCCGCCGTCGTCGATGCGCAGCATCGGCGCGACGTCGCGGCCAGCATAATGACCAGCGTCGTCCTCACCCAGCGCGCGGAGCAGAAACGCCTGATTGGCGACACGCAGCCGTCCCTCGGCGTTGACGAGCGCCGCCATCACCCCAGCGTGGCCCAGCGTGCGACCCGCGGGTCCATCAAGGTGGCGGGTCACTTCCGAGGCCAGGTCGAGCCGTTCGAGCGCCGAGAAGCGCCAGACGAGATAATCCTCCGCCTGCCCGGTGCGCGTGACCTGCGCGCGCAGTTGCAGCGGCCCGATCGCAAGGTCGTCGGCGCGTCCCTCGCCATCGCGCCACGCGATGCGGCCCGCGTTCTTGAGAAGATCGGCGCCGCGGGCTTCGAGCGGCAGTCCGGGCGGGGTGACAAAGCCGCCCATCCAAGTGCCGAACAGATCGTTCGCGCACACCATGCGGCCCGCGCGGTCGGTGACCGCGATCGCGACATCGTCGTGATTGACCGCCTGACGCAGCATCGACCAGTCGGGCAGCACCGCTTCGCCGACGACGGCGGCCGGAAACAGCCGCCGCGCGAGCAGCACCCCGCCCGCCGCGACCGCCAGCCCGGCCAGAAATCCTGCGGCGAGGATCGGGTCGCGCGTCGCCCAGAACAGCAGCACCGCCGACAGCAGCGCCAGCCCGCCGAGCAGCGCCATGTCGAGACGCGACAGCCCCGCCGGCACCGCGAGCGGGCCGACGGCGCCCGCCCCCCTGATGAAATCACCATCAGCGGAGGGCAGGCTTTGCGCGGTCAACGACTAACTTTCTGTTCGGCGCGTCACCAGATGCGGACGCGGTCCTTGGGTGCCAGATACAGCTTCTGGCCTTCCTTGATCTGATACGCCTTATACCACGGGTCAAGGTTGCGCGAGACCCAAGTCCGCTGGATCGACGGCGAATGGGGATCGGTGGTGATCCGCTGCGACAGATTCTGCTCGCGATAGTTGCGCCGCCACACCTGCGCCCAGCCGAGGAAGAAGCGCTGATCGCCGGTCAGGCCGCCGATCACCGGCGCTTCCTTGCCGCCGAGCGAAGCCCGGTACGCGTCATAGGCCACGGTCAGCCCGGCGACGTCACCGATATTTTCGCCCAGGGTGAAGGTGCCGTCGAGCTTTTCGCCGGGCAGCACTTCATAGGCGTCATATTGCGCGATAAGCGCTTTCCCGGCGGCTTCGAACGCCGCAACGTCGGCCGGGGTCCACCAGTCGGCGAGCTTGCCGGTCTGGTCGTATTTCGCGCCCTGATCGTCGAAATGATGGCTCACTTCATGGCCGATGACCGCGCCGATGCCGCCATAGTTGATCGCCGGGTCGGCATGCGGGTCAAAGAAAGGCGGCTGCAGGATCGCGGCGGGGAAAACGATCTCGTTCATGCCGAAATTGGCATAGGCGTTGACCGTCATCGGGGTCATCCCCCATTCCCAGCGGCGGATCGGCCCGCCGAGGCGGCTGATATTGTCGTCATGCGCGAACTGGTTCGACCGCAGCGCGTTGCCGAACAGGTCGTCGCCGCGGATGTCGAGCTTGCTGTAATCCTTCCAGCGATCGGGATAGCCGATCTTGGTGGTGAAATTGGCCAGCTTCTGCTTGGCCTTGACCTTGGTTTCCGGCTGCATCCACGCCAGTCCGTCGATGCGGCGGCCCATCGCGGCGAGGACATTCTTCACCAGCTTGTCCATTTCCGCCTTGGTTTCGGGCGGGAAATATTTGGCGACATAGTCCTGGCCGACGGCCTCACCCAGATTGCCGGTGGTGAAATCGACCGCCCGCTTCCAGCGCTCCTGCATCTGCGGCGTGCCCGACAGCGCGGTGCCATAGAAGGAGAAGGCCTCCTGGGCGAATTTTTCGGGCAGCACGCCCGAGAAGCCATCGATGCTACGGATCATCAGCATGTCGCGCAGCACCGCAATCGGCGCATCGGCGAGCAGCTTGGCCTCGCCGGTAAAGGCGCTCGGCTGTGACACCAGGATCGCGTTCTCGTTGACCCCGATGCCGCGAACGAAGGTCGCCCAGTCGAAGCCCGGCGCCGCGGCGGCGAGTTCGGCGATCGTCATCTTGTTATACGCCTTGGTCGCGTCGCTGCTGTCGTTCTTGTCCCAATGGACCGCTGCGACCTGCTTTTCGAAATCATAGATCGCCTTGGCACGCGCCGCGGCGTTGGTTTCACCCGCCAGCGTCAGGACATTCTCGAGATGCTTGAGGTAGGCGCCCTGCAACTTGGCGTTGCGCTCATTGTCCTTCAGGTAGAAATCGCGGTCGGGCATGCCAATGCCACCCTGGAACATCGTGTAGATATAGACGTCGGGATTCTTGTCGTCCTGACCGACATAGCCGCCAAAGAAATGCTGGACGCCGCTGCGGTCGGCCTCGGCGAGCAGCGCGGCGAGGCCGGGCTTGTCGACGGCGCGGATCTTGGCGAGCCACGGCTGGATCGGCGCCAGCCCCTTCGCTTCGACGGCGGCGGCGTCGAGATAGGCGGCGTAGTTGCGGCCGATCATGCTGCTGGGATCGCCCTTGGCGGCGTCGAGGATTTCGCGGGTGCGCTGCTGCGACAGATCGCCGAGCGCGGTGAACATGCCATAGTTCGACTTGTCGGCCGGGATCGGCGTGTTCTTGGCCCAGGTGCCATTGGCATAGGCGTAGAAATCGTCGCCCGGCTGCACCGCGGTGTCCATGCCCGCGGTGTCGAAACCGAAGGTGCCGAGTTCGGGCTTGGCTGCGGTGTCGGCGGCGGGCGCAGGGGCCGACTTTTCCGTGGCGAAGGAGGGCGCGGCGGAAATCAGCATCGCGCCCAGCGCGGCGGTCGCCATCAGGCGCGAAGAAGCAAGCAAAAGAGTCATGATAGTCCCCAGTTTTCAAATCGAGGCAAGGATGCGGGGCGTCGTTGCCGCGCACGCGATTGCGATGGGATAGCTATACGACGGCGCGCGCGCCGTTCAACCGGCGGGGGTGTCGCTGGTCGATGCCTCATGTCGTTGGTCGCGCGCCCGCTGCAATTTGCGCCGCCAGCGCAGGCGAATCCAATTGTCCCAGAACAGCGAGGCGAGCACATAGCCGATCGCCGCCGACGCCAGCGAGATCACGAACAGCCCGGCGAGCATCGCGGGTGCGGCGTCCGAAAACACCCAGCGCGCCCATTCGCCCGCCGACGCGCCATGCTCGATCATCGCCGAAAAGGTCGCGCTGTTCGCCTGGAGCCCGAACAGCCAGTCGCCGAGCCACACCGACGCCAGGATGATGAACGGCGTCGTCACCGGGTTCGACAAAAAGGTCATCGCGGCGCCGATCGGGATGTTCGCGCGAACCGGCAACGCGAGCAGCGCGACGCCCAAGATCTGGATGCCGGGGATCAGGAAGAAGATGCCGACGAACAGCCCGAGCGCGGTCCCGCGCGGCACCGACGTGCGGGTGAAACGCCACAAATGGCTGTGCGCGACCCGATGGGCAAACGGCTTGACGAAGCGGCTTGCGAGCAGCTCTTCGCGCGTCGGCGAATTGCGGCGGATCCAGTTCATCACCGCCGCCTTGTCCTTGGGCTTGCCGCCGCTCACCCGCGCTCTTTCATCAACCGCTGCTTGTCGCGCTTCCAGTCGCGTTCCTTGATCGACTCCCGCTTGTCGTGCGCCTTTTTGCCCTTGGCGAGCGCGAGTTCGACCTTGGCGCGGCCGCGGCTGTTGAAATAGACGCTGAGCGGGACGAGCGTCATCCCCTGCCGCGCCACACCCGCATACATCTTGTTGATCTCGCGGCCGCTGAGCAGCAGCTTGCGCGGCCGCTTGGGTTCGTGATTGTGACGGTTGCCGTGGCTGAATTCGGGGATGTTGCTGTTGATCAGCCACACCTCATTGCCCTTCACCTCGGCGTAACTTTCCGCAATCGTGCCTTCGCCAAAGCGCAGCGATTTGACCTCGGTCCCTTGCAGCGCGATCCCTGCCTCGAACACCTGTTCGATGGCAAAGTCAAAGCGCGCGCGCCGGTTTTCGGCGACGATCTTTTTCTTGTCGAATTCGGCGGCGGACTGCGGACGGGCCATGGGAAACCTAAATCACTCCTGCCGCGGACAGTGCGGCATCGACGGCGGCGCACGAGGCTGCGTTCGCCGGGATGATAGGTAGGCGCACTTCGGGCGAAAACCAGTCGTGGACGCGCGACAGCGCATATTTGACCGGCCCCGGCGAGGTGTCGGAGAACATCGCCTGATGCAGGCCGAACATCCGGTCGTGCAAGGTCAGCGCCCGCGCCCAGTCGGCAGCGGCGCAAGCGGCGGCAAAATCGGCGCAAAGGCGCGGCGCGACATTGGCGGTGACCGAGATGCAGCCGACGCCGCCCAGGATTGCATGCGGCAGCCACAGGTCGTCGTTGCCACTGAGCTGGCAGAAATCATGCCCGGCACCGGCGCGGTGGATCGTCACCCGCGCCAGATCGCCGCTCGCATCCTTGATCGCGACGACCGAGGGGATTTCGGCGAGCTTGCACAAAGTTTCGGCGCTGATGTCGGCGACGGTGCGGCCGGGAACGTTATAGACGACGATCGGCAGGTCGCTGGCGTCGGCCAGCGCCTGAAAATGCGCGATCATCCCGTCCTGGCTGGGGCGGTTGTAATAGGGTGCGACGACCAGCGCCGCCGCGGCGCCGGCGGCTTGCGCGTGGCGCATATGGCGAACCGCGGTGGCAGTGTCGTTCGACCCGCACCCGGCGATCACCGGCACCCGCCCCGCCGCCGCCTGGATGCAGCTGTCGATCACCTGATAATGTTCGTCGAACCCCAGCGTCGGGCTTTCGCCCGTCGTGCCGCACGGGACGAGCGCACTGGTGCCTTCGTGGATCTGCCAATCGACCAGGCGCGCGAAGGCCGGGGCGTCGAACGCCCCATCGCGAAATGGCGTCACCAAGGCGGGAATCGACCCCGAAAACATGCCCCGCTCCTTTACAAAAACACAGGCCAGCCGGTAGAGTCGCGACGGCGCGCCGCTAATGGACGCCTATTCAGCGCCCCGCAAGGAGTTTGCCACTAACATGGCCGCCATGATTACGCTGCCCCGTATTTCGCGTCTGGCCTTGGCCTTTGCGCTGCTCGTCCCGACCACGGCCCAGGCCAGCGAGCTGACCCCTGAACAGATGGCCTGGTACCGCGCGCAAATGGGGCTGGCGTCGACGTCGGGGCCGCCGCCCTCCACCAATTCGGTCGGCGATGCGGTGATGGAATGGCGGCGGCTGACCGCGAACAGCGGCGCCTCGTTCGATCAGCTGTCGCGCTTTCTGATGACCAATCGCGGCTGGCCCGACGCCGACAAGATGCGCGTCCGCGCCGAAAAGGCGATCGCGATCGACAGCTTCGATCCGGCGCGCACCCTCGCCTATTTCCAGGCCTATCCGCCGCAGACCCCTAGCGGCCACCTGCGCTATGCCATGGCCCTCAACGCCTCGGGCCGCCGCGACGATGCCCATGCCGCGGTGCGCCGCGCGTGGACCGGCGGGCCGCTCGACGAATATGAAACCAGCCGCGCGCTCAGCCTGTTTCCGGGCGCGCTGTCGATCGCCGACCATGATGCGCGGATGGACCGGCTGCTGTGGTCGGGCGCCACCGCGGCGGCGAGCCGCCAGCTCGGCTATACCTCGCCCGAGCGGCGCAGCGTCTTTGCTGCGCGCCTGGCGATGCGCAACAGCTCGGTCGATGCCGCGTTGCAGGCGTCGGCGGTCGAAAGCGCCAACCCGTCGCTGACCCGCAGCGACGCGGGCTATATCACCGACAAGGCGACCTGGTTGCGCCAGACGGGCCGCGTCGGCGAAGCGCGCGCTTTGCTCGCGGCGCCGCGCGCGCTGGCCAAGGCGCCGACCGATCCCGAGGAATGGCTGGAAACCTTGCTGACCAACGCGCGGCAGGCCGACAGCGGCGGCGACAAGCTGACCGCCTATAATATCGCCCGGCAATTGAGCGACAGCTTTCCGCCGGGCACGGTGATCCGCGAAACCCCGCTCAGCGTGCGCGACGATTATACCTCGCTCGCCTGGCTCGCGGGCCAACTCGCCTACAAGGATCTCGGTCGCCCCGCCGAAGCGGTGGCGCTGTACCGCACCTATGGCGAAGCCGCCCGATCGGCGCAGACGCGCACCAAGGGCTTTTACTGGGCGGGGCGCGCCGCGCTCGCGGCGGGCGACCGCTCGGCCGCCAACGCGCATTTCGCCGACGCCGCGCAGCATTATGACCAATTCTACGGCCAGCTGGCGCTCGAACGGCTGAGCCGCCCGCAACCGCGTCCGACGCCCAATCCGACGATTCAGGTCAGCAACGACGAAAAACGGAGCTTCAACGACGATCGGCTGGTCCGCGCCGCGCGCGCGCTGGGCGAGATCGGCGCCTGGCGCGAACAGTCGCTGTTCCTGCGTGCGCTGGCGCAAAAGGCAACGTCGCCCGCCGACCATGTCCTGGCCGGGCAACTCGCGTCACAGATCGGGCGCCCCGACCTGGGCGTGATGATCGGCCGCAGCGCACAGGCGAACAGCCTCGACGCGGTCGAAGTTGCGGGTTTCCCGACCGTGCGCGTGCCCGCGGGGCATGAGGGCAACTGGACCTTCATCCACGCGATCACCCGGCAGGAAAGCCAGTTCGACCGCGCCGCGATCAGCCACGCCGGCGCGCGCGGGATGATGCAGCTGATGCCCGGCACCGCGAACGAGGTCGCGGGCAAGCTTGGACTGTCGTATAACCGCGACCTGCTGACCACCGACACCAATTACAACATGATGCTGGGGTCGACCTATTTCCAGCAGATGCTGCGCTATTTCGGCGGCAGCTATCCGCTCGCGGTCGCGGCGTATAATGCCGGGCCGGGCAATGTGAACAAGTGGCTGCGCGCCAACGGCGACCCGCGCACCGGATCGATCGAGATGATCGACTGGATCGAGGCGATCCCGATTTTCGAGACCAAGAATTACGTCCAGCGCGTGCTGGAAAACGCCGTGGTGTACGACACGCTGCGCGACGGCAGGACGGCGCCGCAGGCACCGCTGAGCTTCTACCTCGGCAAACGCACGCCGGGATAAGGCCGCGTGGCGGGCGAACGTAGCAACATCATCTCGCCGTCGGGCTTTGCCGCGCTGCGCGCCGAATATGACGCGCTGCTGCGCGACGAGCGGCCCAAGCTGGTCGAGGTGATCAGCTGGGCGGCGGGCAATGGCGACCGCAGCGAGAATGGCGACTATATCTATGGCCGCAAACGACTACGCGAAATCGATCGGCGGCTGTCGTTCCTGGCGCGGCGGATGAAGGCGGCGCGTGTCGTCGACCCCGTGCAGCAGCCCGACAAGAGCCGCATCTGGTTCGGCGCCACTGCCGAGCTGGCCGACGATGACGATGCGCGGCGCACCGTCACGCTGGTCGGCGATGACGAAGCCGAGGCGGGCGACGGCCGGATCGGCTGGAACAGCCCCCTCGCCCGCGCGCTGCGCGGCGCGGCGGTGGGCGATTTGCGGACGGTCCAGCTGCCGGCGGGGCCGAAAGAGTGGGAGGTGATGGCGGTCAGCTATCCCTGATCCGCTACTCGCCGACCCCCGCAATCAATTCGCGCTGATCCTTGCGCAATTCGGGCAGGCTGCGCGCGAGCCGCGCCCAATGCGCCGCCTCCTTCGCATCGGCAGCAACGCCGGCCCCCTTGATATGCGCATCCGCCAGGATCGCGCGCGACCCCGCAAAGCCAGCCCGCGCCGCGACGCCGCAATCCTCGATCGCCCCCGCCAGCGTCTTGGCCGCGAAATGCGCCTCGCACAGCCAATGATTGCCCTCGGGATTGCCGGCGGCGGCGATGGTGCGCAGCCGCGCGAGGTTCGCGGCGCGGGTGTCGGCGAAATAGGTCAGCGCAAAGATCGCCGCCGGATGCCCCTTTTCGGCCGCCTCGGCATAAAGCGCCTGCGAGCGGGCGAAATCGGCGGGGCCAAAGGTGCCCGCCGCCAGCCGATAGGCGAGATGCGTCTTGGCCTTGGAAAAGCCCGCGTTCGACGCCGCGACATAGAGGTCATAGGCACGTTTGACGTCGGCGGGCGACGGATCATTTTCGAGCAGCAGATAGGCAAGTTCCTGCTGCCCCGCGGGGAATCCCTGCGCCGCCGACGCCTCGAGATAGGTGCGGGCGCGCGGCAGATCGCGTTTCAACCCGACGCCGAGCGAGAACATATAGCCCGCCAGCTGCTGTGCCAGCGGATGCCCGCCATCGGCGAGCGCGACCAGTTCGCTGGCGGAATGGCGCGACAGGACGTCGGCGATCAGCACCGGCTCGTCCTCGATCGCCAGCCGGTCGAGCGCAATGTCGGCGAGCGGGTCCGCCGCCGGTGCGCGCGTCGCGGCCCCTGCCGCCGCCGCAGGTCTGCCCCCCGGAAGCGCGATCGTCACCGCGGCCGGTTTCGGGCGCGCAGGCGCCGCCGCCGGAAGTTCGGGCGGCGCGACGAGATAATAATCGTCGAACCAGCTACCATAATGGAACGGCTGCTGCGGCCCCAGTTCCATGCCATAGGTGCGCTTGTAAACCTCGCGCGACACGACCTTGAAATAATCGGATATTTCGAGGCCCGGGATCGCGAGTTGCGTCACCACCGCAGCGGCAAAGGGGCTGACCGGCGATCCGACCGGCGCGAAGTCGAGCGCGGGTCGCCCCTTGGCGGTCGAATAGAAGACCGCGCCCTGCCCGATGTCGAGCAGCCCGAGCGGCGCCGACCCGGCGTCGCCCGCGGCGACATTGACATCCTCGATCCGCACCACCGGCTCGGCGGTGCGGCAGGCATCGACGAACAGCAGGGTAAAGGCACCCGCGGGCACCACCCGCTTCACCACATTTTCGATCGACAGATAGCGTTTTTCGACATCGGCGCGGCGCGTCGCCGGCGGCGCCTCCATCGGTACCAACCAGTTGCGCCCGCCATATTCGAAACCATGGCCCGCGTAATAGACAATTACCGACTTCGCCCCCGCCGCCTCGGCGGCAAAGCGCGTCAGTTCGGTATCGAGCGCCGCCATGTCGGCGTTGCGGACGATGCGCGGCGAAATCCCCGCCTGGGCAAAGGCGGCGCAGACATGATCGATGTCGTTGACGGCATTTTTCAGCGATGGCCATTCCCAGTCATTATAGGCGCTGTTGCCGATCAGCAGCGCGACGCGCTCACCCTGCAGCGGCGCCGCGCCGCATGTCGGGGCCTGGGCAGCGGCGAGCGGCGCGGCGACCAGCGCCGCCAGAACCGCTATAAAAAAGGCGCAGATACGCGCTCGCTTCGCCATGCCTACCCCCATGAAGCGCCCGCGGGCGCCAGCATAAAAATGGCGGAATTCTGCGCAACTTCACGCTGAAATCGCATTACCCCGCGTCCCCCCGACCCGTCGGGACGATGGTAGGTGAGCGGCCCGATGTAGGAAAGCGGAAACTGGGATCAGGGCTGCAACAGCGCCGGGATGATCCAGATCGCCGACATCACGATCACCACCGCGATCAGCGAAAAGGCCAGCACATAGCGGACATTGTGGCCCTTGACCCCGCCGCTGGCTTCGGTCTCGGTCACTTCGACATGCTCATCGACGATCTTCATGGTCCGTTTCCCTTTCAACTGGTTCACCCAGAACGCGAACCGCGCGGCGGCGGTTCCCGCGTGCGGCCAGAGAGAGAATGTTGCCAGAGGGTCTGTAAGCCGGGTTCTGTCCACCCCTTTTGACGGGGGATGGGCGATCATTCCTCTAGGCGAACGGTTACCCGAACGCTCAAGCAGTCAACCCGGACGGCGGGGCCGGAACCAGCCCTGGAATTGCTTCCGTGCCATCCCTATTCGACCTTGCTCCCGGTGGGGTTTGCCGTGCCGCGCCTGTTACCAGCCGCGCGGTGCGCTCTTACCGCACCCTTTCACCTTTCGCCGGGCCAAAGCCTGTGGCGGTCTGCTCTCTGTGGCACTTTCCCTGAACCGATCCGAAGACCGGCCCGCCGGACGTTATCCGGCACCGTGATTTCCGTGGAGCCCGGACTTTCCTCCCCCGGCAGGATACCCCACCGGCGGCGATCGCCCGACCCCCTGGCACGAAGGAGTATAGCGCGAACGGATGCGCAATACGAGCGATTGTGATGAGGACTGTTTTTGCGGATAGGGCGCATCGACCATGGACTAGTTCCATTGGGCGGTCGCTCGACGGGCAATCGCTATGGTAACGTCACGCACCCTTTGGAGGCATCGATTATGAAATTGGCTGTCAAAGCCGCCTTTGCCGACGAAATGGCTGCCGCGCAGTCGGCCGAGGCGGCGGGCGATATGGTCCTGGCCAAATATCATCTGGAGCGCGCCCATATCCTGGGCCAGCGCTGGTATGGCACCCATGTGAGGACGCATTTTCACATGCTGCGGCTCGCGCTGAAACAGTCAGACGCCAAGGAGGCACGCGGCCAGCTGGTCAGGCTGATCGGCGCCGGTCCCTTTCACCTTGCCGGCTGGGTTCCCGTCGGCAACACCGGCGGGGCGGACGTGTCGGCAACGCTGCCGATGCCGATACCGTCGGATCTACAGGCGTATCTGGAGGGCCATTCGCTGCGTAATGGCTTGATTCTGCGGGGTGTTTTGGTCGCTGTTCTGATCGTCGGCTATCTGCTTTATTGGCGATAAACCGGCCATTGGTTCGGGTTGGCCACAGCCCGCCGCTCAATTCCCCTCAGGCTGCGGCAGCAGCAGCGCCAGCAGGATCGCGCGGCACTCGCCGCAGATCGTGCCGTCGATCAGTTCGGGGCGAAAGCGCCGCTGGAATGCCACCGTCGCAGCAAAACCGTCGGTCACGTCGTAACCGAAGCGCTCGAGCGCGAGCAGAAACCCCGCGTCGGTCCACAGCGGATCGGTCAGTTTCTTGCGCGGGCGCGGCAGCGCGAGGCGGCGGCGGGCGAGTTCGTCCCACGGGAATAATTCGCCCGGATCCTGCTTGCGCGTCGGCGCGACGTCCGAATGGCCGACGACATTGCCGCGGGTGATCGCGTGCCGGTCCTTGATGATATGGACCAGCCGCACGACCGAGGCGACCTGCGGGTCGGGGAACGGGACATAACCCCATTCATGCCCCGGATTGACGATTTCGATCCCGACGCTAGCCGAATTGATGTCGCTGATCCCGCGCCAGTGCGACTTGCCGGCGTGCCAGGCGCGCTTGTCCTCGGGCACCATGTGGGTGATCTGGCCATCCTCGCTGACGACATAGTGCGCCGACACCCCCGATTCAGGATTGGCCAGCCAATCAATGGCTTCGGCGCCGCTCTTCATGCCGGTATAATGGAGGACGATCATCGAAATGGGCAGCGCGCGCTCGTCGATATTGGGAGACCAGCGTTCGATAAAATCGCTCATGCGCTCGGGAGACCCGTCCTGTGCTTGCCAGCTCGTCGATTGCGCCAGTGGCGCGCAAAAAGCAAGGTCAGGCCGCCGCGGCGCGCCGCACTTGTTGATCCGCCGGCTCGTATAAACCCCGCAAGCGCGGACTCGCGACGAACTGATCGGTTTGCCCGAGCACCGTTTCGCCCGCGCCGAGCACGAGGAAGCTTTGCGGCGCCGCCATCGCGCGCAGCCGCGCAAAGGCTTTCTGCCGCATCGGCGCCGCGAAATAGAGCAGCAGGTTGCGGCAGAAGATCAGGTCGGCGGGGCTGGCGAGTGGTGGCCGGTCGGTCAGCATATTCTGCACCGAAAAATCGATCCGGCGGCGCAAATCCGCCTTGGCCAGCCAGCCGCCTTCGGTCTGGTCGAACCAGCGCACCATGCGCTGGATGGGCAGCCCGCGCTGGATTTCAAACTGGCTGTACAGCCCGACGCGGGCGCGGCTGATCGCGTGATAGCTGACGTCGGTCCCGACGATGTCGACCTGCCACCCCGCCCATTTCGCGCCCTGTTCGGCGATCAGCATCGCCAGCGAATAGGCCTCCTGCCCCGTCGAAACGCCGCAATGCCAAATCGTCAGCCGCCGACGCAGCTTGTTGATCTCGCGCAATTGCTCAAGCGCAGTGGCAGAAATTTCATCGAAAACGCTGTATTCGCGATAGAAATATGTTTCGTTGTTGAGCATCGCGTCGACCGTGTCGTCGAGCAGCTGGCGGCTGTTCGACGTCACCAGCGCGGCGACCAGCGCGTCGAGATCGGCGATGCCGTGGCGCTGCATCACCGGTTTCAGCGACATTTCGATGCGCCAGATGCGGCTGGGCGACAAGGTCTGCCCGGTTCGCGATTCCAAGACGCCCATCAGCACGCGATACGCCGATTCGCTGGCGCTGCCGCCCATCATGGCTGGCGCCGCCCGGGCAGGAAGCTACCGAGCATCAGCGCGATTGCATCGGGGTTAAGCGTCGCGGCGGCGATGCCTGCTTTCGCGACGGCGCCGGGCATGCCCCAGATCACGCAGCTTTCGGGCGCCTGCGCAAAAATCGTCCCGCCCGCCTCTTTCAGCCGCGCCGCGCCGATCGCGCCGTCGCGGCCCATGCCGCTCAGGATCACGGCAACGCCGCCCTTGCCATAGACGTCTGCGACCGCGTCGAGCATCGGGTCGGCCGACGGGCAGCAGCCATTATCGACGACGCGGCGATCGAGCGCGATTTCGCGGCGGCGGCCCTGCGCGACGACGAGCAGATGCGCGTCGCCGGGCGCCAGATAGATATGCCCGCGCTCGACGGGCATTCCCGCCTGCGCAACGCAGACGCGGCGCTCGGTCATCGTCGCGATCTGTTTGGCGTAAAATTCCATGAAGGCGTCGGGCAGATGCTGGGTCAGCAGGATCGGCGCGGTGATACGCGGGTCGAGATTGGCGAGAAAATTGGTGAAGGCGGGGATACCGCCGGTCGAGGCCGCCACCGCGATACATTCGAGCGGCTGGTCACTGTCGACCGCGAGCGCGACGGGCGCCGGCGGTCGCCGCTCGGCGACCGGGATTGGCGCCGGGAAATCCTGTTGATGCCCCAGCGTCATGATGCGGTCGGTGAGCACCTCGGCAAACCGACCCGAAAAGCTGCCGCGGCCGGGCTTGGCCAGCGTGTCGCTGGCGCCCAGCGCGAGCGCTTCGATCGCCGCCGGCCCGCCTTCGACGCAGTTCGACGAGAGGATAAGGACGCGGGCGCGGGCCGCGCGCGTCAATATGTGCGGCAGCGCGTCGATGCCGTTCATCCCGGGCATTTCGATGTCGAGCACGACGACATCGACCGGTTCGCGCGCCAGAAAAGCGAGCGCGTCGTGCGCCGAAGCGACCGAGGCGCAGACCTGTAGCCCGGCGCGCTGATCGACGATGCGTTCGAGGATGCTGCGCACGACCAGGCTGTCGTCGACCAGCATGACGCGGACTGTCCGCGCCGACGGTTCGGGATCGGAAATCAGGGGTTGCGGACGCGGCATCGCCATCGGCTTAGGCGATGCCGACGAGCTGCAATTTTCCTTCCAGCGTTTCGCGATCGAACGGCTTCATCACATATTCGTCAGCGCCCGCCTCGATCGCGGCGCGGATATGGTCGATGCTGTTTTCGGTGGTGCAGAACACGACCCGCGGCCGTTCCTCATGCCCATAATCTAGGTCGTTGAAGGCCCCGAGAAATTCCATCCCGCTCATCACCGGCATGTTCCAGTCGAGCAGGATGACGTCGGGGCGGTTGGCGCGGCAAAAGGTCAGCGCCTCTTGCCCGTCCGCCGCCTCTTCGACCGCGAAGGACATGCTTTCAAGGATATGGCGCGCGACCTTGCGAATGACTTTGCTGTCGTCGACGACCAGACAGGATTTCAACATATTACCTCCGCAACCCCCAGATTTCACGCCATGCTAATCGGAAGGAGTGTCCAGCCGGTTAACTCACGCGGCCTTTGCCGCAGGTAAGGTGATGAAATGCGACGGATCGACGACGAGCAGCGACGCGCCTTCATGCTCGATCATCGCGTCGGCGACCCGCGCCCAGCCGGGCAACAGCTTGCCCGCGACGCGCGTTTCGGGCGCTTCGATAAAACAGACATCCTCGATCGCATCGGCGAGCAGCGCATAGCCGTGGTCGGCAACATCGACGACGATCACCCGCTGCCCCGATTCGACCGGCACCGCGGGCAGGCCGATGACGACATGCGGATCGATCAGCGTGAAGACGCGGCTGCGCAGCGCAAACAGCCCCGCGACATGCGGCGGCGCGCCAGGGACTTCGACCGGGATGCCGACGGTGACCACCGAATTGATCGCGCGGCTGCGCAGCGCGACGCGCGTGTCGGCGATGCGCGCGACGAGGTAGAGCTTTTCCATCATGCGCGGCCTCCCCCGACGCGGCGTGCCAGCGCATCGAGCAGCGCCTGGCGGTCGTAGCGATACACGGTGTCGTCCTCGGGTCCGGTCGCAGCGATCGTCGCGCGGAGGCGGATCACCGGCACATCGTCGGCGGCATGCGCGCAAGCGGGGCCATCTTCGGTGAGGCACAGCATCACGTCGGGCGCTTCGCCCACCGCCTCATCGCCCGATGCAACACGGTAACCCGCATTGCGCAGGATCGGCGCGAGGAAATTTTCGCCCCACCCGTCATGGTCGTCGGCGAGGCGGCAGAGCGGCTGGCTTGCCGCCGGTGCGTCGCCGAGCGCGGCATATTGTTCCATCAGCCAGAAGGGATCGATCAGTTCGACCGGATCGCCCCCGACCAGTACGACCCCGGCGATCAGCCCCGGCGCCGCCGACGGCTGAACCGCGTCGGGCAGGCGGACGATGTCGATGACTTCGGCGATCGGATAACAGAGGATCGCATGGCCGTCGTGGAGACGGAGCAGCTTTTGCGTCACCTGCGCGTCGGGCAGCCTTGCGGCGTGGACCGCGAAAATATCGTCGCCGATCTGCGCCTGCACGCGGCCCGCGCTTTCGAACAGCGCCGATGCGGGGATTTCCTCGACCCGTTCGATCACCGACAGCCGGACCCCGCGGACGCGGCCATTGGTATCGCGGAACAACAGCAGCTGCGCCGCACTCCGCGCCGCCGACGCCTGCGCCTCGGCCTCCGCCGTCCGGTCGTGGCTGCGCCCCGCTTCGGAGGCATCGATCGCCGCAGCGGCGAGCAGCCCCTGGACGTCGAGCAGCAACACCGGGCGACCGTTGTCGGGCAGCGTCGTCCCGGCGTAGAGCCCGGTCGCCATGATCATCGGCGCCGCAGGTTTGATCACCAGTTCCTCATGGTCGTGGATCGCCGCGACGCTGAGCGCATAGCTTTGCCCCTGCCCCGGCCGGATGATCACCAGCGCGCGGTCGTCCATGTCTTCGTCATCGTCACCGCCTTCGCGGCCGAGCACGGTTTCGAGCCGCAGCAACGGATATTGTTCGCCGCGCACCGTCGCCAGTTCGCCGCCGCCGACGCGGTCGATCCGTACCGTATCGCCATTTTCGAGCAGGATTTCACGCACCGCGCCGCGTGGAATGGCGAAATATTGCCCCGCCGCGCGCACCATCAGCCCCGAAATGATCGTCAGCGTCATCGGTACGCGGAGCAGGATCGTCAGCCCGCGCCCTTCGTCGTTGCGCAGTTCGACGACGCCGCCGATCTTTTCGACATTCGCCTTGACGATATCCATGCCGACGCCGCGCCCCGACACCGCGGTGATTTTCGCCGCGGTCGAAAAGCCGGGGCGGAAGACGAGTTCGAGCTTGTCCTTGGGCGACAGTGCGCGCGCTTCGGCAGCGGTAATCGCGCGCGACGCGATCGCCTTGGCCACCAGCGCGTCGGGCGCCATGCCGCGGCCATCGTCGCGGATCTCGATTTCGATCTGGTTGCCCGACTGGCGCGCTGACACCGCGATCGTCGCGGTAATATTTTTGCCCGCGGCGACGCGGTCTTCGAGCGATTCGATGCCGTGGTCGATGGCGTTGCGGACAATATGGATCAGCGGATCGCGGATATTTTCCATCATCTCGCGGTCGAGCTCGACCTCGCCGCCGCTGGTCTGGAACGCAATCTTCTTGCCCATGTCCTGCGCGAGGTCGCGGACGATGCGCGGCAGCGGTGCGAACAGCTTGTCGATGCGCTGCATCCGCATCTGGCTGACCGACTGGCGCATGCCGGCGATCGAATCGGACAGGCGGTCGAACGACGCGATCACCGTCGGGCTGGCGCCCGCTTCGCGGAGCATCCGGGCAAATTCGTTGCGCGCGAGGACGATGTCGGTGACCCCGGTCATCACGCTGTCGAGCAATGGCAGCGGCACCCGGATCGAGCGCCAGCTTTGCAGTTCGGCCTGAAAATCATCGTCGCGGCGCAGCGGCACCCCCGCGACCTCAAAGGCGGCGTCGGCGGCGGTGTCGGTCGCTGCGAGCGCGCCGATGACATCGCGGTCATCGCCCGCAGGCTCGACCGCATCGCGGCCCAGCGCCGCGCACAGCATGTTCAGCCGGTCGACGATGCCGAGGACGCCGGTGACGAGCGCGGCGTTGGCGGGTCGGTTGCCGCGCCGCACCTGATCGAGTGCGTCTTCGGCAGCGTGCGACAGCGCGGTGACCCGCGGCAATGACAGGAAGCCCGAGCTGCCCTTGATCGTATGGACAAGCCGGAAAATCGCATCGAGCTGCGCGCGGTCGGCCGGATCAGCCTCCCACGCGACAAGCGCCCCGCCCGCTTCGGCGAGGATTTCCGCCGTTTCGGCCAAAAAGTCGTTCAGCAGATCGTCCATCACGGTACCGGTGCGCCCCAGAAACTGAAGCTGCACCATGGCCGATAATGGTTAAGGGAGGCTTTACCCGCGGCCGCGCAGCACCGCGCCGACCAGCAGCGACGTCGGGGTTTCGCGCGCGAGCATGACGGTGCCGCCGTTCTGCGCCGCGACTGCCTGGACCAGCACCGCGGGCGCGGTGCGCGAGGTCATGGCGGTGGCGCCTTCGCCATCACGCAGGATGGTTTCGACATCGGCGTCGAGGAAGATGCGTTCGGCCTCGACATGCAGGGCGATTTCGATGCCGCCGCCCTGATCGGCACCCTGATTCTCGCAGCCGACGTCGAGCCGTCCGCCGCGGACCAGGGCATCGACGAGCAGCAGCGACAGGTTGAGGATGATCTTGACCGCCGGTTTGGGCAGCGGATCAGTGCCGATCATCCAGTTGAGCTCGATCGCGCGGTCGCCGATGATCCCCTGAATCGCCGATTTCGCCTCGTCGGCCGGCACGAGTTCGCCGAAGCCGCCCGCCGAGCCGAAGGCCAGCCGAAAGAATTTCAGCTTGTTCGCCGACGTCCGCGCGCTTTGTTCGAGCAGTTCGAAGCAGCGTTCGCGCATCGCCGGGTCTTTTTCGTCGGCGAGTAGCTCAAGGCCGTTGGCAAAGGCGCCGACCGGGCTGAGCAGATCGTGGCACAGGCGCGAGGCCAGCATGGAGGCGAAATCGACGCGGTCGTCGGACATGGATTGGTAAACTCCCCGCGAACCGGACGTTTCCGGTTCGCGGATGCTCCCTAAGGCACGGACCCTGTCCAGAGCAAGGACGATCCCTACACTTTGTCATCCCGGCGGAGGCCGGGATCTCGCCGTTACTCGATAAGGCAACGTTGAGATCCCGGCCTCCGCCGGGAGGACGAATTGGAGGGTTGCGCTGAGCGCGAAGTCTTCCCCGTCCTCTTGAAATTCCGCCTGCAATTTCCACATCGTCATCAATGCAGGGGGATGATGATATTTTGACCGTGGCGCTGGATCACAGCGCGGCTGGACTGCGTCTGGACCGCGCGCTGGCCGAAGCCTTGCCCAGCCTGTCGCGCGAGCGGGTCAAGGGCCTGATCAAGGGCGGTCGCGTTGCCAATGTCGGCGGTACGGTCCTGTGGGATCCTGCCGCAAAAGCCACCGCCCCCACCACGCTGGAGATACGCGTCCCCGCCGCGACCCCGGCGCATAATGTCGCGCAGGACATGGGGCTGGTGATCGCATATGAGGACGAGCATCTGATCGTTGTCGACAAGCCCGCGGGGATGGTCGTCCATCCCGCCGCGGGCAATCTCGACGGGACGATGGTCAACGCGCTGCTCCATCATTGCGCGGGTCAGTTGTCGGGGATCGGCGGCGTCGCGCGCCCGGGGATTGTCCACCGGATCGACAAGGACACCAGCGGGCTGATCGTCGCTGCAAAGCACGACCGGGCGCACGAAGGGCTGGCGAAGCAGTTCGCCGCGCACAGCATCGACCGCCGCTATATCGCGATCGCCACCGGGCGTCCGATGCCCGCGAACGGCACGGTCGACGCGGCGCTGGGCCGGTCGACCACCAATCGCAAGAAAATGGCGGTGGTCGCCGAAGATCGCGGCAAGCGCGCGGTGACGCATTACCGCACGATCGAACCGCTCAAGGGCGCGGCGCTGGTCGAATGTCGCCTCGAAACCGGGCGGACGCATCAGGTGCGCGTCCATATGGCGCATATCGGCCATCCGCTGGTCGGTGACCCGGTCTATGGCCGCGCCAGAAAGCCGTTGTCCGAGGTGCTGAAAGCGCGGAATTTCGTGCGGCAGGCATTGCACGCGGCCCATTTGGGCTTTATTCATCCGGTGACCGGTAACAAAGTCGCGCTCGACAGCGAAATTCCCCCGGATATGCGGGAACTGATCGACGAATTGCGCGTTTAGGTTTCGAATGAAAATCTATCTCGACCGCTGGCAGCAACCGCGGCATATTCTGACTCAAGATATCAAAGGGAAGACGCTCTCCAATGGCTAAAAGCAATGTTCCGGCCACGGTGCCAGCGCTTGGCGGCGAAGCCAGCCTGAATCGTTATTTGTCGGAAATCCGCAAATTTCCCCTGCTGACCCCCGAGCAGGAATATATGCTCGCAAAGCGGTTCCAGGAGCATGGCGACAATGAAGCTGCGGCGCAGCTCGTCACCTCGCACCTGCGGCTCGTGGCGAAGATCGCGATGGGCTATCGCGGTTACGGCCTGCCGGTCAGCGAGCTGATCAGCGAAGGCAATATCGGCCTGATGCAGGGGGTGAAGAAATTTGACCCCGAGCGCGGCTTCCGCCTCGCAACCTATGCGATGTGGTGGATCCGCGCGTCGATCCAGGAATTCATCCTGCGCTCGTGGAGCCTGGTCAAGATGGGCACCACCGCGGCGCAGAAAAAGCTGTTCTTCAACCTCCGCCGGATGAAGAACAACCTGGAAGCGTTCGAGGACGGCGACCTGAGCCCCGAACATGTCGCCAAGATCGCCACCGACCTGGGCGTGACCGAGGACGAGGTGGTCAGCATGAACCGCCGCATGGCGATGGGCGGCGACACGTCGCTGAACGTCCCGATGGGCGAGGATGGCGACAGCCAGTGGCAGGATCTGCTCGGCGACGAAGGCCCCCTGCAGGACGAACGCGTCGCCGAGGCGCAAGAACGCGACGTGCGCCATTCGCTGCTGAGCGAAGCGCTCGAAACGCTCAACGAGCGCGAACGTCACATCCTGACCGAGCGCCGCCTGACCGACGATCCCAAGACGCTGGAAGACCTGAGCCAGGTTTACGACGTCAGCCGCGAACGCGTCCGCCAGATCGAGGTGCGCGCGTTCGAGAAGCTGCAAAAGGCGATGCTGAAGCTGGCCGGCGATCGGCGCCTCGTGGGCGCCTGAGCCGCGGTCGCGGCGGCTGTTCCTGTCCCGCAACCCCCGCGCGTGGAGCGCGCTCATCCTGTCGGGCTGGGCGCTCGTCGCGCTGGCGCAGGCGTTGCAGGGCAATTTCCTTGCCGCCTATCGCGGCGCGCCGCAGCCGTGGTGGCCAACCTTTGGCTATACCGCCGCGATCTATTCGATCTGGGCCTTGCTGAGCTGGCCGATCGTCGGCGCAGTAATCGCGATCGAGCGCCGCCTGCGCCGCCTCTGGACCCGCATCGCAGCCTATCTGTTGCTGTGGCCCATCGTGGTCGGTGCGCATGTCCTGCTGTTCGCGCTGATCTATTGGCCGATCTATCGCGGCGCGGCTGTCGCGACGCGGTGGGACATGACGTCGATCATGTTCGTGCGCAATCTCGACACCAACAGCCTGCTCTATGTGGCGCTGGTCGCGCTGACGATCGCCTGGCTACGCTGGCCGCGGCGGCAGGCGCTGCGCGCCGAACGGGCGGCGGCGCCCACCGATGATGGCGCGCTGATCGTGCGCAACCGCGGCACCGTCCACCGCCTGCCCTTTGACACGATCGACTGGATCGGCGCAGCGGGCGATTATGCCGAGATTCACAGCGCGGGCCGCGCGCATCTGATCGAAGAATCGCTGACCTCGCTGGCGCAGCGGCTGCCTGCCGGTCAGTTTGCGCGCATCCATCGCGGCGCGCTGATCCGCATCGACCGGGTGCGCGAGATCGAAGCCATCGGGCGCGGCGATGCGCATGTCCGGCTGGCGAACGGCGCCGAGCTGCGATTGAGCCGCCGTTACCGCGCCAACCTGACCGCACTGCTGGCGCCCGCCGAACCGGCGCAATAATCCCGCCCACAGATCGGCGCTCGATTGTCGGCGATGGCCGGCGGCAAAGCCTGGACCCGTTTCCTTGCTGGAGGTCCGCCGATGTTCTTTACCTTGCTAGCCACCCTCTCCACGTCCGTCGCCGTCCCGGTCGAGCCGCCCGCGGCGGTGCGCCCCTATCAGTCGCTCCACCTCGAGGTGCTTTATGTGCCGTCGATCGCCCGGATCGACGGCGAGGATCGGCTGGTTTACGAATTGCACGCGACCAATTTCGCCGCGCAGCCGCTGGCGGTTACCGCGATCGAGCTCTGCGCGGCGGCGGACGGCGCGCGATTGGCGCGGATCGACCCCGTCGGTGCGATGCGCCGAATCGGCGCGCAGGCGGGCGGCGCCACCGAGATCGCGCCGGGCGGCCGCGCGATCTTCTACCTGTCGGTCGCATGGACCGCCAAGGCTCCTAGACCGCTGTTCCACCGGATCAGCCTGACGCCGGCGCGGTCGGAGCGCGCCGGAACCAGCGTGGCGATCGCGGGCGGCGAATTTACCCCGACCCGCGCCTTCACGACAACGCTGGGCGCGCCGCTGCGTGGTGGGCCGTGGACCGCGGTCGCGCTGCCCGACATCGACAACGGTCATCGCCGCTTTCCCTATGCGGTCAGCGGCCGGGTGCGGTTGCCCGGGCGGCACGCGATCGACTGGATGCCAGCGGCTGGCTTCGACCCCGGCTCGACCGGCACCGACGTCGCCGCCGACGGATCGGGCGCCGATGTGCTGGCGGTGGCCGATGGCGAGGTCGTCACGGTCAAGGATGGCGCCGCGCCCGGCGCGCGCGCCAGCGTCGAGGACGAGACCGGGGCGATGATCGTGCTGCGGCTCCCCGACGGACGTTACGCTTTTTATCAGCATCTGGCGCCCGGCATCGGGATCAAGGCGGGGATGCGGGTGCGGCGCGGGCAGGTGATCGGGCGCGTCGGATCGTCGGGCCATGTTACCCAGCCCCATCTGCATTTCCATATCGCCGACCGCACGGCACCGCTCGATGGCGAAGGCCTGCCCTATCGCTTTGGCGCCGGGCGGATCGTCGGGCGCTACGCCGATAGGGACGACTTTAACCAAGGGAAAGCGTGGCAGGCGGCGGCGCCCCGCGCGATCGACGGCTTGCCGCCGGCCAATGCGGTGATCATTTTTGACACAGCCGATGATTTGACTCGCGGGCGGAAGTGACTAGCCTCCTGTTCGGGTTGAGCGAAGGGGGGACATATCATGTGGAAATGGATCCGTATTCCCAAGGGCATCGCGTTGCTGGCGTTCCTGTTGCCATGGATGACCGTTAGCTGTTCCGACCAGAAAATTGCCGAAGCGAGTGGTTTCGGCCTCGCCTTTGGCCGCATCTCGGCGATGGGCCAGGCGGCCAGTGCCGGTGACGGCGCATCGATGAATGTCTGGCTGATCCTGGCGCTGCTCGCGATCGCGGGCGGGTTGTTCCTGCTGTTCACCAAGGGCCGCGAGGCCGCGAGACTGGTGCTCGGCACCTCGGTCGCCGCGCTGGTGCTGATACTGGTCGGCACTTGGCGTTACAGCAAGGATGCGATCATGGCCGAAGCGGCCAAGAACGGGTCCGACGGCAGCATGGACCAGGCCGCGCTGGCGATGATCCAGGTCAATTGGCACTTCGGCTATTGGCTCGCGCTGCTGTCGCTGATCGCCGCCGCGGTGATGGCGTGGCTGGTGATGAGCGGCAAGGAGGCCGAGGCCGAGGCAAAGATGCGCTCGCTCGCCGCCGACGCCACCGACGCAGCCAAGGTCGCGGCAGCCAAGGCCAGCGAGGCGGCGAAGGATGCCGCCGCCAAGGCCAATGACGCGATCGACGCCGCCAAGGACAAGAAGGACGACGAGCCGCCGAAAAGCTGACGGCCGAAACGGGATCGGCGGCGGGCCGGGGCGCCCGCCGCGCGGAGCATGATCGGGGGGACCAATGAGCACAGAAAGCGCGGCGCCCGCCGCACCGACAGCGGCACCCGCCGCCCAGGTGGCAGTAGACAAGAGCAAAGGCGGCGACAAGCTGGCCGCCTGGTCGGTATTTTCGCTTATCCTGGGGCTGGCCGGCGACATGGCGAAACCGATCGGCAATTATTCGCTGTGGCTGATGGCGGCCGGTATTGTGGGTTTCATATTGTGCTTTGCGCTGCGCCGCGCCAGTTTCGCGCGGCGCGGCATGTTCCATGCGGGCATTTTCGCACTGATCATGGGCACGATCTGGGGCTTGCAGCAATTTGCCGTGCCCGACGACAAGGGCGACGAGCGCGGCGCGACGGTCGCTTTCCTGCCGATCCTGGCCCCGATCCAGACCAAGATTTTGCCGTTGCCGCAAAACCAGAAACTGCTGCTGCAATTTCAGGACGCGGTCGCCAAGGGCAGCGACAGCGAGCGCGTCGCGGCGGCGCGCGAGCTGTATGTAGCGACCGAAGACCCCGCGCTGCATCGCGGGATGATCGAGGCGATGATGGGTTCGGGCAACCCGGCATTGCAGCAGAGCGCGACGCTGCTCCGCTTTGCCGAGCGCAAGCGCGACCGGCTGACGCTGCCCCCAATCGATCGCGACAAGGACGATCCGCTGTCGCGGCGGCTGCTGTCCTTTTCATTCGAGGTCCGCGACGTCAATGTCGACAGCGGCGCGCTCGACCTGCGGTCCAGTACCAGCCGATCCTTTGGCACCGTCACGCGGCAGGGCACGACGATGCGGCTGCCGATCATCGTGGCCGAAGGCGGTAGTTTTCAGGAAATGCTGGTCGATCTGAAACCCGGCAACGACATGCGGCTGACCGGCAAGGCCCGGCTGGAGACGGGCGAAGTCGTCGCGGTCGAATTACCCTTGTTCTGATGCCATGTCGTCCGATACGGACGATGCGATGACGACCGCCGCCAAGAAACACACCAAGCGCCGCAAGCTCCCCTGGTATCTGCGGCCGGTGAAATGGCTGCTGTGGTTTGTCGCGATTTCGGTGCTGTGGGTGTTGGTCTATGCGGTGGTTCCGCCGCCGGTGACCTTTACGATGCTGGCCGACAGCAGCGGGATCACCAAGGACTGGACCAGCCTGTCCGGCATCGATCGCAACATGGTGCGCGCGGTGATCGCCGCCGAGGACGGCAAATTCTGTACCCACAACGGTTTCGACACCGAAGCGATCGAGGAAGCGATCGAGCGCAACGCCAAGGGCAAGCGGATGCGCGGCGGATCGACGGTCAGCCAGCAAACCGCCAAGAATGTGTTCCTGTGGCAGGGCAGCGGCTGGACGCGCTATGTCCGCAAGGTGCCCGAGGTATGGTTCACCTTTCTGATCGAAAAAATCTGGGGAAAGCGGCGGATCATGGAGGTCTATCTGAACGTCGCCGAGACGGGCATCGGCACCTATGGCGTCGAGGCGGGGGCGCAGCGCTATTTCAACCATGGCGCGGGCAAGCTGACCCCGGCCGAGGCGGCGCGCATCGCCGCGATCCTGCCACTGCCCAAGAAGCGCGAGGCGGTGAGCCCCTCGGGCTTTACCCGCCGTTACGGCAACACGATCCGCGCCCGCATCGGCCAGGTGCGGCGTGACGGGCTGGATGGGTGTGTTTATAAATAGCGACGCGATAGGCGATGCTGCGAAGTCAGCGATCGATCGGGACCGAAGGTTCGATGTCGAGGCGCCGCTCAGGTCGTCGTTTGGCTGACAGGAAAAGTTGAGCAATGCTGTAAGGGACGGCCCCGACTGCGAAAATTAGAGCGGCGCCAAAAGGAAAGAGTAGCAGCGCCATTCCTGCGCCGCCGCTAAGATCACTCGTCAATGCGACCCATGCACCATAAGCAAGAAAGACTATGCTTCCGGCAAAGCCGACGAGCCGAAACATTCGGAAACACCGCAAGATTCTGGAGAATAAGCCGCGGCGACCGCCAGCCTCGACGGCCAAGTGGCGGCGGTATCGTCTCAGCAATCCCATTGATCAACCTTCACCGCTGCACGCGGAATAGCTTATCAACAAACATAGCCGCCGGACAGCCGCAGCGAGATGGATGGCTGTATCTATAGTTAGTGCAGAGGTAAAAGTGCGGGCGATCCGCCCACTATCTGCGGCCTATTCACAACATTTCGAATCTTCCAGGGCGTCAGCCAGCAGAACGCCGCCCACAATCGCGGCGGCTCCGACACCGATGGCGATCCAGCCGAGCGTCGATACGCCCTGACGCTGCGATTTGTCGATCGGTCGGCCGTTAACAAGCAACCGGTTGTCGCGCTCCAGCGAAACGCCGATCCGCGTTTCGTTCAGCGGGATGCCGCGGCTTGATAGCCGGGTGCCGTCGATATTCACCACATCGCGGGTCAGGCGCAGTTCGACGCGCGGCGGCGCTTTTTGGCGGGTGCCACCGATCGGAATTGTGAGGCCTAGCCCGACGACGCCGTCGACGCGGCTCAAACCATTTTGATACGCCAGCGGCTCGGCCATCGCCGATGTCGTCAATGCCGCGCCGATGAGTAGTCCGCCGATGATCCGCATGTTTGCCCCTTCGTTCGATCGCAATCGATCCCGGTTTGATAAACGCGCATTGCGACAACCCGTCAATGAGGTTGGAGCCACCAGTACACCGGTGTGTGCGGCGCCTGACGTTACGCCGGTTTCCAGCTCTTGCGATCTTCGGCCTGTTTGAGCACCTCGAACGCCGCCTGCCCGGCGGCGAAGCGCTTCGCGGCGTCGGCATCGCCGGGTTTGACGTCGGGGTGGGTTTCCTTGGCGAGCGCGCGCCACGCCTTTTTGACCGCTTCGAAATCGGCGTCGGGTTCAAGGTCGAGAACGTCAAGCGCGCGCATTTCGTCGCTGCTGCGCGTGCCGTCGCCGGGGCCGCCCCAGGCATAATGCTGTGCCTTGGCATAGCTGCGCGCGCCCTGCATTTCCTCGGCGGCGCGCGCCGCGGCGTCTTCGGCGCTCAGCCCTTCGAAATAGTCCCAGCCGCGGTTATATTCGGCGGCGTGGGTTTCGCAGAAATACCAACGTTCTGGGCTGTTCGGTGACTTGGGCGCCGGGCAGTTACCGGGGTTGGTGCAGCCGTGCCGGTCACACAGCCGGACCTTTTGCGCTTCGTTGCTCGAGCCATAGGGACGCCAGCGGGGAAAACCCCAATCATCGGATCTTTTGGCGCGGCTCATCCATCCTATGTAGCCGTCCGGGGGCGTGATTGCTAGCCGCAGGCGGCGAAAAAGCTGGCCTTTCGGTGCTATTCCTGTGGTTTGTAGCCGAACGCCTTGACCGCCAGCTTGACCACCGCAGGGTCAAGATCGGGCGGGGTCATCGGCACCATCGCCTCCAGCGCGTCGGCGATATGCGCCAGCGCCGCGACCCGAGCCGCTTTCTTGTTGTTGCCGTCGATCACCTTCCACGGCGCCCAGCGCGTATGGGTCTGCGCGAACATCTCGTCGATCGCGGCGAGATACGCCTTGCGCTTGCCGCGGTTGCGATAATCTTCGCTGCCGGTCTTCCACCGCTTCCACGGATCGTCGAGGCGGTCGGCAAAACGCTTGTCCTGTTCCTCCTGCGTCAGGTGGACGAAAATCTTGACCAGATTGGTGCGGCTGCCGGTCAGCTGCGCCTCGAACTCGTTGATTTCGTCATAGCCCTTGCGCCACTCGGCCTCGGTCGCAAAGCCTTCGACCCGTTCAACCAGGACGCGGCCATACCAGCTGCGGTCAAAGATCGATATTTCGCGATTGCCGGGCAGCCGTTTCCAGAACCGCCACAGGAAGTGGCGCGCCCTCTCCTCATCGGTCGGGGCGCCGATCGGCCACACCTCGAAATAGCGCGGGTCGAGCAGCGCGGTCATCCGTTTGATGATCCCGCCCTTGCCTGCCGCGTCCCAGCCTTCGAACATGATGATGCTGCGTTGGCCGTGGGTGATGTGCGCCGCCTGGATGCGCTCCAACCGCTCTTGCAGCGCTTCGAGCGCGTCCGAATGATCACCGTCATATTTGGCGCCGGATTCGTAATCGGAAAGGGAGATGGTCATATCCCCCTCCCTAGCGCAAACCGCGCCGTCGTACCAAGCGTCATGCTGCGACGTCGATTTCCGGTACGGCGCACGCCGGCGTCGTCAATCGGAGCCCATGACCGATTTTCGTGCGCCCCATTCACCCAGCGCGCGCCGGTATCGATCGACGCGGGCCAAGGCTTCGGAAATGGTGCTGCTGCGCGCGCCCTGCCGCTGCGCGTCGCCATACCAATCGACCGCGGCGTCCAGATCGCCCTGCATTTCTTCGCAAAGCCCCAGGTTGAACGCCAGCGCCGCGGTCGGTTCGACGTCACGGGTGAGCGCCTGCCACGCGCCACATGCGCCAACCTGGTCGGTCTTGGTCAGGCGAACCGCGGCCTTGAACGCAGCCTGCGCCGGTTTCGTCAGTCCCTTCGTGCTCTCATCGACCCGAATGTCCTGCCGATAGTCGCGCGGCGCCAGATCGCGACGGATCGCGGCGATCTGGCTGCGCCGCACGCCAGCGAAATAATCCTCCAGCGATTGCGGCGCGCTGCGGTCGGGACAGACGGTTCGCTCATCGCGATCGTTGAAGGGCCGCGAATAGCGAACCGATCCGTCGCCGATCGCGACCAGCCGCACCGTCGTCGCGACGGTGGCCAGGCGGCGGCGGCAGCGGATGTCGACATCGACTTTTTTCAGGCATTTCTTTTTGTCCGCGGGATCATATTCGACGCAGCGCCGCCGTTGTTCGATGACCCGCGTCTCCTCCACCGCTTCGCGAACTGTCCCGGTCACCAGCGCGTCGAACCGCGCATCCGATTCGGGCGCAATCATGCGGAAATAGGGCTGTCCTGCAAAATGCGCCGCGCCAAGCTCTGCCTCGATCGCCTGCGCCCACACCAGGCCATCGCCGCCATCAAAGGACTGCACGGCAAGGCTGAACAGGTCGTTGGTCTCCGCCGCGGCAGGATCGGCGCTCTGGATCGACAGCGTCTCGGCGGCGGCGGGCGCCGCAACAACCAGCATGATGGCCGCAATATATAATCGCACACCCACTCCCCTCGCCATAGCGCAGCGACGGGCTATCGCAGCGTCCGGTGACTGTCAAAGCAGGCGAGGAACCCGGGTCAGATCGCCGCGGCGATCAGGTCGGCCAACCGCCGCGGCGCTTCCATCGGGATAAAATGACTGTGCTCGGCCCATTGCTCGTCACGCACTGCGCCGATCGCGGCGCCAAGGTCGGGCCAGGTCGGGCTGATCGAAAAGTCTAGCGGGCCGTCGCGTTCGCCGGTGCGGGCGCGGATAACGCTGGTCGGAACGGTCAGCGTCGCTAGCCAGCCATAGGGATCATTGCGCTGCGCGCCCTGATAGACCGATGCCTCGAGCGTCGGGGGACAGGCGAGCTCATATCCCTCGCCCGACGGCGCGGGCAGCAGGCCGTGGCGGCAATAGTCGGCAAGCACCTCGGGCTGCCACGCCGAATAGGGCAAGCGCTGGGCAAAGCGCGCGAACATCGCCTCGGCGCTGTCCCACGCATTGCGCCGCCGCGCGACCGGATGATCGCCGGGGTCGGGCACCGGCTGGCCCGGCGGCAGGTAGAGCGCGGGGTCAAAGATCGTCGGATCGACCAGGATCAGGTGGCGGAACGCCGCCGGGCGCTGCGCCGCGAGCCAGCCGAGCATATAGCCGCCGCCGCTGTGCCCGCAGGCGACGATCGGCGAACCGGCCAAATGATCGACGAGCGGCAGCATCGCCGCCGCATTGGCGGTCCAGTCGACCAGCGATGCCGGACGAAAGCTGCGCCCGTGGCCGGGCTGGTCGGGTGCGACGACATGCGCGCCCGCGGGCAGCGCGGCGACAAGCTGATCCCACAAGCGGCCGTGAAAGCCGGTGGCGTGGATGAGCAGGATGGTCGGCGCCTTCTCCGACCGCTGCCCCCATTCGAACCAGCAGATGTCGCCGCCGGGGCCGGCGATATAATGTTCGCGCGGCGCTTCGCTCACGCTCAGCCCTTGGGCCCATCCACGATGCGGATGCCGAGTTCCTTGAGCTGCTTGTCGCTGACCGGTGCCGGGGCGTTCATCATCAGATCCTCGGCCTTCTGGTTCATCGGGAAGACGACGACTTCGCGGATATTCGGTTCGTCGGCGAGCAGCATCACGATGCGGTCGACGCCGGGAGCCGAACCGCCGTGCGGCGGGGCGCCGAATTTGAACGCGTTGATCATGCCGCTGAAATTCGCGTCGACGTCGGCCTGCGAATAGCCTGCAATCTCGAACGCCTTGTACATGATGTCGGGGCGATGGTTGCGGATCGCGCCCGACGACAGTTCGACGCCGTTGCAGACGATGTCATACTGCCACGCCAGGATATCGAGCGGATCCTTGGTTTCCAGGGCCTCCAGCTCGCCCTGCGGCATCGAGAAGGGGTTGTGGCTGAAATCGATCTTGCCGGTGTCTTCGTCGGCCTCGAACATCGGGAAATCGACGATCCAGCACATTTCGAACTTGCTAGGGTCGATCAGGTCGAGCTGTTCGGCGACGCGAGTGCGGGCGAGGCCGGCGAGTTTCGCGGCGGTGGCTTCCTTGCCCGCGGCAAAGAACAGCCCGTCGTCGGGACCGATGCCGAGTTCGGCGGCGAGCGCGTCCATTTTTTCCGGTCCGTGGTTCTTGGCGATCGGGCCGCCCCATTCGCCGCCCTTGCGCGTCGCATAGCCAAGACCCGCAAAGCCCTCGCCCTGCGCCCAGCTGTTCATGTCGTCGAAGAATTTGCGGCTCTTTTCGGCGATCGCCGGTGCCGGGATCGCGCGCACGACGTCGCCCGCCGCAACGATGTCGGCAAAGCGGCCGAAGCCCGAGCCGGTGAAATGCGACGACACGTCGGTGATGATCAGCGGGTTGCGGAGATCGGGCTTGTCGTTGCCATATTTCAGCATCGACTCGCGGTACGGGATGCGCGGGAACGAACCCGCCGGGGTGACCGACTTGCCGTTCGCGAACTCTTCGAACACGCCAGCAAGGACGGGCTCGATCGCGTTGAACACGTCGTCCTGGGTCACGAAGCTCATTTCGAAGTCGAGCTGGTAGAATTCACCCGGCGAGCGGTCGGCGCGCGCGTCTTCGTCGCGGAAGCAGGGCGCGATCTGGAAATAGCGGTCGAAGCCCGCGACCATCAGCAACTGCTTGAACATCTGCGGTGCCTGCGGCAGCGCATAGAATTTGCCGGGGTGGACGCGGCTGGGCACCAGATAGTCGCGCGCGCCCTCGGGCGACGAGGCCGTCAGGATCGGGGTCTGAAATTCGGTGAAGCCCTGCCCGACCATGCGACGGCGCAAGGACGCGATCACGTTCGAGCGCAGCATGATGTTGGCGTGCAGGCGGTCGCGGCGCAGGTCGAGGAAGCGGTATTTCAGGCGAATATCCTCCGGATACTCCTGTTCGCCCGCGACCGGCATCGGCAGTTCGATCGCCGCCGACTGGACGGTGACGTCGCGCGCGCGGACTTCGATCGCGCCGGTCGGCAGGTTGGCGTTGGTCGTTTCCGCCGAGCGCGCGACGACGTCGCCGGTGATCGTCACGACGCTTTCGGCGCGCAGCCCGTCGAGCGTCGCAAACACCGCATCGCTGCTGTCGGCGACAATTTGCGTGAGGCCATAATGATCGCGCAGATCGACGAACAGCAGCCCGCCATGGTCGCGCTTGCGATGCACCCAGCCCGAGACGCGGACCGACTGGCCGACCTGTTCGGCGCGAAGCTGGCCGCAATTATGGGTGCGATAGGCGTGCATTTGATCGTCTTTCAATGTCTGGAAGCGCGCGAAAAATGTGCGCCGATATGGCCGCGCCTAAGGCAGCGCGACGCGGCATTTGTCAAGGTGGAAGGCCAAATCAACACGTCAGCCCCAGCCCGTCGAGCACCGCGCTGCCGAATAGCGCGCGGTGCGCGGGATCGGGGATCAGGCGATCGCGCGCGCTGCGCCAACGGCGGAAATCCTCGCCATAGTCGGCGGCGACGCGCGCCGCGTCGAGGTGGCAGCTTTTCGCCCAGTGGCGGGTGAAAGCGATCCCCTCGGCATCGAGCCGTTCGACGACGCGGGCATAAGCGTCTGCGGTCCGGCGGCTGCGCGGGCCGTCGAAATCGATCACCGCATTGTGCGAGAAACGCGCGGGCGCCAGCAGCCCCTCGGCGCGCGCCATGAAGCGCACGGTGACGACGGTCGAACCGCCATGGCGCGCATAAACATCGCAGATCAGCTCGAACGCATGCGCCAGATCGGCGCGGTCGATCGTCACCGACGCGTTGAACAGGTCGGCGAGCGGTCGATGCGTGTCGAGCCCCTCCCCCCAGCTGCCATAGACCGGCGGCGCGTCGACGTCGGGGCCGCTGGCATAGCCCTGTTTCATCGCAAATTGCAGCAGCGCGCCGCGCGCCCACGGATAATCGTCGAGCAGCCGCCCGAGCAGGCTGAGCGCATCATAGCCCGCGCCCAGCTGTCCCGGCGTGGCGCGCGGATAATCATCGCGCCAAGGTTCGCGGTACAGGAAGCGCAGCATCGCGGGGCGTTTGAACGGCTTGTACGGGTTGACGATCATCTGGACAAAATCGGGGTCGCGGTCGAGCGCATAGGCCGCCGAAAAGCGCCGAAAATCCCCCGCCGCCAGCCAGCCGAGCGCCGCGCGATCGACCTTGCGCAGATTCTGGATCGGCCGGACGAGGAATTTCGGCACGCTGCCGACGACCAGCGCGGTGACGATGCCGAGCGAGCCGACCGGCAGCTGCGCCGCGGCGAAAACATCGTCGTCGCGCAGCGGCACGGACCCGGTCGCAGCGACAAAGGCATCGCGCATCAGCCCGGCGGCGGGTTCGATCCAGTGGATGCCCGCAGGTGTCACGATCTGCACCGCGCGGATATGATCCTGAATGCCGCCGCTGGCGATCATCGACCCATGGGTGCCGGTGGCGGCGGCGCCCGCGAAGGTCTGGCCATTGCCCGCGCCGCTTGTCCACAGCGAGCGGCCCTGCGCCTCCAGCTTGTCCGACACTTCATCGACCAGCGCCCCCGCCTCGATCAGCATCAGCCCGCCCGCATCGACGCCGGGGCGGACGTCGGCAGCATCGATGCGGAAACAGCGGTTGAAGCGGCGCGTGTGGAGCAGCCAGCATTGCGAAGCGATATTGACGTTCGACGGCGACCAGCCGGCGCCGAGCGGGCGGACGCGGCGCTGCGCCGCTGCTGCATCGCGCAACCAGTCCTGCACCGATTTCGCGGCGATCGCGATTTCGTCGCGGCCGCACGGTGCGTCGCCGCTGCGCAGTGCAAAGCGCGTCGCCGCCTCGCAGGTGCCGGTGCCGTGATAATTGGTCCAGCGTCCTTCATCGCCGAGTCGTACCAGCGGCATCACGCGTCTCCCAACGGCAGGATACCGGCGTGGGCGCGCCACGCGACGGTGACCGGGCGCAGGAAACCGAAACTGGCGATCGCGACCAGCATCTGGCGCCGCGTCGCGAACATGCGAACATCGCTCAGGCCGTGATCGGATTCGGGGGTCACAAACGGCTGCGCCGCCTCTGCCGCTAACCCCCAGCCTTTCAGCGTCACCACCATCGATTCTTCATCGAGCGGCCGCGGATTGGCAATCGAGACGAAAATATCCGCCTGCCCCGCCAGATACTGGCCGAAAAGCAGCAGAAAACCGAGCGCGGCGAGCGCCCAACCAAGCCAGAACATGCCCCAAACCCCTTCGTTTTTCCCCTGACCGGTATTCCGGTTGTGCGACCCGAAGAGCACGGGCAATTTTTCCTGCCCGTTCCTTTCAACTAGCTGTATAGGCGCGCTATGCAAGTCCATCCGTTGATCGAAACCAACGCCGCGCTCGTCGAATTCTGCGACCTCATTCGGAACAGCGATTTCATCGCGGTCGATACCGAATTCATGCGCGAAAACACGTTCTGGCCAGAGCTTTGCCTGATCCAGGTCGCCGACCATGCGCATGCCGCGGCGATCGATCCGCTGGCGCCGGGCATGGACCTGAAGCCGCTGCTCGACCTGCTTGTCGACAATGAGGATATGCTGAAGGTCTTTCACGCCGGCGGGCAGGACGTCGAGATCATCTTCAACCTGACCGGCAAGACCCCGCATCCGATTTTCGACACCCAGATCGGCCAGATGGCGATCGGGCAGGCGGAACAGGTCGGTTATTCGAA
This sequence comes from Sphingopyxis sp., assembly GCF_051861155.1. Taxonomy (GTDB): domain Bacteria; phylum Pseudomonadota; class Alphaproteobacteria; order Sphingomonadales; family Sphingomonadaceae; genus Sphingopyxis. The sequence continues at coordinate 139,558 of NZ_JBHYDE010000003.1, read as the reverse complement.
CCTGGTCGAGGCGTGGATCGGGCTGCAACTCGACAAGGGCGCGCGCTTTACCGACTGGAGCCGCCGCCCGCTCGACAAGCGCCAGATCGATTATGCGGTCGGCGACGTTACCCATCTCGCCAAGATTTTCCCGATGATGCTCGACAAGCTGGTCAAGACCGGCCGCGGTCACTGGCTCGACGAGGAAATGGAAAAGCTCGCCGATCCGGCCAATTACAGCGTCGATCCCGACAAGGCGTGGCAGCGGATCAAGATCCCGTCGCGCAAACCCGACGTGCTGGGCCGGTTGCAGGCGCTCGCCGCATGGCGCGAGCGCGAGGCGCGGTCGAAGAACCTGCCGCGCGGGCGCATCGTCAAGGACGAGACGCTGGCCGACCTCGCGGCGCATCCGCCGAAGGATCAGGACGGGCTAGGCCGCGTCCGCGGGCTGTCGGCGACCTGGCGCAGCAACGACATCGGCGCGCGGCTGATGGACGCGCTCGCCAATGCCCGGCCGATGGACAAGGACGACATGCCCGACCGCGCGCCGCGTGGTCCGGGGCTGGGCAAGGAAGGCGTGCTGGTCGCCGACCTTTTGAAGCTGCTGCTCAAGATTCGGGCGCGCGAGCTGAATGTCGCGTCGCGGCTGATCGCGCGCAGCGACGATCTGGAGGCGCTGGCGGCCGGCGGACGCGAGGGCATCGCGATGATGCAAGGGTGGCGCTATGACGTCTTTGGTCACGCCGCGCTCGATCTGGTCGAGGGGCGGATGGGCTTTGCTGTCAAACACGGCAAGCTGGTGATGAGCGAAATCGACGCCGCGACGGCGAGCGCCGACTGACCTTCTCCTACCCGTATATCGTCATCCCTGCGAAGGCCGGGATGACGAAGTGGGTTTAAAGCATCACCAGTTCGGCCTTGGCATCGAGCGCCTGCGCCAGCGAGCGCAGGCGGCGCTCGACCGATTCGCCCGCCAGATGATGCCAGCCATGGTCGAGGCTGAGCCGCAGCTTACCGTCAATCAGCGCGATATGGCTGGCCTTCAGCGGCGCCTCGACCCCGCCGGTCAGCCGCTGCGCCAGCCGGATCGCCAGCCCCCATTGCCGCGCCCGCGCCAGCCGGTCGGCCGCGACCAGCGGCCCCATATCGGGGAAATCGCTGTCGGCGCCGCCGAACCCCGCGTGCAGCGCGCGCGCCAGCAGGATGCGCCCGGGAATATCGATGCCGCGCCAGTTGCCGTGCAGCCCGATCTCGGTCCCGCGTTCGGCGCGAAAGTCGGGGTTGGCCGACCAGGCCACGTCGCTGAGCAGGCTGGCGGCGAGCCGGACGCGGTTGTCGGCAGGCGCCTCGCCGGTAAATAGCGGCGCGATCCATTCGGTGATGGCGCGGCCATGCGGCGCAAAACGCGCAAGGCGGCGGCCTTCGAATTCGGCGGCGACGATCAGCGGATCCTGCGCGCGCGTCTCCGCATCGAGCGCCTGATAGAGCAGCCCCTCGCGCAGCCCCGACGACGACACCGTCATTTCGGGGACGTCGAGGATGTTGACCAGCGCCGCCAGCAAGGCCGCGGCATCAGGCAAGGCGGCGGCGCGGTTCGACGCCATGCCGGGGATCGCGCGCAACTCCTCGAACGTCAGCCGATTGGTCGCGCGCACCAGCCGGCGCAGCGCGCTGCGCGGCAGGCTGTGCTGGTCGAGCACCGCGAGCGGATCATGCGTGAGTTCAAGGTCGAGGCGCGACAGCGCGCGCCACGACCCGCCGACCAGATAGAGCGGCAAGCCTGCCATGCCGTCGGGCCATCCTGCCGCCCGCAACATCTTGCGCACCGCGCGTTCGAAATTCTGCTGCCCTTCCTTGCGCAGCGCGGGCAGGCGCAGCACCCCGAGCGGGAAGGACGCGCGGCGCCCCACTTGGCCATTCGCCACTTCGGCCAGTTCGAGGCTGCCGCCGCCCAGATCGACCGCGATGCCGTGTGCGTCGGGGATCGCCGACAGCACGCCGTAGCCTGCCGCCTCGGCCTCTTCTTCGCCCGATAGCAGGCGAATTTTGAGCCCCGCTTCAGCCGCGGCGGCGATAAATTCGGGGCCGTTTTCGGCGTCGCGCACCGCCGCAGTGGCGACACATTGCAGGTCTTTGACCTCCATATGTTTGGCGAGCAGCGCGTAACGCCGCAGCGCCATCAATCCGCGCATCGCATCCTCGCCGGCGATGCGGCCGTCGATCGCGAGGCCGCGGCCCAGCCCGGCCGCGACCTTTTCGTTAAAGATCACCGCGGGCGCGCGCGCCGGTCCTTCATAGACGACGAGGCGAACCGAGTTCGAACCGATGTCGATAACCGCCGAGCGGTGGACCGCCGGCTTCGGGGAGCACAGCAATCCCAAGCGGTCAGACCTCGCGCATTGTGAAGGCGAGCGTCGGGACATCCTGGCGCTTGTGCAGCGCCGTCCCGCGACCCGACAGCGACGGGTTGTTCATGAAATAATGATGCAGATTGAACGGCTTGTCGTCCGGGGTTGTCCGCACATAGACGCCATCGGGTTGCAGCACCCAGCTTTGTTCATTGTCGATCAGGTTCGCGACCAGCACCTGATCGAGGATCTGGTCGTGGACGGTCGGGTTTTCGATCGGGATCATATATTCGACGCGGCGGTCGAAGTTGCGCGGCATCCAGTCGGCGCTGCTGATGTACAGTTTTGCCCCGCGGTGCGGCAGCGCCGCGCCGTTGGCGAACGCCCACACGCGGCTATGTTCGAGGAAGCGGCCGACGACCGATTTGACCCGGATCGTCTCCGACAGCCCCGGCACCCCGGGGCGCAGGCAGCAGATGCCGCGCACGATCAGCTCGACCGGCACGCCCGCCGCGCTCGCTTCATAGAGTTTATCGATGATGTCGGGATCGACCAGACTGTTCATCTTGGCCCAGACCCCCGACGGCTGCCCAGCGCTGGCCGCCGCGATTTCGGCGTCGATCAGCTCGCTGAGATGTGCGCGCATGTTGAGCGGCGACATGGTGATCATGTCGAGCCGTTCGGGTTCGACATAGCCGGTGATGTAATTGAACAGCTGTGCCGCATCGCGCCCGGCGCGCGGATCGGCGGTGAAAAAGCTGAGGTCGGTATAGATGCGCGCGGTGACCGGGTGGTAATTGCCGGTCCCGAAGTGGCAATAGGTGCGATACCCCTGCCCTTCGCGGCGCACGACCATCGAAATCTTGGCGTGCGTCTTCCACTCGATAAAGCCGTAAACGACCTGCACCCCGGCGCGTTCGAGCTGGTTCGCCCAGAGCAGATTCTGCTCCTCGTCGAAGCGCGCCTTCAGCTCGACCACCGCGGTCACCGACTTGCCCGCCTCGGCCGCCTCGATCAGCGCGCGGATCACCGGCGACTGGTCACCGGCGCGATAGAGCGTCTGCTTGATCGCGACGACATCGGGGTCGGCCGCCGCCTGACGCAAGAAGGCCAAGACGACCTCAAAGCTTTCATAGGGATGGTGGACGAGGATGTCCTTGCTGCGGATCGCGGCGAAACAATCGCCGCCATGTTCGCGAATACGTTCGGGAAACCGCGCCGAGTAGGCGGGAAATTTGAGGTCGGGGCGGTCGACATCGACGAGTGCCGAGAGCGCCGCGAGGCCGATGAAGCCACCGATCTTGGCGACGATCGCTTCGTGCCCCTGAATGTCGGCGTTGAGCACCGCGGCGATCTCGCCGGGCATATCGGCTTCGAGTTCGAGCAGGATGACGCGGCCGCGGCGGCGGCGGCGGATCGCGGTGCGGAACAGGCGGACAAGATCCTCGGCCTCTTCTTCCAGTTCGATGTCGCTGTCGCGGATGATGCGGAACACCCCGAGCGAGCGGATGGTGAAGCCGGGAAACAGCAAATCACCGAAAATCTCGATCAGATATTCGATCGGGACAAAGGCGCTGCCCTGCCCCGGCACCGGCACGAAGCGCGGCAGCGCCGCCGGGATCATCACCAATTCGCGCACCGTTTCGCCCGTCGCCTTGCGTTGCAGGTCGAAAATAATCCCCAGCCCGCGATTGGGGATGAAGGGAAAGGGGTGCGCGGGGTCGAGCACCTGCGGGGTCAGGATCGGAAAAATCTGGTCGATGAAATATTGGCGGAGCGCGGCGCGCAGCGCCTCGCGGTCGGAGCCGGTGCCGTGGACGACAATGCCCTGTTCGGCGAGCAGCCGGTGCAGCCGCTGCCACTCGCTCTGCTGCTGATCGACCAGCCGGTTCACCTCGGCCTCGATCTCGGCCAGTTGCTGTCCCGGTGAGCGGCCGTCAGCGGAGGGGTCGTCGATCCCCTGTAACTGCTGCCCCTTCAGCCCCGCGACGCGGACCATGAAGAATTCATCGAGATTGCTGCCCGAAATCGACAAGAAACGCAGCCGTTCGAGCAGCGGATGCGCCGCGTTGCGCGCCTCCTCCATCACCCGCCGGTTGAACGCCAGCCAGCTCAGCTCGCGGTTGAAAAAGCGTTCGGGACCGGGCGGCGTCTGGAACGCCCCGCTGGCGTCGTTGTCGGCGCGAAGGGGCTGGCCTGTTACTGACATGTGCCTGTTTCCTGCCTTTCGAGGAGATCGGGATCGATCAGCCCCTGTGACAGTAATGTTTCACGCGTAAGACGGATGCCGACGCGCCGCCCCTGCTCGAGCGAAGCAGCGTCGAGCGCTGCGACGATGCGGTGGATCATCGCATAGCTGCGTTCCATCCGCGGCACGATATAGGCGGCGACCTCGGGCGCCAGAGCGATACCGCGCTGCGCGAACAGCGCCTCGATCAGGTCGCGCGCCAGGCAATCGTCGGGTTCGGCGATCGTCAGCAGCGGCACCGCGCGCAGCCGCGAGGCAAGATCGGGCAGCGCAATGCCCCATTCGGACGGCGGCGCATCGGCGACGATCAGCAGCGGGATGTTCGACGATTGCGCGGCGTTCCACGCATGGAAAATCTCTTCTTCGGGCACGCTGTCATGCCCGTCGATCACCCGGCCGCCGGTTTCGGCGGCAAAGAGGCGGCCGATCAGGCTGCGCCCCGACCCGCGCGGCCCGGTGAGTACCGCGGTGCGCACCGGCCAGGTTGCAACATGGCGAAGATAGCGGATCGCGTCGGCGTTGCTGGTCCCGACAACCAGCGGCGCGTCGTTATTGCCCCCGGCGCTCCAGTCGAGCGGCAGCGCGATCTGGCTGGTCGAACGCGCCATCAGCGGCTGATCCGCAGCGTGCTGCCGCCTTCCTGCACCTTGTAACCCCGCGCCGCGAGCGCTGCGCTGAGCGCCGCAATGTCGCCGCGGAAGGTCACGCGCATCACCGACGTGCCGCCGAGCGCGAGGCTGGTGGTCGATGCCGACTGGACCCCCGCGATGCCGCCCACCGCGCGTTCGGTGGCGGTGACCGATTCGACGTCGGGCGAGCTGTACTGGACGGTGAAGCTTTGCACCCCAGTTGCCACGGTCGTCGGCACGCTGCTGTCGGTTTCGCTGGGCAGCGCCTCTTCGTCGGTCGCGACGATTTCTTCGGGCAGGTCTTCGCGTTCGACCGGCTTTTCGAGCACCAGATAGGTGTCGGTGCGCAGCACACCCTCGGCCAACGCGGTCGTATAAAGACTGTCCATCCGCGCGACCGCCTTTTCCATCATGTCGGGCAACGCCGCGGGGCTGGGGCCGGTCATCGTAAAGCCGCCGATCAGCTTGTTATCGGGGCCGAAGCGCGCGGTAAAAATGCCTTTGATCGGCCCACCGGGATAGCTGTACTCGACGCGCGCGATCGGCGTCAGCACGTCGGCCGCGCCATATTGATCGAGGATGACGCGCCACCAGATGCGACCGCGGCGACCCGTTTGCCCTGCATTGAGCAGCAGGGTGTCGGCGCCAGTGCCCGCGGTGCGGACGTAATCGATCGCGCTTTGCCCGGTGTTATATTCGGCCCAGGCGCGCTGCCAGGCGCTGCGCTGTTCGAATACCTGCGGGATGCCGTCGATCGAATAGACGGGAATGACGAGCAAGGGCGGCGAGCGCAGCGTCCGGCCGCTGACGCCCAAAATCTGCCCGGCGCGGACGCGGTCGAACTGGACCCCCAGCCGCGCGACATAGCGGCGCGGGCCGATCTGTTCCTGTTCGACGACGATCGCGGTGACGATGCCATCGAGCACCGAATCGCCGAGCGCGGGGCCATCGCTGCCGTTCAGTTTGCGATAGAGCTGGGCCCACCCCTTGCGCTGCGCCTCGCGCCAGCCCTTGGTGCGCGCGTCGTCGGCATTGTCGCCGGTGACGTCGACCAGGATGCCGCTGGCCAGGAAATCGCCGCTGCTGTTGATCGGGGTGATGCCGCGATTGCCGCGGCTGATCTGCCCCTCAACCACGCCGACGAGCAGGATGGCGAAGAACAGGGCGAAAAGCGCGGTCCAGCGACTGTCGCGAAGGCGACGCGCATCGAAAGCAAAACGGGGCGCGAGCCGGGGGAAAGCAACCGAAATCATATCTTCTCTATGCTCTGCCCAAAAGCGCACGCGCGGACAAGGAAATCATGGCATTTGTCGGCTGGAACCGTTAGTCGCGCGTGCCATGGATTCCAAGCACAACCCGCCCGCCTCTTACACTTATGCGCAGTCAGGCGTGTCGATCGACGCCGGTAACGCGCTGGTCCGTGCCATCGCCCCGCTCGCCCGAGCGACAAGGCGCCCCGGCGCCGATGCCGACCTGGGCGGATTTGGCGGCTTTTTCGACCTGAAGGCGGCGGGGTTCAACGATCCGCTGCTCGTCGCGGCGAACGACGGCGTCGGTACCAAGCTGAAACTGGCGATCGAATCGGGGCGGCACGACGGGGTCGGGGTCGATCTGGTTGCGATGTGCGTCAACGACCTGATCGTACAGGGCGCCGAGCCGCTGTTTTTCCTCGATTATTACGCAACCGCCAAGCTCGACACCGATGTCGCCACGCAAGTGGTCGCGAGCATCGCCGAGGGCTGCAAACAGGCCGGCTGCGCACTGATTGGCGGCGAAACCGCCGAAATGCCGGGGATGTATTCGGACGGCGACTATGACCTTGCGGGCTTCTGCGTCGGCGCGGTCGAGCGCGATCAGGTGCTGACCGCCGACAAGGTCGCGGCGGGCGACGTTATCCTGGGGCTTGCTTCGTCGGGGGTCCATTCGAACGGCTTTTCGCTGGTGCGGCGCCTCGCGACCGACAAGGGATGGAAGCTCGATCGCCCGGCGCTGTTCGACCAGACTATCCTGTTGATCGACGCGCTGATGGCGCCGACGCGCATCTATGTGAAGAGCCTGTTGCCGCTGGTAAAAACCGGCCGGATCCATGCGCTGGCGCATATCACCGGCGGCGGCTTGCTCGAAAATATCCCGCGCATCCTGCCGAAAACGTTGCACGCGCATATCGATGCCGACGCATGGGACCAGCCGCGGTTGATGGCGTTCCTGCAGGCGCAGGGCAATATCGAGCCCGAGGAAATGGCGCGGACGTTCAACTGCGGGATTGGTATGGCGGTGGTCGTTGCCGAAAGCGATGTTACCGAAGTGACCGCGGCGCTTGAGGCCGCGGGCGAAACCGTGTTCCGCATCGGCCATATCGCCGCGGGCGCCAAGGGCTGCACCGTCACCGGCGGCGCCGAAACATGGAGCGCGCGCGCGGCGTGGAGCGCGACGCATCACGGGTGATTTCCCGAACCGTTCGCCCTGAGCGTGTCGAAGGGCCGTTCTTCCTTTCAACCGCCGAAGAGATAAGAACAGTGCTTCGACAAGCTCAGCACGAACGGATTTAAGGAATGGCTCGATGACGAAAGCCAGGATCGCCGTCCTGATCTCGGGCGCCGGGACGAATATGGCGGCACTGCTCTATGCCGCGAAAGCCGCCGACTGCCCTTATGAGATCGTGCTGGTCGCCAGCAACAACCCCGATGCGCCGGGGCTGACGATCGCCGCGGCCGAAGACATCGCGACCTGGGCGCGCACGCACAAGGGCATGAACCGCGATGCGTTCGATGCGCTGGTTGACGCCCAATTGCGCGAGGCGAAGGCCGATTTCGTCGCACTTGCGGGTTATATGCGCATTTTGAGCGACGATTTCGTCGCGCGCTGGGCGGGCCGGATGCTGAACATTCACCCTAGTCTGCTGCCGCTCTACAAAGGGCTCGACACCCACCAAAAGGCGATCGACGCGGGCGACCGGTTCGGCGGGTGCAGCGTCCATATCGTCACCCCCGGCGTCGACGACGGCCCGGTGCTGGCGCAGACGCCGGTCGCGATCCTGCCCGGCGATACTGTCGAAACTCTCAGCGCACGGGTGCGGATCGCCGAGCATCAATTATACCCGCCGACCCTAGCGGCCTTTGTCACCCGCGAACGCTCGCCGGAGTATCTGATCGGTCGGGTGCGCGAATTGGCGATGGCGCTGCCCGAAGCTGACGAAGTGACCTCGCACGGCATGCCGTGCTTCGGCATCGTGAAGGGCAAGAAATTCGCCTATTTCACCGAAGATCATCATGGCGACGGCAAGATCGCCATTTTGGTCAAGATCAGCGGCGCCGACGAACAGGCAGCGCTGATCGAGATGGACGAGGACCGCTATTACCGCCCCGCCTATTTCGGCGACGGGTGGATCGGCATCCGGCTCGACCGGGGCGACACCGACTGGGACGCGATCGGCGAGTGGCTGCGCAAGAGCTGGCTGGCAGTGGCGCCGAAAAAGCTGGCAGGGCTGATGGGGATTGCGGACGAATTCTGACGACCCTCGTCATTGCGATCCCGGACTTGATCCGGGGGAAGCAATCGAGGGCGGCTTACGCACACTCTGGATTGCCGCGTCGCTTCGCTCCTCGCAATGACGATTCAGATCATCGCTATCGCGACTCACGAAAAAGGCCGCCGGATCGCTCCAGCGGCCTTTTTCATTTGCTTGTCCCGTCGGGATCAGCCGACGATTTCTTCAGGCTTGAAGAAGTACGCGATTTCGATCGCGGCATTTTCGTCGCTGTCCGAACCGTGAACCGTGTTCGCTTCGATGCTTTCGGCCAGTTCCTTGCGGATCGTTCCGGGTTCGGCGTTCGCGGGGTTGGTGGCGCCCATGATGTCGCGGTTCGCCTGCATGGCGTTTTCGCCTTCGAGAACCTGGACGACGACCGGGCCGCTGATCATGAAATCGACGAGTTCGCCGAAGAAGGGGCGTTCCTTGTGGACCGCGTAAAAGCCTTCGGCCTGTTCGCGGGTCATGTGGATGCGCTTCGACGCGACGACGCGCAGGCCGGCGTCTTCCAGCATCTTGGTGACCGCGCCGGTGATGTTGCGGCGCGTGGCATCGGGCTTGATGATCGAAAAGGTGCGAGTGACCGCCATGGGGGAAGCTCCTGGGTTATTATTGTCTGCGATGCGCGCGCCTCTAGCGGCGCTTTTGCGCCGCCGCAAGGTCGGAGCGCGGCTTCTCTACCTCCAAATTGCCGATAGGGTGCGGCGCATCCATGCTATGTTGCGGGCAAGAGGGGATCATCGATGACCAACGACCGGCTTGACCGAATGACACGCCGTGCCTTCGCGGGGTCGGCGCTCGCGGCTTCCGTCGCCTTGGCGGGCGGCGCGAAAGCGGCGGAGGCGATGCTGCGCCCGACCGTGCCGGGCGACCTTGGCCCCTTCTATCCGATCGAACGCCCGGCGGACGAAGACGCCGATCTTACCTGGATCAAGGGCCATGCCAAACGCGCGGCCGGCAATGTGATCGAGGTCAGCGGGCGCATCCTCGACCGGCGGGGCAATCCGGTGCAGGGCGCGATCGTCGAAGTCTGGCAGGCGAATGCTGCTGGCCGTTACGCGCATGCCAACGACATCGCCAAGGCGCCGCTCGATCCCGATTTTCAGGGCTATGCACAGATTCGGACCGGCGCGGGCGGCGACTGGCGCATCATCACGATCAAGCCCGCTGCCTATGACTCGCCGATCGGGCGGCGGACGCCGCACATCCATTTCGACGTGCGCGGCAAGAGCCAGCGGCTGGTCACCCAGATGTATTTTTCGGACGACGGGGCGAGCAACGCCACCGACACGCTGTACAAGGGGCTTGGCGACGGGGCGGCCACCGCCGTTGCAAAGCTCGACAACGCGGCGAAATATCGCTGGGACGTCGTGCTGATGGACGCCTAAGGCCCTTCCGACCAGCGGCCGCGGTCGTCCTGTTTCCAGAAGCGGTTGTCGACATCCTCGCGCGCCGAAAGCGTCCGCCAGGTCGCGCGGGCGTCGTCGATGCGGCTGTTGTCGAACAGCAGGAAGGTGCGATCGAACCCCAGCGCCTCGTCACGCCATTCGCCGTCGGCGAGTGCGATCAGCCGGGCGTGATTGGGCGGCGCGGGGTCGAGCGTTCCTGCAAGCAGGATCGGTTCGATGTCTTCATCGGGCGACCCTGCGGCGCCGTGCGGCAGAAAGCTCGCGGGGGTCAGCGTCCATAGCGCCTCGTCGATCGCCTGCCGCTGCATTGCCGGAGCCGCGACGATCAGCAAGCGGTCACCTGTGCCGAGGATGCGCGCCGCGATAGCGGGGAGCACGCGTTCGACCGGGTCGCGGGTCAGGCGGTAGAAGTCGACGCGCGGCATTGCCTGATCCCGTCATTGCGAGCGAAGCGAAGCAATCTCGAGCCATCGGCCTTGATTCAGGTCGACAGCTGTGGATTGCCGCGTCGCTTCGCTCCTCGCAATGACGGCCATTGGGGACGTCAACCCTCGTGGTTTTCGGCGATGTAGCGGTCGAGCAGGCGGACGCCATAGCCCGTTGCCCCCTTGGCCCACACCGGGCCGTCCTTGTCGGCCCACGCCATGCCCGCGATGTCGAGATGCGCCCAGGCGACGCCGTCTTCGACATAGCGTTTCAGGAACTGCGCCGCGGTGATCGAGCCGCCTTCGCGCGGGCCGATATTCTTCATGTCGGCAATCGGGCTGTCGATCAGCTTGTCGTAGGCCGCCGACAGCGGGAAGCGCCACAGCTTGTTGCCCGACGTCTCGCCCGCCGCGATCAGCTTGTCGGCCAGCGCATCGTCATTGGCAAAGATGCCGGCATATTCATGGCCGAGCGAGATCACCATCGCGCCGGTCAGCGTCGCGAGATCGACGATGACCTTGGGCGAATAGATTTTCTGCGCCCAGGTTATCGCGTCGCACAGTACCAGCCGACCCTCGGCATCGGTGTTGAGCACCTCGACCGTCTGGCCCGACATCGTCGAAACGATGTCGCCGGGGCGCATCGCATTGCCGTCGGGCATGTTCTCGACGAGCCCGACGACGCCGACGACATTCGCCTTCGCCTTGCGCCCGGCGATTGCCTTCATCGCGCCGGCGACGGCGCCCGCGCCGCCCATGTCCCATTTCATCATGTCCATGCCGGGTCCGGGCTTCAGGCTGATGCCGCCGGTGTCGAACGTCACGCCCTTGCCAATGAACACCACCGGCTTGTCGCCGTCCTTGGCGCCGTTCCAGCGCATCGCGAGCAGCCGCGGCGGACGGGTCGAGCCCTGCGCGACGCCGAGCAGCGCGCCCATGCCGAGCGCCTTCATCTGGCGTTCGTCGAGCACTTCGATTTCGACGCCGAGCTCGGCGAGGTGCTGACAGCGTTCGACGAAGCTCTCGGGATAGAGGATGTTCGGCGGCTCGGCGACCAGCGTCTGGGTCAGTGCCACGCCGTCGGCGATCGCTTCATTCGCGGCCCAGCGCGCCGACAGGTCGCGGTGCGGCGACGCGATGGTCAGCGTCTTGAGGCTGGGTTTGGCGTTGTCGGCGAGCCGGGTGCGATAGGTGTCGATGCGCCAGGCGCGCAGCTTTGCGCCCATCGCGAACGCCAGCACATCGTCTTCGTCGACCACGCCCGCGCTCGCGAAATCGACATGGACTGCGGTCGCGCCGCTGGTCTGCAAACGTGCGGTCAGCGCACCGCCGGCGCGTTCGAGGTCGTGGGCTGTCCCCTCGCCGATGCCGACGAGCAGGAGCCGCAACACGCGCCCGCCATCGACCGCCGCCGTCTCGGCGACACCGCCCGCCGCGCCTTCAAACCGTGCCTGTGCCGCAGCGCCGCCGAGCAGCGCACCATGCGGCTCACCGAGCGCCTGGACAAAGGCGTTCAGCTCGCCCTTGCGGACCGGAAAAGCGACAACGTCGGCAGACGCATCGATTTGCGCGACAAAGTGAATGTCCATTCGGTAACTCTCTCATGCGATGATTGATTGCAGCGTGCGGGACCGATAGGGGTTTCGCTTGCGAGTTGCAAAAACAAAGCAGCCGGTCCAACCCGGGCGGACGCGATCTACAAGTGGGACAAAGTGATTAAATGAGCTGGGCTTTGTTCCGACAAGCGCGCCGATCGCAGCCATTGTGGCTGGCGACGGCCAGCGGCTTCGCGCTGCTCGCCAGCCCCGCGGTCGCGCAGCAGGCAGACGAATCGCCGGCGGCGCAGGAGGTCGCGGGCGAACCCGATTTCCAGACTCCTGACGTTGCGCCCGTCACCACCGACGCCCCCAAGGTCGCGGCAGAAGACCAGGTCGGCTTTGCCGCCGACAACCTCAATTACGACAGCGACACGGAAGTCGTCGTGGCCGAAGGCAATGTCGCGATGAACCGCGAGGCGATTTCGATGCGCGCCGACAAGGTCACCTGGAACCGCAAGACGGGGCAGGTCTTTGCCGAGGGCAATGTCGCGATCAAGAATCCCGAGGGCGACACCGCCTATGGCGACCGGATCGAGCTGACCGACAGCCTGCGCGACGGCGTCGTCGAAAATCTGCTCGTCGTCCTCGACAATGGTTCGCGCCTCGCCGCGGTCAAGGGAACGCGGTTCGAGAATGGCAATATCGAGCTGGAAAATGCCGCCTATACCCCCTGCCCGGTCGAAGATGCCGAAGGATGCCCAAAAAATCCGAGCTGGCAAATCCGCGCCGTCCGCGTCACCTATGACCGGGCAAAGAACAAGATCCGCTACAAGGGCGCGCGGGTCGAGATTTTCGGGCTGCCGCTGATCCCGCTGCCCGGCCTCAGCCACCCGGCGAACAGCGAGGCGGGCAGCGGGCTGCTCGTCCCCGAAATCCGGCTCGACCGCAGCAACGGCTTTGAAGTCGCGGTACCCTATTATCTGCGCCTTGCCCCCGACCGCGACATCACGATCACCCCGCACCTCTACACCGGCGCCGCGCCGATGCTGGAGGGCGAGTTCCGCGCCCTCACCGACATCGGATCGTTCCGCATCAACGGCTATGCGACCTACAGCTCGCTGGTCCCGCTGACCGGCGAGGATCCCGACAGCCGCAAGCGTTTTCGCGGCTATCTGGAGAGCGCCGGCAAGTTCCAGTTCGACCCGCGCTGGAGCCTGACCTATTCGGGGCGCATCGCCACCGACCGCACCTTCATGCGCCGCTATGACATCAGCCGCGACGACCGGCTGCGTTCGACCTTCGAGCTTGAGCGGATCGGCGGCAATTCCTACCTGTCGATCGCCGGCTGGGCGACGCAGACGTTGCGCGCCAACGACGAGCAGGGGCAACAGCCGATCGCGCTACCGATCATCGATTATCGCCAGCGCTTTGCCGATCCGGTGCTGGGCGGCCAGGTCGAACTGCAGCTCAATACGCTGGCGATCGGGCGCACCGCGGGACAGGACACGCAGCGCGCCTTTGCTGGCGCCCGCTGGGATTTGCGCGGGCTGACGCGGCTGGGCCAGGAAGTGACGCTGACTGCGCTCGTCCGCGGCGACGTGTATCACAGCGACGAAAATCTGCTGACCGCGATCCCCGGCTATCGCGGCAAATCGGGCTGGCAGGCGCGCGGAATTGCCGCGGTCGCCGCCGACATGCGCTGGCCCTTTGTCGGCGAATTCGCCGGCGGCACCCAGACGCTGACCCCGCGCGTCCAGATCGTCGCCACCCCGCCGATCGAAAATGTCGATATTCCCAACGAGGATGCCCGCGCCTTTGATCTGGAGGACAGCAACCTGTTCGCGATCAACCGCTTTAATGGCTACGATCGGTTCGAGGATGGCGCGCGCATCACCTATGGCGTCGAATGGAATTTCAGTCGCCCTGGCTTCAACATCAGCAGCAGCGTCGGCCAAAGCTATCGCCTGTCGGACAAGCCCAGCCTGTTCGCCGACGGCACCGGGCTGACCGATCGCACGTCGGACGTCGTCGGGCGGACGACGATTGCCTATCGCGACTTCCTGCGCCTGACCCATCGTTACCGGCTCGACAAGGATAATTTCGCGATCCGCCGCAACGAATTCGACGCGACGATCGGCAGCCGCTCGACGTACGCGGTGCTTGGCTATTCGCGGCTCAACCGCGACATCCTGCTGCTTGGCGAGGATCTGCAGGACCGCGAGGAGGCGCGCGTCGGCGGCCGCGTCGCGGTGGCGCGCCACTGGTCGATCTTCGGCTCGGCGATCGTCGACCTGACCAAGCAGAGCGACGATCCGTTGAGCAGCGCCGACGGGTTCGAGCCGATTCGCCACCGGCTGGGGGTCGCTTATGACGACGAATGCCTGTCGATCGCGCTGACCTGGCGCCGCGACTATGCCGACACCGGCGACGCTCGGCGCGGCAACAGCTTTTCGTTCCGCATCGCGTTCCGCAACCTCGGCTTCTGATCGGATCGCTCAGCCTAGGTTCAGCGTTCATGCGCTATGCGCGGCTCTCAAACGGTCAAATGGCGGATTGCGCTGGACCATCGGGCGTATCCGCTGATACGGAGCGTGCCACCAATTCTCGAATAGGGTGAAGATGACCAAATTTTCGACCATGATCGGCCTGATCGCCGTGGCCGCCGTCGGCATCACGCCGGTGCTGGCGCAGACCGTCAGCGACGACCAAGTGCCGACGACCAGCCTCAACATTCCCGGGAATGTGCAGCTTTACGGCGATGCCAAGCGCAATGTGTATCGGCCGTCGGCGACCGTGAACGGCGAGATCATCACCGCGACCGACATCGAACAGCGCATGGCGCTGATCCGCATCGCGAACAATAACGTCGAGCTGCCGGCCGAGGAGCTCCAGCGGCTGCGCACGCAGGTGTTCAGTAACCTGATCGACGAGAAACTGCAGATTCAGGAAGCCAAGGCGGCCGACATCACGATCGACGAAAATGTCGTCAACGACCAGTTCGCCCGGCTCGCGACGCGCTTCAAACAGACGCCCGATCAGTTCGCAACCTATCTGACGTCGAAGGGCTCGTCAGCCGCGGCGGTCAAGCAGCAGATCCGCGGCGAATTCGCCTGGGATCGCCTGCTGTCGCGCAACATCCAGTCGACGACCAACGTGTCGACCGACGAAGTGACGTCGGTGGTTCAGCGGATGAACGATTCCAAGGGGCAGGACGAATTCCACCTTGGCGAAATCTATCTGTCGGCGCCGCCCGAAAATGTCGCGGCGGTCACCGAAAACGCCCAGAAAATCATTCAGGCACTGCAGGCGGGCGGCAGCTTTGCCGCCTATGCACGCCAGTTTTCGGAAGCATCGACCGCGGTCGTCGGCGGCGATCTGGGCTGGGTGAAACCCGGCCAGCTGCCCGCATCGATGGCCGAAGCGGCCGTTCAGATGCAGCCCGGCCAGCTGGTCGGCCCGATCCAGGTTCCCGGCGGTGTGTCGGTCATGCTGATGATCGACCGGCGCCAGGTGCTGACCGCTGACCCGCGCGACGCAGTGCTCAGCCTGAAGCAGATCTCGCTCGATTTCGCGGAAGGGACGACGCAAGCCCGCGCATCCGAGCTGGCCGGCCAGTTCGCCGAAGCCACCCGCAACATCGCGGGCTGCGGCGGGGCCGATGCGGTGGCCGCACAGCTGGGCGCCACCGTCGTGTCGCGCGACAATATCGAAATGCGCGCGCTGCCGATGCCGCTGCAAAATACGCTGATCAACCTGCAGATCGGGCAGACGACACAGCCGTTCGGCGCCGCCAATGAGGGCGTCAGCGTCCTGGTGCTGTGCGGCCGCGACCTGCCGCAGACCGCAACCGCCCCCAATCTGGAGCAGATCGAGGCGCGGCTGCTGGAAGAAAAGGTCAACAAGCGGGCCCAGCGTTATCTGCGCGACCTGCGCCGGGATGCCGTGATCGAATATAGCTAATGCCGTATCCCGATCTTCGACAGCCGATCGCGGTTACCATGGGTGACCCGGCCGGCGTCGGACCCGAAGTCACCGCCCGCGCCTGGGCCGCGCGCCGCGAAAGCCACCTGCCTCCCTTCGTCGCGATCGGCGACGCCGCGGCGATTGCCGCGGTGTGGGACGGCCCGGTCGCCCGCGTCGGCGACATGGACGAGGTTCAGCGCGCTTTCGACGACGCGCTGCCCGTCTGGCATCTGGAGGATAGCGGGCCGCTAACTCCCGGCACACCGACCGCGGCGGGCGCGACCTGCGCGCTGCACGCGCTCGAAACCGGCATCGGGCTGACCCGCAATCAGGCGAGTTCGGCGCTGGTCACCGGGTCGGTATCGAAATTCGCGCTGCACGGCATCGGCTATACCCATCCGGGCCAGACCGAATTTATCGCCGAACGCTGCGGCGTCACCGCGACCAATGCGGTGATGATGCTGGCGGGACCGTCGTTGCGTGTCGTGCCGCTGACCGTCCACATCCCGCTGATCGAAGTATCCGAGCGGCTGACGGTCGAGCTGATCGTTGCCAAGGCGCGGATTGTCGTGCGCGGGCTGAAGCGCGATTTCGGCATCGAGCACCCGCGCATCGCGCTGGCGGGGCTGAACCCCCATGCCGGCGAAAGCGGCCAGCTGGGCAGCGAGGAAGACCGCATCATGGCGCCCGCGGTCGCGCAGCTGGCCGAAGAAGGCATCATCGTCGATGGCCCGCTCGCTGCCGACAGCCTGTTCGCGCCCGCCGTCCGCGCGCGGTATGACGCGTTGCTCTGCGCCTACCATGATCAGGCGCTGACCCCGTTCAAGGCGCTGCATTTCCACGACGGGGTCAATCTGACCCTTGGCCTGCCGATCATCCGCACCTCGCCCGACCATGGCACCGCGTTCAACATCGCCGGCACCGGACTGGCCGACCCCGGCCCGACGATCGCGGCGATCGCGATGGCCGCCAAGCTGGCAACCGCGCGCGAGCGCAGCTGCGCCCCGGCCAAGTGAGCGCCCGCCCCGCGCCCCACCTGCCGCCACTACGCGAGGCGGTGCGCGCGCATGGGCTGCAAGCAAGCAAGGCGCTGGGCCAGAATTTCCTGTTCGACGAACAATTGCTCGATCGCATCGCCGCGATCCCCGGCGATCTGGACGGCGCGACGGTGTTCGAGGTCGGCCCCGGCCCCGGGGGACTGACGCGCGCGCTGCTGCGCGCGGGCGCAAAGGTGATCGCGGTCGAGCGCGACGACCGCTGCCTGCCGTTGCTCGCCGAGCTGGGCGAAGCCTTCCCCGGCCAGCTGACGGTGATCGCCGACGACGCGATGGCGGTCGACGTCGACGCGCTGACCGGCGGCGCGCCCTATCACATCGTCGCCAACCTGCCGTACAATGTCGGCACAGCGCTGTTCACCCGCTGGCTCGAACCCACGACGTGGCCGCCGCGCTGGCTATCGCTGACGTTGATGTTCCAGCAGGAAGTCGCCGAGCGCATCGTCGCGCCGGTCGATACCGGCGCTTATGGACGCCTCGCGGTGCTGGCGCAGTGGCGATCGACCGCAAAGATCGCGATGAAAGTCCACCGCTCGGCCTTTACCCCGCCGCCCAAGGTGATGTCGGCGATCGTCCATGTCGTGCCCGCGGACGAGCCCGCGGGGGTCGATCCGAAACGCCTGTCGAAGCTGACCGAAAAGGGTTTTGGCCAGCGGCGCAAGATGCTGCGCCAGAGCCTGAAAGGCGTCGAGGGCGCGGTGACGGCGGCCGAAGCTCTCGGCATCGATCCCACCCGCCGCGCCGAAACGGTCAGCGTTGCCGAATGGGTCGCGCTGGCGCGGGCGCTGGGATAAATCGTCACCCCGCGCAGCGTGACGACGCTCAGTTCTGGTTTGTGGTACCCACCGTCGCGACGACCGGTTTCGGCACCAGCACTTCGGCGGCGACGACGCGTTTCGAGGCGCTTGACGAGATCGTCTTTTCGAGCGCCGCGACCTGCGGGCATTTGTCGCCGCAGACGCGCTGCGCCTCGGCGAGTTTCTGGCGCGCCAGTTCGAGCGCGCCCTTGTCAGCCAGCGCTTCGCCCTGCCCGGTCAGCGCGACGACGTCATTGGGTTCGAGCACCAAAGCTTCGCGGTACAGCCCGATCGCCTTGCCCGGCAGACCCTGGGCCCGCGCGACCTGCGCCAGCGCGATGATCGCCGAACGGTTGCGCGGATCGGCGGCGAGCGCCGATTCATAGAGGTCGATCGCGAGGTTCAGGTCGCCCGCATCCTGTGCCGCCTGGCCTTCCTGCTGGAGCGCGATCGAGCGTGGGAAGATGTCATTGTCGGCGCGCTGGGCATCCGATGCCGTGGGCAAACTGGCGAGGACAACCCCCGCGGCAAGAGCCAGAAAACCGACGCGCATCGCATTCTCCCATCTTTTCATTGCCGGGGATGCTAACATGGCGCTGTCAGTCGTGCGAGAAAAAATCCGTCGCAGCCATCATGCCCCGGGGTGAGCAGAAAACCGCCGCCAGCGGCGCGCCCGGCGGCGCCCGGCAGATAGTCGGTATCGGCCGTCCAGCCGGGATTACGGGTCAGAAAATCATCCACCTGGCCGCGCCCCTCGCGAGCGATGATCGAGCAGACAGCATAGAGGAGTTTGCCCCCGGGCGCCACCAGCGCTGCGCCAAGCTCGATCAGCTTTGCCTGATCGGCGACATGCCGGTCGAGCCGCGCGGGGGTGAGGCGCCAGCGTAGTTCGGGGCTGCGCCGCCAGGTGCCGCTGCCCGAACAGGGGGCATCGACGATGACGCGGTCGGCCTGGCCCATCTGGCCCGCCAGCATCGCGGATTCCTGCCCGGGGTTGAGCAGCAGCGTTTCGATGCGCGTCGCCCCGGCCCGCTGGGCGCGTGGGGCCAGCTGTTGCAGCCGGGCGCGGTTGGTGTCGCAGGCGAGGATCGCGGCGTCGTCGCCGGTTGCCGACGCGATGGCGAGCGTCTTGCCGCCCGCTCCGGCGCACAGATCGATAGCCTGTTGCTCGGCTTCGACGCCGAGCGCGGCGGCGGCATATTGGCTCGCGGCATCCTGAACCTCAAACTGCCCCTCGGCATAAGCGGGGTGTTGGACCGCGGCGGTTTCGCCGGGCAGGCGCCAGCCGTCGGTCAGCCCTTCGATCGCCTCGCCCCCGGGGAAAATCGCCGCGAGTTCATCGCGGCTGGAGCGCAGGCGGTTGGCGCGCAGGTCGAGCGGGGCGCGGACGAGCATCGCATCATGCTCGGCCGTGCCGACCAGCGGGTCGAACAGCTTGATCAGCGCCGCCGAGGCGAGTCCGGTTTCGGCGCGCGGTTCGTCGGCGGTGATAACGGCGGGGCCATAGGAAGCGCCGTCGAACAGCGCAGCGAGTTCGGGATCGGCGTCGGCGAGCGCGAGCATCGCGGCGCGGCCCGACACGGGCGCCGAACGCACGCGCCGGATCGCGTCATAGACGAGGCCGCGGATCGCGCGGCGATCCTTCGACCCCGCATAGCGGCGGGCGCGCATCGCTTCGGCAAAGATCGCGTCGGCGGGGGCGCCGCCATCGCGCGCCGAGGCGGCGATGACGTCGAGGATTTCGATGGCGGTTTGAACACGGGCGGCGGGGGTCATCTAGATCTACCTCTTATCGTCATTGCGAGGAGCGAAGCGACGAAGCAATCCAGAGCCCACGCAAACCGCCCTGGATTGCTTCCCCCGGATCGAGCCCGGGGTCGCAATGACGAAGCGATTTTTACCCGGCCGGATAGTTCGGTGCCTCGCGTGTGATCGACACGTCATGGACATGGCTTTCGCGCAGGCCCGCATTGGTGATCCGCACGAATTTGGCACGCTCGCGGAAATCGGCGAGGGTGCGGCTGCCGGTATAGCCCATCGCGGCTTTCACGCCGCCGACCATCTGGTGGATGACATCCTTCGCCGGCCCCTTGAACGGCACCTGCCCCTCGATGCCTTCGGGGACCAGCTTCATCTGATCCTTGATATCCTGCTGGAAATAGCGGTCGGCCGAGCCGCGCGCCATCGCGCCGACGCTGCCCATGCCGCGATAGCTTTTGTAGGTGCGCCCTTGGTAGAGGAAGGTTTCGCCCGGCGCCTCGGCGGTGCCGGCGAGCATCGAGCCGACCATGACGCTGGACGCGCCCGCCGCCAGCGCCTTGGCCACGTCGCCCGAGGTGCGCAGGCCGCCATCGGCGATCACCGGCACGCCAAGCCGCGATGCCGCTTCGACACTGTCGAGGATCGCGGTCAACTGCGGTACGCCGACCCCCGCCACAATGCGCGTGGTGCAGATCGAGCCGGGGCCGATGCCGACCTTCACGCCGTCGGCGCCCGCGTCGATCAGGGCCTTGGTCGCATCGCCGGTCGCAACATTGCCCGCGAGCACCTGCACACGGTTCGACAATTTCTTAATCCGCGCGACGGTCTCACCCACGCCCTTGCTGTGGCCGTGTGCGGTATCGACGACAATCAGGTCGCATTCGGCATCGAGCAGCGCCTCTGCGCGTTCGACGCCGCTGTCGCCGGTGTTGGTCGCCGCCGCAACGCGCAGGCGGCCGCTGCCGTCCTTGGTCGCGTCGGGGAAATTGACCGCCTTTTCCATGTCCTTGACGGTGATCAGCCCGATGCAGCGATAATCGTCATCGACCACGAGCAGCTTTTCGATCCGGCGCTGGTGCAGCAATTTGCGCGCCTCGTCCTGCCCGACCCCGGAGCGCACGGTGGCCAGATTTTCGGCGGTCATCAACTCGCGCACCGGCTGACCGGGGTTATCGGCAAAGCGCACGTCGCGGTTGGTGAGGATGCCGACCAGCTTGCCACCGGTTTCGACGACGGGAATGCCCGAAATCTTGTGCTGCGCCATCAGCGCGGTCGCATAGGAGAGCGGCGCGTCGGGGGTGATGGTGATCGGATTGACGATCATCCCGCTTTCAAAGCGTTTGACCTGCCGCACCGCCGCCGCCTGTTCCTCGACCGTCAGATTGCGGTGCAGGACGCCGATGCCGCCGATCTGCGCCATCAGGATCGCCATGTCGGCCTCGGTCACCGTGTCCATCGCCGAGGACAGGATCGGAATATTGAGGCTGATTTCGCTGGTCAGCTGGGTCGACAGATTCGCATCCGACGGCAAAATGTCCGACGGGCCGGGCACCAGCAACACATCGTCAAAGGTCAGACCGGTCGTGATTTCCATCGGGGCCACTTTCTGGTGCGGGCGGCGCCTGTCCCGCATTTCGGGGCGGCACGCGCGATTCGTTTGGTGGCGGCCCATGTAACCAGTCGGCCCCGCGCGCGCCAGTGGGCGGCGCATGATTATTTCGCAGCCGTCGGTTTTGATGCCAAGAGACTGTTTGCGCGAACATTCGCGCTAAGGCCGGAACCGATGTAACCGGTTGCATTGACCCCGGCGTCCAGTTAGACCCCTCGTATAACATAATTACGGCGAAGAGGATAACAGGATGGACGTTCCGGGCCAGACGCCCGCCAGCGGCGGCGGACGATCGAATGCGATGGCGGCCTTTGCCGCAGTGACCATCCTCTTCTTCGCCTGGGGCTTCATCACCTCGCTCATCGATCCGCTCGTCGCCTCGGTCAAAGGCATTTTCACGCTGACCGATGCCGAGGCGCAGCTGTCGGCCTCGGCCTTTTTCATCGCTTATGGCCTGATGTCCTTTCCCGCCGCGGCGCTGATCGCGCGTTTTCATTCGGTGCCGTCGATCCTGGCCGCGCTGTCGACGATGGTCGTCGGCTGTCTCGTCATGCTCGCCGCCGCCAACCTCGCGGTGTATTCGCTCGTCCTCGCCGGGCTGTTCATTCTGGCCAGCGGCATCACCATTTTGCAGGTTGCGGCGAACCCGCTCGCGGCGGCGCTCGGCGATCCGAAACGCAGCCATTTTCGCCTGACCTTCAGCCAGACCTTCAACAGCTTTGGCACCTTCCTAGGCCCGCTGATCGGCGCGCATCTGTTTCTGGAGGGGGTCGAGGTCAAGCCCGGCACCGTCGTCACCGACGCGGTGCGCGCGCAGGCGCTGGCCGGGATCGACGCCGCCTATTTCTGGCTCTGCGGGCTGATCATCGCGCTGCTGCTGTTTTTCTGGTTCAGCAGGCGGATCGTCAACGAAGCGGTGCCGCCCGCCCCGATGGGCGCGCGCGCAGGCATGGGCGAATTGATCGCCGAAGCTTTTTCGTCGCGCTGGGCGCTGCTCGGTGGGCTCGCGATTTTCCTTTATGTCGGCGCCGAAGTCGCGATCGGGACGCAAATGGCGCTCTTTCTCAACAGCGATGCGGTGTGGGGCCAGTCGGACGCCGCGTTCGGCGTCCCGCTGCTCGGCTTTGCGATGGGCAGCGACGGCGTCGCCGGGGTGTCGCTCCAGGAGGCGGGCAAGGCGGTTGCTTTCTATTGGGGCGGCGCGATGGTCGGGCGCGCGATCGGATCGGTGCTGCTGGCGCGTATTTCGGCGGCGAAGCTGCTTATCGTCTTTACCGCGATCGCGGCGCTGCTCTGCCTCTATGTCCTGTCGGTCGGCGGGGTGAGCGGCGGTTTCGTGATGCTGTCGATCGGCCTGTTCAACTCGATCATGTTCCCGGTGATCTTCACGCTGACCCTCGAACGATCGACCGCGCGCGCCGAGGCGACGTCGGGGCTGCTGTGCACCGCGATTGTCGGCGGCGCCGCGATCCCCTACCTCGTCGGGCAGCTGTCGGATGCGGCGGGCTATGCCGCCGCGCTGGCGCTGCCCGCGGCCTGTTATATTCTGCTCTGTATCTTCGCCATCGCCGCCGCGCGCGCACCGGCGGCGCAGGCCAGCGCCAGCGCCACGGTCCACTGACCGCAAATAGAGGGGGGATGAGCTGAACCATGGCCGAACTGTCGATCGAGGGCGCGCGCAAGACTTTCGGCGAGACCGAGGTGCTGAAGGGCGTGTCGATCGACGTGGCCGACGGCGAGTTCACCGTGATCGTCGGGCCGTCGGGCTGCGGCAAATCGACCTTGCTCCGGTCGGTCGCCGGGCTGGAGGAACTGACCGGCGGCCGCATCCTCATCGGCGGCCGCGACGTCACCGACCTGCCGCCATCGGAGCGCGGCATCGCGATGGTGTTCCAATCCTACGCGCTTTACCCGCACCTGACCGTCCGCGAGAATATGGCGTTCGGGCTCAAGATCGCCAAGGCATCCAAGGCCGCGATCGACGACGCGGTGCGCCGCGCCGCCGCGATCCTGCACATCGAGCCGCTGCTCGATCGCAAGCCCGCGGCCTTGTCCGGCGGCCAGCGCCAGCGCGTCGCGATCGGCCGCGCGATCGTCCGCCAGCCGCAGATTTTCCTGTTCGACGAACCGCTGTCGAACCTCGATGCCGATTTGCGGGTGCGGATGCGGTATGAATTCGCCAGCCTGCACCGCCAGCTCGGCACGACGACGCTGTATGTCACCCACGATCAGGTCGAGGCGATGACGCTGGCCGACCGGATCATCGTGCTGCGCGACGGCGTCATCGAACAGGTCGGCAGCCCGCGCGAGCTCTATGAGCAGCCCGCGAACATCTTTGTCGCGCAGTTTCTGGGGACGCCGCGCATGAACATCCTGGCGGCGACGGCGATCGATGGCGGGCAGGCGCAGCTCGCCGACGGGCGCCGCATCGCCCTGCCCGCGCTCGCGGCGCCGCTGGCTCCGGACACCCCGTTGTCGGTGGGCATCCGGCCCGAGGACGTCGAAATCGGCGCCGCAGCAGGCACGCTGCCCTTTTCCATCGCCTTCGTCGAACGGCTCGGCGGGCTGGCGACGGTGCATCTGCAGGCCCAGGACAGCGGCGAACCGATCGCGTGCCAGCTGCGCGACGACGGCAGCCTGCGCGAAGGCGAAACGGTCGCGGCACGGTTCCCGCCCGACCGCCTGCACCTGTTCGACGCCGCTGGTCTTGCCCTGGCACGGGAGGCACGCAAATGACCTTGCATATTGCCGTTGTAACCGGTTACCTTGCGCGACTTGCCGCGCCCGACCGTCACGATCACGGAGTCGCTCCGGCGGTCAGGTGCCATCGGAAAATGGGGGGGCGAGCAGCATGACCACATTGAGAGACGTCGCCCGCGAGGCGGGGGTATCGGTCGCCACGGCATCGCGCGCCATCAACGGCCACAGCAATGTCACCGGCCCGACCAAGGCCGCAGTGCTGGCGGCGGTCAAGAAGCTCAATTTTGTCCCCCACAGCGGCGCACGCAGCCTGACCCGGCGCAAGACCGACACCGTCGGCGTCATCCTGCCCGACCTGTTCGGCGAGTTCTTCTCTGAAATCATTCGCGGCATCGACCTGGTCGCGCATGAATCGGGCATGCACCTGCTGCTGGGCAATATGCACGGCAGCACGCACGAAACCGCCGCCGCGATCGCCGCAATGCGCGGGCGCGTCGACGGGTTGCTGGTGATGCCGCCCGACGTGAAGCCCGAATTGCTGTCGGGCTATCTTGACCCGGCGCTGCCCACCGTGCTGCTCAACTATGATGCGGGGTCGCTCGACCTGCCCTTCGTCGCGGTCGACAATTATCACGGCGCCTATGCGATGACCGAAGCGCTGCTGGAGCGCGGCGCACAGCAGGTCGTGCATATCGCCGGCCCGAAACACAACCGCGACGCGCGCGACCGCCAGCGCGGTTTCGTCGACGCGATGGCGAAAATCGCCAAGGTGCAGAGCCCGGCGATCCTGCCCGGCGATTTTTCCGAGGAAAGCGGCGCACAGGCGGCGCGGCTGCTGGTGCAGGGGCGGCTGCCCGCCGACGCGGTCTTTGCCGCCAACGACCAGATGGCGGTCGGGCTGATCGCCGAACTTGCCGGATCGGGCCTGTCGGTGCCCGGCGACATCATGGTCGCGGGGTTCGACGACATTCCCCTCGCCCGCCACCTCAATCCCTCGCTGTCGACGATGCAGGTCAATATCGACCGGCTGGGATCGACCGCGATGATGATGCTGCTTCGCATCCTGCGCGGCGAAACGCTGGGCGCGGCGAGCGCGACGATCCTGACCCCGACGCTGGTCGCGCGCGGCACGACCGGCGGCGCAGTGAGCGTTGCGGCCAACGAGAAGATGCCGGTGGTCGGCGCACGCCCATGACCGATTGCGGCGCCCGATGCAGGTGACGCGGCGCCAGATGACGGGCGCGCTCGCGGCGCTGCCACTGCTGCCGATGCTCGGCGGCTGCGGCGCGCGCGGCGGCGACGCGCTGACGATCTGGGCAATGGGCAATGAGGCGGCGAGCCTGCCCGCGTTGCTGGCAAGCCTGGGGCGTCCCGGCAACGCACCCAAGGTGACGGTACAGCCGCTACCGTGGACCGCGGCGCACGAAAAATTGCTCACCGGGTTCGCCGGCAATTCGCTGCCCGCGATCGGCCAGGTCGGGAATAGCTGGATCGCCGAAATGGCCGCGATCGGCGCCATCGCCCCCGTCCCCGCGTCGGCGCGCGGCCTGCTGGACGACCAGTTCGCCGCCGTCGTCGACACCAACCGCATCGCGGGCCGGATTTGGGCGGTCCCCTGGTATGTCGACACCCGGCTGCAATTTTACCGCAAGGACATGTTCGCGCGCGCCGGTTACGCCGCGCCGCCGCTCGACTGGGCGGGATGGAAAGCGGCGCTGCACAAGGTCAAGGCGCTGGCAGGCGACGGCAATTATGCCGTGCTGCTGCCGGTCAACGAATTCGAGCAGCTGCTGACCATCGCGCTGTCGGCGGGCGCCCGGCTGCTGCGCGACCAGGGCGCCCGCGGCGCCTTTGCCGATCCCGAATTCAAGGCGGCGCTCGCCTTTTACAAATCCTTGTTCGACGAAAAGCTGGCGCCGGTCGCGTCGGCAACGCAGATTTCGAACATCTGGAACGAGTTCGCGCGCGGATTTTTCAGCATTTTTCTGTCGGGGCCGTGGACGATCGGCGACATGAAGACCCGCCTGCCCGACGCGATGCAGGACAAATGGGGCACCTCCGCCAACCCCGGCCCGAACGGCATCGGGTCGGCGGCGCCGGGTGGATCGAGCCTGGTCGTGTTCGCCGGGACGGAAAATGCCGACGCCGCATGGGACATTGTGGCGCGCCTGCTCACCCCATCGGCACAACTCAAATTTCATCAGCTGACCGGCGACCTGCCCGCGCGGCGATCGGTGTGGCGTGGCGCCGGGCTCAGCAGCGACCCGGTGGTCGCCCCCTTCGCCACCCAGCTTGAGCGCGCCACCGCGCTGCCCAAGGTGCCCGAATGGGAACGCATCGTCACCGAAATGCAGGTCGTCGCCGAACGCATGGTGCGCGGCCAGTACAACGTCGATGAAGCCGCGGCCGAGATCGATCGCCGCGCCGATCGCCTGCTCGAAAAGCGGCGCTGGATGCTCGACAAGGGTTTGGCGCTATGAGCGCGGCGCGCCGCGTCAACGAGGCCCGCGCGGGCTGGGCGATGTCGTCCCCGGCGCTCGCCGCGATCACGCTGTTCTTTGTGTTTCCGGCGATCGCGTCGCTGTTCCTCAGCTTCACCGATTTCGACATCTACGCGCTCGCCAACCTCGACAATCTGCGCTTCGTCGGGTTCCAGAACTATGCGCGGCTGATCGAAAATCCGTTGTTCTGGAAAGCGATGACGAACACCTTGCTGTTCGTGGTGCTGGGGGTGCCGTTCATCGTCGCGCTGTCGCTGTTCGCCGCGATGCTGGTCAATTCGCGCTGGCTGGCGTGGCGTCCGGTGTGGCGCGTCGCACTGTTCGCGCCCTATGTGACGACGCTCGTCGCGACCGCCGTCGTGTGGCGCTATCTGCTCCACACTCGCTATGGCCTGGTCAATTATCTGCTGTCGCTGGTCGGGATCGCGCCGATCGACTGGCTGGGCAGCCCCGACGCCTCGCTGCCCGCGATCCTGATCTTCGTCGGGTGGAAAACCTTTGGCTATAACATGATCATCTTCCTCGCCGCGCTCCAGACAGTCCCGCGTGAGCTCGACGAGGCGGCGCGCATCGACGGTGCAGGGTGGTGGACGCGGCTGCGTCACGTCACCCTGCCCGCGATCGCGCCGACCGTGTTGCTGGTGTCGGTGCTGACCGTCGCGGGCATGTTCCAGCTGTTCGCCGAACCCTATGTGATGACGCAGGGCGGCCCCGCTCAGTCGACCGTCACCGTCCTCTATTTCATGTATGAAGAGGGCTTCAAATGGTGGAATCTGGGGTCGGGCGCGGCGGTCGCCTTTCTGCTGTTCCTGTGCATCCTGGCGGTCACGCTGGTGCAGTTGCGGCTGGCCCGGCGCGGAGGCGCGCTATGAGCGCGCGCCGCTGGATGGTGACCCTGCTCGCGGCGTTCGTCGCGCTGCTCACCATTGCCCCCTTGCTGTGGATGCTCTCGGTCAGCTTCATGGCGCCGGGCGAAGCGGCGCAATTCCCGCCGCCTTTGCTGCCCGCCGATCCGACGATGGAAAATTACCATACCCTGTTCGGCAGCTATGGCATCGGACGGTTCCTGGCGAACAGCCTGCTCGTCTCGACGCTCGCGACGATGCTGGCGCTGATCTTTACCATCCCCGCGGGCTACGCCTTTGCGAAACTGCGCTTCAAGGGCCGCAACGCGACCTTTCGCC
This sequence comes from Sphingopyxis sp., assembly GCF_051861155.1. Lineage (GTDB taxonomy): Bacteria > Pseudomonadota > Alphaproteobacteria > Sphingomonadales > Sphingomonadaceae > Sphingopyxis. The sequence continues at coordinate 111,883 of NZ_JBHYDE010000003.1, read as the reverse complement.
TGCTCGTTGCCGCGCTGGTCGTGCCGGGGCAGATCGGGATGCTGCCGCTGTTCCTCGAGCTGAAGGCGATGGGGCTGGTGAACAGCTATGCCGGTGCGCTAGTGCCATGGCTCGCGGGCATTTTCGGCATCTTTCTCGTTCGCCAATATTGCCTGTCGATTCCCGACGAGATGCTGGAGGCAGCGCGGATCGACGGCGCCAGCGAGGGGCAGATTTTGCGCCGCATCGTGCTGCCGATCCTGACCCCGATCATCGTCACGCTGGCGCTGTTCGTGTTTCTCGGCAGCTGGAACGACTTCATGTGGCCGCTGATCGTCCTCGCCGACCAGAATCTCTACACGCTGCCGGTGGCGCTCGCCGCGCTGAGCCGCGAGCATGTGCAGGATAACGAGCTGATGATGGCGGGCGCGGTCGTGACGACGCTGCCCGTCCTCATCCTCTTCCTCGCGCTCCAGCGCTTTTACCTCGGCGGGCTTTTGACGGGGAGCGTCAAAGGATGATGTTTTTGGCCAAGGACAATCGAATGACATATTGGACCGCGGCGGTGCTGGGGATTGCCCTCGCCGCCGCCCCCGCAACCGCAAGGACAAAAATGCCCCCCATGGTCGAGGGGCAAACGCCCCAGTCGGCGATCGAGCCCGGCAGTTATCCCTTTCAGCTGTTCCTGCCCAAGGGCTATCTGGCCGACACGGCGAAACAATATCCGCTGCTGATCTTCCTGCACGGCTCGGGCGAGCGCGGCGACGATGTCGCCAAGGTCAAGGTCCATGGCCCGCCGAAGATCGCCGACCGCGATCCCGCCTTTCCGTTCCTCACCGTTTCGCCGCTGCTCGGCGCCGATCAGGATTGGGAGATCGACAAGCTCGACCGGCTGGTCGACCATATCGCCCGGACCTATCGCATCGATCCGGCGCGCGTCTATCTTACCGGGCTCAGCCGCGGCGGCCATGCGAGCTGGCGCTGGGCGATTGCCCAGCCGCGGCGCTTTGCTGCGGTCGCACCGGTCGCCGGGCGCGGCGATCCGGGCGGCGCGTGCCGGCTCATGGACCTGCCGGTCTGGACCTTTCACGGCGACCGCGACGACGTCGTCATCCCCGAAGGCAGCTTTACCATGGCGCGCGCGATCCGCGCCTGCGGCGGCCGCAAGGTCCGCCTGACCATCTATCCCGACCTGGGCCATAACGCCTGGGATCCCGCCTATGACGACCCGGCGCTCTACGCCTGGCTGCTCGAACACCAGCTCCCCTCCCCGACGATCACCAACAAGGACAAGAAATGACGCAGACTGTTTTCCCCGACGATTTCCTGTGGGGCGCGGCGACTGCCGCCTATCAGATCGAAGGATCGCCGCTCGCCGATGGCGCGGGCGCGAGCATCTGGCAGCGGTTCAGCCACGACCCGCGGTTGATGGCGGCGAAGGGCGACACCGGCGATGTCGCCTGCGATCATTATAACCGCATGCCCGCCGACGTCGCGCTGATGAAAGAATTGGGGCTGAAAGCTTACCGGTTCAGCGTCAACTGGGGCCGCGTGCTGCCCGAGGGGATCGGGCGGGTGAACGAACCGGGGCTCGATTTCTATGAGCGGCTGGTCGACGAATTGCTGAAGCACGACATTGAACCGCTGCTAACGCTCCACCATTGGGATTTGCCCGCCGCTCTCGACGACAAGGGCGGCTGGCTGAACCGCGACAGCGCCGACTGGTTCGCCGACTATGGTTCGGTGATGTATCGCCGCCTCGACGGCCGGGTGAAGAAATGGGTGACGCTGAACGAACCCTGGGTGATCACCGACGGCGGCTATCTCCACGGCGCGCTCGCGCCGGGTCACCGCAACCTTTTCGAGACCCCGATCGCCAGCCACAATCTGATGCGCGCGCACGGCCGCGCGGTGCAGGCCTATCGCAGCGAGGGCGCACATGAAATCGGCCTCGTCGTCAATATCGAGCCCAAATATCCGGCGAGCGACAGCGCCGAGGACGTCGCCGCGACCGCCCGCGCGCACGCCTATATGAACCGCCAATATCTCGACCCGGCGCTGAAGGGCAGCTACCCCGCCGAACTCGCCGAAGTGTTCGGCGAAGCCTGGCAGGACTGGCCTGCCGAGGATCTGAAAGACATCTGCCAGCCGGTCGATTTCATCGGCATCAACTATTACACCCGCAACGTCGTGAAAGCCGACCCGAACCAGTGGCCGGTCGGCGCCTCGCCGGTCAAACAGATCGCGACGCACACAACGACCGACTGGGAGGTTTATCCGCCCGCGCTGACCGACATGCTTGTCTGGTTCCGCGACACCTATGGCGACATCCCCGTCTATATCACCGAAAATGGCGCGGCTTTTTACGATCCGCCGACCGCGGGGCCCGACGGCATCGACGATCCGCTGCGCTGCGATTATTTGCGCACCCACATCGCGGCGATCGGCGACGCGATCAAACAGGGCGTCGATGTCCGCGGCTATATGGCGTGGTCGCTGCTCGACAATCTCGAATGGTCATTGGGCTTTTCGAAGCGTTTCGGCATCGTCCATGTCGATTATCAAACGCAGGTCCGCACGCCCAAGCGCAGCGCGCGATTCTACAGCAATGTCATCGCAACCAACGGCGGCAACCTGGGATGAGGTTGCTGCTGATCCTGCTGGCGGCACTGTTCGCGCTGCCCACGGCGGCGAAGGACCGCGCCGACCGCTACAGCGCGATGACGTATAATATCCGGCTCGACATCGCGTCGGACGGCGACAATGCCTGGCCGCACCGGCGCACCGCGCTGACCAGCCTTGTCGCTTATTACGCTCCTGATCTGGTCGGGATGCAGGAGGTGTTGCTGCACCAGAAACAGGCGGTCGAAACCGACCTGCCCGGCTATCAATTCGTCGGGGTCGCGCGCGATGACGGCAAGGACAAGGGCGAGTTTTCGCCGATCGGTTTTCGCCGCGACCGGTTCGCGCTGGTTGCATCGGGCACCTTCTGGTTGTCGCCGACGCCCGCAGTTCCCGGCAAAGGCTGGGACGCTGCTTACCCGCGCGTCGCAAGCTGGGCGCGGCTGAGGGACAAGGCCGCGAAGCGCAACCTGCTCGTCGTCAACACGCATATGGACCATGTCGGCCAGGTCGCGCGGCTGGAAAGTGCCCGCCAGATCCGCCGCTGGCTCAGCGACAATCGCAAGGTGGGCGAAACATTGGTGCTGATGGGAGATTTCAACAGCCCGACCGACAGTCCGGCTTACGCGGCGATTGTCGAAGCGGGCGCAAGCGCGCTGCGCGACACGCTGGCGATCAGCCGCACCCCGCATTTCGGCCCGCTCGGCACCTTTACCGCGTTCAAGATCGAGCAGGTCGCAGCCAGCCCGATCGACCATATTTTCGTGAGTGACGACGTCGCGGTGCTGCGCCACGCGACGCTGACCCAGCAAAGCGGCGGCAAGCTGCCGTCCGACCATTATCCGGTGCTGGCGGACCTGTGCGTCGGCAAGGGCTGCTGACGATGGCGCGGTGGCTGGCGCTGGTGCTCGCGGTGCTGGTTACGGGCTGTGCACCCCGCCCTGCCCCATCCGCGCTGCCCGCCGCGCCCGCGGCGACGCGAACCGCGACCGAGCTTGCCGCCGGGTGGCAATTTCGCTTCGACAACAGCTTGTCCCCCGAAATCGCGTCAACATTGCCCGACAGCGACTGGCAGGCGGTGAGCGTGCCGCACACCTGGAACCGGCTGGGCGAATATCGCATCGGCCGCACCGACGCGACCGACAACCGGCAGGGTCAGGGCTGGTACCGGCTGCGGCTCGACGGCGCATCGCTTCCCGTGGGCAAGCGCCACGTCATCGAGTTCGAGGCGGTCGGCAATCTTGCCGACCTGTGGGCCAATGGCCGGCACATCGGCAGCCACGCCGGCGCCTTCTCGCGCTTTCGTTTCGACCTGACCGACCATCTCGATCCAGCCGGGCCGAACCTGATCCTGCTGCGCGCCGACAACAGCGCGCCGAGGCCTGGCAGCAGCACCGAGCATATCGTCCCGCTCGACGGCGATTTCTTCATCCACGGTGGCATCTATCGCCCCGCGCGCCTGCTCCACGTCGCGCCCAGCCACATCGCCCTCGACGATCAGGGCGGGCCGGGGGTCTATGCGACGCCGACGATCGGTGCCGACGGGGCGGGACAGCTTGCAATGCGCGTCCGGCTGACCGGAACGGCGGACGGACAAAGTCTTGTCGCGATACTGCGCGACGCGGCAGGACGTACGGTGGCCGAGGCGACAACACCGCTGACCGCGGGCCAGCGCGAGGCGGCGCTGCGCCTGAACGTCGCGGCGCCGCGGCGCTGGAACGGCCGCGCCGATCCCTATCTTTACCGGCTCGAAACGCGGCTGGCCGAGGCGGCGACCACGCTCGACAGCGTTGCCGTGCCGGTCGGTTTCCGCGCGTTCAGGATCGATCCGAACACGGGTTTCCATCTCAACGGCAAGCCGCTGCCGCTCCATGGCGTGTCGCGGCATCAGGATTATCTGGGCCAGGGCTGGGCCTTGAGCGCCGAGGACCATGAACGCGATATGGCACTGATCGCGGAAATGGGCGCGAACACCGTCCGCTTTGCGCATTACCAGCACGCGGCCAACTGGTTCGAACTTGCCGACCGCCACGGCATGATCGTGTGGGCCGAAATCCCCTTCGTCAACAAGGTGGCGTTCGGCGATGCGCCCGCGTCGCCCGAACTGGTCGCCAATGCGCGTCAGCAGACGGTCGAGCTGATCCGCCAGAATTTTAACCACCCCTCGGTCGTCACCTGGGGGATCGGCAACGAGGTCGACATCGACCTGGCCGGCGGACGGCTCGGTCCCAGGGCCGACGCGCGTCCGTTGCTGCGCGATCTGAATGCGCTGTCAAAGGCTGAAGACCCGACGCGTCCGACCGTCATCGCCGATTGCTGCGAAGCGACGCATGAGGATTTGTTGTCGGGCAAGACACCGATCCAGCCGCCGCTCAGCGGCGAGGCCGACCTGATGGGCTATAACCGCTATTATGGCTGGTATTATGGCAAGGTCGCCGACCTTGGCCCGCACCTCGACAAGCTGCACGCCCGTTATCCGCGCATCCCGCTGTCGGTCAGCGAATATGGCGCGGGCGGGGCGCTAAGCCAACATGTGGCTGACCCGGCGACGCATCAGATCAAATTTTCGGGCCGTCCGCATCCCGAAGAGTTCCAGAGCTGGTTCCACGAACAAAGCTGGCCGCAGCTGCGCGATCGACCGTATCTGTGGGCCAACTGGATCTGGAACATGTTCGATTTCTCGTCGAAAATCCGGCAGGAGGGCGACGCAACCGACATCAACGACAAGGGGCTGGTGACCTTTGACCGCAAGGTGAAGAAGGACGGTTTCTTCTATTACAAGGCGCAATGGTCGGCGGACCCCGTTGTCCATATCACCAGCCGCCGCTGGACGACGCGCACCGATCCGCTGACCCAGCTGCGCGTGTACAGCAATGCCGATCGGGTCGCGCTGACGCTGAACGGCAAGGCGCTGGGCGAGGTCGTATGTATCGACCGTATCTGTGCGATGGATGGCGTCCGGCTGGCGGCGGGGTCCAATGTCGTGACGGCGCGTGCGACGTTCGGGGCCAAAACCGTCGACGACCGCGTCGAATGGACGCTAACGCCCTAACGGAACAAGGAGAGCGGAATCGCTTCGCCCATCGCGCGCTGGCCCGCGGCATTGGGGTGCAGATTGTCGCCGACCTGCAGGTCGCTGCGCAGCCGCTTTGGGTTGGCGGGATCGGCGACGACCCGTTCCATGTCGAACACGCCGTCGAATATCCCGGCGCTGCGGATCCACGCATTGAGCCGGTCGCGCATCACCTCGCGCTCGGGCGTGTGATAACCCGCGCCTGCAAACGGCGTCACCGTCATCGCGATCACCTTGATCCCATGCGCCTGCGCGCGCCGGGTCAGCTGGCGATAGCCGTCGATCAACTCGTCGGCGGTGACCCCCGTATCGCCCGACTTGCCGACATCGTTGATCCCTTCGAGTAACAGCAGATGCGTGACACCGGGAATGGCCAGCACATCGCGGTCGAGCCGCGCCTGCGCACTGGGCCCGGTCACCGGCGCGACGATCGTGTTGCCACCGATGCCCTGGTTGACGACCACATGCGGTCGTCCCGCGGCGAGCAGGCGGCGCGCCAGAACGTCGCTCCAGCGGCACGGCCGGGGGTCGCGGTTGGGGCAGCTGTTCGCATCGGTGATCGAATCGCCAAAGGCGACAATCACCGGGCGAGCGCGCGGCCCGAGTACGTCGATCCCCGCCACCAGCGGCCGCAGATTGTGCGTCGCCGCCGCGTTCCAATGTTCCGCCGCGGAGAAATCACCCGGCGGCGAGATGTCCAGCTTGTCGGCGCGCGCATCGTGAACCCCGACCAGCGTGACCGGTTCGGGCAGATAGACCAGTATCTCCAGGATCTCGAACGGCGCGATTTTCACCGCCACCGGGTCGCTGGCGAGCGACGCCCCGACCGCGATCCGCGTCCCATCGCGCCCGCCGAAGCGAAGCGGCAATATGCGCCCATCGGCGGTGCGAACGCTCGCTTTGCCGATCCGCACCGGCATGCGGCCGAAATCATTGCCCAACCAGACGCGAACCGCCTTGCCCCCGGCATTGACACGAATTTGGGTCCGCAGCGTCTGGTTGCCGACTGTCACCACATCGCGTTCGCCCGGCTGCCACAGGCTGGCGGTGAAAGCGCGCGTCCAATGCTCCTGTGCGGTGGCGGCCGGTGCGACCGTCAGCGACATGGCCGCTACCCAGGCGAGAAGCGGTCGGTGCATCGGTTATTTTGGCGCCTTGTCCAGCCAGCCGCCGGTAAAGCCGATGCGCGTCAAGCCGCGCGCGATATGCGGGTTCTTGCGCATCACCTTCCACACGAAACCGCTGCGATGATTTTCCATCATCGCTAGGATCGGCCCCTGGTCGATGCCCAGATAGTCGTTCGCGACCCAGCCGTGGACCGGATCGACCGCGCCGCTGCGCGATGCCGCGGCGGCAAAGGTGAAGCTGGGGTTGAACGCATCCTTGAAGCCGTAACGCGTATAGAGCCGCTCGCCATACTGCGTCCGCATCGCCATCAGCGCCGGAATCGTCACTTCGGGCGCAAAAGGGATTGAACCGCCCGCTGCGGTCGGAACGATCGTCCCGTCGTCGACGACGCGGATCGCGCTGGCGCCGCGCGCCATATAGCCGTTGAACTCGCGCGGCGCGCCGTTCACGCTATACTGGCCCTTGAAATAGCCGGGGCCGTCCGATGCCGTCCAGCCCCAGATGTCGGCGCTATACCCCGTCCATTTGTTCGGATTGTCGGCGCCATAGCCGCGCTGCGCCAATGTCGCGCGGCGGCTGTTTTCGAAATAATCGATGCCCTTGCCGCGCATGAACGCGTCGCGGATGCCGCGGAAATCGATCCACACATGGCTGTATTGGTGGCCGAACAACGGCTCGAATTGCAGATGTTCCTGCCCGTAATAGGTGCCCCAGTCCTTTTCGAGATGAGCGGCCCAGCCCTTGTCCCACGCGTCCCTACCGACGGGGTGGGTCGGCGACCCGAGTGCGAGTACATAGACCAGCATGCCCTCGTTATACCCGACCCAGTCGTGCGTTTCGAAACCCTTTTCGGGCTTCCATCCCATGGTGATGCCGTGCGAATCCGCCAGGTTGCGCGCCTCGGTCCCGGTGTTGGTGCGCTGGACAAAGGTCCAGTCGACGCGGGTGTATATCTTTTCCGCCAGATCGCGGATCTCGGCCTCGACCGGATCGTCGCGATCGTAATAGCTTTGCGCGAACAGCGCGCCGCCCAGAAACAGGCTGGTATCGACCGTCGACAGCTCGTTGGTCTTGTACCGTGTGCCGTCGTCATTCTTCAGAAAATGATAGAAAAAGCCCTTGTAGCCCGTGTTGCCCGCGGCCTCGGGCCCCTGCGGCGCGGTCCAGTAGAAACGCAGGCAGTCGCGGGTGCGCAGCGCCGCCTCGGCGCGCGTCACATAGCCGCGCTCGGCGCCGATGCCATAAGCGGTCAGCGCAAAGCCGGTCGCCGCAATGGATGAGAAGGGATTGCTGGGCCAGCGGTCGGGCGCCAGGCAGCGCTGGGTGTCGGTGGTGTCCCAGAAATAGCGGAAGGTCCGCTCGGTCAATTCTTCCGAAAACGCCGCTTCGCTGATCGGCGCTAGCGCCGGTGGGGATGCCGCGCCCGGCGCGATCGGCGCGGGGGTGGCGGTGCAGGCGGCGGTCAGCGCCACCAGGGGCAACGCAAGCGCCCCGATCCGGAACGACATTCGATACTCCAAAAAATCAGGCGCCCGGCCCACGGGAGGGGGGTGCGGGCCGGGCGCCTAGTTCAGCCGGTCAGAAAGAAAACCCGGCCGATACCTTTACCGTGCGCGGCGGGTTGCCGCCAACTCCATTGCCCGAAATGCTAAGGTAGTTGGGCGAGCTGGGATCGTTGTTGAAATCGACATAGTTGCGATCGTTGAACAGGTTCAGGATGTCGACGCGCAGCCGCAGCCGCGATTCGTCGGTGATGAACCGCAGCGGGATATATTTGGTGATCGCGATATCCATCTGGCGGAAACCCCAGCGATCGCCGTTGCCGTCGACTTCGTTGGAGATCACATCGCGGATCGGGTTTGCCCCGCCAATGTTGAGGAAAGCTTTCCGATAGATCGGCGATGCAATCTGGAACTTGCCCGACAGCGTCATCCCGATCGGCAGATCGACCGACCCCGTGGCGACCAGGCGATGCTTGCGCACCCCGCTCGACCGGGTGACCGGATAATCGTCGATCGACGGGAAATCGAGGCTGAAGGTCTCGCCGAACTGGCGGTTTTCCTCGGCTTCGGTATAGGTGTAGGTCGCCGAGAAGCTCCACGGCGAAGCCAGCGTGTAGTTTTTCACCAGCTTCAAATAGGCGGTGTCGGCGCTCGTTTCGATCCCGTTGGTGCCGATGATGATCGACCCAAATCCCGGCGGTGCAAAACCGAACGGCGAGTTGGGTGCCGCCGGCGCCGGCGGGAAGAAGGTGCCGTCGGGGCGGCGGTTGCCGAGCAGATAGGCAAAGCCGTCCTTGCTCTCGACATGGCTGTAGCCAACCTCGGCTTCGAACAGCGGCGTCACGCGGGCGCGGAAACCGATGCTGGCCTGGTCCGAATAGGGGACTTTCAGGTCGTTATCGATAAAGCGCAGCTCGCGGCCGCCGCCCGGCCCGGCGCCCGCCAGCAGCTGCTGACGACCGGCGGGGGTCAGGAAGATCGGGTTCCATGCGACGCAGGTCGGCCCGGCGACGCACGTGTTGAGCGGATCCCCCGTCTGGAAATTGAAGGTGCGGGTTGTGAACGAACCGACGCTGATTTCCTGTTGCAGGAAGTCGAACTGGTTGCGGTCATACGACCGGCCGATACCGCCGAACAGGACATAGCGCCCCTCGTCGTCCAGCTCGTAGCTGAACCCGATGCGCGGCTGCCAGGCGCCCTTGAACGCCTTACGTTCGCTACCCGTCGAGATGAAGTCGCGGATATTGTAATCGGCGTTGACCAGGTTCGGATAATTGGCCGGCGACACCGCATTGACCGCATCGGCCGGATGGACGAAGTCGAGGAAGGCCGGTGTCCGTTCATAATCCCAGCGCACGCCGAGGTTCAGCGTCAGCCGATCGGTGACTTCCCAATCGTCCTGCACATAGATGCCGAACTGGAAATTCTTCGAATTGATGATCGGACTGCCGTTGCCGGTCGAGGCACCGAACTGGACGCGGTAGGGAACATCGTCGTTGAACGTCCCGCCGCCCGGGTTGAACGCGGGGTTATAGGTATAGACGGGGTTGAAGGCGTTGAGCTGCAGCGAGTTGAGCTCGACCCATTTCGCCTTGGCGCCGACCTTGATCGTGTGACCTTCCAGCCCGGTCCAGGTGAAGTCGTTCTGGACGCCCCAGCCCTTCTGGCCTTTTTCCTGATAGTTGCTGCCGCCACCGACGCGCAGGATGTCGCCGCGCACGACGACGCCCGGCTGCGGATTGGTCGGCGACGGGCCGGCGTAGGCGAACAGGAAACCATTGCCGAACTCAAAGGGCGTCGGCGCCCATTTGACGTCTTCGTAGGTGACCTTGAAATCGTTGATCCAGTTTTCGGCGGTATGTTCCCAGCGCGCGGTGCCGCGGATTTCCTCGACATCCTGGGAGCTGATCGTGCTGCGCGCGTTGATGCCGCTGCCCAGGAACTCGCCGGTTTCCTTGCGATACTTGCCCGACAGCTCGATCAGATCGCTGTTCGACGGCTGGAAGCTCAGTTTGCCGAAATACAGATCTTCGTTGAACGTCGCGTTGGTCGGCCCGAACACGCCCTGATATTCGGACGGGAAATAGGTGATCGGCAGATTGAGCCCCGGGGTGACGTCGACCGGATTCTGCTGACGCTTGCCTTCATAGGTCACGAAGAAGTGCAGCATGTCCTTGATGATCGGGCCGCCGAGCGCGCCGCCGAACTGGAAATCCTTGGTCTTGATCTTTGTCCCGAGCAACTCGTTGGGCCGGCGGTCGCGGAAGCTCTGATCGGTGTAGTCGATGAAGGCTTCGCCGTGGAATTCGTTGGTCCCCGACTTGGTCACCGCGGTGATCGCCACCGAGCTTACCTGGTCGAATTCGGCCTTATAGTTGGACGAAATAACGCGATATTCGCCGACCGCGAGCTGCGGAAAGGGGTTGCCCTGTGTCGAATCCTGGCCGGTGATGCCGTTTTTCAGGACATAGTCCTTTTGCCCGACGCCATCGATGAAGATGTTGACGCTCCGGCTGTCCTGCGCGCCGCCCTGCAGGCGCGACTGACTGTTGCCGCCGGTCACGAACTGGACCCCCGGCGCCAGGTCGGCAAAGGCCAGGAAGTTGCGGTTGTTCTGGGGCAGCACCTCGATCTGGCGCTGGGTGATGTTCGAACCGACCTCGCCGCCCTCCATCGATCGGATGCGGGTGCCGGTGACGATGATCGCGTCGCCTGCCGCGTCGGCGATGTCAGGCTGCGAAAAGTCGAAATCGAGCACGGCGTTCTGGCCGACCGACAGGGTGAATTCGTCGGTGTTGCGTACCCCGCCGGGGGTCGTGATTTCCAGGCGATAGGTACCGACCGGCAGCGATGCGATGTTATAGACGCCGCTCTCGCCGACCGCGACGCTGCGCGTCAGGCCGGTGTTCACATTGACCGCGGTGACCTGCGACACGCCGCCGTCGGCCTTTACGGTGCCGCGCAGCGATGCGTTCGACACCTGCGCATAGGCGGGGGTGGCAACGGCGACCGCGAGCGCCGCACCCGCGCTGCTCCACGCCAGCGCCGCAGCAACGGCCTTGGCGCGCGACCGGCGCGCGGAATTGATCGAGATTTCACGTTGAAACTTCACGGCATCCTCCCTTTTAGTGCCCCGACATTTCCCGCTTTCGCATGTACTCGCTGACCGGCCTTGCCACCGGGCAACGACGAATCGCGGGAAATCGCGTCGTTGTTTTTTTGATTTGTAACCGGTTTCACGATCACTGTATAGGGGGAAGAGACACAGATGGATGCGATCGGGGACCAGCCGGTTTTGCGCCGAATTTCGGCCAATCCGCGTGAGAATCTATAAGTAGAACGACTGGGAAGGACGAATCATGCCGCCGATTTCGCGCAACCTGACATGCCTGACGCTGGCCACGCTGTTGCTGGCCGGGCCGCTGGCCCCTGCCCCGCTGATGGCAAAGCCGACGACCGGCGCCAGCACGACCGCGAAAGCGCCCATCGATGCGGCGGGCTGGATGCGCCCCGATCCCAGGATGGACCGCTTCATCGCCGACCTGATGGCCAAGATGACACTCGACGAAAAGATCGGCCAGCTGACGCTGCTCACCAGCAATTGGGAATCGACCGGCCCGACGATGCGCGAGGGCTATAAGGACGACATCCGCGCCGGCCGCGTCGGTGCGATCTTCAACGCCTACACCGCCAAATATACGCGCGAACTACAGGCGCTCGCCGTCGAAGGCACGCGGCTAAAAATCCCGCTGATCTTTGGCTATGACGTCATCCACGGCCACCGCACCATCTTTCCGATCTCGCTGGGCGAGGCGGCGAGCTGGGATCTTCAGGCGATTGAAAAAGCAGCACGAATCTCCGCGATCGAGGCGTCCGCCGAGGGAATTCACTGGACCTTTTCGCCGATGGTCGACATTGCGCGCGACCCGCGCTGGGGGCGCATTTCCGAAGGCGCGGGTGAGGATGTCTATCTGGGCAGCCTGATCGCCAAGGCGCGGGTGCGCGGCTATCAGGGTGACGATCTGTCGCGCCCCGACACGATCCTCGCCACCGCCAAGCATTTCGCCGCCTATGGCGCGGCGCAGGCCGGGCGCGACTATCACACCGTCGACATGTCGGAACGCACCCTGCGCGACATCTATCTGCCGCCGTTCAAGGCCGCCGCCGATGCGGGCGCCGCGACCTTCATGACCTCGTTCAACGAAGTCGATGGCGTCCCCGCATCGGGCAGCCGTTACCTGCTGACCGACGTTCTGCGCGAGAAATGGGGCTTCAAGGGCTTTGTCGTAACCGATTACACGTCGATCAACGAGATGGTCCCGCACGGCTATTCGAAAGACCTGAAACAGGCGGGCGAGCAGGCGATGGCCGCCGGGGTCGATATGGACATGCAGGGCGCGGTCTATATGGAAAATCTCGCCAAATCGGTCGCCGAGGGCAAGGCCGATACCGCGCGCATCGATGCCGCGGTGAAATCGATCCTCGAAATGAAATATCGCCTGGGGCTGTTCGAGGATCCCTATCGCTACGCCGACGAAAAGCGCGAAAAGGCAACGATCTACAAACCCGAGTTCCTCGATGCGGCGCGCGACGTCGCGCGCAAGTCGATCGTGCTGCTCAAGAACAAGGACAATGTTCTCCCCCTCGCCGCCGCGGCGAAATCGATCGCGGTGATCGGCCCGCTGGGCAACAGCAAGGAAGATATGATCGGCAGCTGGTCGGCCGCGGGCGACCGCAAAACGCGCCCGATTACGCTGCTCGAAGGCTTGCAGAAGCGCGCGCCGAAGGGAACCTCCGTCACCTATGCCAAGGGCGCCAGCTATGCCTTTGAGGATGCGGGCAAGCACGACGGCTTTGCCGAAGCGCTGGCGCTGGCCGCGAAATCGGACGTCATCATCGCCGCGATGGGCGAACGCTGGGACATGACCGGCGAAGCGGCAAGCCGCACGTCGCTCGACCTGCCCGGCAATCAGCAAGCGCTGCTTCAGGAGCTCAAGAAAACCGGCAAGCCGATCATTCTGGTGCTGATGAGCGGGCGCCCGAACAGCATCGAATGGGCCGACGCGAATGTCGATGCGATCCTGGAGGCCTGGTATCCGGGCACGATGGGCGGCCATGCGATCGCCGATGTTCTGTACGGCGATTACAACCCGTCGGCCAAATTGCCCGTCACCTTCCCGCGCAATGTCGGGCAGGTGCCGATCCATTATGACATGAAGAACACCGGGCGGCCGATCGAACTGGGTGCGCCGGGCGCGAAATATGTCTCGCGCTACCTAAACACCCCCAACACCCCGCTCTATCCGTTCGGCTTTGGTCTCAGCTACACCAGCTTTAGCTATTCGCCGGTGACGCTCGACAAGGGCAAAATCCGCCCCGGCGAGCCGCTGACCGCCAGCGTGACGGTCACCAACAGCGGCGGTCGCGACGGCGAAGAGGTGGTGCAGCTTTACGTCCGCGACCTCGTCGGATCGGTCACCCGGCCGGTGAAGGAACTGAAAGGCTTCGAAAAAATCAGCCTCAAAAAGGGCGAAAAGCGGACGATCCGCTTCACCCTGACCGACGCCGATCTGGCCTTCACGCGCCAGGATATGAGCTGGGGCAGCGAGCCCGGCCAGTATAAGCTGTGGGTCGGCCCGTCGTCGGCGTCGGGATCGGAAGCGAGCTTTGAACTGACCGAATAGGAGAAAGCCGATGCGCCGGATACTGATCGCCGCGATCGTTGCCGCGCCGCTGTTGACCGCCGGAACCGAGGCCGCCGCTCGCGCGGCCGCGCCGGGTCCGGCGCGGCCGAACATCGTCTATATCATGTCGGACGACCACGCCTATCAGGCGATCTCGGCCTATGGGTCGGCGGTATCGAACCTGGCGCCGACGCCGAACATCGACCGGATCGCGCGGAACGGCGCGATCTTTACCAACAGCTTTGTCGGCAATTCGCTGTGCGGCCCCAGCCGCGCGACGCTGCTCACCGGCCGCCAAAGCCATGCTCATGGCTTTCGGCAGAATGGCGCGACCTTTGACAACAACGCCTGGGTATGGCCGCGCGCGCTGTCAGAGGCGGGTTATACGACCGCGATGTTCGGCAAATGGCACATCAACTATTCACCCGCCGGGATCGGCTTCGACGACTGGAAAGTGCTCGACGACCAGGGCGAATATTATAACCCCGACATCATCACGCCCAAGGGACGCAGCGTCGTCGAGGGCTATGCGACCGACCTCATCACCGAATATAGCCTCGACTGGCTGAAAAACAGGCGCGACAAAAGCAAACCGTTCGCGATCCTGATCCATCACAAGGCGCCGCACCGCAATTTCATGCCGGCGCTGCGCCATGTGCAGAAATATCAGGGCGTCAGCTTTCCCCTGCCCGCCAATTATTTCGACGATTATCGCGGCCGCAAGGCGGCGGCGGCGCAGGAAATGAACATCTATCGCGACATGTATGAGGGTCACGACCTCAAGATGACGGTCGCGGCAGGATCGCCGCAGCTGCGCTACAACCGCTGGCCCGGCGCCTTCGACCGCATGACGCATCGGCAGCAGGCCGAATGGGACGCGCTGATGCAGCCCGACAACGACCGGATGAACGCCGCGAAGCTGACCGGCCCGGACATGGCGCGCTGGAAATACCAGCGTTACATGCAGCAATATCTTGGCACCGTCGCAGCGGTCGACGAGGGGGTCGGCGCGGTGCTCGACTATCTGGAGGACAGCGGTCTCGATCGCAACACGATCGTCGTTTATACATCAGACCAAGGCTTTTACCTCGGCGAACATGGCTGGTTCGACAAGCGCTTCATCTATGAAGAATCGATGCGGACGCCCTTTCTGATCCAGTATCCGGGGCATATCCGCCCCGGCTCGCGCGTCGCCGCGCCGATCCAGAATATCGACTACGCCCCCACCTTCCTCGACTTCGCCGGGGTAAAAGGTGCGGACACGATCCAGGGCCGGTCGCTACGCGCGCTGTTCGGCGCCCGCCCGCCGGCCGACTGGCGCAAAGACGTCTATTATCATTATTACGAATATCCGGGCTTTCACGCGGTGCGCGCGCATTATGGGGTGCGCGGCGAGCGGTACAAACTCGTGCGCTTTTACGGCGCCGACGTCGACGAATGGGAGCTTTACGATCTGAAAACCGACCCGGGCGAAATGCACAATCGGATCGCGGATCCGGCGATGGGGAGGGTAATTACGGCGCTGAAGACGCGATTAATTGCGCTGCGCCGCCAATATGGCGACGACACCGGACCCGCTATCGCCCTGACTAATCTGCGGCAGCGTCGGCCTGCTCGATCGTGAACCGGCTATTTTCGATCTGCAATTGGTCGCCGCAATGGCTGCACGCGACCAGCATATGGAGATCGTGGCCGCAACTGCGATGGGTGAGCAGGACCGGCGGCCCGCGCTCGTCCGAAAACCAGCGGTCGCCCCATTGCAGCAACGCGAGCAGCACCGGATAAAGATCGCGGCCCTTAGCCGTCAGCCGATATTCGAACCGGTCGCTGCGGTCGGAATAAGGAACCGCCCGAATGATGCCCTGCCGGATCAGGCGCTCCAGACGGCCGGTCAGGATATTGGTCGCCATCAGCGTATCGCGCTGAATGTCGTCGAAACGGTTGATCCGCGTGAACATCGCGCGGACGACCAGCGTCGCCCAGCGGTCGCCGAACAATTCGATCATCGTGTCGACCAGCGGCCGCCCGCCGGGGCGCCGGGTGCCGACGTCGCCGTTGAAGCGGCGGCGTTCATAATGCGGGACGACCTGCGCCAGCCCCGGTCCCTCGCGCCAGTCGACATCGCGCGGATCAATCTCGCCGCGGCAATGCGCGCAGGTCGGCACCGGCTCGGTCGCGTGGCCGCAGCTCGCATGGTGCAGCCGGACCTGGAAATCGCGGCTGTCCGCCTCCCACTTATGCTGCCAGCGCAGCATCATCAGGCCGTTGGGAAACTGGTCGCGGCCCTTTTGGGTGAGCATATAGTGAAAGCCGCGGCCGCCCTTGCGCGGTACCTTGGCCAGGCAATCTTCCTCGACCAGTTTTTTCAGCCGCCCGTTGACCACCGAGCGCGCCAGCCCGGTGCGCGCGACAAATTCGTCAAAGCTGTGGATGCCGAGCAAGGCCTGTTCCATCAGCAACAGCACCGGCACATCGCCGACGACGTCGAGCGCGCGCCAGATCGAACAGGCCCTGATGGTGCGGTCGTGTTTCAAGCCCAAGCCATTTCTTGCTCCCCCGCCGCCCTACCCCAGCGACCTGGCATCGACAAGGCAGCGGGCGGGAGAGGGAGCGGTGCCCACGCCCCCTCGTCCCTGGGGAGAGCCGGTCAGAAACGCATCATCAAAAGCGCCCGGTCAATTGCACCGCAATCGTGCGCGGGCGATCGACAATGCCGTTATACGCATTGCCCGCGTTGCGGGTGATCGTTGTCGCCAGCGGCATCGCGCTGCCGGTTTGAAGGATGCGCTGGTTGGTCAGGTTGCGCCCGATCAGCGCCACTTCCCAGCGATTGTCGATCTCGGCCAGCGCCAGCCGCGCGCCAAGCTTCACATAGCCGTCCTGCTTCGTGCGCGGATCGAGGTTCGCCGCCGCGATATAGGAGGAGGAGAAGTCGGCGTTGATGTTGAACGCAACCTTCATGTTGCTGCTGACCGGGGTGGTGTAATCGACGTTGAGATTGCCCGACCATTTCGGCGACAACGCGTTGCGTAGCCCGGTATAATCGCAGAACCCGCCCGGCCCCGGGGTTTGCAGATAAAAGCATTGGCCCGAGGTGAAATTGGTGAATTTGAAGTCGAGATAGGCGACCGCGCCGCTGACCGTCAGCCCGTCGGCGATCGCGGCGCGGAAATCGGCCTCGACCCCCTGTGTGCGTGCGCCGGCGGCGTTGCGGACGTTGAAGTTCAGCGTGCCGTCAAAGATGTTGACCTGCAAATCTTTGTAGGTGGTGCGATAGAGCGACAGGTTGAACGCAACATTGCGGCCCTTGTACTTCAGCCCTGCCTCATAATTGTCGGCGCTTTCATCCTCGAACTGAAACGCCCCGGGGCGTGCGACGGTGGTCGATCCGGGCAGCGAGTTGGAGCGGATGTCGAAACCGCCCGCCTTGGTCCCGCGCGCGAACGAGGCGTAGAGCATCAGATCATCGGTCGCGTCGAACTGGACATTGACCATCGGGTTGAAGCTGTCCTCGCTGAGTTTGCCTGAAATGCTGTGCGCCTCGATATTGAGCGCGCGGAAGGTGCCCGCGACAACCAGCGGATTGAAGGTGTTGAGCGGCCCCTGGACGATCCGCAGGTCGCGGCTGCCGCTTTTCTTCTCATGGTTGAAGCGCGCGCCCGCGGTGATGCGGAACCGGTCGCTGACCGCCAGCTCGCCCTGCGCAAAAACCGAGATCAGGTCCGATTTCTGCGAATAGACGCGGTCGTTGCGGGTGTCGCCCAGCGCGTTGAACGGCGGACCCAGCGCGAGGAAGGTCGAGTTGAACAACACCTGATCGTCGACGTCCAGCTTGGCGTTCTGATAATAGGCGCCCGCAATGTAGTTGAAGGTCTCGCCGCCGGGCGATGCCAGCCGCAACTCCTGCGAAAACTGCCGGTAATCTTCCTGCAAATTGGTGCCGTCGAGGAAACTGATCCCCGAAAAATCGACATCGACGATCTCGCGCGTCTTGTAATCGAGCAACGATGAAACCGAAGTCAGCGTATGCTCGCCGATCTCCAGATCGGCGTTCAGCGTTGCGCCGAACACCTTGTTGCGGCTTTGATAGCCATTGTCTTCGCGGACATAATCGGGATTGGTGCTGACGAAGAACGGCCCCTGGAACACGGTGTTGTAATTACCGACCGCACCGAACACGTCGCGCGGCTGGCCCTTGGCTTCAAAGTCGGCATATTCGACCTTCAGCTCGACCGCGAGCGGGCCGCCGCGATCGAACTCAAGCTTGCCGCGGATATATTTCTCATCGACGTTCGGCTCATCACGGTCGAGCTTCTGGTTATAGAAATAACCGTCCATCTTGCGATAATAGCCGACGACGCGCGCCTCGACGCCTTCGCTCAGCGGCCCCGACAAGACACCGGTCAGCTGCAATTCCTTGTGATTGAATTCATAGAGGCCGCTCACCGACCCTTCAAATTCGTCGGTCGGGCTGCGCGTCGTGATGTTCACCGCACCGGCAATCGCATTTTTGCCGAACAGGGTCGGCTGCGGCCCGCGCAGCACCTCGACACGCTCCATGTCGACCAGCGGCAAGCGCGACAGCTGGTCGCGGCCGTAATAGACGCCATCGACGAACATCGCGACCGACTGTTCAAAGCCCTTGTTGTCGCCCGACGCGATGCCGCGGATCGCGATGCGGTTGGCGATCGCGGTCTGGGTGATTTTCAGGTTCGGGACCGACGATGAAATCTGTTCGAGGTTGGTCTGGCCGTAATTTTCGACCTGCTTGCCGCTGATCGCCGAGATCGAGATCGGCACGTCCGACAGACCCTCGGCACGTTTTTGCGCGGTGACGATGATTTCCTCGAGCCCGCCCTGATCCTCAGCGGGCGCGGCGTCCTGCGCGAAGGCGGCGGCGGGGCTGGCGAGCGCCGAAACGGCGAGCAGCGCGGCGAATTGCTTTTTCATGATATGTCTCCCTCCCACCATCGTCGGGTTCGCCCCGCGATGTTTTTCTGGCCTTGCGACTCATATCGTCTTTAAGTATCGTTATGCAAGTCAGATAATTTGGGAGAGCGTAAACGTGCCGAAAAACGGCCTTCCACCCGCGCTGACGCGCAATTTGCGGTTGCCCGCGATCGCCGCGCCGATGTTCCTTGTCTCGGGACCGGAGATGGTGATCGCCGCATCGCGCGCGGGCGTGATCGGCAGCTTCCCTGCCCCCAACGCGCGGACCTCGGCCGACCTTGAGGATTGGGTCAGCCGAATCGATGCGGCACTGTCGCACGATCCCGACGCCGCGGCATGGGCGGTCAATCTGGTCGTCCATCCGTCGAACAGCCGGTTGCCCGAAGACCTCGCCTGCGTCGTGCGCCACAAGGTGCCGCTGGTCATCACCGCGCTCGGCAGCCCGGCGCGCGTGGTCGAGGAGATCCACGCCTACGGCGGATTGGTGTTCGCCGATGTCAATTCGGTCGGCTTTGCCCGCAAGGCCGCCGCCGCCGGGGTCGACGGCCTCGTACTCGTCGCCGCGGGCGCGGGCGGGCATACCGGCGCGACCGCGGGCTTCGCATTCGTCGAGGAGGTGCGGCAGTTCTGGGACGGGCCGCTGGTGCTCGGCGGCGCGATCTCGACCGGCCACGCGGTGCGCGCGGCAGAGATTTTGGGCGCCGACTTCGCCTATCTCGGCACGTCGCTGATCGCCTGCGCCGAGAGCATGGCGGTTCCGGGGTACAAGGAGATGGTCGTCGCCGCGGGCGCCGAGGACATCGTGCCGTCGAAGGGCATCACCGGGGTGACCGCCAACTGGCTGAAATCTAGCCTGATCACCGCCGGATACGACCCCGCAAATATGCCCGAGGACAAGCGTCCGAATTTCTCGGACGCGCAGGACGACGCGAAGGCGTGGAAGAATGTCTGGTCCGCCGGGCAAGGCGTCGGCGCCGTTCGCGGTATCGAGCCTGTTGCCACCATCGTCGACCGCCTTGTTTCCGAATATGATGCCGCCGCCGTGAGGCCGCGCTTTGCTGCCGCCGAAGGAGTCCCCGCATGACCGCCGAACTCGTCGACACGATCCGGACCACGATCCAGCCGAACGACCATCCCTATATGAAGGACGCGTGGCGCCCGACCTATAATGAGTGGAACGCGATCTTCGCCAATGGCGATGCCGAGGTGATCGGCACGATCCCTGACGACATCGACGGCGTCTATGTGCGCACCGGCGAGAATCAGATCCACGAACCGATCGGCCGTTACCACCCCTTCGACGGCGATGGCTTCATCCACGCGATTTCTTTCAAGGACGGTGGAGCAAGCTATCGCAGTCGTTTCGTGCGCACCAAGGGATTCGAGGCCGAGAAGGAAGCCGGCCGTTCGCTGTGGGCGGGGTTGATGGAACCGCCGCACAAATCGTCGCGCCACGGCTGGGGTGCGCAGGAATGGCTCAAGGATTCATCGTCGACCGACGTTGCGATCCATGCGGGGAAGATCATCTCGACCTTCTATCAGTGCGGCGAGGCGTACCGGCTCGACCCGTTCACGCTCGAACAGTTCGGCACCGAAAGCTGGGTGCCGCTCGACGGCATTTCGGCGCATTGCAAGGTCGACCTCGCGACCGGAGAATTGATGTTTTTCAATTACTCGAAGCACGCACCTTACATGCACTATGGCGTCGTCGGCGCGGACAATAAGCTCAAACATTATATCCCGATCCCGCTCGCCGGGCCGCGCCTGCCGCACGATATGGCGTTCACGAAGAATTACACGATCCTCAACGACATGCCGCTCTATTGGAACGAGGAATTGCTTGAGCGGAACCTGCACGTCGTCCAGTTCCATCCCGACGAAAAGACGCGCTTTGCGATCATCCCGCGCCACGGCCAACCCGAAGACATCCGCTGGTTTACGGCCGAGCCGACCTATACGCTGCACTGGCTCAACGCGTGGGAGGAAGGCGACGAGATCATCCTCGACGGCTATTATCAGGAAGAGCCGATGCCGAAGTCCTATCCCAATGCCCCCGAGGGCTTGGAGCGGATGATGGCCTATCTCGATCAGGGGCTGCTCAAGCCGCGGCTCCATCGCTGGCGCTTCAACCTGAAGACCGGCGCGACGGTCGAAGAACGGCTCGACGACCGCGACCTCGAATTCGGCATGTTCAACCACCGCTATGCGGGCAAGCCGTACCGCTACGCCTATAGCGCGATCCCCGAGCCGGGCTGGTTCCTGTTCCGCGGGCTGGTCAAGCACGACCTCGAAAACCGCACGAGCGAAGCATATGAATTCGGCCCCGGCCGCTTCGGCAGCGAGGCCCCCTTCGCGCCGCGCATCGATGCGAAGGACGAGGACGATGGCTATCTCGTCTCCTTCATCGCCGACCTCGAAACCGATCGCTCCGAATGTGTCTTGATCGACGCTAAGAATGTCGCGGCAGGGCCGGTGTGCCGGATCATCCTGCCCGAACGCATCTGTTCGGGCACGCACACGGTCTGGGCGAGCGGCGACGATATCGGGATGGGCGACAACAGCGTGCTGGCCGCCTGAGATGATCGCGGCGGGCGAGGACAAAAGACGGCAGCATCGGGCCAGCGGTTGGTGGGGCGATCAAACCTTCGCCGACCTGTTCGCGGCCAATGCAGCGGCGCATCCCGAGCGGATCGCGCTGGTCGACGCGCCGAATCGCGGCGACTTCGCGTTCGGCGAGCCGCAGCGGCTGGATTATACCGAGCTCGCGGCGGAGATCGACCGGCTCGCGGGCGCGCTAGTCACCGCCGGGATCGGCAAGGACGATGTGCTGCTGGTCCAGCTTCCCAATATCAGCGAGTTCGTCGCGCTCTATTTCGCGGCGGCGAAGATCGGTGCGATCGTCAGCCCCGCCGCGGTGCAATATCGTAGCCACGAGCTGAGAGGCATGTTTGGCGTCGTTCAGCCCAAGGCCTTCGTCTGCGCGACGACGGTCAAGGGGTGCGACCATGTCGGCGTCGCACAGCCGTTGCTGGGCGGCATCGCGCTCATGACCTTCGGCCCCGATGCGCCCGCGAACGCGCTCGATCTCTCGACCGCCGAGGGCGACGCCGAAGCGCTCGCGGCGCATGTCGCGGCGAATCCGGTCGATGCCGACGATATCTTCACCATCTGCTGGACCTCGGGCACCACCGGCGTGCCCAAGGGCGTGCCGCGGAGCCACAATCATTGGATCGCGGTCGCGGGCGCGGGGTATGAGGCGATGAAGGTCGGGCCGGGCGATGTGCTGCTCAACCCCTTCCCGCTCATCAACATGGCGAGCATCGGCGGCATCACCATGTGCTGGCTGACCAGTGCGGGGACGATGGTGCTGCACCATCCGTTCGACGCCGGCGTGTACCTGAAACAGGTCGCGACCGAACGGCCGAGCCTGACCATCGCGCCGCCCGCGGTGCTCAACATGCTGTTGCAGAATGAGGCGTTGCTCGCGTCGGTGGACCTGTCCAGTCTGCGCGTCATCGCCTCGGGATCGGCACCGCTCGCGCCCGCTATGGTGCGCGGGTTTCAGGAAAAGCTCGGGATCATCATCGTCAACGTCTTCGGGTCGAACGAGGGGATGAGCTTCATCACCGGCGAAGGCGACATGCCCGACCCCGACAAACGCGCGAGCCTGTTCCCGCGTCGCGGGCAGTATCAGCGCCCCTATGGCGAGGGACGCGCGCCCAATATCGAAAGCCGCCTCGTCCCGCCCGGCGGCGGCGATGCGATCGAGGTGGACGGCGTTTCGGGCGAATTGCAGATCCGCGGGCCGACCTTGTTCGAGGGCTATCACAACGCCCCCGAGCGCACCGCCGAAGCCTTTACCGACGATGGCTGGTTCCGCACCGGCGATCTGTTCGAGATCGCCGAAGGCAGCGATTTCTACCGCTTCGTCG
Source organism: Sphingopyxis sp. (assembly GCF_051861155.1). GTDB lineage: Bacteria > Pseudomonadota > Alphaproteobacteria > Sphingomonadales > Sphingomonadaceae > Sphingopyxis. The sequence goes on along the minus strand of NZ_JBHYDE010000003.1, from coordinate 89,013 downwards.
GCCGCTGCAAGGACCTGATCATCCGCGGCGGGGTGAACATTTCGCCCGAGGAAATCGACCAGTTGCTCGGCGGGCACCCGTTGCTCGCCGAGGCGTGCACCTTCTCGCTGCCCGACCCGACGATGGGCGAGCGCATCGGCCTCGCCTACGTCCCGCGCGGTGACAACGACGTCGGCTTGCCCGAGGTCACCGACTATCTGCGCGGCCACGATCTCGCGGTATTCAAACTGCCCGAGCGATTGTTCCGCTTTGACGCCTTGCCGCGCAACGTCACCAACAAGGTGATGCGCAGCGAAGTGCGCGAATTGGCGCTCGCCACTCTCGAAAAGGAAGCCTGACATGGCGAAAGACGTCTTCATCCTCGGCGGCGCGCAGAGCGATTTCGCGCGCAACATGGAACGCGAGGGCGGCGGGCTGTTCGAGCTGTTCCGCGACGTCGCCGAAGCAGCTTTCGTCGCGACCGGAATCGAGCCGAAAGAGGTCGAAACCGCGCATGTCGGCAATTTCGTTGGCGAATTGTTCGCGGGGCAAGGCCAGCTCGGCGGCTTCTTCGGCCATGTCCACCCCGACCTCGCGGGCATTCCGGCGTCGCGCCACGAGGCAGCTTGCGCGTCGGGCAGCATCGCGATCCTCGCCGCTGCGGCCGAGATCGAGGCCGAACGCTACGGTCTCGCGCTGGTGCTCGGGATCGAGCTGATGCGCAACGTTCCCGGCCAGCGCGCCGCCGAATATCTGGGCGCCGCGGCCTGGGCGGGCCGCGAGGCGCAGGAGGCGCGCTATCTGTGGCCATGGATGTTCGCGCGGGTTGCCGAGGAATATGACGAGCGCTTCGGGCTCGACCGTGCGCATCTGCGCGGCATTTCGGCGAATAATTTCGCCAATGCCAAGAAGAACCCGAACTCGCAGACGCGCGGCTGGGCGGTCACTGACGATCATCTGGGTGAGAACGACGAGCATAATCCGCTGATCGAAGGTAGCCTGCGCAAGTCCGATTGCGGGCAGGTTACCGACGGCGCGGCGGCGATCTTCCTCGCGTCGCGCGAGGTGGCGGAGGCCTATGCCAAGCGGCGCGGCATTTCGATCGACAGCATCCCGCGCATCAAGGGCTGGGGCCATTCGACCGCACCCCTGCTCTACTCGACCAAGGTCGCGGGCAGTCGCGGCGAGTCCTATGTCTTCCCGAGCGTGCGCAAGGCGATGATGGACGCGCTGCGCCGCGCCGAAATGCCCGATGTCTATGCGTGCGACGGGGTCGAGGTGCATGATTGTTTCTCGATCACCGAATATATGGCGATCGACCATTTCGGGATCACGCCGCCGGGCGAAAGCTGGCGTGCGGTCGAGGACGGCACGATCGCGCTGGGCGGCAAGCTGCCGGTCAACCCGTCGGGCGGGCTGATCGGGCTCGGTCACCCCGTCGGGGCGACGGGGGTGCGGATGATGCTCGACAGCTGGCGGCAAGTCACCGGCAATGCGGGCGACTATCAGGTCGAGGGCGCGAAGAATTTCGCGACGTTCAATGTCGGGGGCAGCGCGACGACCGCGGTCAGCTTCGTCGTCGGCGTCTGATCTTTTGAACGTTTATCTTTATGACGCCGTGCGCACCCCGCGCGGCAAGGCGCGGCCCGACGGCGGGCTAGCGGGGCTGAGCCCGCAGGAACTGGTCCGCCAGCAGGCGGCGGCGCTTGTCGCACGCTGCGGGGACGTGGCGCGAAACCCCGATGCGCTGCTGCTCGGCTGTGTCACCCAAGTCGGCGCGCAGGGCGGGCATATCGCGATGCTCTCGAAGCTGCATGCGGGATTGCCCAACATCACGGCGGCGCACAGCATCAACAATTATTGCGCCTCGGGGCTGTCGGCGATCGGTCAGGCGGTCGCGAAGGTTGCGAGCGGTGAAGCGACGCATATCCTCGCGGGCGGCGTCGAGTCGATGAGCCAGAGCCCGTTCCTCGGCGACCGGGCGGCTTTCTATGGCAACAACGAGCTGCCACCCCGTGCGCGTTTCGTCCCGCCGGTGCTCGCAGCCGACCGTCTGGCAAACGCCGAGGGCATCACCCGCGCCGACCTCGACGCCGTCGCCCTCGCCTCGCAGCAAAAGGCAGGGACCGCGGAAAGCGACACCGCCCTCCAGAAATCGCGGATAGCAACCGGAGCGCTCGACGGCGAAGAGTGCATCCGGCCCCGGACAAGCGCCGAATCGCTCGCCGCCGCGCCGCCCGCGTTCGGCACGTTGCAGCAGGAATATGCCGGCGCGCTCGACGGTGCGACCTTCGAACCGCTGCACAGCATCGCCCACGCTCCGCCGATCTGCGACGGAGCGGGGTTGGCGCTGATCGGCGCCGCCGGGCTTGCCCCCCCTCCCCGCGCGCGCGTTGTTGCCTTTGCGGAGAGCGGCGGCGATCCCGCAGCGTCGCTGACCGCCGGTTTCGCCGCGATGGACAAGGTGCTGACGCGCGCCGGGCTGACGCTCGCCGACCTCGACCGGATCGAGTTTATGGAAGCCTTCGCCGTCACCATCGCCAAATTCCTGCGCGACCGCGACCCCGATCCGGCGCGCGTCAATGTAAGCGGCGGCCATCTGGCCAAAGGCCACCCGATGGGGGCCAGCGGCGCGATCCTGACCTCGACTCTGCTCGACGCGCTAGACGCGTGCGGCGGGAAATACGGGCTCGTGGTGCTGACCGGCGCTATGGGAGTCGGCGCCGCGATGATCGTCGAGCGCCAATAAAGCCGATTGCGCAAAACCGCCATTCCGCTATGGGCGGCGCGTGCGGGGCTTGCCCCGCGCATGATCGCGCCGGTGCCCGAAAGGGCTTAAAATGGGAACGCGGTAACGGGGTTCGTCCTGAACCCCTGAAGCCGAGGCTGTCCCTGCAACTGTAAGCGGCGAGCAAGATGCACTGATCCGGATTTGCGGATCAGCCACTGGGGCAACCTGGGAAGGCGTGCATCAAGCCCTGACCCGCGAGCCAGGAGACCTGCCGGCGTGGGTCGCTCACTGCCAAGGCCCAGGGAAAGGCCGCGGCACGGACACATCCGTCGAGCGACGACCAAGCGGCTGGAGCCGCTTCGGTGTCAGGGCCGCAGGCAGTTACGCCGTCCGCGACCCGAGCATCGGTCGATCGCACGTGCGTTTCGGCAGACTCCGCCTTCGTTGCCGGCGTGCGGGGTTTTTCCATGTTGAAATTTGCGACCATTTCCTTGTTTGCACTGGCAGCGGCAACGCCCGCCTTTGCCCAAACCGCCGACGACATCGTCGTCACTGCGTCGGGCATTGAACAGCCCCGCGACGAGGTGGGCCAAGCGATCACAATCATCGACGCCGACACGATCGAAAAGCGCCAGACGGTCGATGTGGTCGACCTGCTCGCCACCACCCCCGGCGTCCGCTTCAACCGCACCGGCAGCACCGGCTCGGTCGCGGGCATATCGCTGCGCGGCGCCGAGACGACGCAGACTTTGGTGCTGATCGACGGCGTGAAGGTCAACGATCCCAGCGGCATCGGCGACGGCTATGATTTCGGCCCCCTGCTGACCGGCAATATCAGCCGGATCGAAGTGCTGCGCGGGTCGAACTCGGTGGTTCACGGTAGTCAGGCGATCGGCGGCGTGGTGAGCCTGATGACTGCAACGCCCGCCACGGGTTTCGCTGCGAATGCTTCCGCCGACTATGGCTACAGCGATACGCTCAATGCCCGGGCCGATGTGTCGGGCACCTCCGGCCCGGTGTCGGGCGGCATCGGCGGCGCTTATTTCCGCACCGACGGTATCTCGTCGGCCGCGGTCGGCACCGAAAAGGACGGTTACAAGAATTTCGCCGGCAACGCGCGGCTGAAGATCGCGTTCAGCGACGCGCTCAGCCTCGACCTGCGCGGCTACTACATCAACGCTGACCTTGATTATGACAGCTTCTTCGGCGCCCCCGCCGACAGCCCCGACATCGCGAAGCTCGATCAATATGTCGGCTATGCGGGCCTGAACCTTGCCCTGTTCGACGGGCGCTTTACCAGCCGCGCGGCGGTGACCTGGCTCCGCAACGACCGCGATTATTATTTCGTGCGCGGAACCGCGCCCGACTATGGCTATTCGGGCACCAACCTGCGCTTTGAATATCAGGGTGTCGTGACCCCGACCGACCAAGCCAAGCTGATCTTCGGCTATGAGTATGAGTGCCCCGATTATGATTTTTTCGGCTTTGGATCGACCGACAGCCAGCGCGCCAACATCGACAGCGTCTATGCGCTGGGCATCGTCCAGCCCTTTGCCGGTCTGTCGGTCACCGGCGGCATCCGCCACGACGACCATAGCCAGTTCGGCGGCGCGACGACGCTGGGCGCCAACGCCAATTATTCGCCGAACGACGGCGCGACCAATGTCCGGCTGAGCTATGGCGAGGGGTTCAAGGCACCCTCCCTCTACCAGCTCTACGATGCGTTCAGCGGCAACGCCGCGCTGCGCCCCGAACGCTCGAAAAGCTATGACGTCGGCATCGACCAGAGCCTCGCCGACGGCCGCGCGCTGATTTCGCTCACCGCGTTCCTGCGCAACACCACCGACCAGATCAACTACGACAACGCCACCTTCACCTATGGCAATATCGACCGCACCCGCGCCAAGGGGGTCGAGGCGACGCTGGCGCTGCGCCCCGTCGATGCGCTCAATGTCACCGCGTCTTACAGCTATATTGATGCGCGCGACCGGTCGGGGCGCCCGGCCTTCGACGGCAAGCGCCTGCCGCGCCGCGCAGAACATGCGGTCAGCCTGTCGGCCGATTATGACTGGTGGTTCGGGCTGTCGACCGGCGCGACGCTGACCCTCGTTGGCGACAGCTTTGACAATGCGGCGAACAGCGTGCGGCTTGACGGCTATGCGCTCGCGGGCGTCCGCGCGTCGATGCCCATCGGTCAGAATCTCGAACTTTACGGCCGCGTCGATAATCTGTTCGACGCCGATTATGCGACCGCCGCGGGCTTTGGTACCTATGGCCGCGCCGCATATGGCGGCGTGCGGGTCAGCTTCTGATGAAGGCGCGCACCGACGCCGAACACACGGCGAAGATGAAAAAAATCCAGGCGGCGCAGAACAAGAAGGTCGCGGCCAAGACGGTCGAAAAGGGGCTGGTCATCGTCCACACCGGCCCCGGCAAGGGCAAGACGTCGGCGGCGCTCGGCATGGCGATCCGCGCGATCGGGCACGGGATGAAAGTCGGCGTGGTGCAGTTCGTCAAAGGCGCGATGACGACGGGCGAAAAGGTGGTGTTCGACCGCTTTCCCGACCTCATCGAATTCAAACCGATGGGCGAAGGCTTTACGTGGGACACGCAGGACCGCGCGCGCGATATCGCGGTGACGCGCATCGCGTGGGAGGAAGTAAAGCGCATGATCGCCGACCCCTCCTACGCGATGGTGATCGCCGACGAGCTCAACATCGTGCTGCGTTATGACTATCTGCCGGTGGGCGAAGTGCTGGAGGTGCTCGCCGCCAAACCGGATATGACGCATGTCATCATCACGGGCCGAAACGCGCCGCAGGAGCTGATCGACGCGGCGGATCTGGTGACCGAAATGGCGCAGGTGAAACATCCGTTCCGCGAACAGAATGTGAAAGCGCAGGCGGGGATCGAGTTCTGATGCCGCGGCGCGGCGTTCTGGTGGCGACAGCTTTGCTCGGCGGGGCAGCGTTGCTGTGGGCCGCACCCCCTGCCCCAGCCGCCAAGACCCCCGCGGTGCCGCAGCGCATCGTATCGATCAACCTGTGCGCCGACCAGCTGGTGCTCGCGCTCGCCGACCGCAGCCGGATCGCCGGGCTGACAAAAAATGCCACCGACCGCGAAATGTCGGGCGAGGCGGCGGCGGCGCGCGGTATCCCGCTGCTCAGCAATTCGGCCGAGCAGATACTGGCGATCGAGCCCGACCTGATCGTCGGCATGCCCGCCAGCCGCAGCGCCGCGCTCGCCGCCTTGCCGCAGCACGATTACCCGCTGCTCGACCTCGACACCGCGAACACCCTCGACGAAATCCACATCTCGATCCGCCAGACCGCCGCCGCCGTCGGCCATCCCGCGCGCGGCGACGCGCTGATCGCCCGGATGAAGCGCGAGCTGGCGGGACTTCCCAAGCCGGGCCAAGGGCGGGTCGCCGCCTATTATCAGCGGCGCGGTTATATGACCGGGACGGGCACGCTGATCGACGAACTGATGACGCGCGTCGGTCTCGTCAACCTCGCCGGCCAACTCGGCAAGCCGCCGCTGTCGCAGCTCAGCCTGGAGGAGATGGTCGCGGCGCAGCCCGATTTCCTGATCGTCGAAAGCGCCACCGACACAGTGATCGATCAGGGGAGCGAAATGTTGCACCACCCGGCGCTGAAGGACATCCCGCGCATCAGCGTACCGCAGGCGTGGACGGTGTGCGGCAGCCCGGCCTATACACAGGCGGCGCGCAGCATGGCGGACCAGATCATGCGTTTGGGGAGCAAGCCGTCATGACCCTCCCCCGCTGGACATTGATCACCGCATTGTTGTTGCTGACGCTCGCCGCCGCGATCGCGTCGCTGCTGTTCGGCGCCGTCGATCTGTCGGTCGCGCGATTGCTCGCCGCCGCGACCGGCGACGGCGACAAGGTCGCGTCGATCATCCTGTTCGACCTGCGCCTCCCGCGCACCGTGCTGGCGCTCGCGGTCGGCGCGATGCTGGGGCTCGCGGGGGCGGCGCTGCAGGGCTATTTGCGCAATCCGCTGGCCGAACCGTCGGTGCTCGGCACCTCGAACGCCGCTGCGCTCGGCGGGGTCGCGGCGATCTATTTCGGACTGGCCGACATCCACCCGGTCGTTTTGCCGCTGCTCGCGACGGGCGGCGCGCTGGTGTCGCTCGCCCTGCTCGTCGCGCTGGCGGGACAGGCGGAAAGCCCGCTGACCCTGATCCTCGCGGGGATCGCGGTCGGGACGCTGGCGGTCGCAGGAACCAGTCTCGCCCTCAACCTGTCGCCCAATCCCTTTGCCGCGATGGAGATCATGACCTGGCTGCTCGGCAGCCTCGAGAACCGCTCGTTCGATCATGTCTGGATCGCGCTGCCGTGCATCGCTATCGGCACTGCGATGCTGCTGTGGAACGGCCGCGCGCTCGACGCGCTGACCTTGGGCGAGGATGCGGCGCAGGCGCTGGGGACCGACCTCAAGCGCACCCGCCTGCGGCTGCTGCTCGGCACGGCAATCGGGGTCGGCGGTGCGGTCGCGGTGGCGGGCGCGATCGGCTTTGTCGGGCTGATCGTGCCGCATCTGATCCGCCCGCTGACCGATCGCAGCCCGTCGGCGATCCTGCTACCCTCGGCAATCGGCGGCGCAGCATTGCTGACCCTCGCTGACCTCGGGGTGCGGATCATTCCCTCGACCAACGAACTGAAACTCGGCGTCGTCACCGCTTTCCTGGGGGTACCGGTCTTCCTTGTCCATCTGATGCGGGAGCGGCGGCTATGGTGAGCCTCGTCCTCGACCATGTCGGCGTAACGCTGGGCCGCCGCACCGTCGTCCGCGATGTGTCCGCCGAATTTGGCCCAGGCACGCTGACCGCCATCGTCGGCCCCAATGGCGCCGGCAAATCGACGCTGGCGCGGGCGATGCTCGCGCTTGTCCCCGCGACCGGGAAGATCCGTGTCGATGGCGTCGATGCCGCCACGATGCCGCGCGCCGATCTGGCGCGGCGGATCGCCTATGTTCCGCAGGGACAGCTGCTGCACTGGCCGCTGACCGTCGAGCGCCTCGTCGGGCTGGGCCGCCTGCCCCACCTTGCCCCGATGTCGCGGATCGGCGCCGCCGACACCGCCGCGATAGAACGCGCGATGGAACGCGCCGACGTGCTCGATCTGCGCGACCGGATCGCCACCGAATTGTCGGGGGGTGAACGTGCCCGCGTGCTGTTCGCGCGCGCGCTGGCGGTCGAGGCGGCGGCGCTGATCGCCGACGAACCGCTGGCCAGCCTCGATCCGGGGCACCAGATCGACGTCATGGACATGCTGCGCGCCGAAGCGGCGGGCGGCGCGCTGGTCATCGCGGTGCTCCACGACCTGACCCTCGCCGCGCGCTATTGCGACCGGCTGCTGCTCATCGACGCCGGGCGGATCGTCGCCGACGGCACCCCTGCCGAGGTGCTGACCGCCGAACGGCTCCGGGCCGTTTACGGCATCGACGCACGCGTCGAAACCGGCGGCGACTGGCCGACGATCACCACTTTTGGCCGGTCAGCCCGGTGATGCATATTTCATCAGCATCAGTCCGCTGACGATCAGCAGCGCCGCGATAATCCGCATCGCGCTCGCCTGTTCGCCCAGCACCGCCACCCCGACGACGAACGCGCCGACCGCGCCGATCCCGGTCCAGATCGTATAGGCGGTGCCGAGCGGCAGCGATTTCATCGACAGCGCGAGCAGCGCAAAGCTGGCGAACGCCGCGACAAGCGTGATCAGTGACGGGCCCAGCTTGGTAAAGCCGTCCGATTGTTTCATCGAAAACGCCCAGACGATTTCGAGCGCACCGGCAATTGCGAGATAAATCCAGGCCATGACAGCCTCCTTTGCAAGGCTGCCGGGCCGTCCCGGACTTGAAAACCCGCGCGCGGCGCGGGGAGGACGTGGCCTCTTGGTGATTTAAGGCCTGGCAGGGGCAGTAGGACTCGAACCTACGACCCTCGGTTTTGGAGACCGATGCTCTACCAACTGAGCTATACCCCTAGGCCGGAGTGCGCCACTAGCCCGATTGCGGGGGCGGAGCAAGGGGGATCGCAGCTTGCGTGCGCGCACCCGCCTGATATGCGCAAATTCGCATGACATCCGCCGCCGCCCCCTCCGCCGCCGCGCCGCAAAACTATCTCGGCGGCATCGCGCTGCGGCTGCTCGCGATGGCCAGCCTGTCGCTGATGTTCGTGGTGGTCAAATATATCGACCGGGCGGGCATCCATATCGTCGAAAGCCTGTTCTGGCGGCAGGCGCTGGTCCTGCCCTTCCTGCTATTGTGGGTAAAGGCGACCGGCGGCTTTGCCTCGCTGCGGACGAATCGCATCGGCGCGCACACGCGGCGGATGCTGATGGGGCTGACCGGCATGGCGTGCAATTTCGGCGGCATGATCCTGCTGCCGATGGCCGAGGCGACGACGATCAGCCTGTCGGTGCCGATCTTTGCGGTGATCTTTGCCGCGCTGCTGCTTGGCGAAGCGACCGGGTGGCAGCGGTGGAGCGCGGTGATCATCGGCTTTGTCGGCGTGCTCGTCGTGCTCGACCCGTTGGCGAGCTTTGCAGGCGGGTTCGGCGGCGCGCATGGCCTCGGCACCCTCGTGGCGCTGGCGGGCGCGATAATGACCGCGCTGATCACCATCGCCGTGCGCGATCTGGGCCGCACCGAAAATGCCGCGACGATCGTCTTCTGGTTCAGCCTGCTGTCGATGGTGCCGCTGGGCATCGCGCTGCCCTTTGTTTTCACCCCGCACAGCGGCAGCGAATGGCTGCTCCTCCTCGCGCTCGGCTTTCTGGGGGCGATCGTGCAGATGTCGCTCACCGGCGCGCTGCGTCTCGCGCCGGTCGCGGTCGTGATTCCGATGGATTATTCCAGCCTGCTATGGGCGATCGCGGCGGGCTGGTGGTTTTTTGGCACCCTGCCCGCCGACACGACATGGGTCGGCGCGCCGCTGATCGTCGCCAGCGGCCTGTTCATCGCGTGGCGCGAACATCGCCGCCACATCGCCCGGCCCAAGGAGGTTGCCGCATGACAAGCCAAGAAACTCGGGCGATTTTGTACCACTGCCCCGACGCCCGCTCGCTGCGCTGTCTGTGGGCGGTCGAGGAGACCGGGATCGACGTCGACCTGCGCGTTCTGAAATTCCCGCCGCGCGCGTTCGAGCCCGATTATCGTGCGGTGAACCCGCTGATGACGGTTCCGGGCTGGGTCGAGGACGGGCGGCTGATGACCGAGTCCGCCGCAATCTGCGAACGGATTGCCGAGGGAACCCCGCTGGAGGTGCGCCGCGACGAAGGTGATTATTGGGACTATCGCAACTGGCTGCACCGCAGCGATGCGACGCTGACCTTCCCGCTCGCAATCATGATCCGCTATACGCGCGTCGAAGCGCCTGAGCGGCGGCTGGCGCAGGCGGTCGACGACTACAGAGCCTTCTTCGGCGGGCGCACGAAGAGCATCGAAGCGGCGCTGGGTGACGGGCGCGAGTGGCTGGTCGCGGGACGGTTCACGATTGCCGACATCGCGATCGGCTATGCAGCGTTCCTGGCAACGACGCTCGGCGCTGAGGATATGCTGGGCGAGGCGACCAAGGAATGGCTGGCGCGGTGCGTGGCGCGTGAGGGGTTCAAGCAAGCACGCGAGCGGCAGCGGCCAACTCCCGCCTGACCCCGCGCCAGACCGAGCCCGCGGCGCGCCGAACCGCGCGCCGGCCGCGCAGCGTTCAGCTTGCGTATCGCTTCATCCGGTCAGGATGCGTCATCCATCAAGCCGGAGACGTCTTATGATCCGTTACGCGCTGCTCACCACCGCCGCTCTGCTGACCGTCACCGCGGCACAGGCGGCCAGCCAGTCGTCGAACACCAGTTCGAACAGCTCGTCGAACAATGGCGTCACCCGCGAGCGCATTGTCGATCGCTATTGCGAGGACGGCTATTGCCAGCGCTACGAGCGCCGCAGCATCTATCGCGACGGGCGTCGCGGCGGCCGCTACCGCGACGACGACCGCCGATATTATCGCGACGATAATCGCCGCTGGTCGCGCGACGACGACGATGATGACGACGACGATTAATCCGGCCCACGCGACCGCGCCTTAACCGACCGCCCTTAGTTCACCATCCGCGCATAGCCCGCCCAGTACGGCGCGCGCAGATCCTTGCGCAAAATCTTGCCGCTGGCGTTGCGGGGCAGCGCGTCGATCACGTCGACGCTGCGCGGGCATTTGAAAGGCGCGATGCGCTCGCGTGCCCAAGCGATGATGTCGGCTTCGTCGACCGTCATCCCGGGCTTGGCGACGCATACCGCCTTGACGCTTTCGCCCCATTTGTCGTCGGGGATGCCGAACACCGCCACCTCCTGCACCGCGGGGTGGCCGAAGATCGCGCTCTCGACCTCGGCAGGATAGATATTTTCGCCGCCCGAAATGATCATGTCCTTCATCCGGTCGTGGATGAACAAATAGCCGTCTTGGTCGAGATAACCTGCGTCGCCGGTGCGGATCCAGCCGTCGGCGCTGACCGTTTTTGCGGTCGCTTCGGGCAGGTTCCAGTAACCCAGCATGTTGTTCGACGACCGAGTGACCACCTCCCCAACATCGCCGACGGGCACCTCTTCGCCATCGGGGCCAAGGATCCTGATCTCGACCCCCGGCAGCGGCTTGCCCGCCGAGCGCATCCGCGCATTGCCCGCCGGATCATGGTCCTCGGGCGGCAGCATCGAGATGGTGCCGGTGGTTTCGGTCATCCCATAGGCCTGGATAAACTGCGCCCCGAACATCTGGATGCACTGGCGCAGCAATTCGAGCGGGATCGGCGCGGCGCCATAGAGGATATATTTGAGCCGGCTGTAATCGACGGTCGCGCAGCGCGGGTGCATCAGCAGGAATTGCAGCGCCGCGGGGACCATGAAGAAACGGGTCACGCCATGCTGCTCGACCGCGTCGAATACCCCATCGGGGTTGAATTCGGCCAGGATGATACCGGGCAGTCCTGCCGCGAGCGCCATGATGCCCAGCCCGGTGCCGCCGATATGCGCGCAGGGCATCGCGACCAGCACCGCCTCGTCATCCTCCCATTTGGTGTACGGCAGGTCGAGGTCGTTCGAATGTTTGCGCAGCGCGAACAGATTATGGTTCGACAGCACCGCCCCCTTCGGGTTGCCGGTAGTGCCCGAGGTGTAGAGTTGCAGCACCGCGTCATTGGCACCCGACGGGACGAAAGCGATCCGCGCCGCCCCGTCGATCATCGTCCGCGCCGCCGCGGCGTCGACGATGACGGGGCCATGGTCGAGTTTGCCCGCCAGCTGGTCGGCGAGCGTTTCAAATCCCGGCCCCGCAAACACCATCTTTGCCTGGGTGTCGTTGACGATGAATGCCCATTCGGTCGGCGACAGCCGCCAACCGATCGGCGCCATTACGATCCCGGCGCGCGCCGCGCCGTAAAACAGCAGGAAATAGAGGTCGCTGTTCTTGCCGATCCACGCGATACGGTCGCCCTTTGCCAGTCCCGCGGCGATCAACGCCGCGGCGACTTTTGCCGTCGCTTCGTCGAGCTCGGCGTAGCTATAGACGCGGTCTTCCTCACGCAACGCGATGCGGTCGGCGCGCTCGCTGGCCCAATGGGTCAGGAATTCGTCGAATGTGAAAAGCTCCGAAACGTCGCGCGGCATGGGCTCTCTCTCCTCGAATCGCATCTTTTGCGTGCAATTGCGGAAAGGCTAGCGGCTGCACCGGTCAGGTAAAGCGGCGATCGCCCACCCTGTCACCAGCATCAGGTGCGGCGGAACAGCAGCATCAGATTGTTCGCAGGCATCGTGCGGCGTGCGGCAAAAGCCAATCCAGCAGCGGCAGCTGCCGCCTTGACGTCATCGGTCCGGCGCAGCCCCCACGCCGGATCGCGCATCCGCAGGCTGGCGTCGAAGGCCAGGTTGCTGTCCGCCGTCGGCCCATCGGGTTCGATATAGGGGCCATAGAGGATCAGCGGCGCGCCCGGCGTCAGCAAGCGCGCCGCGCCCGCAAACAGTCCCAGCGTCGCCGCCCATGGGCTGATATGCACCATGTTGATGCACAGCACCGCGTCGGCCTGCTTGGCGGGCCAGTCGTCTGTCGACGCATCGAGCGCGAGCGGCGGTGCAATATTGGCCAACAACGCTTCAGCGCACCATGCGGCGATCGACACCAGCCCCGCCGGATCGGGGTCGCTCGGTTGCCAGCGCAGTGCCGGGAAGGTCGCGGCGAAATGGACGATATGCTCGCCCGATCCGCTCGCGACCTCCAGCACCGTGCCGCCCGCGGGCAGCCATTCGGCGAGCACCGCAGCAATCGCCTCGCGGTTGCGCAGCGTCGCGGGCGCGTGGCGCTTTTCGCCGCTGCCGCCGTCGCCGGGCATCCACGGCGGCGATGACGCCATCAGCCCTTGGCCTGCGCCCGCGCGCGGCGGTCACGGACGATCAGCCACGCCATCAGCCCGACCGGCCCGACCATCAGGGTCAGGAACAGGAACGGGAATTGCACGATGCGGCTGAATCCCTTTTGATCGGCGTCGCGCGCGATCCACATGCCGGTGAACAGGTCGAACGCCAGATAATGCGTCCAGCCCAGCGTGGCGCCGCCGGGGCTGTCGAACAATTTCATCACCCCCGCCAGTGTCGTGAAATCGCCGCCGCCGGGACCGCCGGGGTCGATCCCGCCCGACAGGAAACCGACGATCATCACCGTATAGGCAAGGCAGAGCAGAAACACGCCGGCATAGAGGATCGCCGCGAGCATCTTGGGACCGCGCGGCAGCAACGCCAGCGCGATCCAGCTTGCGACGGCCCAGTAATTGACGAGCAGAAAGATCATATCCCAGGTCATGCTTGCTCCTTTTCTGCCGTCGCGGCGGCGGGTTCGGTCCAGCGATAGCGCGAGGCAAAAATGCCGATGCTGATCGGCAGCGTCGCATACACCATTGGCGCCAGCGGCACCGTTGCGCGAAAAAAGGTCATGACAGTCGAAACCAACCCCGTCGCACCCAGGATCAGCCAGATGATGACCTGACCAAAGGCTTCGCGATGCCCCTGCGCGTCCATCAGCGGATTGCGGCGGGCGGCAGCGAACAGCCCTGCCGTCAGCAGCGACATCAGGATGAAGCCCGCGCCATAGAGCGCGAACATCTGCCCCAGCCGGCCGCCATAATCGTCGGCCTGCCCCGAAATAAACGCCGCGAAGCTCGACGCCATCGCGCGCAGCGGGTGGACGTAAAGCAGCACGGTGAACACCAGCGCAAGGGTGAGCAGCAGAAAGCGCCAGTCGCCGTTGCCGACCATCCGCCGCGCGCGAACATGCGCGAGCCAGAACATCGCGATCAGCGCAAAGGCCATCAGGAAACTGGGGGCGGCGGCAATCGCCGCCTCAAGCTGGCGATAATCGGGCGCCATGCCGCCGGTACCCGCAACCATCAGCGTCACCGCAAAGGCAAAGGCCGCGTCGGTAAACGCGTCGAGCCGCTCCTGTCCGTTGGTCATGGCCCCTCCCCCTCGGCTGCTTCTTGCCAGCGCTAGATCAGCCCGCCAAGCCCGAACAGCAGGACACCGCCGAACAGAGCAACCAGCGCGGTGACGATGATCAGCATGGTGACCCGCGCCGCCGGGAAGCGCCGCGCAGCGACGAACACCAAGGCCGTGCCGCACCCGATCGCGATCAGCGGCGCATAGAGAAACGCCCAGTCATAGCTGAATTCGCGGCGAACGCGGACGAGCTCCCACTGCTCGACGACCAGGCCATAGAGCGTGATCGCGGCGAGCCAGACGACCGCAAAAACGACCGCGAACAGAGCGCTGGCGGCGAGGCAGCCGACGTCGCCGTGCGGTGCGCCGTTTTGGCCGTCGGCGCTCAACTGCCCCCGATCTCGCTCCACGCCAGGATCGGCTTGCGCGCCGCCGCCGTCTCGTCGAGCCGTGCGCGCGGTGCGAAATGCGGGGCGGTTTTCAGCGCCGGGTCGCCGTTGCGGGCGCGCATCGCGATGCTGCGCAACGCGCCGATAAACTGGTCGAGCGCCGCCTTGCTCTCCGTCTCGGTCGGCTCGACGAGCATTGCGCCGTGGACGACAAGCGGGAAATAGACCGTCATCGGGTGATAACCCTCGTCGATCAGCCCCTTGGCGATGTCGAGCGTCGAGAAGCCTTCGGCCAGCCCCTTGTCGCTGAACAGCGCCTCGTGCATGCACGGGCCCGACGCCGCGAAGGGCGCGTCGAGCACATCCTCCAGGCTGCGCAGGACATAGTTCGCGTTGAGCACCGCATCCTCGGCAACCTGCTTCAGTCCGTCGGCGCCGTGGCTGAGGATATAGGTCAGCGCGCGCGTGAACATCCCCATCTGGCCGTGGAACGCGGTCATGCGCCCGAAGGTCTGCGGATGATCCTCGCCCGCGCTTTCTTCTTCGATCAGGCGGAAATCATCGGCGTGCTTCGTCACGAAGGGCAAGGGCGCGAAGGGTGCCAGCGCTTCGGACAGCACCACCGGTCCCGAACCCGGCCCGCCGCCGCCGTGCGGGGTCGAGAAGGTCTTGTGGAGGTTGATGTGCATCGCATCGACGCCGAGGTCGCCGGGACGCACGCGGCCGACGATCGCGTTGAAGTTGGCACCGTCGCAATAGACATAGCCGCCCGCGGCATGGACCGCGTCCGAAATCGCCTTCATATCGCGCTCGAACAGCCCGCACGTGTTCGGATTGGTGATCATGACCCCCGCAACGTCGGGGCCGAGCCGCGCCTTCAAGGCTTCGAGGTTCACGCGGCCCGCCTCGGTCGCCGGAATATCTTCGACGGTAAAGCCAGCGAACGCCGCGGTCGCGGGGTTGGTGCCGTGCGCGCTTTCGGGAACCAGAATGACGCGGCGGTCCTCGCCGCGCGCTTCGAGCGCCGCCTTGATGCACAATATGCCGCATAATTCGCCGTGCGCGCCGGCCTTGGGCGACATCGCGACGCTGTGCATGCCGGTCAGCGTGATCAGCCATTCGGCGAGTTCGTGGATCACTGCATAGGCGCCCTGCACCGTTTCCTGCGGCTGCAACGGGTGCGCGTCGGCAAAGCCCGGCATGCGCGCGACCTTTTCGTTGAGGCGCGGGTTGTGCTTCATCGTGCAGCTGCCGAGCGGGAACAGGCCGAGGTCGATCGCATAATTCTGCCGCGACAGGCGCGTATAGTGGCGCACGGTTTCGGCTTCGCTCAGCCCCGGCAGGCCGATCGGCGCGGTGCGCGCGAGTGCGCCGAGGTCAGCGACGGGGGTCGCTTCGTCGAAATCGACGCCGGTGGTTTCCGTCGAGCCGATCTCGAAGATGAGCGCTTCTTCAAGCATCAGCGCACGGTTGCCGGTGAAGGTCGTGCTGTCATCGGCGCCGCCGGCAACGTTCATTTCGGGGCGCCAGCCGGCGCGATTGAGCGCGGTCATGCCAGCACCTCCTTCAGAGCGGCGGCGAAGGCGGCAATATCCGCCTCGGTGACGGTTTCGGTGACGGCAACGACTAGGCCGTTCGCGAGCGCCGCATTGTCGGGATAGAGGCGACCGAGCGAGATACCGCCCAACACCCCCTTCTCGGCCAGCTTGTGGACAACCGGGCGTGCCTCGGTCGGCAGCAGCAGGGTGAATTCGTTGAAATAGCTGGTGTTCAGCACCGACACGCCGGGGATTTTCGCCAGTTCGGCCGCGGCCGTCTTGGCGCGGCTATGGTTGATCGCCGCGAGCTGGCGCAGTCCGGCTTCGCCGAGCAAGGTCATATGAATGCTGAAAGCCAGCGCACAAAGCCCTGAATTGGTACAGATATTGCTCGTCGCTTTTTCGCGGCGAATATGCTGTTCGCGCGTCGAGAGCGTCAGCACGAAGCCGCGCTTGCCGTTCGCGTCGACCGTCTCGCCGCAGAGGCGACCCGGCATCTGGCGGACATATTTGGTCTTGCAGGCGAACAGGCCGACATATGGCCCGCCGAACTGGAGCCCGACGCCGAGCGATTGTCCCTCGCCCACCACGATGTCGGCGCCCATTTCGCCGGGCGCCTTGATCAGCCCGAGCGCGACCGGTTCGGTGACCACCGCGATCAGCAGCGCGCCCGCCGCCTGACACGCCACGGCGAGCGCGGTCATGTCGTCGATGCGGCCGAGGATGTCGGGATATTGGACGACAACGCAGCTCGTTTCCTTGTCGATGCTGTCCGCGAGCGCCGCCCAGTCGGTGCCAGCTTCGAGGCTGGGATCGCCGTCGACCAGCACATCGCCGGTATATTTCGCCATCGTGCGCGCGACGCTGCGGTAATGCGGGTGGAGTCCGGTCGACAGCAGCGCCTTGCCGCGCTTGGTGATCCGCCGTGCCATCACGATCGCCTCCCAGCACGCGGTCGAGCCGTCGTACATCGAGGCATTGGCGACATCGGTGCCGAGCAGCCGCGCAACCTGCGACTGGAATTCGAACAGCATCTGCAGCGTGCCCTGCGCGATTTCGGGCTGGTACGGGGTGTAAGCGGTCAGGAACTCGCCGCGCTGGATCAGATGATCGACGCTGGCGGGGACATGGTGACGATACGCCCCGGCGCCGAGGAAGAAGGGACCGTCGCCCGCGGCGCGGTTGCGGCGCGAGAGTGCCGCCATATGACGCTCGACCGCGAGCTCGCTGGCGTGCAGCGGCAGATCGGCGATCGGGCCATCGAGCCGCGCGTCGACGGGAACATCGGCGAACAGATCATCGATCGACGACGCGCCGATGGCCGCGAGCATCGCGCTCCGGTCATCGGCTGTAAGGGGCAGGTAACGCATGAACTACTCCGCAGAAGAAGCTGGTTTTTCGGAAAAAAGCTGGACGGTGTCGGCAAGGGTGCCCGAAAAGATCGCCGGGCCGGCGTGGGTCGTGCGGACCCACGGCGCCAGCCAGATGCGAAAGCCCGCGTCGCGAACGCGGCGACAAAAGGCATAGTCATCCGACAGCAAAGCCTGGCTTTCAGGCTCGATATAGGGGCAGAAAAAGGCGGGCGCGGTCTCTCCGACGCCATGTGCCTGACGTTCGGCTGGATCGGGCCGGAACACCAGATCGGGCAGCGCCGCCGCCATGCCCTCGAGCACTTCGCGGCGGATCAGCATCATCGCGGTGCCGAGCCGCGACAGCTCGACCAGATCGTTCATCTGGAAATTCTGGTCGGGGTGCAGGAAATGCAGTGCGAAGTCGCCGGCGTAGCGTGCGAGATCGGCTGGGTTATTCTTCGCCAGCCCCAGTTCGACCGCGCGCGCGACATTCGCCCAATTGGTCATCCGCCGCGGATAGGCACCGCCCAGTACCCCGCACTCGGGGCGCGCCGTCATCGCCTCGATCAACGAAAAGACATCGTCGGCCGAAAAGTCGATGTCGGCGTCGACGAACAGCATGTGGGTGCAGTCGCTGGCGAGGAACATGGCAGCCAGCATGTTGCGCGCGCGCGTGATCGACGGCTGATAGAGGATGAATTCGAAGCGCACCGAAACGCCCATCGCCTGCGCGCGCAGCGCCAAAGCGAGCGCGGCGCGGACATAGGTACCCTGCGCCCCTTCATAGATGGGCGTCGCCACCATCAGGCGGCAATTGGCAAGGGCGGCGGTGGTCGCGATGGCTTTTTCCCTAAAAGCCCCTCCCCTGAAGGGGAGGGGTGAAATCGCTAGAGCGCGTCGCAGAAGGCTTTGTACGCGGCGGCGTCCATCAGGCCGTCGAGCTGGCTCTTGTCGCTCAGCGCCAGTCGGAAGAACCAGCCTTCGCCCTCGGGGTCCGAATTGACGAGCGCAGGGTCTTCCTCCAGCTGGCTGTTGCCTTCGGTGACGACCCCATCGACGGGGGCATAGACGTCGCTTGCCGCCTTCACCGATTCGACCACCGCAGCGTCGCCGCCCTGGCTCAGCTCCGCGCCGGTGTCGGGCACTTCGACGAAGACGATGTCGCCAAGCTGGCCCTGCGCAAAATCGGTGATGCCGACCGTCGCGACGTCGCCGTCGACATCGATCCACTCATGCTCTTCGGTATAATAACGCGGCATCGATCAAGCTCCTGTTTTACGAACATAATTATGCGGAACAAAGGGCATGGCGGCGACGGTGCAGGCCACCCGTTTGCCGCGGACTTCGGCGGCGATCGCGGTGCCCGGCTCGGCATGGTCGCGCGGCACATATCCCATCGCGATCGGCGCGCCGACGCTGGGGGCAAAGCCGCCCGAGGTCACGACGCCGATTTCGGTGTTGCCGTCGAACAGCTTGGCGCCTTCGCGCACCGGCATTTTTCCATCGACCAGCAGCCCGACGCGCTTGCGCGGAGCGCCGGTTTCCAAATGGCCGAGGATGCGCGCCGCGCCGGGAAAGCCGCCTTCCTCGCGGCGGCGCTTGCTGATCGCGAACGCCAGATCGCCTTCCACCGGGTCGATCGCCGGATCGAGATCATGGCCGTAGAGCGGCAGTCCCGCCTCGAGCCGCAGCGAATCGCGCGCGCCGAGCCCGATCGGCTTGACCTCGTCCATCGCGCACAGCGCATCGGCAAAATCCGTGAGCGCCGCGTTCGGCAGCGAAATCTCGAACCCGTCCTCGCCGGTATAGCCCGAGCGGCTGATCCCGATCGCGTGGTCGTTCCACGTCGCCGGGATCGCCTGCATGAACACCAGGCCCGCAGCCTCGGGCACCAGCCGCGCCAGCGCGGTGACAGCTTTCGGCCCCTGCAATGCAAGCAGGCCATAGTCCTCGTTGTGATTGAGCGTGATGTCGTCGGGCAGATTTTCGCGCAGATGCCCGATGTCTTCCCACTTCACCGCGCCGTTGACGACGATGCCGAACTGGTCGCCCTCGTTGGTGATCATCAAATCGTCGAGGATGCCGCCATCGTCACTCAGCAGCAGCGAATAGCGCATCCGGCCGGGCTTCAGCGCCGAAATATCGCCGGGGACCAGCGTTTCGAGCGCTTCGGCGACCTTGTCGCCCGAAATCAGCAGCTGCCCCATATGGCTGACATCGAACAGGCCGGCATGTTCGCGCACCCACAGATGCTCGGCCATGATGCCTTCATATTGAATCGGCATCCAGTAACCGGCGAATTCGACCATCCGGCCGCCCTTCGCGCGGTGCCAGGCATCGAGCGGCAGCACCTCGGTCGCTGCCGCGATCGCGCCTTCGTCACCCGTCTGTTCGATTTCGGTCATGTCAGTCTCCCGCGGTTGCACGGCGGATGCGCAGCAGGGTGCCGCGCCTTTCGCCATGCCCCCTCTGTCACGGGAACCTGAGAGTTTTCCTCCGCTAAATCACGGAGTTACCCCTTCGGTGGTTCCAGCCGACAGCCGGAACGCTTTCCAGAGTGTCCGTTCCAGCCTGCGCGGTCCTGCTGACCTGAGAGTTTCCGGGGCGGTTGCTCCTTCGGTGGTGAGGCGCCGGTTGCCCTGCCCTCACGCTCTCCCGCGCGGCCGGTCGAATCTCTTTAGGGGAGGCCCGACAGACGCTGCGAGCCTTGGCGCTGCCCCCGGGCGGAGTCAATCGGCGAGCGCGCGGATGGCGTCGTTTTCGTGGATATGCACGCCCGAACCGCCCTGCCCCGCCAGCCGCGCGATCGCGGCGGCAACCTTGGCGCCCGGAATCGAACGATAGCGGCGGAAAGACCCGTGCAGCAACGCATCGGCCAGCGGCGCCGCGATCGTCGCGAGCCTCTCACCCAGTCGCGGCGGCCCGGGCCGGTCGCCGAGCAACAGCCCGGGACGGATCAGGTCGAGCCGGTCGAACCCCAACGCGCGCAATCCGTCCTCGGTTTCGCCCTTGGTCCGCAAATAGAAATTGCCCGCTTTCGTCGCCGCCCCGACCGAGCTGACGACGATCATATGCGGCGTGCCGCCCCGCCGGGCGCCGCGCGCCGCGTCGAGGATCAGGTCATGGTCGACGGCGCGGAACGCCGCCTGCGACCCCGCCTGACGGATCGTGGTGCCAAGGCAGCTGATCAGCACCGCGGGCTGCTGGGCAGCGATCAGATCGGGCCAGCTTTCGGGCGGCGCGACGCACTCGGCATGGTGCGGCGCCAGTCCTTCGACTGGGCGGCGGGTGACCACGGTGATGCCTCGATCCCCAAACGCCTCGATCACCGCACGCCCGATCAGCCCGGTCGCGCCGACGATCAGCGCCTCAGACATGCGCCAGCGCCTCGGGCACCGCGGCGCGTCCAAAAATGTCGGCATAACGGTCGATGGCGAAACGGTCGGTCATTCCGGCAATATAGTCGCCGATATGGCGGATTGTCGCGGTCATTTCGCCGGGCAGCCGCGACGACCAATCCTCGCCCATCAGGCGCGGGTCGTCGGCATAGGCGGCGAACAGGCGCCCGACGACCTCATTCGCCGCGGCAGCGGCGGCGACCTGTTCGGGATGATGATAAAGATTGGCATACATGAAGCGCTTAAGTTCGCGCTCCTGCGCGGCAAGCTCGGCCGAAAAGCCGCCGAGCGGACGGCCCGCGGCGCGCACCTCAGCGGCGCTGGCAACGCCCGCCGCTGCGACATTGGCGGTGGTCGCGGCAATGACGTCGTTGACCATCACCCCAATCTGGTCACGCACCAGCTCGCGCAGCAACCGGTCGCGCGGCGCGCCGGGGAAGCGTTCCTCGACGGCGTGGAAATTCGCGGCGACAAACGACTGCGCCATCAGCTGATCGAGGTCGAGCAAGCCCGCGCGCAGCCCGTCGTCGATATCGTGGTTGTCGTAGGCGATGTCGTCGGCGACCGCGGCGATCTGGGCCTCGAGGCTGGCATGGCTGCCAAGGTCGAGACAAAAATCAGCGTCGATCGCCGCAAGCGCCCAACCGGGATTGGCGATCGGTCCATTATGCTTGGCCAGTCCCTCGAGCGTTTCCCAGGTCAGGTTGAGCCCGTCGAAGCGCGGATAAGGGCATTCGAGCTGCGCCAGCGTGCGCAACGTATGGCCGTTGTGGTCGAAGCCGCCATGGTCTGCCATCGCCGCCTTCAGCGCATCCTCGCCGGCGTGTCCGAAGGGCGGATGGCCGATGTCGTGCGCTAGACACAGCGCCTCGGTCAGATCCTCATTCAATCCCAGCGCACGCGCAATCCCCCGCCCGATCTGCGCAACCTCGATACTGTGGGTCAGGCGGACGCGATAATGATCGCCGTCGGGGGCGACAAACACCTGCGTCTTGTGGCGCAGGCGGCGAAAGGCGATCGAATGGATGATGCGGTCGCGGTCGCGCTGGAAATCGTCGCGCGGGCCGCGGACGACGCGACCCAGCTCGGCATAGCGGCGCCCGCGACTGTGCGCGGGGTCGCTGGCGCACGCGGCGACCCTCACTTGATCGGATCGACGGTCTGGCCCGCCTCGCTGTTGAACAGGAAACCGTCGCCGCCGGCCTTCTTATAGTCCGCCAGCCAGTCCTGCGCCGCCTTGCGGTCCTTGAACGGCCCGACCAGCAGGCGGCGGGTCTTGCCCCATTCCGCCGTGGCGCCGGACTTGCCCTTGAAAACGGCAGGGCTCTTCTTGGCGAATTTGCCGAAGTCGGTCGCGAGCGCGCGCGCGTTGGCGCCGGTCGCAACCTGCACCCAGATACGCGCCGGATTGGCCTTTTTCTCTGCGGCTTCGGCCTTCGCCTTGGTATCGGCCTCGGCCTTGGCTTTCGCAGCGACGGCGTCCTTTTCGCGCTTCGTATCTTCCGCGGCGTCGGCGCGGCGCTTGTCCTCGAGCAATTTGGCGAGGGTGTCGGCGCCGATCGCATTGTCGGACTGGGTCAGTTCCTCGGGCGGTATCTCGATCGAGCCGACGATGTCGGCCAGCGATGCGAGTGGCGCGGACGCCGCGGGTAACGGCGCGGCTGCGGCGGGCACCGTCGGCGTCGCGGCCACCGGTGGCCCGCCTGCCGTCCCGCGGCCCATGTCGGCAATCGAGAAGCCCGGGCCGACCGGCCCGGCCGACTGGACCGGGTTCGCCCCGATGGGCGCCGCCGAAGACGCGGGCGCGGGCTGTGCGGGAATCGTTTTGGCCTCAGCCTCGACAAACACCGGGGCGGGTCCGGAGGCGGCGGGGAAAGGATTCTCAGGCGTCGGGCCGACCCTGACGATGGTCGGCGCCGGGCTGCCCGCCGCAGGAAAGGGATTTTCGGGCGTTGGGCGTGACGCTTCGACCGGCGACGGCCGCGGCGGCGCCGCAACCGTTGTCGGCGGCGTCACCGCGGCGCGCGGCTGGGCATAGGCCGGGCCGAGCGGCCGCGTGCTGGGCGTCGGGGTCGGCGCTGCCGCAACCGATGCGGCGGGCGGGCGCCGGGTGCTCGGCGCCGGGCGGTTGCCCGATGCGGCGGGCGGCGGAGGCGGCGTCGCGGCTGCCACCTGCACCGGCTTGCGCTTTGCCGCGAGCTGGCCGTTGGGAAAGCGCCCGAAATGCGCTGCCGCGGCCTGCTGCGCCGGATTCAGCCGGTCCATCTGGGTCAGATACGGCAGGATATTCTGCGCCATCGCCGGCGGCATCGTCGCATTGACGATCTCGCTCGCTTCGCCGTCGCGGCCGTTCATCGCCAGGATCATAGCACGCAGCCGCCAGGCGCCGCGATCCTGCGCGCGTAATTGCGGCGTCAGCATCTGGATCGCGCGGTCGGCCTCGCCGCTGATCCCCAGCGACAGTGCGTAGCGGCGCGTCAGCTCGTCATTGGGGGCGATCGCCAGCGCGAGCTGGTAATCGCGCTGCGCCGCATCCTGCTGTCCCAGCAGGTCGCGCGCCAGACCGCGATCGGACAGGAACAGGCGTTCGGGCGCGCCAAGCAGCTGCGCTTCGCCGAAATAGTCGAGCGCGCGGGTGGGGTTTTCCATATGGACCATCGCCGACCCCAGCGCCGCCTTGACCGCGCCGTCACGCGGGCTCGCCTGTTCGGCGCGGACCAGAAAGCCCAGCGCGGCGCGATAATCGTCGAGCTCGATCGACGCGCGCCCGGCATCGAGCAGCGCGCGCGGGTCGGCATTGTTCGCAGCGATACGGGCGAGCGCCGACGACAGCAGGGTGCGCGCCGCGGTGCGCTTTTCCATCGCGGCCTTGGTTGCTGCGTCGGGCGGCGTCACCTGCGCGACCGCAGGCGCAGCCAGCAGCCCCAACAGCAGCGCGCCGAACGCGCCGACGCGGGGCCGGACGCGCGCCGGCTTCGCCGTCATTTTCGCTTGCCGCATGGGCAAATCATCCCGATTTCCGGCCCGCCGTGCCCGGTGGGCGGCCGTTCGCTAGCCCCGTTACTGGTTGTTCTGACGCCCCAGGAAGCGCGGGATGTCGACCCCGTCTTCCTTGTCGCCACCCTCGCCCTCGGGCGGGGTCGCGCCGCGCGACAGGCGCGACATGCGTTCGAACAGGGTGCCGCCGCCGACCGAGCGCGCCGACGACTCTTCGCCTGCGCCCGCATCGCCGCCCGATGCCGGGGCCGTGCGATAATCGGTCGCGGGGACTTCGGGGGCGTCGAGGACCAGTTCTTCCGCCGTGTCGTCATAGCTGGCGGCGACCTGCGACAATTCCATCGGCTCTTCTTCGGCCGCCGGAGCTTCGACTTCGACCGTATCGCTCAGCGAAAAACCTGGCGCCGGGTCATTGGTTTCGTCGATCAGCACTTCGGCGACGGGTTCTTCGTGGGCGGCCGGTTCGAATGCCTCTTCGGCCACCGGCACGGGGGTTGCCGCGCGCGCCGGAGCAAAGGAGAAGCTGCGCGTCGCAGGCGAGGCCTGCGCCGCCATCTCGCCATTATTGTCGATCCCGGTGGCAACCACCGAGACCCGGATCTTGCCGTCCAGATTGTCGTTGAACGCGCTGCCCCAGATGATGTTCGCGTCGGGATCGACCAACTCGCGGATATGGTTCGCGGCCTCGTCGACTTCCATCAGGCGCATGTCCTCGCCGCCGGTAATCGAGATGATGACGCCCTTGGCGCCCGCCATCGACACGCCGTCGAGCAGCGGGTTGGCGATCGCCTTTTGCGCGGCTTCGAGCGCGCGGCCATCGCCTTCGGCTTCGCCGGTGCCCATCATCGCCTTGCCCATTTCGCGCATCACGCTGCGCACGTCGGCAAAGTCGAGGTTGATGAGGCCGGGCATCACCATCAGGTCGGTGATGCCGCGCACGCCCTGCTGCAACACTTCATCCGCCATCGTGAAGGCTTCTTTGAAGGTCGTGTTCGGATTGGCGACCAGGAACAGATTCTGGTTCGGAATGACGATCAGCGTGTCGACATGATCCTGCAGTTCGGCAATGCCCGAGTCCGCCGAACGCATGCGGCGCTGGCCTTCGAAGGTGAAGGGTTTGGTCACGACGCCGACGGTCAGGATGCCGCGGTCGCGCGCCGCCTTGGCGATCACCGGCGCCGCCCCCGTGCCGGTGCCGCCGCCCATGCCCGCCGCGACGAAGCACATATGCGCACCGTTCAGCGCCTCTTCGACCTGCGCGATGCTTTCCTCGGCCGCCGCGCGGCCAACTTCGGGCCGCGAACCCGCGCCCAGCCCCTGGGTGATCTGTGTCCCCAGCTGGATGCGCCGCTCGGCGGGCGACGCGTTCAGCGCCTGCGCGTCGGTGTTGGCAACGATGAAGTCGACCCCCTCGACCCGCGCTGCAATCATGTTCGCGATGGCATTGCCGCCGGCACCGCCGACGCCGATCACCGCGATGCGCGGCTTCAGTTCATCGACCTGCGGCGGGCCAATATTGATGCTCATCAAATAGTCTCCCTGCAGCGGCGGACAGGTGCCGCTTCCCCAACCTTGCGACCCAAACGAGCGGGTGTCCCGCCGCCCGGTTTCCTGATCCCGCATTGCACTATTGTGACGTGGGAATCACCCAAAAAATTAACCTTTTTTCGCGTTTCACCGCTAAAAACTGCTTTTTAACGCCGCCATCAACCGGTGGAGGATCGAAGTGCCCGCCGGGCGATAGACATCCTGCGACATCATCGGCAAATCGCGCAGATCGACCGGATCCGACGCCGCGTAGAGAACCAGACCCGCCAGCGTAGCGAAAGCGGGACCGCTGTGCGCATCGGGTAGTCCGTGCAGCCCGCGCGGTCGCCCGACGCGGGCGGCGCGGCCAAGCGCGCTCTGGGTATAGTCGGCGATGCCTTTCAGGTCGGCGCCGCCGCCGACGAGCACCACCTGGCGCCCGATCGGGCCAACGAAATGCAGGTCTTTCAACGTCCTGCCGATCTCTCCCATCATCGCGTCGAGGCGCTGGCGGATCACCGACACCAGTTGTGCGCGGGTAATGCGCGGGGCATCGCCCGTCGCCGGCGCGCCGGGTTCGAGTTCGATAATCTCGTTATTGTCGCGTGGGGACGCCGACGCCGAGCCGTAAAAGCTTTGCAGGCGCTGCGCCTGGCTGCGGCGGATACCAAAGGCCGATGCGATGTCGTCGGTGATGTCGCTGGCACCGAAGGGCAGCGACGCCATTTCGACGAGCATGCCGCCGGCGTAGAGCGACACGGTGGTAACCGCGGCGCCAAGTTCGACAAGCGCGACACCCAGGTCGCGTTCCTCGTCCGACAGGCACGCCAGCCCCGCCGCGATCGGCGAGGCGACCACCGCGTTGACGTCGAGATGCGCCTGCCGCACCGCCGCCTCCAGGTTCCGCACCGGGGCGCCGTCGGCCATGATGATGTGGATGTCGACCCCCAGCCGGTCGGCGTGGAGGCCGATCGGATTCTTGACCCCGGTCAGCCCGTCGAGCGTGTAGAGCGCGGGCTGCGCGTGCAGGATCATCCGGCCTTCGGGATCGATGCCCGCGCGTCCTGCGGCGAGCAGGTCGTCGACATCTTCCTTCTCGATCCGGTGCCCGCCAAGCTCGCTTTCGATCGGCGCGACGTCGCTGATCAGCCCGCCCGCCGAAAAGGCGACCCAGACGTCATCGATATTGAGCCCCGCGATCCGTTCGGCCTGTTCGATCGCCTCGCGCACAATATGTTCGGTCTGCTCCATGTCGGCGACATAGCCCCGCTGGACGCCGCGGCTTTCGCGCTGGCCGGTGCCGAGCACATGCAGCTGGCCATCGGCGGTCTGCCCCGCGATCAGCGCACAGACCTTCCACGACCCGACATCGAGCGCGGTGATGATCTTTTCGATGCGCGGCGGCGCCATGGCTTATCCCTTCTCGGCCGACGCGTCGGCGACGGCATCGACCGCAGCGCGAGCCTCGTCGAGCTTCGCGGGTGCCACCTGCCCTTCGTGCGGCAGGCGCAGCACGAAGCGCGCGGGGTCGCGCATGTCGAAGCGCAGGATGCCACGGCCGAGCAGGCGGTTGGCGCCGTCCATATGCGCGAATTTGGCGAGCGCAGCCTTCGCTTCGACCTCACCCTCGGGCAGCGACAGCGTCTCACCGCTACGGAAACGCAGATCCCAGCGGCGGTTGCCGACCCAGGTCGCCCCGGCGAGCAATTCCTTGAGGCTGCTCGCCTCGGCCAGCAGGCGGTCGAGATCCTGCGACCGCTGGTTTGCCTTCGGCCCGATGACCAGCGGCAGGTCGGGCATCGTCGCGACCGTCACCGGTTCGAGCACCACCCCCTTGTCGTCGATCAGCGACAGGCGGTTATTATGCTGCCAAATCGCCGCCGGGGTGCGCTCGACGATGTCGACGACCAAAGTATCGGGCAGCCGCCGCGACACGCGCGCATCTTTGATCCAGCCATAGCGCATCAGGTCGCCGCGCACCCCGTCAAGGTCGACCGCCGCCATCGAACGGTCTTTTTGCGCGAGCGCGATGTCGTAAACTTTCAGCCGGTCGATGCGGTCGGCGCCGACGACCTCGACCTTCTTGACCTGGAACCCGGCGCGGCCGACCGCCTGCGCCCATTCTTCATGGACCTTGGCGGTCACCCCGGTCGCGTGGGCGCCGATCGCTGCGACGGCAAACAGGCTGAGGCCGATCGTCCAGTTCGCCAGCCGCTGCAATCGCTGCGGGCTGATCGGCAGCGCGTTGATGATCGCGTTCAGCCGCGACGTCTGCACCTTGCGCCGTTTCTTTGGCGCGCGCGCCGGGCGCCGTGGCGGCGAGCTGCCGCGCTTGATCTGTGTCTTGCTCATAACGCTTCCCCCACGATGCGTTCGACCAGTTCGGCATAATCCATGCCCACCGCCCGCCCCTGTTCGGGCACGAGGCTGAGCGGTGTCATCCCCGGCTGGGTGTTGACCTCGAGCAGGAAGATGCCCGCGAGCCCATGTTCGTCGTCCCAGCGGAAATCGGAACGCGAAGCGCCCTTGCAGCCGAGCAGGCGGTGCGCTTGCAGCGCCAGATCCATCATCCGCTGCGCGACATCGACGGGGACGTCGGCGGGGCAGACATGTTCGGTCAGCCCGTCGGTATATTTGGCGTCATAGTCGTAAAACCCCGATTTGACGCGCAATTCGGTGACGGCAAGCGCCCGATCGCCGAGCACCGCGACGGTCAGCTCGCGGCCCTTGATGAAGGGTTCGGCGAGCAGGCGATCGAATTCCTGCCATGGCCCCACGGCTTCGCGCGCGATGGGATTGCCGTAATTGCTGTCGTCCTTGACGATCGCGACCCCGACCGACGAGCCCTCGTTGACGGGTTTCAGCACATAGGGGCGCGGTAAGGGGTCGACTGTGAAGAGGCTCTCGCTGTCGACCATCGTCCCCGTCGGCATGGGGATACCATGCGGCACCAGCGCCTGCTTCGTCAATTCCTTGTCGATCGCGATCACCGAGGTGACGAGGCCGCTGTGGGTGTATTTGAGGCCCATCAAGTCGAGCATGCCCTGCACCGTGCCGTCCTCGCCCGGAACGCCGTGGAGCGCGTTGAACACGACGTCGGGCTTCGCCTCGGCGAGCCGCTGCGCGACGTCGCGGTCCATGTCGATGCGCGTGACCGTGTGCCCGCGGCTTTCGAGCGCGTCGGCGACGCCGTTGCCGCTCATCAGCGACACTTCGCGTTCCGCCGACCAGCCGCCCATCAGGACGGCGACATGCCAAGGACCGCGGCTCATAATTCAACTCCGCTATTCAAAACCGTTTGTCCTGAGCTTGTCGAAGGACTGTTCTTCCTTGTTGACGTTGAAAGAAAAGGACGGCCCTTCGACAAGCTCAGGGCGAACGGAGTGGGGTAGCTCGGCGTCACTTCGCCACTCCCACGCGTTGAATTTCCCATTGCAGTTCGACGCCGCTCTTCGCCTTTACGCGACGGCGGACCTCTTCACCCAGCGCTTCGATGTCGGCGCTGGAGGCGTCGCCAGTGTTGATCAGGAAATTGGTGTGCTTCTCGCTCACCTGCGCGCCACCGACCGCAAAGCCGCGGCACCCGGCCTGATCGACAAGCTGCCACGCCTTATGCCCGTCGGGGTTCTTGAAGGTCGAACCGCCGGTCTTCGAACGCAGCGGCTGCGAGGCTTCGCGGCTCGCCGAAATGCGGTCCATTTCGGCCTGGATGGCCGCGGGCTCGCCGGGCTGGCCACGGAAGGTCGCGCCAATCACGACCGCGCCGTCGGGCAAGTCGCTATGGCGATAGGTGTAGCCAAGGTCGGCGAGCGGCAGCGTGCAGCGTTCGCCCGAGCGCAGCACGACGTCGGCGTCGATCAAGATGTCCTTGACTTCGCCGCCATAGGCACCGCCGTTCATCCGCACGAAGCCGCCGACGGTGCCGGGGATCGAGCGCAGGAACTCCATGCCGGCGATCCCCGCGTCGCGCGCGGTCGAGGAAACGAGAATGCCCGAGGCGCCGCCGCCGCAGCGCAGCGTTATGGCGTCGATGGCTTCAACTTTGCCGAACGCCTTGCCGAGCCGGACGACAACGCCCGGAAAGCCGCCGTCGCGGACAATCAGATTCGAGCCGAGGCCGAGCGCCATAACCGGCGTGGCCGGATCAAGATCGCGCAGTAAATCGGCGAGATCGTCGGCGTCCTTCGGTTCGAACAGCCAGTCGGCGGGGCCGCCCGACTTGAACCAGACCAGCGGCGCGAGCGGGGCTTGCTGCGTGAGTTTGCCGCGCACGGTTGGAAGGGTGGCAAGGTCGCTCACAACCGCACCCCTTCCCCGTTTGTCCCGAGCGAAGTCGAGGGACGCCTGGCGCTGCGCTGGCGTGTCTCGACTTCGCTCGACACAAACGGAGGTGGGATGGGAACGGAGAAGTTTGTCACGCCGCACCCTCCACCGCGCTTGCCAGACCCGCCGCCATCTTGGTGATGTCGCCTGCGCCAAGGCAGATGATCTTGTCACCCGCGCCCAGCTCGCCCGCCGCGATGCTCGCCGCAAGGCTGGCGGCCAGCGCTCCCGCATCGGCGATGACGTTCGCCTGCCGATGGCCACGATCGCGAAGGCCCGCGACCAGCGCGTCCGACGACACGCCGTCGATCGGCGCCTCGCCAGCGGCATAGACGGGCAGCGCAAGCACAATGTCGGCGTCGTTAAACGCCTGCTGGAAATCATCCATATGATCGCGCAGCCGGGTGAAGCGATGCGGCTGAACCACCGCAACAACGCGCCCTGCCCCCGCACCCTCGCGCGCCGCCGACAGCACCGCGCGGATTTCGACCGGGTGGTGCGCGTAATCGTCGATGACGGTCACCACGCCGCCGCCCACAGCGATCTCGCCGACCTTGGTGAAACGCCGCTTGACCCCGGCAAAGCCGTTGAAGCCCGACACGATCTTGTCGTCCGACACGCCCATGTGCAGCGCGACCGCAATCGCGGCCAGCGAGTTCTGGACGTTGTGTCGACCCGACATCGGCAGGTGGATGCCCTCGATCGTCCGGCTGTTGCCGTCGCGGTCGCGGACGACGACGTCGAAGCGGTTGCCGTCGGGGCCGGGCACGACATTGGTCCCGCGCACATCGGCCTGTGCCGAAAAACCATAGGTCACGATCCGTCGGTCGCGGATGCGCGGGATGATCGCCTGCACCTCGGGATGGTCGAGGCAGAGCATCGCGGCGCCATAGAAAGGCACATTTTCGATAAACTCGACGAACGCATCCTTGATCGCGTCGAAGCTGCCATAATGGTCGAGATGTTCGGGATCGATGTTGGTGACGACCGCGATCGTCCCGTCGAGGCGCAGGAAGCTGCCGTCGCTCTCGTCGGCCTCGACCACCATCCAGTCGCTGGCGCCGAGCCGCGCGTTCGAACCGTAATTGTTGATGATGCCGCCGTTGATCACCGTCGGATCGATCCCGCCCGCATCGAGGAGCGCGGCGACCAAGCTGGTCGTCGTCGTCTTGCCGTGGGTGCCGGCGATCGCGACGGTGGATTTCAGCCGCATCAGCTCGGCGAGCATTTCGGCGCGACGGACCAGCGGGATGCGGTGCGCGAGCGCGGCCTCGACCTCGGGATTGCCGCGCTGGACCGCGGTCGAGGTGACAACCACCGACACGCCATCGACGTTCGCGGCGTCATGTCCGATTGCCACCTTGATCCCGCGTTTGCGCAGGCCTTCGATCACATAGCCGTCGGCAATGTCGCTGCCCTGCACCTGATAGCCAAGGTTGTGCATCACCTCGGCGATCCCCGACATGCCGATGCCGCCGATGCCGATGAAGTGGATGGTGCCGATGTCGGTCGCGACGCCGCGCATCATTCGCCTCCCATGCGGGCCGACGCCATGCCGCTGGCCGCGGCGCGCTGGCCGGACGGCGCCCCGACGCGGATGACGTCCATCATCGGCGGTGCGGCAAGCGATTCGACCAGGTCGGCGAGGTCGCGGGTCGCGTCGGGAAGGCCGCAGCTCGCGGCGCGCGCGGCGGCATTTTCCAACGCACCGGGTTCGAGCGCCATGCGCTGGATCTGCTTGGCGAGTTCGCTGGCGGTGAATTGCGGCTGCGGGATCGAACGCGCTCCGCCCGCCTGCACCATATCGACGACATTATAGGTCTGGTGATTGTCCATCGCGTGTGGATAGGGAACGAAGATCGCGGGCCGTCCGGCGCAGGCCAGTTCGGCCACCGTCGACGCCCCGGCGCGCGCGATTACCAGATGCGCCCAGCGCAACCGGTCGGGGAAATCGGCGATATAGGTCGCGCATTCAGCGGCGACCCCCATCTCGGCATATTTACCGCGGACCTCGTCAAGGTCGGCTTCGCGGCATTGCTGCACCACCTGCAACCGGTCGAGCAGCGCCCGCGGCAGCATCGCGATCGCCGCCGGAACGACGTCGCTCAGCACCGTCGCGCCTAGGCTGCCGCCAACGACGAGCAGACGAAAAATGCTGTCCTCACTCAGCGGCGGGAAGCCTTCTTCACGGATCGCGACAATCTCGTCGCGCACCGGATTGCCGGTTATGTGCTTTTTCAGCTCATGCCCAGCCGGGTAGCGCTGGATATTGTGATAAGCGACCGCGACGGCGTCGACGCGCGGCGCCATCATGCGGTTAACCCGGCCGAGCACGGCATTTTGTTCGTGGAGCACGCGCGGCCGCTTTGTCGCGCCCGCGGCGAGCAGGCTGGGCAGCGACGGATAGCCGCCGAAGCCGACGACGACCGCGGGGTCGAAGTCGCCGATCAGGTCGATCGCCATGCGCCGCCCCTTGCGGATCGCGAGCGCGGCCTTGAGCCAGCCGACGGGTCCACCCGACACGCGGCCGGCGGGCAGCACATACGTTTCGAGTTCGGCGGGGGCGCCCGGAATGCGCAGGCCGCGGTCGTCGCTGACCAGCGCGACGCGATGCCCGCGCGTTATCAGCTCACCCGCCAAGGCATAAGCGGGCAGCATATGGCCCCCGGTTCCTCCGGCGGCGAGCAGATAGTGGCGCGTGGCACTCATGTTTCGGCAGTCATTTCTTGTTCCAGTTGCGGGTCATCGACACCCGCGCCGCATAGGGGTTTCGCCGGGTCAGCGACAAGAGCAAACCCATGCCGATCGACAGCGCGATGAACGACGATCCGCCATAGCTGATGAACGGCAAGGTCATCCCCTTGGACGGGAAGATCTGCGTGTTCACCGCCATGTTGATCACCGCCTGACCACCAAACTGCGCGATCAGCGCCGCGACCGCGAGGATCAGAAAGCTGTCCTCTTCATCAAGCAACCGCACCAGCACCCGCACGATGATCGCGAGATAGAGGATCGCGATCGCGATGCACGCGATCATCCCGAATTCTTCGCCGATGACCGAGAAGATGTAATCGGTGTGCGCCTCGGGCAGCTGGAACTTGGCGAGGCCCGCGCCGGGGCCAGTGCCGATCAGTCCGCCCGCGGTCAGCGTCGCATGCGCCTTGTCGACCTGGAAACTGTCGCCCTCGGCGAACAGCCAGATGTTGATGCGCTGCTGCGCTACCGGGTAAAAGAAATAGGCGAGGACGATACCGACGACCCCGGTTGCCGCGAGCATCCCCATGATCCGCATCGACAGCCCGGCGACCAGCACCAGCACCAGCCAGGTCGCGGCAAAGATCACGGTCTGGCCCAGATCGGGCTGGCCCATCAGCAGCATCGCAATCACCCCGGTCAGCACAAAGCTGAGCGGGACGACCGGCAGGCTCTGGTCGTGCAGGCGCAGCGACAATATCCACGCGAGCGACACCGCAAAGAACGGCTTGAGAAACTCCGAGGGTTGCAGCCGGAAAACGCCGCCGCCGATCCAGCGCTGCGCCCCGTTGACCGTGGTGCCGAGCAGCGGCACGAGGAACAGCAGGATCAGGAAGGCGACGGTGCCGTAAATCGCAAAGCGCCGCGCCTGCGGCTTGGGCAGCATCGACACGCCCAGCATCACCGGCACCCCGACGACAACCCACATCAGCTGGCGGTAGAAATAATAAAGCGGGTCGAGCGACGCGGTCGTCGTCGACAGTTTCTGGGCCGCGACCGGCGACGCCGCCGCGACCGCCACCAGCCCGACCGCGACCAGCATCGATACCAGCAGCAGCAGGACGCGGTCGATTTCCCAGAACCACAGCCCTAGCGGGGTGCGGTCGGCGCGGCTGAGGCGCGGGCCGCGGCGCTTGACCGTGCGCGTCGCCGCGATCACCGGCCTCTCGGTCGTGGCGTCCATATTGTCCATTCCCCCGCTCATGCCCCAAGCGCCGCGACAAGTCCGCGAAAAACATCGCCGCGCTGCTCATAATCCTTGAACTGGTCGAACGACGCGCAGGCGGGCGAGAGCAGGACGATGTCGCCGGGCCGCGCCGCTGCCGCGGCATGCGCGACCGCGCTCGCCATGTCGCCCGAGCGGTCGACCGGAACCGCATCACCGAGCTCGGCAGCGAAAGACTCCATCGCCTCGCCGATCAGATAGGCTTGGCGGACATGCCCAAACCACGGGCGGCACGCCGCCAGCCCGTCGCCCTTGGCCTGCCCCCCGGCAATCCAGTGCAAACGCTGGTCCGGCGCCGGCGGAAACGCCGCCAGCGCCGGTGCAGCGGAAGCCGCGTTGGTAGCCTTGCTGTCGTTGAACCAGCGGACCCCCCCGACTTCGCCGACCAATTCCATACGATGCGGCAGCGACGTGTAGGTCGCGAGGCCGCGCTCAATCTGTTCGTCGTTCAACCCCAGCACGCGGCACACCGCGACGGCGCAGACGGCATTCTGCGCATTGTGCGGGCCTTGCAGCGCGGGCCAGCGGTGCTGGTCGACCGGGTCGATGTCCTTGCCCGACACGCGGTGCAGGCGATGGTTGATCCGCCCCGCGATCATCTTTGACGGGTCGTCGTCGACCGCGACGATCGCGACCTGATCGCGATGCTGGAGTGAAAACAGCCGCGCCTTGGACGCGGCATAGCCGGTAAAGCCGTCATAGCGGTCGAGATGGTCGGGGCTGAGGTTGGTCAGCACCGCGACGTCGCACGCTAGGCTGTGCGACAGGTCGATCTGGTAGCTCGACAGTTCGAGCACATAGACGCCGCCTTCGGGAAGCGGGTCGCGCGACAGGATCGGAAGGCCGATATTGCCGCCCATCAATGACGGCACCCCGGCGCTTTCGAGCATATGATGGATCAGCGCGGTGACGGTCGACTTACCGTTCGTGCCGGTGATGCCGACGACCCGGTGCGGCGGCAGGTCGCCGCGCGCCTCGGCGAACAATTCGACGTCGCCGATCACCGGGACATGCGCCTCGCGCGCATGCGCTGCGATCGGGTGACGGTTCAGCGGCACGCCGGGCGACACGACGACCCCGGCAAAGCCGATCAGGTCGATCTCGAGCGGATTGCCGATGTCGGCGCCCAGCGCCATCGCATCGTCGCGCGCTTCCTCACGGTCGTCCCACGCGGTGACCCCGGCGCCGCTGGCGACGAGCGCCTCGACCGTCGCCAGCCCCGAGCGCGCCAGCCCCAGCACCGCATAGCGGCGACCGGCAAAGGCGCGCGAGGTGATCACCGCAGTTTCAAGGTCGCGAGTCCCGCGAGCGCAAGGACGATCGACACGATCCAGAAGCGGATGACGACGGTCGATTCGGGCCAGCCCAATTGTTCGAAATGATGGTGGATCGGCGCCATGCGGAACACCCGCTTGCCGGTGCGCTTGTACCAGAACACCTGGATGATCACCGACAAGGCCTCGACCACGAACAGCCCGCCGACCAGCACCAGCACCAGTTCATGCTGCGCCGTCACCGCGATCGTCGCGAGCGCGCCGCCGAGTGCCAGGCTGCCGGTATCGCCCATGAACACCGCCGCGGGCGGCGCGTTGAACCACAAAAACGCCAGACAGGCGCCGATGATCGCGGCGGCGAACACCGCGAGTTCGCCTGCGCCGGAGACGTGCGGAATGCCCAGATAGCCCGCGAATTTCACATTGCCCGACAGATACACGATGACCAGGAAGGTCAGGCTGGCGATGATGACCGGGAAGGTCGCGAGCCCGTCGAGCCCGTCGGTCAGATTCACTGCATTGCCGAAGCCGACGATCAGCACCATCGCAAAGACATAATAGAGCGGCCCGAGTTCGAGCACGATGCCGCTCAAAAAGGGCAGATACAGGTCGGTGCCGGTGCGCGACACGATTAGGAACACCGCCACCCCGGCGATCAGGAATTCGATCAGCAACCGCACCCGCCCCGGAATCCCGCGGTGGCTGGCCTTGGTGACCTTGTCGAGATCGTCGAGGAAACCGACCGCGGCGAAGCCGCCGGTCACGAAAATACACGCCCACACAAAGCGGTTCGACAAGTCCATCCACAGCAGCGCCGAGATCATCAGCGAGATGAGGATCATCAGCCCGCCCATCGTCGGCGTGCCTTTTTTGGCGAGGTGGCTTTGCGGCCCGTCCTCGCGGATCGGCTGGCCCTTCCCTTGCCGCATCCGCAGCATCAGGATGAACCGCGGTCCGATCCACAGCCCGATGATCAGCGCGGTTGCGACCGCGGCGCCCGAGCGGAAGCTCAGATAGCGAATGAGGTTCAGAACCCCAGGAAAGCCCAGCCATTCCGCCAGCCAATATAGCATCAATAATCCCCGTTGGTCAGCGCCGTCACCAGATGCGACAGGCCGACGCTGTTCGACCCCTTGATCAGCACCGTATCGCCGGGGCGGATCAAGGCGCCCAGCCGCGCCTTGGCGGCAGAGTGGGCGGCGACATGCTCGAAATCGAGGCGACCCTCAAGCGCTTTGGCGAGCGGCGCCATCTCTTCGCCGACAAGCAGGGCGAATTGCACTCCGGCTGCGACGAGCGGAGCCGCGAGGTCGGCGTGATAGGCCTCACCGCCAGGGCCAAGCTCTTTCATCGCGCCAAGAATTGCCACCTTGCGATCACCGGATTCGCTGCCGAGCTGTTCGATCGTCGCGACCATCGACGCCGGGTTGGCGTTATAACTTTCATCGATCAGCAGGATGTGCCCGCCTTCGACCGGCACCCGGTGCCGCGCGCCGCGCCCGGTGAGCCCCGCCATTTCGGCAAAGGCCAGCCCCGCCGCGGGCAGATCGCCACCGACGGCCTTGACCGCCGCCAGCACCGCGAGCGAATTGGACACCCAATGCACCCCGGCCTGCGCGATGGTGAAGCAGAGCAGCGCGTCCTGCACCTGCGCCGTGACGAGCGAACCGCCCTGCCCATCGGGCAGCCAGTCGACCGCGCGAACGTCGGCTTCGGCGCCAAGACCAAAGCTGATGACATGCGCGGCATGTTGTTCGGCCTTGGCGCGCAGCCGTGCATAATGCGGGCTGTCGAAGGGGACGATCGCGGTACCGCCGGGTTCCAGCCCTTCGAAAATCTCGCCCTTCGCATCGGCTATGGCTTCTTCGCTGCCGAAAAATTCCATATGCGCCGGGGCGATGGTGGTGACGATGGCGACATGCGGGCGCACCATACGCGTCAGCGCCGCGAGCTCGCCCGCGTGGTTCATTCCCATCTCGAAAACGCCGAAATCGGCGGTCGAGGGCGTCCGCGCCAGGCTGAGCGGCACGCCGACATGGTTGTTGTAGCTTTTGACCGAGCGGTGCGCGCGGCCCGGCCGAAAACGGTCGAGCGCCGCGAACAGCGCTTCCTTGGTGCCGGTCTTGCCCGCCGACCCGGTCACCCCGATGATCCTGCCATGGCTGCGCGCGCGCGACGCGGTGCCAAGCGCGTTCAGCGCCGCGGCGCTGTCGGCGACACGGACATGCGGATGGTCGATCGCGGTTTCGCAGACGATCCCCGCAGCCCCCGCGGCAATCGCCTTGTCGATGAACTTGTGCCCGTCGGTCGCCTCGCCGCGCATCGCGACGAACAGGTCGCCGGTGGTGACCTCGCGCGAATCAAAGGCGACGCCGTGCGCAGTGAAATCGGCGCTCGCGCTGCCGCCGGTCGCGCTGGCGATGGCGCGTGCGGTCCATAGCGGGTTCATGCCGCACACTCGCGCGCGACCGCGACGTCGTCAAACGGAATGACGCGCATATCGGCACCCGCGCCGACGATTTGCCCCTGTTCATGCCCCTTGCCCGCGATGCAGACGATGTCATCGGCGCGCGCCTCGGCGATCGCGGTCGCGATCGCGGCGCGGCGGTCACCGATGACCTGCGCGGTCGGCGCGCCGCCCGCAATCGCGGCGCGGATCAGCGCCGGGTCTTCGCCGCGCGGATTGTCGTCGGTGATGATCAACACATCGGCCTTCGCGGCGGCCACCCGCCCCATCTCGGGGCGCTTGGCCTGATCGCGGTCGCCGCCGGCCCCGAACACCAGGATCAGCCGCCCGCTCGCATGCGGGCGCAGTGCGTCGAGAGCCGCCTCGATCGCGTCGGGGGTGTGCGCATAATCGACATAGACCGGCGCGCCCGCCCGGGTGATCGCCGCACGTTCCAGCCGCCCGCGCACCGGCTGGAGCCGCGCCAGATTGCCGAGCGTCTGCGCGACATCGCCGCCGGTCGCGATGACCAGCCCTGCCGATACCAGCGCATTGGCGACCTGATAGGCGCCGATCAGCGGCAGATCGACCTTCTGAGTCAAATCGCCCGCCGCGATGACCAGCGACTGGCCAAGCTGGGTCGGTTCGCGTGAGACGAGCCGCAGGTCGTCGCCCGCCGCCCCGACCGTCATCAGCCGAATGCGTCGCGCCCGCACCGCGTCGACCACGGCGGCCGAATAGGCGTCGTCGTTCCACACCACCGCCGTGCCGTCCTGCGCGACCACTTCGCTGAACAGGCGCAGCTTGGCAGCGAGATAGGCGTCCATCGTGCCATGATAGTCGAGATGATCGTGGCTGAGGTTGGTGAAGGCCGCCGCCTTTACCGGCAGGCCTTCGGTGCGATATTGGTCAAGCCCGTGGCTCGACGCCTCGAACGCCGCATGGCCGACCCCCTCGACCGCCAGCCCCGACATATTGCTGAGAAAGGTCACGATGTCGGGCGTCGTCAGCCCGGTCGAGGCGCTGTCGTTCGACGTGGTGATGCCCAGCGTGCCGATCGACGCCGCATTGAACCCCGCCATTCGCCACAGCTGGCGCGTCATTTCGACGGTTGAGGTCTTGCCGTTGGTCCCGGTCACCGCGACACAGGTTGCGGGAAAGCGGTGAAAGAAGCGCGCTGCAATATGCGCAAAGGCGCGGCGCGGATTGGCGTCGGCGATGTGCACCGCGCCCGCGACCCGCGCTTCGGGGCGCGCGACGATGGCGATCGCCCCGGCTTCGATCGCTGCCGGAATAAAGTCCTCGCCGTTGAATTTTTCGCCGACAAAGGCGCCGAATATCGTTCCCGGCGCCACTTTCCGATGGTCGATGGCGAGGCCGGTGACGACCGGGTCGGTACCTGCCGGACGTCGATCGTCGAGCAGCGCGGACAGGCGCATTATTCGTCTTCCCCGTTTCTCCACAGCAGCGGGGTGAGTTCGGAGACGTCGACGTCGCGGCTTTCGTCGGGGAAGACGCCCAGCATCGGACCGGCGCGCATCACGACCTTGCTGACGACCGGCGCCGCGGTCCAGCCCGCGGTGCGCTGGCCCGAACTATAGGCATTGCCCTTCGGCTCATCGATCATCACCAGCACGACATAGCGCGGATTGTCCATCGGGAACGCGGCGGCAAAGGTCGCGACGACCGAACTGCGGCGATAGCCGCCTGCGCCCGGCTTTTCGGCGCTGCCCGTCTTGCCGCCGACGCGGAAGCCCGGCGCTTCGGCTTTTTTGCCGGTGCCATCCGACACGATCAGGCGCAGCAGCTGGCGCATCCGTGCGCTGGTCGCCGCCTTGAACACGCGGCGCCCCTTGGGCGGCGCCTGGTCGCCCAGCTTCGTAATCGTCGCGGGACGATAGATGCCGCCGTTGACCAACGCGGCATAGGCGCTGGCAAGATGCAGCGGCGTCACCGCGATGCCATGGCCGAATCCCGTCGTCATCGTCGTCAGGCGGCCCCAATTTTTGGGCCAGATCGGGAAAGCGCGTTCTTTCAGGTCAATTTTGGGCCGGGTATTGAAATCGAGCTTCCGGAACATCGCTTCCATATTTTCGCGCCCCAGTTCATCGGAAATGCGCGCGGTCGTGATGTTCGAGCTGTGGATCAGCGTTTCGGGGACGTTCAGCCAGCGGTTCGACGGATGGCTGTCGCGGATGCGATAGCCCGCGATCGCCAGCGGCGCCGTTGCGTCATAGCGGCGCGCCATGCTGGTGACGGTGCCGGCGTCGATCGCGGCGGCGACGGTCAGCGGCTTGAAGGTCGAACCGAGTTCATAAAGATTATGCGTCACCGCGTTGCGCCGCGCCGCCATATTCTCGGGCACCAGCTTGTTGGGATTATAGGTCGGTAGCGACGTCATCGCCGCAATTTCGCCGGTGTGGACGTCGAGGATGATCCCCGCACCACCGATCGCTTCCAGATTGGCGACCGCCGAACCCAGCTCGCTTTCGAGCACCCCCTGCACCCGCGCGTCGATCGACAGCGCCAGCGGTTCGCCGCGCGTCGCCTTGTCGATCAAGCGGCTGTCGAACGCACCCTCGGCGCCGGTGACGCCGTGCCCCGCGGCATCGGTGAAGCCCAGCACATGCGCGGCAAGGCTAAGCTGCGGATACAGCCGTTCCTTTTCGCGCGGAAAATCGAACCCGACGTCGCCGATCGCGTTCACCGCCGCGACCTGATCGGGCAGCGCGCGGCGGCGGATATAGGTCGGGCGCGGCCCGCTGACCTTCGCCAGCAGTTCGGCGCGCGGCATGTCGGGGAAAATCTTGTGCAGCTCGTCGGCCAGATATTGGCGGTTGTTGAGCAGCTTGGCCGGAACGACGCGGATCGAATAGCCGTCGATCGTCCGCGCCAGCGGGATGCCGTTGCGATCGACGATGTCGGCGCGCGCCGGCAGAAAAGCCGCCGATGCCGACCCATTGCGCGACGCGGTGTCGAACATCGCAAAGTAGAGCAGCCGCATCGACACCAGAAAAAATGCCGCCATGAACAGCAGCATCAGGATCATCAGGCGCTGCTGCGCGGTCAGCAAAATCTGCTGCCGCACCCCAGCGGTACGCACCCGGGTCGGACGGACGACCAGCGTGTTCATCGGGCGGGCTTCCCTCCTGCGGCTTCGGCGGCAGCAGCGCGCTTCAGATCGGCGAGGGTCGATTCGGCGAGCAGCTGGTCCTCGATCATCTTCAATTGTTCACGCCGGCGGGTCGGCGCCATCCGCGGCGCGGCGTCGCTGCGAATTCCCGTCTCGGCCTGCGCCAGCACCACCGGCTTGGCCGCAGCAGGCTTTGCGGCAACGGGGCTTTCCTTGGGCGCGGCGGGGACGGCAACCGGCGACACCATCGCCATCAGCACCGGTGCGACCTCGTTGGCGCCGCGCGCGCGCGGCAGGCGGTCGAGCGAGGCGAGCTGGCGCTCGCTGGCCAGATACTGGCCAGCGCCGGGCGCCGAGTAGCCGAACGTATCGGCATTCCATTGTTCGAGCTGGCGCATCGAGGCGCGCACCGCGAGTTCGGATTCCAGGTAGCGGATATTGTCGCGGCTCCGCTCGATCTCCTTTTCGATCCGCGTCAGCTCGCTGCGCGTCGCCGCGACCTTCAGCGACACGGGATAGAGCATCATCGCGAAGATAAGCACGAGCAGGACCAGCCCGATACCCTGAAGTTTGCGCGCCGCCATCAGCATGAGATCGCCTCCTTCATTATGGATTGACCCGGCCAGGCCGGCGCTGCCGTCCGCACCGCGCTGCGCAGCGTTGCCGACCGCGCGCGCGGGTTGCGCGCCTCTTCGGCCTTGCTCGGCCGCACCTTGCGCGCCGGGGTTTCGAACGTGGCGGCCCGCGCCAGAGGGAGCGGCGCGGGCCGGTGACGCGAACCGGCGGCATCGCCTCCGCTGCGTTCGCGCAGAAAATTCTTCACGATGCGATCTTCGGTGCTGTGAAAGCTGACCACCGCAAGCCGGCCGCCGGGACGCAATACGCGTTCCGCAGCGGCCAAGCCGGCGACCAGCTCGTCGAG
This sequence comes from Sphingopyxis sp., assembly GCF_051861155.1. GTDB lineage: Bacteria > Pseudomonadota > Alphaproteobacteria > Sphingomonadales > Sphingomonadaceae > Sphingopyxis. The sequence goes on along the minus strand of NZ_JBHYDE010000003.1, from coordinate 47,530 downwards.
TTCGGAATTGATGTGGATGCGGATCGCCTGAAAGCTTTTGGTCGAGGGATCCTTGGGCGCCCCCGGCGGGTGGCGCAGCGCCTTGCGGATCACCGTCGCCAGTTCGCCGGTGCGGCTCAGCGGACGCGCAGCGACGATCGCGCGCGCGACGCGGCGCGACTGACGCTCGTCGCCATAGCGGAACAGCACGTCGGCGATCTCGGTCTCGTCGGCGCGGTTCAGCCATTCGGCGGCGGTTTCGCCGTCCTGCGCCATCCGCATGTCGAGCGGCCCGTCTTTCTGGAACGAAAAGCCGCGCTCGCCTTGGTCGAGCTGCATCGACGACACCCCGATGTCGAAGGTGATGCCGTCGACCGCGTCGATGCCGCGCTCGGCAAGCAGCCGGTCGATTTCGCCGAAACGACCGTGGATCAGCACCAGTTTGCCATCGGCCGCGGCGACCAGCGCCTGCCCGCCCGCAATCGCATCGGGATCGCGATCGCAGGCGACGACGTCGGCGCCCGCGGCGAGCATCGCGCGGGTATAGCCACCGGCACCGAAGGTCGCGTCGACATGACGCTCACCCGGCGCGATCGCGAGCGCCGCGACCACTTCGTCGCGGAGGACCGGATCGTGGCGGGGATCGCGGGCCAGCTCGCTCATTTGCGACCCTTCCCTTTGGTCGCATCCCAGGCGGCAGCGAGCCGCTGCAACACCGGATCGGCATCGGCGCATTCGGCGAGCGTCGGCAACCACCAGATTTCGAAGCGCCGGCCCGACCCGACGAACGCGGTCGCCCCGGCATCGCCGACGCGGTCGCGATGGGTAAAGCCGGGCAGAAAGCGTCCGCTGTCATCGAGCGCGTAAGCCTCGGTATAGCTGAAGCGCTTCTTGAACTCGGCATCCTCGTCGAAATCGAGGTTGCGCGACCGCGCGGTGTCGCGGTCGCGTTCGATCTCGCCGTTCAGCCGGTCGTACTGATCGTGGCCATAGGCGACGAGGCAGGGCAGTTTTTCGTGGAAACCGACCCAAAGCACGCGCTGGCCGTCCGCAGAAAGGGGCACATTATTGCGGAACTGAGAGGGGACGGCGATCCGCCCCTTGCCATCGATCGCGGCGAAATTGGTACCCGCATATTGGCCGGGCGTCACAATCGCCATCGCTCTGCCCCCCTTATGCGCCACCGGGCAATGTTTTCCCGCGCCCGGAATCGCTTGAATTCCAGTCGGTTCGGCGTTGGTGGAGATTGCCCCTCTCCGATTCCTGACTATCAACTATAGATCGGGGTGAAAAGGGGTAATTTAGGGTAAAATAGGGAATCTAACCCCTATTTGCCGCAAAATGCCCGAATAGATCGTCGAAATGCGGTCGGCACGCCCTGAGGCGGCCGCGTGGCGCAGCCGAATTGAGCCAAAATGGGATGAGAAACGACGCCTCAGTCGGCGCGGGCGCGAATCCACAGCGGTTCCAGCGCCGCGACTCCGGCGCCGGGCCACAGCCGCGCCGCCAGCCATTCGATCGTGTCGGCGCGCCGCAGATGGTCGGCGCCGGGCACGACCGGTGACCATAGGGGCGCGAACAGCAGGTCGGCATCGCCCACCAGCCACGCCTCGCCGGCCCCGATCGGGCAGCGCGCGATCCGGCGACCAGCAAAGGCATCGCACTTCGGCGGCAGCCGCTCGAACGCTCCCGCGCTCGACAGGCGCAGCCGCGCGCCGCCCACATCGACCGATCGCACGCCATTGTCGTCGACCGGCGCCGCGCCGAGGGTCACCCCCCAATGATCGAGCAACGGGGTAAGCAGGCTGGTGATCGGCGGATTGCGCGGATCGCCGAGCGGGTGGCGAGCCGGCCAGCCCGACAGCGCGTCGGCCAGCACCACCGCCTTGCCGCCGCCGCGGACAAAGGCGTCGATCGCCACCAGTTCCTGCGGCGCCAGCGCGCGCGGGTGCGCGACCAGCAGCGCGCTGCCCGGCGGCACCCCTTCGACCAGGCTATCGACCAGCGACACCGGTCCCAGCGATTCGAGCCGCGCAAGCGCCGGATCGTCCCCTGCCCCATCGGCGATGATGGCGGCGATGTCGCCGCTTCCCGACCAGCGCAGCGGCAGTCCGGTCAACATCGTCGCCGCGGGCGCGCCAGCCGAAGCAGCAGCGGGCCGATAGAGCGCAGCGAGCAACATATGCGCCGCTGCGAACCAGCCGATTACCAGCACCAGCCCGGCGAACCACGGCAGCCATCGCGCGCGCGAACGCCAGTGCACCAGCCGATCGGCAACCCATCCCGCCGTTGCGCCCGCCACAAAGACGAGCGCCAGTTGCACCCAACCCGCCGAACCCGCCAATGCGAGTCCGAGCAATGCTTGCACTGCCGCCAAGATGGCGAGCACCGTCAACAGGGTGAACCGCCGCAAAGCCGCTCCTTCGCCGCGCTGCCAGATCGCAAGTAACAGCATCGGCAGCGCAAGCATCGGCAGCGCCAGCGCGGGATCGATGCGGTCGAGCAACGTCTGCCCGCCGCCGACCCACGCCAGCAGCACCGTCAATGCAGCGATCGAGACAGCGCGCCCCATCGGACGGCGCGATATTGTCGTCACGGGGCCGATTTGCGCGCGCGCTGCAATTCGGGGTCGGGCTCGAGATCAGGAACGGTGGCGGGCGACGGGGCCGCCTGCGGCACCTTTACCGGCGTCTCGGCATTTTCATCCTTCGTCGACGGCGACACCGGCTGGACCCCCAATTCTTCGAGCGGGGCGCCGCTGCCCTGTTCCTCGCCGGGCATCTTGACCTCGGCAGAGGCGGCCGCGTCGCTCTCGACATTCTCGCGCGCGCGGTCGCCGATCAGCCCGGCCATGCCGACCAGCAACAGCACCGTCAGCACCCCGGCGATGCCGATCTGCAGCCGCCGCATCGTGTCGTTCACCGGGGCCGGCACTATCGGCGGCGGCACCGTCTGCTTGTCGGTGCGGATCTGGTTCATTCTGCCGTCTCCGTCAGCCCTTTGCTCGCCAGCCATTCGGGGTTGTAAAGCGTCGACAGGTACCGGAACCCACTGTCGCAGAGGATGGTTGCGATGCGTTTGCCCGGCCCCAGCTGCCGCGCCAGCGCCATCGCCCCGGCGACGTTGATCCCCGACGACAGCCCGAGGCACAGTCCTTCGTCGTCGAGCAGGCGGCGCACCACCGCCAGCCCCTCGGCATCCGAAATGCGGAACTGGGTGTCGATCGGCGCGCCGTCGAGGTTGGCGGTGATGCGGTTCTGGCCGATCCCTTCGGCGACGCTCGTCCCTTCGGCCTTCAGCTCGCCGCACTGGTAATAATTGTAGAGCCCCGCACCATGCGGGTCGGTGAGCGCGATGACGATGTCTGGATTATGCGCCTTCAGCCCCAGCCCCGTGCCGGCGATCGTTCCACCGGTGCCCGCCGAGCAGGTAAAGCCGTCGATGCGGCCGCCCATCTGCTCCCAGATTTCCTCGGCGGTGCCCATCACATGCGATTTGCGGTTGGCGATATTGTCGAACTGGTTGGCCCAGATCGCATTGTCGGTTTCCTCGGCAATGCGGCGCGAGGTGTGGACGAAATGGCCGGGATTGGCAAAGGGCGCCGGCGGCACCAGCACCAGCTCGGCACCCAGCGCACGGATCGTCGCCATCTTTTCCGCGCTCTGGTTGTCGGGCATGACGATGATCGTCTTGTAGCCCAGCGCGTTACCGACCAGCGCAAGGCCAATGCCGGTGTTGCCCGCGGTCCCCTCGACGATCGTGCCGCCGGGGCGCAGGCTGCCGTTCGCTTCGGCATCGCGGACGATATAGAGCGCAGCGCGGTCCTTCACCGATCCGCCGGGGTTGGCATATTCGCACTTGCCCCAGATTTCGCAGCCGGTGGCTTCGCTCGGCCCCTTCAGCAGTACCAGCGGGGTGTTGCCGATCAGGTCGAGGCTGTTTGCAGCAATGGTCATGCCCCTGATCTAAGGCCGCGCCCGCGGCCTCGCAAGACAGCTTCGCTTGCCCCGGCAAAGATCGGCCTTTGTCGACCAACCGCCATGGCTGTCCGACCAACGACGATCCAGGTGACGCGCAGGGCTTGTCATTGTAACAGTATATCATTACTGGAGCCCGCACAGGTCGTCATAGAACAGGACTCTCCCCCTCATGCGTTTGCTTTGCTCCGCCGGTTTTACCTTTGCCATGCTGCTCGCCGCCCCCGCCTTTGCGCAGGACCGCGCTGCCGCTGGCACCGACGACGACGTCCACACGGGCGATCCGATCATCGTCACCGCACCCTATGTCCGCAGCCTGGACATCCTGGGCAATGTGTCGGTGCTCGAAGGTGACGAGCTGGCGCGCGACATTCGCGGCCAGATCGGCGACACGCTGACCCGCCAGGCGGGCGTCTCGGCGACCAGCTTTGCCCCCGGCGCTTCGCGCCCGGTGCTGCGCGGCTTTTCGGGCGAGCGGGTGCGCGTCCTGACCGACGGGATCGGATCGATCGACTTGTCGAACACCTCGGCCGATCACGCGGTGACCATCGATCCGCTGACCGTCGAGCGCATCGAAATCCTGCGCGGCCCCGCGGTGCTGCTGTTCGGCAGCCAGGCGATCGGCGGCGCGGTCAATCTGTTCGACCGCCGCATCCCGCGCAAGGTGCCGACCGATCACGTCCATATCGACGCGATCGGCGGCTATGCGACCGCCGCCGACGACCGCAATATCGGCAGCTCGATCGACGTCGCGCTGACCCCCAATATCGTCGCGCATCTCGACGGCAGCTGGCGCAAGACCGGCGACGCGCGCTCGGGCGGTTTCGTCTATGCCCCAGGCATCCGCAGCGACCTGCTCCATCTGGCCGAACATGAAGTTGAGGACGGGCATCTGGACGAAGCCGCCGAGCTGACCGCCGACGCCAACCGGCGCGGCAAGATTCCCAACACCGCCAGCGAGACCTGGACCACGGCGGGCGGCCTGTCGCTGATCAACGACGGCGGCCAGCTGGGCGTGTCGCTGAGCTATTTCGACAGCAATTATGGCGTCCCGTCGCGGCCGAACACCGCGCATCACGATGAGGGCGAGGAAGAAGAAGGCCATGACCATGGCGAAGGTCCGGTCACCATCGGCCTGAAGCAATGGCGCGCCGATGTCCGCGGCGAAGTTGAGCTGGGCGATGGCTTCTTTGACAAGCTCCGTCTGCGCGGCGGCTATGCCGATTATGAGCATACCGAGTTCGAGGGCGACGAGGTCGGCACCGTCTTCACCAACCAGGGCGTCGAAGGGCGGCTGGAGCTGGCACAGAACGACCGCGGCGGCTGGCGCGGCGCGAGCGGCATCCAGTACAGCCACCGCGATTTCAACGCGATCGGCGCCGAAGCGTTCGTCCCGCGCAACCTGACCGACCAGTTCGCGCTGTTCACCTTGCAGGAATGGACGCTCGGCCCGCTCGGGATCGAAGCCGCGGCGCGGTATGAAGCGACCAGGGTCAAGGCCCCGACGCTGGGCATCGCGCGCAGCTTCGACACCTTCTCTGGGGCGCTCGGCGCCAATTACGAAATCACCGACGGGGTGAAATTCGGGGTGTCCGTGGCCCGCGCGGTGCGCGCGCCATCGGCCGAGGAATTATTCTCGAACGGCCCGCACATCGCGACCCAGTCGTTCGAGGTCGGCGACCAGACCCTCAAGCGCGAAGCGAGCTGGGGCGCCGAGGCGTCGTTCAAGCTCAAGACCGACGCGCTCAACCTCAGCCTGTCGGCCTATTCGAACTGGTTTGACGACTTCATCTTCTCGAATGCGACCGGCGCGGAAGAGGATGACCTGCCCGTCTTCCAATATTTCCAGCAAAGCGCCCGCGTCTGGGGCTTCGAGGCCGAGGCGAGCGCGCGGCTGGCACAGATCGGCGGCTTCAACATCGTCGGTGACCTGACTGCCGACATGACGCGCGCCAAGATCAAGGGCGGCCAGTTCGTCCCGCGCATCCCCGCGATGCGCGTGCTCGGCGGGCTTGAAGCACAGGGCGAACGCATCGACGCGCGCGCCGAAGTCGAATGGACCGACGACCAGACCCGCATCGCGCCGTTCGAAACCGCGACCAAGGGATTCACCCTGGTCAACGCATCGATCAGCTGGCGGCCGCTGCCCGACACCAAAAACCTGACGCTGTCGCTGGCGGCGAACAACATCTTCGACGTCGAAGCACGGCGCCACGCCAGCTTTACCAAGGATTATGTGCCGCTGACCGGTCGCGACATCCGCATCACCGCGCGGGCGAGTTTCTGAGCACTTAGCATTAAACAGCCTCGTCATTGCGAGGAGCGAAGCGACGCGGCAATCCAGAGTAGGCGCAAACCCGCTCTGGATTGGTTGGCCTAGGGCCGCGTGCGGCCCGCTTCGCTCGCAATGACGAAACAGCGGGAAGCATCTCCCCAATCGATCGTCAAAACGGCAATTGCTTGCGCTTGTTCCAGTAAATCGAGGTAGCGGCGGCGTAGGCGCCGACCTTTTCCCACACCGTTTCATCGACCTTTTCGATGTCGACGCCGCTGTCGATATAGGCCTGAACTATTTTCATGATCTGATCCTCGGTCATGTCGCTCGACAGGTCAGGATTGGCGCCTGCCGGACCGAAGTCGAGCGCCTTGTCGACAATCGCCGACGACAGGTTGAGCTTGGCGATGTCACCGACCAGCCATTCGCGCGAAATGCGCGCGAGGCTGTAGTCGAAATAGGCGGCCTTCTGGGCTTCGGCGATGCCATGTTTCGCAACGCAGCCTTCGGTGACGGTCGAGAGCTGCTGGAACAGCGCGTCGCGCGACACATCGTCGCCGGCGCCCGCCATCGCGGCGCCGATCGACGCCTTGGTGTCAGCCGCAACCGCGGCCACCACGCAGTCGAACTTTTCGCCTTCCTGCGCCGCGGCCGCGGCGGGCAGCGCCGCCAAAGCCAGCGCGGCGCCCGCGATCAAACCTTTCAGCATGCCGATATTCCCTTCACCGTCACCGCGCGATCCCTCAGGACAGCATGGCCATCCCGCCGTTCACATGCAACGTCTGTCCAGTGACATATCCGGCCTCTTTCGAGGCGAGATAGACGACCGCCGCGGCAATATCGCTGCCCTCGCCCATCCGCCCCGCCGGAATGCGCTGGTTGAGCGCTTCCTTTTGCGCGTCGGGCAGGTCGTCGGTCATCGCGGTCGCGATAAAGCCCGGCGCGACGCAGTTCGCGGTCACCCCCCGGCTCGCCAGTTCCTGTGCCAGCGCCTTGGTCATGCCGGTAACCCCGGCCTTCGACGCCGCATAATTGGCCTGCCCCGGATTGCCGGTGGCACCGACGACGCTGGTGATCGAGATGATGCGTCCGAAACGCGCCTTCATCATCGGCTTCGCGGCGGCACGCGCGAGGCGGAAATTGGCCTCGAGGTTGATGCGGATGACATCCATCCACTCCTCGTCCTTCATCCGCATGATCAAATTATCACGCGTCACCCCGGCATTGTTGACGAGGATGTCGAGCTGCCCCAGCGCCTCGACCGCCGACGGCACCAGCGCATCGACCGCAGCGCCATCACCCAGATTGCACGGCAGCGCGACATGATCACCGCCGAGCGTGTCGCGAAAGGCATTGAGCTTGTCCGCATTGGACCCCGAGACCGCCAGTCGCGCCCCCTGCGCCGCGAGCGCTTGCGCAATCGCCGACCCGATGCCACCCGAAGCGCCGGTGACGAGGGCGGTCATGCCGGTGAGATCGAACATCTGAATTTCTCCTGAAATCTTTGGATTAGAGCGTTTTGAGCAATGCTTCGATGTCATCCATCGAAATGACGCTGACCGTCTCGACTTCGCCAGCAGCGCTGCGCTTCACCATCGGCGATAGCACCTTGCCGCCGAATTCGACGAAATGCGTCACCCCGACATCTTCCATCGACGCGACGCTTTCGCGCCAGCGGACGCGGCCCGTGACTTGTTGTACCAGCAGGTCGCGGATCGCGTCGGCGTCGCTCACCGGGCTGGCGGTGACGTTGGCGACCACGGCGACCAGCGGTGCGGCGGGCGGGTTGGCGCCCAGCGCTTCGGCCATCGCATCGGCGGCGGGCTGCATCAGCGGGCAGTGGAACGGCGCCGACACGGGGAGCAGCAGCCCGCGCTTGATGCCATAATCCTTGACCAGCGCGACGGCGCGTTCGACGGCGCCCTTGTGGCCAGAGATGACGACCTGCGAGGGATCATTGTCGTTGGCGACGGTGCAGATTTCGCCTTCGGCCGCGGCATCGGCGAGTTTCTGCGCGGTGTCGATGTCGGCACCGAGCAGTGCGGCCATCGCACCGATGCCGACGGGCACCGCTGCCTGCATCGCCTGCCCGCGGGTCTTGAGCAGCCGCGCCGTGGTCGCCAGATCGAACGCACCCGCGGCGCACAGCGCGCTATATTCGCCCAGGCTGTGGCCCGCGACATAATCGGCCTTGGCCGTCAGCGTCACACCGCCTTCCTTCTCGAGCACGCGCAGCGTCGCGATCGCGTTCGCCATGATCGCGGGCTGGGCATTTTCGGTGAGGACCAGCTGGTCCTCGGGCCCCTCGGTCATCAGCTGGAACAGCTTTTGCCCCAGCGCGTCGTCGACCTCCTGAAACACCTCGCGCGCGACCGGCGACGCGTCGGCGAGCGCCTTGCCCATGCCGACTGCCTGGCTGCCCTGACCCGGAAAGATGAATGCGCGCATGTTGCGTCCCCTAGCGTTATCGATTTGGCCCGCGCCTATTCCCTCACCCGGCGCGATGCAAGCCGAAGGGCACGACCTTGTTGTCCGCATCATGCCCGATGTCGGCGCGGCCAAGGTAAGGAATGTTGCACCGCGCACACCAGCCTTGCGCAATCTCTTCAACCTCCAGCCCGAACGGCCGGTCGTTTTCGAGGATGTCGCTGACGCGCCCAAGCCGGATGCCGGCAATGCCGCGCGGGCCAAGATAGGTTGCGACGTGGAAAAAGGCGCGGTCAAAGGCGTAGAGATATTCGCTGACTTCTTCGAGGAGCAGGACATGCCCCGCCAGATCGGGCTCGAGCGGGGTGCCGAGCAGCATAGACAGCGTCATCAGGTTAAACGCCGCGTGGCGCCCACCATGCTGCAAGCCATTCTCGCACGCGCCCGGATCGCGCGCGACCAGCCAGTCGAGCGCGCGCAGCACCGCCGCGTCGCCGCCCTCGCGGCGAATATCGGCCACCATTGGGCCGTGCGCGACATGGTCGAATCCGTCACGATACAGCGCGCCAAGCAGATTGCCCTGGTCCGAATAGCCGAGAAACGCCTTGCCCCGCGCGACGTCGGTCATCGCGGCGACCGCATCCTCGGTGATCCGGCACGCGCCATAACCACCGCGCGCGAACCAGACCGCGTCGATGTCGGGGCGGTTCGCCATTTCGACCAGCGCGGCAAAGCGATGGCCGTCCTCGCCCGCGAAATGCCCATGGGTGGCGAAGCATTGCGGGTCGAAGACCAGCTCGACATCGGGATAGCCGAGGCTGGCGAGCGCGCGCACCGCCTCGGCATCGTCGGGCAGGATCGAGGTTGACGGGGCAACAATGCCGATGCGCATAAACTGGCTTATCCCTCGATCCGTTCGCACCTCGACACGAGCGGTTATTGCGGTGGGTGCTGGTTGCAAACCCTTCGTCAAAGCCATAACGCCGCGCCATGTCGGAAAACAAATCCTATTTCTTCTGCGGCATCGGCGGGTCGGGCATGTTGCCGCTGGCGATGATCGTCGCGGCGCGCGGCGCCAGCGTATCGGGGTCCGACCGCAGCCGCGACCAGGGGCGCTCGCCCGAAAAATTCGCCTGGCTCGAACGGCAAGGGATCGCCTTTTATCCGCAGGACGGCAGCGGCCCCAAGCCCGGCCAGATCCTCGTCGCGTCGGCGGCGGTCGAGGACAGCGTTCCCGACATCGCCGCCGCCAACGCCCTTGGCCTCGCCCGCATGACCCGCGCCGACCTCAACGCCGCGCTGTTCAATGCCGCCGACAAGGCGATCGGCGTCGGCGGGACCAGCGGCAAATCGACCGTGACCGGGATGATCGGCTGGATCCTCGACCGCGTCGGGAAAAAGCCGACGGTGATGAACGGTGCGGTGATGCGCAATTTCGCGCACGACGACCGGCCCTTTGCCAGCGCGCTGGTCGGCGATGACGCGCTTTACGTCAGCGAAGTCGACGAAAGCGACGGCTCGATCGCGCTCTATCGCCCCGACGTCGCGGTGGTCACCAACATCAGCCTCGACCACAAAAGCCTCGACGAACTCCATGCGCTGTTCGGCGATTTCGTCGCCAAGGCGCGGATCGCGGTGATCAACGCCGACGATCCCGAATCGGCGCCGCTGTTCAATCCCGACAATAATCTGCGCTTCGGGTTCGGCGACGGCGCGGCGCTGCGCGGCAGCGATTTTACGGCGCTGCCCGATGGGTGCCGCTTCAAGGTTCATTTCCTCGCAACGACGCACGAGGTGCGACTGGGTATGCCCGGCCGCCACAATGCGATGAACGCCCTCGCCGCGATCGCGGCGGCGCGCGCGATCAACATTTCGGTTGCAGACTCGGTGGCCGCGCTCGCCGATTTCACCGGCCTCGCCCGCCGTTACGAAGTGCTCGGCCAGGTCGGCGGCGTCACCGTCATCGACGATTTCGCGCATAATCCCGACAAGGTCGCCGCGACCCTTGCCGCCGTCGCCGAGCTGCCGGGCCGCGCCTTGCTGTTTTTCCAGCCGCACGGGTACGGCCCGCTGCGCCAGATGGGCCGGGAACTCGCGGCGAGCTTTGCGGGTGGGATGCGCGACGGCGACAAACTGTTTGTCTGCGACCCCGTCTATTTCGGCGGCACCGTCGACCGCAGCGTCGGCAGCGAGGCGCTGGTCGCTGCCATCGTGGCGGGCGGCGGCGATGCGGTGCACCTCACCACGCGCGCGAACTGTGGCGCGGCGATGCTCGATGAAGCGAAGCCGGGCGACCGCATCCTGATCCTCGGCGCGCGCGACGACACGCTGACCGACTTCGGGCGCGACTTGCTGGAAAAGCTCCGCACCGCTTGATTTTGCCCCGCGAATCTGTATAGGCGCGCTCCATTGGGGCGAGGCTCTTGGCCGTCGCCCCATTTGCTTTGCACCGATTTCGCAGGGCAAGACGACAGCCGGAGGGGCCTGCGATTGGCGCAGGTCAGCGATCGGCCAAATCGAAGGAAGCGCACCATGCCGTTCTACGAGCATGTTTTTATTGCGCGTCAGGATCTGAGCCAGGCTCAGGTCGACGCGCTGGCGGAAACCGTCACCAACGTCATCACCGAATATAAGGGCGAGGTCCACAAGACCGAAACCTGGGGCCTGAAGCAGCTCGCCTACAAGATCCAGAAGAACCGCAAGGGTCATTATGTGATGTTGTCGGCCGAAGTGTCGGGCGAAGCGATCGCCGAGATCGAGCGTCAGGCGGCGATCAGCGAAGACATCATCCGCTGGATGACGATCAAGGTCGACGAACTCGAAAAGGGCCCGTCGGTCATGATGCGCAAGCAGGAACGTCGGGGCGGCCGTGGCGGCCGTGACCGCGACGGCGAAGAATAAGGATAAAGACCATGGCACGACCCTTTTTCCGCCGCCGCAAGACCTGCCCCTTCACCGCGAAGGACGCACCGGTCATCGATTACAAGGACGTCCGCCTGCTCCAGGGTTACCTGTCGGAGCGTGGCAAGATCGTCCCGTCGCGGATTACCGCGGTGTCCGCCAAGAAGCAGCGTGAGCTGGCGAAAGCGATCAAGCGCTCGCGCCACATCGGCCTGCTCCCCTACATTGTGAAGTAAGGAGGGCTGGTCTGATGGAAATCATTCTGCTCGAACGCATCGAGAAACTCGGCGGCATCGGCGATGTCGTCAACGTCAAGAACGGCTTTGCCCGCAACTATTTGTTGCCCAACAACAAGGCGCTGCGCGCGAACGACACCAACCGCAAGCTGTTCGAAGCGAACCGCGGCAAGATCGAGGCCGACAACGCCGAACGTCGCGGCGAAGCCGAAGGCCGCGCCAAGGACATCGACGGCAAGCAGATCGTCCTGATCCGCCAGGCGTCGAACACCGGCCAGCTGTACGGTTCGGTTTCGGTTCGCGACATCGTCGACGCGCTGGTCGAAGACGGCGTCACCGGCGTGACCAAGTCGATGGTCGAACTCGAACGCCCGATCAAGGCGCTCGGCCTGGTCGACGTCAAGGTCAAGCTGCACCCCGAGGTCGCGGTGACCGTCGGCGTCAACGTCGCGCGCTCGCCCGACGAAGCCGAAATGCAGAAGCAGGGCATCGACGTCATTGCCGCGATGTTCGAAGAAGAACAGGCCGAGGCCGTTGCCACGGCGCTGGAACCCGACAGCGAAGACGAATTCGAAGACGCGACACCGCCTTCGGAACGCACCGCTGACGAAGCTCCGGCTGCGGACGAGGAAGAAGAAGCTTAACCGCTTCGCTCTCGCACGAGACAGGAAAGGCTCCGGAACCTGGCGTTCCGGGGCCTTTTTCTTTGGCTTTCAATTGGGTCCAATGTCAGCCCATGGGCAGGAAGCGGACATTTCCGTTCTCGGTTATCGCAGACCGGGTCAGCGATCCGGGCGGCGCGTGCCCCGCGCCATCATCCCAAAGCTCAGGAAAGTTCAGCCCATTGCAGCGCCCCATTCGTCGAGCTCGGCGGACATAGGGCTCGGACCCTGGTCGCGTCCGGAATCCGGGCGGCGACCGCTTTTTACCTACATATGGAAAGAACTGAGACGAAGGCTGGCACAGCCGAAAATTGTAGGAAAGCGTTTTTTTAGCGGCGGATGGCAGCTTTGGGGTGGTGAGCGGTCGTTCTCACCTAATTTCGTCATCCCCGCGAAGGCGGGGATCCCGCTTTGCGACGGCGAAGGAAAAAGCGGGATCCCCGCCTTCGCGGGGATGACAGGAAACGGTCGAAACCGGCCCCCTCAATACCCCATCAAACTCAGCACTTCCTTGCGGCTGCGCTGGTCATCGAGGAAACATCCGAGCAGGCGGCTCGTCACCATCCCAACCCCTGGGGTGCGCACGCCGCGCCCGGTCATGCAGCCATGCTGCGCGTCGATCACCACCGCGACCCCATGCGGATGCAGATTGTCCCAGATGCAGCGCGCGACCTCGGCGGTCAGTCGTTCCTGCACCTGCAAGCGCCGCGCATAACCGTTGAGCACGCGCGCCAGCTTGGAAATGCCGACGACGCGGTCGCGCGGCATATAGGCGATCGACGCCTTGCCGGTGATCGGCGCCATATGATGTTCGCAATGCGACTGGAACGGGATGTCTTTCAGCAGCACCAGTTCGTCATAGCCGCCAACCTCTTCAAAGGTGCGCGACAGGTGGATCGACGGATCGTCGGCGTAGCCGCTGCAATATTCCTTCCACGCCCGCGCCACGCGGCGCGGCGTATCGAGCAGCCCTTCGCGCGCCGGGTCGTCGCCGGCCCATTCGATCAGCGTCCGTACTGCATCCGCGACATGGTCGGGAACAACCACCTTGCCGTCCGATCCCGTTTCAACTTTTCCGTCGCCCATCGCCCCGCTTTCACTGTTGCATTCTTGCCGCACATTTCGGTGCGCATGCCCCGATAAGCAAGGGCAGGACAACAACAAATCTGCCCGGCGCGCAAGTTTACGTTGCGGAAACTTGGCTTTTTGCTTTTTTTCAGTTGTTCAGTTTCGTGTCGCTTTTCGGATCGAACAAGTGACTTGACGCTCGCGTCAACTAAGCGCACCTTTAAGTTGCATTACAGAACCCGCTCAAGCGGGTCGTGATCCGGAGAGGCCGGCGTTTTCCCCGACGCCGGTGGGAGAGGACGATGACCAGCACAGCTGGCAAGTGGGATACACGCGGGCATCCGGCCATCGGGATCGGCTGCCCTTTGCCATGTCTGGTCTTATCCCCTCCCCTTACCACAATCTGAATTTGGGCGGCCCCGCAGCGCGCGGGATCGAAAAAGGGAGGCTGTAAATGAAGTTCAAGGCACTGATCGGAACGTCGATCCTGGCCATGTCGGTGGCGACGCCGGCATTTGCGCAGGGCGCAGCGGAGGAAACGGAACGCGATGCTTTCGGCGGCGAAATCGTCGTCACGGCCCAGCGCCAGTCGGAACGTCTGCAAGACGTGCCGATCGCGGTCAGCGCCTTTTCGTCCGAAGCGCTTGAGGCGCAGCAAATCGAGAACAGCTCCGACTTGCAACTGACGCTGCCCAATATCACGTTCACCAAGACGAACTTCACCTCGTCCAGCTTCACGATCCGCGGCATCGGCGACCTTTGCGTCGGCGTATCATGCGATCAGGCGACCGCGATCCACCTCAACGGCTCGCCGCTGTTCCAGACCCGCCTGTTCGAAACCGAATTTTTCGACCTCGAGCGCGTCGAAGTGTTGCGCGGGCCGCAGGGAACCCTGTTCGGGCGCAGTGCGACGTCGGGCGTGGTCAACGTCATCACCGCGAAGCCCAAATTGGGCGCCTTCGAAGCCGCAGCCGACGCCGAATATGGCAATTACGAGGCCATCAAGGTCAAAGGAATGGTCAATATTCCGCTGGGCGACACCTTCGCCGCCCGCGTCGCCGGCGTCTATGTCAATCGCGACGGCTATACCAAGAACCTGTTCAACGACACGCGCATCGACGGACGCGATCTTTACTCGGTGCGCGGATCGCTGCGCTGGGAACCCAGCGACAACACGGTGGTCGATTTCATGGGATCCTATTTCCGCGAGAACGACGACCGCCTGCGTATCCAGAAACAGCGCTGCCAACGCGATCCGACGGGCGTTCTTGGCTGCTTGAACAATCGCCGCGACGCCTCGGCCACCAATGGCAATGCGACCCTCGCCTCGATCTTTGCATCGCGCGAACTCTTTGCGATCCAGGGCCTTCCGACGGCGCTCGCGCTCGGCAGCCTCTACGGCACCGACTTTTATCATAACGCGGTCGTCCCCGACGATCCGCGAGCGGTTCGCACCGCCTTCACCCCCGAATATTTCGCCAGCGAACTCACCTTCGAAGGCCGCATCCAGCATAGTTTTGGGCCGATTTCGGCGCAACTTTCGGGTTCGTATCAAAAGATCAAGGTCGATTCGCGCAACGACTACAACCTCGCGGTGGGCGACCGCACCCTTTATGCCGGCGCGCTCAACACGCTGGCGTTTTTCGCCGCCAACGGCATCCCAACCGGCTTGCCAGCACCGGCTCCGGCTTTCGTGCCCGGCTCCGCTGCTTATTTTGCGCCAATCGCCGCGGCATTGATACCGACCGGCCCCAATGGCCAACTTTGCACGTCCGACACCGACCCCACCGGCCTCGGCGCCTTTGGCGGCAACCGGATCTGTTCCGACCAGTCGCTGCAGTTTGACCGATCGAACCAGATTGGCGATGCCTGGTCGGCCGAACTGATCCTGAACAGCGATTTTGACGGGATGTTCAATTTCCTGGTGGGCGGCATCTATGCCCGCTCGAACACCACGGAAAACAGCTATTATGTGAACGCCTTCGGTCTCGACTATGCGTCGGGCATCCTCGGCTCCTTCTCGACCTTTGCCGCGGGCTTGCCGCCGGCGCATCTGGGCCAATCCTTCTTCCGCAACAACACGTCGGATTTCTCGCTGAAATCCTACGGCTTGTTTGGCGAAGTCTATTTCGACTTTAGCGACCGGGTCAAACTGACCGCCGGCCTGCGGTACAACAACGACAAGAAGGATATTCAGGCGCGGTCGATCCTGCTCAGTTCGAACGGCAACCTGCTCGTTCCCTACAACCAGACAGGAACGATCTACGACAGCCCGTTCGCGGCGCTTTTCGACGCCGATCCGTTCACGACCTGTACGGCAACCTCGCCGGTCGGCGCGGTCGGCTCGCGGCCGGGCTGCGAACCGTTCCAGGAACGATCGGTCAGTTTCAACAAGCTGACCGGCCGTGCGGTCATCGATTTCAAGGTGACAGAGGACAATCTCCTCTACGCATCCTATTCGCGCGGTTATAAATCGGGCGGCATCAACCCGCCGCTGCAGGC
Source organism: Sphingopyxis sp. (assembly GCF_051861155.1). Classification (GTDB taxonomy): domain Bacteria; phylum Pseudomonadota; class Alphaproteobacteria; order Sphingomonadales; family Sphingomonadaceae; genus Sphingopyxis. Next base: position 31,503 of record NZ_JBHYDE010000003.1, on the reverse strand, counting down.
CAGCACCGGCGTTCAGGAAAGCTTCCGGCCCGAACAGGTCGATGCCTTTGAAATCGGTTCGAAAAACACCTTCGGCGATGGCGCGCTCCAGCTCAACATCACCGCCTTCTATTACAAATACAAAGATCTCCAGCTCAGCCGGATCGTTTCGCGAACCGCCGTCAACGACAACATCAACGCCAATATCTGGGGCGCCGAGGTCGAAGCCGTCATCCGCCCCGACCCGAACATGCTGGTCAATCTTGGCTTCAGCTACCTGAAGAGCAAGGTTAGCGGCGATTCCTTCTTCGCCGATACCCGCGACTTTGGCGGCGGCCGCGCTGATGCGGTCATCATCAAGGACATCAGCAACGCGGCGAATTGCGCGGTGCGTCCGAATACCCCGGGCAATGCCGTCGGCGTCAACACCTTTGTCGGCGCGGTCAACACGGGGCTTGGCCTGCGCGCGCCGACCGCCTTCCCCGCCGACGGCGGGATCGCGTCAACCGGTGCTTACAGCATCTGTAGCGTTCTCGCCGGTGCGATCGCCGCTCCGTCGGCGCCGCTGCGGGCGCTGTTCGCGACGCCAACCGGCGCCTTGCCCTTCACGGTCGAATTCGCGGGCATTCCGGTGAATATCAAAGGCAACGAGCTGCCGCAGGCCCCGAATCTGAAATTTTCGGCAGGCGCGCAGTATCGGATCGACTTCCAGAACGACATGAGCCTCGTCCCGCGCTTCGACATCGCCTATACCGGCGAAAGCTTTGGCACGATCTTCAACGGCAACGTCAACAAGATCAAAGGCTATGCGCAGGTCAACGCGCAGCTCCAGCTCAACGGCGCCGACGATCGCTGGTATGTCCGCGGTTTCGTTCAGAACCTGTTCGACAGCGCATCGACGACGGGCCTGTATGTGACCGATCAATCGTCGGGCCTGTTCACCAACATCTTCACGCTCGAACCGCGCCGCTACGGCATCGGTGCCGGCATGAAGTTCTAACCCGTCCGGCGGCAACGCCGACAAAAAACCCCGGCCTCTCGATCGAGAGGCCGGGGTTTCTTTTTTGCCCGATGTCGAGCGGGCCGGGGCGTCGCCGCCCCGGCCCGCACCCGATCAGAATTTGAAGCGAACGGTGCCGCCATAGGTGCGCGGCTGGCTGGGGTAGCCCGACACGCTGCCCGACTGCGCCACCGCCGGGAAGATCGTCGTGAGGTACTGCGCATTGGTCAGGTTGCGACCCCATACGCCGACGTCCAGCCCGTTGGTCAGGCGGATCGTGAACGATGCGTTGAGCGAGTTCACCTCGCGCTGCAGGCTCTGCACGACGCCGGGGGCAAAGCCGCTCAGGCCTTCGACGATCTGGACCGGGCTTTCATAGCTGTAGTCGAGATGCGCGATCGCCTTGGTCCCGCCCGCAAATTCATGCGTATAGGTGCCGCCCATCGACAACGACAATTCGGGGATGCCCGCGGGCGTGGTGCCCGAAATGTCGCCGAACGCCGAATTGACGAAGCTGTCATATTTGGCGTCGAGGTAGGTCGCCGCCAGCGTCAGGTTGAGCCCGTCGATCGGCCGCACCGAACCGTCGAACTCGATCCCGAAGGTCGACTGCTTGCCCGCGTTGGCGAGCGCGAAGCCGGTGCCGGTGAACACGTTCGACTGGAAACCCTTGATCGACTGTTTGAACACCGCGACGTTGACCGCCGCGACGTCCCACTGGCCCTTCAGGCCGAACTCATAGACGGTCGATTCCTCGGGCGCCGCAAAGCGCGACCCGGCGACCAGGTTGGTCGTCCGCAATCCCGCCGAGGTGATCGCCGGCAAGTCCGACGCCAGCGGACGGCTGTCGCGCGACAGGTTGACCGAGCTCGCCTTGAAGCCCGTCGCATAGGTCGCATAGATGTTGACCGTGTCGGTCAGCTCATAGGCGGCGCGGACGCTGTACGAGAAATCGCCGTCGTTGGTCTTGGCGTCCTCGACAGCGTTCGGCACATTGAGGAACGGCGGCAGGAACTGGAACGCCCGCAGCCCGCCGAGCGGGTTTGCCGCCGGATTATTCTGGTTGGCGTTGGCAAAGGCCTGTACGCCCGCCGAAATCTGGCCGAACGCTGCCGGGTTGGCACCGGCGAAGGCGCCGATTTCAGCCGCCGTCGCCGAACGGCCGAGCCCGAGGACGGTGCCGACCTGCGAGGCGAGACCGCCCTGGAACAAGAGCTGGTTGCGGAACGGCGCATATTGCGGCGCGTCGAGGTTGATCCCCGAAAACACGTCGGTGCTGATCACATTGGTCGAGAAATTCTTGCGATCCTTGGTGTAGTTGCCGCCCAGCGTCAGCGTCAGCCGGTCGCTCACCTCGAAATCGAGGGTGCCAAAGATCGAGAAAGCCTCGTCCTTCATCCGATACGCTTCGTCGAGGCCGTTGCCGGCGCGGAAGAAGGTGCCGACATAGCGGGTCGGCGCGCCTTCGAGCGCCCCGAAGGTCTGTTCGAGCAGCGCGACGTTGAGCGCATTGCCGCTCGCGGCGCGGATCAGCTGGTCGCCATAGGGACGGAACTGGGTGCCGAAACGGATGTCGTTCTTCTGGTCGATCTTTTCGTTGAAATAATAACCGCCGAGCAGGAAGTTGACCGGGCCGTCGAAATCGGACGTCAGGCGCAGTTCCTGGGTGAAGGTGTCGATCCCCAGATCCTGGCTATTCTCGCCGATCAAATCGGCGCCGGTGAAGTCCGAATCCTGGTTGGTCAGCGCCTTGACCTGGCGATAGGCGGTGATCGAGGTCAGCGCCATCGTGCCAAGGTCATAGTCGATCTGCGCCGAACCGCCGTAATTCTCGATCTCGTTCGACGACAGGAAATTATTGTACACATTGTACGAGAAGGGGTTGTTTGCATCAACGCTGGGGCCACCCGCCAGCGCGTTGGTGATCGCGACGGTCGGGCCGGCGATCACATTGCCGGCGATGCAGCAATTTTCATCGATCTTGTCATAATCGCCGATCAGGCGGATCGACAGCGCGTCGGTCGGTTCGAACAGCAACTGGCCGCGCACGCCCCAACGGTTGCGGTCGTTGACGTCGGTGTCAAGCTTCAGATCCTGCGCATAACCATCGCGGCGGTTGTAGCTGCCGCCGATCGAAAAGGCGACGGTTTCGCTGAGCGGGCCGGTGACGTCGGCCTTGACGGTGATCGCGTTATAATTGCCATAGGTGGCTTCGGCCGAACCGCCGAAATCGAACTGCGGCTTTTGCGTGACAATGCTGATGACGCCCGCCGACGCGTTCTTGCCGAACAGCGTCGATTGCGGGCCGCGCAGCACTTCGATGCGCTCGACATTGGGAAGGTCGCCGATCTGGGCGGCCGAGCGCGAGCGATAGACGCCGTCGATGAACACGCCGACCGACGGTTCGATACCGGCATTGTTGGCGCCGTTGCCGAAACCGCGGATGATGAAGTTGGTGTTGGCGCTCGACTGAAGCTGCGACACGCGGAGGCTGGGGACGGCGGTCTGCAGGTCGATGAGGTCGCGGATCTGCGATTCTTCGAGCTGCGCTGCCGACGTCACCGACACCGCGACCGGGGTGTCCTGCAACGTCTGCGACCGCTTCGACGCGGTGACGATGATGTCGTTGCCATAATCGGTGTCGTCGACCGCGACCGTGCTATCGTCGGCGGGGGCGGCATCCTGGGCAAAAGCGATGGCGGGAACGGTGCTGGCACACAGCATCGTGGCGCCCAGCAAAAGGTTGCGCAAAGTCATGATGTCTCTCTCTCCAAACCGGTGAAAGCGCGGCCTTTCGCCAAAGAGGGAGATGCCCCACCGGAGCGTTTCGCTGTAATAACACCGAGCGCCGCGTCAACGCGGCGGCACGGCACTAGGCCGATTTTCTCGCGTTTTGTGACCGAAAAGCAACAGTTTGCACTGCAACATAAATCGCGTGCGTAGCCCCGAAAGGCGCCGCAGGCGCCTCACCCCACCTCACGCCATGCACCTGGTGCCAGGTCGCCAAGTTCCCACGCACCGATGCGTAACCGCACAAGCCGTAGCGTCGGATAGCCGACCGCCGCGGTCATCCGCCGCACCTGACGGTTGCGCCCCTCGGTAATCACGATCTCCAGCCAGCTGTCGGCGACGCTCTTGCGATACCGCACCGGCGGATCGCGCGGCCACAGCGGCGGCGACGCGACCCGCCGCGCCTCGGCGGGCCGGGTCGGGCCATCGTTCAGCACGACCCCCGACCTGAGCCGGTCGAGGCTCGCCGCATCGGGCTCTCCCTCGACCTGCACCAGATAGGTCTTGGGCGTCTTGTGCCGCGGCGACGCGATGCGCGCCTGCAACGCGCCATCGTCGGTCAGGATCAACAGCCCCTCGCTATCGCGGTCGAGCCGTCCGGCGGGATAGACATGCGGAACCGCGATATAGTCCGACAGCGTCGCGCGCGCTTCGGGCTGGCTGCGATCGGTGAACTGCGACAGGACGCCAAAGGGCTTGTTGAACAGGATGATACGGCCCACGCTATTCGCTCCCGTCCGGCCGGGTCAAAGCCGCGGCCACGCTGTCGATGCCTGGCAAAGAAATGGTGCCCGGGGACGGGATCGAACCGCCGACACTGCGATTTTCAGTCGCATGCTCTACCAACTGAGCTACCCGGGCTGGGCCGCGGCGGCCCGATGGCCGCGCTGGCGAGCGGCGGCTATAGGCATGGCTTTTGATCCTGTCCAGTGGCTTTGTGCCCCCCGATTTTCAGCCTCAGCCTTCGTCGAAACGGTCGGCGTCAGCGGTGCCGTCGGGCGCCTGTGCGGCGGGTACGCGATAGTCTTCGCCGAACCAGTTCAGCAGGTCGCGGTCGCGGCAGCCGCGGCTGCAAAAGGGTTTGAATTCCTCCTCGCGCGGCTTGCCGCACAGCGGACAGCGCGGCATTCTATTGGGCATGCCCGGCTCCTTTGACGGCGGCATCGGCGATCAGTTGCGCCGGGCGCCCGGCGCGGTTTTGCAGCGTTGCGATCCACGCCGGATGCGCCGCGACACGCTCGATCACGCCAGCGCGCGCCGTCAGCGTCAGCGCCCCCGTCCCCACCGCCCGCTCGGCCTGGCGCAGCAGCAGCGCCGCGTCGGTCGCTATGGGGTCCAGCACGACCTGTTCGATCAGCGACGGACGGTCGCGGCGGCGGATGATCTGCATCAACCCGAACCCGTTGACCGCGGTGCGTTCATAGGGTTGCGGCAGCGCGGCGTCGACCGCGGCGTCGATCGCGTGGCGCCCGGCGCGATCGGGCAACGAGGGAAAATCGATCCCGATCGACCCGCCGATGTCGCAGCAGCGGATCACCCCCGCGGCGGCGCGTGCGCCCGCTTTGGCCAGCGCCAGCGCATCGCCGTCGCCATCGATGTCGATCAGCACCATCGCCGGGGTCGCATCGACCCACAGCGCTCCACCCACGAACGGCCAATGGCCGGTGCGGACATGATCGATCAGTTCGGACCAGCCCGCCTGCTCCAGCCGGTCGGGGTCGGTCGAGCGCAATTCGGTCACCGGCACGCCGCTCGCCGCGATGCGGGCGCGCAGGTCGGGGCCGTCGCCGATCGCCGCGCCCGCCTCGGCCGCTCGCACCCGCGCCGGCTTGTCGCGGCCGCGTTCGCGCAAGGCCATGCGGGTGACCTCGACCGTCAGCGCCGCACCGATCGAGGTCGCAGAGGGCAATGCTGCCAGCGATGCGGTTGGCGCGCCGGGCCAGTCGAGCGCCACCAGCGGCGCCTTCCCGGCCTCGACCAGCCGCGCCTGGGCGACCGCGCCGACGCGCGGCCCCGCGCCTTCGCGCTCGATCCGCGCTTCGATGATGGTATCGCCGTCGACCAGCGCCGCGCGCGCCTCACCGATCCCGGCTTCGTAAAGCCATTCAGCCAAGGGGGATGCCCGCGCTGGTGAGCAGCGTGCGCGTTTCGAACAGCGGCAGGCCGACGACGTTCGAATGACTGCCCGACAGGAAGCGGACGAAGCTTTCGGCGCGGCCCTGGATCGCATAGCCGCCCGCCTTGCCCATCCCCTCGCCCGATTCGACATACCAGTCGATCTCGGCGGCGCTCAGCACCTTGAACGCGGCGATGGTGTCGGCGACGCGCACCCGGGCCTTGCCGTCGGTGCCAACAACGCACAGCCCCGAATAGACATGGTGCCGCCGCCCCGACAACAGGCCGAGCATGCGGCGGAGGTCAGCTTCGTCAGCGGGCTTTTCGAGGACACGGCGTCCGATCGCGACGGTCGTGTCGCCTGCCAGCACCACCTCGTCCGCGGCGCGCGCAACCGCCAGCGCCTTGCCCCTGGCCAGCCGGGCGACATAATCGCGCGGCAGCTCGCCCTTCAGCGGCGTTTCGTCGATGTCGGGGGAGGCAATGCGCGTCGGCGTAACGCCGATCCGCGCCAGCAATTCACGCCGACGCGGCGAGGTCGAAGCCAGTACGAGAGCCGGATGTGGCGCGGGAATGTTCGCCGCGCCGCTCACTTGAAGCGATAGGTGATCCGACCCTTGGTCAGGTCATAGGGGGTGAGTTCGACGAGCACTTCGTCGCCGACCAGCACGCGGATGCGGTTCTTGCGCATCTTTCCGGCCGTGTGGCCCAGAATCTCGTGATCATTTTCCAGTTTGACGCGAAACATCGCGTTGGGCAGCAGTTCGACCACTTGGCCGCGCATTTCCAGAAGTTCTTCTTTCGCCATCAGTCCTCTATGGGCTCGATATTCAAGGATGCGCGCCCATAACGCCAATTTGCGGCAATTGAAAGCAATCTGTCATTCGGCAGGATTATGCTTCGCCAGAAAGGCATCAAGCCTGTCGAACCAGTCTTTTTGATTGGCCGGGTCCGAAAATCCATGCCCTTCGTCGGGATAGGCGACATATTCGAAATTGCTGTTCCCGGCGGCCTTGAGCGCCGCGACCAGTTTCTTCGACTGGCTGATCGGAACATTGCTGTCATCCTCGCCGTGCGCGATCAGCACCGGTCGCGCGATCCGGCCCGCCTGATGGGTCGGCGACACGGCCGCCAGGTCGAGTTCGCCGGCGCCGGTGACACGCGCTTGCCAGCTGGCGTTCGCTTCCTTGGTCAGATAGCGCGCGTCATATTTCAGCATCGCCTTCCAATCGGCGACCCCGGCAAAGCTGGCGGCACAGCGATAGCGATCGGGATTGCGGGCGACCGCCCAGAGCGCTGCGTAGCCGCCATAAGAGGCTCCGATCATGCACACGCGCGCCTTGTCGACGGTCCCCTCCTTGACCAGCCAGTCCATGCCGTCGTCCAGGTCGTCCTGCATCTTCTTGCCGATCTGGCCGACTCCGGCTTCGCCAAAGGCCGTGCCATAACCACCCGAACCCCGGTAATTGGGCTGAAGCACTGCATAGCCGCGGTTGGCAAAGAACTGGACATGCGGATCATAGTCCAGCCGGTCGCGCACCCCATAAGGGCCGCCGTGGGGATAGACGATCAGCGGCAACCCCCTCGCCCCCCGCCCCTTGGGCAACGTCAGATAGGCCGGGATCTTGGTGCCGTCGCGCGCGGTATAGGTCACCGGCTTCGTCTCGGCGAGCATTTCGGGCGGCAGGCCGCGCATCATCGCTGCAATGGGCGACATCTCGCCCTTGGTCCGGTCGAGCAGATAATAGAGGCCGGGTTCGTCGGGCGCCGTCGCAAGCACCAGCAACCGCTTGGCATCGCGGCTCTTTGATACCACCCACGCCTGGCGGTTCGGGATCGCCCGGTCGAGCTGCCCTTGCAATTTCTTCGATCCGGCGTCGAACCATTCGATGCGGCTGCGATCGTCGGTATAGGACACGCCTTCCAGCGCGGTGCCGTCGACGTTCAGCCAATAATCGTCCACGTCATAGACGTCGTGACCATAAACGAGATCGCCAATCTCGCGCGTGCGATAATTGAATTTGTGGAGCGCCTGACGTCCGGTTTTTTGGTCGCTGAGGACATAGCCTTCATCCGATCCGGCTACCACGTTGGCGATGTCGAAAAAGGCCTCGTCGTCGCCGGGCTTGATCGCGCCGATCTGTTCGAACTTTTCTGCCTGGGTGCGGCGATAGAAGAATTTGAGCTTGCGATTATCCCATCCCACCCCTGCACGCACGATACCCGCATCATCGGCATACCATTCCCACACGGGGGCACGCGCCCGCACGATTTCGCTCATCTTTCCATCGGGGAGCGCGACGCGAAATACCGATGGATAATCATAAATCGTCCGCTGGATCGAGAGGAGCAGATATTGGCCTTCGGGATCGACGAACAGCACGTCGTCGCCCTCTAGCCCCTGCCCGTCGCGGCCAATGATGCTCGTCTCACCGGTGGCGAGATCACGCATCGCCAGGACCGTCTGGCGCGCTTCTTCGCCGAAATAGGGAATGTTGCGACCGATGCTGAACAACAGTTTGTTCGGTCCCGCCCAGCGCAGCCAGTTGAAGTCGACCTTCTCGGGCAGGTTGATCGGCTGCCCCGCCTGTTCATGGAGACCGCGATAGACGATTACCTCGCGGCCTTTGATGCGCGCCAGAAAGGCCAGGCGGGCGCCATCAGGCGACATCGCCGCGTTCGATATCTCGGGTAGCTGCGCCAGGTCGACCGTCGCGATGCGGGCCGGACGCTCCGGTGCTGCCGTCGCCGCCTCCCCGGTGCTTGCGCCTGCCGGAACACCGCATATTGCCGCCGACAGCAGCAACGCCCCCAATCGAATTTTCATCAGCCCCGCAAACCTTTGCCCCATTTCCCAGCAGGATAGGAAATTGTAGGGGCAACGCAATCGCAATTAGTGCACCATGTGCAGCTTTCGCGCGATCCGCCACGCTACCGTCTTCGCCCAGGCATAGCTCGGCCAGCGCGGCGGCATTGCGGGATCGAGGCCCATGCGGCGCAGCGCCGCGTTGGCGGCATGCGCTTCGGATTCGCGGTAGCTCCACTCGCTGCGCCAGGTGATCGACAGCGAGATCGACGGGGCATCGCCATTGGCGACAAAATGCGGCGCCATCACCGGCATCAGCACCGCATCGCCGGGGCCGAGCGGCACCTGCTGCGCGCCCTCGCGATACGCATCCTCCCATGGCAGGTTGCGGTGGCCGCCGGTGTGATAGCGCTCATGCTCGCGGCGGTGGGCAAAGCGCTCGTCGCCCGCGGGCCACACGTTCATCACCTTGGTGCCGCGCAATTGCAGCAGGATATTATGCTCGGGATCGAAGTGAAACGGCGTGATCGACCCCGGCGACGAAATGAAGATGAACCCCTGCGGCGTCAGCATCGCGCCGGTGCGCGGGTTCACCACCGGCTCCAGCTCACCGAGCAGGTCCATCAAAAGCGCGCGATAGGCCGGAACATTCTCGATATTCTTGAGCACCGCCCAGCTGCCGTTGCCGTCGATGGTGCGGATCGTTTCGCCGATCGACAGGCCGTTCGAGGGAATATCTTCGGGGCGGATGCCGATCGGAACATCGCCCGGATTATATTCGACCTCGCTCGCCGGCAGCCCTTCGCCAAGCTCTGCCAGCGCTTCGAGCGACAGCAACGGATGGTCGGGCAGATGATGGTGAAGCAGCCCCGCCTGCTGCGGATACAGCGCCGCCATCGCCGCCAGCGTGGCGGGCGGAAAGACGGGCGCGGCGATCGGCTGGGGCGCGGTCATGTCGGGCTTTCTATCGTATTTTCGGTCGCGGGGGCACCCTTGCGGCGCCGCCAGAAACGCTCGGCGCGCGTCAGCATCGCGAACCGCAGCCGGTCGGCGGGGGCTGACAAAGCGGCGTTGACCCAGACCAGCGCGCGGCGCTCGCGCCAGACGCTGTCGATCATCGGATGGTCGGGCGCGGCGCAGCTGTCGACCCACGCGATCACGGGATCGCCCAGCAGGTCGAGGTTCGCCTGTTGCAGCAGCACCCCGGGCGAAAAGCGGGCATAATCCTCGTCGAACGCAGTCTTGAACGAAAAGCCGCCCGGCGGCGCCAGGAAGTTGATCAGCATCGCCAGCGGCCGGTCGTCGAGATCAAGCGCGCGCATATCGAGCCGCCCTGCATCGGCGGCGCCCGCCACGATCGCGCGGAACCACGCCTGGGTGTCGCTGTGGCTGGCGAGCGCCGATCCGGCGCGGCCTTTCCAGCCGCGCGCTTCCAGGTCGAGGAAGGCGTCGATCCACGGATCGATCGCCTCGCCCGCCTGCCAGCGGCGAAACCGCACCGCCCCCTGTTCGGCGAGCCGGTTCGCCTGCCGCCGCAATTCCTTGCGCTTTTTGGCGCGCACCGCGGCGTCCCAATAATCTTCGGGCGACAGCTGACTGTCGAGCAGCGCGCGTTCCTCGCGGTGCACCACCTCGGCCTCGCCGCCGCGCACCCGCGCGACATCGACCAGCGCGCGGTGCAACGGACCGTCCGCGGTCAGGCGCGGCACATGCAGCAGCGTGCACGCCCATGGGGCCGCGTCGCACCAGCCGAGCAGGATCGACCAGAACAGGCTTTCAAACCCCGCGCGGACCAGCGGCGCGCCATGGAAATGATTCGGATGCGCCCAGCCCGTCACGTGGCGCAGCGGCAGGCGCCCATAACGCGCCGCGGCGGCGATCGGCATGATCCCGATCACCGGTCCGTCGCTGCCATCGCGCACCATCACCAGCCGCGCCTTGCGCTCGGGGTCGAGCAGGTGCAGCGCCGATTGCAGGCACCAGCGTTCGGCGAACGGATTGGGTTCGCTCGCCTCTGCCGCCAGCCGGTCCCACGCCGCCGCCAGCTCGCCCGACAGCGCCAGCGGATCGACGACACGGACGATCAGCGGATCGGCGGGGGCGGCGTTGGCAGGAAAGGCGGGGTGCACCGTCATCGGGTGGAGGTTAGCAGGAAAGCGTTAAAATGGGGTGGCGATTTCTACTGTCCCCCTCCCGCTTGCGGGAGGGGCTAGGGGAGGGCATGTCAAAGATCGCTGCGCACGAAACAGGCCCTCCCCCGACCCCTCCCGCAAGCGGGAGGGGAGACAAGGCGTCAAATCCCGAACAGTTTCGCCAGCGACTTCTCGAGCATGAAGAACTGCCAGATCAGCCGCCCATGATCACGCCGCCCCGACTGATGCGCCGCGACAATGCGTTCGATTTCGGCCATGTCGAACCAGCCCGACCGCGCCAGCGTCGACGACGTCGCCAGCCCCTTCGCCTGCTCGACCAACGCTCCGCGGAACCATTGCGACACCGGCGTCACAAACCCCATCTTCGGCCGATAGAGGATGTCATGCGGCAGATAGCGTTCCATCGCCTGCTTCATGATCGCCTTGCCCGTCCCGCGCTTGACGCGCATCGACGCGGGCAGGCTCGCGGCAAATTCGATCAGGCGATAATCGAGCAGCGGCTCGCGCGCCTCCAGGCTCACCGCCATGCTCATCCGGTCGGTCTTGGTCAGGATGTCGCCGGGCAACCAGATCATCAGATCGGCATATTGGGCGCGGTCGAGCGGCTCGCGCGCCGGTGCCTCGGCCATCGCCTTCCAATAGCGCGCCTCGGCGACATGATCGCCCAGCGCATGGTGCGCCGCGTCGTTGAACAGCCGCGACCGCTGCGCCTGCCCCGTCACCCCGACTGCTTCGGCATAACCCTCGGCCCCGCTCTTCGACAGGCTGGCGAGCGTCGCCCGCGCACGCAGCGGACGCGGGGCCCAGTCCATTTGCGGCCACATCTTTGCCAGCGGCCCAAGCACGCCGCGGCGCATGAAGCCGGGGATCAGCCCGCGCAGCCGTTCTTCCTGATGCTGGAACACCAGCCGCCGGTATCCCGCGAACGCCTCGTCGGCGCCGTCGCCCGAGAGCGCTACCGTCACCTCTTCGCGCGCCAGTTCGCACACGCGGTAGGTCGGCAGCGCGCTGGCGTCGGCAAAGGGCTCGTCGAAATGATCAGCGATCGTGTCGACCAGCCCGAAGTCGCCCGACGACACGGTGCGGGTGCGGTGATCGGTCGCGAAACGCTCGGCGATTTGCTGCGCATATTCGGTCTCGTCGAGCGCCGCCTGATCGAAACCGATGGTGCACGTCTTGACCGCCTTGGCGCTCGCCTCCGCCATCAAGGCAACCACCGCGCTGCTGTCGACCCCGCCCGACAGAAAGGCGCCCAATGGCACATCTGCGACCATGCGGTCGGTCACCGCGGCGCGCATCAGGTGGACGAGATGCTCGGCCGCCTCGCCTTCCGAAGCCCGGACGCGTTTGGAAAAATCGGGCGCCCACCAGCGCGACGGCACGGGTACCGGCTTGCCGCGTTCGAGCAACAGGAAGTGCCCCGCGGCCAGTTTCTCGACCCCCGCGACGATGCAATTGTCGTCGGGAACATAACCAAAGGCCAGGAAATCCTCGATTGCGGTCAGGTTCGCTTCCTGCCGCAGCAGCGGATTGCGCAGCAGCCCTTTCAGCTCCGACGCGAACGCCACCGACCCATCCGACAGCCGTGCATAATGCAGCGGCTTCACCCCCAGCCGGTCGCGCGCCAGAAACAGGCAGCCGCGCTGATGATCGTGGATCGCAAAGGCGAACATGCCATTGAGCCGCGACAGGCAATCGGGCCCCCATTGCCGCCACGCCGCGATGATGACCTCGGTATCGCCGCTGGTGCGGAAACGGTGACCGCGATCCTCCAGCTCGCTCCGCAACTCGCGGAAATTATAGATTTCGCCGTTATAGGTAAGCGTCACCGCCTCATCGTCGCTCGCCATCGGCTGCGGGCTGCCATCGATGTCGATGATCGACAGGCGAAGGTGACCGAGGCCAACCCCCGGCGCCGTCCATTCGCCCGATCCGTCAGGGCCGCGGTGCTGCATCGGCGACAGCATCGCGCGCAGCCGAGCCGGATCGACCGGCTTTGCCGTCTCGAGATGATAGATGCCCGCGATCCCACACATATCAGGGTCAGAACCTCCTCAATGCACGTTCGAGGCATCGAAATGGCGAAGATATCGGACGGGAATGTCCGCCGGGAACAGTGGTTCTGTTTCCAAGGACATTTCCGTCCGATATCGAAGCCATTTCGATGTCCCTTCGGGATTTGACCAATTTTGTCCATGGCTGCGTCGGCAAGCCTTGGAATATTCTCATATGCCTTCGCCTTGCCTTCTTGCCCTGAACAAAATTGCTTCAAACCTCGATCGTGCATTGAGGAGGTTCTGACCCTGGGCCTAGCGGGTTTTCAGCGCGCGGTCAGCCATGGCCTTGGCTCCGCCCGACGCGGAAACGAAATCCTCCACCGCATCGCGCCCACCCTGCCCCGTCTCGCTCGACGCGATCAGCGACAAAGCGCGCGGATCGCCGCCGAGCAATCGTGCCTTCAGCCCCGCCAGTTTCGCGCGGCGGGCATTGCCCGTCACCGCGCCATCGACGACATACCAGGTCGCCGCATCGCGCAGCACCGGGCCGGGGTGCAGAAGCCGTTCGGTCTTCGCGCCGTCGATCGCGGGCAGCGCCGCGCTCCACGCCCACCCGCCGTCGGGATCGACCGCACCCTGTCCAAACGCGACGACCTCGCGCCCTTCGGCCTGGCGTTCATAGCCGCCGATCGCGACCGTCACGTGGCGCCCCGTTGCATCGGTGAAATGCCGCAGCAGCCGCTGATCGGCGCCGTCGAAGCGCGGGGTCCATGCCATGCCGTCGGCGCGCGTTTCGTTCCAACCGCGCGGCGCCTCGACCGCCATCGTCGCGGGCAGCGGCGCGCTGCGCCCGCCGACCAGCCATGCCCAGCTGGCAAAGAGCAGCGGGATCGCAAAAGCGATTGGCAGCACCGCCTTCGCCGGACCAGCAAAGCGCGGCGCCTCATCAAGCCCCGCGACATCGACCGCAACATCGTTCGCAGGCCGGTCGAACCAGCGCCGCGCGACCAGCATCACGATCAGGATCACCAGCCCGAAAAAGATCCAGCCATAGAAAATATGGTCGATCCCGCCCGCCGCTTCGATCCCCCAGATTTCGGCGGCAACCATCGTGCCATAGGCCCGCAGCGCGTTGGCGAGGATCGTCGTCGCCAGCGCCGCCGCGACAAAGACGATCCGCCGCGTCCAACTTTTGAAACACAGATGCGCCGCGAACACCGCATAAGCGAGCATCGCGATCAGGAAATTCACTCCCGAACATTCCTCGGCGACCTCGAAAAAGCCTGCGGGGGTGGTGATAAACACCCCCTCCATCTCGGCGGCGATGCCCGACAGATGAAGCAGGATGACGCTGATATGCGCGGTAAAGGTCTGGAGCAGCGGCACCAGCTCCTCGCCGAACGGCACCAGCAGCAGCGCATAGGCAAGCGGGAACAGCAGCCCGCGTACGAGATTCTCGCCCAGCGTCGCCGCAACCGCGCCCTGCAACATCAGCACCAGCCCGAGCTGCCGAAACAGCCCGACCCCCGCCGCCTCGCCGACCAGCCATACCAGCCCCGCCCCCGCCATCCAGACAAGCGCGGGCCACCAAAAGACGGGAGCCAGCGGGCGCAACAAATCGGTTCGCTGCGACACCAGCCAGCCGATCATCGGCACCATCAACAGGCAATGGGTAAAGGTCGAGCTGTACCACCAGATGCCCGCCATATCGGCGGCATCGCGCCAGAAGATCGCGAGGATCGCAAACGACAGCAGCGCGAGCGCGCCCAGATGACGTTGCCACAGCGTCATGCGGGCAGCCCCAGCAGCTCGCCGAGCGGCGCCAGCCGCGCGTCCCAGCCGTAGCGCGCGATCATCCGCGCCCGCGCCGCCTGCCCCATCGCGGCAGCAGTGTCCGGATTGGCGAGGAGGATGGCGAGTTCGCGGGCGAAAAAGGCGCCGAGGTCGGCGCTGTCGGCGACCATTAATTGGCTGCCATGCTCGGCGTCGATGCCTTCGGCAGCGGCAGGGGTCGCGACCACGGGCCGCGCCATCGCCATCGCTTCCAGCAATTTATTCTGGACCCCGCGCGCGAGCAGCAAAGGTGCGACGACGGCGTCGGCGGCGGCGAGCCACGGCCGCACATCGGGCACCTCGCCCGTCACCTCGACTCCTGGCAGGTCTTGCAACGCCAGCACTTCGGCGGTCGGCGCGCGGCCGACAATGGCAAAGCGGGTCGCCGGAAATCCGCGACGCACCAGCGGCAGGACATCCTGCGCGAACCAGCGCACGGCATCGATATTGGGGCGGTAATCCATCTGGCCGGTGAACACGAGCAACCGGCCCTTGCGCTTTTTCAGGCGAACGAAATCGGCCGACGGGTCGAAATGCGCGGTATCGATGCCGTTGCCGACCGCATGAACGCGGTCGCTTCCCAGCCCGCTGCGATCGCGAAACAGCGCCGCTTCGGCCTCGCTGACGAAGAGGCTGGCGTCGACCCGCGCCGCGACCGCCGCTTCATAATCGCCAAGCCGCTTCGCCTCGCGCGCATGCACCCAGTGCAGCGGCTGACGCTTGTCCTGTTCGGCATAGCTCGCGAATTTGGCCGAATCGACGTCGACAAAGTCCATCAGCACCCGGCCGCTGAAATGGTCGGGCAGATATTGCGCCATCTGGCCCGAGAAGCCCACGATATGGCTGATCGTTCCGCCGCGAACCAACGCATCGACGCGACGCGCGAGCGCGGCGTTTCCAAACAGGCGGTTCGACACCGGTTCACCGCGCAGCACCGCTTGGGCCAACGCAATCGGTCGCGATACGCGCCGCACCTCGATCGCCAAGCTCTCGCAAAGCGGCGTCATCTTGTCGTGCGCGATTGCCATGTCCGCCGCATTGTCGGCGAGCGCGGCAACATGCACCGGCGCCAGCTTCGCCAGCGCCTCGAACATATGCCAGCTGCGGATGCGGTCGCCGCGGTCGGGGGGCCAGGGCGCACGGTGAACGAGGAACAGGATTTCGGGCATCACCCGCCTCTACCCCAATCCGCGCGCGATCAGCGGCCCGATCCGGTTCGCTGCCCACAGCGGCAATTTCTTCCACAGATCGACCTGCAGCCGATATTTGGCGCTGTTCGGATTGGTATCGCGCGGCGCCTCGCCCGGCGCCAGCCAGCGCGCATAGACGAGCGGCTGCGGCGCAAAGCCCCAGTTCTTCTTGTAGCTATAGGGTCCGGTGCCAACCTTTGACCGCCCGAAATCGAACCGCGTGCAGCCCTTCGCCCGCGCATGGCGCATCAGCGCGAAATACATCAATTCGTTGGCGCGCAGCCGCCGCGCATCGGCGATCCCACCCCCCCAATAGGGCATGACGGTACCGCGCCAATACAGGCTGAGCACGCTCGCGACGGGTTTCCCGTTGTCGCGGACGGTCAGTATGTCGGCATCGTCGCCGAACGCATCGAGCACCGCGTCGAACAGCGCCTTGGGAAACACCGGCGTCCCGAGGTTGCGGACGCTGGTCGCATAGACGTCGTAATGGTCACGCCGCTCGCCCGCATCGCACCCGCTGGTCACGGTCAATCCGCTCTCCAGCACCTTGCGGACTTCGGCGCGTTGCTTGCGCGGGATCGCGAGCAGTTCGGCGTCGTCGTCGCCGGCAAGGTCGCGCGCAAAGCCTGCATAGACGCCCTCTTCGCGGCGCCAGCCGTCGCTTTCGGGCTGCGGCCCGCCGCGCAGTTCGACCGACGGTACCCCAAGCGATTGCGCCATCGCCGCCGCTCCCTCGGCCAGCGTCGCCGCGACCGCCGGATCATCCGCCAGGATGCCGCCATCGACGGCAAAACCGCTGCCGACCAGCGCCTGCCCGAACAGCGGCGAGCGGACATGGTGCAGCGGCAGCAGCCCGGTCAGCGCCCCGTCCGCATCGCGCGCCGTAACCAGATGGCAAAGATGGCCGGTCGCCGCCGTGATCGCCTCGCACCAGGCGCGGCTATGGAACGGCGTCGCGTGCGGGTGCACCGCGACATAGGCATCCCAGGCCGCGGCGTCGGACAGCGGCGCGCCGGAAAAACCCTGCTTCATCGGACGCGCCGGCGCATTCACGCCGCGGTGCGCCACGGCTCGGCGCGCTGCTGCTGCGCGGGCAACAACGCATCGGCGCGCGTCCATTCGAAATCGGCAAGCAGTTTCTTCAGTTTGCCAGCCATGGCTGACAAGCCGCTGTAATGGCGTATTTTTGACTTGATCGGCGCGTCGGCGACGCGCGGCTGGCCGGGGTCGATTTCCCACGGGTGGAAATAGAGGATCGCCGGATGCCCCTCGGCGTTCATCCGCGCGATTGCCCAGCGCGTAAAGCCATAGGGCAGCATCCGCATGAAACCGCCGCCGCCCGCGGCCAGCGTCCTCCCGGCGAAGCGCGCCGTGGTCACCGGCCATTCGACCAGATCGCTGTCGGGCAGCGGCCGCCAGGCATGGCGCGGGCTTTGCGGCCAGCCATAATGGTCGTGCACCACCGGCGCGACGCTGCTCGAATAAGCATAGCTTTGCTCGGCGAGCACCGCGTGCGCCCAGGGGGTCCGCGCATCGACCGAAAAGCTCGGCGCGCGATAGCCGCGCACCGCGACCCCGCCGAGATCCTCGAGGATCGTCCGCGTCTGTTTGAGGTCGGCAGCAAATTCATCGGCGGTCATGTTGAACACGCGCTTGTGGTCATAGCCATGGCTCGCCAGCTCATGCCCCGCGCCGACGATCCGCTTGATCAGCGCCGGATAGCGCTCAGCCACCCAGCCCAATGTGAAGAAGGTGCCCGTCGCCCCGGCATCGGCGAAAATCTGCAGCACCGCGTCGCAATTCGCCTCGACCCGGCACTCAAGCGTCGGCCAGTCGGCGCGGTCGATCGTGCGCTCAAAGGCGCCGACCTGGAACCAGTCTTCGACATCGACCGACAGGCCGTTCTGCATCGTTTTTCACCTTTATCGGCAGACTAGCCGATTTCGCGGCGGCTGTCAGGCCGCCCAGGTCCGCGACGTCGCCGGGTTGGGTGCATTCTCGGGATCGCGCTCGACCCATTCGATCAGCAGGTCGAGCACGCGGCGCAGCGCGGCGTCCTGTTCGACCAGCCGCGTTTCGAGCGAAGCGATCTGCGCTTCGAGCGCCGCAAGCTGCTCGGGATCGATCGCGGGTGCTGTCGGGGCGGCACCTTCGGCCACGGACATCCGCTCCAGCACCTCATCCGCGGTCGGATCGGGCGGGGTCAGCATGACCGCGGGGGCCGGCTCGGCAAAGGGCGGACGCGCGTCCGCAGCACGCTGCGGCCATTCGAGTGCGGTTTCGTTGGCGGGCGTCGGCGTCGTAAAGGGCGCCGGGGTCGGCGCAACCGCACTGGCCGCCGCCGCGACGACCTCTTCGACCGGCAACGGCGCCAGCGTCGATGCGTCGATGCCGCGGTCGGCCTCGATCTCGGCGACCACCGACCGGACATTCTGCGCCGTGATCCGCGTCATCTGCTCGACCGCGCCATAGAGCAGCAGGCGGCTGACCAGCACGTTCAATTTGCGCGGCACGCCCTCGCTATAGTCGAAGATTTCCTCGAACGCGTCGGGGCTGAAGCTCGGGTTGCCCGTCCAGCCGACCTTGCCGAGGCGATGCAGGATATAGGGCTCGACCTCCTCGGGCTCCATCGGGTCCAGGTGATGCGTCGCGATCACCCGCTGGCGCAGCTGCTCCAGCGTCGGAGAATGGAACAGCGTCTGGCGAAATTCGGGCTGACCGAGCAGGAAAATCTGCAGCAGCGAATGACCACCAAGCTGGAAGTTCGACAGCATCCTGAGCTCTTCGAGCGCCGATATGGCAAGATTCTGCCCCTCATCGACGATCAGCAAGGTGCGCTTGCCGGCGCGCGCCTGCTCGCGCAGATATTGCTCCATCGAGCGCAGCAATTCGGCCTTGCTCTGCCCTTCCCATTCGGTGCCGAACTGTTCGGCAACCAGGCGAAGCAGGTCGTCGCCTTCGACCTGCGTCGACACCAGCTTGACCGCGGTCAGCCGATTGGGATCGATCGTGTTCATCAGATGGCCGACCAAGGTCGTCTTGCCCGCGCCGACATCGCCGGTGATGACGATAAAGCCCTCACCCTGCGCGAGGCCATAGCCCAGGTAGGACATCGCCTTGCGGTGCGTGCCGCTTTCAAAATAGAAATGCGGGTCTGGCGTCAGCTGAAACGGACGCCCGGTGAAACCATAGAACTGATCGTACATCGCTGTTATTCCCGTTGCTTGGTCAGAAGTTGTAACGCAGTCCCACCAAAGCTGAACCAATAAGCTGGCTGTTGAAGCCGTCCTGATCAAAGGCGTTGAGGCTGGCCGCCGCGGTGCCGGTCAGTCCGCGCCAGAACCGCCGCGCATAGGCCGCGGACAGCCCCGCCGACTGCACATCGCCCGCCCCCGGCGCGCCATTGTCGAAATAATTGACATACCCCGACAAGCTGAGGTCCGAATCGACGTCGAGCTGGCGCCCCGCCGACAGGAACAGATAATAATTCTCGTCCTTGATCCCGTTCAGGCTGGCGATCGGCGACAGCAACGGCGCCAGCAGCTTGCGCTGGTCATAACCGATCCCGACGCCATAGCTCCAGCCCGCAAAGCGCGATCCGATCGTCGCCTGTACGCCGCGGCTGCGATATTGCGCCGAGGTCGCATTGCCGAGCTGATTGCTCAGGCATCCGCCGCCCTGCTGGCCGAACACGCACGGGTTGATATTGCCGCCAATCGGGTTGCGCGTCGGGTCGAACTGCGTCGGCAGCGCCGCCAGCCCGCCCGACAGCCCGCGGCCCAGGCTCGACAGCCCGTCATAGACGCCAACCTGGATCGTCGTCGCATGGTCGGCGCGATAGGCAAAGCTGCCCGTATAGATGGTGTCGCCATAGCGGCGGCCGACCCGCGCCGTCGCCGACGTCCGGCGGCTCGGCTGCCACATCACCCCGGCGTCCCAGATCAGCCCGTCGGTGTCGAACGACAGCTGGCGCGGGGTCGATTTGTCGGTGATGAAGCGGCCGTTGGCGTCGCGCACCGGCACGCCATTCACGTCGAGCACCGGATCGCGCTGGCCGATCTCGATGTCCTCATAACCGACTCCGCCGAGCAGCGCGACGGTCGGCCCGATCGGCATCGTCACGTCGGCGCGGGCATATTTGCCCTCGAACCTTTGGTCTAGCTGGCTCGCATCCTCGCGCTCATAACCGCCCGAAAGCTGCCAGCCGAACGGCAGGTCACCCGGCCGCGCCCCAACGCTGGCCCATGCGACATGGTTGGTCGAGCTGTCGAAAATATCCTGCGGCTGCGACCCCGGCGACAGGATCGCGGGTTCGTCGACATCGACCTTGGTATAGCCGAAACGGTAACCGGCGCCGACGTCGAGCCCGCCGATACGGCGCGCAAAGGTCGGTCCAGCATAGACGGAATAAAGGTTCGCGACATTGCTGGCGTCGCCGATGAACAGCCCGCTATCGGCGCCCTGCCCGTCGGCGCGGGTGCGGGTGGCGAGCGCCCCGCCCTCCAGATTGAGCCCGCGCGCCACTTCGATCCGGCCGCGGGCGAGGCCGCTGATCGTATCGGAATCGCCGCTGTCGCCGCCCCATCCGAAACGATGCTCATAACGCACCGTCGCGGCCAGTTCGGCGCGGTTGGTCACGATCGCGGCATCCACGCCCGCCGCCACCGTGGTATAGGTCAGGACGTCGCCGCCGTTCTTCAGATCGGCGGTCAGCACCTGCCCGACTTCCAGATAGGGGCTGACGTCGATCTGCCGCTGGCTGCGGCGCGCCTCGGCGCGCTTTGCCGAACGGCCCGGTTCGGATGCCGGGGCGCTCGTCGGCGCGTCGCTGGCGCCGGGCCCGGGATCGCCCGAAAATTGTGCGTGCGCGCCCGTCGCGGTACCCGCGAGCAGCAGCGCAGCGGCGGCGCCTGCATGGTGCAAACCGGTGGTGACGGTGGTGCGCATCACGCGCCTCCTTGTCCGTAATAGGTGCCGAAGCGGCGGCCGCCCGGCGAGAATTTTACCCCGTTGAGGAGCAGCTGGATATGCGGACACGCGCCCATCAGGCCGATCGCGTCGCGCAGCGACGATTCCAATGTTTCGTCGGCGCGCACGACCATGATCGTCTGACCGACATGCCCCGCCAGCACCGCGGCGGGCGATGCCGCCAGCACCGGCGGCGAATCGATGATCAGGATGCGTCCCTGCGCGCCTTGCTCAAGCTGAGCGAGCAGCGTCTCGGTCCGCGCTGACGCGAGGAGTTCGGTGTCGTGCATATGGCCGGTACCCGCCGGCATGACCTTCAGCCCCGGAATATCGGTCTGGATCAGGCAATCGCCAAGCGGCAGGTGCGGATCGGCAAGCGCGTCCATCAACCCCGGACCATCGTCCAGCCCCAGCGCGGCCAGCACGCTCGGCTTGGCGATGTCGGCGTCGATCAGCAGCACGTCGTGGTCGGCCTCGACCGCCAGGCTCAGCGCCAGGTTGACCGCCGAAAAAGTCTTGCCCTCGCCCGGGTTCGCCGACGCGATCAGCACGCGGTGGCCGCGCGGCAGGATCGGGCGATTGCCGACACCGCCGAAATTGCGGATCAGCTCGCGCTTCACGATACGATATTCTTCGGAAATGCCCGTCACCGGGGTGCCGGGCACGATCATCCCGCGCGCCGCGAGCCGCGCCCGGTCGATGGTGCCTTGACGCGCCGGGACGACCGCGGGCGCCGCCTTGGCAACGTACTTGCGCGGCGACGGCTTTGGCGCCGGCGCGGTTTCGACGACCGGTGCGGCCTCGACGACCGGATCCAGGATTTCGGCGTGCGGCGCTTCGATTATCGGTTCAGCCTTGGCCCGCCGCGCCTTTTTGGGCGGTTCGGGCGGCAGGTTCGATACGTCGATCGTCGGCGCATTGGCGGCGGGATCGAGCCCGAACATATCGGCCGCGCGTTCGAGGAGCGAGGGCGGGCGCTTGACTTTGCGTTGGTCGTTCATGTCATCGTCCCCCGTCACGCAACCATGCCGCGCTGGATGAATTCGGCGACCAGCAACAGGGCGTACAGCCCGACCAGCGCGCCGCCGCCGCTCGCCAGCCAGACGAGCCGCTTGCGCCGTTCGACATGGCGTTCGGGGGTGACCACTTCGGTAATCGATCCGATCACCGGCAAGCCGCTGGCGCGCTCCAGCTTGCCCGCGGTCGCATAGCTGGTGCGGACCTGACCGAGGCCAAAGGCGACCCCGATGCCGCCGCCGATGCCGGCGAGCAGGACCAGGGTCAGGAACAGCGGCCGATTGGGCGCCGCGGGGCTGGTCGGCTTCGACGGCGGATCGAGCAGCTCGATCTTGATCGCGTCGGTTTCGGTCTGCACGTCGCCGCGCATCCGCACCTGCTCGCGTTGGCCCAGCAGCTTGTCATATTGCGCCTTGAACGCGGTATATTCGCCATTGATCCGGTCATATTCGGCGGCGATGCCGGGGTTCTGTATCTGTTGGCTGGTGATCCGCGCGATGTCACCGGTCAGCTGCGCCTTGCGCGCATTGAGCGCGCTGACCGTCGCCTGCCGCTCGGCGCGCATCGCAGCGAGCGAAGCATAGGCCGGGTTCTGCGAATTGCCACCGCCACCGCTACCCGTGCCTTCGCGGTCGGCCATGGCCTTCAGCGACGCAATCTGGCTTTTCAGCGCGATGACGTCGGGATGCGCATCGGTCAGGCCGCGTGCGCGCATCGACGACAATTCATTCTGCGCCCCCGCTAGCTGCTGGCGCGCCACCCCGCCGCCGACGCTGCCCATGCCGGGAACGTTGATCGTCGCGGGGGTCGACGCGAGCTGGCCATTGGCGGCGGCAAGCTGCGCCTGCGCCGCGACCAGCTGCGAATCGATCTGGCCGAGTTCGGCGCGCGCCGCTTCGACGCGCTGCGCCGGCGATCCGGCACCGCCGGGGATCAGCCCGATATTCTGCGCCTCGAACGCCGCCCGCCGCGCTTCGACCTCGCGCAGCGCCTTTTCGCGGTCGGCGATCTGCGAATCGAGGAATTTCAAGCCTTCGCGTGCGTTCATCCGGCCGCCGCGCAGCTGGTCGTCGCGGAACACCGTGATCAGGCTGTCGAGCACCCCCGACGCCAGCTTGGCATTGTCGGCGTCGGACAGGCTGCCGACTGCGATAGCCGACGTTATTTCAAAGATATTATCCTGTTGCGGAACGACCTTGATATTCTTTTGCAGCATCGCGACCGCGCTTGCCTTTTCGCGCTCGCCGGCGCCCGCGGGCAACAGGCCGGTCGTCGCCGCGACCTTTTCCAGATTGCGCGCGCTGGTCAGCGTCTCGCGGATCTGATCGATCTGCTGGCGGCCGCCATAGGAACCGCCCTGCGCATCGTCGGGCAGGATTTCGTTGATGTCGACCAGCAACCGGGCGCGCGAGTCATAGCGGTTGGGGATCGACGCGATCGCCAGCCAGCCCAGGATGCAAATCCCCCACGCCACCGCCAGCACGAGCCACCGGCGCGTCCAGACGCTGTGCAGCGCCACCCGGAATTCGTCGTAAAGGCTGTTCATCGGTTGCGATCAATCCTTGGGAGATGGGTTTAGTGGCGGTCGGTCTGGGTCAGAACATGCTTTCGGGGATGATGATGACATCGCCGGGCTGCAACCGCACATTGGCCTTGATATCGCCGCGCTTGATCAGGTCGTTCAGCCGCAGGGCAAATTCCTGCTGCTTGCCGCTGCCCTTGTCGAAACGGACGAGTCGTGCCTTGTTTCCAGCCGCATATTCGCCCAGCCCGCCGACTGCAATCATTGCGTCGAGCACGGTCATGTTGGCGCGGAACGGAATCGAGGCGGGCTTTTCGGTCGCACCGACGACGCGCACCTGCTGCGAAAAGGTGCTGTTGAACGTCGTCACGATCACGCTGACGATCGGATCAGTGATATATTGGCTGAGCTGGAGCTTGATGTCCTGCTGCAACATCGTCGGGGTCTTGCCGACCGCGGGCATGTCGGTGATCAGCGGGGTGGTGATCCGCCCGTCGGGCCGCACCTGGACCTTGCCGCCGAGTTCGGGGTTGCGCCACACGAAAATCTGGAGCTC
Source organism: Sphingopyxis sp. (assembly GCF_051861155.1). Classification (GTDB taxonomy): domain Bacteria; phylum Pseudomonadota; class Alphaproteobacteria; order Sphingomonadales; family Sphingomonadaceae; genus Sphingopyxis. Next base: position 7,574 of record NZ_JBHYDE010000003.1, on the reverse strand, counting down.
GTCGAGCGGGCCGATGATATATTCCTCGCCCGGACCCTCTTGATTCTGCACGAAATTCGCGCTGGGAAGCTGCGGCGCGCTGCCGCCGGTGCTCGCGCAGCCGGTCAGCGCGGTCGCCGCGATGCCACAGACGAGCGCGGCGCGCGCGACGCGAAGCGAGGGGAACGAAGCCATAATCAATCAACCTTTCGAGCCGCCGCCGATCGCCGCAGCCCCATTCGCCGCGACGACAGACTTTGCGTCAGCTTTGTCCTTGCGCGAAAAGGGTGAACATAGAGTTAGTCTTGCGGTAAGTTTGATCCGTACCCCGGCAAAGCTGTCCCGATAAGGAACAGCTTTTGGGCGATCAGACGAGCATTTCGCGCGCCGGTCCCTGCCCCAGGAACGCCGCCGGGCTCGCGCTCGCACCATAGGCGCCCGCCTGAAAGATCGCGATCAGATCGCCGACGTCGGCGCGCGGCAGCGCGACCTGATCGCCCAGCCGGTCGAGCGGGGTGCACAGGCAACCGACCACCGACACCGTTTCGTCCGGCGCATTGCCGAACCGTCCGGCGACCGCGATCGGATAGTTGCGGCGGATCACCGTCCCGAAATTGCCGCTCGCCGCCAGTTGGTGGTGCAACCCGCCGTCGGTGACCAGAAACGTCTCGCCATGGCTGATCTTGCGGTCGACGACGCGGGTCAGATAGACCCCTGCCTCGGCAACCAGCCAGCGCCCGAGTTCCATCGCAAAGCGGCTGTCCGCCAGCGCCGCGGGCCGCCCGGCGAGCGTCTCGCCCAGTCCTGCGCCGACCGCGGCGGCATCGACCGCGGTATCGCCGGGGAAATAGGGCACCCCCATCCCGCCGCCCAGATTGACCAGCGGCGGCGATGCTCCGATCTCGTCCGCCAGCCGCGCCGCCAGCGCCACCGTCTGCGCTTGCGTATCGGCGATCGCCGCGGCATCAAGTGCCTGCGATCCAGCAAAAATATGGAAACCTTGCCAGTCAGCCCCCGCCGCGATCAGGTGCCGGACCAGCGCCGGAACCTCGGCCGCATCGACCCCGAACGGCTTGGCGCCGCCGCCCATCTTCATCCCCGACCCTTTCAGGTCGAAATCGGGATTGACCCGCACCGCAAGGCTTGGCGTCAGGCCAAGGCGGCTGGCGATCGACAACGCACGCTCCGCCTCGCCCACCGATTCCAGATTGAGTGTTGCCCCCGCATTGATCGTCGCTTCGATTTCGCGGTCGCGTTTGCCGGGGCCGGCAAAGCTGATGTCGCCCGCCGGCATCCCGCTGGCAAGTGCGGCTTTCAGCTCGCCGCCCGATGCAACGTCGAACCCGTCGACCAGCCGCGCCATGAAAGCCAGCAGCGGCGCATAGGGGTTCGCCTTCATCGCATAATGCAGCTGTACCGCCGCAGGCATCGCGGCGCGCCATGCGGCCACCCGCGCGGCGAGGGCCGCGCTGTCGTAAACGAACAATGGCGTATCGCCCGCCATGTCGGCCAGCGCATCGGCGCGGTCGCCGCCGATCATCAGCATCCCATCATCATCGGCGGCGTAGCCCGGAGGAATGGGTCCGTGCGGTTTCATGCCGCCACCTCATGCGCCCATTCGGCGGCGATCGCCACCCGATCGAGCTTGCCATTGGGATTGCGCGGCAGCGCATCGCGCCATTCGATCGCCTGCGGCTGCATGAAATTGGGCAGGTTCTGGCGCAAATAGGCGCTCAGCCCCGCGTCGTCGGCGACCCCGCCCTTGCCGCGGACGATCAGGATAATCGCCGCGCCCAGCCGCGCGTCGGGTACCCCGAACGCGACGGCTTCATAAATCAGCCCCGACGCCACCGCGACATCCTCGACCTCGGTCGGGCTGACGCGGTTGCCCGCGGTCTTGATCATCGCATCGTCGCGGCCGACGAAATAGAGCAGGCCATTGGCGTCGCGGCGCACCGTGTCGCCCGACCACACCGCAAAGCCGCCATAGGCCGAGGCGCGCGGCGCCGGGCGGAAGCGCTCGGCTGTGCGCTCGGCATCCCGCCAATAGCCCTTGGCGACCAGCGGCCCGCAATGCACCAGCTCGCCCGGTTCCTCGTCGGCGGTGATCGTCCCGTCGGGGCGGCACACCAATATTTCGGCATGCGGGATCGCGCGGCCCATCGACGTCGGATGGTCGGCGACGAGTTTCGGTTCCAGATAGGTCGAGCGAAACGCCTCGGTCAGCCCGTACATCGGAGTGATGTCGGCGTTCGGAAAGGTCGCCGCCATCGCGTCGATCAGCGACGGCGTCAGCGCCCCGCCGCTGTTGGTCAGCCGTTTCAGACAAGCTGCCGCCTCGGCAGGCCAGTCGCTCTCGACCAGCTGCACCCACAAAGGCGGCACGCCCGCCAGCGTCGTCGCACGGTGCCGCGCGACCGCTTTCACAACGTCGCGCGGGGTCAGATAATCGAGCGGTGCAGCCGCGGCGCCCGCATACCAGCTCGACAGCAGCTGGTTCTGCCCATAGTCGAAACTCAGCGGCAGCACCGCCAGCACCCGGTCATCGGGCACGATCTCCAGATAGGAAGCGACGCTTTCGGCCCCCAGCCACAGATTGGCGTGACTCAGCATCACCCCCTTCGGTCGCCCGGTCGACCCGCTGGTGTAGAGGATCGCCGCCAAATCGTCGGGGTCAGCCGACGACGCAGCCAGCCCGTCCCTGTCCGAATCGATCGCCGCCTCAGCGACCGTCAAATCCTGCACGGCGCATTCCGCAGGCAATCCGTCGCCCAGCATCTGCGCCCGCGCGCCGTTGGTGATCAGCAGTTTGGCGCCGCTGTCGGCCAGGATATGCGCGACCTGCGGCCCTTTCAGCAACGGATTGACCGGCACATGGATCAGCCCCGCGCGCGCCGCGGCCAGCGGCATCAGGCACGCCAGGCGGGTCTTCGCACTCCAGCTCGCCACCCGCTCGCCCGGCGCGCCCGCCTGGTCCAGCAGCCACGCCGCCAGCCGCCCGACCCCGGCGTCAAGCGCGGCGAACGTCATCACCCCATCGCCGATCAACAACGCAGCCGCGTCCGGCGCGCCGCAGCGGGCGAGATGGTCGATCGGTCGCGAAGATGGCTTTTCGGGCGTGGTCATCGGCTGTTAGGGGTCAAGTGATAGAGGGCGGCACCATGCAAGGGAACGGTGAACATCACGCTAATGATGAGCGGTTGCCCGCCACAGCGCGCGCGGCGGGCTTTGCCTCGCCCTTCGACCGCGCGGCATGGTTCGACCTGCTCGAAGCGCATGGCTTTGCCGGGCAAGGCCGGATCGACGCGCATGGCCGCGCCGGCGTCGTCACCGCATGGCTGCCGCTGCGCACCGAAAGGCCGGACGATCTCGCAGGCCTCACCAACTGGTACAGCTTTGCGATCCGCCCGCTCTACACCGGCGATGGCGACCGCAGCGCCGCCCTGCGCGCGCTCTTGCACAATCTCCGCCGCTCCGCCGCGCACCTGACCCTCTACCCGGTCAGCGACCCCGACGACCTCACCGCCGCACTCCGCGCCGCAGGCTGGTGGGTCAAAGCCACCCCCGCCGGTGACCGTCACTGGCTCGACCTTGGCGACATGGACCATGACGCCTGGTGGGCGAGCCGCCCCGGCGCGCTGCGCAATACCGTCCAGCGCAAGGCGAAAAAGGGCGTCGTCGACATTCAGTTGCTCACCAGCTTCGACCCTGGCAGCTGGGCTGCCTACGAACAGATTTACGCCGCAAGCTGGAAACCCGAAGAAGGCCACCCCGCGCTACTCCGCGCTTTTGCCGAAGCCGAGAGCGCCCGGGGCAGCTTACGCATGGGCATCGCCCGCATCGACGGTATCCCCGTCGCGGCGCAATATTGGACGGTCGAGGACGGCACTGCCTTCATCCACAAGCTCGCGCATGTCGAGGACAGCCTGAAAGCCTCGCCCGGCACTTTGCTCTCGGCGGCATTGTTCCGCCACGTGATCGAGATCGACAAGGTGACGCGCGTCGATTTCGGCACCGGCAACGATGGCTACAAGCGCGACTGGATGAACCGCCACGACCCGCTGTGGCGGATCGAGGCTTTCAATCCGTCGCGCCCCGCGGCATGGGGTCCGGCATTAAAGGCCTTTGCCCGCGCCCTGCTGAGGAAAGAAAAGTGACCGCACCCGATACCGTCGACGCCACCCTCCGCGCCCTGCTCGCCGATGTCCTCGGCCTCGGCGAAGATCGCGCCGCGGCGCTGACCGACGACAGCGGCCTGTTCGGGGCGCTGCCCGAGTTCGACTCGATGGCGGTCGCCACGGTGCTGACCGAGATGGAAGACCGCCTCGGCATCCTCATCGACGATGACGAGATCGACGGCGAAATCTTTGAAACCTACGGCAATTTGCTCACCTTCTCGCTGCGCAAAGTGACCGATTGAGAGTTATCGGTTTGGATACGCACCCCTTTCATCGTCATCCCGGCGAAGGCCGGGATCTCGCCGTTGCGGAATACGCCACGACGAGATCCCGGCCTTCGCCGGGATGACGACAGGGAGCATGCGCATGGCACCCCCCGGCCCCGAACATGTCCTCCGCATCACCCCCACGCGCGCCCCGCGCGCCACGATCCTGCTCGTCCCGCCGCTGTTCGAGGAAGCCAACCGCACTCGCCGCACGCTCGTCCTCGCGATGCGCACGCTGGCAGCCGACGGGTTCGCCACGCTGCTCCCCGACCTACCCGGCCAGAATGACAGCCTTGTACCACTCGAACGGGTCGACCTTGCCCGCTGGCAGGACGCTCTCGCCGATACTACCGCAACCATCGACGGCCCGCTGATCATCGCGTCGCTGCGTGGCGGCGCGCTGCTCGACCACCACGCCAACGCCGCTGCCTGGTGGCGCCTCGCTCCCGTCAGCGGCGCTTCGCTGCTCCGCACCCTGATGCGCGCGCGCGTCGCCGCCGACCGCGAAAGCGGCGTAACGTCGTCGCTCGACAGCCTGCAAGCCGAAGCCGCCACCACGCCGCTGCTACTCGCGGGCAACCGGCTCTCGCCCACGATGATGGCGCAGCTCGGCAGCGCCGAGGCCCGACCCGTCGCCCCGCTCCGCACCGTCACTCTCGGCAACGGCGCCGACGCCATTGCGGGGACGCCACTGTGGCTGCGCGCCGAACCCGGCGAGGACGCCGCGATGGCGGCAGCGATCGCCGCCGACATCGCCGCGTGGAGCCAGACATGCGGCATCAGCTGAGCTTTCCCTGCGAAGGCGCCGCGATCGCCGCGACGCTCGACGAAGCGCCCGGCACCACCGGCCTGCTGATCGTCTCGGGCGGCAATGAAATCCGCAGCGGCGCGCATCGCGGCATGGCGCTGCTGGCGCAGCGCATCGCCGAGGCCGGTCACCCCGTGTTCCGCTTCGACCGCCGCGGCATCGGCGACAGCGAGGGCGAAAACGGCGGCTACACCAGCAGCGCCCCCGACATCGCCGCCGCAATCGCCGCCTTCCGCGGCGCCGCGGCGCAGCTCACCCGCATCATTGCCTTCGGCAATTGCGATGCCGCCAGCGCGCTCCTGCTGCATAAGCCGCTGACGCTCGACGCCCTGATCCTCGCCAATCCGTGGACTTACGAAAGTGACGACAGCGGCGACACCGACGAACCCGCGCTGCCCCCCGCCGCGGCGATCCGCGCGCGTTACCTGGCGCGGCTGACCGATCCCAAAAGCCTGCTCCGGCTGCTCAAGGGTGAGATCGACATCAAGAAACTCGCGCGCGGTCTGTCTGCGCTCGGCCGCGGCACCGCGCCCGCCCCCCCCGACAGCTTGCCCGCGCGCCTTAATTCCGCGCTCGCGAGCCTGCGCTGCCCAGCGACGATCCTGCTCGCCACCGGCGACCGCACCGCACAGGCGTTCGTCGCCAGCTGCGACCCCGGCGCCGTCCCGATCGAGCGCCTCGCCAGCACCTCGCACAGCTTCGCTGGCGACGATGCCGAGTGGCTTGCCCAGAATATCCTCAAAGCGCTGGGGCGGGAAAGCGCAGCCTAGTTTGCATCATCCCGATGCGCCAGGAAGATCGCGGGATCGAGATCGATCCGTGTAATCTGCCGATCCTGAACCCCAAAGCCGATCCGCGCGACCGGCTCTTCGGTTTCGCCGTCGCGGCAGATGAAGCTGCCGACGACGTAATAGAGATCGCCCATGCTCGCAATTTCGCGAACCCCGTCGACCAGCGCCGCATCGGTTATCGACACCAGCGCGCACTGGCTGAAATAGGTCACGAATTCGGCATGCTCATAGGGTGTGCCAACCCCGATTACACCCACGCTGGCATATCGGGAAACAAGGCCGCTGGCGTCCTGCCCTTGCCGCGCGCGGTCGACATAATCCCGCACGACGCGCACCGAACCGGCGGCGCTGTCCTCGGCCATCGCGACCGTTGGTGAAGCAATCAGGGCGAGGGCGCACCACAAATGCACAATTGCATATCGCACCGATCGCCCTCGTCTCACCGCCGTCGCCCCCTACGCCTCCACCAAAGCCCTATATTCAGCCTCAGCCAGAAACCGCTCGGCATCCAGCGCCGCCATGCAGCCCATGCCCGCCGCGGTCACCGCCTGGCGATACACTTTGTCGGTCACGTCGCCCGCCGCGAACACCCCGGGGATCGAGGTCAGCGACGTTCCCGGCGTTACCGCCAGATAGCCGTCGCTATCCAGCGGCAGCTTGCCCTTGAACAGCTCGGTCGACGGGCTGTGGCCGATCGCGACAAAGCCGCCATCGGTCGGCTCGTGGCTCGCCTCGCCGGTCACCGTGTCGATCAGATCGACCCCGACCAGCCCCGAAACGCCCTCACCCGCGACAAAACGATCGACCTTCTTGTTCCACAAAACCTTGATCTTCGGATTGGCGTGGAGCCGGTCCTGCAGGATCTTTTCGGCGCGCAGATGATCGCGGCGGTGGATCAGCGTCACATCGTCGCTGTGGTTGGTCAGGTACAGCGCCTCCTCGACCGCGGTGTTGCCGCCGCCGATCACCACGACCTTCTTGCCGCGATAAAAGAAACCGTCGCAGGTGGCGCAGGCCGACACGCCCTTGCCGCCCAGTTCCTGCTCGCCCGGCACGCCCAGCCATTTCGCCTGCGCCCCGGTCGCGATCACCAGCGTTTCGGCCATATAGACATCGCCGCCGTCGCCGGTGATCTTGAACGGGCGCTGCGACAGGTCGACGTCGACGATCGTGTCCCAGATCATCGACGTGCCGACATGCGTCGCCTGCGCCGTCATCTGCTCCATCAGCCACGGACCCTGCACCACCTCTGCAAAGCCCGGATAGTTCTCAACGTCGGTGGTGATCGTCAACTGGCCGCCCGGCTGCAACCCCTGCACGACGATCGGCATCATCCCGGCGCGCGCGGCATAGATAGCGGCGGACAGGCCGGCGGGGCCGGAGCCGAGGATGAGCATCTTGGTATGGTGGATAGCGGGCATGACGATCTTTCTTCGGCTGTGCGGACCCGCACAGATGGGTGTTGCCAACCGCGCTAGCAAGGGTCACCTTCCGCGCCAAGGGGAGTCCGACAAATGGCAAGCTGGTGGGAACGTCATGGGGTGCCGCGGCT